>NZ_JACBZM010000001.1:0-1490833 GCF_013408525.1 Nocardioides aromaticivorans
GCGCTTGCTCCCTTCCTCGGGAGCGGCGGCGAACGCCGCTAGTCCCCCGGCGCCCGCCTCAGGTCAGCCAGCAGCTGGGCGACGGCGGCCGCGGTCGTCTGGTCCAGCACCGACGGCGGATCGCCGTCGAACCGGTACAGCTCGACCCGGGTCCGGCCGTCCACGAGGCTCGCGATGAAGACCGTGCCGGCCGGCTCGCCCTCCTCCTCGCCGGGACCGCCGACGCCGGTGACGGCGACAGTTGCATCGGCGGCGAGCAGCTTGGCGACGCCCTGCGCCATCTCCTCGGCACAGGACGCGGTGATCACCGGTCCCTCCGTGACGCCCAGGACGTCGTACTTCACCCGGCTCATGTACGACGCCACGCCACCGGCGAACCACGACGCGGCGCCCTCACCCCGCGCCAGCGCGCTCGCGATCGCGCCCGCCGTGAGCGACTCCGCGCAGGCGACGGCGAGGGACCGCTCGGCGGCGATGGAGGCGATCTCGGCAACGGTGTCGCTGACCGCCTCGGCGACCTTGTCGACCACGGCTCAGGGCCCCGGCGGCAGCTGCCGCTTGTGGGAGGTACGACGGTAGGCGTCCTCGATCACGCGCCGCGCCCGTTCGCCGACGTCGTCACCGGTCAGGTAGGCGTCGATCTCGGCGTAGGTGACGCCGTAGGCGACCTCGTCCGGCAGGGCCGGCCGCAGCTCCTCGAGGTCGGCCGTCGGCACTTTCTCGACGAGGTGGTCCGGCGCGCCGAGCTCGCGCCCGATGGCCACCACGCGCGACTTCGTCAGGCCGAGCAACGGGCCGACGTCGAAGGCGCCGTCGCCGTGCTTGGTGAAGAAGCCCATCACGGCCTCGGCCGCGTGGTCGGTGCCGACCACCAGTGCACCGAGGCGACCGGCGACGGCGTACTGCGCCGTCATCCGCAGGCGTGCCTTGGTGTTGCCCTTCACGAAGTCCGCCTTCTCTGCGGCCAGGGTGTCATCGGTCGTCGCGGCGTGCAGCGCGTCGACGGCCGGCTTGATGTCGACCGTCACGGTCGACGTGGGCTCGATGAAGGCGACCGCCGCAGTCGCGTCGGCCTCGTCGCCCTGCACCCCGTAGGGAAGGCGCATGGCCGTGAACGACCGCCCCGCCCGTTGGCAGGCGAGGCTCGCGAGCCGACCGGCGACCGTGGAGTCGACTCCCCCGCTGATCCCCAGGACGTAGCCGGACGCGCCGGCCCGCTCCAGGTAGTCGGCCAGGAAGGCGACCCGGCGCTCGGTCTCCGCGGCCGCGTCGAACTCGTCGGCGACGCCCAGCTCAGCCCGGATGGTCGCCTGGTCGATGGGCTCCCGCACGGGGGCGTCCTTGTCCGCCACATCGGTCACGTCGGGCCTCCTCGCGATACGTCCTGGCGTCCCGGATCCGGGGCGCCGAACGTGGAGTACCCCGCCGGGGCGATGGCAACGCGAGGCGTCGGCTCAGTCGGCGGCGACCAGCTCGAAGACCTTGATCTGCCGGTCGGTCCGCTGCTCGTAGCGGGCGAAGTTCGGCCACGTCGCGAGCATGGTCTGCCAGGCCTCGGCGCGCTCGGCGCCCTCGAGGCGGCGGGCGACGAGCTCGAACGTCTCGGCGCGGAAGCGGGCGGTGACGGAGGGGTTGGCCTCGATGTTCTTGACCCACAACGGCTCCTTGGGACCGCCGAAGTAGGAGCCCGCGATGAGGATCCGGTGCCCGTCCGGGACGCACAGGAGCGGGTTGCTGCGCGGCAGGCCGCTCTTGCGGCCGACCGTCGTCAGCATCAGGTTGGGCAGGCCGGCGACGTCGAGGATCGTGACGCGGCCGCGGGTGGCGCCCTGCAGGGCCTTGTCGGTGCGCACGATCGCCGGCAGCAGGCGCGGCATCCAGGAGATCGCGCCGATGCGGACGGCGAGCGGCTGGAGCGGGCCGGGGCGGCGCGTCTCGAACTCGGTGGGTACGACGGACATCGGGTCCTCCTCAGGTGAGCCGGTCGACGTACGCGACGACACGGTTGAACAGGGCGGTCACGGGGGCGGTGGCCGCAGGACGGGCGGTCGGTGCGCCGGCGAGCTCGGCGACCAGGTCCGTCGCGCCGAGGACGCCGGCCTCGGCAGCGACCGCGGCCGCGACGCGGGCGGCATCGCGCACGGCGACCGGGTCGACGGTCCACACGGCCTCGAAGACCCGCTGGCGGTCGGGCACGTCGGCCTGCCCGGGGAGCTCCCACGCCGACAGGCAGGCGGTGGAGTCGGGGGCGTCGCAGACGACGGCCCACTCCCGGCGCAGGGGCGCGTCCTCGGACAGTGGCGAGCGGGCCGGGCCCGCGGCGTCGGAGGCCGTGCCGTTCCAGCGGTCCGCGAACACGATGGCGGCCCGGGCGGTGCGGGCGAGCTCGGTCCAGCGCGCCGCGGAGGAGTCGTAGAAGTCGCCCCGCTGGAAGGCGCCGAAGAGGACGGGGCGGTCGGCGACCGCGCAGCACTCGTCCTCCAGGGCCCACGACAGCGCGATCAGGGTGGACTTCCTCAGCCGGTGGGTGACGAGGGTGGGGTGCTTGCGGCGCAGCTCGGCGAAGATCGATGGCGAGGTCGGTGCGGTGGCCGCCGACGCCTCGGCGATCGCGACCTCGAGCCGGACGCCGGCCTCCTTGCGGCGCAGGACCTGCTGCACGCGGGCGACGTCGTCCTCGGTGTAGCGGCGGTGGCCCGAGGACAACCGCTGCGGCACCGGGAAGTTGTGCCGGGTCTCCCACATGCGCAGCACGGCCGGGCTCAGCCCGGTGCGCTCCCCCAGGTCGCCGATCGTCAGCGGCGCGCCCTTGCCCTCGTCCATGTGCACACTCTAACCTCAACAGAGCGTTTAGGAAATCTGTTGAGGTTTGGGAGGATCCGATGGACACCGCTGACGACCTCGCCGACCTGCTGCTCCGGTCGGCCCGCGGCGACCGGGAGGCGTTCCGCCGGTTCTACGACGCCACCAGCAGTCGCGCGTTCCACCTCGAGCTGGTGCGCGCCCGGACCCGCGGCCTGGCCCACCCCCACGCAGCCGCTGAGCGAGCGACCACCGACCGCTTCCTCCGGGCGTGGCACGCCGCGCCCGAGCACGCCGCCAGCGGACTCGCTCCCCTGGCCTGGCTGCTGAGCCTGCCGACCAGCCCCGCCGCCGAGTCCGCGCACGCCTGCGCGGTCGAGGCGATCGCATGACCGCACCGGTGCTCGTCGCCGGCGGGACCGGCTTCGTCGGCAGCCGGCTGGTGGCGGCGCTGGCCGAACGCGGGACCGACGTCCGGGTGATGACCCGCCACCCCACGTCGTACGACGGTCCCGGCACGGCAGTCCACGGCGACGTCGCCGACCCGGCAAGCCTGGCCGGCGTCATGGACGGCTGCTCGGCGGCCTACTACCTCGTCCACTCCCTCGCGAACGACGACTTCGAGTCCCGCGACGCCGCCGCGGCCGAGGCGTTCGGCGAGCAGGCAGCGGCCTCCGGCGTGGCGCAGATCGTCTACCTCGGCGGCCTCGGCGACGACGGCGACGACCTCTCCGCGCACCTGCGAAGCCGGCGCGAGGTCGAGCAGCTGCTCGGCACCGGCGGCGTGCCCGTCACGGTGCTGCGCGCCGGGATCGTCGTCGGCCACGGCGGCATCTCGTGGGAGATCACCCGCCAACTCGTCGAGCACCTGCCCGCGATGGTGACCCCGCGCTGGGTGAGCACGCTGACCCAGCCGATCGCCATCGCCGACGTCATCCGCTACCTCGTCGGCGTCCTCCACGAGCCGGCCGCCCTCGGCCGGGTGTTCGACATCGGCGGCCCCGACGTCCTCGCCTACGCCGACATGCTCCAGCGCGTCGCCGCCATCGAGGGCCGTCGACTGCCGATCCTCCCGGTGCCGCTCCTCACCCCCGGCCTCTCCTCGCGCTGGCTCGCGTTCGTCACCGACGTCGACACCCGGACCGGGCGCAACCTCGTCGACTCGATGGCCAACACCGTCGTCGTGCGCGACACGAGCATCCGCGACGTCGTACCGTTCGAGCCGATGGGGTACGACGACGCGGTCCGCCTCGCCCTCGCCGAGCGAGGAGCCGAGCGAGGGCCCCACCGCGGAGCCCGCCGGTGAGCCGGGCGGCGAGCCGGCTCGACCGGCTCCTGCCCCGGCCCCTCTCGCACGTGGTCGACCCGGGCCGGCACGTCCGCCCGGAGACGAGGTCGGTCCGGCGCCGGCGGCAGCGGGTCGTCGCGGGGACCGCCCTGTGCGGCGCGGCCCTGCTGGGACGCTCGCTCGCCACTCCCCCGGGCTCGCGCCGGTTCTACGCCTCCACCGCGGCCGTCGCCGCGACCTGGACCCTGGGCGGCCTGGTGTCCGGACCGCTGCACCTCGGGTGGATCGAGAACCGCGACTCCACCCTGCGCCGGCCCGTGCTCACGCCGGTCGCGACGGGCGTCGGCGCCTTCGGGGTCTTCTACGCCGGGGCGCTCGTCGCCCGGCACATCCCGGTGCTCGACGACGCCCTCGCCCGGGTGCTGCGCTTCGCCGACGAGGGCGACGACCGCCTCGTCATGGCCACGACACTGGCCAACGGCGCGGCCGAGGAGATCTTCTTCCGCGGCGCGCTCTACTCGGCCCTGTCGGATCGCTCGCCGGTCGCCGGGTCGACCGCGGTCTACGCCCTCGCCACGACCACGACGCGCAACCCCGCCCTCGTGCTCGCCGCGGCCGTCATGGGCTGGCTGTTCGCCCTCCAGCGCCGCGCCTCGGGCGGGATCCAGGCGCCGCTGCTGACCCACGCGACCTGGTCGGCGCTGATGCTGCGCTTCCTGCCGCCGCTCTTCCGCGGCAGGCGTCACGAAACGCTCGACGCGCCTGCCACGCAGGGCTAGCCTCGAATCCCGCCGATCCCGCTCCACCGCACTCTCCGGGAGTCCTCGTGATCCGAAGCCGCCGTCTCGCCGCCCTCGCTGGATCCGTCACCCTGGTCGGGGCCGTGCTGAGCGGGGCCGCCGCCCCCGGCACGAGCTCGGCCAGCGCCGCCGGCGACGCCCCCTGCTTCGAGCCCGCAGCCGCGCGCACGACCGCCGGCGCGGCGGCACGCGGACGTGGCGGCGAGGCCAACGTGGATGCGGCGTACCAGCGGGAGGCGGCGCTGCTCGCGAAGGGCAACGCGCAGGCGAAGTCGGCGCTCGGCAAGCCGCCGGGTGGCGGCGGAGGCGGGCCGGCGGTGACCGGCGGCACGATCGACGTCCACTGGCATGTCATCAACAACGGCACCAGCCTGGCCGCGGGCAACATCCCGGACAGCCAGATCAACAGCCAGATCTCCGTCCTCAACGCCGCCTACGCCCCGTGGGGCTGGCAGTTCCGCCTGGTCAGCACGGACCGCACGACCAACGCCGGCTGGTACGTCGCCGAGCCGGGCACGACCGCCGAGACGCAGATGAAGAACGCGCTGCGGCGGGGCACGGCCGACGACCTCAACATCTACTCCAACAACCCCGGCTCCGACCTGCTCGGCTGGGCGACCTTCCCGGCGTCGTACACATCGAGCCCGAAGGCCGACGGCGTGGTCCTGCTGTTCTCGTCCGTGCCGGGCGGGTCCGCGGCGCCGTACAACGAGGGCGACACGGGGACGCACGAGGTCGGGCACTGGATGGGGCTCTACCACACCTTCCAGGGCGGCTGTTCGAAGACGGGCGACTACGTCGCGGACACTGCGCCCGAGCGCTCGGCAGCCTTCGGCTGCCCGACCGGCCGCGACACCTGCCGCTCCGGCGGCGTCGACCCGATCAACAACTTCATGGACTACTCCGACGACGCGTGCATGTTCGAGTTCACCGCCGGCCAGGACGCCCGCATGGACGCGCAGTTCAGCACCTACCGCTTCGGCAAGTAGCGGTGGGGTCGTGCGCTTCGACCTGACCACCCGGGCCTCGCCCGACCAGGTCCTGCGCGCGCTGACGGACTTCTCCGACCAACGGCTCCGGACCTGGAGCCGGACGCTCGACCCCGCCACCTACGAGGTGCGCGAGCAGGGCGACACCTGGGCCGTGGCGCGCGAGAGCACGCCACGATCGCCCTTCTGGATCGTGGCGCGCTACGACTGGTCGGACCCCGCCGTCGTCCGCTGGACGGAGGTCGAGAACAGCTACGGCGGCCGGGGCTCCGGCTCGGTCACCATCGCGCCGGCCGAGGGTGGAGGCAGCCGGCTCGCGGTCGAGTGGTCGTCGTACGACGCCACCCGCGCCCGGGACCGGATCGGGCTCTTCGTCATCCACCGCACCCCGATGAACCGGCTGATCGCCCGCATGTGGCGCTCGGCGCTGGACCGCTACGCCGACGGGGAGGCGGCCTGACCGACTGCTTGCCGCGACGTGGGCCGGCACGGCCGCAACGGGCTCAGGGTCGCGTGGTGATCGGCGCCAGCACGCAGTCGAGGACCTCGCCCAGGTCCTGGCAGTCCGGACCGGTGGGGCTCGGCGTCGGCGAGGGCGTCTTGGTCGGCTTGCCCGAGGGGCTCGGCTTCGGCGAGCCCGACGGCTTCGGCGAGGGCTTCGGCGTGCGCGGGTCGTCGTCCGCGGGCTCGTCCGTCTCCGCGGCCGGCACCACGTCGGCCGGGTCGTCGGTCGGGTCGTCGGTCAGCTCGTCGGTCGCACTGTCGCTCGGCCGCGGGCGGTCCACGACCTCGCCCATGACGGACGGCTCCTCGCTCGGCGTCAGGGAGCTCTCCGGGGACGCGGGCCGGGTCTCACGGTCCTTCGCCGGCTGGTCCTTGCCGATCGCGAGACCGACCGCCCAGGCGCCGACCACGAATGCGATGACGCCGACAGCGATGCCGCGCGCCAACCAGATCCTGCTCAAGCGCATGCCCATGTGATCACCAGCCCCAAGTCCGATGCAGCGATCGTAGGGGGTGGACACGCTCGGCGCACAGGCCGGGAGTGCTCGAGGCGGCCGGACGGGGCCGGGAATCAGCGACGGCTCCCCGCGCTTGTACCCGGAGCCTCCGCCCGGCGATCCCGTGGCGGACCCCCAGCCCGAGGAGACCTCGATGTCGACCACCCCCACCGCTGCCGCCACGACGCAACCCGTCGCCGCCCCCAGCCGCCACCAGCTCGCCCTGATGATCTGGCTCGCCGTGTTCCCGACGCTCACCGTGCTGAACCTGACCGTCGGCTCCCTGCTGAAGGACGCCAACACGGTGCTGCGCACCCTGGTGATGGCGAGCATCGCCGTCCCGATCGTGGTCTACCTGCTGCTCCCCCGGCTGCACCGGGTCCGCGCGCGCCTGCTCAGCCGCGGCGCTGTCCGCTAGTCAGCGCACGCCCCACGAGTAGGTCTGCTTGCGCAGCCGCAGGTAGACCAGCGCCTCGGTCGACAGCACCCCGGGGATGCGCCGGATCCCGCTGGAGATGATCTGCAGCAGGTGCTCGTCGCTCTCGCACACCACCTCGGCCAGCAGGTCGAAGGTGCCGGCCGTGATCACGACGTAGTCCACCTCGTCGAGCTCGGCGAGGGCATCGGCGATCGGCTCGAGCTCACCGGTGGCCTTGATGCCGATCATGGCCTGGCGGGCGAAGCCCAGCTCGAGCGGGTCGGTGACGGCCACGACCTGCATGACGCCGCTGTCGGTGAGCCGCTGCACGCGCTGCCGCACGGCGGCCTCCGACAGGCCGACCGCCTTCCCGATCGCCGCGTAGGACCGTCGTCCGTCCTCCTGGAGCTCGGCGATGATCGCCTTGGAGACGTCGTCCAGCGGGGCGGGCTTGGGCTTGGTCACCCCCGAATCCTCACAGGTCCGGACGACTCCGCGCAACGTGCATGTTCGGATTCCGTTGCAATCACATCAACTGACCACGGAATCCCTTGTCATGTGACCTGTGCCATGTCACGATGCGCAGACCAGTCCACAGGGGAGGTGGGAGCTTGGCCGGCTCGTCCGGAATCAGTCGCAGGGCAGCCCTGCGCGGTGGGGCCGGCGTCGCGCTCGGCGCCGCGAGCCTCGGCGTACTGCCGTTGTTCGGCACGCCCGACCGCAAGCAGGACCCCGCGACGTGTACGACGCGCGACCTGTCGGAGTCCGACCGGCGCCTCGTCGTGTCCAACTGGCCGGGCTACATGGACGAGGACGACGAGGGCTACGTCTCGACGCTGACCGAGTTCCAGAAGCGCACCGGCATCGAGGTGGCCTACACCGCCGACGTCAACGACAACCTCGAGTTCTTCGCGAAGGTCGTCAACCAGCTCGGCTCGTGCCAGACCTCGAAGCGCGACCTGTTCATGCTGACCGACTGGATGGCGGCGCGGATGATCCAGGTCGGCTGGATCCAGCCGCTGGACGCGGCCAAGGTGCCCAACCTGCACGCCAACCTGATCGACTCCCTCGCCGACGTCGGTTGGGACCCGGAGCGGAAGTACTCGGCACCCTGGCAGAGCGGTCTCACCGGGATCGCCTACAACAAGGCGAAGGTCAAGGAGGTGCGCTCCTTCGAGGAGCTGCTCTCCCGCAAGGACCTCAAGGGCCGGGTCACCCTGCTGACCGAGATGCGCGACACGATGGGCCTCGCGCTGCTCGCCCAGGGCGACGACCCGGCCGAGTTCACCGACGACCAGTGGGACAACGCGGTCGACCGGATCAAGAAGGCCCGCAGCGACGGACAGATCCGCGCCTTCACCGGCAACGAGTACATCCAGGACCTCGCCGCCGGGAACGTCCTCGCCTGCGAGGCGTGGTCCGGTGACGTAGCCGCGGCCGAGGACGAGAACCTCGTCTTCGTCGCGCCCGAGGAGGGCCAGATGATCTGGTCCGACAACATGCTCGTGCCCAACCTCGCGACGCACCAGACCAGTGCCGAGGAGTGGATCAACTACTACTACGAGCCCGAGGTGGCCGCGAAGCTCGCCGCCTACGTCTGGTACATCTGCCCGGTCAAGGGCGCCCAGGAGGCGATGGAGAAGGTCGACCCGAGCCTCGTCGACAACCCGCTGATCTTCCCGACTGCCGAGTCGCTGGCCACGACGCACACGTTCATGGCCCTCGAGGAGTTCCAGGTCCGCGCCTACGAGAAGGATTTCGCTGATGTCACTGGCGGCTGACCGCACCGACGCCCCTGCCCACCGCTCGTCCGGCGAGCCCCGCAACCTCCGGCTGAGCGCGCTGACGAAGGAGTTCGCGACCTTCACCGCCGTACGCTCGCTCGACCTGGAGGTGCCGGCCGGCACCTTCTTCGCCCTGCTCGGCCCGTCCGGGTGCGGCAAGACGACGACCCTGCGCATGGTCGCCGGCCTGGAGTCGCCGACCTCGGGCACGATCCACCTCGGCACCGACGAGATCACCTGGGAGAAGCCGTACCGGCGCCCGGTCAACACCGTCTTCCAGAACTACGCGCTCTTCCCGCACCTCGACATCCACGAGAACGTCGCCTTCGGCCTGCGCCGGCGCGGCGCCAAGGACGTGGACCGCCAGGTGCAGGAGATGCTCGAGCTCGTCGAGCTCGAGGCGCAGGCGCGCAAGAAGCCGCCGCAGATGTCGGGCGGCCAGCAGCAGCGCGTCGCCCTCGCCCGGGCGCTCATCAACCGGCCCGAGGTGCTGCTGCTCGACGAGCCGCTCGGCGCGCTCGACCTCAAGCTGCGCCGCGCGATGCAGATCGAGATCAAGCGGATCCAGACCGAGGTCGGCCTCACCTTCGTGCACGTCACGCACGACCAGGAGGAGGCGATGACCATGGCCGACACGATCGCGGTCATGAACGGCGGCGTGATCGAGCAGATGGGCTCGCCGACCGAGCTCTACGAGAACCCGCGGACCACCTTCGTCGCCAACTTCCTCGGCCAGTCCAACCTGGTGGCGGGCACGGTCAGCAGCGCGGACGGCGACGTCGTACGCGTCGACATGCACGGCACCCAGGTCTCCATCCCCGCCGAGCGCGCCCACGTGCGCAGCGGCAACGGGTGGATCGGGATCCGTCCGGAGAAGGTGCTCGTCGCCCCGGAGGGCGAGCCGATCGACGCCCCCGGCAACCACCTGCCCGGCGGCGTGATCACCGACGTCAGCTTCGTCGGCGTCAGCACGCAGTACCTCGTGATGATGCCGTGGGGCCAGGAGCTGATGGCCTTCGAGCAGAACACCGGCCGCCGCGGGATCCTCGACCAGGGCACCCGCGTGGACGTGTCGTGGCGTCCCGAGTTCGCCTTCCTGCTGCCCGCCGACCAGGACGTCAACGCCGGCGCCCTGGAGGAGGACTGATGCGCAGGGGCCGCTTCACCGGCTACTGGTTGATGCTGCCAGCGGCCCTCTGGCTCGGTGTCTTCTTCGTCATCCCGTTCTACTCGCTGCTCGCGACCAGCCTCTACGACCCCCAGGGCTCGGTCCTGACCGGGTACGACGTCACCTACCACGTCGCGAACTTCTGGGACGCGCTGCGTGAGCACTGGGACGAGCTGTGGCGCTCGCTCTGGTACGCCGGCGTCGCCACCGTGATCTGCGCGGTGATCGGCTACGTGCTGGCCTACGCGATCGCGTTCAAGGCGGGCCGGTGGCGCAACTTCCTGCTGGTGCTGGTGATCGCGCCCTTCTTCACCAGCTTCCTCGTGCGCACCCTGTCGTGGAAGCTGATCCTCGCCGACGACGGCTTCATCGTCGACGCCCTGCAGACGGTGCACCTGATGGGCGACGACGACCGGCTGCTGGCGACGCCCATCGCCGTGATCGCCGGCCTGGTCTACAACTTCCTCCCGTTCATGGTGCTGCCGCTCTACGCCAGCCTCGAGAAGATCGACGTACGGCTCATCGAGGCCGCGAGCGACCTCTACGCCTCCCCGTCGCGGGGATTCCTCAAGGTCACGCTCCCCCTGTCGATGCCCGGCGTGGTGGCCGGCACGCTGCTGACCTTCATCCCGGCGGCCGGCGACTACATCAACGCCCAGCTGCTCGGCAGCACCAACCAGCGGATGGTCGGCAACGTCATCCAGGACCTGTTCACCGACACCGGCGACTACGCCGCCGCGGGCGCCCTCTCGGTCACCCTGATGGCGATCATCGTGGCGCTCGTCGTCATCTACATCCGCAAGGCGGGGACGGAGGAGCTCCTGTGACCGGACTGCAACGCGTCGGACGGTGGATCGGCGAGCACCTCGTCCTCGCGGCGGGCCTGCTCGTGCTCGTCTACATGTTCGTGCCGATCGCCGTCGTGATGCTGATGAGCTTCAACGACAACAGCGCGTCGCGCAACGTCTACGCCTTCAAGGGCTTCACGTTCGACAACTGGGCGAACGTCTGCCAGCCCGACGGCATGTGCGAGGCGGTGCTGCGCAGCGTCGGGATCGGCCTGGCGGCCACGCTGGTCGCCACCATCCTCGGCACCCTTGCCGCGTTCGCCCTCGTGCGCCACGACTTCCGCGGCCGCTCGGCGATGAACACGATCATCTTCCTGCCGATGGCCTCGCCCGAGATCGTGATGGGCTCCTCGCTCCTCGCGCTCTTCGTGTCGGCCGGCTTCGGGGGCAAGCTCGGCCTGGTCACGATCTTCATCGCGCACGTGATGTTCTGCCTGTCGTTCGTCATCGTGACGGTCAAGGCCCGGCTCGCCGGCCTCGACGGCAACCTCGAGGAGGCCGCGATGGACCTCTACGCCAGCGAGGCCACCACCTTCTGGCGGATCACCTTCCCGCTGGTCTTCCCCGGCATCGCCGCCGCGGCCCTGCTGAGCTTCTCGCTGTCCTTCGACGACTTCATCATCACCAACCTCAACGCCGGCCAGACCGTCACCTTCCCGATGTACGTCTGGGGCGTGAGCCAGCGCGGTGTGCCGATGCAGGTCAACGTCATCGGCACGATCATGTTCCTGATCTCGCTGACCATCGTCATCGGCAACATGCTGGCCGCCAGGAGGAAGCAGCCCGCCTGACCGCCTCCGGTGGTCGAGGAGGGCGCCCCGGCGCCCGTCTCGAGGCCGCTGGCCTCGGTGCAGCGGCTGTGCTCGTCACGGTTCCAGCACCGCGGCCAGAGGTCTCGAGACGGTTGCTGCGCAACCTCCTCGACCAGCGGGGACGGCCAGAGGTCTCGAGACGGTTGCTGCGCAACCTCCTCGGCCAGCGGCGAACGAAACGGGCCCCTGTCGCGCTCACCCCACTCGGTGGCACGACAGGGGCCCGTCCGGTCCCCGGCTGTGGTGTCCCTCAGAGGAGGGAGGCGGCCTCCGTGAGCACGGAGCGCAGCTTCTGCTCCATCTCGTCGAAGTGCGACTGCTCGCAGATCAGCGGCGGCGAGAGCTGGATGACCGGGTCGCCGCGGTCGTCGGCGCGGCAGTAGAGGCCGGCGTCGTACAGGGCCTTGGAGAGGAAGCCGCGCAGCAGGCGCTCCGACTCGTCCTCGTCGAAGGTCTCCTTGGTGGCCTTGTCCTTGACCAGCTCGATGCCGTAGAAGAAGCCGTCGCCGCGGACGTCGCCGACGATCGGCAGGTCGAGCAGCTTCTCCAGGGTGCCGCGGAAGGCGCCCTCGCGTTCGCGCACGCCCTCGTTGATCTTCTCGTTCTCGAAGATCTCGAAGTTCTTCAGCGCGACCGCCGTGGAGACCGGGTGGCCGCCGAAGGTGTAGCCGTGCAGGAAGGTCTCGGTGCCGTGGGCGAAGGGCTCGTAGATCCGGTCGCTGGCGATCATCGCGCCGAGCGGGGCGTAGCCGGACGTGATGCCCTTGGCGGAGGTGATGATGTCGGGCTGGTAGCCGTAGCGCTCCGCGCCGAACATGTGGCCGAGCCGGCCGTAGGCGCAGATCACCTCGTCGGAGACCAGCAGGACGTCGTACTCGTCGCAGATCTCGCGGACCCGGTCGAAGTAGCCCGGCGGCGGCGGGAAGCAGCCGCCCGCGTTCTGCACCGGCTCGAGGAAGACGGCGGCGACGGTGTCGGGGCCCTCGTTCTCGATCGCGACGGCGATCTGGTCGGCGGCCCAGCGGCCGAAGGCCTTGGGGTCGGAGCCGTCGAGGAAGCCGCCCGTCATCTCCGACGCGCGGTAGGCGTTGGTGTTGGGCACCCGGAAGGTCGAGGGCACCAGCGGCTCGAAAGGGGCCTTGAGACCGGGCAGGCCGGTGATCGAGAGCGCGCCGTGGGTGGTGCCGTGGTAGGCGATGGCCCGGCTGATGACCTTGTGCTTCAGCGGCTTGCCGGTGAGCTTGAAGTAGTTCTTGGCGAGCTTCCAGGCGGACTCGACCGCCTCACCGCCGCCCGAGGTGAAGAAGACGCGGTTGAGGTCGCCCGGCGCGTAGCCGGCGATCTTCTCCGCGAGCTCGATGGCGGTCGGGTGCGCGTAGGACCACAGCGGGAAGAACGCGAGCTCGGAGGCCTGCTTGGCAGCGGCCTCGGCGAGGTCGGTCCGGCCGTGGCCGAGCTGGCTGACGAAGAGCCCGCCGAGCGCGTCGAGGTACTTGCGACCCTGTGCGTCCCAGACGTAGGCCCCCTCCCCCCGCACGATCACCGGGACATCGGCGGTGTCGTAGGACGACATGCGGGTGAAGTGCATCCACAGGTGGTCCCGGGCGGACTGTTGCAGGGCGCTGTGCGCGGTCTCGTCGTACACGCTCGCCATCCTCCCCCTGACGGGCGAGTTCGGCAAGCGATTTCGTTGCAACAGCGCAAAATGACCACGGATTTCGTCGCCAATGCCTTTCGTGCCACGGGGATCCTGACTAGGCTCCGCCGCATGACCACCCTCCGCAACGTGATCGACGGCGCCTCCGTCGACGCCGCCTCGGGCGCCACGTACGACGTCGTCAACCCCGCCACCGGCCAGGCCTACGCCACCGCGCCCGCCAGCGGCGCCGAGGACGTCGACCGGGCGATGCGCGCCGCGGAGCGGGCCTTCGACGGCGGCTGGGCCGACACGACGCCGAAGGAGCGCCAGGAGGCGCTGCTGCGGATGGCGCAGGCGCTGGAGGACCGCGCCGAGGAGTTCGTGCAGGCGGAGTGCGAGAACACCGGCAAGCCGATCGGCATCACCCGCGACGAGGAGCTGCCGCCGAGCGTGGACGAGCTCCGCTTCTTCGCCGGCGCCGCGCGGGTGCTCGAGGGACGCAGCGCCGGGGAGTACCTCAAGGACCACACGTCGTGGATCCGCCGGGAGCCGATCGGCGTCGTCGCCCAGGTGACGCCGTGGAACTACCCGCTGATGATGGCGATCTGGAAGATCGCGCCGGCGCTGGCCGCAGGCAACACGATCGTGCTCAAGCCGAGCGACACCACCCCCGCGAGCACCGTGCTCCTGGGCGAGCTCGCCAACGAGTTCCTGCCGCCGGGCGTGCTCAACGTCGTCTGCGGCGACCGGACGACCGGGCGCGCGCTCGTCGAGCACCCGACGCCGCAGATGGTGGCGATCACCGGGTCGGTCCGGGCCGGGATGGAGGTCGCCGGCTCCGCGGCCGCCGACCTCAAGCGGGTCCACCTCGAGCTGGGCGGCAAGGCACCCGTCGTGGTCTTCGACGACGCCGACGTCGCCGCGGCGGCGGAGGCGATCGCCGTCGCCGGCTACTTCAACGCCGGCCAGGACTGCACCGCCGCCACCCGGGTCCTCGCCGCCGAGGGCGTGTACGACGACCTGGTGGCCGCCCTCGCCGAGCAGGCCCGCAGCACCCGCACCGGCATGCCCGACGACCCCGACGTCCTCTTCGGCGCGCTCAACAACCCCGACCAGCTGGCGCGCGTCGCCGGCATGGTCGACCGGCTGCCCGACCACGCGAGCATCGACGCCGGCGGCACCCGTCCCACGATCGCCGGCGGCGGGGGCGGCTACTTCTTCGACCCGACCGTCGTCTCCGGGCTGCGCCAGGACGACGAGGCGATCCAGCAGGAGATCTTCGGCCCGGTCATCACGGTGCAGAGGTTCGGCGACGAGGCCGAGGCGCTGCGCTTCGCCAACGGCGTGCAGTACGGCCTCTCCTCCAGCGTCTGGACGAAGGACCACGGCCGGGCGATGCGGATGTCGCGCAAGCTCGACTTCGGCGTGGTCTGGATCAACACGCACATCCCGTTCGTGTCGGAGATGCCGCACGGCGGCTTCAAGCACTCCGGCTACGGCAAGGACCTGTCGATGTACGGACTCGAGGACTACACGCGCATCAAGCACGTCATGTCCTTCACCGGGGAGGGCGTCTCGTGACGGTCGCAGCGCGACCTCCTCGACGACCGGAGGAAGGCCGATGAGGATCCTGCTGGTCGGCGCGGGCGGTGTCGGCGGCGCCTTCGCCGCGATCGCGGCCCGCCGCGACTTCTTCGAGCAGGTCGTGGTCGCCGACCACGACCTCGCGAAGGCCGAGAGGGCCGCGGCCGGCGACGAGCGGTTCGTCGCCGCGCGGGTCGACGCCTCCTCGGCGGAGGCCGTGACCGCGCTCTGCCGCGAGCACGGGATCACCCACGTGATGAACGCGGTGGATCCCGTGTTCGACATGCCGGTCTTCGAGGGCGCGTTCGCCGCGGGCGCCGACTACCTGGACATGGCGATGTCGCTCTCGCGGCCGCACCCCGAGGCGCCGTACGAGAGAACGGGCGTGAAGCTCGGCGACGAGCAGTTCGCCGCGGCCGCCGAGTGGGAGGAGGCCGGGCGGCTCGCCCTCGTCGGGATCGGCGTCGAGCCCGGGCTCTCCGACGTCTTCGCCCGCTACGCGGCCGACCACCTGTTCAGCGAGATCGACGAGCTGGCCACCCGCGACGGCGCCAACCTGGTCGTGACCGACGACGACGGCAACGAGGTCTTCGCGCCGTCGTTCTCGATGTGGACCACGATCGAGGAGTGCCTCAACCCGCCCGTGGTGTGGGAGAGGGACCGTGGCTGGTTCACCACTCCCCCGTTCAGCGAGCCGGAGGTCTTCGACTTCCCCGAGGGCATCGGCCCGGTCGAGTGCGTCAACGTCGAGCACGAGGAGGTGCTCCTCATGCCGCGCTGGGTCGACTGCCGGCGGGTCACCTTCAAGTACGGCCTCGGCGAGGAGTTCATCACCATCCTCAAGGTGCTCCACACCCTCGGGCTCGACCGCACGGAGAAGGTCACGGTCAAGGGCGTCGAGGTGTCGCCGCGCGACGTCGTCGCGGCCGTGCTGCCCGACCCGGCGACGGTCGGCCCGCGGATGACCGGCAAGACCTGCGCCGGGCTGTGGGTGACGGGGACCGGCAAGGACGGCAACCCCCGGTCGACGTACCTCTACCACGTGGTCGACAACGAGTGGTCGATGCGCGAGTACGGCCACCAGTGCGTGGTCTGGCAGACCGCGGTCAACCCCGTCGTCGCGCTCGAGCTGCTCGCCACCGGGGTGTGGCAGGGTGCGGGCGTGCTCGGTCCGGAGGCGTTCGACGCGGTGCCCTTCCTCGACCTGCTGACGGCGTACGGCGCCCCGTGGGGTCAGCGCGAGCAGTGAGCCCGTCCGACGCCCATGCCCGCGCCGACGCCGCCGCACCCCGCGTGCTGTGGCTCGACACCCCCGACCGTCCGGCACCACGTCCGGCCGTGACGACGGCGACCGACGTCGACCTGCTCGTCGTCGGCGGCGGCTTCACCGGCCTCTGGACCGCCCTCTGCGCGCTCGAGCGGGAGCCCGGGCGCTCCGTCCTGGTCGTCGAGCGGGACCGGATCGCCGAGCAGGCCACCGGTCGCAACGGCGGCTTCTGCGAGGCCAGCCTCACCCACGGCGAGGACAACGGGCGCGAGCGCTGGCCCGACGAGTACGACGAGCTGGAGCGCCTCGGGCTCGAGAACCTCGACGCCATCGAGGCGGCCGTGCAGCACTACGGCATCGACTGCGACCTCCGCCGCACGGGGCAGCTCTCCGTGGCCACCCGGCCGCACGAGGTGGAGGGGCTCGCCCCCGACGAGGACGGCTTCCTCGACGCCGGCGCCGTCCGCGCGCTGGTCGACTCCCCCACCTATCTCGCCGGCCGGCTCGACGCCGAGGGCTGCGCGATGGTCGACCCGGCGCGCCTGGCGTGGGGACTGGCCGCCGCGGTCGAGTCGCTCGGCGGGGTGGTCGCCGAGGGGACGTCGGTCTCCCGGCTCCGCGGCCGCGGACCCGGCGGTGCGGTCGAGGCGACGACCGCCTCCGGCGCGACGATCCGCGCCCGCCACGTCGCGATGGCGACCAACGCCTTCCCGGGCCTGCTGCGCCGGGTCTCGACGCGCGTCGTACCGGTCTACGACCACGTGCTCGCCACCGAGCCGCTCAGCGCCGACCAGCTGGCTGCCGTCGGCTGGGACAGCCGCTGCGGGGTCGCCGACTCCGGCAACCTCTTCCACTACTACCGGCTGACCGCGGACGACCGCATCCTCTGGGGCGGGTACGACGCCGTCTACCACTTCGGCAAGGGCATCGCGCCGGGACACGAGCAGCGCCCCGCGACCCACCGGGTCCTGGCGGAGCACTTCTACGAGACCTTCCCGCAGCTGGCCGGTGTCGGGTTCAGCCACCGCTGGGGAGGCGTCATCGACACCTGCACCCGCTTCTGTGCCTTCTTCGGCACCGCCAGGCGCGGCCGGGTCGCCTATGCCGCCGGCTTCACCGGCCTCGGCGTCGGCGCGTCCCGGTTCGCGGCCGAGGTGATGCTCGACCTGCTCGCGGGCGAGGAGACCCCGCGGACCCGGCTCGCGATGGTGCGCGAGAAGCCGTTGCCCTTCCCGCCCGAGCCGCTGGCGTGGACCGGCATCCAGCTGACCCGGTGGGCGTCCGCCCGAGCGGACGCCACCGGGCGCCGGAACCTGTGGCTGCGCACCCTGGACCGGCTGGGCCTGGGCTTCGACTCCTGACATCCTCCGGTGGTTGAGGTGCGAGGCGCCCCCGGGGTTTCGAGGCTCCTCGCTGGCGCTCGTCGCACCTCAACCACCGGGACGGTTCAGGCGCCGGTGTAGTGCTTGTCGGCCTCGTCGAGCGCCTTGTCCAGCACCGCGATGCCGGCCAGCACGTCCTCGTCGCTGGTCGTGCACGGCGGGACGACGTGCGTGCGGTTGAAGTGCACGAACGGCCACACCCCGCCGGCCTTGCACGCCGCCGCGAACGCCGCCATCGGGGCCGCGTCGGCGCCGGAGGCGTTGAAGGGCACGAGCGGCTCGCGCGTCGTACGGTCGCGGACCAGCTCGAGGGCCCAGAAGACACCGAGGCCGCGGACCTCGCCGACGCTCGGGTGCTTGTCCGCGAGGGCGCGCAGGGCCGGGCCGATCACGTCGTCGCCGAGGCGACGGGCGTTCTCGACGACCTTCTCCTCGCGCATCACGTTGATCGACGCGACGGCCGAGGCGCAGGCCAGCGGGTGGCCGGAGTAGGTCAGCCCGCCGGGGAACGGACGGTCGGCGAAGGTCGCCGCGATCCGCTCCGAGATGACCACGCCGCCGAGCGGGACGTAGCCGGAGTTGACGCCCTTGGCGAACGTGATCAGGTCGGGTACGACGCCCCACCGGTCGACCGCGAACCACTCGCCGCAGCGGGCGAAGCCGGCCATCACCTCGTCGGCGATCATCACGATGCCGAACTCGTCGCACAGCGCCCGGACCCCGGCGAGGTAGCCCTCCGGCGGCACCAGGATGCCGTTCGTGCCGACCACCGTCTCGAGGATGATCGCCGCGATCGTCTGCGGGCCCTCGACAGCGACCAGGTCGCGCAGGTGCGCCAGGGCGCGCTCGCACTCCTCGGCCTCGGTGGTGGCGTGGAACGCCGAGCGGTAGGGGTAGGGACCCCAGTAGCGGACGATCCCGGAGATGCCGGGCTCGGAGGCCCAGCGCCGCGGGTCGCCGGTCAGCGCGATCGCGCCGGCCGTGGCGCCGTGGTAGCTCCGGTAGGCCGAGAGCACCTTGTGCCGGCCGGTGTGCACGCGCGCCATCCGGATGGCGTTCTCGTTGGCCTCGGCGCCGCCGTTGGTGAAGAACACCTTGTCCAGGTCGCCGGGAGCGACCTCCGCGATCAGCCGGGCGGCCTCGGCCCGCACGTCGTTGCCGAAGCCGGGGGCGAGGGTGGCCAGCCGGCCGGCCTGCTCCTGGATCGCGGCCACCACGGCCGGGTGCTGGTGGCCGATGTTGACGTTGACCAGCTGCGAGGAGAAGTCGAGGAAGCGGTTGCCGTCGCCGTCCCAGAAGAAGCTGCCCTCCGCCCGCGTGACCGACAGGGGCGCGATCTGCGCCTGGGCCGACCAGGAGTGGAAGACGTGGGCCTTGTCGAGGCGCCGGATCGTCTCGGCGTCGTACGACGGCAGGAGACTCGCGCTGCCGGAGGTGGAGTCACTCATCGCGGGCTCCTCAGCGGGTGCGCGGGAAGCCGAGGTCGACGCTCGAGGTGGCCGGGTCGGGCCAGCGCGAGGTGACGACCTTGCCGCGGGTGTAGAAGTTGATGCCCTCGGGCCCGTACATGTGGGTGTCGCCGAAGAGGGAGTCCTTCCAGCCGCCGAAGGAGTAGTAGGCGACCGGCACCGGGATCGGCACGTTGATGCCGACCATGCCGACCTCGACGTCGAACTGGAACTGCCGGGCCGCGCCGCCGTCACGGGTGAAGATCGCGGTGCCGTTGGCGAACTGGTTGGAGTTGATCAGCTCGAGGCCCTCCTCGTAGGTCTCCACCCGGACCACGCCGAGCACCGGGCCGAAGATCTCGTCGCGGTAGCAGGTCATGTCGGGCGTGACGTGGTCGAGCAGGGTCGTGCCGAGGAAGAAGCCGTCGGTGGGGACGTCGGCCGCGCGACCGTCGACGACCACGCTCGCCCCCTGGGCCTCGCCGGAGTCGACGTACGACGCCACCTTGTCGCGGTGCTCGCGGGTGATGAGCGGGCCCATGTCGGTGCCCGGCTCCGCGCCGTCGCCGACGACGAGCTTGGGCAGGCGCACGGCGATCGCCTCGACCAGCGGGTCGGCGATGTCGCCGACCGCGACCGCGACGGACAGCGCCATGCAGCGCTCGCCGGCGGCACCGTAGGCGGCCGAGACGATGGCGTCGGCGGCGACGTCGAGGTCGGCGTCGGGCAGCACGAGGGCGTGGTTCTTCGCGCCGCCGAGGGCCTGGACGCGCTTGCCGTGGGCCGTGCCGGTCTCGTAGATGTACTGCGCGATCGGGGTCGAGCCGACGAAGCTGACGGCCGCGATGTCGGGGTGGGTCAGCAGCGCGTCGACCGCCTCCTTGTCGCCGTGGACGACGGTGAAGACGCCGTCCGGCAGGCCGGCCTCCTTCCACAGCTGCGCCAGGAAGAGAGCGGCCGAGGGGTCCTTCTCGCTCGGCTTGAGGACGAACGCGTTGCCGCAGGCGATGGCGTTGGCGCACATCCAGAGCGGGACCATCGCCGGGAAGTTGAAGGGCGTGATGCCGGCGACGACGCCGAGCGGCTGGCGGATGTTGTAGACGTCGACGCCGGTCGCGGCCTGCTCGGAGAAGCCGCCCTTGAGCAGCTGCGGGACACCGGCGGCGAACTCGACGTTCTCCAGGCCGCGGGCGATCTCGCCGAGGGCGTCGGCGTGCACCTTGCCGTGCTCGGCGGTGATGATCCGGGCCAGCTCGTCGGAGCGGTCGTGGAGCAGCTGGCGGAAGGCGAAGACGACGCCGGAGCGCTGCGAGAGCGACGAGCTGCGCCACTGCTTCGCGGCCTCGACCGCGGTCGCGACCGCTGCGGAGACCTCGGCGGTCGAGGCGAGGTCGACCTGCCCCGAGACGGCGCCGGTGGCCGGGTTGAAGACGTCAGCGGTGCGACCCGAGGTGCCCGCGACGACGCGGCCCTCGATCCAGTGCGAGATGCGGGTGCTCATGCACCACAGATTATGTTCCATCTCTAGCCACAGCAAAGAGCGTATTGCTATGTTGCAAAGGTGCCGACGCCGTCGAAGGAGCTCATCTCCGGGATCGAGACCCGGCTCGCCGAGCCCACCTCCAAGGGCCTCGCCGCCGCTGTCGGCCGGGCGATCCGCGACGGCGTGCTGGCCCCGGGCGACCGCCTGCCGCCGATCCGCGAGCTCGCGCACGAGCTGGCCCTCTCCCCCACGACCGTCAGCGCCGCCTGGGCCCTGCTGACCCGCGCCGGGACCCTGCGGACCGCCGGACGTCGCGGCACGGTCGTCGCCGACACCTCCGCCCCGCGCACCGGCCGCTACCAGCAGGCGCTGGAGAAGCCGGCCGCCTTCCCGCTCGACCTGTCCACCGGCGTGCCCGACGAGGAGCTGCTGCCCGCCCTCGGTGGCGCCCTGCAGGCACTCACCACCGCCGGCACACCGCACTCCTACCTCGACGACCCCGTCCTGCCCGAGCTGCGCGAGGTCCTGCTCGCCTCCTGGCCCTACGAGCCGGAGGCGCTGACGGTCGTCGACGGAGCGATGGACGGGCTGGAGCTCGTGCTCCGCAGCCGGCTGCAGTACGGCGACCGCGTGGTCGTCGAGCACCCCGGCTTCCCTCCCCTGCTGGACCTGCTCGAGGCCCTGGGCGCCGTGGTCGTCGGGGTGCCGCTCGACAGCGAGGGCATCGAGCCGGGACCACTCGAGGACGCCCTGGCAGAGCCGATCGCCGCCGTGGTCCTGCAGCCGCGCGCGCAGAACCCCACGGGGGCCTCGACGAGCCCGGCCCGGGCCTCGGTGCTGGCGGACCTGCTCCGCGACCACGACGTGCTCGTCGTCGAGGACGACTCCGCGAGCGCCCTCGGCGGCCCCGCCCCGGTCACCCTCGCCACCCACCTCCCCGACCAGACCGTCCACCTGCGCAGCTACTCCAAGTCGCACGGCCCCGACCTGCGCCTCGCCGCCCTCAGCGGCCCGGCACCGGTCGTCGACGGCGTGCGCCACCTGCGCCAGCTCGGCCAGGGCTGGAGCAGCCGCCTGCTCCAGCGGATCCTGCTCCACCTGCTCACCGACCCCGGCTCGCGCGCGGAGGTCGAGGCCGCCCGCGTCGAGTACGCCGCCCGTCGTACCGCCTTCGTCGACGCGCTCGCCGCCGAGGGTGTCGAGGTGGGTGGCGTCGAGGGGCTCAACGTGTGGGTCCCCGTCCACGACCAGGAGGCCGCGCTCGTCCGGCTCGCCAGCCAGGGCATCGGCGTGGCCGCGGGCTCGCCCTTCCAGCTGCTCCCCGACGACCCGCACGTCCGGGTCACGTGCGGGTTGGTGCGGGAGGACCTGCCTGCCGTTGCGGCCGCTGTCGCTGCGGCGGCGCGGACGGGAGGGTGGGGCAACCGGGCGCGGTGAGCGTCAGGGACAGCCGGGACACGCCGACGGCCGAGGTCAGCCGCGCTCGAGCGCGAAGGCCAGGGCGAAGCCGACGGCGGCGATGAGGCCCACGTAGAGATGGGTGCGCTCGAAGGCCTCCGGGATCATGGTGTCCGCGATCATCGTCAGGATCGCTCCCGCCGCGAGTGCGGTGATCACGGCGACTCCTTCGGGCGAGGCGTCCCGGAGCAGCAGGCACCCGAGCATGCCGGCGATACCGCTGGCCAGGGCAATGCCTCCCCAGGTCGTGAAGACGAAGCGAGCGCTCCGGCCCGCTCGCTTCATGCCAGCCGCGCTGGAAAGGCCCTCCGGGAGGTTGGAGATGAAGATCGCAGCCAGGACGGGCACTCCGACCCCGCCGCCGCCCAGCAGGGAGAGCCCCAGGACCACCGACTCCGGGACGCCGTCCAGCAGTGCTCCCACGGCGATGGCGCTGCCGCTGCCCGGGTGGTCGTCCTCGGTGGCTTGCTGGTCCTCGGAGCGCTTGCGGTGCCGTGCCCCGCGTCTCGCGAGCACGAGGTTTGCCCCAACGTAGGCCGTCGCACCGACCAGGAACCCCAGCAACGTGGGCCCCAGGCCCCCGGTGGCCTCGGCCTCGTCGACCAGGTCGAACGCCAACGCCGAGATGAGGACCCCCGCCCCGAAGGCCATGATCGAAGCGACCACGGACCGCGGCACGGGGACGAACCACGCGATCGCCGCCCCGACCACCAGTGCGCTTCCGGCGAGCAGCCCCCATAGACCTGCGTCCAGCCAGACCGGCGTGTTCACGATTACTCCGTCCTCCGGGGCGTGGGCTCGCGATACCCCGGCCCTCCCCGGGCATCCTGTCGCGTCGAGGAGAGGCCCCGTCTCGGTGGTCCACGCAGTCGACCACGCTGCCTTGCGACAGGACGCAGCAACCGAGGAACGGCGCCGTTCAGGCGATGAGGTCGTCCCACCCGGCGGCGAGGTAGTCGATGAAGAGCGGGCCGACGTGCTCGGCGCGGAGGTCCGCCGCCGGCACCGGACGCTCGCGGGCCCGGAAGCCGGGGTCGGCCAACGACCGGGCGGCGAAGTCGTGGTGCAGGATCGCGCCGATCCCGACGGTGACGAAGTCGGCGCCCTGTTCCAGGCACCAGCGCGCCTCCTCCGCGGACGTCACTCCCCCGGCGACGCCGAGGAGGGCGCCGTGGCGAGGGAGGTCCGTGAAGTGCTCGACGAGCCGCCCGTCGACCGTCGTGTCGCGCGGGCACATCGTCACGTCCCACAGCGACATGTCGAGGAAGTCCAACAGCTCCGTCGCCAGCAGCGACCGGGCGGTCTCGCGCGCCTCGGCGACCGTGACGCCGTATCCCTCGGGCGTGAGGCGGAGGCCGACCTGGAAGTCGGGCCCGGTGGCGGCACGGATCCCGGTCAGCACCTCGTGCAGCACCCGCATCCGGTCCTCGAGGCTCCCGCCGTAGCCGTCGGTCCGGTGGTTCGAGCGGCCGTCGAGGAACTGCGCCAACAGGTAGCCGTGGGCGCCGTGCACCTGGACCCCGTCGAAGCCCGCGCGCTCGGCCCGGACCGCGGCGTCGACGAACGCGGCGATGACCCGGTCGACGCCCTCCGGCGTCAGTGCGACGGCATCCTTGCGGGGCTCGTCCCACGGGGCGACATTCGGTACGCCGTTGAGGGCCGCGTCGGCGCGCATCCCGGCGTGGTGCAGCTGCACCGCCGAGCGGGTTCCGGTGGCGCGCAGGCTCTGGGCCAGCCGGGTCAGTCCCGGAAGGTGCTCGTCGCTCGCGATGCCGAGCTGTCCGCGCCACGCCCGGCCCTCGGGGGCGACGTACGCCGCGCACGTCACGGTCAGCCCGAAGCCGCCGCGACCGCGCGCCACCAGCCAGTCGTGCTCGTCGTCGGACAAGGTGCCGTCGTCGTTGCTCTGGGTGTTGGTCAGCGGGGCGAGCGCGAGCCGGTTGCGCCAGAGCGGTCCGTGCGCAGGTCGGAGCGTGTCGGTGAGGGCGGCCACCCTCGCATTCTGGCAGGGGCCTGCTCGCCTCCCGCCGGCGCGCCGTACGACGGTGTCGAGTCGCGACCTGCTGAAGGACCTGCCCATCGCCATGAATGACCACGAACCCAGCACCCGGCCGTTGCCACTTCTGGGCCACCGGACGGGCACTTCATGCACATGTCAGGCGTTGCAACGCCTGACATGTGCATGAATCCCCGGTCGACCGGGGATTCATGCAGCGACCGACCACCGCACCCACCCCACCCAGCCGCCGCCAGCCCCGCTGCGCCCACACCGACACCGGCCGCTACCAGCCCATCGCCTGATGCAGGGCACGCACGCAATCCCACGGTCGTCGTCCCGTCACGCCGCCGCCATCGTCACGCCCTAGGGTGGACCCGTGCTGTACGAGGTCCTCCACTCCGTGGTTCCTCCGCTCGCGCGCGCCATCTGGCGCCCCACCATCGAGGGCGTCGACAACGTGCCGCTGACGGGGCCGGTCCTGTTCGCGAGCAACCACCTGAGCTTCGCGGACAGCGTGGTGATCCCGATCGTGGCGCCGCGCAAGGTGGTGTTCCTGGCGAAGGCGGAGTACTTCACGGGCTCCGGGGTCAAGGGCCGGATCAGCAAGGCGTGGTTCGAGGGGCTCGGCATGGTGCCGGTCGACCGCGACGACACCCGCGCGGCCCTGAACTCGCTGGACGTCGCGCTCGAGGTGCTCGGCCGGGGCGAGGCGTTCGGCATCTACCCCGAGGGCACCCGCTCGCGCGACGGACGGCTCTACCGCGGGCGGACCGGCGTGGCGCAGCTGGCGCTCACCGCCGGCGTACCCGTCGTACCCGTCGGCCTCGTCGGCACCGACCACCTCCAGCCGGTCGACTCGAGCTGGCCGCGGCGGGCCAAGGTGACGGTCCGCTTCGGCAAGCCGCTCGACTTCACCGGCCGCTTCGACGGCGTGGCGCCGGGCAAGGCGCGTCGCGAGGCGACCGACGAGATCATGGACGCGATCCACGCGCTGACCGGCCAGGAGCTCGCCGGCGCCTACAACGAGCGCCCGGTCGACGCCTGACCCGTCACGCGAGGCCGTCGAACGGCCGCACCTCGACCTTGCCGCGGCACGCCTTCGACGCGGCGGCGGCGAGCTTGATCGCGACGTCGAGGTCGGGCGCGTCGATCACCCAGAAGCCGGCCATCGCCTCCTTGGTCTCCAGGTAGGGACCGTCGGTCACGACCGGCGTGGCCCCTTGGCCGTCGACGACGGTCGCGTTCGCGGGCGACTGCAGCCCTCCCGCGAACACCCAGTAGCCGTCCGCCTTGAGCTGGTCGTTGAAGGCGCCCGTCTCGGCGAACGACTGCTCCATCTCCTCCTTCGAGCCGTAGCCGAAGAACTCGTCGTCGTACTCGACCGGACCGACCACGGACATCAGGTAGTGCGTCATCGCTGCTCTCCTCGGTTGCGGGCGGTGCCGATCACCGCCTTCACCCCCACCACGAACAGCATCACGTCAGTACGACGACCCGCCAGCGGAAATCTGTCGGCACGGATCCGCCGTGACCCACGTCCCGCGGGTGGAGGCCGCGGGTCGGGGTACCGCCCATCGCATGAACCCGATCTCCACCCTCAAGGGCATCGCCCACGACGTACTGAAGGCACCGTTCACCCTCGCGGGCACGGCGACCCGGCTCGCCCGGAGTGTGATCGGCACGAACAAGGCCGAGTCCGTCCCGCCCGGTCCGGAGGTCGAGGTCTCCCCGGACCGTCCGGTCAACGTGACCGAGGAGCTCGGCCTCGATCCCTCCCCGGTCGCGAAGCCGAAGCGCCCGCGCAAGCAGCCGGCGAAGCCGGTGACGAGCATCGACGCGGAGGCCGACCCGAGCGAGGTCGACGTGACCCCGGCCGACGTCGCCGACGCCGTCTCGCACCGCCCGCCCCGACCTACGGACGGGTAGGGATGGCGCCCGCGGGCGCGGAGGAGTATGCAGGGAGGACCGGCGATGCCGGTCGGGCGTCGCCCTGTCCCTGAGAGGAGTGGGCCGTGTACGCACGCTCGAGCACGTTCCACGGCAGGCCCGAGAACATCGACGCGGGCATCAAGTTCGTCGAGGCCGAGGCAGGCCCGATGCTCGCCCACACCGACGGCTGTCGCGGCCTGTCGCTGCTGGTCGACCGCGACACCGGCTACTGCATCGCCACCAGCTCCTGGGAGACCGAGGAGGCGATGACGGCCAGCGACGCGACATTGCGGTCGATGCGCGAGCGCGGTCGCGACATCCTCGGCGCGTCGATGCAGGTCGACTCGTGGGAGATCGTCGCGATGCACCGCAGCCACCACGGCGAGTGCTGCCGGGTGAGCTGGCTGGAGGGCGACGTCGACACGATGGCCGAGACCTTCCGGACGGTGCTGCTCTCCCAGCTCGAGGAGATGGACGGCTTCTGCAGCGCCAGCCTCCTCGTGGACCGCGCGTCCGGCCTGTGCTGCGCGACCACCACGTGGGAGACGCGGGAGACGATGGAGGCGAGCCGGTCGGCTGCCGACGAGATGCGGACCCGGACCGCGACCGAGGCCTCCGGCCAGGTGGTCGAGGTGCACGAGTTCGAGCTCGCCTACGCCCACCTGCACGTGCCCGAGATGGCCTGAGCCGGGCCGTCCGGCGGAGCGTCAGCCCTTCTTCACCGAACGGACCAGGAGCTGCAGCAGCGTCGTCACGACCGCCTTCAGCGCGACCTGCTCGACCACCGGCAGCCTCTGGTCCGCGGTGAGGGTCCACTCGATGCGGGTGCCCCCGCCGGTCGCGGAGAGCACGACCTCGCCGCTGTAGTTGCGGAACGGCACGCCGCCCAGCGCCTTGTAGCCGAGCACCCGGCCGGCCTCGAAGCGGGTGATCTCCTCGACGATCGCCGGCGCCGGGCCGGGCGCCTTGATCCGTCGTACGGCGCCGACGCCGTTGCGCTCCGGCGCGCCCTCCTCGTCCAGCGACACCTTCATCCCGGGCCCCCACGAGGCCATGCCCTCGTGGTGGGACAGTGAGGCCCACACCTGGTCGACGGGAGCCTGGACGGTGGCAGTTGCGGTGGCGCGCACGGGGAGCCCTTTCGGCGGACGGCAGGAACGGAAAGCGATGCTACGGTCTCGCACCTTCCCTAGAGTCGGCTCATGTCCGAGACGAGGATCACGCACATCGGCGGCCCGACGACGCTGATCGAGGTCGGCGGGTGGCGGATCCTGACCGATCCGACCTTCGACCCGCCGGGCCGGCGTTACTTCTTCGGCTGGGGTACGACGTCGCGCAAGCTCGTGGGCCCCTCGATCCAGCCCGGGGAGCTCGGCCCGGTCGATGCCGTGCTGGTCAGCCACCACCACCACGGGGACAACCTCGACCCGTCGGCCCGCGACCTGCTGCCCACCTGGGGCACGACCGTCACCACCACGAAGGGCGCCGCGAAGCTCGGCAACGGCGCGATCGGGCTCGCGCCCTGGGAGACCACGACGCTCGAGGCGCCGGGCAAGGAGACGATCACCGTCACCGCGACGCCCTGCCGGCACGGACCGGTCGGCAGCGACCCGATCACGGGTCCGGTGATCGGGTTCTCCCTCGCCTGGGCCGGCCAGGAGAACGGGGAGCTCTGGGTCACCGGCGACACCGTGCTGTACCCCGCGCTGCGGGAGGTCCCGTCGCGGCTGCGGATCGGCACCGTGCTGCTGCACCTCGGGTCGGTCCGGTTCCGCTACCTGTCGGGCTGGCTGCGCTACACGATGGACGCCCGCGAGGGTGCCGAGCTGATCGAGCTGGTCGACCCGGCCCACGTGGTGCCGGTGCACTACGAGGGCTGGTCGCACTTCCAGCAGGGTCGCGCCCCCGCCGAGGCCGTGCTCGCGCGGTCGCCGCTCGCCGACCGGATCACGTGGCTCGACCCGGGCGAGGACGTCACCCTGCCGGTCTGATGTCCGGCAGGGGGCGCCGGTCGCGGCTCAGCGTCGTACCAGCACGCCGTTGCCGGGCGGGACCACGACCTCCGCGGCCACGAAGGCGGGGTCGCCGGGCCGGGCGGTGCTGAACAGGACCTCGCCGCTCCCGACCTCCCAGGCGTCCCCACCGAGGTTGACGTGCACCGCGAGCGCCCCGCGCTCCAGGGTCAGCTGTCGGCTCGCCTCGTCGGCCCGGGCCGTCCCGAAGCGGGGGTCGGTGATCCCGGGGAGCTCCCTGCGCAGCGCCGCCAGGCGGCGGTAGCCGGCCAGCACCCGGGCGTGGCGGCCCTCGTCGGCCTCGTCCCAGTCGAGCCGGCTGCGCGCGAAGGTCGCCGGGTCCTGCGGGTCGGGCACCTCGTCGGGGTCCCACCCCATCCGCTCGAACTCGGCGAGGCGGCCCTCCGCGGTCGCCCGCGCCAGCTCCGGCTCGGGGTGGGAGGTGAAGAACGCGAAGGGCGTGCTGGCCGCCCACTCCTCCCCCTGGAAGAGCATCGGGGTGAAGGGCGAGCACAGCGTCAGCAGGGCGGCGCACAGGAGGCGCCCCTCGTCGAGGTGCTCGGCGGTGCGGTCACCGCGCGCACGGTTGCCGACCTGGTCGTGGTTCTGGGCGCACACGACGAGCCGCCACGCGGGCATGTGCTCGGTGTCGACGGGCCGGCCGTGGTCACGGTCGCGGAAGCTCGAGAAGGTGCCGTCGTGGAAGAAGCCGCGATCGAGCACCTTCGCCAGCGCGCCGAGCGGCGCGAAGTCGGCGTAGTAGCCGTCGGTCTCGCCCGTGAGGGCGACGTGGACGGCGTGGTGGAAGTCGTCGCTCCACTGGGCGTCGAGGCCGTAGCCGCCGCCCTCGCGCGGGGTGACCAGGCGGGTGTCGTTGAGGTCGGACTCCGCGATGAGCGTCAGCGGCCGGTTCTGGTGCGCCGACAGCGCGGCGACCTCGACCGCCAGCTCCTCCAGCAGGTGCACGTCGGAGTCGTCGGACAGGGCGTGGACGGCGTCGAGGCGCAGGCCGTCGACGTGGTGGTCGCGCAGCCACATGAGGGCGCTGTCGATGATGTACCGGCGCACCTCGACCGAGCCCTCGCCGTCGAGGTTGACCAGGTCGCCCCACGTGTTGCGACCGTCCTTCAGGTAGGGACCGAAGCGGGGCAGGTAGTTGCCGGACGGTCCGAGGTGGTTGTGGACCACGTCCTGGATGACCCCGATGCCCGCCTGGTGGCAGGCGTCCACGAAGCGCTGGTACGCCGCCGGGCCGCCGTAGGGCTCGTGCACGGCCGACCACAGCACGCCGTCGTATCCCCAGTTGTGCACCCCGTTGAAGGCGTTGACCGGCATCAGCTCCACGAAACCGACGCCGAGGCCGACGAGGTGGTCGAGCCGGTCTGCCGCCGCGTCGAGCGTGCCCTCCGGGGTGAACGTGCCGACGTGCATCTCGTAGATCGTGGCCCCGGCGAGCTGGCGTCCGGTCCACCCACGGTCCCCCCAGGTGTGCGCCGCGGCGTCGAAGGTGGCCGAGAGCCCGTGCACGCCGTCGGGCTGCCGTCGCGAGCGGGGGTCCGGGAGGGCCTGCTCGTCGTCGTCCAGGAGGTAGCCGTAGCGGGTGCCGTCGGGCACGAGGCCCGGGTCGGCCGCGGGCGCCCACCAGCCACCCGCGACCGACGTCATCGGGTGGACGGCGCCGTCGAGCGCCAGTCGCACGCGCCGCGCACGCGGCGCCCAGACCTCGAACGTCATCGGTCCTCCCGCACGAGGAGGGCGACGGGCAGGTCCGCGAGCAGCGAGCCGACCTCGGCCGCCGCCGGGCGCCCGGTGAGCAGGTCGCGCCACTCCCCCGGCGGTAGGTGCAGGGGGGTCTGCCGCCAGCCGCCGCTGCGTTCGAGCCCGATCGGCATCCGGGTCACGATCGTGAGCGCACCGCCGCGGTCGAAGGCGAGCACGTGCCGCGCAGCGTGCCCGGTCGCCACGACCGGGTCGTACCGGGTGAACAGGTCGGGCCGGTCGCGCCGCAGCCGGAGCGCCGTGCGCACCACGTGCAGCTTGCTGCAGCCGTCGTCGTCCGGCCCGCTGGCCGCGCCGACCGGCGTCCCGGCGGCGAGCGCGGACAGCAGCTTGCGGCGCAGGTCGAAGTCCACGGCCCGGCGGTTGTCGGGGTCGACGAGGCTCTGCTCCCACAGCTCGCTGCCCTGGTAGACGTCGGGGACGCCCGGCACGGTGAGGCTGAGCAGCTTCGCGGCGAGCGCGTTGCTCCAGCCCGGCGTGGCCAGCCGGGCCACGGCCCGCTCCACGAGGGCGGTCACGGCGGGATCGTCGTACAGCGCGTCGACGAGGGTGTGCACCGAGGTCTCGTACGACGGGTCGGGTGCGGTCCAGGTGGTGTGCTCCCCCGCCTCGCGCATCGCCTTCTCGGCGTAGGCGTGGAGGCGCTCGCGCGAGATCGGCCAGGCGCCGACGGCCGCCTGCAGCAGCAGGTGGGGGAAGCCGCCGGGCGGTGCCGGTGCGGCCGCGAGGAGCGCGGCGAGGGTCTCCTCCCACCAGTGCGGCACCTCGGCGAGCACGCTGATCCGCGCGCGGACGTCCTCGCCGCGCTTGGTGTCGTGGGTGCTGAGGGTGGTCATCGCCTCGGGGCTGGTGGCCTGGCGGCGGGCCATGGCGGCGTGGAAGGCGTCGGACCGGATCGAGAACTCCGACGGGTCGCCCCCGACCTCGTTGAGCGAGGTCAGCTGGCTGCGCCGGTAGAAGGCCCGGTCCTCGACCCCCTTCGCCATGATCATCCCGCTCGTCTGCTGGAAGCGCAGCGAGGGCGCCCGGACACGGTCCGCGAGGACCGGCAGGACGAGGTCGAGCGCGTCGGCGAGGTCCGGGCGCTCGGCGCGGACGGCGTCGGCCGCCTGCTGCAGGTGGCGGCGGCCCGCGGGCAGGTAGCTGCGGTAGACGGGGAAGGCGGCGAGCAGCTCGACCAGGACCTCCTCGACGGGCTCGCGCCACGAGCGGTCGGGGTCCACCTCGAGCTCGACGGCGATCTCGCGGGCGATGCGTCGTACCTCCGCGTGCAGGATCGTCTCCGCGACGTGACGTTTGCTTGTGCGCACGAGCTCCGGCCAGGGCCGGCCGTCCTCGCGGAGCCGGTCGTCGAGGGCCGCGAGCACCTGGCCGCCGGACGGCTCGACCAGGACCCGGTCGATCAGGGCGAGCGCGTCGTAGCCGGTGGTCCCGGCCGTGCGCCAGCGGGCGGGCAGGTCCTCACCGGGCTCGAGGATCTTCTCCACGACCACCCAGGCGTCGCCGGTGAGGTCCGCCAGGTCGTCGAGGTACGCCGCCGGGTGCCGCAGCCCGTCCGGGTGGTCCACGCGCAGGCCGTCGACCAGCCGCTCGCGGAACCAGCGGGCGATCTCCACGTGGCTCGCCTCGAAGACGTCGCGGTCCTCGACCCGCACGCCGGCGAGCGTGTTGACGGCGAAGAAGCGCCGGTAGTCGAGGTCGTCGTCGGCCGCCCGCCAGCTGACCAGCCGGTAGTGCTGGCGCTCGTGCACCAGCTGCGGGTCGTCCGTCCCCTCGTCCGTGCCGGGGGCGATCGGGAAGCGGTGGTCGTGGTAGCCGAGCATGCCGTCGACCAGCCTGAGGTTGGCGATCGGGCCCTCCGGGTCGGGCCGGTCCTCGTCGCCGACGACCGGCAGCAGCACCCGGCCACGACCGGCCACCCAGTCGACGTCGAAGAAGCGTGCGAAGCGCGAGTCGCGGCCGTGCTTGAGCACGTCCCACCACCAGCCGTTGGTCGCCGGGCTCTCCACCCCGACGTGGTTGGGGACGATGTCGACGACGACGCCCATCCCCCGGCGGTGCGCCTCGGCCGAGAGGCGGGCGAGGGCCTCCGGCCCGCCGCGGGCCGGGTCGACGCGGGTGGGGTCGACGACGTCGTACCCGTGGTCGCTGCCGGGATGGGCCTCGAGGATCGGGGAGAGGTACACCCAGCCGACCCCGAGCTCGTCCAGATAGGGCAGCAGCTCGCGGGCGGCGTCGAGGTCGAAGGACTCGCGGACCTGCAGGCGGTAGGTGCTGCTCGGCACCCGGCCGGCGCTCACTGGTCCTCCGCCAGGGAGGCCACGGACGCCGCCGGGCTGACGTCGGCGACCGGCTCCGGCTCGTGCCACTGGCGCAGCACGACGACGCAGCGGTGCGGCAGGGCGAGGATCCCCCCGGCGTCGAGGCGCTGGTCCGTCGCGCAGGTCCCGCTCGTGTCGAGGACCACCTGCCAGGACGCGGCGTACTCCTCGTCGGGGAGGGTCACGTCCCGCGCGTCGTCGCCGTTGAGGAGGAGCAGGAGGTGGTCGTCGCGGATCGCCCGTCCCTGGCGGTCGCGGCCGGCGATGCCGTCGCCGTTGAGGTACATCCCCAGCGTGCGCAGGTCTCCCCAGTCCTCGTCCTCCATCGGACGGCCCTCCGGGTGGAGCCAGACGATGTCGTTGAGCCGCTCCCCCTCCCCTGCGCGCACCGTCGTCCCGGTGAAGAAGCGCTGGCGGCGCAGCGACGGGTGCTTCCGGCGCAGGCGGGTCAGCTCGGCGACGAACTCGCACAGCGGACGGTCGACCCGCTCCCAGTCGACCCAGCTCAGCGCGGAGTCCTGGGCGTAGGTGTTGTTGTTGCCCTGCTGGGTGCGCCCCAGCTCGTCGCCGTGCAGCACCATCGGCACGCCCTGGCTGAGCAGCAACGTCGCGAGCAGGTTGCGCTGGTCGCGGGCGCGCGCCTCGTTGATGCCGGGGTCGTCGGTCGGCCCCTCGACACCGTGGTTCCACGAGCGGTTGTCGTCGGCGCCGTCACGCCCGTCCTCGCCGTTGGCGTCGTTGTGCTTGCTCTCGTAGGACACCAGGTCGCGCAGCGTGAACCCGTCGTGCGCGGTCACGAAGTTGATGCTCGCGACCGGCCGCCGCCCGGTGTGCTCGTAGAGGTCGGCCGAACCCGCGAGGCGGCTGGCGAGCTCGCCGAGGTTGTGCTCGCCGCGCCAGAAGTCGCGGACCGTGTCGCGGTAGGCGCCGTTCCACTCCGTCCACTGCGGCGGGAACCCGCCGACCTGGTAGCCGCCGGGACCGACGTCCCACGGCTCGGCGATCAGCTTCACCTGGCTGACCACCGGGTCCTGCTGCACCAGCTCGAAGAAGGTGGCGAGCCGGTCGACGTCGTAGAACTCGCGGGCGAGGGCCGAGGCGAGGTCGAAGCGGAAGCCGTCGACGTGCATCTCGGTGACCCAGTAGCGCAGCGAGTCCATGATCAGCTGCAGGGAGTGTGGGTTGCCGGCGTTGAGCGAGTTCCCCGTGCCGGTGTAGTCCATGTAGTACTGCCGGTCGTCGTCCACGAGCCGGTAGTAGGCGGGGTTGTCGATGCCCTTGAAGCTCAGGGTCGGGCCGAGGTGGTTGCCCTCCGCGGTGTGGTTGTAGACCACGTCGAGGATGACCTCGATGCCGGCGTCGTGCAGCGCCTTGACCATCGCCTTGAACTCCTGGACCTGGTGGCCCGGGTCCGGGCTGGCCGCGTAGCCCCCGTGCGGGGCGAAGAAGCCGAGCGTGTTGTAGCCCCAGTAGTTGCGCAGTCCCCGCTGGAGCAGGACGTCGTCGTGCACGAACTGGTGCACCGGCATCAGCTCCAGCGCGGTGACGCCGAGGCCCTGGAGGTGCTCGACGACGGCCGGGTGGGCCAGCCCGCCGTACGTCCCGCGCAGGTCCTCCGGCACCTCCGGGTGGGTCGCCGTGAGGCCCTTGACGTGGGCCTCGTAGATCACGGTCTCGGCGTACGGCGTGCGCGGGGGCCGGTCGCCCTCCCAGTCGAACCACGGGTTGGTGACGACCCCGAGCACCATCTGCTGGAGCGAGTCGTCGTCGTTGCGCGAGTCCGGGTCGCCGAAGTCGTAGCCGAAGAGGCTCTGGCCCCAGTCGACCTCGCCCACCGTCGCCTTCGCGTAGGGGTCGAGCAGCAGCTTCGCCGGGTTGCAGCGCAGCCCCTGCGCCGGGTCCCACGGGCCGTGCACCCGGTAGCCGTAGAGCTGGCCGGGCTGGACCTGCGGCAGGTAGGCGTGCCAGACGTAGCCGTCGACCTCGGTGAGCTCGACCCGCGTCTCCTGGCGGGACCCGTCGGCGTCGACGTCGACCAGGCAGAGCTCGACCCGGTCCGCGACCTCGCTGAAGAGCGCGAAGTTGGTCCCGCTTCCGTCGAAGGTCGCGCCGAGGGGGTACGCCGCCCCGGGCCAGGTCTCGACGGTACGGCGGGGCTGCGTCTGCATCGCCGCGCAGTACCCGCACCGCCCCAGCCCACCCTCGGATTCGTGGTGGCGCGGGTCACGTCCGCGCCCGGCGACGGGTGCGTGGGGCTCACAGGAGCGAGTTCGGCACGAAGCGCGGCTCCTCGTCGGGGTCGTCGCGTCCGGGCCGGACGAACTCGAAGCCGCCCGTGCGCACCAGCACGTGGCCGGGTCCGGCGGCCCGGAGCAGGTCCTGGCCGCACTCCTCGTGCAGCGGTGGCAGGTGGAAGGAGTTCCGGTCGTGCTCGTCGTGGTCGCCGACGAAGACGACGGGGCGACCGAGGCTTCGCCCGCACCTGCCGCACACCCGGGCGAGCGCGCACCGGACGACGGTACGACGGTCGAGGACGCCGTCGCACCACGCGAACCCGACGAGGGTGGGCGGAGCGGGCACGGCCGTGCTCAGGCGGAGGCCTGGTCGGAGCGGGACCAGCCCCCGAGCTCGCGCCGGCGCTGCTGACGGGCCTCCTGCCGCCGGCGACCGTGCTCGATGGTCACGTCGGTGCCGGTCGGCGGCTTGTCGTCGCTGGTGAGCCGGTTGGGGAGCGACAGCTTCATGATCACGCGCAGGACCTGGCCGTACTGCCGGTGCAGCGGTCCGGTGGTGTACGGGATGTCGTACTTGTCGCACAGCTCGCGGACCCGAGGGGCGATCTGCGCGTACCGGTTGCTGGGCAGGTCCGGGAACAGGTGGTGCTCGATCTGGTAGCCGAGGTTGCCGCTCATCACGTGCAGCAGCCTGCTGCCCTCGAAGTTGGCGGTGCCGAGGATCTGGCGGAGGTACCACTCGGCGCGCGACTCGTCGTCGAGCTCGTCCTCGGTGAAGTGGAGCGCCCCGTCGGGGAAGTGGCCGCAGAAGATGATCAGGTAGGCCCAGAGGTTGCGCATCAGGTTGGCGCTGGCGTTGGCCTTGATGGTCGAGCGCCAGTGCCTGCCGGTGAGCGCCGGGTACAGCACGTAGTCCTTGAGGATCTGGTTGCGTCCCTTCCTCAGGATCTGCCGCAGCTGGCGCTTCATCTCCTTCGGGTCCTTCTTGCCCTTGCGGATCGCCTCGAGGTCGAGGTCGTGGAGCGCCACGCCCCACTGGAACAGACCGGCGAGCAGGGCGTTGTAGACCGGCTGGCCGAGGTTGACCGGGTGCCACTTCTGCTCGCGGGCCATGCGCAGGACGCCGTACCCGATGTCGTTGTCGTAGCCGAGCACGTTGGTGAACTGGTGGTGGATGTAGTTGTGGCTGTGCTTCCACTGCTCGGCGGGCTGGCCGGTGTCCCACTCCCACGTCGAGGAGTGGATCTCGGGGTCGTTCATCCAATCCCACTGGCCGTGCATGACGTTGTGCCCGATCTCCATGTTCTCGAGGATCTTGGCGAGGCCCAGGCTGACCGCGCTGGCGGCCACCACGGGGCGGCGCACCTTGCCGGGCAGCGGCGCGCTCGCGATCATGCCGATGCGGGCCGCGGCCGCCATCCAGCGCTGGGTGCGGATCACCCGGTTGATGTAGGCGGCGTCGGCCGCGCCCCGGGACTCCTCGATCTCCGCCCGGATGGCGTCGAGCTCGCGGCCGATCTCGTCCACCTCCTCGGGGGTCAGGTGGGCATACTCCGCGACGTCGGCGATGGCCATGGTTCCTCCAGGGGTGGCGGGCTGTCGGGTTGTCGGTTGGTGGGGGTCAGATGTCGAGCACGCACGCGCCGACCGGCACGGTGACGCACGTCTGGACCTGCTCGTTGGGCTGGTCGAAGTCGTTGCCGTTGCGCAGGTCGCGGACCGTGCCGGAGATCTTGGTGACGGTGCAGGTGTGGCAGATCCCGACGCGGCAGCCGTAGGGCATGCCGACGCCGGCGGACTCGCCGGCTTCGAGGACGGTGGTCGCACCGTCGGCCTCCGCCTGCCGGCCGGAGTTCTGGAAGGTGATCGTGCCGCCCTCTCCCCCGTCGCCGGACAGCGCCAACGAGAAGCGCTCGAGGTGGAGCCGGTCCGTCAGCCCGGCCCGCTCCCAGTGCTCCTCGATGGCGTCGAGCATGGGCGCGGGGCCGCAGGCCCAGGTCTCGCGGTCGCGCCAGTCGGGGACCACGTCGTCCAGGGAGGCGAGCTCGAGCACGCCCTCGGCGTCGGTGTGCCGCTCGTGCAGCACGAACGACGGATGCTTGTCGTGCAGGGCCAGCAGCTCGTCGCGGAAGATCATCCGCTCGGGGGTCGTCGACGAGTAGTGGAGGACGACGTCGGACATCGTGCCGCGCCGGTCCAGCGTCCGCAGCATCGACATCACCGGGGTGATCCCGCTGCCCCCGACGAGGAACAGCGACCGCGCGGGAGGCGGGTCCGGCAGCACGAAGTCGCCGCTCGGCGTCGCCAGCCGGACGATCGTGCCCGGCTCGAGCCCGTTGACCAGGTGGTCGGACAGGAAGCCCTCCGGCATCGCCCGCACCGTGATGGCCAGCGTGCGCCCGGCCCGGACCGGCGGGGAGCTCACCGAGTAGGAGCGCCAGTGGTACTTGCCCTGCACCTGGACGCCGATCCCGACGAACTGGCCCGGCCGGTGCAGGTAGCGCCATCCCCAGCCGGGCCGGATGACGAGCGTCGCGGCGTCGTCCGTCTCGCGGATGACCTCCTCCACCCGGCCGCGGAGCTCACGCGAGCTCCACAGCGGGTTGAGGAGGGTCAGGTAGTCGTCGGGGAGGAGCGGCGTGGTCAGCTTGTCCGCCGCCTTGCGGACCCGCTCCCACGACAGCGTGGGTCGGTCCGCCGGCCGCTCGGCGTCCTCGACGGTCGTCACGTCCACGTGCGCCTCCGGCTCACACGTCGGCGGACCGTGCCGAGTCGACGCCGTGCTCGACGGCCTCGACGAGCGCCGCGACGAAGGCGGGCAGGTCGTCCGGCTTGCGGCTCGTGATCAGGTTGCCGTCGGTGACGACCCGCTCGTCCACCCAGTCCGCCCCCGCATTGCGCAGGTCGGTCTGCAGGCTGGGCCAGGAGGTCAGCCGCCGGTCCCGGACGACGTCCGCCTCGATGAGCGTCCACGGGGCGTGGCAGATCGCGGCGACCGTCTTGCCGGACTCCATGAACGTCTTCACGAGCGCCACCGCGCCGGCGTCCGTGCGCAGGGCGTCCGGGTTGGCGACACCGCCGGGGAGCACGAGCGCGTCGAACTCGTCGGCGTCGGCATCGGCGACCGTCACGTCGACGTCGCGCGTCGCCGCCTTGTCGAGGTGGTCGAAGGTCTGCACCTGGCCGCCCTCGGGGCTGACCAGCACTGCGTCGTGGCCGGCATCGACGACTGCCTTCCAGGGATCGTCGAGCTCCACCCGCTCGATCCCCTCGGCGGCCACCAGGAAGGCGATCCGCTTGTGCTCCTGCGGCGCTCCGGCCTCGGTGTCGGTGACGCCGTCCGCGCCGGTCGTCAGGGAGCTGCCCATCGTGGTCCTCCTCGGTGTCGTGGTCACTGACCCGCACCGGTACCCCGACCTCGCGTCCGGAGACGGCGGAGCAGCCCGTTACGTCGGAAGTCCCCCGCGCATCCTCGCGAGCCGGGACCGCAGGGCGCCGACCCGGTCGGCGTTGGCGCGGAGCTCGACGTACTCCTCGCCGTAGGTCCACAGCAGCGCGTCGTCGAGCCGTCGTACGGCGCCGGGCGGGTAGCGGTAGCCCATCCGCTCCCGCAGCAGGTCGGCGTCGACCTGGCGCAGCACCTCGCCGAGCGCCGACAGCGAGGTGATGCCGAGCTCCAGGACGATGGTGGCCATCCAGACGTAGTGGTCGGTGCGCGACCAGCCGGCGTCGGCGTACTGGCCGGCCAGGAAGGCCGCGAGCTCGCGCGGCGGGATCCGCGGGTCGTCGTCCGGACCGCCCACCGGCTCGCCTTCGTCGGCGAAGCCGGGCTGGATCCGCTCGCGGATGATGGAGAACTCGCGGTCGGCGAGCTCGAGCAGCCCCGCGGCCAGGGTGAACCGACGGTCGAAGTCGGGGACGTGCTCGTCGGGGATGGTCCCCTTGTAGCGGATGTCGTGCTCGAACTCCGCCCACGCGTGCTGCAGCACGGTGCGGATCTGCACCTGCGCGACCCCGTTCGTGGCGGCCATGTCGTCCACCTTCACCAGGAGGTGGCGGCTGGCGTAGCCGAACCGGCCCTCGCTCGCCGTCTCCCGCCCCATGTCGCGGTCGTCGAGGAGGGTGACCTGGTCGGCGAGCAGGTCGGCGACGGCCTGCACGTCGCTGTGGACGTAGGTGATGACGCGGACGCCGACCTGGTCGGTGACCTCGCGCAGCGGATCGGCGTAGACGGGGTGTCCGCCGGCCGTCCGGGCCGCCTTCGCGGCGAACGACGTGACCGACTTGGCCCGTCCGGTGACGGTCAGGTAGTTGATGCCGGCCTCGTCGAGCACCGAGGTGACCAGGGCGACGAAGCGGTCCGTCGCGTCGCGGACGGCGGGCCAGCCCTCGGCGTACTCACGAACGGCGGCGCCGATGTCCGGCGCCGCGACGACCGCCGGGGTGGCCGCCGCGAGCGCCACCTGCTTCTGCCGCGGCGTCGGGACCAGGTCGTCGGGCAGTGCCGGGGTCACGATGTAGCCGGAGTCGAGGTCGCCGTAGACGACCGTGTCCTCCCGCCGCAGGTCGGCGAAGCGGGCGATGTAGGCGCACACCACGGCGTCGACCTGGTCCTCCACGACGCGCAGCTCGCTCTTGCGCGCCGCCGCGACCACCGCAGCGTGCAACGCACGCCAGGCCGGGCCCTCCACCCGCAGCGACGGCTCGGCGCTGGCGAGGCCCTCCACCAGGCGCATCAGCACCAGCAGCTCGGCCCGCAGGTGCTCGAGGTCGCGCCCCGGCTTGTCCTTGTACTTCAGCGTGCGCCCGAGCCGGAACAGCGCGACCGTCGCCGGGTGCGGGTAGACCTCGATCCCCCTCCGCGGCCTCCGCGACCACGGGTTGATGTCGAGGCCGAGCCGGGCAGCCACGCGCGCGGCGCGCGGCTGCTCGCTGAACTCGGGCTTGCCGGTGTTGGAGGGGTGCGCGCCGGCGTCGAAGCGCGCGAAGTCCTTGTTGAGCTGCTTCTCCGCGGGCCGGTTGCCGGTGGCGTTGCGCACGATCAGCGGCGCGTCGATCGCGACCAGGCACTCCCCCTCGACGTACGACGCCAGGGCGGCCTCGATCTCCTCGTCGGTCCGCACCGCGGACACCGCCAGCAGCACCCCGTCCGCGTCGAGGACCGCGAGGCCGGTGGGCCTGCGCTCTCCCCAGGCGAGGTCGATCCCGACGTAGTGCATGGACATGTCAGGAGCGGTTGAGCGCGACGGCCTCGCGGACGAGTGCGACCAGCGCGTCGCCGTCGAGCTCCTCGCCCTCGAAGACGTCGATGGCGCGGCGGGTGCCCGCGTCGAGGCTGGCGTTGAACAGGCCGGCGGGGTCGGCGAGGGAGGCGCCCTTGGCGAAGGTCAGCTTCACCTTGTCCTTGTAGGTCTCGACCGTGCAGATCAGCCCGTCGGCCGAGAAGGTGGGGACGCCGTCGGGGTTGGAGGCCTTCCTCCACTTGGCCTCCTCGACGACGGCGGGCTCCGCCGTCTCGATGAGGGAGCGGACCCGCTCGACCAGGTCGCTGCGCCAGTCAGTGCTCATGGCGCGACCCTACTGGCAGGCGCGGATGCCGTGCTGTGGTCCGGGTAGCGCCCGGGAGGACGCACCCGACCCCCCACGAAGGGCTTCCCATGAAGATCGGCTACTTCCTCTCGTGCGAGGAGCACACCCCCGACCAGCTCGTCGGACAGGCGGTCGCCGCCGAGGAGGCCGGCTTCGCCGGCCTGTGGATCAGCGACCACATCAACCCGTGGAACTCCGAGCAGGGGCAGAGCCCGATGGTGTGGCCGGTGATCGGTGCCGTCGCGCAGGCCACGAGCCTGCCGGTGATGACCGCCGTGACCTGTCCCATCGGCCGCACCGGTCCGCTCGTCGTCGCCCACGCTGCGGCGACCTGTGCCGTCATGAACCCGGGCTTCCGCCTCGGCGTGGGCACGGGCGAGGCGCTCAACGAGCACCTCACCGGTGAGGTCTGGCCGTCCTTCGACGTCCGCATCGAGATGCTGCGCGAGGCCGTCGCCCTGATCCGGGAGCTGTGCACCGGGAAGACGGTCGACCACCGCGGGACCTACTTCACCGTCGACGACGCCCAGCTCTGGACCGTGCCCGAGGAGCCCCTCCCGATCTGGATGTCGGCCTTCGGGGAGAAGGCGACGCGGGTCGCCGCCGACATCGCCGACGGCTTCGTGAGCACCAGCCCCGACCGCGAGCTGCGCAGCCTGTTCGGCGACCTCTCCGGCGGGAAGCCGGCGGCCGCCGGCCTCAAGGTCGCGTGGGCGCCGACCGCGGAGGAGGGCGTCGAGCACGCGCACCGCCTGTGGGCCAACGCCGGCCTCCCGGGCGAGCTGGCGCAGGTGCTGCCCTCGCCCCGTCACTTCGAGCAGGCCTCGCAGCTGGTGACGAAGGAGAGCACCGCTCAGGGCGTCGTCGCCGGGCGCGACGTCGAGGAGCACGTGCAGGCCGTGCAGGAGTACGCCGACGCGGGCTTCGACGAGCTCTACGTGAGCAACATCGGACCGCACTGGCGGGAGATGATCGCCTTCTACGGCGAGCAGGTGCTGCCGCGCCTGGCGTAGCGCACCGGGCAGTCATCTGCACAACAGATGACTAGCGCCAAAAGGATTCGTTTGCCAGAGGACTGGGACCGTCACGACCATGGTGGTGCGCCTCACAACCTTTGGAGAATGAACCATGTCTGACCAGTCCGTCGTCGAGAAGCACACCATCGGCTACGTCCCACCGGAGGACCGCCACGGCAAGGTGCGCGACCTCTTCACCCTGTGGTTCGGGACGAATATCGCTCCCCTGCCCGTCGTCACCGGCGCCGCCGGTGTCACCGTCTTCGGGCTCGACCTCTTCTGGTGCCTCGTCGCCATCGTGGTCGGCCACCTCGTCGGCGGCGTCTTCATGGCCCTGCACTCGGCCCAGGGGCCGCAGATGGGCATCCCGCAGATGATCCAGAGCCGCGGCCAGTTCGGCTCGTACGGCGCCCTGATCGTCGTCGTGATCGCCGCGGTCATGTACCTCGCGTTCTTCGCGTCCAACATCGTGCTCGCCGGCCAGTCGCTGCACGGGATCGCCGACCCGATCCCGGTCGAGGCCGGCATCGTCCTCGGCGCGCTCGGCTCCGGCCTGATCGCCGTGATCGGCTACAAGGTCATCCACGCGCTCAACAAGGTCGCCACCTGGGTCCTCGGCATCGGCATCGTGCTCGGCACGGCCGCGATCTTCGTCGCCGGCGTGCCCGCGGGCTTCTGGACGCAGGGCGGCTACAGCACGGCCGGCTTCCTCGCGACCGTCTCGCTCGGTGCGCTCTGGCAGATCGCCTTCGCGCCGTACGTCTCCGACTACTCGCGCTACCTGCCCGCCGACGTCGGCGTGCGGGCGACCTTCAACGCCACCTACCTGGGCTGCACCCTCGGCTCCATCCTGCCCTTCGCGTTCGGCGCGATCGTCGCCCTGGCCATGAAGCCCGGCGTCGAGGTCATGACCGGCGTGCGCGACACCACCGGCGCCTTCGGCACCCCGCTGCTCGTGCTCTTCCTGCTGTCCGTGATCAGCCACAACGCGCTCAACCTCTACGGCACGGTGCTCTCGATCATCACCTGCGTGCAGACCTTCGTCGCCCGCTGGATCCCGACGGCGCGCACCCGCCTGGTGCTGTCGCTGGTCGTGATGGCCGCGTCGACCTACTTCGCCATCGGCGTCTCCGGCGACTTCATCGGGCACTTCGTCGACATCGTGCTCGCCCTGCTCGTCGTGCTGGTGCCGTGGACCGCGATCAACCTGATCGACTTCTACCTGATCCACCGCGGCAACTACGACATGGACTCGATCTTCGCGGCGGACGGCGGGATCTACGGCCGCTTCAACGGCCAGGCGATCCTCGCCTACGTCATCGGCATCCTGGTCCAGATCCCGTTCATGGCCACGCCGCTCTACACCGGCCCGATCGCCGACCGGCTGGACGGCGCCGACCTGAGCTGGATCATCGGCCTGGTCGCCACCGCGCCGGTCTACTACCTGCTGGCACGCGGGCGCAGGCTCGCCCCCAGCGAGCTGCACCCGGTGGCCACGCCGGCCTGACCACCCACGGTCCCGAACGACGGGCCGGTCGCTCCCCGGAGCGGCCGGCCCGTCGTCGTACCGGCCTTGTCCTGAACCGATGCAGGGCATCGGCAACCGCGATGCATGGATCCCTTGCGGAGGGTGACCTGCGCCACCATTGTTTGCTTTGCGCAGCAAAGAATGGCTCTTGGCTGCTTCCCTCAGCGAGGACAGGACACATCCGATGGACTCAGTCGACGTGGTCAGCCCGAAGCTCTTCGAGATCGAGCAGCAGACCATCGCACCCATTCCCGCCTCGGAGCGCCACGGCCGCCCGCGCGAGCTCGCCGCCATCTGGTTCGGGATGAACATGACTCCCCTGACCGTGGTGACGGGTGCGCTGGCCACCACCCTGTTCGGGCTGTCCCTGTGGTGGGCGCTGGTCGCCATCGTGGTCGGCAACGTGATCGGCGGCATCGGGATGGCGCTGCACGCCGCGCAGGGCCCGACCATGGGCGTACCCCAGATGATCCAGGCCCGCGGCCAGTTCGGGGTGCGCGGATCGGCGCTGATCGTCGTCGTCGCGATGGTGATGTTCGTCGGCTTCTTCGCCTCCAACCTCGTCGTGGCGGGCGACGCGCTGGTCGCCGTCGACGACGGGACCGACCCGACCCTCGTCACCTGGGTGGCCACCTTCGCCAGCCTCGTGACGGCCCTGTGCGGCTACCGGCTGGTCCGCTTCGTCACCGGCATCAGCGCCTACATCGTCGGCGTCCCGCTGGTGCTGTGCCTCCTGGTGCTGGTCGCCCGGCACCCCGACACGATCACCTGGGGTGCGGGCGGGTTCAGCACCGCGGGCTTCTTCTCGATGACGGCCGTCGGGGCGGTCTGGCAGCTCGCCTACGCGCCGTACGTCTCCGACTACTCGCGCTACATGCCCGCGGAGTCCGGCGGCAAGGGCGCGTTCTGGGGCACCTACCTGGGCTGCGTGAGCAGCACCGCGCTGCTGTTCACCACCGGCGCGATCCTGGGCCTGTCCGCCGGCGGCGACAACGTGATGGTCGCCTTCGTCGACCTGTTCGGAGGGTTCGGGAAGGTCGTCCTGGTCGCCTTCGCCGTCGCCGCGATCACCGGCAACTCCGTCAACGCCTACTGCAGCATGCTGTGCGCGCTGACGCTGGCCGAGAACACCCGCCCCGGCTGGATCCCCGGCGTGCGCGCCCGGATGGTCACCACCGTCGTGCTGCACGTCGTCGGTGCCGCCATCGCGATCGGCGCCTCCGCCGACTTCCTGGCCAACTACTACAACTTCGTCTCGGTGCTGCTCTACGTGCTGATCCCCTGGTCGGCGATCAACCTCGTCGACTACTACCTCGTGCACCACGGCAGCTACGAGGTCGACGACTTCTACCGGGCCGACGGTGGCCGGTACGGACGGTGGAACCTGCCCGCGCTGGGGGTCTATGTCATCGCGATCCTGGCGCAGCTGCCGTTCATGGTCACCACGATGTACACGGGTCCGTTCGCCGAGGGGCTCGGCTACACCGACATCGCCTGGGTGGTCGGGCTCGTCGTCGCCGGCGGCCTCTACTACCCGTTCGCCCGACGTGCGGCCGGGGCCGCCACCGCGAGCGCCGTACGGTCCGGAGCCGCCCGATGAGCGCCGCGTCGTCCGCGACCGTCTTCGTCGGTGGGCGCGTGCTCACCATGGACGCCACCCCCTGCGCCGAGGCGGTCGCGGTCCGCGACGGCAGGATCGTCGCCGTGGGGACGGCCGCTGAGGCGACCGCCGCGGCAGGCGCCGGCGCCACCGTGGTCGACCTCGCCGGCGGCACCCTGCTCCCCGGCTTCCAGGACGCCCACGTCCACCCGCTCGAGGGCGGCATGTCGCTGGAGCGCTGCGACCTGACCGCGGTGCACGCCCTGCCCGACTACCTCGCCGCCGTCCGGGCGTGGGCCGACGCCCACCCGACGGCAGCGTGGGTCGTCGGGGGCGGCTGGTACCGCGACGCCTTCCCGGGCAACCGCCCGCACCGACGCGACCTCGACCGCGTGGTCGCCGACCGGCCGGCGTACCTCAACGGCCACGACGGGCACACCGCCTGGGTCAACTCCGCCGCGCTGCGTGCCGCGGGCATCGACCGGGACACGGTGGACCCGCCCAACGGCGTGATCGAGCGCGATGCCGACGGCGAGCCCACCGGCGTGCTGGTCGAGGACGCCGCGGCGATGGTGTCGGCCCTGCTGCCCCGCACCTCGCCCGCCGAGCTTCGCCAGGCGATGCTGACCGCCCAGGCCTACCTGCACTCGCTCGGCATCACCGCCTGGCAGGACGCCATCGTCGGGGACTACCTCGGCATGCCCGACCCCTTCGAGACCTACCGGGCGCTGGAGGCCGAGGGCCTGCTGACCGCCCGCGTCCGTGGTGCCCTCTGGTGGGAGCTGGACCGGGGCACGGAGCAGGTGCCCGAGCTGGTCGAGCGACGCCGCCTGACCGCCGGCGGCCGCTTCCACGCGGGGACGGTCAAGATCATGCAGGACGGCATCTGCGAGAACTGCACCGGCGCGATGCTGGCCCCCTATCTCGACCACGCCGGCGCACCGACGGGTGGGACCGGCCTGTCCTTCATCCCGCCCGACGAGCTCGCGGAGATCACGACCCGCCTCGACGCCCTCGGCTTCCAGGTGCACTTCCACGGGGTCGGCGACCGCGCCGTGCGTGAGTGCCTCGACGCGGTCGCCGCGGCCCGCGCCGCCAACGGTCCCAACGACCTCCGCCACCAGATCGCCCACCTCGACGTGGTGGACCCGCAGGACGTCCCGCGCTTCGCGGACCTGGGCGTGACGGCGAACCTCCAGCCCCTGTGGGCCCGGCGGGACCTGGAGATCGAGGAGACCAAGCTGCCGTTGCTCGGGCCGGAGCGAGAGCCGCACCACTTCCCGTTCGGCGCCCTGGCGGATGCGAAGGCCGACATCGCGATGGGCAGCGACTGGCCGGTCACCAGCCCCGATCCCCTCTGGGGGCTGCACACCGCGATCCATCGGACCGCGCCCGTCGGCGACCCCCACGGCAACGAGCGCGCCCGGACCGAGGCCCTCGTCGCCGAGCAACGGCTCGCCGCGGACGTCGCCCTGCGCGGCTACACGCGCGGCTCGGCGCGGGCCAACCACCTCGACGCCGAGACCGGGCGAATCGCGCCGGGAGCGCTCGCCGACCTGGTCGTCGTCGACGGCGACCTGACGGACCCGTCGGCGTTCGAGACGGCGCGGGTGCGGTCGACGTGGGTCGACGGGGTCGCGGTGTACGACGCCGACCGCGCCTAGGTGCGGGACCGGGTCAGCGGGCGCCGGCCCGGCGGGCCCGGCCCGCCGAGCGGACGAAGGCCTGGGCGCGCGCGGTGAGCCGCACGCCCTTCATCGACGACAGCACGATCTCCAGGGGCTCCACGGGATCGGTGATCTCCAGGATGACGACCTCCGCGCCGTCGTACGTCGTGCGGCTCGCCGGGCGCTGGTTGAGCACCGACCAGCCCTGGCCGTTGGCGACCATCGCGCGGACGGTCTCGAAGCCGGCGGTGCGGTGCCTGATCTCCGGCCGGAAGCCGGCGGATTCGACGATCCGCTCGAGGTACTGGCCGCTGTGCGGCAGGTCGAGCAGGACCATCGGCTCCCCCTCGAGCTCGGCGAGCGCGACCTTCTTGCGACGGGCCAGCGCGTGGTCCTTGCCGACGAGGACGTAGGGCGCCGCGACGCCGACCCGGACGTGGTCGATGTCGTCGTCGAGGTCGTAGCCGTACATCAGCGCGAGCTCGCAGCGGCCCGAGCGCAGGGCGTGCTTGAGCGCGGCGTGCTCGTCCTCGACCACGGACACGCGGATGCCGGGGTGGTCGGCCTCGCAGGCGGCGAGCAGCCGCGGCAGCTCGAACGGCCCGAGGGTGGTGAAGCAGCCGACCGTGAGCTCGCCGACGAGGGCCTGGCCCGCCGAGCGCGCGACCTCCACCAGCTCGCTCGTGTGCACGAGATAGCTGCGCAGCTCGCGGTGGAACTCCTCACCGGCGGCCGTCAGGGTCAGGCCGCGGGCGTGGTGGCGCAGCAGCAGCTGGACGCCGAGCTCCTTCTCCAGCTGTGCGACCGCCGTCGAGACGGCGGACTGCGACACCATGAGCTGCTTCGAGGCAGCGGTCATGCTCCCCAGCTCCGCGGCGGCGGCGAAGTACCGCAGCTGCGTGAGGGTGAAGGCGGGGTCAGCCATGCATCCGCCTCCTTCCGTCGTCGCGAGCGGCGTCAGACGGTCGTGGTCGCAAGGCGCGGGCGCGATGGCGGTCTGGTTGCACCATCGAGCGTCCGCAACGCCGCGAGCGCGGCCGTATGGCGCCGCGCAGCAGGCGGAAGGAGGCGGATGCAGGCTGAGGCATGACTGCCATCCTGCCGGAACTCAGCTCTCGCCGGCGCCGGACGCGTCGAGGTTCGCGAGCGCCTCGGGCCGCAGCAGTGCGTCGAGCACGGCCGGGTCGAGGCCGCCGGTGGCGAGCGCGAGGTCGCGGACGGCGCCGGCGCCGCTGAGCGCGGCCTTGGCGATCTCCGCGGAGCGGGCGTAGCCGAGCAGCGGGGTGAGTGCGGTGGCGAGGCCGGCGTTGGCGGCCGCCGACGCGGCCAGCTTGGCCGGGTCGACCGTGATGCCGTCGACGCACAGCTCGCGCAGCGAGTCGAAGGCGGCGGCGGTCCAGGTGAAGCCCTGGAGCAGGCCGTGGCCCATGACCGGCTCGAACGCGTTGAGCTGCAGCTGGCCGGCCTCGGCCGCCATCGTGACGGTGAGGTCGTTGCCGATCACCCAGAACGCGACCTGGTTGACCATCTCGGGGATGACCGGGTTGACCTTGCCGGGCATGATGCTCGACCCGGCCTGGCGGGCCGGGAGCTGCAGCTCGGCGAGACCGGCCTGCGGGCCGGAGCCCAGCAGCCGCAGGTCGTTGCAGATCTTCGACGCCTTGACGACGATCCGCTTCAGCACGCTGGAGACCTGGACGAAGGCACCGGTGTCGCTGGTGGCCTCGACGAGGTCGCCGGCGCCCACGACGGGCAGGCCGGTGATGTCGGCGAGGTGCTGCACGGCGCGCCGCCGGTAGTCGGGGTGGGCGGTGATGCCGGTGCCGATCGCCGTCGCGCCGAGGTTGATCTCGCAGAGCAGCGCGCGCGAGTCGGCCAGCCGCGCGAGCTCCTCGCGCAGCGTCGTCGCGAACGCGCCGAGCTCCTGGCCGACCGTCATCGGGACCGCGTCCTGCAGCTGCGTGCGCCCGATCTTCGGGATGGCGCGGAACTCGGTCGCCTTGCGCGCGAAGGAGTCGGCCAGCGCCTCGGTCGCCACCGCGAGCCCGTCGATCGCGGCCACGAGCGCGAGCCGTACGGCGGTCGGGTAGACGTCGTTCGTCGACTGGCAGCGGTTCACGTGGTCGAGCGGGTGGACCTCGTCGTAGCTGCCGAACGGCAGGCCGAGGATCTCCAGGGCCCGGTTGGCGACGACCTCGTTGGCGTTCATGTTGGTCGACGTGCCGGCGCCGCCCTGGATGACGTCGACGACGAACTGGTCGTCGAGCGCCCCATCGCGGACCTCCTGCGCGGCGGCCGCGATGGCGTCGTACCGACGGTCGTCGAGGAGGCCGAGCTCGTGGTTGGCGCGGGCGGCGGCGAGCTTCACCGCGCCGAGGGCGGCGACGAGCTGGCGGTGCGCTCCGACGGGCGTGCCGCTGATCGGGAAGTTCCGCACGGCGCGGGCGGTGTGCACGCCCCAGTACGCGGTCGCGGGCACCTCGAAGGGGCCGAGCGAGTCCTGCTCGGTGCGAGTCAGCGGAGCGTCGGCGTTGGTCAGCGGAGCGTCGAGTGCGGTCATCGTGCGGTCGCCTCCCCGGCGACGTCGAGCGCGGTCCAGGCCAGCGCGGTGGCGGCGTCGAGGATCGCCTTCTCGGCGTCCCCGCCGACACAGTGCGCGGCGAACTCGGGCTGGTGGTTGAGGGCGGTCCCCGAGTTGATGCCGACGTAGGGGTGGATCGCGTTCACGACCTGGGACACGTTGCCCATGTCGGTCGACGCGCGGTTCATCCGGCGGGCGGGCGAGTGGTCGTCGAAGACGCGGCCCAGCTCCTCCGCGTTGCGCCGGTACGACGCCAGCGCGGGCGCGAACGTGCGGAACTCGGCGTACGGCTTGCTCTCGGGCTCGACCGTGAGCGTCGCGCCGGTCGCGAGGGCACCGGCCTCGAAGCAGCGCCAGACCTTCTCCTCGGTCTCGGCGAGCTGGGCGAGGCTCTCGGCACGGACGTACCAGCGGCCCTCGGTCAGGGCGGGGATCGCGTTGGGCGCCTCTCCCCCGTTGGTCATCACGCCGTGCACCCGCACGGTCGGCGGCAGCTGCTGGCGGAGCAGGCCGATTGCGACCTGGGCGATGGTGAACGCGTCGGCGGCGTTGACGCCCTGCTCGGGGTAGGCCGCCGCGTGGGCCGCCTTGCCGCGGAACTCGACGTGCGAGTGCGACACGGCGAAGGGCTCGGCCTCCGCCACGTCGACGGGTGCGGGGTGCGCCATCATCGCGAGGTCGAGCCCGGCGAAGGCACCGCGCTCGAGGAGCTCGATCTTGCCGCCGCCACCCTCCTCGGCGGGGGTGCCGTAGACCTCGATCGTCAACCCCGCGGCATCGGCCAGCGGGGCCAGCGCGCGGGCGGCGCCGACCGTGATGGCGGAGATCAGGTTGTGGCCGCAGGCGTGGCCCAGGCCCGGCAGGGCGTCGTACTCGGCGCAGAGACCGAGGCGGAAGGGGCCGCTGCCGAAGGTCGCCAGGAAGGCGGTGTCCAGCCCGAGGTAGGCCGGGGTGACGGTGAACCCGGCCTCCTCGAGGGACTCCGCGACCCAGCGTGAGGAGTTGTGCTCCTGCCAGCCGGTCTCGGGGTTCGCGTGCAGCTGCTCGGAGAGGCGGATCAGCCGCTCCGCGTCGCCGGTGACGGTGGTCGCGGCGCGCTGCCTCATGGTGGTCGAGGCGGTGGTCGAGGCGGTGGTCGAGGTGGTGGTCACCTGGGTCACTCGTCCCCGGGCACGCCGTACGACGGCGCGGAGGTGGGGTCGATGCCGCGGGTGACGTAGTCGTCACGCTGCGGCAGCCAGACCTTCACGAGGTCGCGCAGATCCTCGATGGGCCGGTCGCTCCAGTCGACCCGCAGGTCGGTGACGCGCCACGCGACGTCGCGGACGACGGACAGCCCGGCCGAGCGGACCGGCCCCGCCTCGCCGCCCGCGGCCAGTCCGGCCTCGAGCGCGGCCAGCAGCCGCTCCTCGAGCTCGCCGGTCGCGGTCGTGAACGCCGCGGCGACGGCGTCCACGACCGCCGTACCGGCCAGCAGGTTGCCGGCCGCCACCACGTCGGGCGCAACGACGTGGTGGTGGACCCCGAGCGAGCCGCTGCCGCTGAACGCGGCGCCCGCTCCGTCGAGGCCGAGCACCGTCAGCTGACGGTGCTCGATGTGCTCGCGGTCCTGGGTGACCGCCGCGAGGGCGGCCCGGGCGTCGAGCCCGCTGGCGAGGGCGTCGAGGAGCTCGGTGCCCAGGCGCGGGTCGGTGATGTTCTGCGAGGAGGCGCCCCCGACCCCGGGACGCAGGTGGATGCACCGCGCGGCGACCGCCGGGCTGGACGAGGTCACGGCGATGCCGACGGCGCCCTTGCCGTCGGTGCCGAGGACGGAGAAGGTCACTTGGTCCCCTCGGGGATGACGGCGATCGCGTCGACCTCGACGAGCCACTCCGGGCGGGCCAGGGCGGAGATCACCAGGCCGGTGGAGATCGGGTGGACGCCCTTCGTCCAGCGACCGATCGTCCGGTAGACGACCTCGCGGTAGCGCGGGTCGACGATGTAGATGGTGAGCTTGACCAGGTGCTCCATCTCGGCGCCGGCCTCCTCGAGCAGCATCTTGATGTTCGCCATCGCCTGCTCGGTCTGCGCCTCGACGTCGCCGATGCCGACGGACTCGCTGGTGTCGAGGTCCTGGCCGATCTGGCCGCGCACGTAGACGGTGTTGCCCGCGCGGACGGCCTGGCACAGGTCGTTGTCGAGGTTCTGCTCCGGGTAGGTCACGCTGGTGTTGAACGGGCGGATGCGGGTGTGTCCGCCGACGACGATGCTCTTGTTGGTCTCCACGGGGTCCAGTCCACTCCTCCCGGAGCCATGTGTCCAACAGATGTTTCCGACGACCTCCATCATCAGATTCGATGCAACTCCGGCGTCGGCGCTGCATCTGTTCAGCCGATGCTCAAGGCCAACAACATCTGTTGGACACAGGGAAGGCGGCGGCTCAGGATTTCGGCATGACCAACGAACAGATCGAGGTCCTCGTCGTCGGCGCCGGCCAGGCCGGTGTGGCGATGAGCGAGCACCTGAGTGACAACGGCGTACCGCACCTCGTGCTCGAGCGCGACCGGATCGCCGAGCGCTGGCGCACCATGCGCTGGGACTCCCTCGTCGCCAACGGTCCCGCCTGGCACGACCGCTTCCCCGGCATGGAGTTCCAGGACGTCGCCGGCGACGAGTTCGCGACCAAGGACCAGGTCGCCGGCTACTTCGAGGCCTACGCCGAGAAGATCAACGCCCCGATCCGGACCGGCGTCGAGGTCACCTCCGTCACCCGGCACGAGGGCCGCCCCGGCTTCCGCGTGGAGACCTCCGACGGCGTCATCGACGCCCGGTACGTCGTCGCCGCCACCGGGCCGTTCCAGCGCCCCGTGATCCCGCCGATCGTCCCGGAGTCCGCCGACGTCGTCCAGATCCACTCCAGCGACTACCGCAACCCGGCGCAGCTGCCCGAGGGCAACGTCCTCGTCGTCGGCGCCGGCTCCTCCGGCGTGCAGATCGCCGACGAGCTGCAGCGCTCGGGCCGGCAGGTCCACCTCTCCGTGGGCCCGCACGACCGTCCGCCGCGCAGCTACCGCGGCCGCGACTTCTGCTGGTGGCTCGGCGTCCTCAACCTCTGGGACCTCGAGACCCCGCCGGCCGGCGCCGAGCACGTGACCATCGCGGTCAGCGGCGCCCGCGGCGGCCACACCGTCGACTTCCGCGCCCTCGCCGGGATCGGCATCCAGCTCGTCGGCCTGACCGATGCGTACGACGACGGCGTGCTCACCTTCCGCGACGACCTCGCCGCCAACATCACCGCCGGCGACGCCAACTACCTCGCGCTGCTCCAGGCCGCCGACGCCTACGTCGAGCGCAACGGCCTCGACCTCCCCGAGGAGCCGCAGGCCCACATCCTCGGCCCGGACCCCGAGGCCGCGCTGGACCCGCTGCTCGCCGTGGACCTCGCCGAGGCCGGCATCACCTCGATCGTGTGGGCCACCGGCTTCGCGCTCGACTACGGCTGGCTGCAGGTCGACGCCTTCGACGAGACCGGCAGGCCCGCCCACCGGCGCGGCGTCTCCTCGGAGCCCGGCGTGTACTTCCTCGGCCTGCCCTGGCTCTCCCGCCGCGGCTCGAGCTTCATCTGGGGCGTGTGGCACGACGCGAAGCACATCGCCGGCCACATCGCCACGCAGCGCAGCTATCTCACCTACGACAGCTGACACCGCGGCGGCCGGCAGGCCGTCGTACACACAGGCCGAAGGCCCGGGCTCCGGAGGAGTCCGGGCCTTTGCGTTGACTCGCCACCTCGGTGGGTCGAGTTGCCGGTTTGCTGGGTTGACTTGCCACTTCAGCGGCTTGAGTTGCCACTTGTCTCGGCAACGGGCGCAAGACCTGGCAAGTCAACGCGCCAAACCGGCAAGTCAACGCGCCAAACCGGCAAGTCGCCGAAACGCACCGCACCCCGGCCTCCGTGAGGAGACCGGGGTGCGGCTCTGTGCCCCAGCTGGCACGGTTGCGCCTCACGCCAGCTGGGTGACCTCTCGCCGGAAGGGTACGACGTCGTTGGACGGCAGCTGCGCGTCGAACTCCTCCGCGGCGCGACGACCGGACCAGACGGCGGCGGCGATGGTGCCGGGGGCCCAGGCGTCGCCGATGCCGCGGACCGAGAGCAGCTCACCGGCGTCGCGACGCCCGACGAGCTCGAGGTAGAGCTCCTCCTTGGGCAGGCGGGCGGTGACCATGACGACGGCGTCGCAGTCGAGCTCGCGCTCGGCGCCGGCGTACACGTCGCGGACCGTCACCCCGCCGACTCCCACCGAGACGACCGCGTGGTCGGTCACCCGGGTGACGCCGTTCTCGATGAGGCGGCGCTGGATGCGGTTGACCTCGAAGGTGTTGTTGGTCCACGCCGAGACCTGCGAGCCCGGGGTGACGATCGAGACCTCGTGGCCCTGCTGGGCGAGCAGCTCGGCGATGACGCCGCCCAGGTAGTAGTGGTCGTCGTCGTACACGACGACCTTCCGCCCGGACGGCAGCCGCCCGGCGAAGATGTCGTCGGGGCCGAGCACCTGTGCGCCCTCGGCGATCGGGAGCGGCGTGGTGTGGAAGCGGGCGACGCCGTCGGTGCGCCACGTGGAGCCGGTGGCGACCAGCACGTGCTGGAAGCCGAACTCCGCGATGTCGTCGGCGCTCATCGGGCTCTCGCGGTAGATCTCCACGTTGGGGAGCTCGGCGAGGGCGGCCTCGCGGTACTCCTTGACCCGGCCCCAGGCGGACAGGCCCGGCAGGGCCGACTCCTGGCCGACGCGGCCGCCGAGCTCGCGGCGGGCCTCGACCAGCGCGACGTCGTACCCGCGGACGCCGAGGGCACGCGCGGCCTCGAGACCGGCGGGGCCGGCGCCGACGACGAGCACCTGGCTGTCGCTCTCCTTCGCGCGGATCCGCTCGGGGTGCCAGCCGCGGCGCCACTCCTCCCCCATGCTCGGGTTCTGGGTGCAGCGGATCGGCGACATCGTCAGGTCGCCGGAGACGCAGATGTTGCAGCCGATGCACTCGCGGATCAGGTTGAGCCGGCCGTCGCGGATCTTGTTCGGCAGGAACGGGTCGGCGATCGACGGGCGCGCGGCACCGATCAGGTCGAGGATGCCGGCCTTGACCTGGCGCACCATCGCGTCCGGCGAGGTGAAGCGCCCGACGCCGACGACCGGCTTGGTCGTCAGCTTCTTCAGGCCTGCGACGAACTCCTCCTGGCGCCCCTCGGGAGCGAACCGCGAGGTGACCGAGTCGCCCTCCCAGCTGCCCATCGCGAAGTCCCACAGGTCGGGGAGCTCGCCGAGCTCACGCAGCACGCCCTCGATGTCCTCGCGGGTGATGCCGCCGTCGATCTCCTCCTCGACCGTGATCCGGCAGGCCACGGCGGCGCGGCCGGCGCACTCCTCGAGGGTGTCCTCGATGAGCTCCTTGAGCAGCCGCATGCGGTTCTCGAGGGAGCCGCCGTACTCGTCGGTGCGGTTGTTGTAGCGCCGCGAGAGGAAGTGGTGCGGGGCGCCGTAGCCGTGGGCGCCGTACACGTAGACGATGTCGTAGCCCGCCTCCAGCGACCGGCGTACGGCGTTGCGGTGCCAGCGCCGCAGGTCGGCGATGTCCTGCGTGGTCATCGCACGGGCCTGGACGGGCGCGATCGTGTCGGGGGCGACGGGCAGGTGCTGCGGCCCGAGCGGGGTCTCGCGGCTGAGCTGGTTCGGCGCGTTCATGCCGTTGTGCGCCAGCTCGATGCCGGCCAGTCCCCCGCCCTCGTGGATCGCGTCGGCGATCCGCTTCAGGGCAGGCAGGTCCTGGTCGTCCCAGATCCGCAGCTCGATGAAGGGCGCGATGTCAGAGGTCGCGTGGATCTCGACCTGCTCGGTGCAGACGACCGACCAGCCGCCCTCGGCCTTGATCCTGCGCATCGAGGCCTGCGCGCTGGGGTCGCGGTAGCCCATGCCGTTGCAGTGGGGCACCTGGTAGAAGCGGTTCTTCGCGGTGACCGGCCCGATCTGGACCGGCTCGAAGAGGATGTCGTAGGGCGAGGTCATCGGACGGGTTCCTTGATGCGGTCGTCGGGGCTGTCGGGGTTGCTGTCGGGGTTGCTGTCGGGGTTGCTGTCGGGGTTGCTGTCGGGGTTGCTGCTGGGGGTGCCGCCGGCGCGGACCGGGCGGCCGCACACGTAGCCGATGGCGCCGAGGGCGCCGATCACGGCGAGGGTGCCGAGGGTGAAGGCCTCGAAGGTCCCCTGGGACACGCCCCAGTAGTCCTCGAACGAGTAGTCGAGGCCGAAGACCCACTCGAGGGTGCCGGGGAAGACGGCGACCCAGGAGCCGAGGACGATCCAGGCGAACGCGATCCAGCCGAGCAGCGCGAACCCGCGGTCGGACAGCGGCACCCGGAAGGGCCGCTCCACGTCGGGGTACATCGTGCGCAACCGGATCGCCGCCGGGATGACGAAGAGGTAGGCGAGCAGGAACGTGGAGATCGAGATCGTCAGCACCACGCCGAAGATCGCGCCGCCCGTGCCGGAGACCTGCATCGCCACGAGCATGAACACCGTCGCCGTGACGCCGGACAGCATGTTGACGCGCACCGGGGTGCCGAGGCCGGGGTGGAAGCGGCCGAAGAAGCCGCCGAAGAACGACCCGTCGGCGGCGGTCATCGCCTGCATGCGGTCGGAGATGATCATCCACGCCGAGCCCTGGCTCATCAGCACGTAGACGACCACGATCGCGGTGACCTTGAGCAGCGGGTCCGCCGCGTCGCCGTACACGGAGAACACGGTCTTCACCGCGTCGAGGAAGCCGCCGATGCCGGTGATCTCGTCCTGGGGCACCACGATCAGGATCGCGAGGATCGGCACCAGGTAGCAGAAGGCCGCCGTGGCGCAGGACCGCAGGATCGAGACGGGTACGTCGCGGGCGGGGTTCTCCATCTCGCCGGCCGCGCTGTTGCCGGACTCGAAGCCGAGGTAGGCGAACAGGAGCAGCGGGACCGAGCCGAAGAGCCCGAGCAGGGTCGGGCTGAAGTCGCCCAGGCCCAGTCCGCCGACGCCGTGCTGGGCGGCATAGATCACCGTGGTCAGCACGAAGAAGACGAGCACCGCGATCTTGAGGACCGCGCCGCTGGTCGGCAGCCACTTGCCCTTCTGGAGGCTGACGACGGCGGCGAGCACGGTGATCCAGATGAACACGAGCTTGAAGGCGTAGTCGGCGAACGAGCCGGGCGTCATCGGCGTGATGTAGGTGCTGACGGTCTCGGCCGCGAGGAAGGACATCGAGCCGCCGACCCACACGGGCTGGGTGACCCAGTTGAGCAGGGACGCGACCGCGGCGGCCGGGCGCCCGAAGGCGTCACGGACCCAGGTGTAGGCGCCGCCCTCCTCGCTGAAGGCAGCACCGGTCTCGGCGAAGATCAGCCCGTAGGGCACCAGGAAGAACACGGCGAGGACGAGGGCCCAGGTGAACGCCTCGGCGCCGTACGTGGAGACCTGGCCGAGCGTCTCGAGGCCGACGACGGCCGCGATGAGCAGGAAGATGATGTCGAAGCGGCCGAGGGTGCGATGCAGGAGGGCCTGCTGCTCGGCGGCGAGCTCCGTGGGACGGACGGTGTCGGACATGGGTGCTCCCGGATTCAGTGGTTGATCCAGACGGTCTTGAGACCGACGTACTTGTCGAGGGCGTGGAGGGACAGGTCGCGACCGAAGCCGGAGCCCTTGAACCCTCCGAAGGGCGTCCACGCGCTGAAGGCGTCGACGCCGTTGACGGTGACCGTGCCGGCGTGGATCCGGTCGGCGAGGCGGTGCGCGCGACGCAGGCTGCCGGTGGCGACCGAGGCGGCGAGGCCGTAGGCGGTGCCGTTGGCGAGCGCGACCGCCTCGTCCTCGCTGTCGAACGGGGTGATCGCGAGGACCGGGCCGAAGACCTCCTCGCGCGCGAGCTCGGAGGCCGGGTCGACGCCGTCGAAGACGGTGGGCTGGACGTAGCAGTCGCTGCCGTCGCGGGTGATCCGCTCCCCGCCCGTCACCAGGCGCGAGCCCGCGGCACGGGCGCCGTCGATGAAGCGCATGATGCCGTCGGTCTGCTCCGGCGAGACGACCGCGCCCATGCCGGCGGCCGGGTCCAGCGGGTCCCCCGGCGTGTACGCCGCAGCCTCGGCGGCGACCAACGCGACGAACTCCTCGTGCACCTCGCGCTGGACGAGGACGCGCGAGTGGGCGGAGCACACGGCGCCCTGGTTGAACCAGATGCCGAAGGCGGTCGCCTTCGCGGCGGCTGCCAGGTCGTCGGCGTCGGCGAAGACGAGGTGCGGGCTCTTGCCGCCGCACTCGAGCCAGACCTGCTTGAGGTTCGACTGGCCGGCGTACTGCAGGAAGTAGCGGCCGACCTCGGTGGAGCCGGTGAAGGCGAGCACGTCGACGTCGGGGTGCAGGCCCAGTGCCCGGCCCGTGGTCTCGCCGAGCCCGGGGACCACGTTGAGGACACCGTCGGGGATGCCGGCCTCGGCGGCGAGCTCGGCGATCCGCAGCGCCGACGACGGCGACTGCTCGGCGGGCTTGAGCACGACGCTGTTGCCGGCGGCCATCGCCGGGGCGACCTTCCAGGCGAGCATGTCGACGGGGTAGTTCCACGGCACGACCGCGCCGACGACGCCGAGCGGGACGCGGCGGATCAGCGCGGTGGTGCCCGGCGGGGTGGGCGCGACCTCGTCGTTGACCTTGTCGATCGCCTCGGCGTAGTAGCGGAACAGGTTGACCGAGAACGGAAGGTCGAGGTCGTGCGCGTCGACGACCCGCTTGCCCATGTCGAGCGAGTCGAGCACCGCGAGCTCGGCGGCGTGCTCGGCCAGCAGGTCGGCGAAGCGCAGCATCTTCGCGCGGCGCTCAGCGACCCCGGCGCGGCTCCAGGTCCCGGCCTCGAAGGTGGCGCGGGCGGCGCGGACGGCCCGGTCGACACCGGCCTCCCCGGCGTCGGCGACCTGGGCCAGCAGCGCGCCGTTGGCCGGGTTGCGGTTCTCGAAGGTCTCCTCCCCTGCCTCGACGAAGCCGCCGCCGATGAACGGGCGGGTGTGGAGCGTGGCCTTGGCGGCCTCCGCGATCCAGTCCTGGTGAGTGCGCACGAGTGATCCTTTCTTTGCGCTGCACCGCAAATATGACCCAGCGCACATCGCGTGTCAATGACCGGGCGCCGGAATTCACACAGGCGTTACGGTGGGCGCATGGCACGACGCAAGGACCAGGCCGCCCGGCGCGAGCACCTCATCTCGGCGACCCTCGAGACGATCGCGACGCACGGCCTGGCCGGGGCGACGATGAAGAACATCGCCGAGACCGCGGGCATCTCCCCCCGCCTGGTCGCCTACTACTACCCCGAGTTCGAGGGGCTCATCGAGGCCGCACACCAGGCCGCGACCGACCGCTACTACTGGTCCCGGCAGCGCGACATCGAGGGCGACCTCGCCCCCGCCGAGAAGCTCGCCCGCCTCATGCACTCCGGCCTCCCCCGCGGGAAGGACCTGCTGCTCAGCCAGGTCCTCGACGAGATCTCGGTCAGCGCGAGCCGCAGCCCGATGCACGCCACGCTGATGACCCTGCTCTTCGACCGCGAGGTCTCGCTCTACACCTCCGTCCTCGAGGTGGGCGCGGCGCTCGGCGAGTTCACCCTCACCGACTCCGCCGACGTGATCGCCCGCAACTTCGTCACCCTCGAGGACGCGCTCGGCCTGCACCTGCTCGCGCACAACTCGTCGATCACCCTCGAGCGCGCCGAGCAGCAGCTGGCCAGCTACGCCTTCTCCGCGACCGGCGCCCGCATCACCCCGAAGGCACCCGCCGACGCGCCGACATCCCCTCCGAAGAGCTGACCTTTGTTGCGCCTGAGCGCAAATCCACCGGCTCGGGTCAGACGGCGACCGGCAGGCTCAGGTAGCCCCGCAGCGTGAGTCCCTCGCGACGCTGCGGCGTACCGTCGAGGCGGAGGTGGGGGTGGCGCGCCAGCAGCCGCGGCAGGGCCAGCTGCACCTCGAGGCGCGCGAGCGGGGCGCCGAGGCAGTAGTGGATGCCACCGCCGAAGGACAGCGGTCCACCCTCGTTGCGGGTGACGTCGAGGCGGTCCGGGTCGGTGAACTTGTCGGGGTCGCGGTTGGCCGCGCCGAGGTAGCAGACGAGACGGTCCCCGGCCGCGACGGGGACGCCGGCGACCTCGGTGTCCGCGAGGGCGACCCGGTTGGTGATCTGGACGGAGCTGTCGAAGCGGACCAGCTCCTCCGCGGCCGTGGCGACGACGGCGGGGTCCTCGCGCACCAGCGCGGCCTGGTCCGGGTGCTCGAGCAGCGCGACCAGCCCGTTGCCGAGCAGGTGGGTCGTGGTCTCGAAGCCCGCGGAGAAGAGGAGCGCTGCCATGGTCACGGCCTCCTCCCGGTCGAGCACCTCGCCGTCACCACCGGGCTCCGTGACGAGCGCGCTGAGCAGGTCGTCCTGCGGGGCACGGCGGCGCTCGTCGACGAGATCGCCGAGATAGGCCCGCAGCGACGTGGCGGCCTCGTTGGCCAGGGCGAGCGCGTCCAGGTCGAAGACGTCGAGGATCCGCGTCCAGTCGCGCACGAGCGGCTGGAAGCCGGGCCGGTCCGCCTCGGGCACACCCAGGAGCTCGCCGATGACCGCGACGGGCAGCGGGAACGCGAGCTTCTCGACGAAGTCACCACCGTCCGCGAGCCCCTCGACGAGGTCGTCGACGAGCGCGGCGACCGACTCCTTGAGCGCCTGCACCCGTCGCGCCGTGAACGACCGGCTGACCAGCCGCCGCAGGCGGGTGTGCCGCGGCGGGTTCGCCAGCAGCATGCTGCTGTTGAGCGTCCACAGCGCCGGCAGGTCCTTCCAATTGCCGAGGCCGAGGGCGGTGAAGAACTCCTCGTTGTCCGGCCGTCCGAGGCTGTGGTCGTGCAGCACGGCGTGGCACTCGGCGTACCGGGTGAGCACGAGGGCGCCGTCCTCGGCCAGCACCACCGGGGCGGTGCGCCGCAGCGCGTCGAAGCGCGGGTAGGGGTTCTCGCGGCCCTCGGGCTGGGTGAGCTCGTGCAGGAGCTGGTCGACCTCGGGCGTGCGGACGGCTCTCACAGGACATCCCTACCGCGTCGGAGCCGCTCCTGTCAGGTCGGCCAGGACCGCCCGCGCGGCACGCCCACCCGAGACGAGGGCACCCTGGATCGAGCTGGTGTCGCGGTGGTCGCCGCAGACGTAGAGCCCGTCGACGCGGACCGGCTTGCGGAAGCGGTGCGGCGCCGGCATCGCGGGCAGGGACCGCGGGACGTCGTACGTCGCGAGGTGCTCCCATCCGGTCGTGGAGGTGTCGTAGAGGACGCCGAGGTGGGCACGCACGGACGCCTCGTCGAACGAGTCGCGGCCGCTGTGCACCAGCGAGGTGGCCACCAGCGCCCGCCCCTCGGGTGCGTACGACGGCGCGGCGGCCGAGACCACGACGGTGTTGTTGACCGGGCTGTCGCCCGGGTCGAGCAGGAGCGTCGGCTTGTCCAGCGGTGCCTCCGGCACCGCGTGGTAGATCGTGGTGACGCCCTTCCAGGCCGTCGGCCCCAGCGTGCCGCCGAGGAGGCGGTCGGCCGCGTCGGCGTCCGTCGCGACCACCACTGCGCGCGCCGCCACCGGGCCGGCGGTCGTCGTCACGCCGTCGGCGCGGACCTCCGTGACCTCGACGCCGAGGTGGACGCTGCCCGTCGTCAACCGGCCGGCGAGCTGCTCGGGGACCTGCTGCATCCCCCCGGCCGGCACCGTCGAGTCGCCCCGGGCGAACATCCGCAGCATGAGGTCGACGAAGCGGGACGAGGTCGTCATCTCCTGCTCGAGGAGGACACCGCTGAAGAAGGGCCGCAGCACCCGCTCCACCGCGGTGTCGTCGAGGCCCATCGCCGCCCAGTGCTCGGCCGCCGTGCGGTCCTCCCGGCCCTTGAGCCTGGCGGCGGGGGCAAGGGTGACGACGCCCGCGTAGCCCGCCAGCGCCGCCTTGGCCCGGATCCCGCCGACCGGCGCGGTCAGCGCCTTGGGCAGGGCCATCAGCTCGCGGCGCGGGTCGCCGATCCGGTGGTTCGCCCCGTCCACGTGGACAAGCGCGGCACGGTCGAAGCACCGGAGGTCGAGCGCGTCGAGGTCGAGCAGGCGTCGTACCGCCGGATAGGCGGTGTTGAGCACCTGGAAGCCGCGGTCGAGGAGGAACCCGTCGACGCGGTCGGTGCGCATCCGGCCGCCGACGCCGTCGCTCGCCTCGAGCACCACGACGTCGAGCCCCGCGTCGCTGAGCCGCGTCGCCGCGGCGAGGCCGGCGAGGCCCGCGCCGACGACGACCACGTCGGACCCGGTGGGGACCACGCCTCAGCCCTTCCGCTTCAAGGCCGACGGCTTGTGCACGGCCTCGCCACCGCTCTCGGTGCTGCGCACCAGGTACTGCGGCGCGTCCCTGCTCGCCCGCACCGTTCGGCCCGCCAGCTCGGTGTCCTCGGTGATCTTGCGCAGGACCTTGCCCTCCGCCGTGCCGCCGTGGCTCTGCCAGGTCACCCGGTCGCCCTTGTGGAACTCCGTGGTCATCACCGCTCCGTCCCGATTCGGTCCCGTGCCGTCGAGGGGGCGGTACCCCGGACATGCCGGAGCCACCCGCCGTCACCTGTGGTTCGGCGCGGGCGGTGGTCCGGATGGGTCAGGAGGCGGTGCTCTCCTGCGCCGGCTCGGCGTCGGTGATCGGCGTGATCCACGCCTGGTGGGTCTGGGCGTTCTTGGTGATCGCGAGCAGCTCGTCCATGTGCGGCTCGAGGCCGGTCACCTTGTCGAGCGGGACGCCGATGATCAGCTGGAACCCGAGGCCCCGCCACGCCTGCACGGCCCGGCCGGCGAACTCCGAGTCGGCCTTGACGAAGCCCTCGTCGAGGAAGACCGGCGCGAACCGGGGCCGCGAGCGCATCTCGTCGCCGAGCCGGAAGCGCAGCGCGGAGCCGACGATGAACGCCACCAGCTCCTGGCTCTCGCCACCGGACTTCTCCCCCAGCGTCCGGTACGTCGCGCGCACCTCGCCGCTGAGGTAGTCGTAGCGCTCGGCGCTGATCTCGACGTGGCGGCGTACGTCGAGCAGGCGGTCGCGTTCGGTCGGCCCGTCGCCCGCGTGGTCGGCGCGGCGCAGCTGCCTCATGAACCGGCTGAGCTCGGTGAACCGCTTCTCGAGGTCCTCCTCCTTCAGCTCGGTCGTCGTGCCGGAGGACAGCGCGCGCAGGTCCTTCAGGAACACCTGGACGTGGGCGGGCGCGAGCCGGCGCAGCCGGATCCGCAGCCGGTCGCCGGACGCACCGAACTCCAGGCGCCGCAGGATCGCGTTGATCGGCTCGAGGCGGTCCTCGATCTCCTCCACCGACGCGGACATCGCCTGCAGCAGCGGCACCAGGTCCTGGCCGCTCCACTCGGTCAGCCGGCGGCGCCACTCGGAGTGGCGGTCGGCGAGGCCCTTGCCGCGGATGTCGTCGAGGATCCGGGCGTAGTCGGGGTAGGAGTCCGCGGTCGCGCCGAGGTTGGGCGAGTCCCAGGCGAACTTGTAGCTGCGGAAGATGTGCGCGAGGTCCTCGTCGCAGCGCTTGATCTCCGCGTCGGCGTCGGCGAGGGCGGTGCGCAGCCGCTCGCCGAGGCGCTGGGAGTTCTCCAGGAAGCGGTCGAGGTCCTCGGGGTCCGCCGGCGCGGCCGCGGCGGCGAAGTCCGCGCCCAGCGCGGCGTCCTGCTCCTCGCTGAGGACCACGACACCGGCGTCCTCGACGGCCCAGACGCGGTCCTTGACGATGTCCTCGGCGTCGGTCAGCTCGCCGTGGTCGGCGTTGAGCTGGTCGCGGCGCTGCTCGAGCGAGAACCGCTCCTTGCGGGCCTGGCCGAGCTGCTCCTGCAGGTCGTCGATCTGCGCCTGCAGCACCTGCAGGCGGTCGTCGGACGCGAGGATCGCCGACCGGCGCTCCTCCAGGCCGGCGATCCGCCGGTCGCTGCCGGCCACGTCGACGTCGTCGAAGCGCACCATCACGATCGCCTCGTAGGCCTTGCGCTGCAGCTCGATCAGGCTGCTGCGGCGCTTGAGTTCCTCGAGCCTGCCGTCGATCTCGCCGAGCCGGCGCTCCAGCCCGGCCAGCTGGGCGTCGATCTCCGCGATCGCGTCCTCGCTGGAGAAGCCGATGATGTTGCGCTGGTCGCTGCGTCCGTGCGCGCCCCGACGGCCATTGCGGGTCTGGCCGGCGACGCTCACCCGGAAGCCGGGTCCGTCGAGGTCGGCGGCGCTGTCCACGCAGAGCGCGTTGCGCGACGGCTCCTCGACGTGCTGCTGCACCCAGCCGGCGAAGGGCGAGTCCTTGAAGAGCAGCTTGCCGGCGATCCGCTCGGGGTCCGACGGACCGGTCTCCGGCAGGTCCAGCTCGACGCCCTGGAAGGTCAGCCGCGCGGGCAGCCGCAGCTCGTCGATCGCCGTGGAGAAGTCGTGGAGCCGCTCCAGCGGCACCAGCATCATCCGCGCGCTGCCGCCGAGGACGGTCTCGATGGCCGTGCGCCAGCGCGCCTCCTCGGGCGCGACGTCGATCAGCTCGGCGACGAAGGGCAGCTCCTCGACGGACATGCCACTGGCCCGGGCGACGGCCGTGCGCAGGTCGTGGAGGTACGACGGCACGCGGCCCGCGCGGCTCTCGAGCGAGGCCCGCTCCTGCCGGAGCACCCCCTGCTCCTGCGTCAGCGGGAACTGCTGCTCGCGCAGCACCTTCTCCCGCTCGGCGGCGATCCGGTCGCGCTCCTTCTCGCCCGACCGGAGCCGCTCGCGGGCCTGCTCCTGCAGCACCGTGAACGCACCGGCGTCCTCGAGCGCCGACTCCAGGTCGGGGGCGTCGGCGTCGGTCAGCCCGACGAGCGGGTAGACCCGCTCCTCGAGCTCGGCCAGCCGGCTCGCCCGCTCCTCGCGGAGGTTGCGCTCGGCCTCGGCCAGCGAGGCCAGCGCCTGCAGGTCGCCACCACCGGCGGCGCGGTGGGCGTCCTTCGCGGCGTCCAGGTCGCCGGCGAGCTGCAGCTCCGCGGCCTGGGCGGAGGCCAGCGCCTGCACGGTCGCCGCGCGCGCGTCGCGGTTGGCCGCCACCGCGGACTCGATCAGGCGCAGGTGCGTGCGCAACAGCCAGTAGCGCAGCGGGGTCTCGTCGCCGGACTGCGTGATGCCGTAGGAGTCCAGCTCCTCGAGACGCCGCGCGGCCGTCGTACGGCGCTCGTGCATGTCGGTGATCGGCTCGAGCAGCTCCAGCTTCTGCTGCTCGGTGCGCATCGCCGCGTGCGCGGCGTCGAGGTCGTCGAAGTGCTCGATCGCGCGGTCGGCGGCGGCATAGGTCGCCGGACGCTCCAGGACCATGTCCTTGTAGAGCTCGTCGACGCTGCGGACCTGGTTGCCCGCCTGGATCCGCGCCAGCAGGCGCAGCGCCTTGCCGCCGTCGCCGTTGGCGCCGATGCCGAGCCGGGCGTGGAGGACGGCCGAGAACTCGGCGTAGGTGCGGTGCACGCGCACGCCCGGGAAGAGCTTCTTGAGGGTGTTGGCGTGGAACTTCTCCGGTACGGCGGCCTCGAGCTTCTCCAGCGGGAGGGTGCCCTCGTGGGTCCACATCTGCATGAGCACGTCGCTGGAGCGCGCGGCCCGGCGCGGGACGTAGTAGGTGCGCAGCGCCGTGAACCGGCCGCCCTGGTCACTGACGAAGGTCATCGCGACCGCGCCCCACGTGTCGGCGCCCTTGCCGCGCAGCAGCTTCTCGACCGGCCGGCCGGTCTTCGGGTCGTCGACGACGTCGACGGCGCCGCGCAGGTAGGACAGCAGGTTGCGCTGCCCGATGCTGCGCGCGCGGCCGGCGACGGCGTCGTTGGAGGCGCCGTTGAACTTGGTGTCGGACGGCATCATCAGCGCCGTGTAGGCGTCGAGGATGGTGCTCTTGCCGACGCCGGAGGCGCCGGAGATCATCGTCGCGTCGCCCGCGAGCGGGACCGTCGTCAGGCCGCCGAAGCCGCCCCAGTTGACCAGCTGCAGCAGCGAGGCGCGCCACTGGACCGTGTCGTCGGCGGGGGTCGCGACGACCTGCTTCTCGAAGAGGCCGTCCGTCTCGTCCTGGTGGTCGACGAGGTCGTCCACCGTCGTCTCGAGGCCTTCGTCGATGCTCACTCGGCGTCCTCCTGGGTGTCGGCCTCGAACAGGTCGGCGTCGGGGGCCGCGTCGGCCGCCTCCGGCTCCGTCCCGTTGGCCTTCTGCAGCGCCTCGAGCAGCTCCTGCAGCAGCTCCAGCGGCAGCAGCGGCTCGACGGCCTCGCTGATCTCGAACCGGTCCTCGGCCGCGGTGGCGATCAGCAGGCCGGCCTTGGCCACGCTGACGACCGCGTTGCGGGCGCGCTTCTCGTCACCCGACTCGTCGGTGGCGTGGGTGGGGCGGTAGCTGGCGACGTAGTCGAGCAGGTCGTCCCGGTCGACGTACACACGGGCGTCGCCGCCGGCGAGGCCGGCCCGCAGCCGGTCGCGCAGGTGGACGAGCACGAGGGTCTCCTCGCGCGACCACGCGGTGTCGTGGAGCAGGGTCGGGAAGCGGCCGCCGCCCTCGGCCTGCGCCTGCCGCTTCCACGCGACCTCGCGGGCGCGGTCGACCTGGAGGTCGAGGAAGAGGTCGTTGAGGCGGGAGCGGAAGACCCGCTCGTTCTCGACCAGCACCTGCCAGTCGCGCGGGTGCGTGCGGGCGCTGATGAAGCGCTGCTTGAGCAAGGAGACCAGGGCCTGGCGCTGGGCGTACTCCAGGCCGCCCTCGTCGCCCTCGAAGAGCGAGACCGAGTCGGCCTCGAAGTCCTCCACGTCGTCGTACCCGGTGTCGACGACCTCGTCGACGTCGGTGTCGATGCTCACGAGCGAGCCTCCTCGCGGTCCAGGTCGGGGTCGGGCAGCGGCATGCGCGGTACGGCGAAGGTGCGCTCCGTGCCGTCGGGGCGTACGGCGACGAAGGACTCGAGCGCGTCCTCGGTCCGCAGGTCGCGGTTGGCCGCCAGGTGCAGCAGGCCGAAGATCTCCACCGGCCGGCGCAGGGACGGCTCGAGGGAGTCGAAGAGCTCGCCGAGGGAGGCCGCGGGCAGCAGGTCGCGCAGCGCGTCGTCGAGCCGCTGGCGCAGCGACCCGAGCTGCGGCCCACCCTGCGCCATCAGCGCGGCCAGCGACAGCCCGGGCGCGTCGGCGGGGTCGGCGGCGCTGATCCGGTCGGGCAGCACGTCGTCGGCGGGGTCGTGGAAGCGCTCGCGGAGATGGTCGACGCCGACCCGGCTCGGGAGCAGCGGGACGTCGTGGGTGGCGCGTGGTCCGGTCTCGGCCATCCAGGTCATCAGCTCGGACTCCACCTGCCGCAGCGTCTGCTCCAGCTCGCGGTCGCGGGCGGCGTCGTGGGAGACGATGTACTCCTTCAGCGTCGCCGTCACCCGGCTGCGCTGGGCGAGCACCCGGTCGAGGCCGTCGCGCACCAGCCGCACGGTCCCCCGCAGCTCCGCACGGTCGGCGTCGCCGAGGATGCCGTCGGCCAGCGGGTGCTCCAGCAGCGCGGTGAGGTCCTCGCGCAGCTGGGTCACGAGCGCGTCGTCACGCAACAGCGCGAAGGCGCCCTCGAACGCCCGCCCCTCGTGGGTGGCGGTCATCAGGGCGTCGGCGCGCGCGAGGTACTCGTCGATCACCTCGCCGGCCGGCCGGTCCTCGGCCCGGAAGGCCGCGAGGATCTCGGCCCGGATCGTGGCGAAGCGCTCCTCGACCCGCGCGAAGTCACTGGGCAGGGCGGAGATCAGGGAGAGCAGCTCGGTGAAGCCCTCGACCATGTAGTCCTCGGTGGCGCTGACCATGTCGGCGCCGTCGACGAGCCGGTCGCGCTCGGCCTTGAGCCGCGCGATCTCGTCGTTGAGCAGGGTCACCCGGGCGCCGCGGTCGGGGTTGGCCTCGGAGTTGAAGCGCCGGACCGTCCCGAGGATCGTGGCGATCCGGTGCTCGCTGAGCGTGGCCCGGTCGCGGGCGAGGTTCTTGACCAGCTCGAGCGCCTGCTGCGCGTGCGAGGTCAGTGAGTAGACCTCGTTGCCCTGCTCGTCGAGCGAGCGCACCAGCCACTGCCCGCGCATCCAGCGCTGGCAGATGTCCTTGCCGCTGCCGTTGGGGACCTCGGTCTCCCCCGCCTCCCGGATGGCGGCGAGATGCTGCTCGACCTGCGTGTGCAGCCGGGCGGTCGCGATCGGCTTGTTGTTGCGCCCGAACGCCGCCCGGAAGATCGTGATCACCACCGCCGCCTGGCGCTGGTGGAGCAGGGTGAGCGTGGGCTGCGCGAAGGCGCCCTTCACCCGGGCGAGCTCCCCGGCGATCTCGCTCACGACTCCTCCTCCCCCGTGGGGCCGAAATGAGGAGCCAGTGTCCCAGAGGGGTGGGGCGTGAGCTGCACCGAGGGGCGCGCCGGAGTGTCACGGTGCCGGACGACGCGCGCTCGGGGCAGCGCAGAACGCGGCGGAGCCCGTCGGCAACGCACCACGAGTCGAGCTCGGATGCCGACGAGCTCCGCCCGTCATCCGGTCACTGACCGCGCATCAGTGCCGAGGACTGCTCCCCTCCGCCTCGCGCGGTTCCCAACCGCTGGCGACGCTAGTTCGCTGCCCACGGCGGCTGCGTCGCCATTTCAGGTGAAGATCCGCCCCGCCAGACCCCGCTCCCACCGATGACTCCGGCACCTGCCACCGGTCAGCCCGGGCATGACTTCCGTACGCACCCACCTCTGGTTCGGCAACGACAAGGCCGTCGAGGCCGCCCACTTCTACGCCGAGCACATCCCCGGCTCCACCGTCACCCGCGTGGTCACCGCCCGCACCTCCCCCGACGACCGCGTCGCCGACGTCGTCGAGTTCATCGTCGCCGGCCACCCCGTCATCGGCCTCAACGCCGGCCCGGTCTTCCACCTCAACGAGGCCTTCTCCTTCTACCTCTCCGTCGAGGGCCAGGAGGAGGTCGACCACTACTGGGACCTCCTCACCGCCGACGGCGGCGAACCCGGCGCCTGCGGCTGGTGCAAGGACAAGTACGGCGTCTCCTGGCAGTTGATCCCACGCGAGCTCGAGGAGCTGTCCGGCGACTACTCGACCGAGGCCAACTTCCGCGTCGCCCAGGCCATGCTGAAGATGGGCAAGATCGACGTGGCCGAGATCCAGGCGGCGTACGACGGGGCATGATCCTGCCCATGAGCTCGTCCCTGGCGGCGCGCCTGGAGGTGCTGGCCGATGCCTACGCCCTGCGTGGGTACGACGTCCGGCCCAACCTCCTCCCGGGCGCCACCTCTGGTGAGCTGGACGAGGTCGAGGCCGCGCTGGGCGTGGTGCTGCCGGCGTCGTACCGGGAGCTGTACGGGTGGAGCGCCGGCGTCATCGACGAGTTCGGCACTGCCCCTCGTATGCGCTTCCGCGACGAGTCGCTCCTCCCGCTCGCGCGGGTCGTCGAGGAGCGGGACCGGTTGCTGGAGGTCTACGACTGGTGCGAGTCCGTCGACGGCCGGGTCGTGGCGCCGTTCGCGTCCTTCGAGGGGTCGGTCCTCGTGGTTGCCTGCGGGCCGCAGCGGCTGACGTCCGCCGTACCGCACCCGGTGATCTCGTACTTCCAGGGGATCGACGTCTACTACGACTCGATCGAGGCGATGGTCGAGACGTGTATCGCCTGGGCGTCGCAGGAGGGGTGGGGGCCGTACGAGGCGGCGCCCAATGAGATGGAGGTCTGGCGGCGGTTCAATGGTTCGGTCGAGTTCTGAGGGTCGCTTGTCGCCGGCGCCGCGTCACTCCGCCAAGAAGGACGCGGGCTAGGCGGGGTACGAGCGACCGACTTGTGCAAAGTCGCAAACACGCCCGAAGCACACAACTAGGCTGCCACAATCGCCGACCGGTCCCGTATGCGCCGGGGCTCTGACTGCAGGGAGCATCGCAATGACAGAGTGGGGCTTCTTGGACGGGTCTCCCTACTCGGTTCAGCCTGACGACACAACTGTCGCACGCCTTCAAGCGTTAGGCCCGAAGCTTGCTGGCCTTGAAGAACGATGTTTGGTCGTGCGCAAGGCCATCGCTCAGCACCTCGCCGGAAGTCTCAACCGAGCAAGTCGCGCGCAAGAGATCTACGAAAGCAACGCGATCGAGGGAAAGCTTGCGACCCTAGAGGAGACATTCGGCATTCTCAACGACCGGCATTTGTTCGACGCCGACGCCGCAATTGCTCGCTACACGCTACACGAAAGCCTCACAGACGATCCTAAGGTGCAAGATGTCGTCGGATTGGCGGCCGCGCGTATCTTGGTGGACCAGTACATTCAAGAGCCCGACAGGCCACTTGCAGAAGCGGACGTCAGGGACATGCATGGCTTGATCCTCGCTGGCCACCACTCCGCCGGGCGCTACAAAGTTCATTTGAACAGCATCGAGGGTTCAACGCACGTCCCCACTCCTCCGGTGGACGTTCCTGGCGCAATGAACATGCTCGTTGAATGGTTCCGATACTCCGATGCCCCGCTTGTCTGGCGCGCCGCCGTCACACACGCCTGGTTCACTCATATTCATCCCTTCGACGACGGAAATGGGCGAATCGCGCGACTGTTGGCGAACTACACCCTCGGATTTGGTTCGTACCCTCCGCTTATTGTTAAGTCCTCCTCGGATCGCGGCAAGTACCTTTCAGCGTTATCGGCAAGCGACGACGCCGGCGACATCGTCCCTTTAATGCAAGTATTTGCGAGGGCGCTCGATCGACAACTGAAGATCATGGAGAAGCCAAACTTCGGTTGGGAGTTGTTTCAAAAGGATCTTCGAATTCGCGAAGACAGTATTCACAAGCGCTGGTCGACGACCTTGGATCGCTTCCTCCACGAAGTATCCGCGCACCTGCGAATATCGCGGATAAAATTCGAAGTGATTGGCTCAGTAGGACCAAGTGACTTCGAATTTTTGCGCGGTAGAAGTAGTAGTGGCAATGGGTGGATTGCGCGCGTGTCAAATGGTGACGCACGGCGAGACCTCCTTGTCTGGACGGGCCACGTAACGGATCGCATGTATGGGCGACTCGAGAAGGACCAGGTCTTTCCGGCTCTTTTCCTCTCCGAGCGCGATCCTGATCCGAAGGCCCCGAAGCCCTTTCGCAGGCGCGTTCATGGACTTCCCGAATTCCACGACGAGATCTGCATCATCGCGGACGAGGATCGGGCGATGCTTCGTCGCGGGAGCAATATTCAGCGGGTTTCCCTTCGAGACGCCTCGGAGCTCTGGGCTGGCCTCCTCAGCGGGTACCTGAGATAGGTCGCCACCCGCCGCAGTCCCTGCGTGTCGTGGAACGAAGTGGGTCACGACATGTCACCGCGCGCCAAACCCTTCGGAAGAAAGAATCGTGCGAGAGATACGTAGGTGTTGCTCAGCGAGACGCGGCAAACTGTGACGGGAAGGATGGGCTGTGGTCTGCCAGACGGCCGCTGAACTGTGGAAGGCTTGGCTTAACGCTGGCGTCGTACGCCCGGAGGACTACGACCGGGATCTCGCGGACGCCATCCGTCAGCACCTCGGACCGTCTCGGACCAGAGACCTGGCTCGCGCAATGCATAGAGTCGAGTGGACGCCCCGGGATCTTCTTCGTGCGATCTTTCCGGAGCTTCAGTCGTTCAGCGGCATGCTTCGAGACTTGCTTGGTTTGTACGCGAAGGTCGAAGCACAATCGGCAAGTGACGAGAATCTACGGATTGTGTACGAGTTCGACGAGCACGACCCGTTCGACCTCCTCTTGTCCAGTTTCCGTGAACAAGCGGAGTCGGCCTCCCGAGTCGTGACATCGGGAGGCGGCGTTGGATTTCCCGCCGACCACGCGTTTGACAGTCCCGCCCGGAAGTTCGGAGATTGGGACAGGGTCGCGGCGATCTTCGGGGAGAGGCCCGACGACTGGCCGTTCAACAAAGGCGCTCCACGTTGCGCCTCCACTGGAAATCCCGACGCTGACGCCGTGATTGCGCGTGGCTTGCGCGTCGTTGACAGTGTGATGGCGGTCCTTGCACGATTCGGAGCCACCCGCGGCGCCGTGACAGCGTGGCGCGACGTGCAAGGCGTGGAGCGCACAATCGCCGCCGATATGGCCCAGGCGGCACATGATTACTGGCCGTTAATGACAACGGCGAGCCTGCATGGGCTGGCCGATGCGGTACGCCGAGGTTCGGCGGAGCTAGGTGTGTTAACGGAGTTGGACCGCTGGCTCGACTGGTTCGAATCCGCCGCCGAGATGGAGCAGGCGGTGACGGAAGTGACCGATCTGCTCTCGTTGCCAACCTGGGGAAAGCGGCACGAACTGTATTCCGCCTGGGTGTCGACGCAGATTGACGCCGCGTTGGCCGTCGATCGCGCTACCTTCCACGTGAAGGACGGCGTCCTAGCGTTCCCGTTCAAGGCGACCCTTCTCGCGGACGTGATGGCGACAGGAGGGCCGTACGAACTGTGGTGCGAGATGCGCACAGATCTCGTTGACCAGATCTCGCTTGAGCGGGTCGGTGGAATTCAGCCGGACTATAGGATCGTCAGGCGGGACCCGGGCGGCAGAATGACCACCGTCCTTGCCATTGAAGTGAAGCAGTACCGCCGAGGTGCCGCTGGGCGTCATGGAGCTGTCCTGGCGAAGTATGCGGCTGGCCTTCCCGAAGCGACCGTCCTGCTAGTCGGGCACGGGCCCCTTGGAAGGACTGTGCGTGACAGGGTGCCATCGGCAGACCGATCTCGGACATCAGTTTTCGAGAATGTACGCCCAGATCGCCCGAACGAGGCCAGATCCTTCCGTGCAGAGATCGAACGATTGCTTCCGGAAGATTCAACTCAGACCGATATCCCATCCGAGATCGAGTTGCGTTGGGATCCGCGAGTGTACGATCTTGACCTTCATGTCCGATTCTCGTCTGGCGCTATTGTGTCGTAGCAGAACCTCGCCACTCCTCACGGGTTCCTGGAAGGCGACGCGTATAGCGGGGGGCCGGAGGTGGTTAGACTATTCCCAGAATCGCTGCCCCCGATCGAGGTCGTCGCGAAGTTGTATTCGAATGATGTCGCCACGATCACTGAAGCCAAACCTGAAGTAATCGCTAGGTGGTCCGACGGCAGGGCCGAAACATACCGCCCGCGTGGCCGTACCGCCGAAGAGCGCGAGTGGCGCGTGTGCCGATTCGAAGTTGGTGGCGTCGTATCCGCCTTGGAACCAGCATCGACTCCGGGCGATTGGAGATACCGCCATCGCCACCTCCCAGGGCAGGCTGACCGTCCGCCTGACGCCTGATGGCTAACAACCGATGCGTCAGGTCCGCGACGCGGCCACGTCGGACGTCGCGAAGCCGCAGCGTCCCATTGCGCCGCGACTCGGCGCCCGGTTTGATGCGAATTCGGGCGAGCCCGCGGCCTCAACTCCACTCAGGTGGACGTACCGGCGGGACAGCTAGGCCGTCGCCCGCGAAGCGCCCGTAGGGCCGCACGTTAAAGAGGTCGCGCAACTCGACCCTAGAGCGTTTCGGTCGTCACCGTGACGTCGCACCGATCAGCCCATGCCTTGATGGCGTCCGCCCACGTGCGCCCCCAATAGCGGATGCGGATCTGGCCGTCACGGCTGATCTGGCCCATCTCAGGAAAGCCGAAGCTCTGCCCAAGTTCGTCGACCAGCCTAGCTGCGGACTGGACTAGCTCGGGGCCTTCGACACTGGCCTCGGCCAGTGCCACGACGGTCTCCGCGATGGCGACAGACCCGAGTGGTGCGCTACTTCTCGAGTCGCCAAGGCCAAAGCTTCGGTTGTGGCCAATCTCGTAGGCATGGTCATTCGTGGGCACGACGGACGCGCGAACCATGGCATTTCCGCCAGCTCCTGCGCGCACAGCGTGTTGCGCAGTCCGCAAGAGACCCGTGAGGACGCCGGCCACAACGGCTTCATCAAGGACGAGTTGAGGTTTCCCGTCAGTGTCCGGCTCTCGGCGGGTGTTCCAGTCGAGGACTTCAACCGCGGCAACAGCGCAGCCGTCCGAATGGCACTCCAAGAGGCAGTACGTCGCCCTGTCCTCGCCGTGGACTCCGCCGTCGGCGATTAGGCGTCGCCGTCCGGTTCGAATCCGGTGGTAGCTGACACCCATTCGGAGGAACATCCCAGCGTCCTTGCTTTGGTGTCGTTGGCTGAACTCCTGGTGGGCAGCGCTTGTCACCTCGAGCGCACCGGGTAGGTCGGGTACCAGCGATACGACGAGCCACGGTCCTTGGGCCTGGTTGAGCTTGTTCCTTGCCTCCAGATCCACGACGTCCAGCCGCTCGTCTCGTTCGACTTCGCCCGTGTGCCTCGCGCGGTACGCCGCAGCAATCTCTGGCTCACTCAAATACCTCGTCGTCGCACCATTGCGCACCGGGAATCGGTATCCATCGTTCACGATCACTGCGTGCGGTGCCCGCGTCGAGCGGGACACCACAATGGTGAAGTACCCCGGCCCCTTCGATCCCGGGCCGACGATCGCTCGGATGTCGAGTGGTGGCATCGGGGCAACACCAGCGGCAACGACCTGCAACATTCGTGCCCGCTCGTCGTCGGACACATCGACGCCCGGGGCGGCACTGGCTCGCGCGTGGTCGTCTTCATCAACCCCGATAAGGATCACTCCACCGGCCGTGTTCGCGAGAGCTGCCACGTCACCGGCGAGTTCACGCTTCGCCGCATCGGATCGACCGTAAAGGTCACGCTTGAAGTCCAGGTCGAACTCCTCGCTGACACCGTTAGTCACCAGTCCGTGTATGTGGTTGACCTCCACTTGGTCGATGCGCACGCCGAAGACGGACTCGAGCCGTGACGAAAAGGCTGCAGGCATGCATCGATAGTGGCGCACACCCCCGACATTGCACAGCGGTCCGGCACGGCCGGCGTCGACTACCCGTTCTGAATCACGGCCCCAACGACTCCGCCATCAGATCCAGCGTGACCCGCACGGGACGAACTGGTAAGTGTCACCTCCCTGGTGCTGCGCCGGGTGCGTTTATCCGCCGCGGTCTAGCTGACGCTGGCCGGAAGGCGAGGGTGCTGCCGGACCTCGTCGATCACGTTGAGGAACGCTCGTCGCACCGCTTCATCGTCCAACACCCCTGTGACCGGGATGCTTGGGAAGCGGTTGAGTTCCTCTGGGGTTACGTGAGCGACGTGCGCTTCGATTTCCGGTATTGCCTTGAGCAGTTCGAGCATCTGCAGGGCTGTGGGTCGGCCGAGGCCCGTCGCTCCGAACAGACCACCAACACTGGCCGCGACGACAGCGCCGGTGGGGCGTAGGTAGATCTGGAAGAGGCTGACCTTTGCTGGCCCCACCTGGTAGTACCACGACATGCCAGGCGTCTGGCCGACGCCCCACCACGGATGAACACCATGTGCCTCTCCGTGAGCCATCAGATCGGCCACAGCGGTTCTGGCCTTCTCACCGAGATCCTCGACTGCGGCTGCGAAGGTGCCGGCATTCCACTTCGCGCCGGACGCGGACGGTGAAGAGCGCTTTGCGCTTGCGAGTGCATCTCCATAGAGGCGCGGCACCAAGATCTCTGTGTTCCCTTCCTTCAGGTACTGCAGCTCCAAGGCAAGGACGGACACCTCTGTCTTGGTCATGACGTTGAGCCACTCGATGATCCGCTTGAGTTCGCTTGTGATCTCATCCACGACGATCACCAAGGTGAACTCCCCGGATCGCAGATTCGCCTCAACGCCGGCTCGCACCTGGTCCGCGTCAGCGGCGCCAGCCTTGTCAGCAACATGGGCAGTGAGCGGGCGACCGGCACGGGCGGCCCACGTGCTCGCGAAGTCGTCATAACTCATCTGCCAGAGCCCGCCTGCGTATGCCAAGACCTGACCGACGACCTCGCGTCTGATCTCTGGGTTTGCTCGCAGCTTGCACTCGACCACGGTTATCGATCCATCGGCACCGACTCCAACGATGTCGATGTAACCGATTTCCGGGATCCAGAATTCATCGACCGTCGCGAGGTCTTGCCCCGTCAGCAGGTCAGGCGACTCGGCGACTAGCTGCTGCAAAGCGGCCTCGTTCGCATAGGCGGTCACCTCAGGCTCGCGCCAGCGAGTGTTGTCGTTGCGGACCAGGATGGGCCTGCCCATGGCGTTTCCCTTCAGACGTGCGACGCGCGATCGGTCTTTACTCAACCCGAAGATGAGCCGTCGAGTGAGCCCTTCGTGACCATCCTGTGCGAGTAAGTGCGCGGTCCGTTTGTGTCGGAGGACTCTGAAAGCCTGTCAGTTCATCGCGTAAGGAGGCCACCTGGGCTGGCAATCGTGGGTCTGGCGACTCAGTGCACGCCGACATGCACGGAAGTCCGTGCTTGCAACTATCGGCTTTCTGCTTATCTGGAGCATCGGTTGGGGGCCACTGATCGAATGGCGGCAGCAGGTGTTGCTCGATCGAATGCAGTCCTTCCTTGACGGGATGTCGGACGGCGCCACCTCTTCTCCGGATCAGGACGCACCTAGCCCGGACACCGGGCCCTAACCCTCGTGTCTCGTTCGGAGATGGCCCCCGACCTGGCGCGGGAGCCGGAGCGTCCTTTCGCCACATGCGCCAGATCTAGCCGAGAACCTCAACAGACCCTTGCGGACCGACTACCCAGACCTCGATGCCGGCGGCGGTGATTGATGGGGCCGTCTCAGACCACAACCTCCGGTACGTCTGAAAGTCCGGAAAGCACATCACCGACCTCGTCGCGGGCTCTCGAGTACGCAACTTCATCGCAGGCACCAGGGCGTGAGCAAACCACTTGGGAGCCTGGTTCGCCGGGGTAGTGGACTTCAGCCGGCCCTTCCTCGGGCCGGTCACGTAGAACCGTGACGGGTAGCCCTTGACCTCAACCCCGAGCCGCTCACCGGCTCTCTCAGCGACAACATCCACTCCGTGTTCGCGTGCGGTCGTGTCTGCGGCACGAAGGATCGTCCAGCCCTGAACTGTCAGCCATTCGACGAGCAGATGCTGGGTATGCGCCTCGGTGTACCACTCGAACTCCGGGCCAGCCGCCGTCGCGGCTTCTGAATACTCCGGAGTCCGACTGTCCGGCTGAGGTGCCAGTCGGCTTGCCCCCGACTCAGCAATCTCCTCTGAAGTTGCTCGCCTGAAGACGCCGTGACCGACGCGCGTGAGAAACGGATCGCGAGTTGCGAACTGGGACCTGTTCTCCACGTTCCAGCACGCCCCACGAATGTGGGCGCGAATAGTGCCGTCGACCGCCTGACCAGGGGCATACCGTCGGAACCACGAAATCGCCTCCCGAGAGCTGAATGTCCCGGACTGAGTGTCGGCGTATTCACGGAGGCGGTCCCACACGCTCAACTTGGTTGCATCGTCCACCTTCGCAGCCTCGCACGACTCCCCGACAGACGTCTCTTGAAGTTGCCCAGGTGCGGCACCCTTCCGCTGTCTTTGACCACCTCGCTCGATCCCCAGCGATGGCGCTGTTCGCGGGCTAACGTCTCTGCATGCTGGAACACCCCGACGAGAAGCGGATGCGACTCCGCTACGCCGGGACATGCCGAGTCTGTGGCAGTGCGCTGGACGCTGGCTCCGCCGCCATCTACGAACGTGCGACCAGAACCGTTCGTTGCCTCGGCTGCGCAACCGCCGAGCCGCTGGGTGAGATCCGCCGCACGGCGGCAGCCCATGGAGCTGGGCCCAGCCCGGCCGGGACTGCGCTGCCTGAGCGACAGGACACTGGATCGACGGACAACGCCGTTGATCCAGGCACGGCTGGCGCGTCGGCCCGGCGCGTGCACCAACGACGCCGGGCGACGCGACAGGAGCGGATCCGTGCCAAGCATCCCAAACTCGGCGGCCTCATCCTGGCACTGAGCGACGACCCGCAGTCCACCGCCGCTTGGGACACCGGGGCGCTCGGCGAGGAGCGATTGGGGCGTCGGCTGAATGAGCTCGCCTCTCCCACGCTTCGAGTACTCCACGACCGGCGTATCCCCGGCTCCCGCGCCAACCTCGACCACGTGGCGGTCACACCGACGGGCGTCTACGTCGTCGACGCCAAGCGGTACGTCGACAAGCGCCCGTCCCTGCGCGCGGAGGGCGGGATCCTCCGGCCGCGCGTCGAGCGATTGATGGTCGGGTCCCGTGACCAGACCAAGCTGGTCGACGGAGTCCTGAAGCAGGTCAACCTCATACGGCGCCTCGTGGACGACGACCTCCCGGTCACCGGCGTCCTGTGCTTCATCGAGGCCGACTGGCCGCTGATCGGCGGCAGCTTCACGATCCGTGGAGTCGACGTGCTGTGGCCGAAGAAGCTCTACCCGCGCCTCGCGGCCGATGGCCCCCACGAGGCGAGGGTCGCCGAGGTCCACGCTCGCCTCGCCGACGCCCTTCCGCCCGCCTAGAGACCTAGAGAGGCGGGGCGCTCAGTTCGTCGTTCCGCAGCCAACCGCCGCTGCTGCCAGCTCGACCAGCCGCTCGCCGGTGATCCCCGGGTACCCGTGCAGCATCCCCCGCCACTCGGCCGGCACCGCAGACGCGCCCCACCGCGCTTCGAGCAGCGCACCGGCGATCGCCGCCACCGTGTCGGTGTCGTCCCCGATGGCGATAGCGGCACCGATACCCGCCACCAGCCCGTCGGTGTGTGCGATCGCCGACCAAGCCGCCTGGAAGGCAGCGACCACCCAGCCGTTCGGGCGGAACCGCCCGGGGTCGGAGGACTCCGCCTCCTCGATCCGCGCGGACCAGAAGGAAGCAGCCTCGGCCGACAGCAGGTCGAGGCCGGCCCGGACGTCGAGCTCGCCCTCGACGATCGCGTGCCGGATCACGAGCGACCACAGCACGCACGCCTCCCCCGCCCGCGGGTCGTAGTGGGTCAGGCGGCTGACGGCGAGCGCGGCCTCGGCGACCGCCGACGGCGAGTCGAGGCACGGAAGAGCGACCGGCGCCGTACGCATCAGTGAGCCGTTGCCGGCCGTGTGGCCGGTCCGCTCGTGCAGGTCGTACGACGTCGCGAGCAACGCGCTCCCGGAGGGCGACGGACCCACCTCGTCCAGCAGCCGGCGGGTGTGGATGCCGATGTCGGCGGGCCCGGTCTCGAACCAGGTCCGGAACCGCTGCGCGATCCCCGTCAGACCCTCCTCCGACCGCAGGTCCAGCCCCGACGCCGCGACGTCGGCGATGCACCAGGCCATCGTGGTGTCGTCGGTCCACTCCCCCGGCGCGAAGTCGCCGAGGCCGCCGCCGATCATCGCGGGCCCCTCCGGTCCGAGCGGGGCGCTGCCGAACTCGTAGCCGGCGCCGAGGGCGTCCCCGACCGCCGAGCCGAGGAGGGCACCGCAGGCACGGTCGAGCTGCGCGTCGTCGAGCATGAGGGCAGGGTACGAGGCGGTTCCTCCACAACACGCCGCCATGGCTTGCATTCGAACACGTGTTCGATAGACTGAGCGCATGATTTCTCCCGGAGCGCTCGACACGGCCACCGCCGTGGTCCAGCGCGCCCAGGAGCTGGCCCAGACCCGGTGGGACGAGGTCGACGGGCCGGAGGCCGTCGCGGTCGCCGAGACCGTCGCCGCAGCCAAGGGCCTCCTCGACGCCGCCATGCTGCGTACGGCGGAGCGGATCACCGACACCAACGCGGTCGCCGAGCTCGGCTGGGCCTCGGTCAAGGACTTCCTCACCCACGTCCTCGGCGGCCACCACGGCACCGGCGGCGGGCTGGTCCGCGCCGCCGCCCAGCTCCGCGAGCTCCCGCAGCTCCAGGCAGCCCTCGAGGACGGCCGCCTCACCCTCCCCCAGGCCCGCGCCATCGCCGGCCAGGTCCACACCCTGCCTCGCGTCCACGAGTTCCGCACCGCCGTCGCCGACCGGATGCTCGAGCTCGCCACCCACGACGCCCTCAACGCCTCCGCCCTGCAGGGCTCGTTCGCCGAGGTCGTCCGCGAGCTCGACCCCGACGCCGCGATCCTCGACACCGAGAAGCAGCGCAGCAAGGACGAGCGCGGCGCCCACCACCAGCGCCACCTCACGATCACCGACGACGGCCGCGGCGGCGTCTGGTTCAAGGGCTACGGCAGCAGCGAGGACGGCGAGCATCTCAAGGCCACCCTGCTCCCGCTCTCCGCGCCCGTGACCACCGAGCCCGGCGCCTGCGGCGGCCACGCCTCCGACCCCCACGGCCCGCTGTTCGATGCCGACGGCAACCGCACCCAGGTCCCCTGCCCCACCCCCGGCTGCGCCCACGACGGCAGCGACCCGCGCGACGCCGGAGCCCGGCTCTGGGACGCCCTCGTCGACGCCTGCGTCCGGCTCCGCAACGCCGACGAGCTGCCCCGCGACCACGGATCAGCCGTCAAGGTCGTCGTCACCACCGACCACGACTCCCTCCGCCAGCAGGTGATCGACGCCGGCCTCGCCCGCGAGGGCCGCACCGACACCGGCACCCGCCTCTCGGCCACCGCCGTACGACGCCTCGCCTGCGACGCCCACATCCTCCCGGCCGTCCTCGGCACCGACGGGCAGGTCCTCGACGTCGGCCGCGCCCACCGGCTCGTCACCCCGGCGATCTGGGCAGCGCTCGTGCTGCGCGACCGTCACTGCGCCTTCCCCGGCTGCACGCGCCTACCGCTCGCCTGCGACGCCCACCACGTCGTCCACTGGGCCGACGGCGGCGCCACCAGCCTCGACAACCTCATCCTGCTCTGCCGCCACCACCACACGCTGACCCACCACTCCCCCTGGCAGGTCCACATCGACCCCCACACCCGACAACCCGTCTGGACCGGACCACCACGCCTCACCCTCACGGCCCTCGAGGGCCGGATGACCTACCACGACGGCCGTCCACGCGGTGCACCACTCGTGGCGTGAGAGCCGCTCGTCGTGTCAGCCGGACACCACGATCCGGATGGAGCAGGATCCGGTCCATGCCCATCCGTCGTGCCATCGCGCTGCTCGCCGGCGCCTCGCTCGCCGTTGCCCTCACCGGATGCGACAAGGACGACGCCGAGCCGCCCGCATCCGCCACCGGCTCGACGGTGCCCACGGCAACGCCGGCGCCGACAACACTGCCGACGTCCTCGATCACCTGCTCCTCCCCCAAGCCGGAGGGGCCGTTCACCTACAGCACCGACCGCGAGGAGCTCGAGGCTCTCGCTCCGCTCATCGGCGACCCCGTGGTCTTCGACAGCACCTTCGACGACGTCGATGCCGACGAGCTCGGGCTGCTGATCGAGCGCGGGTTCGTGGACCCGGACGGCGACACCAACGGGTCGCCGAGCATGTGGGAGTTCCACGAGTTCCTCTGCGAGCACCCCGAGGTGCGCGCCATCGGCTTCATCCCCGGCGCCCTGCCCGGCGACGAGCAGGCCATCGCCTCCCTGCAGACCGTGTACGCCGACGTCCTCAGCGACACGCTGCGCAAGGACGCGCGGGCCTTCTGCCGCAGTACGCCCGACCGGACGCTGCGCGGCCACCTCGAGTGCTTCTGGGACTGAGAACGCGGCCGGCCGCGCCCTCCGGCGAGGAGGACGCGGCCGACTGCCTGCGTTCCGGGCGTCTCGTGACGGTCGCTGCGCGACCTCCTCGACGACCGGCTGAGGGCTACTGCTGCTGCGCCCGCGCCACCAGCCGCTGACCGAGGATGCCCGCCTGCTGCGTGGACAGCAGGCTGGTCTGCGACTCGATGAGCCGCATCAGGGCCGGGTCCTCGCGCAGGGTCTCGGACGACTGCATGAGGATCGTGCCCTCGCCGGTGAAGTCGAACTGGCGCTCCTCACCGGACTCGCGGCCGAACATGCCCTGCAGCATCGCGCCGAGCGAGGCGGACATCCACTGGGCGTCGTAGTGGTGCGAGGGCGAGGGGCAGTCGGCCCAGCCGAGCAGCGCCTCGGGGTCGGCGCGGAACGGCGGCTCGACGAAGATCACCGGTCCGTTGGAGGACGCGAGGAACTTGCCCGTGCCGATCAGCGTGACGAAGCCCGGGACGATCGACTGCTTGAGCTCGAGGCCGGTCTCGAAGCCGAGCAGGTTGTTGGCCCGCAGGGTGAGGTTGCCCGCCTCGAGGTCGAAGGACTGTACGTCGAAGCCGCGGTCGGCGACGATCACCTTGCCCTGGCCCTCGGCGACCACCCAGTCCTGGATGTAGATCGGCGAGGAGAAGCGGCTGGCGATGAAGCCGTCGCGGCTGGCCCAGGCGGCGACGCCGTCGAAGTTGACGTTGCCGTAGTAGGCGATCATCGCCCCCTTGGAGACGAACCAGCGGCCGGCGAGCTCGATCGAGAACGCGTAGGCGTTGACGTTGTCGTTGGACGGAAGGGTGTGGACGTCGTAGGTCTGCATCATCTGTCTCCCATTCAGAACTTCTGCTCGCTGGCCTGGATGTAGACCGTGCCCTGGCCCGACATCTTCAGCTGGAAGGCCTCACCCGAGCCGCGGCCGACGGCGTCGCGCCAGCCGACCTTCGCGGACAGGTCGACCTGGATGTTGCCGACGTGGCCGACATAGGCCTGCGGGTCGACCGCGACCCCGCCCCCGTCGACCGGGATGGCGTAGGTGCCACCGTGGGAGAGCAGCGCGACCGCGCCGGCGCCGGACACCTTCGTGGTGAACAGGCCCTGGCCCGTCATCGCACCGCGTACGGCGGCGCGGATGCCGCCCTGGCCGATGAACTCCACACCCGTCTGCAGGTTGGCGTCGTGGGCGAGCAGCCGGTCGGCCTCGCAGGTGAGCGAGCCCGAGCCGTCGAGCTGGACCACGGTCACGTGGAGCCCACGGAAGCCGTAGAGCACGCTCCCGGTGCCCTCGGTCGCCATCATCGGGTTCGACTCGCCGGAGAGCGCGGCGCCGACGAAGCCGCCGACTCCCCCGCCCTGGCCGGCGACCGGGCGGAAGGTCACCTGGCCGTCGTACCCGAGCATCGCGCCGCGGCGCGCGAGCACCGGCGTCGCCGGGGAGACGTGCGCCCGGACGACCTTGCTGTTGACCTCTTCGAAAGCCATGCCCGTCACCTCTCCGCCGGCTGCACGAGGACCGTGCCGGCACCCTCGAAGCGGAGGCTGAACGGCTCGCCCGAGCCCTCACCCACCAGCGACTTCCACGAGACCCCGGAGACGAGGTTCATCGACATCTGCCCGAAGGAGGCGACGAACGCGTCGGGGTCGACGACGACCGGGATGCCCTGCTGCACGGCGAGCGCGATCAGCGGCCCGTCCGACACGATCGCCACCTGGCCCTGGCCGGTGACGGTCGTCGTGGCGAGGCCCTGGCCGCTCGTCATGCCCTGCAGGCCGGCGAACTTCACGTCGAGGGTCAGCCCGCCGGAGACGGCGAGGATGTGCTCGGACTCGACGGCGAGGGTGTCGCCGGTGAGGTCGATGACGGTGACGTCCATCGCGTCCTGCGCGAAGGTCACCCGACCGGAGCCGGAGCACTCCATCAGCTTGATCGACTCACCGCTCACCTTCTGCTTGAGCGCAGCCTTGAAGCCACCGCCGCCGCCCATGCCGGCGTGCTTGAACTCGACATTGCCGGTGTAGGCGACCATCGAGCCGGAGGCGGCCCGGATCGTCTCCCCGGCGAGATCTGCGTGGAGCAGCCGCTTGTCTGCGGTCAGCGTCACCATGCGTGGGTCCTGTCTCGAGAATCGGACGTACAAATGCGTTGCAGCAACCTACCGAGGTCGCGCGGTCCTTACACCTGCAACGCCGCGAGAGATGGCCCGATCCGACGACAGCGTGCCCTACGGCAGCTTGACCTCGGCGAGGACGGTCCGCACGCCCGACGGGTCGACGTCCTCGTCGAGACCGTAGGCCCGCGGCACGAAGCCGAAGTCGTTGTCGCTGATGACCACGAGCGTCGAGGCGTTCTTGAGGGCGGCGCCCTCGACCTTGCCCGGTACGCCGGCCACGCCGGCCAGGTTCACGAGGAGGGTCTTGTCCGCCTCGGTCACGAGCGGGTCCGCCGGGTCGAGCTCGATCGTGTGGAAGCGGGCCTCGGTGTCCGTTCGCTCCTCGACGATCACGTGGGTCTGGTCGACCGGCACCAGCGCCGAGATCTTCAGGTCGCGGCCCCGGGTGCCGGCGGCGAAGGTCGAGGGGGCGTCGAAGCGGTAGCCGTACTCGTGCACGGTCGTGCCGGTCGTCGTGTCGAACGCGACGAGCTCGGTGATGATCCGGTCGCGGTCGCCGGGGACCACGACCGAGCTCTGCAGGGCGGCGACGACCGTGTGCCCGTCGGGCAGCAGCGCGATGTCCTCGAAGCCGCGGTTGCCACGGCGCGCGGAGAGGCCGGCGGGGAGCGAGCCGCTGATCGGGTAGTCGGCACCGGCGGTGACGTAGTCGTCCTCGAGGCCGGCGGGCACGTGCCGGGCGACGACGTGGCCGGCGGCGTCCACCTCGACGATCGAGGGCCCGTACTCGTCGACCAGCCAGAAGTGGCCGTCGGCGGTGCGGACCACGCCCTCGGTGTCGAGGCCGTTGCCGTTGTAGGCGACCGGGGTCGTTCCGTCCGCCAGGACCGGTGCCGGGTCGCCGGCAACGGCGAAGTTCGGGAGCCCGGTGACCGGCTCGCCCGCGGGGGTGGTCAGCGGGATGGTCTCGAGGACCTGCAGCGTGTTGCCGCGGGCGCGCACCTTGACGAGCGTCGGGGTGAACTCGGGGACGATGAAGGTGCGCGCGTCACCCACCTCCCCGTTGGGGCCGCGGTCCGTGACCGTCCAGTACTCGTTCCTGCCCAACGCGAAGAGCCCGCTGCCGATGCCACCCAGCTCGACGCCGTGGTCGTCGAGCACGGTCGACTGCACGTCCTCGAGCGCGATCGCGGGGAGCGTGACCCGCTTGTCGACGTACGACGTGTCGGCGGCGACGGCGGGAGTGGCGAGGACGGTGACAGCCAGCAGGCTGACGGCAGGAAGCAGGCGCATGGCGCGCGAGCGTAGGGCGGCCCCGCATCGTGAGCGTGACGCCGCGGTGAACGGCAGGTCGGGAGTGTGCGTCGGGCCGGACTGCGTACCGCTCGGGAGTCGTCGACCCCCAGGAGGACCGCGTGCCGTCGTACACGAAGCAGGGCAGCTCGTACGAGCGCGACATGGACTACATCCCCGACCGCATCACCAAGGATCCGGGCCGCTCGCAGGACCCGTACGACGACGCCCGGCTCGACGTGCGGACCTGGCCGGTCGAGCCGGGCCGCTACCGCCTGGTGGCGGCGCGGGCGTGCCCGTGGGCCAACCGCTCGATCATCGTGCGCCGCCTGCTCGGCCTCGAGGACGTCATCTCGATGGGCCTGGCCGGCCCGACCCACGACGAGCGCAGCTGGACCTTCGACCTCGACCCGGGCGGCCGGGACCCCGTGCTCGGCTACGAGCGGCTCCAGGAGGCCTATCTCGCGCGCTACCCCGACTACGACAAGGGCATCACGGTGCCGGCGGTGGTCGAGGTGGCGAGCGGACAGGTCGTCACCAACGACTTCCCGTGGATCACCCACGACCTCTTCTTCGAGTGGCGCGACCACCACCGGCCCGACGCGCCCGACCTGTGGCCCGACGACTGCCGGGCGGAGATGGAGGAGGTGATGGAGCGCGTCTTCACCGAGGTCAACAACGGCGTCTACCGATGCGGCTTCGCCGGCACGCAGGACGCGTACGACGAGGCCTACGACCGGCTCTGGACGGCGATGGACTGGTTGGAGGAGCGCCTCACGGACCGGCGCTACCTCATGGGCGACCACATCACGGAGGCCGACGTGCGGCTCTTCACGACCCTCGCGCGGTTCGACGCCGTCTACCACGGCCACTTCAAGTGCAACCGCAACAAGCTGACCGAGATGCCAGCACTCTGGGGCTATGCCCGTGACCTGTTCCAGACGCCCGGCTTCGGCGACACCATCGACTTCGACCAGATCAAGCGGCACTACTACGTGGTCCACGAGGACATCAATCCCAGCGGCATCGTGCCGAAGGGGCCCGAGCGGGAGAGCTGGCTCAGCCCGCACTCCAGGGCGCGGCTGGGTCCGCCTCGCTGACGGGCTGGTCGCGGACGCGCGGGAGCGGCCACCGCGGCGGACTGCGCAACCTTTTCCCAAGGTCCGCACCGGCATCGTGGTGTCGTGGTCATCAGCGACGCACAGCCGCTCGTGGTGGGGCTGTGCCACCAGGAGGCGAGCCTCGCCGAGCTCGGCCGCGCGACCCTGCGGCGCGAGGCGCTCGCGGGGGCGTTGGGCCGCCTGCGCGACGCGGGCCTCGAGGAGGCGGTGGTGCTGTCGACCTGCAGCCGGATCGAGGTGTGTACGACGACCACGGGCAGCGCGGACCAGCGCGCAGGAGCGGTCCTCGACGCGATGTCCGAGTGGTCGGGCCTCCCCCGCGACCGGATCGGCTCGCTGGCGAGGGTCCTCGTCGGCCGGGAGGCGGTCGACCACCTGTTCCGCGTCACGGCCGGCCTCGAGTCGCGGCTGGTGGGCGACACCGACGTGCTGGCCCAGGTCCGCGGCGCGTGGCGAGCCGCGGGCGAGGCCGGGACCGCCGGGCCGCTGACCAGCCGGCTGCTGCCCGCGAGCATCCGGTGCGCCCAGCAGGTGCACACCCGCACACCGCTCGGCCGGCAGCGCCGCTCGCTCGCCCGGCGGGCAGTGGACGTAGGGGTGACGCTGGCGGCGCCCGACGGCACCCGCGGGCTGAGGGTGCTCGTGGTCGGCTCCGGCCAGATGGCGCAGGTCGCCTGCGAGCACCTCGCCACCCACGGCCTGGCATGCCGGGTCGTGGCGCGCGACCCGTCGTACGCCGCGAGGCTGGTCGGTCCTGCCCGCGCGTGCGCCTGGGAGCGGCTGGCCGACGAGGTGGCCCGCGCCGACCTCTTGCTGTGCGCCACCTCGGCCCCCCACCACGTGCTCACGCGCGACCAGGTGTCGGCAGCGATGGCCGCACGGCACGTCCCACTGACGATCGTCGACCTCGCCGTGCCCGGGAATGTCGATCCCGGGGCCTGCGGCGTCGAGGGTGTCCGGCTCGTCGACCTGACCACGCTGGGCGACGACGCGCGCCACGACCCGGCGGTCGCGGCCGCTGTCCGCGACGCGACACTGCTGGTCGAGGAGGCGGCCCGCCGGTTCTGCGACGACCTCGCCGCGGCGCACGCGGGCCCGGTCATCCGGGCCGTGCGGGAGCAGGTGGAGCGGACCTGCCGCGAGGAGCTGCGGCGGCACGGAGGTCCCTCCGACCCGGCGGCCCTCGCCGAGGCCGTCCACGCCATCGTCGGCAAGGTCATGCACCGCCCGGCCCTGCTGGCCCGGGCCGCGGCGGCCGCCGGCGACGAGGGCGCGCTGCACCTGCTGTGCGAGGCGTTCGGCGTGGCGCCGCCCGGTCAGAGGGACGCGGGGTCGACCTCGTTGAACAGCTGGTCGCCGCCGGCGAGCAGGTCGAGCAGCGGGCCGACCTTCGGGAGCTCGTGGGTGAGGAAGTAGCGCCCCGCGGCCCGCTTGCCGTCGTAGAACGCGCCCTGCTTGCCGTGCGCGGCGAGCAGTTGGTCGAGCCAGATCCACGCGACGACCACGTGCCCGGCGGCCTCCAGCGCGTAGGTCGCGTTGGCGAGCGCGACCTGCGGGTCGCCGGACTGCCAGGCCTGGCCGACGCTGCGGACCAGCGACTCGAGGCCCCCGGCGAGGCGGAAGGCGTGCTCCTGCAGCTGCCGGTCGCCCGCGTCGCCGGCGCGCCCGATGGTGTCGTCGATCGCGTCCTTGAGCAGGAGGAGACCGCTGCCGCCGTCCATCACCAGCTTGCGGCCGAGCAGGTCGAGAGCCTGGATGCCGTGGGTGCCCTCGTGGATCGGGTTGAGCCGGTTGTCGCGGTAGAGCTGCTCGACGCCGTACTCGCGCGTGTAGCCGTAGCCACCGTGGACCTGGATCGCCAGGTCGTTGGCCGCCAGGCACCACTGGGAGGGCCAGCTCTTCACGATGGGCGTGAGTACGTCGAGCAGCCGGCCCGCCCGCTCCCGCCCGTCCTGGTCGGGGTGGGTGTGCTGGTCGTCCAGCAGGCGCGCGGCCTTCAGGACGAGCGCGAGCCCGCCCTCGACGTACGACTTCGAGGCGAGCAGCATCCGCCGCACGTCGGCGTGGGCGGTGATCGGCACCGGCGGCGCGGCCGGGTCCTTCCCGTCCAGCGGCCGGCCCTGGACCCGCTCGCGGGCGTAGTCGAGGGCCCGCAGGTAGCCGGTGTAACCGAGGGCGGCAGCGCCGGCGCCGACACCGATCCGGGCCTCGTTCATCATGTGGAACATCACGGCCAGGCCGCGGCTCTCCTCGCCGACGAGCTCGCCCACGGCACCGGGCGCGCCACCGGGCAGGTGCGCACCCTCACCGAAGTTGAGGACCGTGTTGACCGTGCCGCGGAAGCCCATCTTGTGGTTGAGCCCGGCCAGCGTGACGTCGTTGCGCTCGCCGAGCACACCGTCCGGGCCGACGACGAACTTCGGCGTCGCGAAGAGGGAGAGGCCCTTCACCCCCGGCGGCGCGCCCTCGACCCGGGCGAGGACGAGGTGGACGATGTTGTCGCCGAGCTCGTGCTCGCCCCCGGAGATCCACATCTTGTTGCCGAAGAGCCGGAAGGTGCCGTCGTCCTGGCGGACCGCGCGCGTGGCGACGTCGGCCAGCGACGAGCCGGCCTGCGGCTCGGAGAGGCACATCGTGCCGAACCAGCGACCCTCGACCATCGGCGGGACGAAGCGCGCCACCTGCTCCGGCGAGGCGTGGGCGAGCAGGAGGTTGGCGTTGGCCATGGTCAGCATCGGGTAGCCCGAGGTCGACACGTTGGCCGCCTGGAACCAGGCGAAGCAGGCCTGCTGGACCACGTGCGGCAGCTGGCCGCCGCCGACCTCCGCGTCCATCGCCGCCGACACCAGACCGGCGTCGGCGAACGCCCGGACCGCCTTCGCGACCTCCGGGATGATCGTCACCGTCTCGCCGTCGAACTGCGGCTCGTTGGCGTCGCTGAGCGCGTTGTGCGGCGCGAAGTGCTCCGCGGCCAGCTCGGCCGACAGGGCGAGGACGGCGTCGAAGGACTCCCGGTCGTGCTCGGCGTACCGCTCCCGTGTCGTCAGCTCCGCGACGTCCAGCCACTCGTGCAGCAGGAACGCGAGGTCGCGGCGGGACAGCAGGAGGTCGGGGCTCATGGGCCCGAGGGTACGACGGCCGGCATCCCCTCCAACGGGGCGGCGGCGACCGTCACCACACCGACGGTGCGGGCCGTGGAGCCCAGCAGCACGGACCCGTGGTCGGTGCGCAGGGCCGAGCGGCCGTACTGGACCTCGAGGACACCGATCCTCAACCGGCCACCCTCCTTCACCAGCGCCACTTCCCCGCGGCGCGGGCGTCGGTCGGTCGCGACGACGAGCTCGGTGCCGGCCGGCCAGCCCCGGGACGCGAGCGCATCGTTGCGCAGCCGGATCCGCAGGTCGCCGTCCTCCCGGACCCGGGACGACGCCGGGCCGGGCGCGGGCCGCTCCCGCGCCGACACCTCCGGAGGTGGGGGCAGGTCGAGCGGCAGGCACTCCTGGCCCTCCATCGACCGTCGTACCGAACGCATGTTCGAAAGCGTAGGGCATCGGTCCGGGCGACGCCGTAAAGGTTGGCCCGATCCCCCACGGCGTGCCGCGCACTCCACTAGGTTCCGGCGAGAAGGAGGCCTGCGATGAGGTTGCTCTCCCGTGTCCTGGCTGCCGTCCTGCTGGCGACCGTGCTGCTCCACTCCGCTCCCGTGGAGGCCGCGACGAAGCCGGCGGCGCCACGGTCGGTGAAGGCGACCCCGCTCAACAAGGCGGTGAAGGTCACCTGGGCGGCTCCGTCCTCCCCCGGCACCTCGGCGATCAACGCCTACGCGGTCCAGCGCCGCAACACCACCTCGTCGCCGTGGGTGACGGTCAAGTACACCGGCGCGACCGCGCGCGCCTGGACCGAGACCGGCCTGGTCAACGGTGCGCGCTTCTACTACCGGGTGATGGCGCGCAACGGCTCGGGCTGGGGCACCGCGAGCGCGCAGGTGAGCGCGGTGCCGCGGACGGTGCCTGCGGCGCCGAGGTATCCCGCAGCCGACGCCTACAACGCAGCGCTGGGCGCATACTGGCAGATCCCGACCACCAACGGCGGCGCAACCATCGACCGGTACCAGGTCCAGTGGTCGGCGGACGGCGCGACCTGGACCGGGTCGGTCACGTCACCGACCGCGTCCACCCAGGCGGCCCCCGCGGCGGTGCCGCTGACGCCGGGCACCCGCTACTGGCTGCGGGTGCGCGCCCACAACGCCGCCGGCTACGGGCCGACGACGGGCTTCGGGCCCTACACGGTCCGGACCGCCCCCGGCCCGGTCACCGACCTCGCCGCCACGCCCGGCGTCGGTCAGGTGGCCCTCACCTGGACCGCCCCGGTCGTGGGCACACCGGTGGGCAGCACCGCGGTGGCGTCGTACAAGGTCGAGAGCAGTGCCGACGGCGGCACGACCTGGACGACGGAGCCGTCGACCACGGAGACCTCCACCATCGTCACCGGGCTGACCGGCGGGGTCTCCTACCAGTTCCGGGTCAGCGCGAGGTCGGTCATCGACAACGTCGGCTACGGACCGGCGACGGTCATCGCGCCCGATGCGCCGACCGGCGTTCCGAGCGCACCGCAGAACGTCACCCTCGGCTGGGAGGAGGCCGTCGGCCAGTTCCGGCTGGCCTGGCAGCCTCCGGCCAGCGACGGCGGCCGGGACCTGACCCGCTACGAGGTGGCGTGGTCGGGCCCGAACCCCGGCTCCTTCTCGTACCCGGCGGACGTGACCCACGCCGACCTGCCGACCGTCCCCCTCGACCACCAGCTCCACGTCCGCGCCTGCAACGGCCCGGACGCCGCGGACTGCGGTCCGTGGAGCGACGACCTCGGGCCGGTCACCGACCGGGTCGTCGACCTGCAGGCGGCGCAGTCGATGGCGGGCACGGCGCGCACCGTGCACGTCGACTGGGGCGAGCCCGCCAACGGCCTCGCGACGTCCTACGACGTGTTGCGCAGCGACGACGGCGGCACCACGTTCAGCCCGCTGGCGACGGTCCTCCAGCCCGCGACCGAGTACGACGACACGACCACGCTCGCGTCGACGCAGTACATCTACAAGGTGGTCCCCCACGGCGGCGGCACGGGCGAGCCCCGGATCACGTCGATCACGACGAGCGTCGACCAGACGCTGTCGATCAGCCCGACGACGATCAACGTCACCGAGGGCTCGTCCACGGGCGCCCAGGTGGTCCTGGGCGTGGCGACCTCCGTCGCGACGGAGGTGACGGTGACGGTCGCCGACCCCGCGCTGGCGACGACCACGACCGCCACGGTGCAGGTGGCCGCCGGGGAGACGAGCGCCGCGGTGACCCTGAGCGGCACCCAGGACGACGACCTCGTCGGCGGCTCCACCACGTTGACCGCCACCTTGGGCGCGCTCGAGGCCAGCGCGACGGTCGCGGTGGCCGACAACGACACGCAGGCGATCATCGCGCCCGCGGCGGTCGAGGTCGCCGACGGGGCGACGGCGGGTGTCGACGTGCGGCTGCTCCACCAGCCGACCGGTCCGGTCACGATGAGCGTCGGCATCACCCAGAACGGCAACAGGGTCGACATCGTCGGCGACATCACCGAGCTGCAGTTCACCGCCGCGAACTGGAACCAGCCGCAGACCCTGCAGGTCCACCGGAACAACCCCGGGGCCGCGACGCTGAACCTGACCGCCCCCGGTGCGACCTCGGCGAACGTCGCCGTGACCGAGCCCTAGGCAGCGGCCCCGCCGATCAGTGCCCGCGGCGCTTGCGGATCACCCACGCGCCGAGACCGACGGCGGCCAGCCCGGCGGCGACGACACCGGGCCGGTTCTGCCAGCGCGTGTACTCCTCGGTGACCTGCGGCCAGGCCTCGCCGATGACCGCCGCGGCGTCCTCCGGGGTCGCCTCGAGGCCCTCGACGGAGACCGGGGTGCCGAACACGATGCGCACCCGGCGCGGCAGCGGCCAGCGCCGCTTCTCGGTGCCGGTGATCGTCGCGGGCACGATCGGCGCACCGGCCTCGATCGCGAGCCGGGCGGCGCCGCGCTTCGGGGCACCGAGGCCCTCCTCGCGCACGCGGGTGCCCTCGGGGAAGAGCGCGAGCGCGTCGCCGCGACGCAGGATCGCCCGGGCGGTCTCCAGCGCGTCGGCGTCGGACTCGCCACGTCGTACGGGGAAGGCGCCCAGGCGCAGGAACACCTTGGCCATCGGGCCGTCGAAGTGCTCGGCCTTGCCCATGAAGTGCACCGGCCGGCGCAGCACGATCGCGACGAAGAACGGGTCCCAGAAGCTCTTGTGGTTGGGGACGATGACGACCGGCCCCTTCTTCGGGACGTTCTCCTTGCCCGAGGCGGTGAAGCCGCAGACGATGCGGAAGATCACCGCGGCGGCGTACTTCACCAGCAGGTAGAGCGGACCGCTGACGCCCTGCTCGCGCGCGATGCGGTGGGCCTCCTCGTTCGTTGTCGCCATCGCGCCATCATGACGCCGCACGTCGACCGGTTCCAGCGACGCGCTCACGGAACTCGGACAGGCAGGCCAGCACCCAGTCCGAGTCGTGCATGACCTGCCACCAGGTGAAGCGCAGCACGGTCCAACCGTCGAGCGTCAGGAGGGTGTACCGGTGGCAGTCACGCTCGAAGGCCTTCCTCGACGTGTGGAACTCCCATGACTCGGCCTCGATCGCCAGCCGGCGCCCGCGATCGACCACGTCGGGATGCACGACGAAGTCCTGTCGGTCGGAGCGCCCGCGGACCTGGATCTCACCCTGCGGCAGGACATCCAGCCCCGCGCGGATCGCGAGCGCGCGCAGCTTGCTCTCGAACGGATTCGCTGCGAAAGGTGAGGCCAGCCGTGCGACTTCCCGAGCCTGCGCCGAGCCCTTGCCCCGCAGGCGGGCTGCATCGGCGATGAAAGTCTCGTGGTCGACGCCGTGGCGGAGTGCCGAGTCCGCCACGCTGAGCGCGATGTCGAACGGCAGCCGGCGGGCGCAGTCGAGCACCGTCCGACGTTCCGACAGCACCAGTCCGCGCTCGTCCGACAGGTCGCCCCAGACGACCTCGACTCCGGCTGCTCCAGCTGCGCTGGCGTGGTGGTCGAACATGATCCACGGTCGGATCGGAGCAGAGGGGACCTCCCAGCCGTGACTCACGGCGGCGCTGAGGACGGCGACCCGCCCACCCAGCGCGAGGGCACGCTGCGCGGCGCGGTCCAGGTCCGGTAGCCGGTAGGTGGAGCGGTCCCCACGCGCAATGGCGCCCGAACGCGCGGCGCGATCCACCTGTCGGCGCGACGACATCGCGATCAGGTGACGTCGCTTCGCGACACCGCCTGCCATCGCGAGCGCGTCGACCGGGTCCACGCACGACAGCCTCGCTGATCTCACGTCCTCCCGGCGAAGCGCATCCACAGGCGTACCCGAACGAAGGGAAACGCCGGCGTTGGGGCGTCGCCTGGCCCTCTTCGGCTTCCGTTTCCCTTCTTTCGGGCACGGCAGCGCTAGTGGATGAGGTCCTGCCAGTTCGCGGGCACGCGCTCGGCCGGTCCGGGCACGGACTGGCCCTCGGGGTGGCCGGTCGGCGCGGCGAGCTCGGGCCCGTTGTAGTAGTCCTGCGCCTCGTAGTCCCAGAACCAGTCCTCGCCGGGCTCGTAGCTCTGGATCAGCCGGTGTCCGGTCTCCTTGAAGTGCGCGGTCGCGTGCTGGGCCGGCGAGGTGTCGCAGCAGCCGACGTGGCCGCACGCGGCACACCGCCGCAGGTGGACCCACCAGCCGCCGGCCGCATCGCACTCGGCACAGCCGGGGCCGCTCGCAGGGACGTCGACGTCGATCTGGGGTGCGTCGGTCATGTCCCGAAACTAGGCCGTGTCTCCCAACCGGCGGTGGATGGACACGCCGTCCAGCGCGTGCGATGGCAAGGCGCCGGTGCGCGGGCAGACTGGGCGTCTTCCAAGCATCGGCAACGCCGCCAGGCGTGCGTGATGGGCGGCGTGGCCGCCGCCGAGGGTTGGGAGACACGGCCTCGTGCGCCGGAGGCCTCAGCACCACGACCGCACGCCGGTGCGCGACAGCGCGCGGTCACGCAGCACGATCCCGAGGCGCGCGCCCCAGCGCGCGCAGGCGCGGTCGAAGTCGGCGCGGCGGTACTCGACGGCCAGCACGCGGCTGCCGTACGACGCCACGTAGTCGCCGCACTCGGCGTACCGTCCGCACTCCTCGGCCACGGCGAAGTCGAAGCCGAGCACGGTGCCGTCGAGCTCCGCCCAGTTCTTCTGCCCGGCGGCCAGGCCGTCGGCGTGCGCCCGCGCCACCAGGGTCCGCGCGAACGCCTTCGCCTGCGCGCGCGTGATGAGCCCGCGGCTGCGCGACCACGAGTCGAGGTTGTCGAACTCGACGGCGTCGAAGCCGTCGCGGGCGCACCCGTCGATCCAGCGGCCGACGATCCGCGCGAGCGCGGCGCGCTTCGTCGTCGTACGGATGTCCAGGAGCCACTCGCCCCACGCCTCGTCGACGACCGCGCGGCCGTCCTCCTTCAGCACCAGGCTCCACCGGTCGCGCCAGAAGGACGCCTCGTCGGGCTGGGTCTGGAAGCCGTTGACGTAGCAGACGTTGTAGCGGCCGGGCGACGGCGGCGCGTTGCGGTCGCGGACCACGATCTCGACGCGCGGGTCGGGCCGCACCGCGCCGCCGAGCTGGTAGTCGAGGTCTCCCCCGCCGGGCGGCGGGGTCACGACCGGGGCCAGCGTGAGGGCGACGGAGAGGACGAGGGCCGAGAACACCGGACCAGTGTCCCCCGCGGTCCTAGGCTCTGGGCGTGGAACCGCTCGGCCAGTACCCCGACCCGACACACGTCGTCGCCCACCTCAGCGACCCCCACCTGCTCGCCGGCAGCCTGCAGTACGACGCCGTCGACACCGTCGCCCACCTCGAGGCCGCGCTCGAGCGGCTCGGCCGGGTGCCCACGCCACCGCAGGCGCTCGTGTTCACGGGCGACCTGGCCGACAAGGGCGAGCCGGCGGCGTACCGGCGGCTGCGCGTGGTGGTCGAGCCGGCGGCGGCCGCGTTCGGCGCCGAGGTGGTCTGGGTGATGGGCAACCACGACGACCGGGCGGCGTACTCGCGCGAGCTCTTCGGTGCGGAGAGCGAGGAGCCGCAGGACCGCGTGCACGACGTCGCCGGCCTGAGGATCGTCGCGCTCGACACCAGTGTCCCGGGCTGGCACCACGGGGAGCTGTCGGACGAGCAGCTGCGGTGGCTCGCGGAGGTGCTGGCCGAGCCGGCACCGCACGGCACCCTGCTGGCGCTGCACCACGCGCCGATCCCGGTGCCGATGCTGCGCCTGGCGGAGCTGATCGAGCTGCACGACCAGCCGCGGCTGGCGGCGGTGGTCGAGGGCAGCGACGTGCGCGGCATCCTCGGCGGGCACTTCCACTTCACGTCGTGGTCCACGTTCGCCGGCGTCCCGGTCTCGGTGGCGTCGGCGAGCTGCTACACCTCCGAGCTCGCCCCCGACCAGCGGCTGCTCTCCGGCGTCGACGGGCACCAGGCCTTCACCAGGCTCCACCTGTACGACGACCGGGTGGTCCACTCCGTCGTACCGGCCACCGACGCGGTCGAGGTCAGCGGCTACGGTCTGGAGATGCTGGAGCCCTTCCGCACGCTCACCCCGGAGCAGCGCTTCGACATGGTCTCCCGCAAGGACTCGCCCCTCAACGCTCCCCTGGACTGACGACCGCCCGATGCACGCGATCCCCGACCGGCCCCGCAAGCTCCTGCTCGCGGTCGACGCGCCGTCCCTGCTGCACCGCAACCACCACGCGCGGGCGCACACCCGGCACCTGGACCGCGGCGGCCGGCCGGCGTGGGCGCTGCACGGGATGCTGCGCCAGATCATCGAGTCGATCGACGCGTTCGCGCCCGACGCGGTGATCTTCGGGCTGGACGACCGGACGGCGTCGTACCGCCGCGACATGTACCCGGACTACAAGGCGGGCCGGGCCGAGAAGGACCCCGAGCTCGTCGACCAGCTCGACCGCGCCGGCGCCCTGCTGGACGCCCTCGGCCTCGCGACCCTGACGCCGCCCGGCCTGGAGGCCGACGACGTCAACGCGTCGGCCGCCACCTGGGCCGGCGAGAACGGCTGGGACTGCGTCGTGATCACCTCCGACCGCGACTCCTTCGCCCACATCAGCGAGCACACCCGCGTGCTGCGGCTGATCGACGGCGGCATCAACGGCTCGCCGCTGCTGACCCCCAGGGCGCTGCAGATCATGTACGGCGTCCCGGCCGAGCGCTACCTCGAGTTCGCGGCCGTACGCGGCGACTCCAGCGACAACCTGCCCGGCGTGAAGGGCATCGGCGAGAAGACCGCGGCGGTCCTGCTCAACCACATGGGGTCGATGCAGGCGGTCTGGGCGGACGTCGAGCACAACGACGGCGCGGCGCTGGTCGCGGCGCTCGACTCGTGGAGCGACGAGACCGGCGCGCGCCGGATCAGCGCGTCGACGCTGACCCGCCTGCAGGCGCCGGAGGCCCGCGAGCGCTACGAGTTCAACCTGCGGCTGATGGCCGGACGCACCGACCTCGACCTCGGGCTCACCCCCGACGTGCCCGGCACCCCGGGCCTGCTGCCGCTGGACATCGCACGCGTCGAGCGCGTGGTCGGCCACCTGGGCATGGAGGCGACCACCACCCTGGCCCTGCGGGTGCTCACGGGTGAGCCGGCGTCGTACGGGCGCCCCTGAGCCGGCGGCGTACCCAGGTGAACGGCAGGACCAGCAGCGGCAGGCCGAGCCCGAGCAGCACCAGCGGCAGCGTCAGGGACCGGCTGTAGAGCTCACCGTCGCGCAGGGTCGCGTCGACCGTCCTGCCGACCTCCTGGTCGCCGGAGCCCTGGATCGGGCCGGTGTGCTCGACGCCGTCGACCGTCCAGCGGGCGGTGCAGTGCTGGCTCGACGTCTTGTAGCCGACGTCGAGGTCGCAGCCGATCACCTCGGCCTCGACCCGCTCGCCCGTCTGGCGCTGGACGATCAGCCAGGCGCCCGCCCCGACGAGGACGAAGGGCACCAGCATGATCGCCGCCACGACGAGGTTGACGACGATCCGCATCGGGAGCGACTCGGGTGGTCGCTGCGGCTCGGCCATGCGCCAGCGTCCCACCGCGCAGCGTCGTCCGGAATGGTCCGATCGGGCCACTGCCCCGAAACGGGCTAGCTAGGGCGCAGCTGACGAGGCTGGTCGACCGGTACGCCGTGGGCGAGCCGGAGCTTGAGGTCGACGACCGCGACGTCGTCGGGGCCGACCACGACCGGGTTGAGGTCCAGCTCGGCCACCTCGGGCACCTCGACGGCGAGCGTGCCCAGGGCAACGGCCGTGGCAGCCAGGTCACCAGCGGCCGCTGGTGGAGCGCCACGGAACCCGGCCAGTCGGGGCCACAGCCGCATCCGCCGGAGCGCGGCCATCGCCTCGCCCACCGAGAAGGGTGGCACCAGCAGGATCCTGTCGTCGGACAGCTCGGTCGCGACGCCGCCGTCCGCGATCATCACGAGGGGCCCGAGGGTGGCGTCCCGGACGACCCCGAGCGCGATCTCCACGCCCGCGACCATCGGCTGCACCAGCACTGGTGCGGTCCGCGCGGTGCCGAAGCCGGCGACCGCGGCAGCGACCTCGTCCCGGTTCCCCAGTCCGGTCGCCACGAGGCCCCGTTCGGTCCGGTGGACGATGTCGGCTCCGGCGGCCTTGACCGCGACGGGGAAGCCGATCCGGGCAGCGGTGCCGGCCGCCCGGTCGGCCGGCACCACCTCACCGAGCAGCCGGACCCCGAAGCGGTCGAGCATCCGACTCGCCGCCGCGGTGCCGATCCAGCCGTCCGGGCCGGCGTCGCGCAGCAGCGCGGCCGCCTCCTCGCGGGCCAGGTGGGCGCGGGCCGGGTCGCCCGGGGACATCGGGTCCCGCGGCCGGCGCCGCCACTCGGCGTACGCGGCGGCTCTTCCCAGCGCCGCCGCGGCGGCCCTGCCCGAGCACATGACCGTGAGCGCTCCGCTGGTCCGGGCTTCGCGACCGGCCTCCTCCGCGCCCACCGGTACGACGACGAGCGGCCGTCCCGGGTGGGCGGAGCGGATCGCCGCGAGCTCGTCGAGGGCAGCGGCGACGTCGTTGGTGTCGGTCGCGACGAGGACGACCAGCAGCGCATCGACCTCGCCCGACGCGAGCACCGTGTGCGCGATGCCGGCGAGCCCGGCCGCGTCGACGCCCGCTCCGGCGTCGACGGGGTTGGCCCAGCCGGTCGTGCGGGACACCCGACCGGCCAGCTCCCTCTGGAGTGCCGGCGAGAACGCGACCACGTCGAGACCGGCGTCGTCGGCCGCGTCCGCGGCCAGCACCCCCAGCCCACCGGCGTTGCTGACGACAGCGAGCCGGCGCCCCTGCGGCAGCGGCTCGCCGACGAGCACCGTGACCGTCTCGGCCAGCTCCTCGGCATCCTGGCAGGCGATCACACCCGCCTGGGCGAACAGGGCCTCGACCCCGAGGGCGGGCGTCGCGGAGGCCGCCGTGTGCGACGCCCCGGCGCGCTGGCCGCCGGCCGAGCGACCGCCGACGACGGCGACCACGGGCTTGCGCTCACCGAAGGCGCGCGCGAAGCGCAGGAACTTGCGGGCATTGCCGAACGACTCGAGGTACAGCGCGGCGCAGGTGATGTCCGGGTCGTCGTACCACGCGGCGAGCAGGTCGTTGCCGGACACGTCGACCTTGTTGCCGAGCGACACGAACGTGTGCAGGCCGACGCCTGCCCGGTCCAGCAGGTCCACCAAGGCGATGCCGACGCCGCCCGACTGGCTGGCGAGCGCGAGCCCGCCCGAGGAGGGGGCAGCCAGGCCGAAGGTCGCGTTCAACCGCACGTCCGGGGCGTTGTCGAGGACGCCGAGACAGTTCGGTCCGACGAGGCGGACGCCGTTGCGGCGCGCCAGCCGGCCGATCTCCTGCTGGAGGACGACGCCCTCCGGCCCCATCTCGCCGAAGCCCGACGAGACGACGACAGCCGCGCCGGCGCCGCCGGCGATCGCGTCCTCGAGGGCCGCCCGGACCCTTCCCACCGGGACCGCGAGCACGGCGAGGTCGACCGGTGGTCCGTCCCCGAGCCGCCGCCGGGCCGGCAGGTCGCCGACCGGTGCGCCGTCCGGGCGCACGACGACGACCTGCCCGGCGAACCCGTCGCGCCGGATCGCGGCGAGGACGGCCCCGCCGATGCCGGACCCGTCCCGGCGCGCGCCGTACACGGCGACCGAGCGCGGGGCCAGCAGCGGACGCAGGGAGCGCCGCTCGGCGGCGAACTCCCGGAGGTCGGCGGCCGCCTGCGCCCGGGATCCGTCGACGATGTCCAGGTGGACCTGGCACTCACCGCCCCCACCCGTCCGGACGACCTCGAACCCGGCTCCGGTGAACACCTCGAGCATCCGGTGGTTGTCGGCGAGCACCTCCGCCGTGAAGCCGGTCGCGCCGCGGCTGCGCGCGAGGTCCGCGAGGTGCTCGAGCAGCAGGGTCCCGACCCCGTGGCCGCGCCGGTCGTCCGCCACCAGGAAGGCCACCTCGTAGGTGTCGGTCGCCGTCGGCTCCGCCGTGGCGAGGCCGACCAGGCGCTCACCCTCGCAGGCGACGAGCGACAGCGTCTCGCGCGACGCGAGGACGTGCTCGACGTACGCGTGGGCCGCGCGCCGGCCGGTGCCGAAGAAGCGCAGGAAGAAGGAGTCGTCGGACACCGACGCGTGCAGGTCGTGCAGGGCCGGGCCGTCGCCGGGCGCGACCGGACGAACGACGGCGACGCTGCCGTCGCTCAGCAGCACGTCGGCGGGACGGGGGCTCATCCGCCGGCTCCTCTCCAGGGCTGGTCATCGGGTACCGGGCCCAGGCGGCGGCCGGTGAGCTCGTGCCACGGCACGCGGAACCAGACGTCGTCCGCGTGCCGGACCCAGGGTGGCGGGCCCGGTGCGGGCCTGCCGGTCGACGTCCGTGGGCCCGCGAGTGCGCGGACCGCGGATCCGCGCGCGACCACGGACCACCCGACGCCGCGTGACGGATCGACCTGGTCGACCTCCAGCACCACCTCGGCGCCGTCGGCGCATCGGTCCAGGAGGGTTCCCGGTCCCGTGCGCAGCCAGAACTCCTCGTCCGTGGCGACGTAGTTGACCGGGAAGAGCTCTGCGCGCCCGGAGTCGTCCACGAGCGCGAGGCGGCCGAACGCGGTCGAACGCAGGAGTCGCCGGCAGCCGGCGACCGGGATCTCGGTGAGCGCGAGCACGGCGCCCTCAGCCCGCGTGGACGGCGTTGACGCCGGGGGGCGCGGACACCAGCTCGAGGACCGTCGTCAGGTCGGCGACCCGCATCGTCCTCACCTCGCCCCGACCAGCAGGTCCACGGCGTCGCGACTGAACGATGGGATGTAGGTGGTCACGGGACGAGCATCGGTGTGCCGGGGAGGCAGGCGGCAGGGTCCCGAGCCCGTCCTCACCGGGACGAAGGACCTGCGGGCCCGCCGAGGTTCCTCCCGGCTCGGGACCTTTGGCCCTCCGAACGAGACCTCCGCGGGGAAAGGGTGGACCGGGAAGCGAAGGAGGCCCCGATGCCCGACTCCCGAACCTGGCGGCAGGCCCGCCAGGACCTGGCCGACCGGCTGATCCTCGAGTACGCCGGTGCCGTACCCGCCGGGCAGGTGCTGGCCGCCGTCCTGCGGGTCGAGCGGCTGCTCCAGGGCTGCCAGCCGGACCCGCTCCGGCGCATCGCCCTGTGCGAGGACCTGATCCGGCACCGCCTCCTCGAGCACACGGCCGGTCGGCACCTCACCCCGGTCGCCTCGTGACCCCACCACCCACCCGTCCGCACCCGGAGACCCCCATGAGAGCAGCAGTCGTCCACCAGTTCACCGAGCCGCTGTCCGTCGAGGAGCGCCCCGTGCCCGACCCCGGACCGGGGCAGGTCCTGGTCCGGATCGAGGCCAGCGGCCTGTGCCACACCGACATCCACGCGGCCCACGGCGACTGGCCGGTGAAGCCGGTCCCGCCGTTCGTCCCCGGCCACGAGGGCGTGGGCACGATCGAGGCCGTCGGTCCCGGCGTCACGGTCCGTTCCGTCGGCGAGCGCGTCGCGCTGCCGTGGCTCGGCCACGCCTGTGGCCGGTGCGACCACTGCGTCGGCGGCTGGGAGACGCTGTGCGAGCAGCAGCAGAACACCGGCTACTCGATCGACGGTTGCTTCGCCGAGTACGCCGTCGCCGACGCCGCGTACGTCGTCCCCGTGCCCGACGCCGTACCCAGCATCGATGCCGCGCCGCTGACCTGCGCAGGCGTGACCACCTACAAGGCGGTGAAGGTCGCCGGCGTCACCCCCGGCGAACGCGTCGCCGTCTACGGCATCGGCGGGCTCGGCCACCTCGCCGTGCAGTACGCGCGCCTCGTCGGCGCCGTCGTGATCGCCGTCGACGTGGACGACGCGAAGCTGGAGATGGCCCGCGAGCTCGGCGCGGACCATGTGGTGAACGCCCGCACCAGCGACCCGGTCGCGGCGGTGGAGGCCCTCGGCGGCGCGGACGTCGCGATCGTCCTCGCCGTGTTCCCGACCGTCTTCGAGCAGGCGATGGCCTCGTTGCGCCGGCGCGGCCGCCTCGTGTGCGTGGGCCTGCCGCCCGAGACCGAGGGCCCGATGGCGCTCCCGATCTTCCCGACCGTGCTCAAGGGCATCTCGGTGATCGGATCCATCGTCGGCACCCGCCAGGACCTCGCCGAGGTCTTCGACCTGCACGCCCGCGGCCGGACCCGGGTGATCACCGAGACCCGCAAGCTCGACGAGGTCAACGAGGCGGTGACGGACGTGCTGGCCGGACGGACCCCGGCGCGGATCGTGCTCGCGCCCTGATCCGCGTCCGGCCGTGCGCGGCCATGGGTGAGGATGGGCCCGTGACCGACGACAGCCCCACCGAGACCCCCGCCCACGGCCTCACCGAGGTGCTCGCCCGCCGTTTCCTCACCACCGACGAGGCGCGTGCGGACAAGGTCGCGCGGTGGCACGCGAAGGGACGCCGGACGGCACGGGAGAACATCGCCGACCTCGTCGACGCGGGCTCCTTCGTGGAGTACGGACGCTTCGTCACCGCCGCCCAGGAGCAGCGCCGGCCGCTCGCCGAGCTCGTCGTCGAGGCTCCGGCCGACGGCATCATCGGGGGCACGGCGACCGTCGACGGTGTCCCGTGCGCGGTCCCCTCCTACGACTACCTCGTCATGGCCGGGACGCAGGGCATGCGCGGACACCGCAAGTCCGACCGGCTGATCGAGGTCGTCGGCCGGATGGGGCTGCCGACCGTGTTCTTCACCGAGGGCGGCGGCGGTCGCCCGGGCGACGTCGACCTCCCGCTGGTCTCCGCGCTCGACGTCGGCTCGTTCGCGCTGTGGGGCGAGCTGCAGGGCGTCGTGCCGCGGATCGCCGTCGTCTCCGGCCGCTGCTTCGCCGGCAACGCCGTGATCGCCGGCTGCGCCGACCTGCGGATCGCCACGCCCGACGCCAACCTCGGCATGGCCGGTCCGGCGATGATCGCCGGAGGCGGGCTCGGGCAGTTCGCCGCGGAGGACATCGGCCCGGTCTCCGACCAGGCCGCCAACGGGGTGCTCGACGTGGTGGTCGACGACGAGGCCGCAGCCGTCGACGTCGTACGACGCCTGCTCGGCCTGCTGCACGACCCGGACCTCGGAGCGGGCGGCCCGGGAGCGGATCCCGCCGCGCTGCGGACCATGCTGCCGGAGAACGACCGCGAGGCGTTCGACGTGCGGCCCGTGGTGGAGGCGCTGGCCGATGACGACTCCGTGATCTGGCTCCGCGACGCCTGGGCGCCGGAGCTGGTGACCGCGCTCGCCCGGATCGACGGGCTGGCCGTCGGCGTCGTCGCCAACCAGTCGACGGTGCTGGCCGGCGCGCTGACCGCCGACGCCTCCACCAAGGCGGCCGACTTCCTCGACCTCTGCGAGCGCTGGCGGCTGCCCGTCGTGTCGCTCGTCGACACCCCCGGCTTCATGGTCGGTCCCGACGCCGAGCGCACCGGCCTGGTGCGCGAGGCCTCGCGGATGGTCACCGCCGGCGCCCGGCTGACCACACCGCTCGTCGGCGTCGTGCTGCGCCGCGGCTACGGCCTGGGTGCGCAGGCGATGCTCGGTGGCAGCACCCACCGCCCACTGTTCACGGTCGCCTGGCCCGGCGCCCACCTCGGCGCGATGGGGCTGGAGGGCGCCGTACGCCTGGCCCTCGCGCACGAGCTCGCGGCGCTGCCCGCGGACGAGCGCGAGGCCACCGTCGTCCGGCACACCGCCGAGCTCCGGGAGCACGCGAAGGCCCTCAACGCTGCGCGGGTGTTCGAGATCGACGACGTGGTCGACCCGGCGGAGACGCGCGCACTGGTCGCGGCGACGATCCGCCGGGCCGGCTGAGGCGGGACGGTCAGGGCGCCCCCACGACGAGCACCCCGGCCAGCGAGAGCCCGAGCACGAGCACGGTGCCCAGGCCACCGGCCAGCACCAGCGAGCCGCTCCCCCGCAACAGCGAGCCGATCCGGACGCTGGCGCCCATCCCGAACAGAGCTGCGGCGAGCGCGGCGGTCTGCACCTGGGCGATCGGCTCGAGCAGCGCGTCCGGGACCAGGCCGGCCGTGCGCAGTAGCGCGCACCCGAGGAAGCCCAGCACGAAGAGCGGCACGAGCGGCGGACGTCCCCCGGTCGCCTGTTCCTCCGACCTCATCCGGCGCCCGGCGCTCACCACCGCGACCACCGGGGCGAGCAGGAGAACGCGGGTCAGCTTCACGACGACAGCGACGCCCAGGGCCGCGGCACCGGCCGGTCCGGCGGCGGCCACGACCTGACCGACCTCCTGGATGCCCGCGCCGGCCCAGACGCCGTACTCGGTGGCGGACAGGCCGAGCGGCGCCTGCAGCACCGGCAGTGCCACCATGGCGACGGTCCCCCACAGGGTGACCATGGCGATCGCGGCGGTCACGTCTTCGTCGTCGGCGTCGGCGGTCCGTTCCATTGCGGCGATCGCCGACGCGCCGCAGATCGCGAAGCCCGTCCCCAAGAGGAGGCTGCGGGCCGGACCGATCGCGAGCCGGCGGGCGAGCCAGGTCGTGACGACCAGCGTGCCCACCAGCGTGAAAGCGGTGACGGCGAGGACCGGCAGGCCGAGGTCGGCGACGGCGGCCAGTGAGATCGAGAAGCCCAGCAGAACCACGCCCATCCGCAGCAGGCGCCGCGTCGGGCGCCCGAGCGAGCCGACCACGACCGGAGGCAGGAGCCGTGCGTTGGCCGCCACCACGCCGAGTGCCACCGCCCACGTGAGCACCCCGACCTGCGGCACCAGCCGGTGCACTCCGAAGGCGACGACCACACCGGCGACCAACGCCATCAGCGCGGCCGCGCCGTCCGGAAGGCGCGACCGGTCACCCGCACCGGCCTCCGGAGCGGGTACGACGACGGCGGTCACCGGACGCGCGCCGTGGGTCGCGAGCGCGTGGCGAGCCACGCCATGAACGCCGTGGTGAAGGCGTGCCAGCTGCCGGGGCTCGTCATCGGGCCACCCCCGCGGCACGGTCGACGAGATCGTTGACGAGCTCGTCGAGCAGCTCCTCGGCCCGCGGCCACGGGCCGAAGCCCGAGGCGGGGTTGAGGTGCCCGACGGCGCCGAGCACCTCGAGCCGGCAGCCCCACGCCTCCGCGAGCGTGGTGACCCGGTCGAGGTCGCCGATCGCGTCGGTGGTGCTGGCCGCGACGACACCCGGGAAGGGCAGCGGTCGCGTCGGCACCGGCGCCCAGCCGCGGTCGGCGAGCTCGGCGAGCGAGGGGTACTCCGCACCGAGCGGCGAGACCAGGTCGGGCGGCGTCGCGAGCAGCGCGCCGACGACACGCTCCGCGGTGAGCGGGTGGCGACGGGCCCAGTGGACCGTCGTCACCACACCCGCACTGTGGGCGACGAGCACGACCGGCCCGTCGACCGTCTGGACGGCGGCCTCGAGCGCGGCCACCCGCTCGTCGAGGTCGATGTGCTCGCGCCCCAGCAGCGGCAGGGTCACGGCGGTCTCGCCGCGGTCGGCCAGCCGGTGGCCGAGCCAGGTCTGCCAGTGGGTGGGTGCCGGGCCGCGCAGACCGGGCACGATGACGACGGTCGGGCGCGTGCTCATCGGACGACCTCGATCGCCTGCACCCGGGCCAGGCTCGACGGGTACGACGCCCGGCCGGCCACCAGCAGCACGATCGCGATCGCGCCCGCCACCGGCAGGGCGGTGAACGCCGACGACAGCCCGACCCGGTCGGCGAGGATGCCCATCACGATCGGTCCGGCCGCCAGGCCGAGCAGGTTGTTCGCGAGGGTCAGCGTGCCGAACGCTGTCGCCCGGATCGGCTCCGGCGTCAGGTTCGCCACCATCGCCGTCGCGGGGCCGGCCGTGCCGGCGCAGAAGAAGCTGCCCACACCAATCAGGGCCAGCTGCGCCGCACCGGTGTCCTGCCGGAAGGCCAGCCAGAGGGCGACCAGCGTGACCGCGGCGTACCCGATCGAGGTCGTCCACTTGCGGATCGGCAGCGTGCGGCACAGCCGGTCCGTGAGCGCGCCACACACGATCATCCCGGTGCCCATGACCAGGAAGAACCCGGCCGCGGCGACCGCCGCCTTCTCGATCGACAGGCCGTAGCTGCGGTGGAGGTAGGTCGGCAGCCAGCCGTAGAGCGAACCGGCGACGAACAGTTGGACACCGCTGGCGAGATAGGCCAGCAGCACGGCGGGGGTCGAGAAGAGATGGCGCATCGACGGACGCGGGACGTCGTCCGCCACCGGCTCGGCCGTGGCGTGGCGGTGGGCGGCGAGCCGCTCCTCCGACACCATCACACGGTAGAGCGCGACCAGCACGAAGCCGATGACGGCCATCGCGACGAACGACGCCCGCCAGCCGAGCCGGTCGGCGACGATGCCACCGATCGCGACGCCCAGCACGGCGCCGTACACACCGCCGGCCATGAACGCACCGCTGAGGGCGGAGCGCCGGTGGGCCGGGAAGACGGCGAGCACGACCGCGAGCCCGACGCTGCCGAAGGCGGCCTCGCCGACACCGAGCAGCACTCGCGCGGCCATCAGGTGGCCGTAGCCGGCGGCGACCGCGCACCCGAGGTTGGCCAGGCTCCAGACCAAGCCCATGACCAGGATGCCACGGACCCGGCCGAAGCGATCACCGAGGATCGACAGCGGGACGGCGAGCACGCCGACCGCGATCGCGACGACACCGGTCAGGGTGCCGAACTGGGTGTCGGTCAGGCCCCACTCGGCCTTGAGGAGGGGGAACACGGCCGCCAGCACCTGGCGCGACATGTAGTCGCTCAGCAGCAGGCCGAAGGTCAGCGCGAAGACCACCCACGGGAAGGCCCGGGAGGTCGCGCTCGTCGCGGCAGGAGGACGTTCGGTCGTGATGACAGCCATGATCGTCCCCTTCAGGCGTGGAAGGTGAAGCCGGTCTGGCCCGGCTTGCGGTTGGGGGCGTAGCCGAGCTTCGCGAGCGTCTCGTCGACCGAGCCGTAGGTCTCGCCGAGCTTGTACATCTCACGCGCCTCCTTGCCGGTGGCGACGGGGCGGTCGAGCTCGGCTGCGATGCGGGTGAGCTGTTCGATCTGCTGGACCGAGGTGATCTTCTCCCGGCGGCGGCCCCAGATGGTGTCCTCGTTGCCGACCCGGGTGTGCAGGCCCAGTGCGATCGCGACCGTGCTGACCGGCAGCACGCTACGCATCAGCGTCTCCAGGGTGAGGTTCGCGCCGTCGGGCACCCGGCGGACGAACTCCAGCATGTTGTAGGGGTTCGGGCCGTCGAAGCCGCCGCCGATGCCGACCCAGGTGACGTTGAGCGGGCCCTGGTAGACCCCACGCCGGATCAGGCGCTCGACCGTCTCGAGCTGGGCGATGTTGGCGAGCTGGAAGTGCGGCTGGATGCCGTTGGCGGTCAAGCGGCGCAGGTGCTCGGCGACCCACTCGGGGCCGGCCGGGACCACCATCTCGCGGTAGGCGTCGGCGAGCTCGGGACGCGACAGCGACGTCCCCCGGACGTCGTCGTCGGTCATCAGCTCCATGATGTTCATCTGGTTGGTGTTGATGGCGATGGTGACCTGGTCGGGCGCCGGATCGAGGGTGGCGAGCATGTGCCGGGCCTCGTCCTCGAGCCACTTGGCGTCGGCGCCCTCGCCCTCCGGGGCGAAGGAGATCGAGCCGCCGACCTGCAGGATCATCTCCGGCACCGCCTCGCGCAGCCGGCCGAGCAGCTCGTTGAACTTCGAGAGCCGCTTGGAGCCCTTGCCGTCGAGCTCGCGCACGTGGATGTGCAGCACGGTGGCGCCGGCGTTCCAGCAGTCCACGGCCTGCTGGACGTGCTGGTCCATCGTCAGCGGCAGGTCCTCGGGGAAGTCGGCCGGCTCCCACTCGGGGCCGTAGGGGGCAGCGGTGATGACCAGCGGGTCCTGGTTCTCCGGGAAGAGGGCGTCGTCGTGGAAGTACATGGCGGTTCTCCTGACTGGTGGGTGCGGATGCGTGTTGGGGGGAGGGGGACGGGAGGTGGAGGTCAGAAGGTCCGGTCACCGACGATGCCGGCGCGGTCCATCTTGCGGATGGCCGGCCAGTAGTCCTGGACGGCGTAGTGCTGGGTGTTGCGGTTGTCCCAGATCGCCACGCTGTTGCGGGTCCAGCGCCAGCGCACCTGGTACTCCGGGACCGACGCCTGGCGGACCAGGAAGTTGAGCAGCTCGCTGGCGCCGGGGCTGTAGTCGTGGCCGAAGCGAACCCGCTCGGCGGTGTGGAAGTTCACGAAGTGGGTGGTGAAGGCGTTGACGAACAGGACCTTCTCCCCCGTCTCCGGGTGCGTCCGGACGACCGGGTGCTCGGCGTCGGGGAAGCGCTCCTTGAGCGCGAGCCGCTGTCCCAGCGGCATCGCGGCACCGAAGGTCGACTGGATGCTGTGGCTCGCGCGCAGGTCGGCGATCTGCTCCTTGACCTGCGCGGGCAGCCGCTCGTAGGCCTCGACCATGTTCACCCAGATCGTGTCGCCACCGACCTCGGGCGTCTCCACGCAGCGCAGCACGGAGCCCATCGGCGGGCACTCGCGCCAGGTGGCGTCGCAGTGGAAGGCGTTCTCGTACTGCTCGGCCGGGCTGTCGAGGTCCTTGTAGATCCGGACCAGTCCCGGGTACTGCGGGTCGCTGCCCGCGACCGGGTGGTCCTCGAGCGGCCCGAACCGCTCGGCGAGCGCGACGTGCTCGGCGCGGGTCAGGTCCTGGTCGCGGAAGAACAGGACCTTGTACTGCAGCAGCAGGTCCTTGATCTCGGCGAACAGCTCGGGGTCCCGTGAGGCCCGCGCGAGGCTGAGGTTGCGCAGCTCGGCCCCGATGCTCGCGGTCATCGGCAGGACCTCGATGGATCCGTGCGCCAGGCGGCCGACGGTCGCCTTGCGTTCTGCGGTGATGGTCATGGTGCTGTTCCTCTCTGTGTACGACGACCGGGTCGGTCAGCTCTCGAGCACGAAGACGGACGAGCCGACGCTCCGGCCGGACTCGAGCTCGATGTGCGCGTTGACGGCGTCCTCGAGCGCGTAGCGCTGGTTGATCTCGACGGTGATCCGGCCCGAGCCGACGAGGTCGAAGAGCTCGCCGGCCAGCTCGGCCCGCTCGGCGGGGTCGAGGATGTAGTCGGCGAGGGCCGGGCGGGTGACGAAGAGCGAGCCCTTCATCGCCAGCTGCAGGGCGTCGATGGGCGGGATCGGCCCCGACGCGGTGCCGAAGCAGACCAGCAGCCCGCGGCGGGCCAGCGAGTCGAGCGACTGCTCGTAGGTCGTCGCGCCGATGCTGTCGAAGACGACCGGGACGCCGGCGCCGTCGGTGATCTCACGGACCCGGGCGGCGACGTCCTCGCGGGTGTAGACGATGGTGTGGGCGCACCCGTGGGCGCGGGCGACGGCAGCCTTCTCGTCGGTCGACACCGAGCCGATCACGTGGATGCCGAGCTCGCGGGCCCACTGGCTGAGGATCAGCCCGACGCCACCGGCGGCGGCGTGCAGGAGCACGGTGTCACCGGCCTCGAGGCCCGGCGCGATCCGGCGCAGCAGGTAGGCGGAGGTGAGGCCCCGCATGGTCATCGCGGCCGCGGTCTCGAACGAGATCGTGTCGGGCAGCTTGATGAGCGGGACGGTGTCCATGACCCGCTCGGTGCTGTAGGCACCCAGCGGGCTGCCGGTGTAGGTCACCCGGTCGCCGACGGCGAACTCGCAGACACCGGCGCCGACGGCCTCGATCACACCGGCCGCCTCGACGCCCATGCCGGCGGGCAGCGCGGCCGGGTAGTAGCCGGTGCGGAAGTAGGTGTCGGCGAAGTTGAGGCCGACGGCGTGGTGCCGGACGCGGACCTGGCCGGGGCCGGGCTCGCCGACCTCGATCTCCTCCCACTGGAGGACCTCCGGACCGCCGGTCTGGTGGAAGCGGATGCCCTTGGCCATCGCTGCGTCTCCTTCGTTCGGGAATGTGACGCAGGCAACGCTAGGGACGAGAATCGGCGATTGCTTTACGGATCGGGACAGATGCCTTACCTTTTCGGGACATTCAGGAGAGGCAGGTCACATGCAGCCGGAGGTCCGTGCCGCGTCCCTCCATGGGTACGTCGACTTGGCCACCGGTCTCGGCGCCGACGCCGCGGCGCTGGTGGCCGACGCCGGGCTCGACATCGCGTCCCTCGCGACGCCCGACCGATGGATTCCTGCCGCCGGGGCCGCGCGGCTGCTCGCCACGACGGCGGAGGCCACCGGGCGCGCGGACTTCGGGTTGTTGATGTCGCAGCGGCGTCGCCTCTCGACGCTGGGCCCGCTGTCCGTCGTACTCAGGGAGGAGCCGGACGTCCGCTCCGCCCTCGGGCTGCTCCTGCGCTACGAGCGCAGCTACAACGAGGCGCTGCACCTGGAGGTCGCCGAGGCGGGTGGCCTGGCGACCATCCGGCTGCGCTTCGACGCCGGGCAGCCGGTCCCGACCGAGCAGACCCTCGACCTCGCCACCGCCGCGGTCGTGGGCATCCTGCGCACCTTCCTCGGCGACGACTGGCAGCCGCTGTCGACCTGCTTCGCGCACCCCGCGCCCGCGGACCTCACCACGCACCTCGGGCTCTTCGGCGAGCGGCTCCGCTTCGACCACGAGTTCGCCGGGTTGGTGGTCGGCTCCGCGGACCTCGACCGTCCCAACGCCTCGTCGGACCCGGCCCTGCGCCCCTATACCCAGCAACTGCTGTCGACGCTGCCGTCGGCGCGCGCCGAGTCAGCCGTCGACCAGGTCCGCGAGCTCGTCGAGCTGCTGCTCCCGATGGGCCGGGCCTCCGTCGATCAGGTCGCTCGCAGCCTGGGCGTCGACCGTCGTACCCTCCACCGGCACCTGGCCGGCCACGGCGAGACCTACACGTCCGTGCTGCACGCCGTGCGGCGCCGGCTCGCGGAGCGCTACCTCGCGCAGGGGCGCCAGTCACTCACCGACATCTCGGGCCTGCTCGGGTTCACGGCCCCGAGTTCCTTCTCGCGCTGGTTCCGTGAGCAGTACGGCGTCGCGCCGCGCGACTGGGCGGGCTGAGGGCCGAAGGTCCCCCGTGCCGGGGCCCGTGGCCCGTGCCGCAGCCCGCCGGGCCGTCCTAGCGTGACGGCCATGCCCGAGTCGTCGCCCACGCGTCGCACGCACCCCGGCGTCGAGCGCTACTTCGCCCAGCGGTCGGAGGACTGGCAGGCGCGTCTCGCCGACGCCATCACCGCGTTCGCCGGGTCCATGCCCTTCGTGTGGCTCCACGCGGGCGCGTTCCTGCTCTGGATGCTCGTGGCCGAGCGGACCCCGTGGCCGACGCTGACCCTCGTCGTGTCGCTGGAGGCGATCTTCCTGTCGACCTTCGTGATGATCGGCCAGAACCGTCAGGCGGAGGTGCAGCGGGCGAAGGCCGACCACGACTTCGTGGAGCAGGAGCTGGAGCTCAAGGACAACACCGAGCTGACCCGCGAGATCCACCGGCTGATCGCGGAGCTGCACCGGAGGGTGGTGCTGGAGGAGACCAGCCTGGTCGACCAGGGTTCAGCCGCGTGGCACGTCCCAGACCAGTGAGGTTCCCTTGCCGGGCGCGGACTCGACGACGAGCCTCCCCCCACGCTTCTCGGCACGGGTGCGGATGTTGGCCAGCCCGCTCTCGGCGACCGAGCCGTCCATGCCGCGGCCGTCGTCACGCACCGTGAGCACGATCCGCTCGCCGGCCTCGAGGACCACCTCGACCGCCGACGCCTCGGCGTGCCGGCTGGCGTTGGACAGTCCCTCCGCCAGCACCGCGAGCAGGTCGGGCGCGAGCTCGGCGGACACGAGGGTGCGGACCGGTCCGTCGAAGCGGAGCGACGGGCGGAACTTCAGCGTCGCCGCCGCCCGCTCCACCAGCCGGGTCACCTCGGCCTGGACGTCGCCGGCCGTCTCCAGCGAGCTGAGGCCGAAGATCGCGCGCCGGATGTCCTTGATGGTGGCGTCGAGGTCGTCGACGGCCTGCTCGAGCCGGGCCGCTACCTCGGGCTTGTCGACCATCCGGGTGGTGCCCTGGAGGCCGAGGCCGACCGCGAAGAGCCGCTGGATGACCAGGTCGTGCAGGTCGCGCCCGATCCGGTCGCGGTCCTCGAAGACCTCCAGCCGGCGCTGGTCCTCGCGCGCCTCGGCGAGCTGGAGCGCCAGGGCGGCCTGCTCGGCGTAGGCCGCCACGAGCTGGGTGTCGAGGGTGTGGAAGACGTCCTCACGGTCGCGCGTCCACGCCAGCGACAGCGTGCCGCTGGCACCTGCCGCGGGGGCGAAGGCGACCTCGAGGACCGGACCCCGCTGGTCCTCGGCGAGCCGGACGCCGTCGTACCCGAGCGTCGTCTCCTCGCCCGGCTCCCCCAGGGTCACCCAGGCCGCGTCGGCCTCGGCCACCTCGCGGGCACGTCTCGCGACGGCCGCGCACGCGTCGGCCTGCGTACCGGGGTCGGCGAGCTCGGCGGCGATGCCGGCGGTCGCCCTCGCCCAGGCCTCGCGGCGCGCCGCCTCCTCGTAGAGCCGGGCGTTCTCGATCGCGACGCCGGCGGCCGCGGCCAGCGCGACCACGACCTCCTCGTCCTCGGCGGTGAAGTCGCCGCCCCCGGCCTTCTCCGTCAGGTAGAGGTTGCCGAAGACGCGGTCCCGGATCCGGACGGGGACCCCGAGGAAGGAGCTCATCGGCGGGTGGTTCGCCGGGAAGCCGTACGACGCCGGGTGCTCCGCGATGTCGTGCAGCCGCAACGGCTCGGGGCGGTCGATGATCAGGCCCAGGAGGCCGTGACCGGTCGGCAGGTCCCCGATCTCGGCGGCGAGGTCGTCGGAGACGCCGTGGTGCACGAACGTGCGCAGCCGGCGCTGTCGTCCGGCGCTCAGCACGCCCAGGGCGGCGTACTGGGCGTCGACCAGCCGGCTGGCGATCGCGACGATGCGGGACAGCACGCCGTCGAGGCTCAGGTCGGCCGAGATCGTGACGACCGCGTCCAGCAGCAGCTGCAGCCGGGCCTGCTGGTCGAGCGCACCGTGCATCCTGTCGAGGACGGCACGGACCAGGTCCTCGAACTCCACGTCGTCGAGGCTGCCGCCGGAACGTCCGTCGTCCGTGCTCTCCATGCGTCGCGCTCCTGTCCCGTAAGCCCGTTCGCGCACGCTAGCAGCGCCGTGCGGCGGAGGGGGCCGAAAGGCCTGCTCCGGCGGGACCCACGGACCTGCCGCGAGCCGCACCCCGCGGACGACGATGGGAGCGTCCCCACAGCAGGAGGTGGTCCCGGTGCGAGAGCCCGACATCCAGCAGCACGACATCCAGCCCGGTCGCCTGGCCGTCCTCGACGGCCCCGAGTGCTGGGACCTCCTCCGCTCCCAGCCCGTCGGGCGCATCGCGTGGTCCGGCAGCCAGGGCATGTCGGTCGTCCCGGTCAACTACGCCGTCGCCGAGGACGAGGCCATCGTGCTCCGCACGACGCCCTACTCGCTGCTGGCGCGCGACGTCGCGGACCGCGACGTCGCCTTCGAGGTCGACCACGTCGACGCCGCCCACCACGAGGGCTGGAGCGTCCTGGTGCGCGGTCGGTGCGTCCGCCAGCGGCACACCCCCGAGCACCCCGAGCCCTGGGTCACGGGCCCGCGGTTCCTCGGCCTCCGGATCGAGGCCCGCTCGGTGTCCGGACGACGCGTGCTGCCGGCGACCGGATCGGCCGCGGCCGCTCAGTCGGCCGTCGACGCGTTCTTCACCGCGTAGATCGCGGCCTGGGTACGGCTCGACATCCCGAGCTTCGCCAGCATGGACGACACGTAGTTCTTCACGGTCTTCTCCGCGAGGTGGATCTCGCGGGCGATCTGGCGGTTCGTCATCCCCTCGCCGATCAGCTCGAGGACCTTGAGCTCCTGGTCGGTGAGCGTGGCCAGCTCCTTGTTGACCGGCGGCCCGGAGCGGATCCGGTCCAGCACCTGGGCGGTGACCGAGGGGTCGAGGGTGGACTGGCCGGCGGCGACGCGGCGCACGATGTCGAGCAGGTCGTTGCCGCGCACCTGCTTGAGCACGTAGCCGGCCGCGCCGGCCATGATCGCGGAGAAGAGCGCGTCGTCGTCGTCGTACGACGTCAGGATGAGCGCCTTGATCGACGGGTCCTGCGACCGCACGTCGCGGCACACGTCGATGCCCGAGCCGTCGGGCAGCCGGCCGTCGAGGATCGCGACGTCGGGCCGGAGGGCCGGGATCCGGCGCGCGGCCTCCTGCGCCGAGTCGGACTCGCCGACCACGACGATGTCGCCCTCGGACTCGAGGAGGTCACGGATGCCGCGCCGGATCATCTCGTGGTCGTCGAGGAGGTAGACGCTGATGCGCTCACCGGGTGCCTGGGAATCACTCACGGCTCCCACCGTAGTCCCGATCGGACCGCGGCGGACCGGGTCCGACGACTGCGAGGAAGGGACCTTTGGCCCCTGCACAAGACAGGGACCAGCCGCACAGTTGGGTGCAGAAGGAGGGGAGGACGATGCCGATGCGTCACCAGCCGTTGGTGGAGAAGGCGCCCGCCGAGGTCGTCGAGCGCCTCGTGGACCTCGCCTGCCTCGCACCGAGCGTCCACAACACCCAGCCCTGGCGGTGGCGGTACGACGACGCACGGCTCGTCCTCGAGGCCGACCTGACCCGGCGCCTGCCCGCCGAGGATCCTCGCGGGCGCAATCTCACCCTCAGCTGTGGCGCGGCCCTGCACCACCTGGCGTTCGCCGCCCGGGCGATGGGGTGGGAGACCAACGTGCTCATGCTGCCCGCCGACCGCGACCCCGCCGTCCTCGCCGAGGTCCTGGTGAGCCGGGTCCGCCAGCGGGCCGCGGTGCGGTCCGACCTCGACCTGCTCCGCACCCGGTGCACGGACCGTCGCCGCTTCACGGCCTGGCCCGTCCCGGACGACCGGCTGCAGGAGCTCTGCCGGGTGGCCGAGCAGTGGGGCAGCCGGGCCGAGGCAGTGACGAGCGACGCCGCACGGATCCGGCTCGAGCTCTTGGCGAACCGCGCGCTGACCTTCCTCGAGATCGACGGTCGCCGGATGTTGGAGCAGGAGCGGTGGATCGACCGCGCGGGGACCGACGGCATCCCGCTCGGCCTGCTCCCCGCGGACCCGGAGCCCCTGCAGGCGCGGTCGCGGTTCCGGCCGGGGCTGCTGGAGGACACCCGCATGGTGATCCACGGCGGGGACCGGGTCATCGCGATCGGCGGTGCGTCCGACGACGTCGGGGGTTGGTTGCGCAGCGGCCAGGCCATGAGCGCGGTCTGGCTCGAGGCCACCCGCTCCGGCATGTCGCTGATCCCGATGAGCCAGCCGATCGAGGTGGAGAGCGTCCGCCACGAGGTCGCGCGGAGCGTGCTCCGCGACGTCCCGGAGCCCCACATCCTGCTACGCATCGGCTGGCAGGCGATCGGCAGGAGCGGGCTGCCGCGCACGCCGCGGCGCCCCCTGCACGAGGTGTTCGTGCGCCACGCCTGACGGAGCGTCCAAGGTCCGCGACCACGGGGGCCGAAGGTCCCGCCCGACGGGGAAGTCCGGCCGTGGGAGCAGGGACTCGCCCGTTCCTAGCGTGGTCGCGTCAGCCCCCGACCCATGCCAGGAGCCCTCGTGGACCCGACCGACATCGCGCGGTGGCAGTTCGCCATCACGACCGTCTACCACTTCCTCTTCGTCCCGATCACGATCGGCCTGTCCGCGGTCATCGCGGGGTACGAGATCGCCTGGCTGCGGACCGGCAACGAGCGCTGGCTGCGCCTGACGAAGTTCCTCGGCAAGCTCTTCCTGATCAACTTCGCCATCGGCGTCGTGACCGGGATCGTGCAGGAGTTCCAGTTCGGCATGAACTGGAGCGACTACTCCCGCTTCGTCGGCGACGTGTTCGGCGCGCCGCTCGCGGTCGAGGGGCTGCTCGCCTTCTTCCTCGAGTCCACCTTCCTCGGCCTGTGGATCTTCGGCTGGGACCGGCTGCCAGCGAAGCTGCACGCCGCGTGCATCGTCCTGGTCCACGTCGCGACCCTGTTCTCGTCGTACTTCATCCTCGCGGCGAACTCCTGGATGCAGCACCCGGTCGGCTACGAGTACAACCCCGACACCGGACGCGCGGAGATGAACGACTTCGCGGCGGTGATGTTCAACAAGGTGCAGCTGGTGACCTTCCCGCACGTCGTGCTGTCCGCGTACATGACTGGCGCCGCGTTCGTCGTCGGGGTCGCCCTGTGGCACCTGCGCCGGGCCCGCACCGACGCCGACCGCGCGCTCTACCGGCCGGCCGTGCGCACCGGTGCGTGGATCGTGCTCGTGGCGGCGCTCGGCGTCGTCGTCAGCGGCGACGTGCAGGGCAAGATCATGACCGAGGTCCAGCCGATGAAGATGGGCGCGGCGGAGGGGCTCTACGAGACCGAGGCGCCCGCCGACTTCTCGGTCTTCCAGCTCGGCACCCTCGACGGCGACGAGGAGACCTTCTCGGTCAAGGTGCCGGGCCTGCTGTCCTTCCTCGCCACCGGCACGCCGAACGGCGAGGTCGAGGGCATCAACGAGCTGCGCGAGCGCTACCAGGAGGAGTACGGCGCCGACCCGGGCGCCGCCTACTACTCCCCCGGCGACTACACCCCGGTGATCCCGCTGACCTACTGGACCTTCCGGCTGATGATCGGCCTGGGCATGGCCGGCGCCGCCATCGCGGTCTGGGTGCTGTGGGCCACCCGCGCCGGACGCACGCCGCAGGGCAGGGCCGTGCTCGCCGCGGCGGTCGGGTTGCCCCTCCTGCCGCTGCTCGCGAACACCTCCGGCTGGATCTTCACCGAGATGGGCCGCCAGCCGTGGGCGGTGTTCGGCCTGATGACGACCGAGCACGCGGTCTCGCCCGGGCTCACCACCGCGGAGGCATGGATCTCGCTGCTCACCCTGACCGCGGTGTACGGCGTCCTGGCCGTCGTCGAGGTCCGGCTGATGCTGACCTGGATCCGCCGCGGCGCCGACGAGCTGCCCCCCGAGGTGCCGGACGACGCGGGCGACGACCGCCCCCTGGCCTTCGCCTACTGACCACCGGAACGAGGACAACACCATGGAGCTCACGACCGTCTGGTTCAGCCTGATCGCCGTCCTGTGGATCGGCTACTTCACCCTCGAGGGGTTCGACTTCGGCGTCGGCATGCTGCTGCCGGTGCTCGCCCGTGACGACACCGAGCGCCGGGTCATGATCAACACCATCGGCCCGGTCTGGGACGGCAACGAGGTGTGGCTGCTCGTCGCCGGCGGCGCGACCTTCGCGGCGTTCCCCGAGTGGTACGCGACGCTGTTCAGCGGGTTCTACCTGCCCCTGCTGCTCATCCTGGTCGCGCTGATCGTGCGCGGCCTGGCCTTCGAGTACCGCGCCAAGCGCGACGACGACCGCTGGCGACGCCGCTGGGACCTGGCGATCATCGTCGGCTCCTTCGTCCCCGCGCTGCTGTGGGGCGTCGCCTTCGCCAACATCCTGCGGGGCGTGCCGATCGACGCCGACCTGGAGTACGCCGGCGGCTTCTTCGAGCTGCTCAACCCCTACGCGCTGCTGGGCGGCCTGACCACGCTGGGGCTGTTCGTCACCCACGGGGCGCTCTTCGTCGCCCTCAAGACCGACGGTGAGATCCGGCACCGTGCGCGCGGCCTGGCCCTCCCGGCCGTCGGCGTGACCGCGGTCCTCGCCGTGGCCTTCCTCGCCTGGACCCAGCAGCAGACCGGCACTGTCGGCTCCGCGGTCGCCTTCGTCGCTGCGGCCCTGGCCCTGGTCGGCGCCGGCCTCGCCGCACGCGCCGCGCGCGAGGGCTGGGCCTTCCTCGGCACCTTCGTCACGATCGCGCTCGCGGTGGCCGGGCTGTTCCTCGCCCTCTTCCCCGACGTGATGCCGACGACGCTCGCCGGGGGCACGAGCCTCACGACGACCAACGCCGCCGCGACGTCGTACACGCTGGGGATCATGACGGTGGTGGCCGTCGTGTTCACGCCGCTGGTCCTGGCCTACCAGGCATGGACGTACTGGGTGTTCCGCAAGCGGATCGCCGTCCACCACATCCCGGCCGCCCCGGCGCCGGCCACCGCCGCCCGATGAGGCCGTCCGACCCGAGGCTGCGCGCGCTGCTGGTGCCGGCGCGCGCAGCCCTGGCCGGGGTGGTCGGCACCGGCGTGGTCGGCGGCCTCCTGGTCATCACCCAGGCGTGGGTCGTCACCGGCCTGGTCGTCGCCGTGCTCGACGGGACCGGCATCGCCCGTTGGTGCCTCGCCGTCATCGGCCTGCTCGCGGTGCGGGGCCTGGTCGGCGGGATCGGCGACCTGTTCGCCGCCCGCGCCGCGGCATCGGTCGGCACCGTGCTGCGGCACCGGCTCGTGCGGTCGGCGATCGAGGCGTCCGCCGGACCGGACCCGGCCGACGACGTCGCGACCCTCGCCACCCGCGGGGTCAGCGCGGCGGAGCCCTACCTGACCCGCTACCTCCCCGCGGTCGTCGTCGCGGCCGTGCTGCCGCCGCTGACCGTCGTGGCGCTGGCCACCCAGGACCTGCTGAGCGCCCTCATCGTCGTCCTCACCCTGCCGCTCGTGCCCGTCTTCGGCGCGCTCGTCGGAATCGCCACCCGCGACCGGGCGGAGGAGCAGTGGCGGGCGATGGCCTCATTGTCGGGACACTTCCTGGACGTGGTGCGGGGCCTGCCGACGCTGGTCGCCCACCGTCGCGCCCGCGCCCAGTCCGCCCGCATCGCCGAGGTCACCGACCGCTACCGCCGGGCCTCGCTGCGGACCCTGCGCATCGCCTTCGCCTCCTCCGCCGTGCTCGAGCTGGTCGCGACGCTGTCCGTCGCGCTGGTGGCCGTGACCGTCGGCGTACGGCTCGCCTCCGGCTCGCTCGACCTGACGACCGCGCTCGTCGTCCTGCTGCTCGCGCCGGAGGCCTACTGGCCGCTGCGGCGGGTGGGCGCGGAGTTCCATGCCGCCGCCGAGGGCGCCGCCACCTTCGAGGCGGCCGACGAGCTCCTCTCCCGTCCGCTGCCCGTCACCGTCGACCGGCCCGCGCCGCCGCACGCGCCGCTCGTCCTCGACCACGTGGGCGTCACCCGTGCGGGACGCAGCGTGCCCGCGGTCCACGACCTCTCCGCGCTGCTCCCGGCGCAGGGCATCACCGCCGTGACCGGTCCGTCCGGCTGCGGCAAGTCCACCCTGCTGGCCGCGATCGCCGGGCTCGTGCCCCACGACGGAGCCGTGCTGTCCGGCGGCGAGCCGGTCGGCGGCCCGCGCTGGCAGGCCCAGGTCGCCTGGCTGCCGCAGCAGCCGCGGTTCGTCGACGGCACCATCGGCGACAACCTGCGCCTCGCCCGGCCGGACGCGACCGGCGACCAGCTGTGGCGGGCCCTGCGCGAGGTCGCCCTCGAGGTCCGGGTGCGTCAGCTCCCCGCCGGTCTGGACACCCCGCTCGGCGAGGACGGCACCACCCTGTCGGCCGGCGAGCGCGCCCGGCTCGCGCTGGCCCGGATCGTGCTCGCCGACCGCCCGTGGGTGCTCCTCGACGAGCCCACCGCCCACCTGGACGACCTGACCGAGCAGGTCATCGCCGACACGATCGTCGCCCTCGGTCGCCGTCGCGGCGTGATCGTGGTCGCGCACCGGCCACGGCTGGTGGAGCTGGCGGACCGGGTGATCGCGCTGCCGGCCCCGGCAGCCGCGCCCCACGCCGTGCCCGCCGCTCCCGGGCCGGGGCACCCGGCAGGCGTCCCGGTCGACGTACCTGCGGCCTCCACCGAGCGCCGCACCCTCGCCGGTGCGGCCGTGATCGGCGCCCTCGCCTCCGCCTCCGGGGTCGCGCTCACGGCGACCGCGGGCTGGCTCATCGTGCAGGCCTCCAGCCGCCCCGCCGTCCTCACCCTGCTCGTCGCCGTCGTCGGGGTGCGTGCCTTCGGACTCGCCCGCCCGGTGCTGCGCTACGTGGAGCGGCTGCGCGCCCACGACGCCGCCCTGCGGCTCCTCGCCCGCCGCCGCGTCGAGGTGTACGACGCCCTGGTGCCCCTCGTGCCGGCCCGACTCGGCAGGCGGCGGGGCGACCTGCTGACCTCGGTCGTCGACGACGTCGACAGCGTGGTCGACCGGCAGCTCCGGGTCCGGCTCCCGCTGGTCCAGCTCGGTCTGGTGATCCTGCTCGCGGCGGGGGTGGCCGCCGTCCTGCAACCGGCCGTCGCCCTCGTCGTCCTGGGCCTCGGCAGCGTCACCGCGGCCGCCCACCTGCTCGCCCGGCACGGCGCCCGCGCCGCGGAACGGCGGTTGGTCGCTCTCCGTGCCGGACTGTCCCGGAGCGTGGTCGACGCGCTGCAGGTCGGCGAGGACCTGCGGATGTGGCAGCGCGCCGTGCCGACCGCCGACCGGGTCGCCGAGGTGAGTGCGCGGCTCGGCGCGGTCACCGTCACCACGGCTGCCTGGCTGGCGCTGGCCCGCGCGCTGGTGCTGACGGCGGGCGGGGCGGCGGTGGCAGTGACCGCGGCGCTGGCCGGAGGCGAGGTCGCCGCGGGAGCGCTGAGCGGTCCGGTGATGGCCCTGCTCGTCCTGCTCCCCCTCGCCCTCACCGACGTCGCCCTGCCCTGCGCGGACGCCGGTGTCGTCGCCGCCCGCACCGAGGCCGCCGAGGACCGGTTGGCCGACCTCGAGCGCACGCCACCCGCCGTCGCCGACGTCCCTGGCCGATCGCAGCCCACGGACAGCGTCGTGGAGCTCGCCGACGTCCGCGCCCGCTGGGAACTCCGCGCACCGGCCACCTCCCCCGTGACGCTCGACCTCGCCCCGGGCGACCGGGTGGCGCTCGTGGGTGCGTCCGGGAGCGGCAAGAGCACCGTCGCCGCCGTCCTGCTCCGCTTCCTCGACGCGTGCGGCGGGTCTGCCCGGATCGGCGGCGCCGAGCTCGAGGACACCGCCCCGGACGACGTACGACGGATGGTCGGCCTGGTCGACGACCAGCCCCACGTGTTCGCGACGACCCTCCTCGAGAACGTCCGCCTCGCCCGGCCCGAGGCCTCGGCCACCGAGGTCGAGGAGGCGCTGCGCGCCGCCTGCCTCGGCCCCTGGCTCGACGGACTGCCGGACGGGCTGGGCACGTGGCTCGGGACCGGCCACGCGGGCGTCTCGGGCGGCGAACGGGCGCGGATCGGCGTCGCCCGCTCGCTCCTCGCCGCCCACCCCGTGCTGGTCCTCGACGAGCCGACGGCCCACCTCGACCACGCCACCGCCGAGCAGCTCGCGCACGAGGTGATGACCGGCCCCCGCGTCAGGTCGGTCCTCTGGATCACCCACGGCACGGCCGGGCGGGACCTGGTCGACCGGACCGTCGAGCTCACGGGACCGGTTGGAGGGGCCGAAGGTCCCACCCATGCGGGGGCCTCGGCCCGTGTCCGCCGGACCTCCTCCGGACGGAGGGTGGAGCCATGACCACCACCATCAACCCCAGCAGTGTCGTCGTCGCCACCGACGGTTCGGAGGACGCCACCCGCGCGGTCCACTGGGCCGCCGAACAGGCCTTCCTCGAGCGGCGTCCCCTCGTCGTCGTCACCGCTACCGGAGCCACGCAGGTCCCGGTCACGGCCTGGGGCGGTGTCGGCGCCGGCTATGCCCCCAGCGTCGACGACCTCGTCGAGCACGGTCGGTCCGTGGCCGAGGACGCCCTGGCCGTCGTACGCCACCTCCGCCCCGGACTCGAGGCGTCCGCCGAGGTGCTCGTGGGCGACCCGCGCCAGGCGCTCGTGGAGCTGTCGCGCCGGGCGCACCTCCTCGTGCTCGGCTCCCGCGGCCGCGGCAGCTTCCGCAGCAAGGCCTTCGGGTCGGTCAGCGCCGCGGTGAGCCGCGACGCGGCCTGCCCGGTCTTCGTGTGTCGGCCGCCCGCCCGGTCCGAGATCCCGACGCGCGGGATCCTCGTCGGTGCCGACGGGACTCCCGAGTCCCTGCCCGTCATCGAGTTCGCCTTCCACCAGGCCTCGCTGCTCGACCTGCCGCTGACCGTCGTGCACTGCGTGTGGGACCAGGTGGCCGCGCTGCTCGGCCCCGGCTTGGTCTCGCCCCAGGAGGACGGGCTCGAGCAGCAGCGGCTGCTGCTCTCCGAGAGCGTCGCCGGGATGTGCTCGAAGTTCCCCGAGGTGAGCACCGACCTGCGGCTGGGGCGCGGGCTGGCCGAGGAGTTCCTCGCCACCGGCACCGCGGAGTGGAACCTCGTCGTCGTGGGTCGGCACCCCGTCGACAGCCTGCTGCGCCTGGTGACCGGTTCGGTGGCGATCTCCGTCATCGAGCACGCCCGGACCACCGTCGCCGTGGTCCCGGAGGCCGACCCCGCCGAGTCCGGCGACGAGGACTGAGGAGGCGGAGATGAACCGCCGCATCCGCCCGGGCAGCATCGTCGTCGGCGCCGACGGGTCCAAGCACGGCGCGCGCGCCCTGCGCTGGGCCGCCGAGCAGGCCCGCCTCGAGCGCCGCCCCCTGGTGGTCGTCACGACCGAGGAGGGCAGTGCGTTCCGGATCAACGCCGACGCGGTCCGCACCGTGCACGAGCTCGCCCCGGGCGTGGAGGTGAGCGGCGTCAGCGCGGCGGGAGACCCCCGCAACGTGCTCGTCGAGCTCACCCGCAACGCCCACCTGCTGGTGGTCGGGTCCCACGGCCGCGGAACCGTGCGCAGCGCCCTGCTCGGCTCGGTGAGCGCCGCGGTGAGCCGCGAGGCCGTGTGCCCGGTCGTCGTGTGCCGGCCCCGTGCCGAGGAGCAGGTCCGCCAGGGGGTCCTGGTCGCCGTCGACGCCAGCGAGTCGTCGCTGCCGGTCATCGAGTTCGCGTTCGCGCAGGCATCCCTGCACGGTCAACCGCTCACGGCCGTCCACTGCGTGTGGGACGTGATGGCTGCCGTGGCCGGCCTGCGCAACGTCAAGCTGGACGACGCCGACCTCGGGATCGGAGACGAGGCCCACCTCGCGCTGGCCGAGTCGCTCGCCGGGTTCGCCGAGAAGTACCCGGACGTCCCGGTGACGGAGCGCGTCAACCACGGCCTCGTCGACGACGTGGTCGGCTGGCGCACCGGCGCCTGGGACCTGGTGGTCGTGGGCCGGCACCCCCTCGACACCGTCAGCCGGCTCGTGACCGGCTCCATCGCCACCGCCGTGGTCGAGCGCGCGCAGACCAATGTCGCCGTCGTACCTGTCGAGCGGGAGCGGGTCACATCGTGAGCACCCGACCACCCAGTGCCCTCGTGGTCTACGAGTCGATGTTCGACAACACCACCCAGACGGCGGAGGCCGTGGCGCGGGGGCTCCGGCGGGCGGGGTTCGCGGCCCACGCCGTGCCCGTCACGTCGTTGGCGTCGACCGGTCCCGTCGACGTCGACCTCCTCGCCGTCGGCGCGCCCACCCACGGCTTCACGCTGAGCCGCAGGGAGAGCCGTGCCGAGGCCGTGCGCCAGGGTGCCGGCCCCGACCGGGCCGCGATCGGCCTTCGGGACTGGATCGCCCAGTCCCTGCCGCAGCGCTACGGCACCGACCGTCTGGTCGTCTTCGACACGCGGATCGGGCGTGTGCGGCACCTGCCACTGTCCGCGGCCCGCACTGCCGCCCGTCTGCTGCACCGGCGCGGATTCCGTCTCCTGCGCAAGCCGGTCGGCTTCGCGGTGGACAGGGTGCGCGGGCCCCTCCGGGACGGCGAGCTCGCCCGCGCGGAGAACTGGGGCCGGATGGTCGGCTCCGCCTGCCTCGAGGAGCTCAGCGAGGCGGCCTGAGGCCGAATCTCAGAGGTAGAGCCCGTCCCCCGCTGCCGGCTCCGCCGTCGGGTCGGCCTTCTCCGCCGCCGGCTCCTCCTCGAAGGTCAGCGAGCCACCGAACCTCTCCTTCAGCTGCGGGCCGAAGAAGTTGCTCGCCTCCGCCACGTCGACCAGCGACGACTCGAGGGTGCCCTTGTTGAGCGCGAGGCCGGCGACGGCGTCCTCGAACACGACCGCCTTCTCCGCCCAGTAGACCCGCGCGTGCAGGAGCCGCTGGTTGATGTCGTTGAGGGTGCCGAGCAGCTCGGGGGTCTGCTCCACGTCGTGTACGGCGACCGACCACACCCGCACCGCGGGGCGGTCGTCATTGCCCACGACGCGCACGGTGTAGCCGCTGCTGCCGTGCCGGAAGGCGTAGCCGCCCTGGTCGTCCTTCGTCAGGGACTCGTTGCCCGAGAACTCCTCGAGCAGGCGCTCGACGTACGCATCGACCATGTCGCGGCTCATGGCCCGACCCTACTCAGCAGCGGTCACCAGGGCGACGGCTCGTAGTCCTTCACGAAGACGCCGTAGATGTCCTCGCCGGCCTCGCCGCGGACGATCGGGTCGTAGACGCGGGCGGCGCCGTCGACGAGGTCGAGCGGTGCGTGCCAGCCCTCGGCGGCGATGCGCAGCTTCTCGTAGTGCGGCCGCTCGTCGGTGATCCAGCCGGTGTCGACGGCGGTCATCAGGATCCGGTCGGTCTCGAACATCTCGCCCGACGACGTGCGGGTCATCATGTTGAGCGCGGCCTTGGCCATGTTGGTGTGCGGGTGGCCCGCGCCCTTGTAGCGGCGGGAGAACTGGCCCTCCATCGCCGACACGTTGACGATGTAGGCCCGCCGGGCGCCGTTCTGGACGGCGGCGCGCAGCGCCGGACGCAGCCGGGAGTTGATGAGGAAGGGCGCGATCGAGTTGCAGAACTGCACCTCGAGCAGCTCCAGCGGGTCCACCTCGTCGAGCACCTGCGTCCAGGAGTTGTTGTCCTGGATGTCCGGGATCAGGCCGCCGGCGTCGATCGCCGTGCCGGCCAGGTGCGCCTCGAGCGAGGCGCCACCGGCCTTCAGCGACAGCGCCGTGAGCGACGCCGCGTTGTGGGCGGCCAGCGCGGCCTCGGCGGACTCACCCTCGTGGTGCGCGACCGCCGTGTCGGCGAGGGCGCCGGCGATCGCGGCGGGGTGCGCCTCGGAGATCCGGTCGAAGGTGACCATCTCCGGCAGCGCCTTCACACCGAGCGACTCCGCGCTCGGCAGGGCGGTGTTCTCGCCGTCGATCAGGTGCGAGTAGGCGCCCGGCAGCCGGCGCACCGTCTGGCAGGCGTTGTTGATGATGATGTCGAGCGGGCCGTCGGCCGCGACGTCATCGGTCAGCGAGATGACCTGGGTGGGGTCGCGCAGGTCGATGCCCACGACCTTGAGCCGGTGGAGCCAGTCGGCCGAGTCCTCCATCGCGGCGAAGCGGCGTACGGCGTCCTTCGGGAAGCGCGTCGTGATCGTGGTGTGCGCCCCGTCGCGCAGCAGCCGCAGCGCGATGTACATGCCGATCTTGGCGCGCCCACCGGTCAGCAGCGCCCGCTTGCCGGTGAGGTCGGTGCGCTGGTCGCGCTTCGCGTGGCTCATCGCCGCGCAGCGCGGGCACAGCCAGTGGTAGAAGGCGTCGACGAGGGTGAAGTCCTCCTTGCAGATGTAGCACCCGCGTGCGGTGATCAGCTCGCCCGCGAAGGCACCCTTCGCCGTCGACACCAGCGGGATGCCCGCCGTCTCGTCGTCGATCCGCATCGGCGAGCCGGTCGCCGTCCTCTCGATGATCTCCTGGTCGTGGCGCTGCCGCTCCTGCCGGATCTCGGCGCGCCGCGACTTCTTGATCAGCTTGTACATGTACGACGCCGCGCGCTTCATCGTGCGCACGTCCTCGTGGTCCGGGTGCAGCTCGGGGATCTGCCGCAGCACCTTGATCGCGATCGCGAGCTCGTCCGGGTCGATCCGGTCGAGGCCGGAGAAGGGGACGTCGGAGTCTGCGCTGGTCACCGGCGAATCGTACGCGTGGCGGGCCCTCATCCCGTCGTCGAGGTGACTCAGGAGGTACCTGAAATGGATGACGCCCGGCACGGGCTCCGGGCCTAGCGTGAGGCACTGCACAGGGAGGCTCGTCATGACGATCGCCAAGTCCGTCGTCACGCCCGTGCTGACCGCGCTCGTGGCGGCGTTCCTCCTCGTCCTGCCTGCGCGGGCCCCGGCCGTGCCGACCCCGCCGGGTGCGGTCCACGCGTGGGGCGGCAATGCGTTCGGCGAGCTCGGCGACGGGACCACCGACGCGCACCGGGCGCCGGCGCCGGTCCCGGGGATGGACGACGTCGTCGACATCCACACGGGGCGCGAGCACGCCGTCGCCCTCCGGGAGGACGGCACCGTGCTGACCTGGGGCAGCAACCAGATGGGTCAGCTCGGCGGCGGCACGACCGGGGGGCAGCGGCCCTCGCCGGGCCCGGTCGCCGGGCTGGACGGGGTCACCATGGTCTCGACCGGCCACTACCACTCGCTCGCCCTGCGCTCGGACGGATCCCTGTGGACCTGGGGCTACAACAACGTCGGCCAGCTCGGCGACGGCACCACCACCAACCGGAACCGTCCGGTGCAGGTCAGCGGCACGCGCACCTACGCGTACGTCGCGGCGGGCCGCGACATGTCCTACGCCGTCGCCACCGACGGCACCGTGTGGGCGTGGGGCCGTGGCGACGACGGGCAGCTGGGCGACGGCACGCTGGTCAACCACTCCACCCCGGTCCGGGTCGGTGCGCTGACCGATGTCGTCCAGGTCGCCGGCGGCCGGGACCACGGGCTCGCCCTGCGCACCGACGGGAGCGTCTGGGCGTGGGGGTGGAACGCGTACGGCCAACTCGGCGACGGCACGCTCACCGACCGGACGTCTCCCGTGCAGGTGCTGACCGGGGCGACCATGCTCGCCGCGGGCGCCCACCACTCCTACGCCCTGCGCAGCGACGGCCGCGTGGCCGCCTGGGGCCGCAACTACCGCAACGAGCTGGGGGACGGCACCAGCACCCAGCGCACGCGTCCGATCACCGTGCTCGGCGTGAGCGGAGCGGTCACGATCGGGTCCGGACGCGACCACGGACTCGCCGCCCTTGCCGACGGCACGGTCCGCACCTGGGGCCACAACTCCTCCGGCCAGCTGGGCGACGGGACCCTCACGAGCCGGTCGACCGCCGTTGCCGTGCCCGGGCTCACCGACGTCGTCCGGGTCAGCGGTGGCGCCGAGTTCTCCGTCGCGGTCGCCGCGACCGGCGCTCCGCCGGAGCCGTCCGGGACGGCGGAGTTCCGTGCGGTGTCCGGAGCGAGCGGCAACGCGAGCTCAGTCACCGTCGCCGTGCCCGCCACGGTCCAGGCCGGGGACGTCCTGGTGCTGTTCGTCGGGACCAACCGGCTCGCAACCGTTCCGGCGCCGACGGGATGGTCCCTGCTCGGCGTCGCGACCGACGGGTCCGACCTCCGGTCCTGGGCGTTCACCCGGACCGCCACCGGCACGCCGGGGTCGAGCGTCACCGTCGTGCTCGACGCCACCAGCAAGGTCGACGTCAGCCTGGCGGCGTACGACGGATCGGCGGTGACGGCCACGGCCTCCCGCCCCGAGACGGGCACCGGCGCGTCCCACCTGAGCGCTCCCGTCGCCGTCACCACGCCCGGTTCGCGGGTCGTGCACCACTGGGTGAGCAAGGTCAACGAGGTGGCCACGTGGAGCGTCGCCGACCTGGTGCCGCGACGCACCGGAGCAGGCAGCGGGAGCGGACAGGTCGTCAGCCTCACCGCGGACGGCGGTCCGGCACCCGCCGGGACCTGGCCCGCCCGGACGGCCACCGCGAGCGTCGCCTCGAGCAAGGCCATCGCCTGGAGCGTCGTGGTCGCCCCGTGATGCGCCAGCGGCTCCGGGGCCCTCAGCCGCCCATCGCCGCCGCTCCCGTGCGCACCGCCTCCCTGATCCGCGAGTAGGTCCCGCACCGGCAGACGTTGCGGATCGAGTCGAGGTCGTCCTCGGTGATCGCCCGGCCCTCGGCGCGGACCTTGTTGACCAGCGCGACGGCGGCCATGATCTGGCCCGGCTGGCAGTAGCCGCACTGGGCGACGTCGTGCTCGAGCCAGGCGTCCTGCATGGGGTGCAGCCCGTCGCCGGGAGCGGTGTCGGCGAGTCCCTCGATCGTGGTGATCTCGTCGTCCTCCCCGATGGCGGAGACCGGCACCGAGCAGGGGTTGAAGGCCTTGCCGTTGATGTGCGACGTACAGGCCTTGCAGACGTTGATCCCGCAGCCGTACTTGGGTCCAGTGACGCCCAGGACGTCGCGCAGGACCCAGAGGATGCGGACGTCGTCCTCGACGTCGACGGTGACCGTCTCGCCGTTCAGCTGGAAGGTGTGCTTCGGCATGTCGGGGACCTCAGAAGGTGTGGTCGAGGCCGTTGACCGGCGACTCGGGGACGGACGGGACGAACGGCTTGGGCTCGAAGTGCAGCGGCGCGTGGAAGTTGATCGGGAACTCCTTGGGCAGGGTGCCCGTGGCCCGGGCGTAGGCGCAGGCCACCGCGGCCATCGACGCCGCGACCCCCGCCTCGCCGGCGCCGCCGGGCTCCTTGCGGTCGGAGTCGATGACCTCGCACCGGAACTCGAACGGGACGTTCCACTGACGCGTGTACGCCGAGTTGTCCCAGCTCGCCTCGAGGAAGTGCCCGTCGACGAGGTGGTTGCTGTAGGTCAGCGCCTGGGCCATCCCGTCCATGAAGCCGCCCATCATCTGGGCCTGCACGCCCAGCGGGTTGACGACCAGGCCACAGTCGACGACCACGAGGGCCTTGGTGACCCGCGGCCCGGTGACCGCGTCGCGGACCTTCCGGTCGACCGTCTCGGGCCGGCAGTCGATCTCCACCAGTACGGCGGTCGCGCCCTTGTACTCCTTGTGGATCGCGATGCCCTGGGCGGTGCCGGGCGGCATCGTCCGGCCCCACTCCCCCAGCTCGGCCGCCCGCTCGAGGACCCGCTTGACGATCCCGCTGCGCAGGTGCGCGCGCCGGAAGGCGACGGGGTCCTGCTTGAACCTCTTCGCCAGCTGGTCGACCATCAGCTCGTTGGCGCAGCGGACCTCCGGGGAGTAGACGTTGCGCACCGAGCTGGTGTTGAACCGCCTGACGTCGTGGTCGGTCTCGTTGAGGAGCTGGGTGACGACCCCGAAGTTGTAGGGCAGCTCCTGGGTGAGCGTGAAGATCGACTCCGAGAAGGTCAGGTTGGCCAGCCCGGTCGGCAGCGCCGCCACCTCCGCGGTCAGCCGCTCGCCGAGGCCGTGGGTGAAGTCCGTCGTGACGGCCGTGTGCCGCTGCTCGAAGCTGATCACGCTGCCGGCGAGGATGCTGGCCCGGATCCGCGATGTCGTCATCGGGTGCACGCGACCCTGGCGCGGCTCGTCGGCGCGGTGCCACATCAGCTTCACCGGCGCCCCGAACGCCTTCGACGCGTGGGCCGCCTCGATCGCCGCGTCGCTGAACAGCTTGCGCCCGAAGGAGCCGCCGCCCTGGACGACGTGGACGGTCACCTTGCCCTGCGGCAGGCCGAGCGCCTTGGCCACCTTCGACTGGGTGTCGATCGGCGACTTGAGCCCGCCCCAGATCGTCGCCGTCCCGTCGCGTACGTCGGCGACGGCACAGTTGGGCTCGAGGGCCGAGCCGCTGCGGAAGTGGAAGACGAACTCGGCCTCCACGGTGCTGGCCCCGAGCTTGGGAACGACCAGCGGCAGCTGGGCCTTGCGCAGCTCGCCGAGGATGTCGGCCGACGACTTCCCGACGACCGTGCCGGGACTCCACTCGACGTCGAGGGCCCGCACGGCGTCGATGCACTGGCCGAAGGTCCTCGCGCGGACGGCGACGCCCGTCGGGATGATCGCGACGTGGGTGACACCGGGCATCGAGGCGACGTCGGCCTGGTTGCGCACGGAGCGTGCGGTGCCGTTGAGGTCCGGCGCCCGGCACACCATCGTGGGCAGGGCGTCCGGGACGTCGATGTCCATCGCGTACTGCTTGCGGCCGGTCACCGCGTCGAGGGCGTCCACGCGGCGCTGCGGCGTACCGATGAGCGACTGGTCCGCTGCTGCCTTGAGCCTGACCCGGACCCGCTTCGTGGTCGGCGAGGCCGCGGTCGCCGCGGCCTCGCCGTAGGTGAGCGTGTTGCCGAGCAGGTCCGAGATGATGCCGCCCTTCACGGTCAGCGTCGTGACCAGGGCGCCGAGCTGGACGGCGGCGGCGTCGAGGAGGGCCTTGCGCGCCACCGCGGCCGCGACCCGCACCGGCGTGTACATCGAGATCATCGTGTTGGAGCCGCCGGTGAGCTGGTTGAAGAGCAGCTCGGGCCGTGCCGGCGCCAGCGTGACGTGCACCCGGTCGAGCGGCAGGTCGAGCTCGTCGGCGATGAGCATGCCGATCGAGGTGGTGATGCCCTGGCCGACCTCCATCCTCGGGAGGGCGAAGTGGGCGTGCCCCTCCTCGTCGACGTGGATCGCGATGAGGTTCGACGTCGGCAACGCGCAGTGCGTCAGGAAGTCGTTGAGGTCGTAGAGCTCCGGCACCTGCGGCAGTGACGGGATCGGGACGGCGTGCGCCGGTGCGGCACCGGCGACGAGGTCGGCGGCCACGACGAGGCTCGTGCCCCCCATGACGTAGCCGACGAAGGAGCGGCGGCTGAGTGGGCGCGCGGAGGCGCGCGCCGGAGACTTCCCCATGATTTCTCCCCGAGTGAGATGGCGGTCACACCAGCACAGCAGCCGGAGATTGGTCGGAGGTTGGTCGCTCACCCCCGTTGGAGGGGTGCACCCGGGCGACTCGGCGGAAACCACTCCGATCATCGCCCCGCGCGCCGATGGGAGCAGTGCCCGCCGAAGAAGCCGAGGGAAGTCGGGAGGAGCCGTGGCCGCATCCGCCGCCCGGGCACTGCTGCCCGCCCTCGGCTTCGGCGCTGCCTACTCGGTCGCGATCCTGGTCGGCCGTGCCACCCGGGTCGAGGGCAGTGAGGTGTCGCTGGTGTGGCCGGCGGCCGCGGTCGCGGTTCTCTGGGGGATCCACGCCCGCGGCCTGCCACGCCGCGCCGCCGCCTTCCACTGGATCGTGCTCGCCGCGCTCACCTTCGGCGTCAACCTCACCACCGGCGCTCCCGTCGGCCTCTCGGCGTGGTTCGTGCTGGTCAACGTCGCGCTGGCGGCCGTCACCACCCTCGTCCTCGGGTACGGCGGCCGCCAGATCACGCTGCGCGACCCTGCCGACCTCGGGCACCTGGTCGTGGCGGTCACGTGCGGCACCCTGGTCGCCGCCGCGCTGGCCACCGTCTACTTCGCGGCGGTCGGCCACGAGGACCTGCCGCGGACCTTCGGGCTGTTCGCGGTCCGCAACGGCGTGACCGCGCTGGCCGGCGCCGCCGTCGTGCTCCGTCTCCAGGAGGCGCAGTGGCGCCGCCCGCAGCCGTCGCGGCTGCGGGTCCTCGAGTCGGTCGCCTGCGTCGTGGTGACGGTCGTCGTCTTCGCGCGGGTCTTCTGGTTCAACCCGGGCCTGCCGACGGCCTTCGGGATCATGCTGCCCGCGATGTGGGTCTCGCTGCGCTACACCACCACCACGGGCACACTCTTCCTCGCCGCGGCCGGTGGCTCGATCGTGTGGGCCACGCTGCTCGACCGCGGCACCCTGCAGGGCATCACCCCGCAGGAGCAGGCCCTGCTCGCGCAGGGCATGGTCGGCTGCCTCGCCATGGTCGTGCTGACCCTCGCGCTGTTCCGCGACTCCCGCAACGACCTCATCGAGCGGCTGCGCCACCTCGCGCTGCAGGACCCGCTCACCGGCCTCGCCAACCGCACCCTGCTGACCGAGCGGCTCGACGACGCCATCGCCCGCGGCGAGCCCGGCACGGTCGGGGTGATCCTGATGGACCTCGACGGCTTCAAGCTGGTCAACGACGCGTGGGGCCACGCCGAGGGAGACCTCCTGCTCGTCGAGATCGCCCGCCGGCTGCTGGCCACGGTGCGCGCCGGCGACACGGTGGCCCGTCTCGGCGGCGACGAGTTCGTCGTCGTCTGCACCCGCCTGCGTGACGCCGACGAGCTCCGCCTGTGCGCCGAGCGGATCCGGGACAGCGTGGCCGAGCCCTACGGCCAGGCGTCCGACGCGCCGTACGACCGGATCACGGCGAGCATCGGCGTCGCCCTGTCCGAGCGGTCGTGCAACTCGCGCAGCCTGCTGAGCAGGGCCGACAAGTCGATGTACGACGACAAGCGCGCGCGGCGCCGCCCGCCGGCCACGGTCACAGCCCTGGCAGCACGTCCTGCACGATGACCAGCAGTGACTCACGCAGCAGCAGGTGGGCCTGCTCGCGGGTCAACGTCCTGGCGCGCGACCACTCCCGGATGGTGCCGCGGGCGAGCTCGCCGAAGGCCCGGATGCAGGCGCGGGACGCCGCGTCCGCAGGGTCGCCCCCGACCAGCTCGAGCACCCGGCCGGCCGCCAGGTCGTGGGCGCCCTCGAGGATCGCGCGCACCTCGGCGTCGTCGCCGATCCCCTCGGCCGCGCCGATGGTGAGGTAGGTCGCCCGCTCGGGGGTGATCGAGCCGAGGAACCAGTGCACGGCCGCGTCGACCCGCTCGGCCAGCGAGCCGGTCGGCAGCGGCACGTCCTCCAGCGTCGGCAGCAGCGCCGCGCGTCGTACGACCTCGAGGTAGAGGGCGCGCTTGTCGCCGAAGTAGTGGTTGAGCAGGCCCCGGGCGACCCCGGCGGCCGCGGCGAGCTCGGTGGTGGAGACCTCGACGTAGGGACGCTCCGCGAACAGCCGCTCGGCCGCGACCAGGATCTGCTCGCGGCGCTGGTCCGGGGACAGGCGCCGACGCGCGACTGCTTCGCTCATGACCCCGATCCTACTATTGGCAGACTGCCAACAACAGACTAGCCTCGGTGTCGTGACCACCCGAGCCGAGACCACTGCCCGCGCCACCAGGGTGCGCGACGTCCCCGTGCCCGCGGGCTTCGTCATGCGCGACCACGTCTCCGGCATCGGCGCCCACCTGGCCGGCCCGGCCAACGTGATCATGCAGCTGAGCTGGCCCGGGGTCGGCCACGGCGTGATGAACAGCCGGGTCGAGAGCGGATCGGCGATGAAGCGGCCGTTCAAGCGCGGGCGCACCACCTTCACCTACCTCGCCGTCGCGCTGCTCGGCGGCGACGACGACCGCACCGCGTTCCGCAAGGAGGTCAACCGCCAGCACGCGCAGGTCTACTCGCGCCCCGGCGAGAAGGTCGCCTACAAGGCGATGGACCCGCGCCTGCAGACCTGGGTCGCCGCGTGCCTCTACTACGGCACGGTCGACATGATCGAGAAGATGCACGGTCCCCTGCCCGACGCGGAGGCCGACGCGCTCTACGCCCACTGCGCCCGCTTCGGCACCACGCTGCAGATGCCGGCGGACGCCTGGCCCGCCGACCGCGCCGCCTTCGCCGCCTACTGGGAGGAGTCGCTCGCCGAGGTCGACATCGACCCCGACGTGGCGGAGTACCTCATGCAGCTCACCACGCTGCAGAACTTCCCGAGGCCCTTCCGGCTGCTGGCGCCGTTCCTCGTCTTCGTCACCACCGGCTTCCTCCCGCCCGTCTTCCGCGAGGCGATGGGGCTGTCGTGGTCGAAGCGCCAGCAGCGCCGCTTCGACCGGATGATGCGGGCCTTCGGCGCGCTCGAGCGCCGGCTCCCCGCCGTGCTGCGGGTCTTCCCGTTCAACCTGTGGCTGGCCGACATGCGGGTGCGCCGCCGGTTCCACCGCCCCCTCGTCTGAGAAGGAATCCCATGGACTTCGACCTGCCCGACTCCGCCCTCGCCGTCCAGGAGGGCGTCGCCGCCGTCGCCGCGAAGTACGACCACGCCTACTGGTCGCGCTGCGAGGAGGAGCACCGCTTCCCGCAGGAGGTCTTCGACGACCTCGGCGCCGGCGGCTGGTTCGGCCTGTGCGTCCCCGAGGAGTACGGCGGCGGCGGGCAGGGCCTGCTCGAGCTGGCCGTCGCCAACATGACCCTGTGCGCCTCCGGCGGCGTCGCGGGCACCTTCTTCTACGTCACGACGCCCGGCTTCGGCGCGATGACGCTCACCCGCCACGGCAGCGAGGAGCAGAAGCAGCGGATCCTCCCCGGCCTCGCCGAGGGCGCCCTGCAGTTCTGCCTCGCCCTCACCGAGCCCGACGCCGGCAGCAACGCCATCGAGATCACGACCCAGGCCCGCCGCGCCCCCGACAACCCCGACGAGTTCCTCATCAAGGGACAGAAGGTGTGGATCTCCAACGTCGAGAACGCCGACTGGATGGTCGCCGTCACCCGCACGATCCCCGCCGCGGAGACGAAGGAGCGCGGACTCCCCCGCACGGCCGGGTTCACCCTCTTCCTCGTCGACGTCAGGGAGGCGCTCGCCGCCGGCACGCTCTCCTACACACCCATCCCCAAGATGGGCAGCAACATCCTGCACTCCAGCCAGGTCTTCCTCGACGACGTACGGGTGCCCGCCGCCAACGTCATCGGCCAGGTCGACGCCGGGTTCGCCGTCCTGTGGGACGTCCTCAACCCCGAGCGCATCCTGGCCGCCTCCGGCGGTGTGGGTACGGCGGACGCGGCGCTGCGCATCGCCAGCGACTACGCGCGGGAGCGGGAGGTGTTCGGTCGCCCGATCGGGGCCAACCAGGGCCTGCAGTTCCCGCTCGCGCAGATCAAGGCGAAGACCGAGCTCGGCCGGTTGATGACCTACAAGGCGGCGTGGCTCTTCGACCAGGGCCGCCCCTGCGGCAACGAGGCGAATGTCGCCAAGCTCACCGGCGCGCAGGTCGGCTGGGAGGCCGCCAACCAGGCGTTCCAGACCCTCGGCGGGATGGCCTACTCGAAGGAGTACCCGGTCGAGCGGATCTTCCGCGACGCCCGGATCGCCAAGAACATCCCCGTCGCCGAGGAGCTGGTGCTCGCCCACATCGGCACCCAGATGCTGGGCCTGCCGAAGAGCTACTGAGCGACGGCCCACTCCCGGGCCACCGAGCCCGGTGGTCGAGGAGGTCGCGCAGCGACCGTCACGAGACCCCGGCCCACGCCCGGGCCACCGAGCCCGGTGGTCGAGGAGGTCGCGCAGCGACCGTCACGAGACCCCGGCCCACTCCCGGGCCACCCGCACCACCTCGGGCGCGGGGACGCCGGGACTGTAGCGGTAGCCCTGCACCTCGTCGCACCCGCGCTCGCGCAGGTAGCGCTCCTGGACCTCGGTCTCGACGCCCTCGGCGACGACGGTCATGCCGAGGGCGTGAGCCATCACGATGATCGCGTCGACGATGGCCGCGTCGGTGTCGGCGCTGGTGATCTCCTGGACGAAGGAGCGGTCGATCTTGATCTTGTCGATGGGGAACTTCGTCAGGTAGGCGAGGCTGCTGTAGCCGCAGCCGAAGTCGTCGAGCACGATCGTCACGCCGACCTCGCGCAGCGCGTCGAGGACCGCCACGACGTCGCCGTGGTCCTCGATCAGGATGCCCTCGGTCAGCTCCACCTCGAGCTGGTGCGGCTCGATGCCGCTGGCCTCGATGGCGTCGGTGATCTCGGCCAGCCAGGTCGCGCTGCGCAGCTGGCGCGGCGAGACGTTCACCGCGAGCCGCAGCGGCTGGCCGAGCTCGGCCTGCATCTGCACCACCGCGGAGCACGCGGAGCGCAGCACCCATCCGCCGAGCTGGATGATCATGCCGCCGTCCTCGGCGACCGGGATGAACCGGTCCGGCGCGACGGATCCGAGCCGCGGGCTGGACCAGCGCACCAGCGCCTCCACGCCGACCACGCCACCGCCGCCGAGGTCGAGCTGCGGCTGGAAGACCAGCGACAGCTCGTCGTGCTCGAGGGCCTGGCGCAGCGCGGCGGACAGCGAGAGCTTGTCGTTGTTGTCGTCGAGCATGCCGTGCTCGAACCACCGCACGCCGTTGCGGCCCGCCGCCTTGGCCTGGTACATCGCGATGTCCGCGTGCTTGAGCAGCGCGGCCGGGTCGTCGCCGTCGGCCGGGTAGAGCGCGCCGCCGATGCTGGCCGTGACGGCGAGCTCGTAGCCGTGGACGACGATCGGCGCCAGCACGGCCCGCGTCAGGTCCGCGATGCGGCGGTCCAGGTCGACCCCGGGGTCGAGGTCCTCGAAGACGATCACGAACTCGTCGCCGCCGAGGCGCGCCACGACGTCGTACTGGCGGACCCAGGAGAGCAGCCGCTCGGCGACCACGACGAGCATCTCGTCCCCGATGTGGTGGCCGAGGGAGTCGTTGATCCGCTTGAAGTGGTCGACGTCGAGGAGCAGCAGCGCGACCTGGCGACGGTCGCGATCGGCCGCGTCGAAGGCCGCGTCGAGGTGGCGGACCAGCAGGCCGCGGTTGGGCAGGTTGGTCAGGCTGTCGTGCGTGGCGAGGTGCTCTGCGCGGTCGCGCGCCTCGATCCGGTGCGTGATGTCGTAGGCGACGAGGATGAAGCCGGGCTCGTCGCCGACGTCCATCGGGACGACCGCCTCGGCCACCGGTACGACGTGCCCCTCGCGGTGCCGGTAGGTCCACTCGGCCTCGTCGCCGTCGACCCGGCTCAGGGCGGGCGTCCCGTCGGCGTAGCGGGCCCGTTCGGCGGCGTCGATCTCGGTGATCCAGCGCCCGACCAGCTCCTCCTGGGCATAGCCGAGCAGGGACTCGGCGGCCGGGTTGGCGGTCACGATCCGGCCGGCGCTGTCGGTGGCGATGATGCAGAACGGGATGCTGTCGAGGATCGAGCGGCGCAGCACGTCCTCGCGGACGGCCTTCTCGGCCTCCTGGCCGCGCAGCCGCTCGGTGATGTCGATGACCGACGCCAGCACGAACCGCTCGCCGCCGATCGTGATCGGGTTGAGGCCGATCTCGACGCGCATCTCGGTGCCGTCCTTGCGGAGCGCGAAGAGCTCGCGGCCCACGCCCATGGCCCGGCGCGACGGATGGGCGACGTACTCCTGCCGCTCGAGGTCGTGGTGGCGCCGGAACCGGGTCGGCACCAGGTCCTCGACCCGCAGCTGCAGGATCTCGTCCGGGCCGTAGCCGAAGGAGCGCTCGGCCTCGGTGTTCGCGAGCACGACCCGGCCCGCGCCGTCGACGAGCAGCATGGCGCTCGGCGATGCCTCGACGACCAGACGCAGGGCGTCGTCGCCGACTGCGGCCCGAGGCACCGCTGCAGGCTCCACTGGCGACCCCATGGCTTCTCCGTCCTGGCAGCGTGCATCCCGCATCCGTGCGGGTTCAAGCAGTCAGATCGGCAGCCTCCTGTCCGATCAGAGGATTGTGAGCGAGCCAATGAGCGAGGGAACGAGTCCGGGCAGGTCCGGCGCCGACGAGGCGAGGCCCCCGCGGACGACGCTGCAGCACCGCCTGCAGCGCACCGTGGGGCTGGTCATCTTCGGTACGGCGACGGCGGGTGCCGGGCTGCTGTGGTGGGCGGTCTCGGGAACCAGCCGACCCGCCGACGACCCGACCGACGGGACGCTCGGGAGGTGGCACCTCCTCTACGACCCCCAGGCCCCGACCCTCGTGACGCTGGCGGCCGCCACGGGTCTGGCCCTGCTGTTCGCGGCCGGGGTCGCGCTGATCGAGCGGCGCATCGCCACCCTGGCGCGCCGCAGCGACGACGGCACCCGCCTGCCCCTCTCCCCCCGCCGGGTGATGCAGGAGACCCGCGGGGTCTTCCACGGCCCGGTCACGGTCACCGTCCTGGTCCCGGCGCACAACGAGGAGCAGGCGATCGGCGCCACGCTCGCCTCGCTCCGGCAGCAGGAGCCGCCGCCCGACCGGGTGGTGGTCGTCGCCGACAACTGCACGGACCGCACCGTGGAGATCGCCCGGTCGTGCGGGGTCGAGGTCTTCGAGACCGTCGGCAACCGCCACAAGAAGGCCGGCGCGCTCAACCAGGCGCTGACCGCGCTCCTGCCCGCCCAGGGCGAGAACGACCTCGTCATGGTGATGGACGCCGACACGGTGCTGGACGCCGGGTTCATCGCCTCGGCCGTGCGCCGGATGACCCAGGACCGCGGCCTGATGGCCATCGGCGGGCTCTTCTACGGCGAGGACGGCATGGGCCTGATCGGCCAGTTCCAGCGCAACGAGTACACCCGCTACGCCCGCGACCTCCAGCGTCGCCGCGGCCGCGTCTTCGTGCTCACCGGCACCGCCACCGTCTTCCGCCCGCGCGCGCTGCGCACGGTCGCCGCCGAGCGCGGCCGGATGCTGCCGGGCGTCCCCGGCGACGTCTACGACACCCTCGTGCTCACCGAGGACAACGAGATCACCCTCGCGCTGAAGGTGCTGGGCGGACTCATCGTCTCCCCCGCCGAGTGCACCGTCGTGACCGAGGTGATGCCGACCTGGCGCGCCCTGTGGGCCCAGCGCCTGCGCTGGCAGCGCGGCGCGCTCGAGAACCTCGGCGAGTACGGCGTCCGGCCGGCCACGTTCCGCTACTGGGCCCAGCAGCTCGGCATCGGCTACGGCGTGATCGCGCTCTTCGCCTACCTGCTGCTGATGTTCCTGATGATGACGTCCTTCGACCAGTGGGTGTGGTTCCCGTTCTGGCTCGGAACCGGCCTCGTGTTCACGGTGGAGCGGGTCGTCACCGTGTGGAACGGCGGCTGGCGGGCCCGGTTGCTGGCCGCGACCCTGTTCCCCGAGCTCATCTACGCGCTCTACCTCGACATCGTGTACCTGAAGGGAATCGTCGACATGTCCGTCGGACGCACCGCCACCTGGAAGCACGTCGTCCAGTCACCGACGACCGTGCGGGCCGACGCATGAGCGGCCTCGTCGTCTCGCTCGGAATCCTGTTCCCCGAGTCATTGGTCCGCTCGCAGGGCTTCGCGATCCTCGCGGCGTTCGTCGCGATCAACACCGTCGTCTACGTGTCCCTGGCCGTCGCGAAGGCGCTGCCGAAGATCTACGTCGGCGACCACCTGCCGCGCCAGTACGAGCGGGCCGAGACCCGGAGCATCCACCCCGACGACCCCGCCTGACCCGGTGGTCGAGGAGGTTGCGCACGCCCTGGCCGGTGGTCGAGGAGGTTGCGCAGCAACCGTCACGAGACCCCCGCAGGACACGCACACAACCCTGAACGGCCCGGGAGCAACCGCTCCCGGGCCGTCCTGCGGCGCGTGCTGTCAGCAGGTCACTCCGCGACGGCCTCGGAGAGCAGCTTCACCAGCTCCGGCATGCCGCCGGCCCACTGGAAGCTGAGCGCGGTCGGCGGGGAGACCGCCGAGATGTGCTCGCGGCCGACGACCTGGGCGACGTTGCCGCCCTTGACGGCCGGGATGGCCAGCGCCTTCTGGTCCTTGAGGAAGGCAGCCGCCTGGGCGTCGTCGTCGAAGTAGGTCACCACGACGTCGGCGTCGATCGCGTCGACCTTCTCGTAGCTGAGGTCGTAGTAGAAGCCGCCGTCGGAGGTGTCCAGCTCCGCGACGCTCGGCGCGACGTCGAAGCCGAGCTTGGTGAGGATCGCCAGGCGCGGGTCGAGCTCGGTGTAGAGCGACATGGCGTTCGGCCCCGGGTAGAGCGCGGCGATCTTCCGGCCCGCGAACTCCGGGTGCTTCTCGGCCTCGTCGGCCAGGAAGGTGTCGATGTCGGCCAGGATCTCGTCACCGTGCGCGCTGCGGCCGAGGGCCTTGGCGGTGATCGTGATCGTGTCCTGCCAGGTCGTCGTCCACGGCGCCTCGGGGTAGGCGACCGTCGGCGCGATCTCGCTGAGCTTCTTGTACTGCTCCTCGGTGATGCCGGAGTAGGGCGCCAGGATCAGGTCCGGCTTCGCGGCGATGAACTCGTCGTAGGGGACGGTCGCGCCGGAGCCGTCGTCGGGGAGCAGCGTCGGGTGCTCGACGCCCTTCTCGTCGTACGCCTCCTCGACCCAGGGCAGCAGGTTGCCCTTGCCGACGGTCCACAGCTGCTCCGCGATCGCGACCGGGTAGACGCCGGACGCGATGGCGGCCTCGGTGGAGCCCCAGCCCCACGTCGCGACCCGCTTCGGCTCCTCGGTGATCTCGGTGGTGCCGAAGGCGTGCTCGATGCTGATCGGGAACTCGTCGGTCACCTCCAGCGTGGTGGCACCGGCGTCCTCGTCGTCCGCGCTGTCGTCGGCGCCGCAGGCCGACAGGGCCAGGACGGCCGCCAGGCCGGCGACGAGCGCCGTGCTGCGACGGAAGGCACGTGTCATGCGCACGTGGATCTCCTCATGTTCTCGGGGTTAGGTGAGGCTATCCTAAGCCCTGCTCGTGGCGAGTCCGCGCCGGGTCCGTCCCTTGGGCACCACGAGCGGTCCGCCGGTGACCGGATCGGGGATCACCTCGGCGTCCAGGCCGAACGCCGCGCGCACCGACTCGGCGGTCAGCACGTCGCCCGGCGCGCCCTCCGCGGCCACGCGGCCGCCCGACATGACGACCATGTGGTCGGCGTAGCGCGCGGCGTGGTTGAGCTCGTGCAGCACCATCACGACGGTCGTGCCGCGCTCGGCGTTGAGGTCGCTGAGCAGGTCGAGCAGCTCCAGCTGGTGGGTGACGTCGAGGTACGTCGTCGGCTCGTCCAGCAGCACCGCGTCGGTCTCCTGCGCCAGGACCATGGCGATCCACACCCGCTGCCGCTGCCCACCCGACAGCTCCTCCAGGCGGCGGTCCGCGAGGTCGGCGACGCCGGTGGCCTCCAGCGCCCGCAGGACGACCCGGTCGTCCTGGCTGGTGTGGCGCCCGAACCAGCCCTGGTGCGGGAACCGCCCGCGACCGACCAGTTCGGCGACCCGCACACCGTCGGGCGCCACCGAGCTCTGCGGGAGCACGCCGACCACCCGGGCCAGGTCACGGCGCGAGATGGCGCCGATGTCCTGCCCGTCGATCCGCACCCGCCCGGCGGTCAGCGGGTGCAGCCGGGCCAGGCCGCGCAGCAGCGTCGACTTGCCACAGGCATTCGGGCCGACGATCGCGGTCACCCTGCCGGGCGGGAGCTCGAGGTCGAGCCCCTCGATCACGGTGCGGCCGCGGTAGCCGAGGCTGATCCCCTCGGCGGTGATGGAGGTACTCATGGGTCACGGTGCCTTTCGTTCGCTGCGGGCCAACAGCCACAGGAGGTACGGCGCGCCCACCAGGCCGGTCACGATGCCGACCGGGGCGGTGATGCCGCCGGGGAGGGCGTACTGCCCGATGACGTCGGCGCCCATGGTGAGCGCGGCGCCGACCGCGGCCGACGCGGCCAGGGCCGGCCCGCCGTCGTCGACCAGCCGGCGGGCGATCGCCGGCGAGATGAGGGCCACGAAGGCGACCGGTCCGGCCACCGCGGTGGCGAGCGCGACGAGCCCGACGCCGATCAGCAGGGCGACGACCCGGGACCGGGTCGGCCCCAGGCCGAGGCCCTGGGCGTGCTCGTCACCGAGCGCCAGTGCCCGCTGCTCGCGGGCGACGGGGACCGCCAGCAGCGCGAGGGCGACCACGCCGGCGGTGAGGAAGCCGAGCGTGCCGTCGCGGACGTCGGCGACGCTGCCGACGGTCCAGAGCAGCACCGTGCCCGCCTCGCGCAGCTCGGCCTCCGCGAGCCGCCAGGCGATCAGCGACGAGCACAGGTAGGCGATGCCGACGCCGACCAGGACGAAGCGGATGCCGTGCAGCCCGTTGCGCCAGGCCAGCGCCCAGATCGCGACGGCCGCTCCGAGCGCGCCCGCGCAGGCGGCGACGTTGACGGTGGCGCCCGAGGCGTCGTACCCGACGACGGCGGTGACCGCGCCGAGCGAGGCGCCGCCGGAGATGCCGAGGATGTCGGGACTGGCGAGGTTGTTGCGCAGCGTCGACTGGAAGAGCGCGCCCGCCAGGCCGAATGCGACACCGGCCACGACGGCGGCGGCGCCCCGGGGCAGGCGCAGCTCGCGCACGACGAGCAGGTCGAAGCGGTCCCCCACCCCGAGCAGCGCCGGGAAGGACCGCTCCGGCGGCACACCCGCGGCGCCCAGGCCGAAGGTCACGAGGAGCAGGCCGAGGCACAGGCCGGCGGCGACGAGCACCACGGCCAGCGCCCGGGCACGGCTGCGGCGGCGGATCCGGGTGACGGTCCGCAGGGTGGCCTCCACCGTGCTCACAGTCCGGCCACCCGTCGTCCGCGGGCCACGGCGATGAGTACCGGGGCGCCGATCAGCGCCGCGACCACGCCCGCCTCGAGCTCGTCGGCCTTGACCAGCCGCCCGATGATGTCGGCTGCCATCAGCATGACCGGGCCGAGCAGCGCGCACAGCGGCACCAGCCACCGGTAGTCGGAGCCCACCAGGCGCCGGGCGGCATGGGGGACGGCGAGGCCGACCAGCGCGATCGGACCGGCCAGCGCGGTCGCTGCTCCCGCCAGGCAGATGATCGCGAGACCGGCGAGGGCGCGCGTCGTACCGACGCCCTGGCCCAGCGCCGCCGCGACGTCGTCCCCGAGGGCCAGGCCGTTGAGCCGGTGGGCGGAGAACAGGGCGAGGGCGGCGCCGACGGCGATGAAGGGCCAGAGCACGGCGACGGCGTCGATGTCGCGCCCGTTGAGGGCGCCGACGGACCAGTACCGCAGCAGGTTCAGCGCGTCGACGTCGCGGAACAGCACGAGCGTCGAGAGCGGGGTCAGCAGCGCCGTGACGGTCGCGCCCGCCAGGGCGAGCTGGACCGGGCGGCCGTTGCCGATCGCGAAGACGACCACCGCGGCGATCGCCGCCCCGGCGAAGGCGAACCAGACCGCGCCGACCGGGGAGAGGACACCGAACGCCGTGGCGGCGACGACGATGCCGAGCGACGCACCGGCGTTGAGGCCCAGCAGGCCGGGATCGGCCAGCGGGTTGCGGGTGATGCCCTGGCTGAGCACCCCGGCCAGCGCGAGCGCGGCACCGGCGAGCAGCGCGATGAGGGTGCGCGGGACCCGCTGCCCGCGGATCACCGCGTGGTCGACGTTGCCCGCGACCGGGTCGGTGAGCGCCCGCCACGCCTCGCCGAAGGCCACCTCGCGCACGCCGAGCGCCAGGCTCAGCACCACGCCGAGGACGAGCAGCACGAACGCCCCCACGAGGACCGCGACCCGGGCACGGTGGCGGGTGGGCGTCGTCGCCGGCGGGGACGCGGGCGCCTCGGCCGCGAGTAAGGCTTGCATAACCTAAGAATGACACAGAGGCGCTCCGCCCCGGTCCCGGGACCAATGACCCATCCGCGTCAGGTGCGGACCGCGCCTGCCGATCGGCGGATCGGACCACGTGTCCCGATGCCGCGAAACGCCCCTCGCCGAGGAGGAACGATGCCCCACAGCGCTGCCGCCCCGCGCGCGGACGCCGACCGTCACGGGGTTCCCTTCCGCCAACCCGGCGACGTCGTCGCGGCCGTGCTCCACGCCGCTGCCGCCGACACCGACATCGCCCTGCTCGTCGCCGACCTGGGCACCGGCGCGCCGGCCGTGGTCCGGTGGAGCAACCTCGGCGCGACCGAGCTGCTCGGCCTGGCGGGCACGGACCTGGACGGTGCCGCGCTGGAGGGCTTCATCGGGCGGGCGGACGGCGGCCCGCTCCCCTCCCTGTTCCGCCGCGAGCGGCCGACCACCGCCGACGTCATGGTCCGCACGGCCGTGGGCGAGCGGCTGCCGTGTCGGGCGACCACGATCCCCGCGCCGGACCGTCGGCTGTGGACGCTGCGGATCGACCGCCAGTCGGACCTCGAGCTGGCCCTGCGCGCGTCCGCCGACGCCCACGAGCAGCGCTTCAAGGTGCTGGCCGAGCGGTCGCCGGTGCCGACGATGATGTCCGAGCAGGGCATGCGGCTGGGCCACGTCAACGACGCCCTGTGCGCCCTGCTCGGCGTCCCGGCCGACAAGCTGATCGGCATGGGGTGGACGTCGTACGCCCACCCCGAGGACCTCGAGACGATCACGGCGACCGTCGTCGCCGTGCTGGCCGGTGAGGAGCGGGAGATGCAGGCCCGCTTCGTCGACCACGACCGCAGCGTGCGCTACACCGACATGCGGTTCACGCCGCTGCACAGCCCCGGCGTCGGCGACGGGTTCGTCGCGACGCTCGAGGACATCACGGAACGCCGCGCGCTGGAGGAGCGGCTGAACCACCAGGCGACGCACGACTCCCTGACCGGCCTCCCGCGCCGCACCCGGCTGTGGGAGCACATCAACGAGGCGATGGCGGACCCGGCCGCCGGCCCGACCTGCATGTTCCTCGACCTCGACAACTTCAAGGTGGTCAACGACAGCCTGGGACACACCGCGGGCGACGCGCTCCTCGTGGAGGTCGCCCGCCGCCTCTCCAGCTGCGTGCGCCCTGGCGACCTCGTCGCGCGCTTCGGCGGCGACGAGTTCGTGGTCGTCTGCAGCACCAGCTCGCTCGAGACCGCGCTGGAGGTGGCCGACCGGATCCTGCGGGTGCTGTCCGCCCCGGTCGTCCTCGGCGGCGTCGAGATCCACCCCCGGGCCTCGATCGGCGTGGTGATGCGGGGCCCGGACCACCACTCCGCCGAGGACCTCATCCGCGACTGCGACATCGCCATGTACGAGGCCAAGTCGCGCGGCAAGGGCAGGGTGACGGTGCTCGACGAGGGCGCCCGCAACGCCGCCTGCGACACCCTCGCCCTGGTGGCCGACCTGCGCCAGGCACTCGAGGACCGTGCGATCAGCCTGCTCTACCAGCCGATCGTGCGCCACGAGGAGGCCGGCACCGTGCTGGCATCGGTCGAGGCGCTGGCCCGCTGGCACCACCCCGAGCGGGGCCCGATCCCGGCCGAGGTCTTCGTACGCCTCGCCGAGGAGCACGGTCTCGTCAAGGAGCTCGGCGAGGTGGTCCTCGACGCCGCCTGCACGGCGATGGCCACCTGGCAGGAGGAGCTCGGTCCGCTCGCCCCACCGCGGATCAACGTGAACCTCTCGGCCCTGCAGATGAGCGACCACCAGCTGGTGCGCACGGTCGAGCGCGCCCTCGTCCAGCACGGCCTCGCGCCCGAGCGGCTCTGCCTCGAGATCACCGAGTCGGCACTGATGAAGGACCCTGACACGGCGTCGGCGATCCTCGGCCGGCTCCGCGAGCACGGGGTGCTGGTCGCCATCGACGACTTCGGCACCGGCTACTCCTCGCTGGCCTACCTCCGGCGCCTGCCGGTCAACTACCTCAAGGTCGACCGGTCCTTCGTGGCGGAGCTCCAGGGCGGCCACACCGCCGTCGCCCGGGCCGTCATCGGCCTCGCACACAGCCTCGGGATCGACGTGGTCGCCGAGGGCGTCGAGACGCCCGTCCAGGCGCAGAAGCTCGAGCAGATGGGCTGCGCCCTGCTCCAGGGGTACGGCCTCAGCCTGCCCCTCACCGGCCCGGCCCTGGTCGACTGGTGCCGGTCCGGCTGCCCGGCTCCGGAGGGTGGGCCGGCATGACGACACTCGCCCTCGACGTCGACACGGTCCTGGACCGCCTCGACGAGCTCGCCTCCCAACGGCCGGTCGCCGCACAGATCGTGGCGACCAGCAACAACGAGAGCGCCGGGGCCGCCGAGCTCGCCGCGATGCTGGGCGCCGACGTCGCGCTCGCTGCCAAGGTCATGAAGCTCGCGAACTCGGCGTACTTCGGCCTGTCGGGCCGGGTCACCAGCCTGCCCTTCGCCGTCACCGTGGTCGGCTTCAACACCGTGCGCTCGATCGCGACGGTGGCCCTCGCCGGGCTCGACGAGGCGGCGGCCCTGCCGGAGGGCTTCTGGGACGTCTCCGTCCACCTCGCGGCCGCCTGCGGGGCCCTGGGACCGTCGTTCCAGCAGACCACGGCGGACGCGCTGTGCCTGGGCCTGCTGGCCCAGCTCGGCGCCGCGCTGATGCACCAGGCCGACGTCTCCGGGTACGACGAGCTGGTCGCCACCACGGACCTCGGCGCCGCCCGCTTCGCCGCCGAGACCGACCGGTACGGCCTGAGCTCGCCCCAGCTGACCGCCGAGGCCCTCCAGCACTGGCGCTTCTCCCCCGCCATGGTGACGGCGCTGCGCGAGGTCCCGGGCGGGCAGGACGGCGCACTGGTGCGGACCGCCTACGAGCTGACCGCCCGCATGCTCTCCCCCGGGCACCGGCGGCTCCGGCTGGACGGCCTGTCGCGCCACCGCGTCCCCGAGTCGCAGGCGGCGACCCGGATCGCCGGCATCCGGGCCGACGTCGCCGCCCTCCGGGCGGCGCTGGGGCTGTCGTGACCTCCCCGCGCCACCCGTCGGGCGCGGCTCAGGAGGCCGGGGCCTTCTCACTCCGGGCCGGGACGCCGCTCGCGCCCGCGGCAGCGGCGTACAGCCAGCCGTAGAACGCCAGCAGCACCAGCCACGAGGCGATCACGACGCCGTACATCGTGGTCCACAGCCACACCGGCACGTCGGGCTTGCGCTCGCGCTGCAGCATGAACGGCTCGTGCACGAACGCCGCGTCGGTGCCGTCGTCGACCTGGACGAGGCCGGACGCGGGACCGTCGATCGCGGTGTCGGCCGGCATGTGCACCGGGATCGACACCATCGTGGTCGGCGCGAGGTGCAGCCGGATCAGCACCTTCCAGTTGCCGTAGATCGGGAGCGGCTCGGCCGAGCGGTACTCCCCCTCGCGCCCGGTGGCCTCCATGGCGACGCTCAGCATGCCGTCGCCCGGCACGTCGCCGGACGTGCGGTGCCGGCCCTGGTAGGCCAGCGCCGAGATCCAGACGGCGTCCTCGACCTTGTCCTCGTCGGTGCGGACGGTCACCCGGGTCAGGCAGCCGTCGGTGCCGATGCAGTCGTCGTCGTACGAGACCTGGCCCATGATCACGCCGGTCCCCTCGACGGGCTGGTACGTCGTGCGGCACTCGTCACCCGCGCAGTCCTTGACGACCTCGACCTCGCCGGCGCTGCCCGGCGGCGCGAAGACCGCCATGAGCACGATGAACGCCAGCGTGCCGGCGGTACCGGCCCACCGGCCGGTCACGGCCATGCCCTCGCGCAGCGGCGCCGACGCCTCGGGGAGGTCGGCGATTCGCTCGAGGTGCCGGGCGAAGGACCAGCCGAGCAGGCCGCCGCCGGCGCCCGCGATCGCGCCCACCGTCAGCATCAGCGGCATCTGCTGGGCGTCCGGGGGCAGCGGGTAGGGCATGAAGACGTCCATCCACCACCACTCGGTCGCCAGGCCCGCGCCGCCGGCGAGCAGGCCGCCCACGGCCGCGAACACCGGCCCGCGGTTGCGGACCACCAGGGCGAGCAGCTCGATGCAGAGCGCCGGGCCGAGGAAGAGCAGCCAGTGGGCCCGGTGGATGTCGGGGACCGGCAGGGTGATCGCGTAGATGAGCACGCGCACGCCGAGATAGGTCAGCCAGGTGACCAGGGCACCACCGGGCCCGAAGAACAGCCGGCCGGCCGTGAAGATCCACGCGGTCAGGAAGCCGGAGATGATGAACATGGTGGCGGCGGGGAACTGCGGGACGCCGAGGTCGAACTCCATGAGGAAGCCGACCGGGATGATGCAGATGCCGATCACGATCGTCATGAAGAGCCGGGTCGACCAGGCGGCCCGGTCGGCGAGCACGGCCTCCGGCGCCTCGCGGCGCACGGGCGGGAGGATCCGGCCGAACAGCCGCAGGCCGCCGGTGGCGAGGCCACCGATCCACGTCCACCGCCGGGCCGCGGGCCGGCCGACCTGCGCGGCCTCCGCGAGGAGGAGCGGGACGGCGAGGATGCAGGTGACCGCACCACCGATCATCATCACGTGGGTCGGACCCCACTCGGTGACGTCCTGGCCGAAGAGCCGGTGCCAGACGTCATCGGCCGGGAAGCCGGCGGCAGCGATCATGCCGGCCCCGAGCAGGACCAGCGTGCCCATCGGCACCCGCCACTTCGGCGTCAGCCGGACGGTACGACGCGGCAACGGGTCCTTCGCCAGTCCCGCCGAGATCACGCCGGCGGCCAGGAAGAAGAAGATGCCGAACATGATCGGGAAGTGCGACGGGTTGGCCAGCGGGCCCTCGTCGCGTCCGTTCTGCATGTGGATCGGGACGTCCCAGTACACGCCGAACGCGCACGAGATCAGGGAGACGAGCGCCAGGTAGCTCGGCAGGCCGGCCCAGCGGGGCAGGCCGTCGACCGCCGACACCCGGTCCGCCAGACGGCCGATCACGGTCGGCTTCCCGTCGCGCTCGCGCAGCAGGAAGATCCCGAGCGGGATGTAGATCGCCGCGAAGGCGGCGAAGGCGATCAGGACCTGGTCGAGCGCTGCGCCACCGGCCGGCGGAGCCTCTTCAACGGCTAGCAACATGGGGGTACACCTCACAATCCTCACCCCGAACGCTACTCGTAGTAACAGGTACCTGAACAGCGGATCACGCCTTGGTTGAGCGGGATCACATCGGCCCGGCCGAGCCTCCCGGGGACCCCGCTCGTTGCCGTCGCGAGACGTTCGGGGAAACTCCGGCCCCTAGCCGCCCGTGGGGACCAGCGATGTGTCATGATGGGCCGGTCGGGCCGCGACCGACCCCCCCAGAGGTCGCGGCCCGACGCTATTTTTCCCGGCCTGCCGCGTGGCGAGGGACGAGCAACACGGCGGATCAGACGGGGAGATCGACCAGCGACGGTGCGGCTGGACTCACTCCCAGAAGACGCGGTCGACGACCGCCCGCGCATGCCGGGTGACCCGCAGGTAGTCGTCGAGCAGCCGGTCGGCCTCGTCGGTCTGGTAGCCGAGGATCGCCGCCACCGAGCGCCGTTCCTGGGCCGCGCGCGGGAACTGGTCGCCGGGCTTGCCGCGGGCGAGGAGGATCGCGTTGCGCACCCGGGTCGCCATCCGCCACGACGTGCCGAGCGTCTCGGCGTCGTCGTGGGACACCAGGCCCGCCTCGGCCGCCGCGGACAGGGCCGCGAGCGTCTGGGACGTGCGCAGGCCGGGCACCTCGGCGCCGTACCGGAGCTGGAGGAGCTGGATCGTCCACTCGATGTCGGCCAGTCCCCCGCGTCCCAGCTTGAGGTGCAGGTTGGGGTCGGCGCCGCGCGGGAGGCGCTCCTTGTCGACGCGCCCCTTGATCCGGCGGACCTCGAGCACGTCGTCGTCGGTCAGGCCGCCGGCCGGGTAGCGCAACGGGTCGATGAGGGCCGTGAAGCGCTCCCGGACCTCGGGGTCGCCGACCACGGCGTCGGCCCGGAGCAGCGCCTGCGCCTCCCAGACGTGCGACCACTTCGCGTAGTAGGCGGCGTAGGCGTCGAGGGTGCGCACGAGCGGTCCCTGACGTCCCTCGGGGCGCAGGTCGGCGTCGACGACCAGCGCCGGGTCGGGACCGGGGGCGCCGAGCACCCGGCGGACCTCCTCCGCGACGATCCGCGCGAAGGTCGAGGCGGCGTGCGCGTCGGCGCCCTCGACGGGCTCGTGGACGAAGAGCACGTCGGCGTCGCTGCCGTAGGAGAGCTCGAAGCCGCCGTACCGGCCCATCGCGATGATCGCCATCCGGGTCGGCGCCTCGTCGAGGCCCCGGGCCCGCAGCGTGGTCTCGATCGCGCCCTCGAGCGTCGCCTCGAGCGTGGCGTCGGTGAGCCGGGTCAGCGCGAAGCCGACGTCGGCCACGTCGATCAGGCCCAGCACGTCGCTCGCAGCGATGCGCAGGAGCTCCCGGCGTCGTACGGCGCGGACGGCGCGGACCCCCTTCTCGAAGCCCTCCTGGCGCCGACCGGTCGCGTTCATCTCCTCGATCAGCGCGGCCGACGTCAGCGGGGCGAGGTCGCCGCCGAGCAGGCGCACGCCCGCGGGCTCGCGCTCGAGGAGGTCGGTGCAGTAGCGGGAGGTCGCCAGCAGGTGGGCGAGCCGCTCGGCGACCTCGCCCTCGTCGCGCAGCGTGGAGAGGTACCACGGCGTGCGACCGAGCGCCTCGCTGATCCGGCGGAAGCCGAACAGGCCGCCGTCGGGGTCCGGCGCCTCCGCGAACCACTGCAGCATCGCGGGCAGCAGCGTGCGCTGGATGGCGGCCGTGCGGCTGACCCCCGACGTGAGCGCCTCCAGGTTGCGCAGCGCGGCCTGCGGGTCGGCGTACCCGAGGGCGGCGAGGCGGGCACCGGCGGCCTCGGACGACAGCCGCACCTCGTCGGCGCCGATCCGCGCGACGGCGGTGAGCAGCGGACGGTAGAAGATCTTCTGGTGCAGCCGGCTGACCTCGCGGCGGTGGTCCTGCCAGGTCTCGTCGAGCCGCTTCTCGGACTCCTTGAGGAAGCCGAGGCTGCGGCCCAGGCGGCGCAGCGACGCCTCGTCGGCGGGTACGACGTGCGTCCGCTGCAGCCGGTGGAGCTGGATCCGGTGCTCGAGGGTCCGCAGGAACGCATAGGCGCGGTGGAGCGCCTCGCCGTCCTCGCGGCCGACATAGCCGCCCTCGATGAGGCGGGCCAGCGCACTCAGGGTCGTCGGCGGCCGGATGCTCTCGTCCGCGCGTCCGTGCACGAGCTGGAGCAGCTGCACGGCGAACTCGACGTCGCGCAGCCCGCCGGCGCCGAGCTTGAGCTGGCGGTCCGCCTCGCGCGCGGGGATGTGGTCGAGCACCCGGCGCCGCATCGCCCGCGCCGCCTCGACGAAGCCCTCGCGGTCGGCGGCCGACCAGACCATCGGACCCACCATGTCGACGAAGTCGCGGCCCAGCTCGAGGTCGCCGGCGACCGGGCGCGCCTTGAGCAGCGCCTGGAACTCCCAGGGCTCGGCCCAGCGCTCGTAGTAGCCCTGGTGGCTGGCCAGGGTCCGGCTCAGCGGGCCGGCCTTGCCCTCGGGCCGCAGGTTGGCGTCGACCGGCCAGATGGTGCCCTCGGCGGTGTGGTCGGAGCAGACCTGCATCATCTGCGCGGCCAGCCGGGCGGCGACCCGCTCGTCGCCCTCGTGAACGAAGATCACGTCGACGTCGGAGACGTAGTTGAGCTCGTGGCCGCCGCACTTGCCCATCGCGATCACCGCCAGGCGGGCCCGGTCGGCGTCCTCCCCCAGCCGCGTGCGGGCCACGGCGAGCGCGGCGTCGAGCGTCCCGGCCGCGAGGTCGGAGAGCTCCGCGGCCGCGTCGTCGACGCCGAGGTGGTGGGTCAGGTCGCGTGCGGCGAGCCGGAGCAGGAGGCGCCGGTACTCCACACGGAGCGCGTTCACGGCCTCGAGGTCGGGCTTGTCCGCCACCGCCTCGAGCAGCGAGGCGCGCACCGCCCACGCGGCGGGCCGGGTCGAGCCCAGGTCGGGGTCGGTCAGCTCCCGCCACTGGAACGGGTGGGTCACCAGGTGGTCGGCCAGCGCGGCGCTCGCCCCGAGCACGCAGAGCAGGCGCATCGCCGTACCCTCGTCGTCCGCGACCGCGGCGAGCAGCTCCTCGCGGTCCTCGACCGCGTCGGCGAGCCGCGCCAGCGCGTGCAGGGCGGCGTCCGGGTCGGCCGTGCGGCCGAGATAGGCCAGCAGGTCCACGCCCACCGGCCCGAGGGCGGCCAGGTGCTCCTGCGCGCGGTCGAGGTCGACGAAGCCGAGCCGCAGCAACTCGGTCCGTTGGCTCGCCCGGTTCATCGGCTCACCTCACGAGGTCGCGGCGGTCCGATGTCACAGGACGGGGAGCATGCGATCGCGCTCGAAGACCGACACCTGGCCGCGGTACTCGTCCCACTCCGCCCGCTTGTTGCGCAGGAAGAAGTCGAAGACCTGCTCGCCCAGCGTCTCGGCCAGGAGCTCCGAGTGCTCGGCGATGGTGATCGCCTCGTTGAGGTTCTTCGGCAGCGGCTCGATGCCGAGGCTGCGGCGCTCGCGCTCGGTCAGCGCCCAGACGTCGTCCTCGGCCTCGCGCGGCAGCTCGTAGCCGTTCTCGATGCCCTTGAGCCCGGCGGCGAGGACGGCGGCGTACGCGAGGTAGGGGTTGCACGCGGAGTCGATGGTGCGCAGCTCGATCCGGGTCGACTGGCCCTTCATCGGCTTGTACATCGGCACCCGGATCATGGCCGAGCGGTTGTTGTGCCCCCAGCAGATGTACGACGGCGCCTCGCCCCCGAACATCATCCGCTTGTAGGAGTTGACCCACTGGTTGGTGACGACGCTGATCTCGCTCGCGTGCTTGAGCACGCCGGCGATGAACTGGCGCCCGGTCTTGGAGAGCTGGTACTCGGCGCCCGCCTCGTAGAAGGCGTTCTGGTCGCCCTCGAAGAGGGACACGTGCGTGTGCATGCCCGAGCCCGGGTGGGACGTGAACGGCTTCGGCATGAAGGTCGCCCAGATGCCCTGGCTCAGCGCGACCTCGCGGATGACCGTGCGGAAGGTCATGATGTTGTCGGCGGTGGTGAGCGCGTCGGCGTAGCGCAGGTCGATCTCCTGCTGGCCCGGGCCGGCCTCGTGGTGGCTGAACTCCACCGAGATGCCCATCGCCTCGAGCATCGTGATCGCCTCGCGGCGGAAGTCGGAGCCGTGGCTGTGCGCGGCGTGGTCGAAGTAGCCGCTGCGGTCCATCGGCACCGGCTCCTCGCCGGGTCGCGGCTCGTCCTTGAACAGGTAGAACTCGATCTCGGGGTGCGTGTAGAAGGTGAACCCCTGCTCGGCGGCCTTGCCCAGGGTGCGCTTGAGCACGTTGCGGGGATCGGCGTACGACGCCGAGCCGTCCGGCATCACGATGTCGCAGAACATCCGGGCGGTCGCCGGGCCCTCGCTGCTGCGCCACGGCAGGATCTGGAAGGTCGTCGGGTCCGGCAGCGCGAGCATGTCGGCCTCGTAGACGCGGGCGAAGCCCTCGATGGCCGATCCGTCGAAGCCGATGCCCTCGGAGAACGCGCCCTCCAGCTCCGCGGGAGCCACCGCGACGGACTTGAGGAACCCAAGCACGTCGGTGAACCACAGCCGCACGAACCGGACGTCACGCTCCTCGAGAGCGCGGAGAACGAAGTCTTCCTGCTTGCCCATGGCTGCAGCCTAGGGGGTGGCCCTCCCCCCGGTGGTCGAGGAGGTCGCGCAGCGACCACCACCCGGTGGTCGAGGAGGTCGCGCAGCAACCACCACCCGGTGGTCGAGGAGGTCGCGCAGCGACCGTCACGAGACCCCCGCAGCCTCCGCACCCCGCAGCACCACACAGCACCCACGGCCCGGCGCGACCGGCTCTGCCGCCATCTGGTCGCCGCCCACCCGGCGCGCGAGCGCCGCCACGAACGCGTGGTTGACCCCGCAGACCAGGTCGCGGTGCTCCGCGGCCAGGCGCCCGAAGGGACAGTTGCGCAGCACGATCCCGGCGTCGGACTCCCGAGGCTCGTAGCCGAGCATCGCCAGGGTCGCACCGAGTCCCTCGCGCGCGGCCGGCCACTCCTCGGCGACCGACCGGGCCGCGCCGTCGGCGGCGTCCTGCAGTGCGTCGGGCATGGGCGTGCCGGCGAGGTTGCGCTCGACGGCGTCGGCGAGCACCTGGCCGGCCAGGTCGTAGCGCCGGCTCGGGACGCTGACGACCACCTCGCGCCCGGAGCGGCGGTAGAGCTTGGCCGGTCGTCCCGCGCCCGGCCCGGTCCGGCCGGTCAGCCGCTTGAACTCGGTGACCAGCAGGCCCTCCTCGACGAGCCGGTCGAGGTGGAACTTCGCCGTGTGCCGCGGGACCTCCACGCCCGAGGCGGCCTGGTCCCGGCTCACCGCGCCGGGCTGCTCGGCGACGAAACGGTAGAGCTGGCGTCGTACCGGGTCGGCGAGTGCACCCAACCGGGTGACCCGTCGCCCGAAGGCCTCGTCCATGGTGCGCCCCTCCCAGGGATTTCTAGCGGAGACAACTCTTGCCGAAAGACTACGACAGGTCTACCGTCAAAAGTGATGTCCGTTACAACGGACCGCCCGAGAAAGGACCCGGCCATGGCCAGCACCCACGCGTGGGACAACCTCACCCACGACATGCGCGAGGAGCTCAACGACCTCGCCCACTTCTCCACCATCGACGCGAACCGCCAGGGACGCGTCGCCCTCTGGGCCACGCTCACCGCACTCCCGCTGGTGTGGGGCCTGGACATGCTCTTCGGCGTGATGACGGACCACTGGGACAGCTATGTCGCGGTGTGGGCCAACAACTTCCTGCCCGGATCCGCCGACGACGCCGTGATGTGGATCGGCATCGTGACCCTCGCCATCGGCGTCCTGGTCGCGGTCGCCCCGCACTTCGGCGGCGACGTGCTCGGCATCTGGCTGGTCCTGCTCGCGATCAACCTGTTCGGCGTCGACGGCGTCGCCCACCTCGCGGTCGGCATGCTCGCCCTGGCGTTCTGCAGCTTCGCGATGGCCCGGATGGTGCGCGGCGACCACATCAGGGAGGCCTAGGGTTTCGAGGCTCGCTGCTCTCGCACCTCAACCACCGGCTCCACCGCCCTCCGGGACGTTGGACGCCAGCTCGGCCAGCCATGCTGCCGCGCTGGCGTCCGACGGCATCCGCCAGTCGCCGCGCGGCGACATGGTGCCGCCGGCGCTCACCTTCGGGCCGTTCGGCAGCGCCGAGCGCTTGAACTGGCTGCTGAAGAAGCGCCGCACGAAAACCTCCAGCCACCTCCGCACCGTCGCGAGGTCGTACGACGTCCGCCGCTCCTCCGGGAAGCCCGGCGGCCACTCCCCCACGGCCTGGTCGTGCCAGGCGTGCCAGGCGAGGAAGGCGATCTTGCTGGGCCGGTAGCCCCGCCGGATGACGTGGTAGAGCGTGAAGTCCTGCAGCGCGTAGGGGCCGACCGAGTCCTCGGTCTTCTGCTCCCCGCCCGGGATCAGCTCGGGCGTGATCTCCTGCTCGAGGATCTCCTTGAGGACCTCGTCGGCCTCGTCGTCGTAGTCGCCCCCGTGGAGCTGGTTGCTGTCGATGACCCAGCGGATCAGGTGCTGGATGAGCGTCTTCGGCACACCCGCGTTGACGTTGTAGTGCGACATCTGGTCGCCGACGCCGTAGGTGCACCAGCCGAGCGCGAGCTCGGACAGGTCACCGGTGCCGAGCACGATGCCGCCACGGTGGTTGGCCAGCCGGAAGAGGTAGTCGGTGCGCAGCCCGGCCTGGACATTCTCGAAGGTGATGTCGTAGACCGGCTCGCCGCCGGCGAACGGGTGCTTGAGGCCCTCGAGCATGGTCCGGGCGGCCGGCTTGATGTCGAGCTCCTCGAAGGTGCAGCCGAGCGCCTGCGAGAGCCGGGTGGCGTAGGACTTCGTGGTGTCGCCGGTCGCGAAGCCCGGCATCGTGAAGGCGTGGATGTCGCTGCGCGGCCGGCCCAGCCGGTCCATCGCCCGCGCGGCGACGATCAGCGCGTGCGTCGAGTCGAGGCCGCCGCTGACGCCGATGACCACCTTGGGCTGCCCGATGGCCGCGAGCCGCTGCTCGAGCCCGGAGACCTGGATGTTGTAGGCCTCGTAGCAGTCGAGCGCGAGCCGGGCCGGGTCGTCGGGGACGAACGGGTAGCGGTCGACCTTGCGGAGCAGGCCGATGTCGCCGGTGGGCGGGTCAAGCGTGAACGGGACCCGGGTGAACTCGGCGACGCCGGCGCCGAGCCGGTTGTCGTCGAAGGTCCCCTGGCGCATCCGCTCCTGCCGGAGCCGGTCGACGTCGACGTCGACCACGGTGCGCCGCGGACCGTCCGGGAACCGCTCGCTCTGCCCGAGCAGGTCGCCCATCTCGTAGACCATGGTCTGCCCGTCCCAGGACAGGTCCGTGGTCGACTCGCCCTGCCCGGCGGCGGCGTACACGTAGGCGGCGTTGCAGCGGGCGCTGGCGCTGCGGGCCAGCAGGTGCCGGTCCTCGGCGCGGGCGACCGTGATCGGGCTGCCGGAGATGTTGGCCAGGACCGTCGCACCGGCGAGTGCCGCCTCGGCGCTCGGCGGGATCGGCACCCACATGTCCTCGCAGACCTCGACGTGCAGCACCAGCCCGTCGACGTCGGTCGCCTCGAACAGCAGGTCGGAGCCGAAGGACACCTCGTTGCCGTCGAGCTCGATCACCTCGCTGCGCACGGTGGAGCCGGCCGCGAACCAGCGCGCCTCGTAGAACTCGCGGTAGGTCGGCAGGTACGACTTCGGGGCGACGCCGAGGACCCGGCCGCCGTGGATGACCACGGCGCAGTTGTGGACCCGGTTGCGCACCCGGAGCGGGGCGCCGACCACCAGGACCGGGCGGAGCTCCGCGGACGCGTCGGCGAGCTCGCGGATCGCCGCCCGCACGGCCTCCAGGAGGGTGTCCTGGAGGAAGAGGTCGTCGACGGCGTACCCGGTCAGGCCCAGCTCGGGGAAGACCGCCACCGCGACCCCCTCGTCGTGGCAGGCCCGGGCCTGCTCGATGGTGCGGGCGGCATTGGTCGCCGGGTCCGCGATGGCGACCGGCAGGGTCACCGCCGCGACCCGGGCGAACCCGTGGGCGTAGGCCGAGTAGAAGTCCACGGTGCGAGTCTAGGGAGCGGGTGTCCGATGAGTACGCCGCCCGCGCGCGGTCTCCCCCACCATGAGCATCGCGAGCAGCCACATCCAGCCGTGCCTGTGGTTCGACGACACGCTGGAGGAGGCCGCGCGCTTCTACACCGGCATCTTCCCGAACTCCGCCATCGGCCACCTCGGCCCGATGGCCGGTGAGTTCACCCTCGACGGGATGACCTTCCGCGGGATCAACGGCGGGCCGGCGTTCCCCTTCACGGAGGCGGTCTCGTTCTCGGTGACCTGCCGCGACCAGACCGAGGTCGACTACTACTGGGACTCGCTGGCCGACGGCGGCCAGGAGTCGGTGTGCGGCTGGCTGAAGGACCGCTACGGGCTGTCGTGGCAGATCGTGCCGGTGCGGCTCTACGAGCTGATGACCGATCCCGACCCCGCCCGCGCCGAGGCGGCCAGCCGGGCGATGCTGGGGATGCGGCGGATCGTGGTCGCCGAGCTCGAGGCGGCGGCGGACGCCGTACACCCGGGGTGACCCAACACACAGCGCGCGCCGGCTCCGCCCGGACTAGCCTCGTGGTTGCCCTTTCACGAACGTGGACCCGCACCTGCGGGCCGCGAGTCACCAGAGTGGAGCAACGATGAGCAGCACCCCCGAAGAGACCGCGCCGTACGGCGGCGCACCCGCCGCGGCCGCGTCCCCCGCACCGGTCAGGCGGATCCGCACGCACCACCTGCGCGAGATGAAGGAGCGCGGCGAGCGCTTCTCGATGCTGACCAGCTACGACCAGCTGACGGCCGGCATCTTCGACGAGGCCGGGATCGAGGTCCTCCTCGTCGGCGACAGCGCGTCCAACAACGTCCTCGGCAACAGCACCTCGATCCCCGTCACGGTCGACGAGCTACTCCCGCTGACCCGCGCCGTGAGCCGCTCGGTGTCCCGGGCGCTGGTCGTCGGCGACCTGCCGTTCGGCAGCTACCAGGCGTCGCCCGAGCAGGGCTACCTGACCGCCGTCCGGTTCATGAAGGAGGGCGGCGCCCACTGCGTGAAGCTCGAGGGCGGCGTCGAGATGGCCCCGCAGATCGAGCGGATGACGCGCGGCGGCATCCCGGTCATGGCCCACATCGGCTTCACCCCGCAGTCCGAGCACGCCCTCGGCGGCTACCGGGTCCAGGGCCGCGGTGCGGCCGCCGACCGGGTGCTCCGTGACGCCCTCGCGGTCCAGGAGGCCGGCGCCTTCGCCGTCGTCATGGAGATGGTCCCCGGCGATGTCGCCGCCGAGGTCACCGCCAAGCTCGACATCCCCACGATCGGCATCGGTGCCGGCAACCAGTGCGACGGCCAGGTCCTCGTGTGGCAGGACGCCTTCGGCCTGCGCACGGGCAAGCTGCCCCGCTTCGTCAAGCAGTACGCCGACCTCCGCTCGGTGCTGCTCGACGCCGCCCGTGCCTACGACTCCGAGGTCAAGGACCAGAGCTTCCCGGCTCCCGAGCACACGTTCTGACCCACGCAGCGCCCGGGGCGGCGTACGGTCGCTCCATGAGGGAGCGTCTCGTGGTCCTGCCCGTCCTCGTCCTGCTCGCGTCGGTCCTCGGCGCCGCCTGTGCCGGCGGCGCCGAGGAGCGCGGCACCCCGGCGCTCGACGTCGAGGTCGTCGCGAGCGGCCTGGACCATCCGTGGGAGGTCCAGGAGCTGCCGACCGGCGACCTGCTCGTCACCCAGCGCGAGCGGCGCACGCTGACGCTCGTCGACGCCGACACGGGCGCGAAGCGCAATCTCGCCTTCCCGAGCAGCAGCGTCTGGGCACGGGGCGAGACCGGGCTGCTCGGCCTGGCCGTCGACCCCCGCTTCGCGAGCAACCGGCGCATCTACACGTGCTCGGGCTGGCGGACCGCCTCCGGCCACGACATCCGCGTGGTCTCGTGGCAGCTCGACACCCGCTTCACCCGCGCGACCCGGCTGCGCTTCCTCAAGGTGGGCCTGCCGTCCAACTCCATCGGCCGGCACGGCGGCTGCCGCCTGCTGATCACCGGGTACGGCGCCCTCCTCGTCGGCACCGGAGACGCCGCCCACGGCACCAACCCGCAGAACCTCTCGTCGCTGGGCGGCAAGGTCCTGCGGATGGACCGCTTCTACGGCCGGCCGTGGCCGACGAACCCGTGGGTCAAGGGCACCGGCAACCGGCGCTGGGTGCTGACCTACGGGCACCGCAACGTGCAGGGGCTCGCCCAGCGCTCGGACGGCAGCGTCTGGTCGGTCGAGCACGGCTCCTACCGCGACGACGAGATCAACCTGGTCCGCAACGGCCGCAACTTCGGCTGGAACCCGGTCCCGGGCTACAACGAGAGCGTCCCGATGACCGACGGCAACCTGCCCGGCACGCAGTACGGCGCCCGCTGGCGCTCCGGCGACCCGACGATCGCGCCGTCCGGGGCGGACTTCGTCCGCGGCTCCGGCTGGGGCGACCTCGCCGGCACGCTCGCCGTCGCGGTGCTCAAGGACCAGCGCCTGATGTTCGTCCGCTTCGACAGCGACGGCGTCCTGCAGTGGACCCGCTCCCCCGCCGAGCTGCGCGGCACCCGCGGCCGCCTGCGCGACGTGACCGCCGCCCGCGACGGCTCGCTGCTGGTCACCACCGACAACGGCGGCGGGCAGGACGTGCTCCTGCGGGTCCGTCCGGCCGGCTGACCGTAGTCGGGGGGGTGGGAGTGACCCAGGGGTCACTCCCACCCACCCGACTACGCTGCCGGAACGCCGAGCAGCCGGAGGTCTCGCGCCACCGTCCCGGGTTCGTCACGTAGCTCGCGGGTCGTGCACCTCACGACCACCCGTGTCGGCGAGGTCAAGGCACGTTGGCGCGCGAGGTCGTCCTCCCAGTGCTCGACCTCCATGTGGAAGCCACCGTCCACCTCGAGCACGATGGTGCGGCCGTCGGGGAGCCGCCACTCGCAGTCGGTGAATCGCAGCCGTCCGCTGGCATCACGTCGCCGCACCTGCCGCACCGGCAGCGCCAGTCCACCGGCTCGGCACATCCTGCGGACGTCGATCTCCCCGACGGACTGGGCACCGCCCGCGATCTCCGCGAGTGCGCGCCGGAATCGCCCCGCACCTCGAAGTGGTGCCAACCTGTCGATCCACTCCGAAAGGCGATCGGGTGAGGTCAGGCCCTGCTGGACCGTTGCCGCGAGGACACCCTCGGCAACCCGGGGCGAGCGCTGGCGGGAGGCGAACAGCAGGACGGCCGGCTCGATTCGGGCAACAGGCAGCTCGTGGCCGGGCCGACGCAGGACAGCCAGGTCACGCCGGCTGCGGACGTACGTGACGCCGAGGAAGCCCTCACCGACGTCGGCGCCGTGAGGGACGAGCACCGTGACGTCGTCACGGTGCCAGTTGCGCAGTCCGCCGACCTCCGCGGCCGTGAGGCCACCGACCACGGCCCGCGCTCCACCATGCAGCACACCGACCCACATCGACTGCTCACGCGTCAGCTCGCCCGTCGTCGTACCGATGACGGTCGGGGTGTGGGCCACCCAACGCCCCGTCTCGACACGGTGCCGGATCGCCCATCGGTCGATGCCGACGCCGGCGAGCTGCGCGCGGGTGAGGAGCCCCGCTTGCCGTACCGCCAACCGCTTCCAGTCGTCCCGAGCCATGTGACGAGGCTGCCCGCAAACGACCTGGACTGCAGCGCTCCTCCACAGGCCGGGGTTGGGTGGGTGGGAGTGACCCAGGGGTCACTCCCACCCACCCAGCTCGCCGTCAGGCCAGGCCGCGACGCTCCAGCAGCGGCTGGATCGGGGCGGGCCGCCCGCGCCACTCGAGGTACGACGCCAGCGGGTCGCGCGTGCCGCCGATGCCGATCACGTGGCGGAGGTAGGCGTCGCCGTTCTCGCGGGTGAGCCCGCCGTTCTCCTTGAACCACGCGACGGTGTCGGCGTCGAGCACCTCGCTCCAGATGTAGGAGTAGTAGGCCGAGGCGTAGCCGGAGCTGAAGCTGTGGGCGAAGTAGGGCGTCGAGTAGCGCGGCGGCACGGCGGGGTTGTCGAGGCCCACGTCGGCCAGCGCCTGCTGCTCGAAGGCCGCCACGGCCTCCGGGTCGGTCGGGACCTCCTCGGGGGCCAGCTCGTGCCAGGCGAGGTCGACGAGCGCGGCGGCGAGGTACTCGCTCGTCGCGAAGCCCTCGTTGAACGTCTCGGCCGCGCGGATCCGCTCGACGACCTCGGCCGGGATCGGCTCGCCGGTCTCGTGGTGGACCGCGTAGCTGGCGAGCACCTCGGGCCACAGCACCCACATCTCGTTGACCTGCGAGGGGTACTCGACGAAGTCGCGGAAGACCGAGGTGCCCGAGAACTTCGGGTACGTCGACCGGGCGAGCAGCCCGTGCAGGGCGTGGCCGAACTCGTGGAAGAGCGTCCGGGTCTCGTCCCACGTCAGCAGGGTCGCCTCGCCGTCGGCCGGCTTGGGCACGTTGAGGTTGTTGACGACGACGGCGGACTCGTTGCCGAGCAGGACGGACTGGTCGACGAAGCTGCTCATCCACGCGCCGCCCCGCTTCGAGTCGCGGGTGTAGAGGTCGAGCAGGTAGAGGCCGATGGGGGTGCCGTCGCGGCTGACCTCGAAGACCCGCACGTCCGGGTGGTAGCCGGCCAGGTCGCCGCGCTCGGCGAACGTGAGGCCGAACAGCGCGCCGGCCGCGAAGAAGACGCCGTCCTGCAGGACCCGCTCCGCCTCGAACCACGGGCGCAGCGCGGCCAGGTCGACGTCGTACTCGGCGGCGCGAACCCGCTCGGCGTAGAACGGCCAGTCCCACGGCGCGACCTCGAAGCCCGCCTGTGCGGACAGCGCCTCCTGCTCGCGACGGGCGTTGCGGGCGGCCGGCGCCGCGAGCTGCTCGAGCAGCGAGCGGACGGCAGCCGGGGTGCCGGCGGTGTTGTCCGCGGTGACCAGGGCCGCGTGGTTGTCGAAGCCGAGGAGACGGGCCCGCTCGGCGCGCAGCCGCAGGATGTCGAGGGCGAGCGCACGGGTGTCGTGGTCCCCGCCGCGGCTGCCACGTGAGCGCTGGGCCGTGGACAGCCGCTCGCGCACGGACCGATCGGTCAGGGCCGCGAGGTGCGGGTGGGCCGTCGGCAGCACGAGGGTGAGCAGGTACTTCCCCTCGAGGCCGCGCGCGGCGGCGGCCGCTGCCGCCGCCGACACCTCTCCCGGCGTCAGCCCGGCGAGCTCGGCCGGATCGTCGACCACGACGGCAAGGTCGTTGCTGTCGGCCTGGAGCGCCAGCTCGAAGGCGGTCTCCTTGCTGGAGATCTCGCCGTTGAGCGCGCGCAGCCGGGCCTTGTCGTCCTCGCCCAGGGCCGCACCGGCGAGCCGGAAGTCGGCGACATAGCGCTCGACGAGGTACGCCGCCTCGGCGTCCAGTTCCGACGCCTGGCCGGCCACGGCCTGGATCCGCTCCCACAGCGCCGCGTCCAGCAGGATCGCGTCGGAGTGCGCGGCGAGCCGGGGCGCGAACTCGGCCCGCACCGCGTCGACGGTCGCGGACGAGTCCGCGCCGGCCTTGTTGTGGAAGACCCGCAGGACGCGCGAGAGCGAGGTCCCGCTGCGCTCCAGCGGCACCAGCGTGTTGTCGAAGGTCGGCACCGCCGGATCGGCGGTGATGTCCGCGATGGCCGCGAGCTGCTCGGCCATCGCGGCCTCGATCGCGGGCGCGTAGTCGTCGTCGGTGATGTCCGCGAAGGGCGGCAGCTGGTGGGGCAGTTGGCTGGGCCCGAGCAGGGCTTCCGTCGTCACTCCGCCACTGTAGTGACGGCTCCGTCGTCCGGGGTCGCGGCCGGCTCGGTCGACGGCTCCTGGACGGTCGGCTCCTCGGCGGCGGCGCGGGTCGCGTCCGGCTCCGCGGTCGCCGTCGGCTCGGTGGACGGCTCCGGGGAGGGGACGGGCTCCGGTGTCGGCTCCGGTGTGGGCTCGGGCGTCGGCTCCGGGTCGGGAGTCGGCTCGGGCTCCGGAGTCGGGTCGGGCGTCGGCTCCGGGTCCGGTGTCGGCTCCGGGTCAGGAGTCGGCTCCGGGTCGGGCGTGGGCTCCGGGTCCGGCGTCGGCTCCGGTTCCGTCGTCGGGTCGGGGTCCGTCGACGGACCGGTCGACGGGTCGGTGCCGGGCTGCTCGCCGCTCCCGCCCCCGTCACCCCGGACGATGTCGCCGGAGCGCGGGATCACCAGGCCGGAGTGCCGGATCGCCGAGCGCACGTGGCGGATCGCGTCGTCGACGGCGTCGTCACAACCGCAGTCGACCAGGTCCCCGGGCAGCACGCCGGCGAGCATCGGGATGGCGATCGGCTGGTTCTCCATCTCCTCGGCGTAGAACGCCGCGAGCGCGATCACCGTGTCGGCGTACCCCTTCGCCTCGTTGTACGTCGCCAGCGCGTTGCGCAGCGCCGGCTCGGTCGACAGGTCCGGCCGGCCGGAGCACAGGAGCACGCTGGCACCGAGCGCGGCGTCGTCGAGGTCCTGGGGGTTGCGCTTCGTGTCGCTGTCGGCGTCGACCGCGACGGCCGCCCAGGTCGCCGGCAGCAGCCCGAGCGGACCGACGGTGGCGTCCCACCGGGTGTTGCGGTCGAGGAGGCCGGCATCGGTGTCGCTGACCCGGTTGCGCCCGCCGCGCCCGTCCTGCGGCTTGCCGATGATCGCCGGTGTCACGACGCCTTCGTCGCTCACCTCGTGGTCGAGGCTCTCCCCGCGGCCGTGGTTCGACTCGATGCGTCCGATGGCGGCGAGCACGGTCCAGTCCAGGTTGCAGTCGGCCGCGCCGTCGATGATCGATGCCGCCCGCTGGTAGGCGAGCAGCGCGGCGGGCGGGGCGTCGAGCACGGCGCCGTCGTACCCCGCGGCGGCACCGACGGGCTTGCGGACCGGCGCCGGGCCGAGGACGACCTGTTGCGGGACGGCAGCGGGGCCGGGCACGTCGGCCACCGCACCCGGCACGACCTGGTCGGCCGGCTGCGCGGTCCCGGGATCGGGATCGGCCGTCGACGCGGTCGGGATCCCACGACCGGTGACCCCGGTCAGGGCGAGCACGACGGCCAGTGCCGCGACGAGTCCGACGACCCCGAGCGTCCGCCAGATCCAGCGCGTGGCCGGCTTGGTGGAGACCCCCATTGCCACCGCACCTTTCTGCAAGAGTTGGACCTCACAAAGTGTTCGCCCCCGCCCACCTTTCCGCAGCGGAATCGACAGATCCATCGCCTTCGGGACCGTTCCGGAGGCGTTCGCACGGGGCGCACCGCACGTTCACCATCGGATCCGATGGATGAGAGGATGCCGCCCGTGGCCGAGCTGATCTTCCGTACCGGGACCATGGACGCCGGGAAGTCGACCCTCGCGCTGCAGACCAACCACAACCACGCCGCGCGTGGTCGCGTGGGAAGGCTCTTCACCTCCCACGACCGGGCCGGCGCGGCGGTGGTGTCCTCGCGGCTCGGCCTGACGGCGCTGGCCCAGGAGGTCGAGCCGGACTTCGACTTCTGGCGCTACACCGTCGACGCGCTGACCCAGGGCGCGCGGATCGACTACTTCATCTGCGACGAGGCCCAGTTCTACACGGCCGAGCAGGTCGACCAGCTGGCGAAGATCGTCGACGAGCTGCAGATCGACGTCTTCTGCTTCGGCATCCTCACCGACTTCCGCACCCGCCTGTTCCCGGGCTCGGCGAGGCTCGTGGAGCTGGCCGACCGCACCGAGGTGCTGCAGGTCGAGGCGCTGTGCTGGTGCGGCAAGCGCGCCACGCACAACGCCCGCACCGAGGACGGCGTCATGGTCACCGAGGGCGAGGTCATCGTCGTCGGCGACGTCGACACCGACCCGGAGGCCGCCGTCCATGCCGCCGACGACGTCGACGTGGCGTACGAGGTGCTGTGCCGCCAGCACCACCGGCGCGGGATGACCGCGGCGCGGGCGCGTGCGGTCAGTCTGTCGCCGGAGCCCCTCCCGTTTCCGTAGCGGAGGACTCCTCGGCAGACGTGCTCAGCAGCTCGGTGGCATAGCCGCCGACCGGCAGCAGCAGGTCGTGCGTGAGGCCGGCGACCGCCGTCGCGCAGGTCCCCTCGGGCAGGTCGCAGGTCAGCAGGTCGGTGTCGTCGCCGGCGTCGAGCACCACCGCCACCGTGTCGGCGTCGAGCCATTCGTAGGCGTACCAGGTGCGGTCCGGCCCGGGGACGTCGAGCAGCACCTCCGCACCGGTCGCCACCGCGACGACGACGTGGTCATCGGTCGTCACCCACCGACCGTCCGGCGACACGGCTCCGAAGTAGCGCTCCTCGACGGGGGGCAGCACCACCGTGCCGTCGCGGTCGCGGAGGTCGGTGCCGAGGTCGCCCCCACCGTCGTCCTCGACGAGCCCGACCCGGAGGCCGTCCGAGACGTCGCCGATCCACTGCAGGTCCTTCCCGGTGGCGATCACCCGGCTCTCGCCCGTGGCGAGGTCGGTCGCCACCTCGCCCCGCAGGTCCAGCCAGTACGCCGTGCCGTCGTCGATCGCGAAGAACCAGGCCAGCTGCGGCGGTTCGCCGTCAGCCATGGAGGCATCGAGATGGGCGTCGTGGCGCTGCGCCGTCCCGGTCGCGAGGTCGACGGTGACGTAGACCGGCACCGCCCCGGACCGGTCCACCCAGCCGACTGTCGTCCCGTTCTCGTCACCGACCAGCGGGGCGTGGCCCGCCGCTCCCGAGCCGATCTTTGTGACCTCGCCCTCGACGACCGAGTAGACCGTGCCGTCCTCGGTGAGGAACGCGTAGCCGACCCGGGTGCGCACGAAGCCCTCCGCCTTCCGGCCCAGGTCGTACGACGCCGTGGGCGTGTGCAGGGTGTCGCCGACCACCCACGACAGCTCCGCCGGGCTCGACCCGTCCGCAGGAGCGGGATCCTTCGCGGTGTCTCCCCCACCGAGGGCCACCGCGACGCCGCCGGCGACGACCGCGAGAGCGGCGACGCCGCCGACGAGCGAGGTCTGGCGGCGGCGTACGGCACGGTCGCCGGACTCCACGATCGCGGCGAGGTCCACCGCCTCGAAGTCCAGGTCGGCCGCGCGGTCCATCAGGGTCTTCAGCTTCTCGGTCATGCCGGCACTCCTTCCGTGGCGAGCAGGTCGTCGATGTCGAGGTCGTCCCCCATGAGGTCGCGGAGGCGGGTGAGCGCGGCGGAGGCCTGGCTCTTGACGGTGCCGACCGCGCAGCCGAGCAGCTCGGCGGTCTGCCGTTCGGTGAGGTCCTCGTAGTAGCGGAGCACGATCACGGCGCGTTGGCGCGGTGGCAGCTGCGCGAGCGCACCGAGCAGCGCCTGCCGGGCGACCAGCCCGTCGGCGTGGCCGTCGGCGGCCTGCTCGGGCAGCGTCGCGGTGACCCGCTCGGCGTTCCAGCTGCGCTTGCGGAACCACGTGATCGCGGTCGTCGTGATCGCCTTGCGGGTGTACGCCTCCGCGGCCTGCGGGTTGCGCAGGCGCGGCCACGCGACGTACGTCTTCGTCAGCGACTCCTGCACGAGGTCCTGGGCGAGCCCGACGTCGCCCACCATCAGGTAGGCGGCGCGGTGCAGCGCCCCGGAGCGGGCGGCCACGAACTCGGCGAACGCGGCCCGGTCCCGAGCAACCATGCTTCCTCCGGTCCTTCCGGGACCCCAGCGGCCCCACTCACCCACCCAGACGACGCGGGCGGCCGAAAAGGTTCGGTGGCCGGTGGCTCAGTCCAGCAGGACCGGGATCAGCATCTCGTCGGGCGTCAGCGAGCCGTGCATGCCGATCAGCCTGGTCTCGTAGGGAAAGCCGTCGGTCGACAGCACGGCGAAGTCGCCGCGGCAGGCGACGATGACGTCGCCGATCCGCGGCAGCACCGACGGGTCGACGACCCCGAACCAGCCGCGGCCGATCGCCTCGGCGCGGGTGAGCACCTCGGCGCGGTCGCCGATCCGCTCGCGCCAGGTCGCCACGACATCGGGCACGGCGCCGCCGGTGCAGTAGAGGTGGCGGAAGCGCGCCTCGCCGCCCACGATCGCCACACCCGAGCGGAGCTCGTCGTCGGAGGACACGTCGATCCGCGAGCCGTCGGGCACGTCGACCATGCCGTGGTCGGCCACGACGACGAGCCGGCGGTCGGCGGGCAGGGCCTCGCGCAGCTGCTCGGCCTCGTGGTCGATCATCGCGAGCTGCTGCAGCCACTGGCTCGACGCCACGCCCCAGCGGTGACCGGTCCAGTCGAGGTCGCCGTCGTACACATAGGTCAGCGCGGGCTGGCGCGGGTCCGGCCGGGACGCCGCGACGACGGCGGCGATCCGCTCCCCGACCCGGTCGACGCCGACGTAGTCGGCACCGCGGTGCGCCGCGACCGTCAGGCCGCTGCCGTCGAACTCCCGCTTGTTGACGACCGTGACCCGCACGCCAGCCGCCTGGAGCGACGAGAACGCGGTGGTGTGCGGCTGCCACTGGGTCGGCTCGATGTCGTGGTCCCAGATCAGCGCGTTGAGCAGCTCGTCGGTGCCGGGGATCCGGGTCGTGAAGCCCACCAGGCCGTGGGCACCGGGCGTCAGGCCGGTGCCGAGCGAGGTGAGCGAGGTCGAGGTCGTCGACGGCACGCCCGCGGTCGCGGGGCTCGAGCCGGCCAGCAGGGAGGAGAGGTACGGCGCCACGTGGGCGTGCCGCTCGAGCAGGCGCGCGCCGAGCCCGTCGATGAGGAAGATGACATACGACGCCGCACCCGGCAGCAGCAGGCCCGACGGGGCGGGGCCGAGCGGGCTGCCGAGCGCGTGCGCGGCCGCCGGGACGAGGTCGCCCAGCGAGCGGACGCCGTAGGCGGGCTCGCAGAAGCCGTCCTGCACCGGGGCGCCGGGAGCGAGTGGGTCAGCCACGGGTCAGCGCGGACAGGGAGGCGGCGAAGGACAGCAGCCCACCGACGGCGTCGGCGCCGTCGGCGGCGGCCGAGACGCGCAAGGAGAAGTCGTCGGACGACATGGTGCCGGTGTAGCCGTGGTCGGCCTCGCACTGCGGGTCGTCGCACGCGGCGGGCTCGAGGTCGAGCCGGCTGACGGCGCCCCAGCCGATGGTCAGCACGGCCTCGGCCGGCGGCCGCGGGCCCGCGGTCGGGTTGGTCGTCATCCGGGTCACGACGACGGACGCGACCGCGCTCAGGCTGACCGCCTCCGTCGAGGTCGACGTGTAGGGCTCCGGGAGGAGGTCGTCGCCCGCGTGCTCGTCGGTGTGGGCGAGGATCAGCCGGGTCGGGGTCAGCACGATCACGGTCTGGTGCCGGCGCACCTCGTCACGCTCGAAGGTCGGCTCGTGGTGCACGTAGAAGGACACCACGGACTCGCCGCCGCAGGCATCGGCGACGGCGTCGGCCACCACCTCCGGGTAGTAGCCGGTGCGGTTGATCGCAGTGCTCAGCTCGGCGCTCCGGTCGCGGACGGTCATGGGCGGCATCCTGTCACGCCGTCCCGCGGCGGGCTGCGCCAGTCGGCGACTCGGCCCGGAGTCAGTCGGGAATCGTGGTGATGAGGTCCGGCATCCGGCGCACCAGCGAGTCCGGGCGCGGGTCCTTGACCGCGGCGACGCGTGCCGACGCGGTGAGCACCCGGGCCCCGTCGACACCGGCCAGCACCAGCGACAGCTCGAGCGAGCTGACCTGCGGCAGGTCGTTCTGGAGCTCGGCGACGCGGGTGATCAGGTCCTCGATCGCCGCGACGTCGACCGCCTCCGCACCGCGGTAGCCGAACAGCAGCGGGGCGCTCTTCACCTCGCGCACCATCGCCGCGACCTCGTGCTCGCCGAGCGGCGGGATCCGGTAGGACCAGTCGCCGAGCAGCTCGATCACGGGCCCGGAGATGCCGAACGACACGACCGGCCCGAACAGCGGGTCCTCGAAGGAGCGCACCGCGATCGGGACACCCGTCGGGGCGTTGCGCTGGACGACGAACCGCCCGGTCGCCGGGTCGACGAGCCGGCTGAGGTCGGACCAGGCCTCCCGCATCTCCGCGACGTCGTCGATGTTGCGCCACACGTGCACCTGGTCGGGCCGCTCGCGCACAGAGGGCAGGGTCGACTTGAGCACGACATTCCAGCCGAGCGACTCCCCCGCCGCGACCGCCTCGTCGAGGTCGGCGACGCGCAGGGTCGGCCACAGCTCGATGCCGTACGCCGCCAGCAGCTGCGCCACCTGGTCCTGGTCGAGCTCGACCTCGCGGTCGGCGGCGATCACCTCGGGGTCGGCGAGGATCTGGTCGACCAGGCGCCGCGCGGCCCGGTCGTCGACCTCGCCCGCGTCGGCGACGGGGCCGTCGGGGGCGTGGAGCCACACGGCGTACTCGACGACACGCGCGAGCGCCCGCACCGCCGCCTCCACCGCCGGGTACGACGGCACGGAGCCGCGCCCGGCCGCCGAGCCCGCGACGTCGGGGACCCGCAGCAGTTCGGGGATGCCCTCGGCCCCGAGGAAGGAGGAGACCAGCGGCTTGTCCGACTGCTCGCCGACCGCCGCCAGGACGTTGGCGACCTCCTCGCCGGACACGTCGAGCGGCGGGATGTAGACCGCGATCACCGAGTCGACGTCGGGGTCGTCGATGGCGTCGTCGAGCGCGTCCTCGAAGTCCTCGGCGGTCGCGTCGGCGCCGAGGGCGACGGACCGGTTGACGACCAGCCCGACGGCGGAGGCGGCGTCGGCGGCCAGCAGGCCGAGCGCGTCGGAGTTGCCGACGATGGCGACCCGGCGCCCGCGCGGGAGCGGCTGGTGCGCGAGCAGCTGGGCGACGTCGAACATGTCGTCGAGGGTGTCGACCTGGATGACGCCGGCCTGGCGGAACATGGCGTCGACAGCTGCCTGGGGAGCGCCGATCCGGCGGACCGTGTGGCCCATCGGCACGCCCTGCGTCGTACGGCCCGAGCGGACCGCGACGATCGGCTTGCGGTGCGAGACCCGGCGGGCGATCCGGGAGAACTTGCGCGGGTTGCCGATCGACTCGAGGTACATCATGACGACCTCGGTCGCGTCGTCCTCCTCCCAGTACTGCAGGAGGTCGTTGCCGGACACGTCGGCGCGGTTGCCGGCGCTGACGAAGGTCGAGATGCCGAGGCCGCGGTTCTTGACCTTCTCGAGGATCGCGGAGCCGAGCGCGCCGGACTGGCAGAAGAAGCCGGCGCGACCGCGGTTGGGCATGACCGAGGACAGCGAGGCGTTGACCTGCACGCTCGGGTCGGTGTTGATGACGCCGAGGCAGTTGGGCCCGATCAGGCGCAGGCCGTAGGAACGGCACAGGCCGGCGAGGTGCCGCTGGCGGCGCCGGCCCTCCTCGCCGGTCTCGGCGAAGCCCGAGGAGATGACGACGAGGCCGTGCACGCCCTTGTTGGCACAGTCGAGCACGACGTCGGTCACCGCGTCGGCGGGGACGGCGACGATCGCGACGTCGACGTCGTCGGGGATGTCGTTGACGTTCTTGTACGCCGGCAGCCCCGACACCGCGGGCGCGCTCGGGTTGACGACATAGACGCGTCCGGTGAAGTCGGCCATCACCAGGTTGCGCACGAGCACCTGGCCGATCGTGTCCTGGCGGCGGCTGGCACCGATGATCGCGACCGACTTGGGGCGGAAGAAGCGGTCGATCGACGCCGCCTCGGCGGCGTGCTCGCGGTCGCGCATCACCCCGATCGCCGTGTCGGTCGGGTCGATCGGGAACTCCAGCGTGATCACGCCGTCGTGGTAGCCGCTCGCGACCCGGTAGCCGGCGTCGCGGAAGGTCTGGATCATCCGGCTGTTGTCGGGGAGCACCTCGGCGGTGAACCGCTCCACGCCCCGCTCGCGCCCGGCCTGGGCCAGGTGCTCGAGCAGGAGCTGGGCGATGCCGCGGCCCTGGTGGCCGTCCTCCACGAGGAAGGCGACCTCGGCCTCGTTGTCGCCCACGACGTCGTACCGGCCGACGGCGATCATCTTCTCCTGCAGGATCAGGATGAGGGCGACCCGGTCGACGTTGTCGACGTGGGTGAAGCGCCGCACGTCGCGCTCGGAGAGCACCGGCATGGGCGAGAAGAAGCGGTAGTACTTCGACTCGTCGGAGACCCGCGCGTAGAACTCGACGAGCAGCTCGTCGTCCTCGGGACGGATCGGACGGATGTGCGCGGTTCGGCCGTCGCGCAGCAGGACGTCGCCCTCCCAGTGCGCGGGAGGCGCCACGATCTCCTCGGTCGGGGTCGCATCACCGGCGGTCACAGGGAGAAATCTATCGGTCCCCTCCTACTCCCGGGACTCCCCCGGCGTGCCCGGTCACCGATGGCCGGTGCCGACCGGGAGAATGGGACGCATGGCACGGCGTACGAAGCAGGAACCCCTCCCGGAGGACTTCGAGGAGCACATCCTCGACACCGACATCCGCGACGAGATGCAGTCGTCCTTCCTGGAGTACGCCTACTCGGTCATCTACTCCCGCGCGCTGCCCGACGCCCGCGACGGGTTGAAGCCGGTCCAGCGCCGGATCCTCTACACGATGAACGACATGCGCCTGCTGCCCGACCGCGGCCACTCCAAGTGCGCCCGCATCGTCGGTGAGGTCATGGGCCGGCTGCACCCGCACGGCGACGGTGCGATCTACGACGCGCTCGTCCGCACCGCCCAGTCGTGGTCGCTGCGCCTGCCGATGGTCGACGGGCACGGCAACTTCGGCTCCCCCGGTGGCGAGGACCCGCCGGCCGCCATGCGTTACACCGAGGCCCGGATGGCTCCGGCCGCCGTGGCCATGACGGAGTCCATCGAAGAGGACACCGTCGACTTCAAGCCCAACTACGACAGCCGCGAGTACGAGCCGACGGTGCTCCCGTCGGCGATCCCCAACCTCGTGGTCAACGGCACGACCGGCATCGCGGTCGGCATGGCCACCAACATGGCCCCGCACAACCTGGTCGAGGTCGTGCAGGCGCTGCGCCACCTCATCCAGCACCCGAGGACCGACGTCGACGGCCTGATGCGCTTCATCCCGGGCCCGGACCTGCCGACGGGCGGCAAGATCGTCGGCCTCGACGGCATCCGCGACGCCTACGAGTCGGGCCGCGGCATCTTCAAGATGCGGGCGACCGCCCGGATCGAGACGATCGGGCGCCGCAAGGGCATCGTGGTGACCGAGCTGCCCTACGGCATCGGCACCGAGAAGGTCATGGAGCGGATCAAGACCCTGGTCCAGACCAAGAAGATCCAGGGCATCGCGGACATGAAGGACCTCACCGACCGCGAGAACGGCCTGCGCCTGGTCATCGAGATCAAGAACGGCTTCGTCCCCGAGGCCCTCCTCGAGCAGCTCTACAAGCTCACCCCGATGGAGGACTCCTTCGGCATCAACAACGTCGCGCTCGTCGACGGCCAGCCGCGCACCCTGGGCCTGAAGGAGATGCTCGAGGTCTTCCTCGAGCACCGCTACGACGTCGTACGCCGCCGCTCGCAGTTCCGCCGCAACAAGAAGGCCGACCGCCTCCACCTCGTCGACGGCCTCCTGCTCGCGCTGCTCGACATCGACGAGGTCATCCAGGTCATCCGCACCAGCGACAACTCGGCGGCCGCGAAGGAGCGGCTGATGAGTGTCTTCGACCTCTCCGAGCTCCAGGCCGAGTACATCCTCGAGATGCAGCTGCGCCGGCTGACCCGCTTCTCCCGCCTCGAGCTGGAGAAGGAGCAGGAGACGCTGCGCAAGGAGATCGAGGAGCTCGACGCGATCCTCGCCGACGAGGGCCTGCTCAAGAAGGTCGTCTCCACCGAGCTCGGCGAGGTCGCGAAGACCTACGGCACCCCGCGCCGCACCGTCCTGCTCGAGTCCGCCGGCACCACCGCCGTCGCGGCGGCGACCACCCCGCTCGAGGTCGCCGACGACCCCTGCTTCGCGCTGCTCTCCTCCTCCGGTCTGCTCGCGCGCACCAGCGGCGCCGACGAGCTCGGCTCCGGCGGCGGCCGGGCCAACCACGACGTCGTCGTCTCCGCCGTGCGTACGACGGCCCGCGCCGACATCGGCGTGCTCACCTCGGCCGGCCGCCTGGTCCGCCTCGCCGTCCTCGACCTGCCCGCGATCCCGCCCTCGGCCAACGAGCCCAACCTGCAGGGCGGGCTGCCGCTCAGCGAGGTCCTCGACCTGGCCTCCGGCGAGCGCGCGCTGGCGCTGACCACCCTCACCACCGACGGTCCCGGCCTGGCCCTCGGCACGAAGCAGGGTGTCGTCAAGCGGGTCAACCCCGAGGTGATCGGCAAGGACGAGTGGGAGGTCATCTCCCTCAAGGACGGCGACGAGGTCGTCGGCGCCGTCCAGCTCACCACCGGCACCGAGGAGCTCTGCTTCGTCACCTCCGACGCGCAGCTGCTGCACTACGGCGCCGACGGCGTCCGCCCGCAGGGCCGCTCCGGCGGCGGCATGGCCGGCGTCCGGGTCGCCGACGGCGAGCGGGTCGTGTGGTTCGGCGTGCTCGACCTCAACGCCCCCGGCGGCGTCGTGCTGGTCACCGCGTCCGGGTCCTCGACGGCCCTGCCCGGCACCGAGCCCGGCTCGGTCAAGGTGACCGACTTCTGGGAGTACCCCGCCAAGGGGCGGGCGACCGGCGGGGTGCGCTGCCACCGCTTCCTCAAGGGCGAGGACACCCTGGTCTTCGCGTGGGCCGGCCCGGCGCCGGCCCGGGCGGCCGCGGCCAGCGGTGCCCCGGTCGACCTGCCCGAGGCCGGTGGGCGTCGCGACGGCAGCGGCGTACCGGGCAGCCAGCCGATCATCGCGGCGGCCGGCCCGCTGACGGCCACCCTCGCGGCGGACGCGCCGGCGCTCGCGCCCTCGCCCGGGGCGCCCTCCACCGATGTGTCAGGGTGACCTCATGACGACCTCGACCCGTGTCGCCGCCGGCCTGCTCACCGGACTCCTCGCCGCCGGCGGACTGACCGCCTGCTCCGGCGACGACGGGGGCGGCGGCGACGCCGACCCGTGGAGCGACGCGGGCGCAAAGGCCAAGGAGCTGCTCGACGGCACCAGCGGGATCGAGGTCTCGATCTCGACCGGCGACGACCCGGGCGTCGACTACCTCTCGGCCGCCAGCGGCACGATCGTCGCCGACCCGCCGGCGTTCGAGGGCCAGGTCAGCGGCTCGGTCTCGGGCTTCGCGGTCACCGACGTCCCGGTCATCTCGGTCGGCGGCACGCTGTGGATCAACCACGCGCTGCTCGGCGGCTGGAGCGACCGCTTCCAGCCCGACGACCTCTGCGCGCCCGACCCCGCCACGCTGCTCTCGCCCGACTCGGGCGTCTCCAACGTGCTGACGTCCAGCAAGGACGTGAAGGCCGGCGAGTCCGAGCGCGGCGGCAAGGACAACAAGCAGGTCTTCCACACCTACTCCGGCACGGCCACCGGTGACGCGGTCCGCAAGATCCTGCCGTGCGCCGAGGGCGACTCCTTCGAGGCGACCTACCGCCTCGACGACGACGGCTACCTCCGCACCGCGCGGCTGACCGGTGTCTTCTTCCCGGACGCCGAGGAGGTCACGTACTCGATCGACGTCACCGAGTACGACGTCACCAAGGACATCTCCGCACCGGAATGACCGCACTGGAGGATCCTCTGGACGCACGGCCGGCGGGACGGGACCGCCTCCTGCTGGCGCTCTGCGCGGTCGCGGTCGCCTTCGCGGCCGTCGACACCTATGTCGTCGTCCTGGCCCTGCCGGACATGATGGCCGGCGTCGGCATCCCCGTCGACGAGCTCCAGCGGGCCGCCCCGATCGTCTCCGGCTTCCTGCTCGGCTATGTCGCGATGCTGCCCCTCATCGGCCGGATCGCCGACCTGCGCGGCCAGGTGCCGGTCCTGGCGATGTCGCTGGTGCTGTTCGCCATCGGCTCGTTCGTCACCGCGATCTCCTACGACCTGCCGAGCATGGTCGCCGGCCGATTCCTGCAGGGCGTCGGCGGCGGCGGGCTGGTCCCGGCGACGATGTCGCTCGTCGCGGCGCTGTACCCCGTGGAGCGCCGCGGCCTCCCGCTCGGCCTGGTCTCGGCGGTCCAGGAGTTCGGCAGCGTCCTGGGCCCGCTCTTCGGTGCGCTCGTGCTGTCGTTCACCACCTGGCGGGGGATCTTCGCGATCAACCTCGCCGGCGGCGCCGTCCTCCTGGTGGCCGTCTCCGCCCTCGCCCGGGCGCGGAGCGCCTCGGTGGTCGAGGAGGCCATCGGCCAACCCATCGCAGGAGAGCCTCCGGTGGTGGCGCCACGAGCCCCCCGCAACCCGCGCACCCTCCTGGCCCGCGGCATCGCCCTGCTCCTCCTCGCCGCCACCGTCGGCACCGGCCTGATCACCTTCCTCCAGCCGCCCGACCTCCAGCGCGACCTCACCTGGGGCCAGCTCTTCATCCCGTACGTCGACGGCGGCAGCCGCTGGGTCACGCCGATCGGGGTCGCCACCATCGGCGCCTTCACCGTGCTCGCGCTGTGGTGCTGGTTCGTGCCCCGTGCCCTCGTGGACCTGCGCGGGTGGTTCGGCCACCTCGTCGCGGCCGACCTGCTGGGCGCGACGCTCCTGGCCGCCGTGCTCGGCGGCATCGTGCTCGCGTTCGCGACGGCCGACCCGGAGGTCGCCGTCTTCTCGCCCCAGGGGCCGTGGTTCCTGGCCGGCTCGGCGCTCGCGCTGGTACTGCTGCTGCTCCACCTGCGCCGGGCGGCCGACCCGATCGTCCCCCGGGGCGCGCTGCGCGCGACGCCGGCGTGGGGCTCGCTGGTCGTCAGCTTCCTCGTCGGCTGGGCGCTGATCGCGGCGCTCGTCGACATCCCGCTGTTCGCCCGCACGACCACCGAGCGCGACTCGCAGCTCGGCGCCGCGCTGGTCCTGCTCCGCTTCCTGGCCGCGCTCCCGGTCGGCGCGATCGTGGGTGGCTGGCTGCTGCGACGGGTCCCGGCCGGCGTACTCACGGCGATCGGGATGGCCGCCGCCGGCGGCTCGTTCCTGGCGATGGCGCAGTGGGACGACACCAGCCTCGCGGGCTTCGCGAGCAACCTGCCGCTGGTGGTCGGTGGCTTCGGGTTCGGCCTCGCGCTCGCTCCCGTCAACGCCGCCATCCTCGCCACCACCGACGACGACGCCCACGGCCTCGCCAGCGCCCTCGTCGTGGTCGCGCGCATGGTCGGGATGCTCGTCGGTATCTCGGCGCTGACCACGATCGGCCTGCGCCGGCTCTACGCCGCCCAGGAGGCGGACCCCGGCCTCAGCATCCTCGAGCTCGGCATCGTGCAGGAGCACGCCGTCTTCGTCGGCGCGGCCTTCGCGGCCTTCGCCGCAGGCGTCCTGGCGCTGGTCGTCTTCGCCCGGGCACGCACCCGAGGTGTGGACACCGTCGAGGCGCTGCGCGTCGCTGGATAATCTGGAGCCATGGGCGATTTCGATGACCTCCTGAAGGCCAACCAGGACTACGCGGCGACCTTCGACCAGGGCGGGTTCGACGGCAAGGCGCACGCCGGTGTGGCGATCGTGACCTGCATGGACTCCCGCATCGACCCGCTGCGCATGCTCGGCCTCGACTACGGCGACGCGAAGATCTTCCGCAACCCGGGTGGCCGCGTCACCGAGGCGGCCCTCGAGGCGCTCGTGCTCGGCTCGCACCTGCTCAACGTCGACCGGATCCTCGTGATCCCGCACACCCGGTGCGCCATGGCGGCCAACTCCGAGGCCGACATCCACGAGAAGATCGGCGCCGCGGTCGGCCAGGACGTCACCTGGCACGCCTTCCACGTCATCCCGGACCAGAAGGCCGCCCTCGCCGAGGACGTCCGCAAGGTGCGCTCGCACCCGTTGATCCCCGACACCGTCAAGGTCGGCGGCTTCATCTACGACGTCGACACGGGCCTGCTGACCCAGGAGGTCTGACCGCCCCGGCGGTCGAGGAGGCGCTCCTCAGGCGCCGAGCAGGTCCCGCAGGGACTGGTCGACCAGCGCGCCGGGGAGCTCGTCGAGGCGCGCGCCCAGCGTCGCCAGGTCGCCGATCGAGGTGATCAGGTCGAGCAGCCTCGTCGTGTCCGCGATGAGGTCCTCGAGGGGCACGTCGACGAGCAGCGGGCAGTCGACCGCTCCCCCGTCCGGCTCGGGCGCCGCCGCCGGCGTCCAGCAGCCGACCTCGAGCACCAGGTAGGCGTTGCGGCCCACGCCGTCGGCCCGCGGGTCGACGTACCAGAAGAGGTCGCCGACGGCGATCCGCAGGTGCCCCCGCCGGGCCTTCGCCCCCCGTGCCTTGAGCAGCTTGACGACCGCTGCCCGACTCTCGCTCACCACCTGAGCAGCATCACGCGTCGAGGGCTTCCATGTCGACCTCGTAGGCGCCCTGGACGATGAACTCCTTGCGCGGCGCGACGTCACTGCCCATCAGCAGCTCGAAGACCTCGGCGGAGAGGTTGGCGTCGTCGACCGTCAGCCGGCGGAGGGTACGACGACGGGGGTCCATCGTCGTCTCGGCCAGCTGGTCCGCGTCCATCTCGCCGAGGCCCTTGTAGCGCTGCACCGGGTCCTTCCACTTGACGTTCTTCTTCTTCAGCTCCGCGAGCTTCCGCTGCAGCTCGTCGTCGGAGTAGGTGTAGACGTACTTGTCCTGGCCCTTCTTCGGGTTCGAGATCTCGATCCGGTGCAGGGGCGGGACGGCGGAGTAGACCCGGCCGTCCATGATCAGGTCGGGCATGTACTTGAAGAAGAGGGTCGCCAGCAGGGTCCGGATGTGGGCCCCGTCGGAGTCGGCGTCGGCCATGAAGATGATCCGGCCGTAGCGGCGGGCCTCGAGGTCGAAGGTGCGCCCCGAGCCGGCACCGACGACCTGGATGATCGAGGCGCACTCGGCGTTCTTCAGCATGTCGCCGACCGACGCCTTCTGGACGTTGAGGATCTTGCCCCGGATCGGCAGCAGCGCCTGGAACTCCGCGTTGCGGGCCAGCTTGGCCGTGCCGAGCGCGGAGTCACCCTCGACGATGAAGAGCTCCGTGCGCTCGTTGTCGGAGGCCCGGCAGTCGGCGAGCTTGGCCGGCAGGGACGAGGACTCCAGGGCGTTCTTGCGACGCTGGGTCTCCTTGTGCTGGCGGGCCGCGATCCGGGTCTTGGACGCCGAGACGACCTTCTCCATCAGGAGCTTGGCCTGCGCCTTCTCCGCCCGCTTCGTGGAGGTCAGGAAGTCCTTGAGCTCCTTCGCCACCACCTTGCGCACGACGGTGCGGGCGGCCGGCGTACCGAGGATCTCCTTGGTCTGGCCCTCGAACTGCGGCTCGGCGAGGCGGACCGTGACGATGGCGGTCATCCCCTCGAGGATGTCGTCCTTGATCACGTCGTCGTCGTTGACCTTGAGCGCCTTCGCCGCGCGCATCGACTCGTTGAAGGTCTTGGTGAGGGCGTTCTCGAAGCCGGAGACGTGGGTGCCGCCCTTGGGGGTCGCGATCACGTTGACGAACGAGCGCAGCTCGGTGTCGTAGCCCGTGCCCCAGCGGACCGCCACGTCGACGGTGAGCTCACGCTCGACGTCCTGCGGGGTCATGTGTCCCTTGTCGTCGAGCAGCGGCACGGTCTCGGTGAAGGTGTCGCTGCCCTGCAGGCGCAGGACCTCGGTGACCGGCTCGCCGGTGGCGAGGAAGTCGCAGAACTCGCCGATCCCGCCGTCGTGGCGGAACTTCTCCTCGAGCCACTCCGCGGAGTCGGCGGAGCGCTGGTCGCGGATCACCAGCTCGAGGCCCGGGACGATGAACGAGGTCTGGCGGGCGCGGCCGATCAGGCCGTCGAGGACGAAGCCGGCGTCCTTGGTGAAGATCTGGCGGTCGGGCCAGAACCGGATCCGGGTGCCCGACCTCCCCTTGGCGACCCGGCCGCCCTTGCGGGAGAGGCCCGAGGCCGGGGTGAACGGCGCGTCGGGGCCCTCGCCGGCGAAGGTGCCGGGGACGCCCCGCTGGAAGCTCATGCCCTGGCTGGCCGGCGAGCGGTCGACGTCGATGTCCATCCGGCTCGACAGCGCGTTGACCACGGACAGGCCGACGCCGTGGAGGCCACCGGTGGCGACATAGGAGCCGCCACCGAACTTGCCGCCGGCGTGCAGCTTCGTCGCCACGACCTCGACGCCGGTGAGCCCCGTCTTGGGCTCCTTGTCGGTCGGGATGCCCCGCCCGTCGTCGTGCACCTCGACCGAGCCGTCGGCGTGGAGGGTGACCTCGACCCGGTGGGCGAAGCCGCCGAGGGCCTCGTCGACGCCGTTGTCGATGATCTCCCAGAGGCAGTGCATCAGCCCCCGGGTGTCGGTGGAGCCGATGTACATCCCCGGACGCTTCCGCACGGCGTCGAGGCCCTCGAGGACCAGGAGGTGGGCTGCGTTGTAGGTGTTGTCGGCGATGACCGGCTCCTTCGGTGGTGCTGTCGTGCGGTGTACGACGCGCGTACGGCTGCGTGCTGCAGGGTCCGAATCTACCCGCGACACGCCGGAGACCGGTGCAGGCACACGGTGCCGGCCGGGAGGACGATGTTCGCCACGGCAAGGGAGCCGGACCGGATCAGGTAACGCTGGCCGATCGGAGGGTCACAACCTTGTTTCGGGTACTGGAAAATCAGGAATCCTACGAGAACCACGTGGTGGGATGAACTCATCAGGAACGTGCAATGGACCACATCCGGTCGGGAATCTTTGCCCCGGTCGCTACGTTGATCCACACGTCACCCGATGAGGGTGTTGTAGCCAGGCGAAAGAGAGGCCCGAGATGACGACTGCTGTTGCTCCCAGCGCCCCGCTGACGGCGGAGGACCGCTGCGACCGTTGTGGCGCCCAGGCCTACCTCCGTGTCGAGCTGACCACGGGCGGAGAGCTTCTCTTCTGCGCGCACCACGCGCGCGAGCACGGTGACAAGCTGCGCGCGATCGCGGCCAACGTGCACGACGAGACCCACAAGCTGAACGACAAGCCGGTGCCGGCCGCCGACTGACGTCCACCTGCTGCACCGTGGCCCCGGGAGCACCCGGGGCCACGGTTGTTTTTCGGGTCAGCCGAGCGGTGCCACCACGACCGTGGCGTCGGTCAGCCGCAGGGTCTCCTGGTCGGCGCTGCCCGCCTGCTGCGCGTCGTCGACCCGCGCGACCCACGCCTCGTCGCCGCCTGCGCAGGCCAGGGCGCCCTGGAGGCCGTACACCACCGGGTCCCCCGTCGTGCTCCAGGCCGCCCCCGACGAGGACCCACCCGTCGTCACCTGCGCGTTGAGCTCGCCCGGGGCGTCCTCGACGCCGACCGGGCGCCACACGACGGCGCGGGCCTCCCGGCACCCGCTGCCCGTGGCGAACTCCATCGTGCCGCGCACGTCGTCGGCGGTGTGCTCGACCGGCGCCTCGGCCAGCTCCTCCTCCGGCTCGCCCGGGACGGCGACGGTGAGGACCTCCTTCGTCGGCACGGTCACCGGGCCCTCGGCGCCGTCGGCCTCCTTCCCGTCGGCCTCCTGGAGCCAGGCGATCTCGACGGAGTTGCCGTGCACCGTGGCCTGCGCACGGGTGGCACCGTCCTTCTCCCAGGTCTCCTCGAACGGCACGTCCCGGCTGTCGCGGGCCAGGACCTGGAGCGCCGTGGCCCAGTAGAGCTGCGTGTCGAGGGTGGACTGCCAGTTCGGGGAGATCGTGCCGACCACGAGCACCTCGCCGCCGCCCGGCAGCACCACGATCCGGGCCGCCTCTGTCGCGGCGGGGTCGGTCTCGACCGGCTCGGGAGCGGTCCACTCCCCTCCGGGCGGGAGGTACTGCGTGCGCACGGCTCCCCCGCCACCGCGCTCGGTGCCGGTCAGGGCGGCGTGGACGCCGCCGTCCTCGTCGAGGGCGATGCTGACGGCGTCGTACCACTCGAGGTCTGAGTAGGACCACCTGCCGCCGGCCGGGTGCAGCGCGACCCGGCGCGGCCCGTCGTCGGGGTAGCCGTAGACCGCGACGTCACCACGGGCGTTCACCTGGACGTCCTCCACGTAGGCGAAGCCGTCCAGCACCTCGCGCCGCGACCAGGCGCCGTCGGCCCCGCGCACCCGTGCGACCACCGGCGGCGACGCCTCGAGCCCGTCGTCGCCCGCCTCCTGCTCGGTCCACACGGCGGCGCCCGCCCCGTCGTCGTTGAGCGCGGCGTGCGGCGGCGACGCCTGGGCCCCGAGCGTCGAGAGCGGCTCCGGCGCCGACCAGCGACCGTCGTCGTACGACGCCGTGACGACCGGCCCGGTGACCCCCTCGTCGCTCGTCTGCACCGCCAGCAGGGCCAGGCCGCCGCCGGCGCGGAACAGCTGGGGCTCCGCGGCGTGGGCCAGCCGGAGCTCGCCCTCCACCGCCCCGGTCGGCTCGTCCTCCTGCGCCCCGCCCACCGGCGACTCCCCGACCTCGGGACGGTCGTCGTCCTCCCTCGCGAGCGAGCAGCCCGCTGCGAGCGCGAGGACGGACAGCAGGGCGGTGGCGGCGGACCCGAGGCGGCGCATGCGGGGAGCCTACGGCCGTGGACTCCGAGTTCACGGGCTGTGCACGTGTCGGCCACACGGTGTCGGCCGTCCCGGGCACCGGGCGGGGTCCGATGGAGGGGTGATCCGGGTGTTGTCCTGCCTCGCTGTCGTGGTCGCCGTCCTCACCGTCGGGCTCGTCGCCGTCGAGGCGCACGAGCCCGCTCCGCCGCCGCCCGGCGTCCCCGTGGTCGCACCCGCGACGCCCCACCGCGCCGTCCGGTACGACGCCACCGTCACCCGGGTCGAGGACGGCGACACCGTCGTGGTCCGCCTCCGCACCGGCCGGGTGCGCCACGTGCGCGTGCTCGGCATCGACACGCACGAGGTCCTGTTCGGCGCGCACGAGTGCGGCGGCGCGGCCGGCTCGCGCTCGATGCACCGCCTGCTGCCGGTCGGCACCCGGGTCCGCCTGTACCGCGATCCCGCCCAGGTGGACGTCGACCGCTACCGCCGCCTGTTGCGCTACGTGCACCGCGCCGCCGACGGGCTCGACGTCGGCCGCACCCAGCTCGGGCGCGGGCTCGCCGAGGTCTACGTGTACGGCGACGGGCCGTTCGCGCGACGGGCGGCGTACCAGCGCGTCGAGGCCTCGGCGCAGCGTCGCGACGTGGGGATCTGGCGCTGGTGCTGACCGGCCGCGCCCTCAGTGGGCGGCCGAAGCCTCTATCGCGGCCCGCCACCGCTCGTGCTCGGCCACGTACCAGGCGAGGTCACCCGCTGCCGTGTGCACCACGAGGTGGGTCTGGCCCCCGACGAACGAGCCACCGAACGCCTTGGCCGTGCTCACTGCGGTCACGGTGGCGAGGTCGACGTCGACCGGGCCTCCCACGACCATGCGGAACAGCAGCCGGGTCGGGGTCAACGCGAGCGTGCCGTTGCCCTTGACCCGCGGGTGGGCGCCGATCGACCCGCGGTAGCTGGCCGATGCGGGTCCGAGCAGCACCTGCTCGTCACCGATCGCCTCGGCCAGGTCGCGCCGGGCCGCGTCGGCGCGCCCACCGAGGAGCGCGCCGAGCACGGAGCGGATGACCGACACCGTCGTACCCGTCCTGGAGCCGGAGCCGTCAGTCCAGGTAGTCGCGCAGGACCTGCGAGCGCGACGGGTGCCGCAGCTTCGACATGGTCTTCGACTCGATCTGGCGGATCCGCTCGCGGGTCACGCCGTAGACCTTGCCGATCTCGTCGAGGGTCTTGGGCTGGCCGTCGGTGAGGCCGAAGCGCATCGACACCACGCCGGCCTCGCGCTCGGAGAGCGTGTCGAGGACGGCGTGCAGCTGCTCCTGGAGGAGCGTGAAGCTGACCGCGTCGGCCGGCACGATCGCCTCGGAGTCCTCGATGAGGTCACCGAACTCCGAGTCGCCGTCCTCGCCGAGCGGGGTGTGCAGCGAGATCGGCTCCCGGCCGTACTTCTGGACCTCGACGACCTTCTCGGGCGTCATGTCGAGCTCCTTGGCGAGCTCCTCCGGGGTGGGCTCTCGCCCGAGGTCCTGCAGCATCTGCCGCTGGACGCGGGCCAGCTTGTTGATGACCTCGACCATGTGCACCGGGATGCGGATGGTGCGGGCCTGGTCGGCCATGGCGCGGGTGATGGCCTGACGGATCCACCACGTCGCGTAGGTCGAGAACTTGTAGCCCTTGGTGTAGTCGAACTTCTCGACCGCACGGATCAGGCCGAGGTTGCCCTCCTGGATGAGGTCCAGGAAGAGCATGCCGCGACCGGTGTAGCGCTTGGCGAGCGAGACGACGAGGCGCAGGTTGGCCTCGAGCAGGTGGTTCTTGGCGCGGCGGCCGTCCTCGGCGATCCACTCGAGCTCCTCCTGGAGCTTCGGGGTGATCTTGCCGCCCTTGCCGAGCTTCTCCTCCGAGAACAGGCCGGCCTCGATCCGCTTGGCGAGCTCGACCTCCATCTCGGCGTTGAGGAGCGGGACCTTGCCGATCTGCTTCAGGTAGTCCTTGACCGGGTCGGCGGTCGCACCGGCGACCATGACCTGCTGCGCCGGCTCGTCGGTGTCGTCGGCGGCCGAGACCACGAACGACGAGGTGGCGCTGGCCTCCTCCTCGTCCTCCTTGATGGAGGGGTCGGCGGCGACGTCCTTCTCGAACTGCTCGTCGGAGATGTCGGGGAGGACCTTCTTGCCGTCGGGACCGACGGCGGCCACCTCGACCTCACCGAGGTCGACGACCTCCGGCGCGTCGTCGGCGTCCTTCTTCGCAGCCGCAGCCTTCTTGGCGGGCGCGGGCGCCGCCTTCTTCGCAGCAGGCGCGGCAGCGGCCTTCTTGGCGGCCGGGGGTGCGGCCTTCTTGGCGGTGGTCGCGGTGGCAGCGGCCGTCTTCCGGGCGGCGGCAGCAACCGCGCGCTGGTCGACGGGCGCACCCAGCTCGACGGAGATCCCGAGTCCGGCGAGATGGGCCATCAACGACTTCAGGTGGGCGGGAGCGACATCGGCGGCGCCGAAGGCCTGGCGTACCTCCTCGGCGGTCACGCTTCCCGCGGGCGCGCCACGCTCGATGAGCGCGACGATGGACGGGTGGCTGAGCACGGCGGGCGGGACCGAACGGTTCGAGGACACGAACACCTCTCGATACTGGCGGGTCTAGGGCGCGGCGAGGCCCGGAGGCGTCAAGACCGCTTTCGTCATTCTGCCACGGGGTCCGAAGCGGCCTGACATTCGGGGGCGTTCACCCACCGTTCACGCGTCCTTGGCGGCTGCCTTCTTCGCCTTCTTGTAGTCGCGCACCTTCTGCAGCGACACCGGGTCAACGACGTCGGCGACCGATCGATAGCCCTCGAGTGCATAGTCGCCCGCGGCCTTCTCCCAGCCCGCCGGCCGGACGCCGAGCTGCTTCGCCACGAGGGCCGTGAAGATCTGTGCCTTCTGCTTGCCGAAGCCGGGCAGGCCCTGGATCCGCTTGAGCAGGTCCTTGCCGTCGGACGCCTCGGTCCAGATGCGCGACGCGTCGCCGTCGTACTCGTCGACGACGACCCGGGCGAGCTCCTGCAGGCGAGCGGCCATCGAGCCGCCGTACCGGTGGATGGCGGGCGGGGTCCGGCACAGCTCGGAGAACCTCTCCGGGTCGGCCGCCGCGATCGCCGCCGGCTCCAGGCTCCCGAACCGCTCGAGCACCTTCGCCGGGCCGGCGAACGCACGCTCCATCGGGAACTGCTGGTCCAGCATCATCCCCGCGAGGAGAGCGAAGGGGCTCTCGGCGAGCACCTTGTCGGCGGCGGGGTCCTGGGCGATCTGGATGGCCATGGGGCCATCTTGCCGCAGCGTCGTCAGCCGTTCCGCTCCGCGATCCGCTCCAGCCCGGTCCACAGCGCGTCCATCATCCGCTCGACCATCGTCTCGGCGGTGACCTCGGGGTGGTGGCGCCACCACTTGGCGGCCTGCTCTCCGGCGCCGGAGATCGCGTGTGCGTACGCGGACGCGGACTCCTCGTCGAGGCCCGGGGCGGCCGCGCGGACGAGGCCGGCGATGACCTCGGCGGTCTCGTAGCGGTGGCGGCCGGCGGCCTCGGCGACGCGCCCGGCGATCGCGGCGCCGCCGCCGAAGAGCACGTCCCACGCCGAGCCGCGGTCGCGCACGAACAGGAAGTAGGCGCCGAACCCGGCGCGCAGCTGGTCCTCGGGGGTCTGCGCTCCCCCGGCCGCGGTGACGACGGCGGCATCGAGCTCGGCGCGAGCCGCGCGGAGGCACTCGAGGTAGATCTCGTCCTTGTCGGCGAAGTACTTGTAGATGAGGGTGCGGGTCACCCCGGCCGCCGCGGCGATGTCCTCGACCGCCGTGCCCTGGTAGCCGAGGCGGACGAAGACGTCCTCGGCGACGGAGATGAGCTGCGCACGTCGTACCTCGGGGGCGAGGCGGCGGCGGGGCTGACCGGCCACCTCAGGCCGTCCAGTCGAGGAGGACCCCGCCGGCGGTGATCGCGACGAACCACCACGCCCAGCTCACGACGCCCAGCAGCACGACGCGTCGCGGGTGGGGTGTCCACCAGACGAAGCAGAGCACGAACATGACGAACCAGGTGAGCAGCAGCACGACGACCGCCCACACCGGCGCCAGCAGTCCGGAGAACGCGTAGAGGAACAGCGACGAGAGGACCAGCACCAGCCCGATGAAGGGCAGCGGCGAGATGTGCTTCCCGGTGGCAGGGTCGATGGCCGCCGGGCGGATCCGGCGGCGACGGCGGAACAACGGGCTACTCGGCCTGCTGCTCGGGGGCGTCGTCGTTCCAGGCCGGGTCGTTGTCCCAGGCCGCGGTGTTCTCCGCCGCGTGCTCCAGGGCCCGGGCCGCCTCGGCCTCGGTCGCGTAGGGGCCGAGCCGGTCCTTGTTGGGGCAGCCCTCGACACCCTCGACGGCGTGGTGCTTGAGGCAGAACCAGTACTCACCTTCATTCGCCATGCCCCGAAACCTACTCTCCTGCGACGAGAGCGTCGCGTGGTGCAACACGCGTGTTACAGGACGCCGCTAATGTCCGGTCATGAGCACGATGTTCGAGGGCTACGGGACCACCGGACCTGCCTACGACGAGATGTTCGACGGCGGCGGCGAGCTCCGGCCGCCGTACCTGCGGATGCGCGACTCGCTCGACAAGATGAGCACCCCCGAGCTGATCAGTCGCGTCGAGGCGCTGCAGGCGAGCTATCTCGACCAGGGCATCACCTTCGACATCGGCGGCGAGGAGCGGGCGATGCCGCTCGACATCCTCCCGCGCGTCATCGAGATGGACACCTGGACGACCATCGAGAAGGGCCTGCAGCAGCGGGTCAAGGCGCTCGAGATGCTCCTCGCCGACGTGTACGACGCCGGGCACGTCTTCGAGGACGGGGTGCTCCCCCGCCAGGTGATCACCACCAGCTCCCACTTCCACCGGCAGGCCGCGACCATCCGTCCGGCCAACGGCGTGCGGGTGCACGTCTCGGGGATCGACCTGATCCGCGACAACAACGGCGAGTTCCGGGTGCTCGAGGACAACGTGCGGGTGCCGTCGGGGGTCTCCTACGTGATGACCAGCCGCCGGGCGATCTCCTCGGCGCTGCCGGAGACGATCGCCCAGCACCGGATCCGGCCGGTGGCCGGCTACCCGCAGAAGCTGCTGGCGGCGCTGCGGGCCGCGGCTCCTGCCGGCGTCGCGGACCCGACGGTCGTCGTCCTCACCCCGGGCGTCTACAACGGCGCCTACTTCGAGCACACGCTGCTGGCCCGGACAATGGGCGTCGAGCTCGTCGAGGGTCGCGACCTGGTCTGCCGGCGCGGCGAGGTGATGATGCGGACCACCAAGGGCCTCGCGCCGGTCCACGTGATCTACCGGCGCGTCGACGACGAGTTCCTCGACCCGGTGCACTTCCGGGCCGACTCGATGCTGGGCTGCCCGGGCCTGATCGACGCGGCGCGCGCCGGCAACGTGACGATCGCGAACGCGGTCGGCAACGGTGTCGCCGACGACAAGCTCGTCTACACCTACATGCCGGACGTGATCCGCTACTACCTCGACGAGGAGCCGGTCATCCGCAACGTCGACACCTGGCGGTGTGGCGAGTCGGAGGCGCGCGAGGAGGTCCTCGACCGGCTCGACGAGCTGGTGCTGAAGCCGGTCGACGGGTCGGGCGGCAAGGGCATCGTGATCGGGCCGCGCGCCGACCGCGCCGAGCTCGACGAGCTGCGCGCGAAGATCCTCGAGGACCCGCGGTCCTGGATCGCGCAGCCGGTCGTGCAGCTCTCGACGGTGCCGACCTTCGTCGACGGCGAGCTCGGGCCGCGCCACGTCGACCTGCGGCCGTTCGCGGTCAACGACGGCAACCGCGTGTGGGTGCTGCCCGGCGGGCTCACCCGCGTCGCGCTCGGCAAGGGCGAGCTGATCGTGAACTCCTCCCGCGGCGGTGGCACCAAGGACACGTGGGTGCTGGCCGGACCGACGGGACCGGAGCAGCAGCAACAGCAACAGCAGCAACAGCAGACCCACCTGCCGTCCGGGGCGGTGGAGTGATGCTCAGCCGGATCGCCGAGTCGCTGTTCTGGATCGGCCGCTACATCGAGCGGGCCGACGACACCGCCCGCATCCTCGACGTGCAGACCCAGTTGCTGCTCGAGGACGCCACCATCGACGAGGCGCAGACCTGCCGCGACCTCCTGTCGTGCATGGGCATCGAGCCCGCCGACGCCGCCGAGGCCGGGGTCGACATGTTCGGCGCGGTCACGATCGACCAGGTGCTGCGGCTGCTCGCCTACGACCCCCAGTCGCCCAGCTCGATCGCGGCGATCATCGGCTCCGCGCGCGAGTCCGCCCGAGGGGCCCGGGAGACGCTGACCGTCCCGCTGTGGGAGGCCATCAACACCACCTGGCGCCCGATCCCGTCCGGGCACTTCGAGGCCCTCCGGCCGCCGTACATCTTCAGCTGGGTGCGGGAGCGGGCGGCACTGATCAACGGCACCGCCGACGCGACGATGACCCGCGACGAGGGCTGGCAGTTCATCATGCTCGGCCGCAACATCGAGCGCGCCGACATGACCTCGCGACTGGTCGCGACGACCGCGTTGTCGAGCGGCGCCGGGCAGTGGACCTCGGCGCTGCGCGCGTCCGGCGCGTACGACGCCTTCCTCCGCACCTACCGCGGGATCGAGACGGATCGGGCGGCGGCGGAGTTCCTGCTGCTCGACCGGCTCTTCCCGCGCTCGGTGGTCTTCGCGCTCGACCGGGCCGAGCAGGCGCTGGTCAACCTGACCGGCGACCCGCGGCGGGCCGGCTTCCAGGACGAGGCGCAGCGGCTGATCGGGCGGACGCGGGCCGAGCTGGAGTACCGCTCGCTGACCGACCTCGTCGAGGACCTGCCCGACGAGATGGAACGACTGCAACGCACGTGCGCGGCCGCGACCGACGCGATCTCCCGGCGGTACTTCGCCGGGTCGGAGGCCCTCGCGTGGAAGGGAGTGGGCGCGTGAACATGCAGCTGCGGATCGTGCACACGTCGGAGTACGTCTACGACGGCGGCGCCATGGCGTCGTACAACCAGGCACGGATGACGCCGGTGACCACGCCCGAGCAGATCGTCGTGCACCACCGCCTCGACGTCAGCCCGAAGCCGTGGACCTACTCCTACACCGACTACTTCGGATGCGCGGTCACGGCGTTCGAGGTCGTCGACCCGCACGAGTCGATGACCGTCACCGCGACGTCGACGGTGCAGGTCAACCGGGTCGGCGCCGAGCCCGAGGCGCGCTCCACCTGGTCGTCGTACGGCGAGCGGGAGGTGCGCGACCGGTGGACGGAGTTCCTCGTGGTCTCCGACCTGGTCGCCCCGACGCCCGACTTCGAGGAGCTCGTCAAGGACATCGGGGCCGGGGCGGACCTGCCCGGTGACGCCGCCCGCGCCGTGTGCCGGCTGGTGACGGCGCAGATCGACTTCCTGCCCGGTGTGACCGACGTGGAGTCGACCGCGGCCGACGCGTGGGACCAGCGCGCCGGGGTCGGCCAGGACATGGTCCACCTGGCCATCGGCGGCCTGCGCACCCTCGGGATCCCGGCCCGTTACGTGTCGGGCTACGTGCACCCCGTCGAGTCCCCCGTCGTCGGGGAGACGGTCACCGGCAACCCGTTCGCGTGGCTGGAGTGGTGGGACGACGGCTGGCAGGCCTTCGACCCGACGACCGCCACGGCGCCCAGCGAGCGGTACGTCGCGATCGGGCACGGGCGCGACTACACCGACGTGCCGCCGCTGCGCGGGATCTACACCGGCGCGCAGACGGCGGCGCTCGACGTCAGCGTCGAGGTCACGCGCCTGGCGTGAACCCCGGTGGTCGAGGAGGTCGCGCGTCTGACGTGGGCCTCCGGTGGTCGAGGAGGTCGCGCAGCGACCGTCTCGAGACCCCTGGACCCGTCAGCCGACCTTGCCGGCGAGGCGCTCGACCCGCAGGACGTCGTACTCGTGCTCGGGGTCGCCGGTCATCGCGGCGGCCAGGCGCAGGTGCGGCAGCGCCTCGTCGTACTTCGACTGGCGCTCCAGCGAGCGACCGAGGGCGTGGCGCGACCACGCGTCGGACGGGTCCTCGTCGACCAGCTGGCGCAGCTCGTCGTGCGCCTTCTGCAGCTGGGCGCGCATCAGGTAGGCCCAGGCGCGCAGCGAGCGGAGGCCACGGTTGGTGGGCTCCTCCTCGAGCGCGGGCTCGAGGACCTCGAGGGCCTCGCGGGGCGCGCGCCGGCCGAGCAGGTCGTGCGCCGTGCGGTAGGCGCTGGCGTGGTGGGTGGTGGCGCCCGGCCTGCCCAATGCAAACGGGGCGATCGCGGGCGCCTGGATGCGGATGTCCGGCTGCGTCGTCTCGTTCATGTCGCCTTCAACTGTCCGTCGGGCTCGGTTGTTCCCTAGAGTGAGCCGCGGACGGGCTGGTCGGGCGACCGCGGGACCCACCGCCGCGAGGCGTCGGGTCCCGAGGAAAGTCCGGGCTCCACAGAGCAGGGTGGTGGGTAACACCCACCCGGGGTGACCCGCGGGACAGTGCCACAGAGAACAGACCGCCTCCGGTCCGCCGGAGGTAAGGGTGAAACGGTGGGGCAAGAGCCCACCAGTGCACCGGGCGACCGGTGCAGCTCGGCAAACCCCACCCGGAGCAAGACCAGACAGCACACGTCCGAGGGCGGCTCGCCCGAGTGTGCGGGTAGGTCGCTCGAGGCTGTCGGCAACGGCAGCCCTAGATGGATGGTCGCCCCCTCGGCAACGAGGGACAGAACCCGGCTTACAGGCCAGCCCGTCCCCTCTCGGCCATTGCCGCCCAGCCCTCGCGCCGCATCCCGGGCGTCTGCCGTCCTCGGGCTCGGGTAACGCCTGTCACATCCCGGACGACAGACAGGAGCAGTGATGCTGACCGAGAGCCAGTGGCAGGACGTCATCGGGTCGACCGCCCACGGCAGTGACGGCGAGAAGCTGGGCAAGGTCGGCCAGCTCTTCCTCGACGACAGCACCCGGCAGCCCGAGTTCGTGACGGTCCGGACGGGGCTCTTCGCGCACCGCGAGTCGTTCGTCCCGGTCCGCGACGCGGTGCTGGAGGACGACCGTCTGCTCGTGCCGTACACGAAGGACCAGGTCAAGGACGCCCCGCACGTCGACGTGGACGCCGGGCACCTGGACCCCGAGGCGGAGCTGCACCTGTGGGCCCACTACGGCCTGCAGAGCGACGCCACGGTCATGGAGTCCCTCGGCGGCCAGCCGACGGCCGGCCGCCACGCCGCCCGGGACGAGGGCGACGGAACCGAGCCGACGAACGGCCCGACCCGCCTGCGACGGCACCAGCCCGACGCGGGCGGTCCCGCCCCGATGTGAGCCAGACCGGACACCTTCCAAGGAGACAGACATGGCCCAGCACCAGCTGATCCCGCGCGGCGCGTCAGCCCTCGGCTCGGACGCGGAGCGACGAGCGCGAGGCATCGACGAGGAGTCCGCACATCGCCGGTACGGGGGCGCCAACTGGGGGGCGGCCTTCTTCGGCTGGCTGGTCGCCGTCGCCAGCGCGGTGCTGCTGAGCAGCATCGTGGGCGCGATCGCCGGCGCCGTGGGCGCGGCGAACGACCTGTCCCAGGACCAGGTCCAGCGGGAGGCCGGCACGGTCAGCCTCGCCGCCGCGATCGCCGTCGTCGTCGTGATGGCGCTGGCCTACTTCGCCGGTGGGTACGTCGCCGGGCGGATGTCGCGGTTCGACGGCGGCCGCCAGGGCGTCGCCACGTGGGTCATCGGCCTCGTCGTCACCGTGCTCGCGGTGATCGCGGGTGCGGCCCTGGGCGCGCAGTACAACATCCTCGACCGTGTCGACCTCCCACGGATCCCGGTGCCGACGGATACCGCCACCGCGGGAGGCATCGTGACGGCCCTGCTGCTGCTCCTCGGCACCCTGCTCGCCGCCGTCGCGGGAGGGAAGACGGGCCAGCGCTACCACGCGAAGGTCGACCGGGCGACCTACCACTGAGGTCGTTCGCTCAGTTGATGATCTCGCCGCGCTCGTCGGCCGCGAGTTCGGCGAGCCGGTCCCGCCACCCCTGCAGCGCCTCCGGCGTCAACCGGGTCCAGTCGGTGACCTCGCCGACGACCTTGATCGGCTCCCGGCTGCGGTAGGACCGGGTCGGGTTGCCGGGGAACTTCCTGTCCGTGACGTTGGGGTCGTTCTCGAACTCCCCCGTCGGCTCGACGACGTACACGCGCGGCTCGCCGTCGCCGGCGGCGAGCTCCGCGGCCAGACCGGCGCCGTCGACCAGCGCGGTGAAGTAGATGTGGTTCATCACCACCTCGGGCCGGTAGTTCGACCGGAAGCCTGCCGTGAGCAGGTCGCCCGTCCGGAGGTCCGCCTTGGTGCCGTGGAAGAACGGCCCGTCGTCCAGCACGTCAGTCACGCACCCACCCTAGGTGGGCGGCGGGCACCGGCGGGCGGCCGAGAGGCCGGCCCACCGGGCAACCCCTGCCGATGTGGTCGGACCACTGTTTACGGATCACGGTCGCCACACAGGATCGGAACCTGCCGTAGCCCGTCCGCCCCAGGGGTGGGGCGAGAGCGACAGGCTAGGCCGGGCACGAGGGCCCGGGCAATCGGGAAACGCCTAGGCCGCCGGCACGTCGGACAGGTTGATCTCCACCATCAGCTCGTCGGCGATCGCCTCCAGCACGGCCCGCACCGCCTCGACGCTCGCGGCCGGCGGCGCGACGAGGACGGCCCTCGCCTCGAACAGCAGGCCGCCCGCCATCGGGGCCTCGCGGACATCAGTGGCGAGCTCCTCGATGCTGACGTGCTCGCGGGCGAGCGCCGCGGAGAGCTCCGCCACGATGCCGGGCCGGTCGGCACCGAGCAGCTCCAAGTTCCAGCGCGCGGCCGACTCAGCCGACTCGGCGGCCGGCTCGTCGGTCCGCTCGACGGTCACGACCAGTCCCGCGTCCTTGAGCGCGGCGAGGTCGGCAGCCAGCGCGTCGGCCTTCGCGTCCGGGACGTCGATGAGCAGGATGCCGGCGAACTTCCCACCCAGTCGCGCCATCTGGCTCCGGTTCCAGCTCGCGCCGTGGGCGTGGATCGGTGCCGAGAGGTCCGAGACGAGTCCTGCCCGGTCGTCGCCGATGCAGGTGAGGGTGAAGGTCGCCATGGGTGCAGGTTAAATGACCGCATGCCTCCCGTGGACGACTCCCGCTACGGCCGCCCCTCGCGGTGGCCGGCCTTCGCGATCGGCCTGCCGATCGCACTCTTCCTCGTGGTGGCGGGCGGTTACCTGACGCTGGTCTCGTGGGGCGTCATCGGCGACGAGGAGTCCAAGGGTTTGAGCGTGCTGGGGCCGATCCTCGCCGGCTTCGGGGTGGCGCTCGGCTGGGTCTGCGTGCGGCCCCGGCCATGACGGACTTCGACCGCGACGCGGCCAAGGCCTTCCAGCGACGCATGGTCGGCGTCATGAACGACGCCTCGCTCGGGCTGCTCCTCGGCATCGGCGACGAGCTCGGCCTGCTCGAGGTCCTCGCCCGCACCGGGCCCGCCGACACGGCCACGCTGGCGGAGGCGGCCGGGGTCGACGAGCGGTACCTGCGCGAGTGGCTGGACGGGATCGTCGCCGGTGACGTCGCCGTGTACGACGCCGAGGCCGGCCTCTACTCGCTGCCGGCCGAGCGCGCGGCCTGCCTGACCCCCGCCGACGGTCCGGTCAACCTCGCCCGCAGCCTGAAGATGCTCACCATGCTGGCCGGCGTCGAGCCAGACCTGCGGGAGCGGTTCCGCCACGGCGGCGGGCTCGGCTACGAGCACTACCCGCGCTTCCACGCGCTGATGGCCGAGGAGGCAGCGGCGACCCACGACGCCGGCCTGCTCGACATCGTCGTACCGGTCGTGCCGGGCCTGCACGAGCGGCTGACCGAGGGCGCGGCGCTGGCCGACATCGGCTGCGGGTCCGGGCACGCGGTCAACCTCCTGGCCCGCGCCTACCCGGCCAGCCGGTTCGTCGGCTTCGACCTCGGCGAGGAGGCGATCGCGGCCGCCCGTGCCGAGGCCGCCGACTGGGGACTCACCAACGCGAGCTTCGACGTGCGTGACGTCGCGACGCTGGGCGAGGAGGCGGCGTACGACGTCGTGACGGCCTTCGACGCGATCCACGACCAGGCCTTCCCGGACCGCGTGCTCGCGGGCATCTCGACGTCGCTGCGGCCCGGCGGGACGTTCCTGATGGTCGACATCAAGGCGGAGTCCGGGGTGGAGAACAACCTAGGCCTGCCGTGGGCGACCTACCTCTACACGCTCAGCCTCATGCACTGCATGACCGTCTCCCTCGCCGGTGGCGGCGCCGGCCTCGGCACGGTGTGGGGCCGGCAGACGGCGGTCCGGATGCTCGAGGAGGCGGGACTCACCGACGTCGAGGTCAACGAGGTCCGCACCGACCCGTTCAACTACTTCTACGTCGCCCGCAAGCCGGCCTGACCCGTCTGCTCCGCGAGCCACTTCGCCCGCCGGGTCGGCGAGGCCTGCGCGAGCCACGCGTCCTGGACGACCTCGGCGAGCTCGTCGTACCCGAGCTCGCCGACCCGGCTCGCCCGCAGCAGCACCGACGGGTGGCCGTCGAAGTGGGGCGTGGTGAAGAACGGGGTCGTGTCGTCCTGGACGAGCGCGAGCTTGTCGCCCTCGTCGGCGACCCAGAGGACGATCACGTCGTCGTACCGCTCCCCCGTCTGCGGGTCGACGGCGTCGGGGCGGGGGTTGCGGAAGAACACGAACGACTTGCCGCCCACCTGGTAGACGGGCCGTCCCTTCGTGCCCTCGACGATGCGCACGTGCGGCATCGCGAGCGCCAGGTCGTGCACGTCGTCGACCGTCGCCCGGCGGCTGCGCCTCCTCGCCATCACCTCAGGCTAGATGAGCAAGTCCAAGGGCTCAGCGTGCGAGAGCTTGGACTTCCTCATCTAGTGCCGGAACGTAGGCTCGGGGCGACCCGTCACCGACGGCCCCAGGAGGCGTCGTGTCCCGAACCGCCCGCTACCGCACGATCCTGCCCCGCTCGAGCCGCGCCGCCGTCGGGGCGACCGTCGCCACCGGCGTGCTCGGTGGCCTGGCTGCCGCGCCGGAGCGCGTGCGGGGCCTGTTCCGGCGCCGCTTCCCCACCGTCGCCGTCACCGGCATGACGGGCGTGGGCAAGACCCAGCTCGCCGACCGGCTCTCCCGGCGCAGCACCAACGGGGGCGCGGCCGAGGTCGGCTCGGCGGTGATGGAGCGGCGTACCCGCCGCTCGCGCCGGCTGCACGGCTTCCGCTTCCTCGTCGTCCCGGGCGACAACGCCGCGACCCGGCTCGGCGCACTGGACGAGGTGTTCCACGACGAGCCCGTCGACGGCGTGATCCACGTGGTCGCCAACGGCCACGCGACGCCCCGTCGTACGGCCGGCACGACCGGTGCGGCGAGCGCCACCCGTGAGGAGCAGCTCGCCGCCGAGCTGGAGGACTGGACGATCACGGCGCACCGGATCGCGTCGATGGCCGTGCGCCGCGACAAGCCGGTCTGGCTGGTGATCGCGGTGACCAAGGCCGACCTGTTCGCCGACGACATCGACGAGGTCGTCCGCTACTACTCCCCCGGCAGCGGCACGCCCTTCGGCGACAAGGTCGACGAGCTGCGGGCCCTGGCCGGCGGCGCGCGGCTGTCGATCGACGTGCTCCCGGTGTCCAGCCAGGGTGGCGAGCGTGGCTCGACGCTGCCGCCGAAGCAGGCGGCCGCCATGGTGGACGCCCTCGCGACCCGCCTGGCGCAGCTCAGCGGCCACGTCTGAGTTCGGGGCCCGAGCCCGGCGCGACCTAGACTGGAGGCACGGCCGGGACCGGCCGCCGGACGAGGGAGCCGTACCCGGAGCGCGACAAGACGGCCACGAAGGACGTGGCAGTCATGGCGTGGTTGGTGCTGGTGGTCTCCGGAGGGCTCGAGGCGGTCTGGGCGACGGCGCTCTCCCGCAGCGAGGGGTTCTCACGGCTGGCGCCGTCGATCGTGTTCCTGGTGGCACTCGTGGCGAGCATGGGCGGGCTCGGCTACGCCATGCGCACCCTGCCGGTCGGTACGGCGTACGCCGTGTGGGTCGGGATCGGCGCGGCGCTCACCGTGGTGATCGCGATGGCCTCGGGCGAGGAGTCGGTCAGCCTCGTGCGGGTCCTGCTGATCCTCGGCCTGGTGGGCTGCGTGGTCGGCCTCAAGCTCGCTCACTGACCAAGCCGCCACGAGGCGAGCACCCGGCAGTCCCCCTCGGCGTACCGGTGCAGCTCGAGCCGGTCCGCGACCGTCCGCACGGGCAGCCGGTGGGCGAGGGTCGTCCGGACCGACTCGAGGGACACGTCGGCCGACGACTGGTCCAGCGTGAGATGAGGTACGACGTCCGCGAACTCCCCCGCGTAGGGCGGGCACTGCGGGAACCGCTCCCACAGCGCAGCCGTCAGCGCGGCGAACGGGCCGGGCGGCGACGGCACCAGGTGGATGATGCCGTCGGGGAACGCGGCGACGTCGGCGAGCGTGTAGGAGAATGCCGGCGTCGTACGGGCGATCCGGGCGACCGCCGCCAGGTCGTCGGACGACGGCTCCGGCAGGAAGGGCGCCAGCGCGGTGATGTGCGCGTGGGTGAACGCGGGGTCCTGCGAGACCCACTCCGGCTCGTAGTGCGCCCAGCGTCCGCGCACGTGGTCCTCCAGCGCGGGGACGGGGACGACGAGGACGGTGTGGGCCACCGCAGGACCGTACCGGTCAGCCCGGGTCGAGGATCCGCCGCAGGAACTGCCGGGCCCGCTCGGTGCGCGGCGCCTCCAGCACCTGCTCGGGCGGGCCGGCCTCCACGATCCGGCCGCCGTCAAGGAAGAGCACCTGGTCGGCGACCTTGCGGGCGAAGTGGATCTCGTGGGTGACGACCACCATCGTCCAGCCCTGCTCGGCCAGGTCGCGGATGACCGCGAGCACCTCCCCCACCAGCTCGGGATCGAGCGCGGAGGTCGGCTCGTCGAAGAGCACGACCTCCGGACGCAGGGCGAGCGCGCGGGCGATGCCGACCCGTTGCTGCTGGCCGCCCGAGAGCTGGAACGGGTAGGCGTCCGCGCGGTCCGCGAGCCCGACCTGCTCCAGCAGCACGCGCGCGTCGGCGACCGCCTCGTCCTTCGGCCGCTTCTGCGCGACGACCGGCCCCTCGATCACGTTGTCCAGCACGCTCTTGTGCGGGAAGAGGTTGTGGGACTGGAAGACGAAGCCGGACTGCGCGCGGAGCCGGGCGATCTCGCGCTGCCCCGCCTTGCCCTCCGGCAGGCTCGCGAAGTCGACCTCCACGTCGCCGATGCCGACCACACCCGCGTCGGGCCGCTCGAGGACGTTGAGCGAGCGCAGCAGGGTGGTCTTGCCGGACCCGGACGGGCCGAGCAGGACCGTCGAGGTGCCGCGGGCTGCGGTCAGGTCGATGCCCCGCAGCACCGGGTGGTCGCCGAAGGACTTCGTCAGTCCGCGGACGCGGATCTCGTCAGCAGCAGTGGTCTCGGTCATTTCGCCACGTACCTGTCGAGTCGGGTCTCGAGGCGCCCCTGCGCCGACGAGAGGAGGGTGCAGATGATCCAGTAGTAGAGCCCGGCGAACGCGTAGAGCAGCAGGAACTCGTTGGTCCGGCCGGCCGCGACCTGCGCCACCCGGGTGACATCGGTGAGCAGCAGCACCGACACCAGCGAGGTGTCCTTGAGCAACGACAGCAGCGTGTTCGACAGTGGCGGTACGGCGGTGCGGAGGGCCTGGGGGAACACGATCCGGCGCAGCGTCTGGGAGTAGTCGAGGCCGATGGTCTGGGCGGCCTCGAACTGGCCCTTGGGCACGGCGAGGATGGCGGAGCGGACGATCTCGGCGGCGTACCCGGCGACGTTGAGGCCGAACGCGAGCACCGCCGCGACGAACGAGTCCAGCTTGATGCCGAGCTCCGGCAGCCCGAAGAAGACGATGAACAGCTGCAGCAGCAGCGGCGTCCCTCGGATCACCGACACGAAGCCGCGGGCGAGGCCGGACAGGATCCTGCTCCGCGAGATCCGGGCCAGCGCGACGGCGACGGCGAGGACCAGTCCGACGGCGAAGCTGATCGCCGTCAACGGCAAGGTGATCCGGACGACCCCCTTCAGCATCGGCCAGGCCTCGTCCTTCAGCACCTGCCAGTTCGACGAACGCTTGCGCGCGTCCGTGACGTCGACGTCGGCGGCGCCGCCCTCGACGGAGACGTCGGCCTTGAAGTACTTCTCCGAGATCTCGGTGAGGGTGCCGTCGGCGGCCAGTGCTTCGAGCGCGGCGTTCGCCTCGGCGAGCAGGTCGGCGTCGTCCTGGCGGAAGGCGAGGACCTGCTCGGTCTCCTGGCCCTCGGCGACGCCGGCGATCTTGACGTCGTCGGAGCCGGTGTTGGCGAGGTAGTCCAGCGCCGCGATGTTGTCGTTGAGGATGGCGTCGACGCGGCCCTGCCGGAGCAGCGCGGCCGCCTGGGCGAAGCCCTCGACCGCCTCGACCTTCGCACCCGCGTCCCGGGCGACCTGGGCCCAGTTGCTGGTCGACGACTGCGCCGTCGTACGGCCCTTGAGGTCGGCGAGCGTGGTGATGTCGTCCTCGTCGGCGCGGGTGACGATCACGCCCTCGGAGTAGGTGTAGGGCTCGGAGAGGCCGTACCTCGCGGCGCGCTCCTCGTTCCACGACACCTGGTTGGCGATCACGTCGATGCGCCCGGCGTCGAGCGCCGGGAAGATCGCGTCCCACTGGGTCTCGACGAACCGGAGCTCCCAGCCGGCCTTCTCCGCGACCGCCTTGATGACCTCGATGTCGTAGCCGGTGACGTCGGGCGACCCGGACTCGTGGAAGGAGAACGGCGGGTAGGTGCCCTCGGTGCCGACCCGGACCACCCGCGGGGCGTCCCCCTCGGCATCCTGTCGTACGACGCCCGGTGCCGCGGCGCCCGCGGGCAGCGCGGTCGCCGCGACCCCCAGCAGCACCGCCACGGCGGCCGCCCACCGCAGCCATCCCGGCCCGCTCGACCACCTCGGCCATCGACGTCGTCGCATGTGCAGTCTCCTCAGCTCGCCCGGACGAAGACCAGCCACCTTATATGAGTGATCCGGTGCACTTTCGTTCGCGGTAGCGTGCGGCTCCATGAACGCCATCGTCGCGCCCGATCCCGCCGTACGGAATGCCGCCGCGGAGCGGCTCGCCGGGCTGGCGACCCCCGCCGGGGCGCTCGGCCGCCTCGGTGAGCTCGGCGTCTGGGTCGCGGCGACCCAGGGCCAGTGCCCGCCGGCGCCCCTCGACAACGTCCGGCTGGTGATCTTCGCCGGCGACCACGGGGTCGCCCAGCACGGCGTCTCGGCCTATCCCCCGGCGATCACCCCGGCGATGGTGCGCACCTTCGTGCTCGGCAAGGCAGGCGTCTCCGCGCTGGCCGGCGCCCACGGCGTCAACGTCCGGGTGCTCGACATCGGCGTCGACGACGACCTCGAGGGCGTCCCCGCCGACGTCCAGGCGCACAAGGTCCGCCGCGGCAGCGGCGCGATCCACGTCGAGGACGCGCTCAGCGCCGAGGAGACCGCGGCCGCGATCGAGGCCGGCCGGGCGGTCGCCCGCGAGGAGATCGCGGCAGGTGCCCAGCTCCTGCTGTCCGGTGACATGGGCATCGGCAACACGACCCCGGCGTCGGCGATGGTGGCCGCCGCCCTCGGCCTGCCCGCCGCCGAGGTGACCGGCCGCGGCACCGGCGTCGACGACGCCGCCCTCGAGCACAAGCAGGTCGTCGTCCAGCAGGCGCTCGACCGCGCCGGCGACCGGCTCGCCGACCCCGTCCAGACCCTGCAGGCCGTCGGCAGCGCCGACCTCGCCGCGACCGTGGGCTACCTGCTGCAGGCGGCCGAGAGCGGCGTACCCGTGCTCCTCGACGGGCTGATGTCCGTCGCCTGTGCGCTGACCGCCGACCGGATCGCGCCCGGCGCTGCCGCGTGGTTCGCCGCCGGGCACCGCTCCACCGAGCCGGCCCAGTCGCTGGCGCTGGAGAAGCTCGGCCTCGAGCCGGTCCTCGACCTCGGCCTGCGCCTCGGCGAGGGCTCCGGCGCCGTCGCCGCCGTCCCGGTCGTGCGCTCCGCGGTCGCCCTGCTGCGCGACGTCGCGCTGCTGGCCGACCTGATGCCGCCCGCCTGAGAGCCCGGGTGAGCGTGGACGCCGCCGTCGCGGGACGCAGCCTGCGGCTCGCGATCGGGATGCTGACCGCGCTGCGCGTCCCGGCCGTGCTGCGGGTGACCCCCGGCATCGCCACCGGTGCGCTGCTGGTCGCGCCGCTCGCCGTTCTGCCGCTGGGCGTCGGTGTCGGCGTGGTGCTGTGGGGCGGCGGGCGCCTCGGGCTGCACGCCGCCGCGGTCGCCTTCGTGGCGCTCGCCGTCCTCGCGGTCGGCAGCCGGGCGCTCCACCTCGACGGCCTCTCCGACGTCGCCGACGGGCTGACCTCGTCCTACGACCGGGAGCGGTCGCTGGCCGTCATGAAGTCGGGTACGGCGGGCCCGGCCGGTGTCGCCGCGCTCGTGCTCGTGCTCGGCGTGCAGGCCGCCGCGCTTGCGTGGTTCGTGCCCCGGGGCGGGGAGCTGCGCCCGGTCGTCTTCGCCGGCGCAGCGGTGTGCGCGTCGCGGGCAGCGCTCTGGATCACCTGCAGCACGCTGGCGCCGCCCGCCCGCGAGGACGGGCTCGGCGTCACCTTCACCCGGCGGATCCCGGTCGCGGTGACGCTGGTGGGCTGGGGCGTGATCGCCGCGCTCGCTGCCCTGGTCGACCCGGTGCGCGGACCCGTGACCGTCGTGGTCGCCGGCCTCGTGGTCGCGCTGCTCACGCGGCACTGTGTCCGGCGCTTCGGCGGCGTCACCGGCGACGTGTTCGGCGCCTCGATCGAGGTGGCGCTGGCGGTGCTGCTGGTCGGGCTCGCCGGCGCCTGACCTCAGAGCCTCAGCACCCGCCCGGCGACGACGAGGTGGACCTCGTCGCACACCTCGGCCACCTGCTGGTTGACCGTGCCGAGCAGGTCGCGGAAGAGCCGCCCCGACCGCTCCGCCGGTACGACGCCGAGACCGACCTCGTTCGTCACGAGCACCACCGGCACGGTCGATGCGGCGACCGCGGCGACCACGCGAGCCAGCTCACCGAGCACGTGCTCCTGGACCTCGCCGACCGGCGCGTCCCACAGTCCCGCCTCGTCGACGACCGCCGTCAGCCAGGTGCCGAGGCAGTCGACGAGCACCGGTCCGCCGGCGCTGCCGATCACACCGGCCACGTCGCGGGTCTCCTCGGTGCGCCAGGTCGCCGGCCGGCGCTCCCGGTGCGCGGTGATGCGCGCGGCCCAGTCGGCGTCGTCGTACACGGGTCCGGCGGCGACGTAGGTGACGGCGTCGTCGGCGGTGAACAGCGACTCGGCGTGGCGCGACTTGCCGGAGCGGACGCCGCCGGTGACCAGGACCTTCATGCGAGCGTGAACGCGACCTTGCGGGCCGCCACGTCGGCGGTCTCCAGGCGGGCCTTGACGTCCTCGCCGAGCGGGAGCGGGCGCTCGGAGGAGACCGGCGCCTCGACACCGACCTCGGCCAGCACCACCACGCCCTGTCGCGGCTCGTCCTCGCGGACGCTCGTCACGACACCGTCGAACTCCTCGCCGACGCGGTCGGCCAGCACCGCCGCCTCGATCAGGTCGAGGACGGCCCGCTCGTAGGCGCCCGCCCTGCGGGCGGAGTCCTGCAGCTCCTTCGGCAGGCCCGGGAGCGCCTGCCGCACCCAGTCGGGGACGGGCGTCCCGGCGCAGATCGCGAGGCACACCTCGCCGGCGTAGCGGTCGCCGAGACGGCGCAGCGGCGCGGTGACGTGGGCGTACTCGGCGGCGATCGCCGAGTGCCGGGTCTGCTCGGGCAGCTCGCCGTCGAAGGCGGCGTACCCGCTGCCGCGGAGCAGGCGGGTGCAGGCGACGACCATCGCCTGGTGCTGGGACCTCGACGGGTCGAGCGAGCGGATGAACTCGGGATAGTCCATGTCGGAGGGCCAGTCGACGCGGAGGCCCTTGGCCACGCGGCGCAGCCGTGAGACGTCGCGCGGGTCGGCGGGTGGCAGCGTGCGCAGGATGCCGACCTTCGCGCCGACCATCAGCGAGGCGGCGCCGATGCCCGTCAGGAGCGAGATCTGGGCGTTCCACTGCTCGACCGGCAGCTGCTGGCGGAAGACCAGCTCGAACCCACCGTCGACCTCGTCGACCTCCTGCTCCGGCAGCGGGAGCGAGATGCCGCCGCGGTCGATCTCCTGCTTCTCACGTAGTCGCCCCACCTCCCGGAGCAGCTGCAGCACCTCGCCGGCCGAGCCGTCGTCGAGCGCCTTCTGCGCGTCGACGTAGGACCAGCGGGCGGTCGAGCGGACCCGCGCCCGCTCGACGTGGACCTTCGTGGTCGTGCCGGCCTCGTCGAGCTCGATCGTCCACAGCAGCGCCGGGCGGACCTGGTCGGGCAGCAGCGAGGCGGCGCCCTCGGACAGCGCCGGCGGGTGCAGCGGGATCCGGCTGCCGGCGCCGTACAGCGTCTCGCCGCGGCGGTGCGCCTCGAGGTCGACGGGGTCGCCGGGCTCCACGAACGCGGCCACGTCGGCGATGGCGTAGTGGACGACGAAGCCGCTGCCTGCGCTCACGATGTGCACGGCCTGGTCGAGGTCCATCGATCCCTCGGGGTCGATGGTGATGAACGGCAGGTCGGTCCGGTCCAGCTCCGGGAGTACGACGCCCGCGGCCGCCTGCTCCGCCGCGGCGGTCACCTCCGCGGGGAACTCGCCGGGGAGCTCGAGCTCCGTCGCGATCGCCCGCAGGCCCTCCTGCAGCGCCGGTGAGCTCGCGTTGACCCGGACCACGAGGTTGTTCGGCATGTGCTCGACCCTATCCTTGCGGCCGTGCTGATCCTGCTGCCGCCGAGTGAGGGCAAGTCCACCCCGTCCCGGGGCAAGCCCCTCGACCTCGCGGCGCTCTCGTCACCGGAGCTGACCCCCGCCCGGGAGCAGGTGCTCGAGGCCCTGGTCGCCCTGTGCGCCGATGACCCGGTCAGGGCCGCCGAGGTGCTGGGCCTCTCCCCCGGCCAGGCCGACCTCGTGCTGCGCAACGCAGGGCTCCGGGAGGCACCCACCGCACGGGCCGACCGGATCTACACCGGCGTCCTCTACGACGCCCTCGACGTCGAGTCGCTCTCCGCGGCGGCGAAGCGCCGTGCGACCTCCCGGCTCGGGGTGGCCTCGAGCCTGTTCGGGCTGGTCCGGATGGGCGACCGCCTGCCGTCGTACCGGCTCTCGGGCGATGCCACCCTCCCCGACCTCGGCCCCGTCGCCGGCGTCTGGCGTGAGGCGCTGCCCGACGTGATGACGGCCGCGATCGGGCGCGGTCTCTTCGTGGACCTGCGCTCGGGGATGTACGCCAACTTCTGGCGCCCGGGCCCGGAGCTCGCGAAGCGCACCGCGACCGTGCGCGTCCTCCACGAGCACAACGGCACCCGCAAGGTGGTCAGCCACTTCAACAAGGCGACCAAGGGACGCATCGTCCGCGCACTGCTCGAGGACGGCGCCGACCCGCGCACGCCCGCCGCGCTGGCGGCGACGCTGGAGCGGCTGGGGTGGACCGTGGAGATCGGGGCGCCGGGGAAGGCCGGGACCCAGCTCGACGTGGTGGTCAGCGAGCTGTAGCGGGCGTCGTACCGGACTGAATGGTCGTGAGATCGCCTGATCCACAGCCACTGGGTCCGGTACGACGGCCTGTGGATGAGCGGAAGCACGACCCGCCCCGTTCGCGCAGGGTGTGCGGGTGGAGTTGCACATCAGCCGACCGGGGATCGCGAGTCCACGACGGATCGATCCCCACGGCGTCACCGGTCCGACCCGCGGGCAGGCACGCGGTCCCCACTGGACCAACGTCGGACTCGGGGTCTACCGCCCGCGCTCGGCACCCGACAGCACCGAGCAGCGGATCGTCGACGCCGCTGCCAACGTGCCGTATGGCTGTGCCGTCACGGGCTGGGCGGCCCTGCGCTGGCTCGGCGCTCGGTGGTTCGACGGCCGGGCAGCCGACGGCTCACCGCTTCCGGTGCCGATCGCGGTCGGCGACCGGCACGCGAAGCGCGGGCATGACGAGATCATCGTCTCGGAGGACTGGCTGTTCCCCGGAGACGTGACAGTGGTCGACGGCCTGCCGATCACGACGCCGGTGCGATCGGTGACCTACGAGGCGCGGGTCGCGGACGGAGAGATCGCGGCCCTCCGGGCGATCGAGATGGCGGCGTACGACGACCTGGTCAGCATCGCCGAGCTGACGTCCTACACGGCCAGGCTGACCAGCCGCCCCGGCAAGGTGCGGCTCGAGGCCGCCCTCGCGGTCGCGGACGAGAACGCATGGTCGCCGATGGAGATCGTGATGCGACGCTTCTGGCAACGAGACCGGGACCGGCCGCTGCTGTGCAACCAACCCGTCTTCGACTTCGCTGGCAACCACCTGTTCACACCCGACCTGCTCGACGTCGAGGCCGGTGTCGCCGGGGAGTACGACGGCAGCGTCCACGACACCGGCCCGCGCCGCGGCAAGGACCTGGACCGTGCGGAGCTCACCCGCCGGCTCGGGATCGAGGTGGCGACCATGATGGCGGGCCAGGGCGAGCGGCAGCGGTTCCTGCACCGCCTCGACGGCGCGTACGAACGGGCCGCGCGCTTCGCCGGCCCACGCCTGTGGACCATCGAGCCGCCGGCGTGGTGGACGGACACCACGACGGTCGCCCGGCGCCGTGCCCTCGGCCCGGCCGAGCGCGAACGCTGGCTCGGCCACCGTCGTACCGGACTGAATGGTCGTGAAATCGCCTGATCCACAGCCACTGGGTCCGGTACGACGGGCGCCGGATCACCAGCGCCGGATCACCAGCGCCCGGTGTCCCGCAGCGTCCGCCGGCCCGGCGCGAGCGCGTTGAAGAAGCGCAGCGACCCGCGCTTCTCCCCCGTCCGCGGGTCGGGCCAGAACGCGATCACGGAGACGGCGGCGGGTGCGAGCTCCATCCGGAACAGCGCGTCCAGCGGCGCCTCCATCGCGTGCGCGACGAGGGTCTTGATCGGCGTCACGTGGCTGACCACGACCACCGTCCGGCCCTCGTGCGCCTCCAGGACCCGCTCGAGCCCGGCGAGCACCCGCTCGCGGACCTGGACGAAGGACTCGCCTCCCGGCGGAGGGGTCGCCATGTCGGCGAACCATGCCTCCATCCGCTCCTTGTCGCGCTCGGCGACCTCGGTGAAGGTGAGGCCGTCCCACTCGCCGAACTCCATCTCGGCGAAGCCGGGCTCCTCCTCGACCGGCAGGCCCAGCGCGGCGGCGACGATGTCCGCCGTCTCGCGGGTACGACGGACGGGCGAGGCCACGACGACGTCGATGCTCTCCTTCAGCTCGGTCAGCCACGCGGCCACCTCGGCGGCCTGGGCGCGGCCCTCCTCGGACAGCGCCGGGTTGTCGCCGCCGAGACCGCCGGAGAACCGGCGGCCGGTCGTGTGCGGGGTGACGCCGTGGCGGACGAGCACGATCGTGGTCGGCTCGCCGGGCCTGGAGGACGGCGAGGAGGCCTCCTCGGCCGCGGACTCGGGCTCGTCGGGGACACCGTCGCCGGGCACCGGGCCGGAGGCGAGAGTCACCCCGTCGCGCACGCCGTCCAGGGCCTCGTTGGCCAGCCGGTCGGCGTGGCTGTTCTCGGCCCGCGGCACCCACGTGTACGTCGTACCGGCCGGCGCGATCTCCGCCGCCTGGGCCGCGAGCACCTTCATGTCGGCGTGCTTGATCCGCCAGCGCCCCGACATCTGCTCGACGACGAGCTTGGAGTCCATCCGCACCTCGACCGACGCGCCGGGCGCGTGCTCGACCGCGAGGGCGAGCCCGGCGACGAGGCCGGAGTACTCGGCGACGTTGTTGGTAGCGACGCCGATCGTGCGGGCGTCCTCGGCGATCACCTCGCCGGTGGCGGCGTCGCGCAGCACGGCGCCGTACGCCGCCGGCCCGGGGTTGCCGCGAGAGCCGCCGTCGGCCTCGACGACGACCCGGGCGGGCGTCACCATCAGAGGCCGCTCTCGGCCGTCCGCACCAGGATCCGCTGGCACTCCTCGTGCCGGATCACGGTCTCGGCCGGGGTCGCCCGGATCTCGGCGAGCTCGCCGGCGTCGAGGGCCAGCTGGCAGCCACCGCACTGGCGGGCCCGCAACGCACCGACGCCGGTGCCGCCCTTGGCGGCACGGATCTTCTCGTAGAGCGCCAGCAGGTCGGCGGGCAGCTCGGCCGTGATCGCGTCGCGGCCCGAGGCCACCTGCGCGATCTCGGCGTCCAGCTCGGCCGCCTTCTCGTCGCGGGCGGTGGTCAGCTCGCCGAGCCGGGCGTCGAGCTCCTCGATCGCGGCGGTCAGCTCACCGAGCGCGGACTGCGCCTCCTCGAGCTGCTCCATGACCTCGAGCTCCTCGTCCTCGAGCGTCGAGATCCGGCGCTCCAGCGACTCCAGCTCGTGCTGCATCCGCTCCAGCGCCTTCGGATCCCCGATGGCGCCCGAGTCCATCCGCTCGCGGTCACGGGTACGACGCGCCTTGACCTGCTCCACGTCGGCGTCGGCCTTGGCCTGCGCGAGCGAGAGGTCGTCGACGACGATGCGCTGGTCGCGCAGCCGGCCGTCGACATCGGCCCGCTTCCCGAGCAGCTCCTTGATCTCGGCGGCCTGCGGCGGGTTGGCCCGCAGGTGCCGGAGCTGGTCGACCTGGGAGTCAAGCGCCTGGAGGTCGAGCAGGCGGAGCTGGGCGGCGGGGTCGGCGTTCACAGGTGCATTGTCCAAGGATCGGTGACGATGTCGCTCACCCGGGTCTCGAGAGCGTCGCCGAGCGCGTCGTGGAGGCGCTCGGCGAGGACCGGGAGCCAGGTCGACTCGGCCGCCCAGTGGGCCACGTCGACCAGCGCCGGGCCGCCCTTCTCGACGAACTCCGCCGCCGGGTGGTGGCGCAGGTCGCTGGTCACGTAGGCGTCGACGCCGAGCCCCGCGACCCGGTCGAGCAGGAAGTCGCCCGCGCCGCCGCAGACCGCCACGCGGCGGACCGGGCGGTCGCCGTCGCCGGCCACGCGTACGCCGTGGGCGGTCGCCGGGAGCACCGCCGCGACGTGCTCGGCGAACTCCCGCAGCGTCGCCTGCGCGACGGTGCCGATCCGGCCGGTCCCCGTCCCGGCCAGGCCCGGGTCGGCGAGCTCACTGACGTCGTACGCGGGCTCCTCGTAGGGGTGGGCGGCCAGCATCGCGCGGACCACCGCCGTGCGGACCGAGCGCTCGAGGACGGCCTCGACGCGCACCTCCTCGACGGTCTCCAGCTGGCCGATCGTCCCCACCATCGGGTTCGCGCCGTCGAGCGGCCGGAAGCGACCCTCGCCGGGGGCGCTGGTGAAGGACGCGAAGTCGTAGTCGCCGATCCGGCCGGCGCCGGCCTCGGCGATCGCGGCGCGCACGGGGGCGGCGGCGTCGGCGGGCACGAACACCGTCAGCTTGTCCCGCGGGCCGCCCGGCGCGGGGATGATCGGCTCGAGGTCGGTGAGCCCGAGCGCCAGCGCCAGCGACTCCGAGACGCCGCCCACGGCCTGGTCGGCGTTGGTGTGCGCGGTCAGCAGCGCGCAGTCGGCCTTCGCGAGGGTGTGCAGCGTGCGGCCCTTCGGGCTGGTCGCGGCGAACCCGTTGACCGGCTTGAGGAACAGCGGGTGGTGGACGACGAGCAGGTCGGCCTTCCAGTCCGCGGCCTGCTCCGCGACCGCGGGCGAGGGGTCGACGGCGAGCAGCACCTTCCGCACCTGCTGGGCCGGGTCGCCGTACACGAGCCCGACGGCGTCCCAGGAGTCGGCGGTCGCGGGCGGGTACCAGCCGTGGAGCAGGTCAACGACGTCCTTGAGCGCAGGCATGTCCGTCAGGCTACTGGTGGGTCGACGAGCGGCCAGAGGTTGATAGTGTGCGAGGGCCAGTCGACCTCCCCGGAGGTCAGGGAACCCGGTGTGAGTCCGGGACTGACGCGCAGCGGTGTGGGTGACGGGCGGAGCACGACGTCACTGGGTCCTCCGGGTCCTGGGAAGACGCTCCAGCCCGGATGATCCCGAGTCCGAAGACCTGCTGGCCCTTGCGGAGACCACCGCGAGGTCGAAGGGGCGATCGCGAGGAGCCCCGACCTCGAAGGACCACCCTTGGCCCCAGCAGCCACCACCCGCAGCCGGCCGGACCGCTGCCCCGGCATCGTGCACCCCTGGCCCGCCGACGACGGCGGGCTGGTCCGCATCCGCGTGCCCGGCGGCCAGGTGTCGACCGCGGCCCTGCGCGCGCTGGCCGAGGTCGCCGAGGAGTACGGCGACGGGCGGGTCCGCGTGACCGGCCGGGCCAACCTGCAGCTGCGGGCGATGCCGCTCGACGCCGGCGACCGGCTCGCCGCCCCCGCCCTCGAGGCGCTCGAGGCGACGGGGCTGCTGCCCTCGCGGGCCCACGACCGGGTGCGCAACGTCCTCGCCTCCCCGCAGACCGGCCTCGCCGGCGGCCACGCCGACCTGCGGCCCGTCGTGACCGCGCTCGACGCGCTGCTCCTCGACGACCCGGAGCTCGCCGGCCTGCCCGGCCGCTTCCTGTTCACCCTCGACGACGGCCGCGGCGACCTCGCCGACCGGCACAAGGACCTCGGCCTGGTCGCGCTCGACGCCGGCAGCGCCCAGCTCCGCGTCGGCGAGGGGTACGGCGCCGTGGTCGACCTGCGCGACGCGGCAGGCTCGCTCGCCGGGCTGGCCCGCGACTTCCTCGCCGCGCGCGGCACGGGGCCGGCGGCCGCGTGGCACGTCGACGAGCTGCCCGCGCCGCTCGTGGCGCCGGTCCCGGCCGAGCCGGCGGGCGTCGTACACGCGCCGGCGCTGGGGTACGGCGAGGTCCCCGGCGGCGAGCACGTCCGGGTCGGCGACGACGGCCTCGACCTCCCGACCATCGCCGGCTGGAGCGCGACGACCGTGGTCGTCACGCCCTGGCACGGCGTGCTCATCCCGACGTCGGCTTCCCTGGAGGAGGGCCCATGACCGAGCTGACCGCTCCCCCGCGCCGCTACGACTACATCGCCGACGGGCCGGCGATCTATGTCGACTCGTTCGCGACGATCCGCCGCGAGTCGGACCTCTCGCTGGTGCCGGCCGACGCCGAGAAGGTCGCCGTCCGGATGATCCACGGCAGCGGGCAGACCGACCTGGTCAAGGACCTGGTCGTCCACCCCCGCCTCGTCGAGGCGGCGCGCGGTGCGCTCGACTCCGGAGCGCCGATCCTCTGCGACGCACGGATGGTCGCCATGGGCATCACCGCCGGCCGGCTCCCCGCCGACAACCCGGTGCACTGCTTCCTCACCGACGAGCGGGTGCCGGCGCTGGCCAAGGAGTGGTCGACCACCCGCACCGCCGCTGCGGTGTCACTGTGGGAGCCGCTGCTGGAGGGCTCGGTCGTCGCGATCGGCAACGCCCCGACCGCGCTCTTCCACCTGCTCGAGATGATCCTCGACGGCGGCCCGCGCCCGGCCGCGATCGTCGGCTGCCCGGTCGGCTTCATCGGCGCCGCCGAGTCCAAGGACGCGCTCGCCGCCTTCGCGGACGACCACGGCATCGACATCCCGTTCGTCACCGTCCGCGGGCGCCGCGGCGGCTCCGCGATGGCGTCGTCGGCGGTCAACGCCCTCGCCCAGGAGGAGGAGTAGCCGTGGCCGGCAGCTTCCACGTCGTCGGCATCGGGCCGGGCGACCCCGAGCTGATCACCCGCAAGGCCGAGCGCCTGATCGGTGCCGCCTCGGTGGTGGCCTTCCACGCGGGCGTCCGCAAGGAGTCGCACGCGCGCCGGATCGCTGCACACCTGGTCCCCGCGGACGCGGTCGAGGAGGAGCTGCGCTACCCCGTCACGACGGGCACGACCGACCACCCGGGCGGGTACGTCGGCGCGCTGGCCGACTTCTACGACGACTGCGAGGCCCGGCTCGCCGTCCACCTCGAGGCCGGCCGCGACGTCGTACTCCTGGCGGAGGGCGACCCGCTCTTCTACGGCTCGTCGATGTACCTCGTCGACCGCTTCCGCGACCGCTTCGCCGTCGACGTCGTCCCCGGGGTGCCGGCCTTCGCGGCCGCCACCGCCACCATCCCGGCGCCGCTGGTGCGACAGGACGACGTCCTGACCGTGCTCCCCGGCACCCTGCCCGAGCCCGAGCTCGCCCGCCGCCTCGCCGACACCGACGGCGCCGTGATCATGAAGCTGGGCCGCACCTTCCCCGCCGTCCGCTCCGCACTGGAGCAGGCCGGGCGGCTGGAGGGAGCGATGTACGTCGAGCGCGCCTCCCAGCCCGAGGAGCGGTGGCTGCCCGTCGCGGAGGTCGACGAGGCGTCGGTGCCGTACTTCTCGCTCATCGTCGTGCCGGGTGACTCGGCGCGGCCGGCGACGGCGGCCCGCCTCCGCGCGGCCGAGCCCGCCCCGGTGGTCGAGGAGGTCCCGCAGCGACCGTCACGAGACCCCCGGGCCGCCGAGCTCCTCGTCATCGGCCTCGGCCCCGGCCCCGACGGCTGGCTGACCCCCGAGGCCACCGCCGCACTGGCCGAGGTCCAGCACGTGGTCGGCTACGCGCCGTACGTCAACCGCGTCCCCCAGCGCCCCGGCCTCCAGCGCCACGCCTCCGGCAACACGGTCGAGGTCGACCGGGCCCGGTTCGCGCTCGACCTCGCCCTGCGCGGCGAGCGGGTCGCGGTGGTCTCCGGCGGCGACGCCGGGGTCTTCGGGATGGCTGCCGCGGTCTTCGAGGCGGCGGCCGACCCGGCCCACCCCGAGCACGCGAGCGTCCCGGTGCGGGTGCTGCCCGGCGTGAGCGCGATTCAGGCGGTCGCCGCTCGTGCCGGCGCGCCGATCGGCGCGGACTTCGCGGTGATGAGCCTGTCGGACCGGCTCAAGCCGTGGCCGGTGGTGGAGCGGCGGCTGCGGGCCGTCGCCGAGGCGGACCTGGTGCTCGGCATCTACAACCCGGCCTCGCGCTCGCGCCGCGAGCAGGTCGTGGAGACGCAGAAGATCCTGCTCGAGCACCGCTCCCCCGACACCGTGGTGGTCGTGGGCCGCGACGTCGGCCGCGCCGAGGAGTCGCTGACCGTGACCACGCTCGGTGGGCTCGACACGGACGCCATCGACATGAAGTGCCTGCTGATCGTCGGCGCCTCCTACACACGCGTGGAGCCCAACGGCACGGTCTGGACGCCCCGGTGGGTCGAGTGATGGGCGGAGTGAAGGTGACGGTCGTCGGCGTCGGCGCCGACGGCCACCTCCCGCCCGCGTCGCTGGCTCTCGTCACCGGCGCCGAGGTCCTCCTCGGCGGCGAGCGCCACCTCGGCCTGGTCCCTCCGGTCGAGGGCCAGGAACGCCGCCCGTGGCCGCGCCCGCTGTCGTCGCTCGCCTCCTTCCTCGGTGAGTACGACGGCCGGCGGGTCGTCGCGCTGGCCTCGGGTGACCCCCTGGTCTCCGGGATCGGTACGACGCTCATCCGGCTGCTCGGCGCCGACGCGGTCGACGTCGTACCAGCGGTGTCGTCGGTGGCGCTCGCGCGGGCCCGGATGGGCTGGTCCGCGGAGGAGTCGACGGTGGTGACGCTGGTCGGGCGCGATCCCGCGGCGCTGCGGCGCGAGCTGGTCGCGGGAGCGCGGATCCTGGTGCTGTCGTCCGACGAGACGACCCCGATGACCGTGGCCGAGCTGCTGGACACCGAGGGCTTCGACGACACCCGGATGACGGTCCTGGGCGACCTCGGCTCGGACGACGAGTTCCGCTACACGAGCCGGCCGACCGACTTCGGCGCGTGGTCCGGGCCGCTGCCCCGGCTCAACGTGATCGCGGTCGAGGTGCCCGCCACCGAGGACGACCTCAACTCGTGGGCGACCGGCGTCCCCGACCACCTCTTCGAGCACGACGGCCAGCTCACCAAGCGCGACGTCCGCGCCAGTGCACTGTCGCGGCTCGCGCCCCGCCCCGGCCAGCTGCTGTGGGACATCGGGGCCGGCGCCGGCTCGATCGGCATCGAGTGGCTGCGCGCCCACCCGCGCACCAACGCGGTCGCGGTCGAGGTCGACCCGGAGCGCGCCGCCCGGATCGCCCGCAACGCGGAGTCGTTGGGCGTCCCACGGCTGTGGGTCGTCGAGGGCAGGGCGCCCGACGCGCTCGCCGATTTGCCGCAGCCGCACGCGGTCTTCGTCGGCGGCGGTGCCACGGCGCCCGGGCTGCTCGACCTGTGCCGCGAGCGCCTCGCACCCCACGGTCGGCTCGTCGCGCACGGCGTGACCCTGGAGACCGAGCAGCTGCTGGTCGCCGCCTTCCACGCGCACGGCGGCGAGCTCACCCGCCTGTCGGTCGAGCACGTGACGCCGCTGGGCGGACGCTTCACCGGCTGGACGCCCGCGCGCGCGGTGACCCAGTGGGCCTGGACGAAGGAGACCGCATGACGGTGCACTTCGTGGGCGCCGGTCCCGGCGCCGCCGACCTGATCACCCTGCGGGCGGCCTCGCTGCTCGGCGTCGCCGACGTGGTCCTCTTCCCCGGCACCTACATCGACATGGCCGTCCTGTCGCACTGCCGCGACGACGCCGACCTCGTCGACACCCAGGAGCTCGACCTCGACCGGATCACGGCGGTGATGGTCGAGGCGCACGCGGCCGACCGGGACGTCGTACGACTGACGTCGGGCGACCCGTCGCTCTACTCGGCGCTGCACGAGCAGACCCGCCGCCTCGACGCGGCCGGGGTGCCGTGGGACGTCACCCCCGGCGTCCCCGCCTATGCCGCTGCGGCCGCGATCGTCGGGCGCGAGCTCACGGTGCCGCTCGTCGCGCAGTCCGTCGTGCTCACCCGGACCCAGGCCCGCTCGACGGCGATGCCGGAGCGCGAGTCGCTGGCGGCGTTCGCTGCCACCGGCGCCACGCTGGTGCTGCACCTGGCGATCACCCGGACCCGCGAGCTGATGGCCGAGGTCGCGCCCTTCTACGGCGAGGACTGCCCGGTCGCCGTCGTGTCCCGGGCCTCGCAGCCCGAGGAGCTCGTGCTGCGCGGCACGGTCGCCACCGTGCCGGCGCTGGTCGAGGAGGCGGGCCTGCGCCAGGCGGCCGTGATCCTCGTCGGTCCGGCGCTCGCCTCCGCGTCGGACGCCGAGTCCTACCTCTACTCCACCGAACGAGTCGCCCGGAAGGAGCGTCTGCGATGACGCAGCAGTTCCCGTTCAGCGCGGTGGTCGGGGCGGACGGTCCCGACGGCCCCGACCCGATGGCCCTCGCGCTGCTGCTCACCACGATCGCCCCCGACGTCGGCGGCGTCCTCGTCCGCGGCGAGAAGGGCACCGCGAAGTCGACCATCGTCCGTGCCCTCGCCGCCGTCCTGCCGCCGATCGACGTGGTCGCGGGCGACCGGTTCTCCTCCGACCCGCGCGACCCGGGCCTGTCCCCCGACGGACCGTTCGGACCGGACGCACCGGTCGAGACCCGGCCCGTTCGACTGGTCGAGCTGCCCGTCGGCGCCACCGAGGACCGCGTGCTCGGCTCGCTGCACCTCGAGCGCGCCCTGTCGGAGGGCAAGGCGGAGTACGAGCCCGGACTGCTGGCCCGTGCCCACCGCGGGATCCTGTACGTCGACGAGGTCAACCTGCTCCACGACCACCTCGTCGACCTGCTGCTCGACGCGGCGGCCATGGGTCGTTCGACGGTCGAGCGCGACGGCGTCTCGGTGGAGCACGCCGCCCGCTTCGTCCTCGTCGGCACGATGAACCCCGAGGAGGGCGAGCTGCGGCCGCAGCTGCTCGACCGGTTCGGCCTGACCGTCGAGGTCGCCGCGCCCCGCGACCCGGCGCTGCGAGCCGAGGTCGTCCGCCGCCGGATGGCGTACGACGCCGACCCGGCCGCCTTCGCCGAGCGCTACGCCGACGCGGAGGCCGCGCTGCGGGGGCGGATCGCCGACGCGCAGGCGCTCGTGGGCGTCGTACGACTGACCGACGCGGGCCTGCTCAAGATCGCCGAGGTGTGTGCGGCCTTCGACGTGGACGGCCTGCGCGCCGACATCGTCACCGCCCGGACCGCGGTCGCCCACGCCGCGTGGTCGGGACGGACCGAGGTCACCCTCGATGACATCCGCGTGGCCGCGACCCTGGCGCTCCCGCACCGTCGCCGGCGCAAGCCGTTCGACGCCCCGGGACTCGACGAGGACCTGCTCGACCAGGTGCTCGGCGACGAGGAGCTGCCGCCCGACGACGACCCGGAGCCGGACCCGCAGCCGGACGGCCCCGACGGCGCCGGCCCCGACGACGCTGGCGACGCTCCGGTGGACGACCCGGCCGACGAAACGGCCAACTCGACGGATCAAACCGACAACTCGACGGACGAAACCGCCAACTCGGCGGACCAAACCGCCAACTCGGCGGACCAAACGGCCAACTCGGCGGGCGGGACCGACAACTCGACGGTGGCGGGGACCGGGTCGACCTACCGGACGCGGCTGCTGACGGTGCGCGGCGTCGGGACCGGGACGGCCGGGCGCCGGAGCCGGGCACGTACGAGCAACGGTCGCCGGATCGGCGCCGCCGTGCCGACGGGTGACCACAGCGGCGCGATCCACCTGACCGAGACGATCCGCGCGGCTGCGCCCCACCAGGGGGCGCGCGGGCGGACCGCCGGGCAGCTCGTCCTGCGAGCGCAGGACCTGCGCGTCGCCGTACGGGAGGGCCGGGAGTCCAACCTGGTGCTCTTCTGCGTCGACGCGTCCGGTTCGATGGCGGCCCGCAAGCGGATGGAGCAGGTCAAGACCGCCGTGCTGAGCCTGCTGCTCGACGCCTACCAGCGCCGCGACAAGGTCGGCCTGGTCACCTTCCGGGGTACGACGGCCGAGGTGGCGCTGCCGCCGACGCACTCGGTCGACGCCGCGGCCCAGCGGCTGGAGGAGCTGCCCGCCGGTGGGCGCACCCCGCTGGCCGAGGGCCTGCTGGAGGCCGCCCACCTGCTCGCCGTCGAGCACACCCGCGACCCGCAGCGCCGGCCGCTGCTCGTCGTGGTCACCGACGGTCGTGCCACCGCTGGGGCCGACGCGGTGGCCCGCTCCCGGATGGCCGCCGGCGTCCTCGCGGGGGCCGGGATCACCGCCGTCGTCGTCGACTGCGAGTCCGGCCCGATGCGGATGGGCCTGGCCGCGACGCTGGCCGAGCACCTCGGCGCCGAGCACGTCCCGATCGGCGAGGTGAGTGCCGAGGCGCTCCTCGACGTCACCCGGAGGGCAGCATGACCGCCACCACCGACCTGTACGACGTCATCGCCCGGCGCCGCGACGTCCGGGCGGAGTTCACCGGGGCCCCGGTGCCCGACGACGTGCTGCACCGGGTGCTGGACGCCGCCCACCGGGCTCCCAGCGTCGGCATGAGCCAGCCGTGGGACTTCGTGGTGGTGCGCGACCCCGCCACCCGCCGGGCCTTCCGCGACCACGTCGCCCACGAGCGCGACACCTTCGCGGCCAGCCTGCCGCCCGAGCGCCGCAGCACCTTCGACCGGATCAAGGTCGAGGGCATCTGCGAGTCGTCGATGGGCGTCGTCGTCACGCACAGCCAGGGCCGCGGGGGGCAGCACGTGCTCGGCCGGCACGCGATCGCCGACGCCGGCCTCTACTCGACCGTGCTGGCGATCCAGAACCTCTGGCTGGCCGCCACCGCCGAGGGCCTCGGCCTGGGATGGGTGTCCTTCTACCGCGAGCCCTTCCTGCAGGAGCTGCTCGGCATCCCGCAGGACGTGCGCCCGGTGGCGTGGCTCTGCCTCGGCACCGTCAGCCACCTGGAGGCCGTGCCCGACCTGGAGCGCCACGGCTGGCGCTCGCGCCGGCCGCTCGCCGACGCCATTCACGCCGACACCTGGCAGCACAAGGAGACCGACCATGCCTGAGGGCCAGCCGCTCGTCGTACCCAACGACGGGCTGACCACCCGCCAGCGCCGCAACCGGCCGCTGGTGATGGTGCACACCGGCGACGGCAAGGGGAAGTCGACCGCCGCCTTCGGCCTCGCCCTGCGCGGGTGGAACCAGGGCTGGGACATCGGCGTCTTCCAGTTCGTGAAGTCCGCGAAGTGGCGCCTCGGCGAGCAGACCGCCTTCGAGCAGCTCCCCGACGACGGCTTCGGCACGGTCGAGTGGCACAAGATGGGCTCCGGCTGGTCGTGGTCGCGCAAGGCCGGCTCCGAGGAGGACCACGCCGCCGACGCCGCCGAGGGCTGGGCCGAGATCAAGCGCCGGATCGCCGCCGAGCAGCACGACCTGTACCTGCTCGACGAGTTCACCTACCCGATCAACTGGGGCTGGGTGGACATCGACGACGTCGTGGAGACCCTCGCCAACCGGCCCGGCCACCAGCACGTGGTGATCACCGGCCGCCGCGCGGACCCGAAGCTGGTCGAGCTCGCCGACCTGGTGACCGAGATGACCAAGGTCAAGCACCCCATGGACGCCGGCCAGAAGGGCCAGAAGGGCATCGAGTGGTGACGCCCCTGCCCCGCGTCGTCGTCGCCGCCCCGGCCACCGGCCAGGGCAAGACGACCGTCGCCACCGGCCTGATGGCCGCGCTGGCGGCGGCGGGGCACGCGGTCAGCGGCCACAAGGTCGGCCCCGACTACATCGACCCCGGCTACCACGCCCTCGCCTGCGGACGCCCCGGCCGCAACCTCGACCCGCACCTCGTCGGCGAGGGGCTCGTCGCGCCGCTGCTGCTGCACGGCGCGCGGGAGGCCGACGTCGCCGTCGTCGAGGGCGTGATGGGCCTGTACGACGGCCGCATCGGCGGCAACGGCTTCTCCTCCACCGCCCACGTGGCGGCGCTGACCCGCACCCCGGTCGTGCTCGTCGTCGACATCTCCCGCTCCTCGCGCTCGATCGGCGCGGTCGTGCACGGCATGGCGACCTGGGACCCGACCGTCGATGTCGCCGGGGTGATCCTCAACCAGGCCGGCTCCGCGCGGCACGCGGACGAGGTCCGCTCCTCGATCTCCCTGCCCGTGCTGGGCGCCATCCCCCGCGACGCCTCGATCGCCACACCCTCGCGCCACCTCGGGCTGGTCACCGCCGCCGAGCGGGGCGGCGCCGCGAAGGTCGTGGCCCGGCTGGCCGAGGTCGTCACCGAGCACGTCGACCTCGACGCCGTGCTGGCGATCGCGCGCTCCGCTCCGGACCTCGACGCCACCGCCTGGAGCCCGGTCCCGGTGGTCGAGGAGGTTGCGCAGCAACCGTCACGAGACCCCCGGGACCGCAAGCGCGTCGCCGTCGCCGCCGGCCGCGCCTTCACCTTCCAGTACGCCGAGACCGCCGAGCTCCTCGCCGCCCACGGCTGCGACGTCGTCCCCTTCGACCCGGCCTCCGACCCCGCGCTCCCCGCGGGCACCGCCGGTCTCTACCTCGGCGGCGGCTTCCCCGAGGTCCACGCCGCCGACCTCGCCGCCAACACCTCGCTGCTGGCCGAGATCCGAGGTGCGGTGCGCGACGGGCTCCCCACGGTCGCCGAGTGCGCCGGCCTGCTCTACCTGTGCCGCTCCCTCGACGGCGTCCCCATGGCCGGGGTGCTCGACGCCGACGCCGTGATGACCGGCCGCCTCACGCTGCGCTACCCCGTCGCCACCGGCGCGACCGAGACGCTGCTGACCCGCGCCGGCGAGCAGGTCACCGGCCACGAGTTCCACCGCACCACGGTCACGCCGACGACCAAGGGCACGCCGGCGTGGACGGTCGAGGGAGAGGAGGTCGGCTTCGCATCGCCTACGCTGCATGCGTCGTACCTCCACACCCACTGGGCCGGCCACCCACAGCTGGCTGCACGATTCTCGGAAGCGGTGCACGCCCATGGATGACCCGCTGCGCCACCACGGCGACGTCGAGGCCCGCGGCGCCGTCCTCGACTTCGCCGTCAACGTGTACGACGGCCCGCGCCCCTCGTGGCTCGACCACGCGCTCCACGCCTCGATCGACGCGGCCGGCGCCTACCCCGACGCCGACCGCGCGCGGGCCGCGGCCGCCCGCCACCACCGGCGGCCGCAGGACGGCGTCCTCGTCACGGCCGGCGCCGCCGAGGCGTTCACCCTCGTCGCGCGACTGCGCCCCTGGCGCCGACCCGTCGTCGTGCACCCGCAGTTCACCGAGCCGCACGCCGCGCTCGAGCAGGCCGGGCACCGGGTGACGCCGGTGGTGCTCCCGCCGCCGTACACGCTCGACCCGACGCTGGTCCCCGACGACGCCGACCTCGTGGTCGTCGGCAACCCGACCAACCCCACCGGCGTCCTGCACCCGGCCGACGAGATCCGGGCGCTGCTGCGCCCCGGTCGCGTGGTCGTGGTCGACGAGGCCTTCATGGACTGCGTGCCCGGCGAGGCCGAGTCGCTCGCCGGCGTGCGGCTGCCGGGCCTCGTCGTCATCCGCTCGCTCACCAAGCACTGGGGCATCCCGGGCATCCGGGCGGGCTACCTCGTCGGCGACGCCATGGTGGTCACCGGCCTGGCGCTCAACCAGACGCCGTGGTCGGTCGGCACCACTGCGGCGGCCGCGGTCGAGGCCTGCACGACCCCGGTGGCCGCCACCGAGGCCCACCGCCGCGCCGAGCAGATCCGCGACGGGCGCGAGCACCTCGAGAAGGGCCTCGCCGACCTCGGCATCGACTTCCTGCCGTCCGCCGCGTCCTTCGTCCTCGCCCGGCCCGGTGCCGGCGTGCACGACGAGCTCCGCGCGCAGGGCATCGCGGTGCGCCGCGCCGACACCTTCCCCGGCCTGGACGAGTCGTGGATCCGGGTCGCCGTGCGCGCGCCCGAGGTCACCGACCGGCTGCTGGCCGCGCTCAGCCGGCTGCCCCACCGTCCCCCGACGCCGCCACCACCACAGCAGCGCTGACCGCCGCCGAGGCCGCCGAGCTCGCGGCGACGACCGCTGCCCTCGCGGCCGAGCCCGCCCAGTCGCCCTTCGCGATCTCCTTCGCCCGTCGTACGGCGGCGCGACGCTCCGGCGCGGGCACGAGGCGCTTGACCACCCCGCCCGCCTGGAGCAGGCCGACGAGCGGCCCCGTCACGTCGTCCGGCGGGACCTGGCCCGCCAGCACCGCACGCACCGAGGCGACGAGCCGCTCCCGGCGCGCGGGGTCGACGACGTCGTACCTCGTCGTCGGGAAGACACCCAGCACGCGCGCGCGGCGCGGCGCCAGCGCCTCCTCCGCGACGAGCTGCTCCAGCACCAGGGCCCGCGCGCCCTTCCCGAGCCTCGGGACCAGCGCGGAGGCCCTCGGGTCCCGGCCCGGCCGCAGCCGGGCGAGAGCCCGGTCGTGGGGCAGCGAGTCCAGCGGCCGTCCGGTGACCAGGCGCACCCGGGCCTTCCTCGGCGCTCCCCGGACGTCGGCCCGCTCGGCCAGCACCAGGTCCACCAACAGCGCTCCACCGAGGACCGGATCCGTCTCGCTCGACCCGAGCAGGCTGCGGCCGGTGACGGGATCGATCGTGACCAGGACCAGGTCGCTCGCGACGCTCATGTCCCGACGATAGGAGAAGCCGAGCAGAAAGGACGTCCACGCGGGCACTCCGCTCCCCCACGAAGGCCTTCGATGCCCTAGGCTCGCCCTGCAGGCACGAGGAAGCCGGTGGGACTCCGGCACAGTCGCGCTACTGTGACACCGCCTCCGCCCTCGTGGACGGGGTGGTGAAGTCAGGAACGAGTGCCTGCACCACCTCAACCCACTGACCAGGGACGCTGAATCCCTGAGGAGGCCTCCATGTCGCAGACCACCGCCACCCCGACCGCGGTCGTCACCGTTCCCGTCGTCCCGCTGCTCAAGCTGGGCACCTGGGTCGTCTTCTTCGGCCTGCTGGCGATGCTCGCCATCTTCTTCGTGAGCGCCGACCAGGGCGCCCTCTCGCTCCCGGCCGGCAACGCCGTCCACGAGTGGGTGCACGACGCGCGCCACCTGCTCGGCTACCCCTGCCACTGAGCGGGGATCCCGCCATGGGCACCACTCCCGGGGAGAGCTCTGCCCTCAGCCCGGCAGCCTTCCTCATCCGTGGCCTCGCGGTCGGGATCGTCGCGGGCCTGATCGCCTTCGTCGTCGCGTTCGCCCTCGGTGAGCCGCAGGTCGACGACGCGATCGCGCTCGAGGAGTCCGCGGCCGCGCAGATGACCCCCGAGGAGGTCGCCGCCGAGGAGGCCGCGGCCGCCGAGGAGGACCACTCCGGCATGGTCGAGATCTCCCGCGAGAACCAGAAGAGCTGGGGCCTGCTGACCGGCATGCTCGCGATCGGCGCCGCCCTCGGCGGCCTCACCTCGCTGGCCGCCGCAGCGGTCCTCGGTCGCCTCGGCGGCCTGTCGGCCCGCGGGTCGACGGCGCTGGTCGGCCTGCTCGGGTTCGTCGCGGTCGCGCTCGTGCCCTTCGCGAAGTACCCCGCCACGCCGCCCGCGGTCGGGAGCGGGGACACGATCGGGGGCCGCACGGCGTCGTACTTCGCGCTGCTGCTGGTCTCCGTGCTCGCCGCCATCGCGGTGGTCGTGCTGGCCAACAAGCTGCTCGGCCGCCTCGACGGCTGGACGACCGCGCTGGTCGGCGCCGGTGCCTACCTCGCCGTCGTGGTGCTCGCGGGCTACCTCCTGCCGAGCGTCAACGAGCTGGGCGACTTCCCGGCCGACACGCTGTGGTACTTCCGCCGGGCCTCGCTGGTCACCCTCGCCACGCTGTGGGCGGTCATCGGCATCGGCCTCACCGCGCTCGTGGGCCGGATGTACGACCGCGTCGCGGCGGACCACGCGCGCCGCCAGCTGGCCGCCAGCCTGTGACCTCGACGAGCACGGCCCGGGCCGCCGGGCTGCTGCTCGGGTACGCCGCGGACCGGCTCCTCGCCGATCCGCGGCGCCTCCACCCCGTCGCCGGCTTCGGGCAGCTCGCCGCCTCCCTCGAGCGCCGCACCTGGCGCGACGACCGGGCGGCCGGTGTCGTGCACGTGGCGGTCCTGGTCGGCGGCGCGGTGGCGCTGGGCGCCGCCACCGAGGCCGTCGTACGACGCCCGCTGCCGCGCACGCTGGCCACGGCCGCCGCCACGTGGGCGGTCCTGGGCGGCACGTCGCTCGACCGCGAGGCCGCCGCGGTCAGCCGCCTCCTGGCCGACGGGCGGCTGCCGGAGGCCCGGGTGCAGCTGACCCACCTGGTGGGCCGCGACACCTCGCGGCTCGAGGAGGGCGAGGTCGTCCGGGCCACCTTGGAGTCCCTGGCCGAGAACACCAGCGACGCGGTCGTGGCGCCCCTCGTGTGGGGTGCCGTCGCCGGCGTACCGGGCCTGCTCGGGTACCGCGCCGCGAACACGCTCGACGCGATGGTCGGCCACCGCAGCCCCCGCTACGAGCGGTTCGGCTGGGCCGCGGCTCGTTTCGACGACCTGCTCAACCTGCCGGGCTCCCGGCTCACCGCGGCGCTCGCCACGGGGATCGGACCGGACCGGGCGGGCGCGTGGCGGACCTGGCGACGCGACGCGGCCGGCCACCCCAGCCCCAACGCCGGTCCGGTCGAGGCGTCCTTCGCGGGCGCGCTCGGCATCCGGCTGGGAGGCACCAACGACTACGCCGGCCGGATCGAGCACCGGGCCGTGATGGGCGACGGGCCGCTCCCCGACCGGACCGACCTGGACCGCGCCCGCACGCTGGCCCGCCGGATCGGGGCCGGTGCCGTCCTCGCCGCCGCCACGCTGGCAGGGGCCCGCGCGAGGCGCTGAGCAGCAGGCCGACGTATCAACCGGACCGGTTCCGCACTCCGTGGGGTGTCAGCAACACCCCTCGGAAAGGAACTGACATGCCTGTCCAACCCCCCAACCGCACCCTCGCCCGAGCCCTCCCGGTCGGCGTGCTCTCCCTCGCCCTCGGCGCGGCCGCCACGGTCGCCGCCTCGGGCGACCCGGGCGTCAGCCCGCAGCACTACACCGATGCGCTCGCCCCGGGCGCATCGGTGACGATCACCAAGACGGTCGAGACGCCGCCCATCCCGCCCAACCCGGACATCGTGTTCCTCGCCGACACCACGACGAGCATGACGGCGAGCATCGGGAACGTGCAGTCCAACGCCAACAGCATCGTCAGCCAGATCCTCGCGGCCCAGCCGACGGCACGGTTCGCGGTGGCCGACTACAAGGACGCCGAGGACGCCACGGGCTACTTCCTGCTCCGCCAGCAGCTCACGGCCGACACCTCCGCCGTCACGGCCGGGATCAGCTCGTGGACCCCGCTGTCGGGCGGCGGGAGCGACGCGGAGGAGGACTGGATCGGCGCGCTCGCGCAGATCCCGACCGCGATCGACTTCCGTGACGACGGCACCCCGATCGTCGTGATGTTCGGCGACTCGAGCAGCGAGGACCCGTCGGGCGGCCACTCGCTCGCCCCGACCACGGCAGCCCTGCAGGCGGCCGGCATCCGGGTCATCGCGATCTCGGTGCCGGGGGCCGACGGCTACCTGTGGGACGGCCTCGACTCGGAGGGCCAGGCCAGCTACGTGACGTCGCAGACGGGCGGCACCCTCACCGCGGCCAACCCCGACCAGGTCTCGGACGTGATCCTCAGCCAGCTGCAGAACCTGCCGGCCGAGGTCACCCACGAGGTCACCTGCGACGCGGGCGTCACCGCCTCGCTGACGGCGACGTCGCCGACCACCGTCACCAGCGGCGGCACCGTCACCTTCGACGAGACCATCACGCTGGCCGGCGACGCGCCGCAGGGCGAGACGGTGTCGTGCCAGGTGTCGTTCAAGGTCAACGGCCAGGTCCCCGGGCCCGCGTTCGTGCAGACCGTCGAGATCGACGTGAAGGACGTGACGCCCCCGGTGGTCACCGTCGAGAGCAAGACCGTCGAGGCCACCGGTCCCGACGGCGCCGTGGTCGGGTACGACGCCAGCGCGGTCGACAACGTCGACGGCCCGCTGACGCCGACCTGCGTGCCCCCGTCGGGGTCGCAGTTCCCGCTCGGCACCACGACGGTCGCCTGCGAGGCCACCGACGCCGCCGGCAACACCGGCCACGGGTCGGGCGCGATCGAGGTGGTCGACACCACCCCGCCGACCGTCGCCTGCGCCGAGTCGACCAACCCGGGCGGCAACACGCCGAAGGCGGGCGGCACCCGGCCGAACCCGCAGGGCCAGAACCAGGACGGCTTCTACCGGCTCGACGCCACCGACGTCGTCGACGCCGACCCCGAGGTCTACCTGCGCGACACCGGCAGCGGCCACGTCTGGGGGCCGTTCGCCAGCGGCCAGCGGATCAAGTACACCGAGTCGGCCTCCGGTCCGACGCAGAAGCAGCTGGGCGGCAGCGGGATCCTGCACCTGACCGGCACCGGGGACGCCGAGCTGTACGCCGAGGACTTCTCCGGCAACGTCTCCGCCCCGGTGGCGTGCCTGGTCCCGGCCCCGCCGAAGTAGCACCCCGCCACCCGTCGTACCGGACGGAATGGTCGCGAGATCGCCGGATCCACGACCAGGACGTCCGGTACGACGGCGCTACGTCCCGATGATCGCGTCGGCGTTGCGGCCGACCCAGCGCAGCAGCGGCACCATCACCTCGGCGAGGTCCTCGCCGAGCGGGGTCAGGCTGTAGTCGACGCGCGGCGGCATCACCGGCTGCTGCTCCCGGTGGACCAGGCCGTCGGCCTCGAGGGTCTTCAGGGTCTGGGCGAGCATCTTCTCGCTGATGCCCTGCGCGCGTCGGCGCAGCTCGCTCCAGCGCTGCGGGCCCTCGGTCAGCGAGACCAGCACGAGCACGCCCCACTTGCTCATCACGTGGTCGAGCAGCACGCGGCTGGAGCACGCCGCCGGGAAGACCCCACCGGGGAACTGCTCGAAGATGCTCGGCGCCTCGACCGGGCTCATACTTTCTGCCACGGAAGTACCTTACTTCAAAGTGCGTACTCTCCATTGGGAAGCAACCCTCCGGACGACCCGTTGAGGACATCGACAAGCACGATCCCCAACCCCGTTCGGAAGGTTCCCACCATGTCGTTCGTCATCACCGGTGCCACCGGCCAGCTCGGTCGCCACGTCGTCGAGTCCCTCCTCGCCAAGGGCGTCCCCGCCGACCAGGTCGTCGCCCTCGGCCGCGACGAGGAGCGCCTCGCCGGCCTCGCCGCCCTCGGCGTCGCCACCCGCAAGGTCGACTACGCCGACACCGCCGCGCTCGCCGCCGCCTTCGACGGTGCCGACCGCGTGCTGCTCATCTCCGGCAGCGAGGTCGGCCAGCGCCTCCCCCAGCACCAGAACGTCATCGACGCCGCCGCGGCCGCGGGTGTGCAGCTGTTGGCCTACACGAGCATCGCCAACGCCGCCAGCAGCGGGATCATCCTCGCCGGGGAGCACAAGGCCACCGAGGAGGCGATCGTCGCCGCCGGGCTGCCGCACACCTTCCTCCGCAACAGCTGGTACATCGAGAACTACAGCGGCCAGCTGGCGACGTACACCGAGCACGGCACGGTCCTGGGCGCGGCCGGCGACGGCCAGGTCAGCGCGGCGACCCGCGCCGACTTCGCGGAGGCGGCCGCCGCCGCGCTGCTCCTCGAGCAGCCGCAGGAGGTCTACGAGCTCGGTGGCGCGGCGTTCAGCCTCAAGGAGCTCGCCGCCACCGTCTCCGAGGTCACGGGCGCGGAGGTGACGTACACCGACGTCCCCGCCGAGGAGCTGACCAAGGTCCTCGTCGGTGCCGGACTGCCCGAGGGCTACGCCGCCGTGCTCGCCGACGCCGACCTGGGCCTGGGCCGTGGCGACCTGTACGTCGACCGCGCCGACCTCGAGGGCCTGCTCGGCCGTCCGGCGACCTCCCTCGCCGAGGGCTTGCGCGCCGCGCTCTGAGGACAGGACGACCCGTGTGCTCCTCGTCGGTCGCGGGCATCATCGAGCCATGGCGATCGATGAGGAGCACACCCGTCCGGCGGGCGTCGACGACCTGACGGTCGAGGCGCTCGGCAACATCTCCGAGGCGCTGGAGGCCGTCGAGATCGCGCGCGGCCACCTGTACGCCTTCCACCGGCTCAGCGGCACCGCCGACCTGACCCTCGGCAAGGGCGTCGACCAGCTCCGCGAGGCCGGTCACGCCGCGCTCGCCGACCGGATCCAGGAGGAGCTGGTCGGACGCAACGTGCTGCAGGGCCGGTGGACCTTCCAGGTCGTCGAGGAGTACGACGACGGCTACTACGCCGACTTCAAGCGCCTCGAGCGGGCGGCCCGCGACGAGATCGTCGAGGGCAAGCGGCACCTCTACGAGGCGGAGATGAAGGAGGACCGGCGCACCCACGGCCGGCCGGGCCACGAGCGGACGCCCTGACTCCTCCGCACCTGTTGACGCGGTTCAACTACCGAATTCGTCCCGCTGGACGTCGGATCACGACAATTCCGGTAGTTGAACCGATGCCGAGAGCCCGCCCAGCCAGGCCAGCACGGCGTCCACGTCGGCCACGGTGTCGACCCCTGCGGGGGCCGCCGGGCGTCGTACGACGACGACGGGGATGCCCAGCTCGGCAGCGACGGCCATCTTCGGCCAGGTCAGCTCGCCCCCGGAGTCCTTGGTGACCAGCACGTCGCGGTCGGCCATCACGGCCCGCTCGCCGTCCAGCGTGTAGGGACCGCGGGAGGTGAGGATCTCCCAGTCCTGCGGGATGTCGAGGTCGGGGGCGTCGACCACCCGCGCCAGCACCTCGCGCTCCTCCAGCGCGGGCACGAAGCGCGCCAGCTCCTGTCTCCCGACGGTGACGAAGGGCCGGCTCCCGAGCTCGCCGGCGACGATCGCCGCCTGCTCGTGGGTGTCCACCCAGATCCACGACGGCGTCGCGCGGTCCGCCCAGCCGGGGCGCTGCAGGCGCAGCAGCGGCACCCCTTCAGCGGCACAGGCCTGCGCGGCGTTGCGGGAGATGCCCGCCGCGAACGGGTGCGTCGCGTCGACGACCGCGTCGAAGTCCGCGAGCGCCGCGCGGAGGCCGTCCACCCCGCCGAAGCCCCCGATCCGGACCTCGCCGACGGGCAGCCGCGGCCGGGCGACCCGGCCGGCCAGCGAGGACACCACCGCGACGCCCTCGGCGACCAGGCGCTCGGCCAGGGCGCGCGCCTCGCCCGTGCCGCCGAGCAGCAGGACCCGCGGGCCGGTCACCGGGCCAGCTCCAGCAGCGCATCGAGGTCCAGGTGCTCCTCGACGAGGTCGCCCAGCAGGTCGAGCCGCGCCGCCCGGGCGGCGGGGAAGGACGCGGCCGAGGCGACGCCCAGCGCGTCACGGAGGTACGCCGCCCGCGTCGCGTCGTCCTCCAGGCTGCCGTGCACCATCGTGCCGCTGACGTTGCCGTCGACCGTGGCGCCGGTGATCCGCCCGTGGTGGATCTCGTAGCCCGCAGGCTCGTGCAGGACCAGCCGCTTCTCCGGCGCGAAGCGGGTGACCAGGTCGAGCAGGCCGAGGCCCTCGACCGACGCACCGGGAGTGCCCTCGACGCCGTCCGGGTCCTCGATCCGCCGCCCGAGCATCTGGCAGCCACCGCAGATGCCCAGCACCGGCCGGCCCGCGGCCGCGTGGCGCAGGACCGCCGCGTCCAGGCCGCGCTCCCGGAGCCAGGCCAGGTCGGCCAGCGTCGCCCGGGAGCCGGGCAGCACCACGAGGTCGGCGTCCGCGAGCCGCGCGGGGTCGGACACGAACTCGACGTCGAGCCCCGGCTCGAGGCCCAGCGCGTCGACGTCGGTGAAGTTGCTGATCCGAGGCAGCCGCACGACCGCGACGCGGCGCACGCCCGCACCGACCTCGGCACGGCGCCCGGCGAGGTCGAGGGCGTCCTCGGAGTCCAGCCAGAGGTCCGGGTGCCACGGCAGGACGCCGTACGTCGGCCGGCCGGTGCGTTGCTCCAGGTCGGCCAGCCCGGGCCGCAGCAGGTCCACCTCGCCGCGGAACTTGTTGACGACGAACCCCTTGACCAGGGCCTGGTCCTCCGGCTCCAGCAGCATCAGGGTGCCGTAGGCGGCGGCGAACCAGCCGCCGCGGTCGATGTCGCCGACCACGACCGTCGGCACGTCGCCGTGCCGGGCCAGGCCCATGTTGACGTAGTCGCTCGCCCGCAGGTTGATCTCGGCGGGGCTGCCGGCGCCCTCGGCCACGACGAGGTCGAAGCGGGAGCGGAGGTCGTCGAAGGCGGCGAAGGCCGTCTCGGCGAGCCGGGCGCGGCCGTCGTGCCAGTTGCGCGCCGACACCTCGCCGTCGGGCTGGCCCATCCGCACCACGTGGCTGCGCCGGTCGCTGCCGGGCTTGAGCAGCACGGGGTTCATCGCCACCTCGGGCTCGACGCCCGCGGCGACCGCCTGCACCCACTGCGCGCGCCCGATCTCGCCGGGCCGGCCGTCCGGGCCGCGCACGACCATCGAGTTGTTCGACATGTTCTGCGCCTTGTACGGCGCCACCCGGATCCCGCGGCGTGCGAACGCCCGGCACAGGCCGGTGGTGACGACGCTCTTGCCGGCGTCGGAGGTCATCCCGGCGACGAGGAGGGCGCGGCCGGTCATCGCGGGGTCCCGGCGGGCTGCTGAATGAATCCCCGGTCGACCGGGGATTCATGCGCTTGTCGGGCGTTGCAACACCCGACAAGCGCATGAACTGCCTGTCCGGAGTGACGCATGGTGCCCATGTGGCTCACCCCCGCTTCCCGCGGAAGACATGCCGCTCCAGCGACCGCGGCACGGGACCACCCTCACGCACCCAGTCGACGACCTCCGCCGTCGACTCCTCGGAGAGCACTCCCCCGAGCCAGACGTCCTTCGGACGCCGCCCGCCCGGGTTCCACGTGAAGTCCCGCACGAGTACGACGTTGGAGCGGTCGCACTCGTCGAGGCAGTCGACCACGCGCACCCGGACCCGCGGCCCGCGGCGCCCGGCCGGGTCGTCGAGGGCCTCGATCTCGTCGCGCTGCGCCCGGTGGTCGACGTCCGGGTGCTTGCCAGCCGTGCCGCAGCAGCAGTCGCGGCACAGCAGCACGTCGCGCTCAGGCAGTGCCATCGTCGGCTCCCCCGGCGGGCGCCCGCAGCAGGAAGAGGTCCATCACCCAGCCGGCCTCGGCCCTCGCCTCCGCGCGTGCCGCCTCGATCTCCCCGACGACGTCGGCGACCCGGCCGGACACGAGGCGCTCCCCCACGCCGCCGAGGTTGGCCCCCCACCAGATCGCCCAGTCGCCGAAGCCGTCGAGGTCGACCCCGGCGGTGAGCATCACGACGACATTGCGCTGTCCGGCCGCCACGTCGGTGCGCAGCCGCCGCGCGGTCGTGACGTGCACCGGCTGGCCGACCTCGTGGAGCACCACCCGGTGCCGCGCGGCGAGCACCTGCGGCGCGCTGATCCCGGGGAGCACGTCGAAGTCGACGCCCAGCTCGCGCACGATGCGGATCGTGCCGTCGTACAGGGAGGGATCGCCCCAGACCAGGAAGGCGCAGGTCCCACCCCGCGCGTCGATGACGGAGCGGTAGGCGGCCAGCCGGGCGGCGTACCAGTCGGCGACCGCGCCCTCGTAGCCCGCGCGGTCCAGTCCCGGGGAGCGGTCCCGCTCGGGATCACGTACGACGACCAGCTCGACCCCGTGCGCATCGGCCACCGCCTGCCGCACGGCCAGCAGCGGGTCCTCGTCGCCCTTCTGCACTGCCAGGGCGTAGTCACAGCCGGCCAGTGCGGTGGCGACCTCCGGGGTGACGTGCTGCGGCCCCATCCCGAAGCCGAGCACCCGGACGGTGGCGCTCACTCGTCCTCCAGGTCGCCCTCGACCTCGAGATAGGCGGCCTGCAGCGCGGCCAGCACCTCGGGGTCGGGCGACTCCCACAGCCCGCGGTCCTTCGCCTCGTGCAGCCGCTCGACGATGCTGCGCAGCGCCCACGGGTTCGACTTCCGCAGGAACGCCTGGTTCTCCTCGTCCAGCACGTAGGACTTGGCGAGCGACTCGTACATCCAGTCGTGCACGACACCGGCGGTCGCGTCGAAGCCGAACAGGTAGTCGACGGTCGCGGCGAGCTCGAAGGCGCCCTTGTAGCCGTGGCGCTGCATCGCGCCGATCCAGCGCGGGTTGACCACACGGGCCCGGAAGACCCGGTTGGTCTCCTCCTGCAGCGTGCGCGTGCGGACGGCGTCGGGGGTGGTCGAGTCGCCGACGTACGCCTTCGGGTCGGCGCCGGTCAGCGCGCGCACCGTCGCGACCATGCCGCCGTGGTACTGGAAGTAGTCGTCGCTGTCGGCGATGTCGTGCTCGCGGGTGTCGATGTTCTTCGCCGCGACCTTGATCCGACGATAGTTGGCGCGCATGTCGTCGGCGGCGGGGACGCCGTCGAGGTCGCGCCCGTAGGCGAAGCCGCCCCACGCGGTGTAGACCTCGGCGAGGTCGGCGTCGTCGCGCCAGGTGCCCGACTCGACGGCCTGCAGGATGCCGGCGCCGTAGGAGCCCGGCTTGGAGCCGAAGATCCGGGTCCGCGCCCGCCGCTCGTCACCGTGCTCGGCGACATCGGCCTGCGCGTGGGCGCGCACGAAGTTCTGGTCCAGCGGCTCGTCGAGCTCCGCCACCATCCGCACGGCGTCGTCGAGCATCGCGACGACGTGCGGGAAGGCGTCGCGGAAGAAGCCGGAGATCCGCACCGTCACGTCGATGCGCGGACGGCCCAGCTCCTCCAGGGGTACGACGGTCAGCGCGTGCACCCGCTTCGACGCCTCGTCCCACTCGGGCCGCACGCCCAGCAGGGCCAGCACCTCGGCGATGTCGTCTCCGGAGGTGCGCATCGCGGACGTGCCCCACACGGAGAGTCCGACCGACTCGGGGTAGGCGCCCTCCTCCTCGAGGTAGCGGCCGACCAGCGACTCCGCCATCGCCTGCCCGGTCTGCCAGGCCAGCCGGGACGGCACGGCCCGCGGGTCCACGGTGTAGAAGTTGCGGCCGGTCGGGAGCACGTTGACCAGGCCGCGCAGCGGCGAGCCCGAGGGGCCGGCCGGGACGTAGCCGCCGGCCAGCGCGTGCAGCGTGTGGTCGAGCTCGTCGGTGGTGCGGGCCAGACGGGGCACCACCTCGGTGGCCGCGAAGGACAGCACCCTGCGGACCTCGGGTGAGGGGTGCAGGTCGTCGACGCGCGCGACGTCCCACGACGCCTTCTCCATCGCCTCGACCAGCTCACGCGCCTCGGCCTCGACCCGGTCGACCTCGGCGGTCGGCGCGTCGGGCGCGAGGCCGAGCGCGGCGCGCAGGCCGGGGACCGCGTTCGACGTACCTCCCCAGACCTGGGCGGCCCGCAGGATCGCGAGCACGAGGTTGACCCGCGCCTCGCCCTCGGGCGCCTGGCCGAGCACGTGCAGGCCGTCGCGGATCTGGACGTCCTTGATCTCGCAGAGCCAACCGTCGACGTGGAGCAGGAAGTCGTCGAAGTCGTCGTCCTCGGGCTGCTCGTCCATGCCGAGGTCGCGGTGCAGCTCGGCGGCGTGCATCAGCTGCCAGATCTCGCCGCGGATCGCGGCCAGCTTGGCCGGGTCCATCGCGGAGATCTTGTCGTACTCCTCGAGCAGGCCCTCGAGGCGCGCGATGTCGCCGTAGCTCTCGGCCCTCGCCATCGGCGGGACGAGGTGGTCGATGATCGTCGCGTGGGCGCGGCGCTTGGCCTGCGCACCCTCACCGGGGTCGTTGACGAGGAAGGGGTAGATCAGCGGCATGCTGCCGATCGCGGCGTCGGTGGCGCAGGACGCCGACAGCGCGGCGTTCTTGCCCGGCAACCACTCCATCGAGCCGTGCTTGCCGAGGTGCACCACCGCGTGGGCGCCGAAGCCGTTGGCCACCCAGCGGTACGCCGCCAGGTAGTGGTGCGACGGCGCCAGGTCGGGGTCGTGGTAGATCGCGACCGGGTTCTCGCCGAAGCCCCGCGGCGGCTGGATCATCAGCACGATGTTGCCGGCCTGCAGGGTGGCCAGCACGATCTCGCCGTCGTCGTTGACGAACAGCGAGCCGGGCGACTCGCCCCACGCCTCGACCATCTCCTCGCGCAGGTCGTCCGGCAGGTCGGCGGTCCACGCGTCGTAGTCCGCCTTGCTGACCCGCACGTGCGCGTCGGTCAGCTGCGCCGACGTCAGCCACTCCTCGTCCTGGCCACCGGCCGCGATGAGGGCGTGGATGAGCGTGTCCCCGGCGACGGTGTCGTCGTCGAGGTCGAGCACCCCGAAGCCGTCGCCGACGTCGTAGCCGGCGTCGCGCAGCTTGCGAAGCATCCGGACGGCCGACACCGGCGTGTCGAGACCGACGGCGTTGCCGATCCGCGAGTGCTTGGTCGGGTAGGCGCTGAGCATCAGCGCCAGCCTCTTCTCGCTGTTGGGCACGTGGCGCAGGCGGGCGTAGCCGACCGCGAGGCCGGCGACGCGGGCGGCGCGCTCCGGGTCGGCGACGTACGACGGCAGGCCGGCCGGGTCGAGCTCCTTGAACGAGAACGGCGCCGTGCTGATCCGGCCGTCGAATTCCGGGATCGCCACCTGGTTGGCGTAGTCGAGCGGGCTGACGCCGTCGTCGGACGCCTCCCACTCCTCACGGCTGCTGGTCAGGCACAGGCCCTGCAGGACCGGGATGTCGAGGGCGGCGATCCGCTCCACGTCCCACGTCTCGTCGGCGCCACCCGCACTGGCGGCGGCCGGCGTCGACCCACCGGCGGCGAGGACGGTGACCACGAGGGCGTCGAGCTCGCCGAGCGCCGTGAACAGCTCGTCCGGCGCCGCTCGCAGTGACCCGGCGAAGACCGGTACGCCGACGGCCTCCCCCGTCGCGTCGATCGCGTCGCACAGCGCGTGCACGAAGTCGGTGTTCCCGCTGGCGTGGTGGGCGCGGTAGAAGAGCACCCCGACCCTCGCCTTCTCGACACCACCGGGCCGGTCGAGGATCCCCCACGCCGGGATCTCCTCCGGCGCCTCGAAGCCCTCACCGGTCAGCAGCACGGTGTCGGACAGGAAGGCGTGCAGCTGGCCGAGGTTCCGCGGCCCGCCCTCGGCGAGATAGCGGTGCGCCTCCGCCGCGACCCCGACCGGGACGGTCGAGGCCTCCATGAGCTCGGCGCTGGGCGTCAGCTCGCCACCGAGCACCACGAGCGGCCGGCCCGTGCCGCGCAGCGCGGCCAGCTCGGCGTCGTACTGCTGCGGGGAGCCGAGGAGGCGGATGACGACGAGGTCCGCCGCCTCCGCGAGCGCCACCAGGCCCGGCAGGTCGCTGCGCGACGGGTTGGCCCACGCGTAGTCGGCACCGCTCGCGCGGGCCGACAGCAGGTCGGTGTCGGACGTGGAAAGGAGTGCGATCTGCACGGGTCCTCCTCGGGGTTCGCGCCCCTCTTCGGCAGGTGTCGTCCGAGCGCAGTGTCTGGCTCTCCCGGCCGCGGGGGCCGGGATCACAGTGGCGGAACCGCCCCGGTCTCACACCGGGTTCCTGCCTCACGGACCTGTGGGGGCTCAGCCTACGGTGGTCCCATGCAGGCTCAGGCGAGTGGTCTCCAGGTCTCGGTGCACGGACATCCGAATGCGGACACCCTGCTCCTGTGGCACCCGGCCGCGGCCACCGACCCCGACGGCGTCGCGGCGCTCGCCAGCCGGATCGCGACCCGCAGCAGCGTCCGCGTCGTCGTACCGGTCTGGACGCTCCACTCCGCCGGTCGCGACCTGCTCCGATCGGTCCGCTACGCCCGCGAGTCGTCGGTGCACCCGCCCGACAACCTCTCCGTCGTCGGGTACGACGCCGCCGGCATCGCCGCGCTCAGCCTCGCCCTCAACCAGCGACGCCTCGGGATCGGCCTGACCCGGGTGACCTGCGTCGACGGTGGTCCGGACACGCTCGACCCGATCAGCGGCCAGCCGCTGCCCGCGCCGTCGCCCGCTCCGGTGGAGACCGCGGTCGACGTCGTCGAGACCGACGGCGACTGGGCGCGCGCGACGGTCGCCGCGTGGCAGGGCGCCGGCTGGGCCGCCACGCTGGTGCCGCGGTCTCAGTTCACCTGGCGGGTGAACCCCTCCCAGTAGGGCGCGCGCAGCTTGAACTTCTGCAGCTTGCCGGTCGCCGTGCGGGCCAGCTCGTCGCGGAACTCCACCGAGGTCGGCGCCTTGTAGCCCGCCAGCCGGTCCTTGCACCAGCGGACCAGCTCGGCCTCCATCTCGGGCCCGGCCCGGCCGGCCTCCTCGGCGGTGAGCACGACGAGGGCCTTGATCGTCTCGCCCCACTTCTCGCTCGGGACGCCGATCACCGCGACCTCGGCGACGGCCGGGTGCGAGAACAGCGTGTCCTCGACCTCGATCGAGGTGACGTTCTCACCGCCGGTGATGATGACGTCCTTCTTGCGGTCGGCGATGGTGAGGTAGCCGTCGTCGCCGAGGTAGCCGCCGTCGCCGGTGTGGAACCAGTCGCCGGCGAGCGCCTTCGCGCTCTCCTCCGGTTGCTCCCAGTAGCCCTCGAGCACGACGTTGGAGCGGGCCAGCACCTCGCCGGCGCCCTCCTCGGACTCGTCGATCCTCAGCCGCACGCCGATGGCGGGCGCGCCCGCACGGGTCAGCCTCGCAGCGCGCTCCTCCGGCGGCAGGTCGTCCCACTCGGCCCGGGTCCGGTTGAAGGTCAGCAGCGGCGAGGTCTCGGTGAGGCCGTAGATCTGGATGAACTCCCAGCCCAGCTCCTCCTGGACCCGGATCACCGTCTTCGTCGGCGGCGGCGCGCCGGCCATGATGATGCGGACCCGGTCGCGCCCGGGGATCTCGCCCTCCCACGACTGCGCGGCCTCGAGGACGGCCGCCGCGACGGCAGGGGCGGCGCACATGACGGTGACCCCGTGGTCGCGCACCCGGCGCAGGATCTCGGCGCCGTCGACCTTGCGCAGCACGATGTGCTGGGCGCCGACGCCGGTCATCGCGAACGGCATGCCCCAGCCGTTGGCGTGGAACATCGGCAGCGTGTGGAGGTAGACGTCGCGGTCGCCGATCTGGGCGTGCAGCCCGAAGGTCATCGCATTGGTCCAGATGTTGCGGTGGGTGATCTGCACGCCCTTGGGGCGCGCGGTCGTGCCGGAGGTGTAGTTGATCGTGGCGGTCGCCGCCTCGTCGTACTCCCAGGGCTTGGGCTCGGCGCCCTCCGGCGCGTAGAGCTGCTCGTCGTCACCGAGCACGAACTTCCGCTCGCAGGTGACACCCGCGAGGTGCTCCTCGATCTCCGGGTCGACGTAGAGGACCCGCGCCCCGGAGTGGTCGACGATGTACTGGACCTCGTCGGCGCTGAGCCGGAAGTTCACCGGCACCAGCACGCGTCCCCACCCGCTGACGCCGTAGAAGGAGGTGAGCAGGCGGGCACTGTTGTGGCTGACGACCGCGACCCGCTCACCCACGCCGATGCCGAGCTCGTCGAGCTTCGCGGCCTGGCGCCGCGCCAGCTCGCCCACCTGCGCGTAGGTGAGCCCACCCAGGCTGGGCGCCGGCTGGTCCGGCTCGTCCACGACGCCGACGCGCTCGCCGTACACCTGCACGGCGCGGTCGAGGAAGTCATTGACGCTGAACGGGACGAACACGGTGGTCCTCCTGGGGGTCGCGGGCGCGGGACGTGACGCTCACCACCCTAGTGTCGGAGCGGGTGCGCGTGACCCCCTCGATCGGAGGGGGCCACGCGCTGGGCGGGCACCGCCCGCCCGGTCGGTGGACGGGTCAGTGGACGACGGCCCGGCGGCCCCTGTGCACCAGCCAGGCGCCGGCCAGCGTGCCGAGCCCGCCGAGCAGGGCGAGCGCGGGCAGGTGGTCGGCTGCACCCGTCGCCGGGAGGGCGCTGCCCGAGGAGCCGACCCCGGGGACACCGGGCCCGGCGTCGTCGCCGATCCCGCCGGTCTCACCCGACGCCCCCTCCCCGGGCGGCTCCTCACCCGGCGGCTCCTCACCCGGCGGCTCCTCGCCCGGCACCTCGGCAGGGCACACGGCCTCGCTGATCTCGCTGGCCCGCTCGCCGGGCGCCGCATAGCGCACGGCGACGGACTTGAAGTGCGCATCGGAGAACGGGAACGGGAACACCCCGGCGAAGCCCTTGCCGAGAAGGGCGTTCTCGTTGACGACGATGATGTGGGAGAAGACCTCCGCGGCCCCGGGCTTGCGGACGTACTTGCACACCACGACCTTCTGCCCCGGCGCGGCCTCGGCCGCCGGAGCCCCCGGCACCCCGTCGCTCCCGACGCCCGCGGGCGGGCCGGCGGGGACATCGGCGGGGACGTCGGCGGGCCCGTCCGCGGGCCCGTCCGCGGGCACCTCGGCCGGCGGCCCCTGGGGTACGCCGCCTGGCGGGCCGGGGTGCTCTCCCGGCGCGGAGTCTCGCGTGATCGCGTCGTGCGCCGCGGCGTGCTCCGGCGCGGGCAGCGACCCGGTCTGCGCCGGCGCCTCGCCGGACCGTCCCGCCCCGGGAGGGGCATCCGGATCGGCGTGTGCCGGCGTGGTGGAGAGGACGACGAGGGCCAGGACGGCCCCGGGCAGGGACAGCGCGCTGCGCCGTACCGCTGGTGCACGGCCCGCGGGCACGAAGGGTCGCCGGAATGTCTCGGACATGGGAGCTCCAGGAGTGGACGTGCGGATGACCGCTGATGGGTGCTGAACGGGCTGGCCCCCGAAGACCAGGCGAGGGAGTGCCGGCCTCTCGCGGCGTCCCGCGAGCATGTGCGGCCTGCACTCCCTCCATCGGTCGTCACGCTGCCGAGTCGGCGCGACGACCACCCGGTCCCCCGGTATCCACAACCCGACGTTGCACACCCCCCGGGCGTATCGGGGAGGCGGCCTGACAGCACGACGCCGGCCGTCTACGGTGCGGGCATGTACCTCGAGCTCGTCAGCGACCGTCAGCGCCGCCGCCTGCGCCGGGTCGCGCTGACCTGGCTGGCCGCCGCCATGACCTGCGGCTACCTGCTGCCGTGGGCGGTCGCCACCACCCGCGGCAAGGCCAACGCCGGCGCGATCGGCGTCCTCAACGTCGCCCTCGGCTGGACCGTCGTCGGCTGGATCGTCGCCCTCGGCCTGGCCTGCGGGCGCCACGGGATCGCGGGCCTGCGCGTCACCGACTGACGCGCCGCACCGGCCGGACCGGACCGGGTGGGCGCAGAGGGGATCGAACCCCCGACCACCTCGTTGTAAGCGAGGGGCTCTACCGCTGAGCTATACGCCCCAGAAGCGCGGATCAGCCTACCGAAGCCGCCCCCACCCCACCGAACCGGCGGCCCCACGCGCCACCGACGGAAGCCAACCGCGAGCGCGGCAGCGCGGCGAGAGCCGCCGCCTGGCGGCTTGCCGCCACCTCACGAGGCGAAGACGCGCTCGCGCATGAATGAGAAGACGCCCTCGCGCCCCATGCCACGTCTTGCCGCCAGGCGGACACAACCACCTACGGAAGCCAACCGCGAGCGCGGCAGCGCGGCGAGAGCCGCCGCCTGGCGGCTTGCCGCCACCTCATGAGGCGAAGACGCGCTCGCGCAAAAATGAGTTGAACCGCCGGCGTCTCGGGTCACCAGCGGTTCAACGAGTAGAACTCTAGCGGCCACCTTCCGGCCTTCCAAGGGCTGCGGTGGATTTGGTTGAAAAATGACCCAGATGGACTAGGCGGTCCGACCGAGCGAACTATCCATCACTTGCGGCGCGCAGCGCGGCGAGCAGGTCGTCGAGGCTGCGGGCGGCCGGCTTGGGGTGGTGGACGGCCCAGGTGAGCCGGCCCTCCTTGTCGATGACGTACGACGACCGCTCCGGGCAGCCGGCACGCTCGTCGAGGACGCCGTAGGCGCGGGTGACCTCGCCGTGCGGCCAGAAGTCGCTGAGCAGGGTGAAGTTGAGCCCGTCGGTGTCACTGAACGCGCGCAGCGCGTAGACCGGGTCGCAGGAGATCGCGAGGACCTCGGTGTCGAAGGTCAGGAACTCGTCGAGCCGGGCTCGGATGCCGCCCATCTCCCCGGTGCACACGCCGCTGAAGGCGTAGGGGTAGAAGACGAGGGCGACCGCCTTCCTCCCCCGGTATGACGACAGGGTGATGTCCTGCCCGAACTGGTCGCGCAGGGTGAAGTCGGGGGCGATCGCGCCGAGCTCGATGCCGGTCGCGGCGCCCGATCCCGCGGCGTCGGGTCGAGCGTCGGAGCGCACGCCGGGCCTCACGCGTCGGGCTCGAGCGCGGCGAGCTCGCGCTTGAGCACCTTGCCGGTGGCGTTGCGGGGCAGCTCGTCGAGGAACACGATCTCGCGCGGCACCTTGTAGCGCGCGAGGTTGGCCTTGACCAGGTCCTTCAGCTCGTCGGCGCTGACCGGCTCGGCCTCGGGGACCCGCACGACGAAGGCGCGCAGCCGCTTGCCGAAGTCGTCGTCGTCGACACCGATGGCCGCGACCTCGGCGACCCGGTCGTGGGTGGCGATGCAGTCCTCGACCTCCTTCGGGAAGACGTTCTCGCCGCCGGAGACGATCATCTCGTCGTCGCGGCCCTCGACGTACAGGCGACCGTCGGCGTCGAAGCGGCCGACGTCACCGGAGGACATGAGGCCGTCGATCATCTCCTTGCCGCCGCCGCCGGTGTAGCCCTCGATCTGCAGGGAGTTGCCGACGAAGATCCGGCCGGACTCCCCCGTCGGCACCTCGCGGCCGTCGGCGTCGAGGATCCGGACGACGGTCTGGTGCGGCAGGCGCCCGGCGCAGCCGGGGGCCTCGCGCAGGTCCTTCGGGTCGGCGATGGACGCCCAGGCGACCTCGGTCGAGCCGTAGATGGAGTAGAGGTTGTCGCCGTAGCGGTCCATCCACTGGATCGGCAGGTCACCGGGCAGCGCGGACCCGGAGGACGCGACGGCCTTCAGCGCGGGCAGCGGGTACTTGTCGAGGGTCTCCTCCGGGAGCGCGAGGATGCGCTGCAGCATCACCGGGATGACGGCGAAGGAGTCGCACTCCTCGTCGTGGAGGACCTTGAGCGCGCCCTCGGGGTCGAACTTGCGGGTCAGCACGAGCGTGGTGCCCAGCATCATCGCGAGCTGGTAGTGCGCGAAGCCCCAGGTGTGGAAGAGCGGCGCGGCGACGTGGCACTTCCAGCCGCTCTTCAGCGGCATCCGCGACAGCAGCGAGATCGCCGCGGGCAGGCCGCCCTGGGGACGGGGCGCGCCCTTCGGCGTACCGGTCGTGCCGGAGGTCAGGATGATCGTGCGGCCCTTGCTGCTCGGGGCCTTGAGGTCGCCGGTCTGCCCGGCCTTCGTCGCGGCGGCGATGATGCCCTCGAGGCTGTCGTCGCCGGCCTCGCCGTCGGTCCAGCCGAGCACGCGGTCGGCGATGTCGGCCGTGGCGAGCAGCCCGGTGAACTCCTCGTCGTGGACGACGACGCGCGGCTTCTCACGCGCGATGACGTCGGCCAGCTGCGGGCCGGCGAAGGCGGTGTTGAGGTAGAGGACGTCGGCGCCGAGCTTGCTGATCGCGATGGACGCCTCGATGAAGCCGCGGTGGTTGCGGCACATGACGGCCACGCCGTCGCCGGGCTTCACGCCGCGGGCGCGCAGGCCGTGGGCGAGCGCGTTGGTGCGCTCCTGGAGCTCGCCGAAGGTGAGCGAGCCGCGCTCGTCGATGATCGCGACCTGCGTCGGCATCCGCAGCGCGATGGTCTTGAAGCCGCCGGCGGGCGTGGTGCTCCACTGCCGCAGGGCGTTGGCCATGCCACCGAGCACCACCGGCGAGTAGGGACGGACGATGCCCGACTCGGTCAGGATCTTCAGGCTGGTTCCGGCGTCCTTGACCCGGCTGGCGATCTTCCCCATGGGCCTAGGGTATGTCCGGCGGTTCTCGGCGGATGGCCGGGCCGTCCAGTGCGTGCGATGGCAAGGCGCCGACGCGCTGCCAGACCGGGCGTCTTTCGAGCGTCGGCAACGCCGCCAGTGTGCGTGCTGGGCGGTCCGGACGCCGCCATGGAACCGCCGGACATGCCCTCACGTATGGCCCCGCCGATCCGCGGCGTTCAGCTGATCGACTTGGGGGCGACCAGGCGGGTCGCCGCCCAGTCCTTGCTGACCGTCGCCGCCGTCGTCTGCGCGAGGCCGGCGATGGGCGCGGCCTCGGCGATGTCGGCGGCGTCGACCGCTCCGGGTCGCCCGATCTTCGGGGTGAGCAGCCAGATCACGCCGCCCCCGACGAGGTCGGTCAACGAGTCGACCAGGCCGTCGACGAGGTCGCCGTCGTCGTCGCGCCACCACAGCACGACGGCGTCGACCACGTTGCCGTAGTCGCCGTCGACCATGTCGCCGTCGATCGCGTCCTCGATCGCGACGCGGAGGTCGTCGTCGGTGTCGTTGTCCCAGCCGAGTTCCTGGACCACCAACCCCGGCTTGAGGCCCATCCGCTCGGCGGGTCCGGTCGGGGTGGTGCCGCCAGGGGCGGTCGAAGTCACGGTGCATCCTCCAGGGTGCTCGGGGTACGACGAAGGCCCCGCCCGGTGCGGGGACTGGCCCTAGTCCAGCGGAGTCGGGGGGCGGGGCGCAACCCTCACGCTCCAGTCCGGCCCTCCGAAGGTCTACTCCCGAGTAGATTCCCCGGCTGGATCTCCGGTGCAAGGATGGCTGCGTGACCTCCGACACCCCCGATGCCACAGCCCCCGGCCCGACCCCGGCCGTCCGCCCCGCCTCGGTCATCCACGAGGGCCTCCCGACCCAGCTCCCGGACATCGATCCGGAGGAGACCCAGGACTGGATCGACTCCTTCACCGCCCTCGTCGACGAGCGCGGTCGCGAGCGCGCCCGCTACGTGATGCTGCGGCTGCTGGAGAGCGCGCGCCAGAAGCAGGTGGGTGTCCCGGCGCTGCGCAGCACCGACTACATCAACACGATCCCGCCGGAGCGGGAGCCGTGGTTCCCCGGTGACGAGGACGTCGAGCGGCGGATCCGCGCGTTCATCCGCTGGAACGCCGCGGTCACCGTCTCCTCGGCCAACCGCAAGGGGCTGGAGGTCGGCGGCCACATCGCCACCTACCAGTCGTCGGCAAGCCTGTACGAGGTCGGCTTCAACCACTTCTTCAAGGGCAAGGACCACCCCGGTGGCGGCGACCAGCTGTTCATCCAGGGCCACGCCTCCCCCGGCATCTACGCGCGCGCGTTCCTCGAGGGCCGGCTCACCGAGGAGCAGCTGTTCCGGTTCCGCCAGGAGGTCCAGCACGGGCGCGGGGCCGGCCTGCCGTCGTACCCGCACCCGCGGCTGATGCCGGACTTCTGGGAGTTCCCGACGGTCTCGATGGGCCTGACCGGCATCAACTCGATCTACCAGGCGCGCTTCAACCGCTACCTGCACAACCGCGGCATCAAGGACACCAGCCAGCAGCACGTCTGGGCCTTCCTCGGCGACGGCGAGATGGCCGAGCCGGAGTCGCTCGGCGCGATCCGGATCGCGGCCCGCGAGGAGCTCGACAACCTCACCTGGGTCATCAACTGCAACCTGCAGCAGCTCGACGGCCCGGTCACCGGCAACGGCAAGATCATCCAGGAGCTCGAGGCCAACTTCCGCGGTGCCGGCTGGAACGTCATCAAGGTCGTGTGGGGCCGCGAGTGGGACGCCCTGCTCGCCCGCGACGTCGACGGCGTGCTCGTCAACAAGATGAACACCACGCCCGACGGCGCCTTCCAGACCTTCTCCGTCGAGTCCGGCGCCTACAACCGCGAGCACTTCTTCGGCCCCGACCCGCGCCTGCGCGCGATGGTCGAGCACATGACCGACCGGCAGATCGAGAAGCTGCCGCGCGGGGGCCACGACTACCGCAAGGTGTACGCCGCCTTCGACGCCGCGACCAAGCACGTCGGCCAGCCGACGGTGATCCTCGCCCACACGGTGAAGGGCTGGACGATCGACGCCCTGGAGGGCAAGAACGCCACCCACCAGATGAAGAAGCTGACCAAGGACGACCTCAAGAAGTTCCGCGACCGGCTCTACCTGCCGATCAGCGACCGCGACCTCGAGACGGCCTACGAGTCGACCGGCACGGCACCCTTCTTCCACCCGGGCGCGGACTCCCCCGAGATCGAGTACATGATGGAGCGCCGCCGCCAGCTCGGTGGCTCGCTGCCCCGCCGGGTGGTGCGGGCGAAGGCCCCGAAGCTCCCCGGCGACGAGATGTACGCCGAGCTCAAGAAGGGCGCCGGCAACCACAAGGTCGCCACCACGATGGCTGCCGTCCGGCTGCTCCGCGACTGGATGAAGGACCCCGAGATCGGCAAGCGGATCGTCCCGATCGCGCCCGACGAGTACCGCACCTTCGGCATGGACTCGATGTTCCCGTCGGCCAAGGTCTACGACCCGGCCGGCCAGACCTACGAGTCGGTCGACCGCAACATGCTGCTGCAGTACAAGATGTCGCCGCAGGGCCAGATGCTCCACGAGGGCATCTCCGAGGCCGGCGCGATGGCGTCCGCGATCGCCGCCGGGTCGTCGTACTCGACCCACGGCGAGGCGATGATCCCGTTCTACATCTTCTACTCGATGTTCGGCTTCCAGCGCACGGGCGACTCGATCTGGGCGATGGCCGACCAGCTGGCGCGCGGCTTCCTCGTCGGCGCCACCGCCGGCCGCACCACGCTGACCGGCGAGGGCCTGCAGCACGCCGACGGCCACTCGCCCCTGATCGCGGCGACCAACCCGGCGGTCGTGCACTACGACCCGGCCTTCGGCTACGAGGTCGGGCACATCATGCGCTCGGGCCTGGAGCGGATGTACGGCACGAGCGAGGCGCACCCGCTCGGCGAGGACGTCATCTTCTACATCACCGTCTACAACGAGCCGGTCGCCCAGCCCGCCGAGCCCGAGGGCCTCGACGTCGCGGGCCTGCTCAAGGGGATGTACCGGGTCTCCTCCCCGGGCGGCGACGCGGAGGGCCCGCGGGTCCGGCTGCTGGCCTCCGGCGTCGGCTTCCCGTGGATCGACGAGGCGGCCCGGATGCTGAGCGAGGACTGGGGCGTCCAGGCCGAGACCTGGTCGGTCACGTCGTGGAACGAGCTGGCCCGCGACGGCATCGAGACCGGCAAGTGGAACCTCCTCCACCCGGACGAGGCCCACCGGACGGCGTACGTCACCGCAGCGCTGGGCGAGGGCGCCAACGCCAACGCCCCGGTCGTGGCGGTCTCGGACTACATGACCGCGGTCCCGCTGCAGATCGCGCCGTGGGTGCCGGCCGACTACCGCGTCCTCGGCGCCGACGGCTTCGGCTTCGCCGACACCCGCCCCGCCGCCCGCCGCTTCTTCCAGGTCGACGCGCCCTCGGTCGTCGTCCAGGCGCTCGCCGCCCTCGCCGACGCCGGCGAGATCGACCCGGGCCGGGTCAAGGACGCGTTGGAGAAGTACCGCATCGACGACCCGACCGCGGTCGCTGGCGTGAAGCAGGAAGGCGGCGACGCCTAGGGACTGCTAGGACACGCCCTGGCCCCGCGCCTTCACGACGTCCCAGCTGCGCGAGATCCACGCGCTGGGCGGCGTGCCGTTGAGCAGGTGGTCGCCGACGATCGTCTGCCGGTAGATCGCCGGGTTGTGCGAGGCCAGGGTGCGGGCGTTGCGCCAGTGCCGGTCGAGCCGGAAACGGTCGGTGACCGCGGAGGACCCGCCGACCTCGAACAGCTCGGTCACCAGGGCGAGCACGGTGTCGATGACGACGGACTGCGCCGCGAAGGTCGCGGCGTCCGCCTCGTCGAACGGCTCGGTGCCGACGGGGCCCGGCCCGCCCGCGACCTGCACCTGGTACGCCGCCTCCACGCGCTCGGCCGCCGCGATCGTCGTGGCCTCGGCGGCGAACGCCCTGCCCTGGACGCGCCCGACGACCTGCTGGACCTGCGGGTCCTGCGCCGGGTCCGGGTAGGCCGGGTTGGCGAAGTTGCGGCCGCGCTGGCGCACGAACGCGACGGCGTCGTCCACGGCGGCCTTCCCGATGCCGGCCAGCGTGGCGAGGTGCACCAGCTGGAAGAAGGCCAGCAGGTAGCTGCCGCTGAAGTCGCCGTTGGGGTGGATCTCCACGTCGTCGAGGTGGATCGGGACGTCCTCGAAGATCGTGGTCCCGCTGCCGGTGAGCCGCTGGCCGAAGCCGTCCCAGTCGTCGATCCGCTGGACACCCTGCGCGCTGGTCGGCACCAGCACGGTGGCGCTGTTGGCGGAGTCGACCGTCGCCGTGGTGTGGATCCAGTCGGCGAAGAGGCTGCCGGTGGAGTAGAACTTGCGGCCCGAGAGCAGCCATCCGCTCCCCTCGCGGCGGATCGTCGTGGCGTTCTGCCAGAACGAGCTGTTGCCCTGCTCGGACTGCGCATTGCCCACGAGGACACCCGCGGCGACCCGGCGCAGCCACCGGTCCCGCACGTCCGGGTCGCGGTGGGTGAGCCGGGTCTCGACGAAGCCCGCATGACCGCGCAGCAGCTGCGGGAGGTTCGAGTCGGCGCGGGCGAGCTCGACGAGCTGGCGGAAGTACTGCGGCAGGGTCGCGCCGAGGCCTCCGTTCTCGACGGGCACCCGGATCCGGCCGAAGCCGGACTCACGCAGCCACTCCACCTGCTCGAACGGCAGCGTCCGGTCCGCCTCCCGCTCGGCCGCGCCCTCGGCGATCTTCGCGAAGACGGGGCCGAAGCGCGCGGAGAGCTCGGCGTCCGTCGTACCCGGTCCGGGGGCGGTCACCGGGTCGTCTCCAGCCGTGGGAGCGCCGTGAGCAGCTGCTGCGTGTAGGGATGCTGCGGGCGCTCGAACACGTCGTCGGCGGTGCCGGACTCGACGACCTCGCCGTCCTTCATCACCAGGACCCGGTCGCACATGTGGTGGATGACGCCGAGGTCGTGGGAGATGAACAGGTAGGTCACACCGAGCTCGTCCTGCAGGTCGGTCAGCAGGTCGAGCACCTGCGCCTGCACCGAGACGTCGAGCGCGGAGACCGGCTCGTCGCAGACGATCAGGTCGGGCTCCGGCGCGAGCGCCCGGGCGATCGCGACCCGCTGCCGCTGGCCGCCGGAGAGCCGCAGCGGAGCGGCGTTGAGGTGCTCGGCGCCGAGGCCCACCTGCTCCAGCAGGGCCCGCGACCGCGAGCGCGCCTCGCGGGAGCTCTCCGGCGGGTTCGGGCCGCGGGACAGGGCGTCGGCGAGGATCCGCGCGACGCTCCAGCGCGGGTCGAAGCTGCTCAGCGGGTCCTGGTAGACGACGCCGATCCGACTGCGCTCGGGCCGCCGCTGCCGGGGGCTCAGCGACGACCAGGGCTCGCCCCGCAGCAGCACCTCGCCGCTGGTGGGCGCCGTGAGCGCGAGGGCGATCCGCGCCGTGGTCGTCTTGCCGGACCCCGACTCCCCCACGATCCCGAGCGTCTCGCCGCCGAACACCTCGAAGGACACGTCGCGCACGACCTCGCGGTCCTTGCCGTCCGGGCCGCGGAAGGCCTTCACCAGGTGCCGGGCCTCGATCAGCGGGCGACCGCGGTCGATCGGGCGCCTCGTCCGCGCCGGCTTCTCCTCGCCGTCCGCGGGCCGCACCAGGCGGGTGCCCCGCGTGTGCTCCGACGGTACGGCGTCCAGGAGCGCCTGCGTGTACGGGTGCTGCGGCCGCTGCAGGATCTCCTCGACCGGCCCGTGCTCGACGAGCACCCCGCCCTGCATCACGGCGACGTCGTCGGCGAGGCGGGCCACGACGGCGAGGTCGTGGCTGATCAGGATGATCGACGTGCCCCGCGCCTTCGACTCGGCCAGCAGGTCGAGGACCTGGGCGCCGACCGTCACGTCGAGCGCCGTGGTGGGCTCGTCCGCGATCACCAGCGGTGGGTCGAGCGCGATCGCGGACGCGATCAGCGCGCGTTGCCGCAGGCCCCCGGACAGCTCGTAGGGACGTTGCGCGGCCCGGACCTCGGGCTCCGGAACCCCGACGGCACGCAGCAGCTCGATCGCCTTCGCCGCACGGGAGCGCCGGTCGCCGACCTTGTGCACCGCCAGCGGCTCGGCCACCTCGTGGCCGACCTTGCGGAGCTGGTCGAGCGAGACGAGGGCGTCCTGGAGCACGAAGCCGACCTCCTTGCCGCGGATCCGGCGCCACTGCCGCTCGCGGAGCGAGGTCAGGTCGTGCGGTCCGAGCTCGAGCCGGTCGGCCTCGACCTGCGCGCCCGGACCGGTCAAGCCGACCAGGGTGCGGGCCGTGACGCTCTTGCCGGACCCCGACTCCCCCACGATCGCGAGGCAGCGGCCGGCGTGGGCGGTGAACGAGATGCCCTTGACCACCTCCCTGCCCGCGAAGGAGACCCGGAGGCCCTCCACCTCGAGCAGCGGGACCGGCGCCGCCGGACCCTCCACGGCGCGGGCGGTGGGCGCGACGGCGGTCGCGGGCGTCGTACCGGCGGGGGTGTTGGTCTCGACGATGCTCATCGGCTGGCTCCTTCGAGTCGGCGTTGCAGGGTGCGGCCCAGGGTGGTGACCGAGATCGCGAAGAGCACGATCACCAGGCCCGGCAGGATCTCCAGCCACCACGACGTGGTGATGTAGAGCCGCCCGGCGTCGAGCAGGGCACCCCACTCGGGGTTGGGCGGGGCGATGCCGAGGCCGAGGAAGGCCAGGCTGGAGGCCCAGACGATCGACTGGCCGACACCGAGGGTGACGACGGCGACGAGCGGCCGCATCGCGTTGGGGAAGAGGTGCCGGCGGACCACGGTCCACCGGCCGTGGCCGAGCGCCGCGGCGGCCTCGATGTAGCCGGCCTGCCGGACGTTCAGCACCTGGCCGCGGACCATCCGGGCGTAGCCGGGGGCGGACCCGATCCCCACGGCGATGACCTGGGTGGTGGCCGACGGCCCGAAGATCGCGATGAGGAGCAGGGCCAGCAGCAGCGCCGGGAAGGCGAAGGCCACCTCGAGCACACGGGTGATCGCGGTGTCGACGATCCCGCCCGCCAGCGCGGCCGTGAAGCCGAGCAGGATCGCGATCGACATCGCCAGCGCCGTGGCGCCGAGGCCGATCCCGAGCGAGAGCCGGGAGCCGTAGATGACCCGGGTGAGCAGGTCGCGGCCGACCTCGTCGGTCCCGAACGGATGGCTCCACGACGGCGCGGCGAGGGCGTTGCCGAACTCGATCGCCGTCGGGCTGCGGTCGGTGAGCACGCCGGGCGCCACGGCCGCGACCACGACGAGGGTGACGAACGCCAGCGCCAGGAGGGTGCCGGGACGGGCGCGCAGGCCGGTCAGTCGCGCCGCGGGGACCCGCAGCGCCGGTGCGAGGGTCGTCATGCCGTCGCCGCCTTCGCGTGGGTGCGCAGCCGCGGGTCGACCGCCGCGTAGGCGAGGTCCACGAGCAGGTTCGCCACGACGTACACGCCGGCGACGACGAGGACGATGCCCGACACGGTCGGCACGTCCCGGGTGTTGACCGCGGTCACCAGGACCTGCCCGATGCCGGGCCGGCCGTAGATGTTCTCCGCGATCACCGCCCCCGAGATCAGGGCGCCGAGCGCCCAGCCGGACAGGGTGATCCCCGGCAGCACGGCGTGCCGCAACCCGTGCCGGAGCCGGACGGCCGTGTCCCCCATCCCGCGGGTGCGGGCGGTGGTCACGAACGGCTGGTCCAGCACCTTGTCGAACTCGTCGCGCGTCACCTGGCCGAGGAACCCGGCCAGCGGGATGGCGAGGGTGAGGACCGGCAGGACGGTGCCCCACACCCCGCTTCCCCCGATGACCGGGAAGACCGGGATCTTCACCGCGAGCACGACGAGCAGCACCACGCCGACCCAGTACGTCGGCAGGCTGGCCGCGAAGGTCTCCCACCCCGACCCGAGGCCGGTCACGAACCGGCCCCGCTTGACCGTCAGCAGGGTCACCCCGACCGCCAGTCCCCACGCGACGACGAGCGCCGCCGCGGTGAGGACCAGGCTCGGCCCGATCTGGGCGCCGATGACCGAGGTCACCGACTGGTACTGCGTGTACGACGTCCCCAGGTCGCCCTTGAGCAGGCCGCCGACGTAGTGCAGGTACTGCAGCGCGAGCGGGTCGTCGAACCCGAACTTCGCGTTGACGGGTGCGAGCTCGGCAGCGGTCCACTCCTGCTCGCGCCCGTTCTGCAGGTTCAGGATCGTGGTGGCCCGGTCACCGGGCACCAGCAGCTGCGCGAAGAAGGTCACCGAGGCGGCCGCGACGAGCACGGCCACGACGGAGAGCAACCGGAACAGGATCTTCATCCGCCATCACTCCACGAAGTACGCATCGGAGAAGATCGGCTCGCCCTGGCTCTTCTCGACCCAGACGTCCTTGAGGTTGTTGGCGACGGCCATCGTCGTGTTCTGGGTGTAGAGCCCGATGCCGGCGGCGTCGTCCTGGATGATCTGCTGCGCCTTCTTGTAGAGCTCGGTCGCCGTCGCGGGGTCGAGCTCGCTGTTGGCCGCCTGGATCGTGCGGGACAGCTCCTCGTTGTTGTAGAAGGAGCGGTTGTTGTAGTTCGGCAGCGCCTCGGTCGACGGCCGCCACACGATCCACAGGATCGCCGGGCTCGGGCTCGTCCAGTACGACGGCGTCGCGTCGAAGGTCGACGGGTCGGAGTACTTCCCGCCCCACAGCTCCGCCATCGTGGCCGGGACCAGCTTCACGTCGAAGCCGACCTCCTTCCACTGCTCCTGCAGGGCCTGCAGCACGGTGGCGCCCTCGGAGGTGAAGATGAACCCGGCGCCGTACACGAGCTTGGCGCTCAGCGTCCTCCCGCCCTTGGTGCGCACGCCGTCGGCGTTCTTCTCGCTCCAGCCGGCCTCGTCGAGCAGCTCGTTGGCCTTGTCCTGGTCGAAGGCGTACGCGTCGGCGGCGTCGCTGTTGTAGTCGGGCGTCGACTGGCTGACCGACGGGTTGCCCTCGTAGGGGATCACGCCGTGGAAGCCGGTCTCGACGGCACCCTTGCGGTCGGCGCCGTAGGCGAACGCCTGGCGCACGAGCTTGTCGGTGAAGATGCCCTGCTGCGTGTTGATGTAGAAGGACACCGGCTTGCCCGGCGTGATGTAGCGGATCGTGTTGTCGAACTTCTGCTCCGCGTCCTTCCAGTTCACCGTCGGCACCTCGTAGATGACGTCCGTCTGTCCGGTCGTCAGCGAGGCGTAGCGGGAGACCCCGTCGGCGACGAACTTCCAGCGCAGCTCGTCGACGTACGCCGGGCCCTCGTGCTTCGCGGTGGACGGCCAGGAGGTGTAGTCCGGGTTCTTCTTGAAGACGACCTCCTCGCCCTTCTTCCACTCCTCGACGGTGAAGGCGCCCGAGCCGATCGGCTGCTCGCAGTTCTGCTCCTTCGTGCGGGTCTTCAGCGCCTTCGGCGACTGGATCCCGAAGTAGCCCTGGGTGATGAGCGTGAGGAACTGGGGGTAGGGCTTGTTGAGCGCGATCTCCACGTGCGTGGCGTCGATCGCCCGGGCCTTCTTGTAGTACGGGTCGATCGAGACCTTGGCCGTGCCGTTGAGGTCGGTGTGCTCGAACTGCTCGAAGTTGTAGGCGACCGCCGCGGCGTCCAGCGGCGTGCCGTCGGTGAACTTCACGCCGTCCTTGAGCGTGAACGTGTAGGTCAGGCCGTCCTCGGAGACCTTCCACTCCGTGGCCAGCCACGGCTTCACCGACCCGTCCTCGTCCTGGGTGACCAGGCCGTCGAGAACCTGGCGGGAGATGTAGGCCTGCTGGATCCAGCCGCCGAAGATGCAGGGCGGCTCCTGGACGTGGGCGTAGGTGATGGTGCCGCCCTCGACGCGGTCCCCCGCGCCGGACACCGTGTCGGAACCGCAGGCGGTGAGTCCCTGACCGGCGAGCGCGAGGCCGGCGGTCGCAGCAGCGATCCGGAGGCGGCGGTGGGTGGTGGGACTGGTCATGTGAGTGGTTCCTTCGTGGTTTCTCGGGGTGTGGTGATGGGTGGTCATGCGGTGAGCTGGTCCGGGTCCGAGATCCCGGTCCGGTTGGGCAGGTGGGCGCCGCCGCGGTAGCGCGCGCCGAAGTGCCGCTCGGGAAGGCGGTCGCCCTCGCCGAAGATGCGGTCGCGCAGGGACTCCCCCTCGTCGTACGACGTCCGGAGGCGGCCGCGCTCGCGGAGCACCGGGGCGACGAGCTCGATGAAGTCCTTCGCCGTGTCGTAGGTGTGGTACTGGAGGAGGTTGATGCCGTCGATGTCGAGCTCGTCGAGCCAGCGCTCGACCTCGTCGGCGACCTGGTCGGGCGTGCCGACCGCGAAGAGCGGGTGCGCGCTCAGGTCGCCGAAGCCGGCGAGGTAGTCGCCGACGGTCTGCTCGGGGTCCGCGATCCGGCGCCAGCGGCCGTGGGCCCGGCTGTCGGCGAGCTCGCCCAGCCTCGCGTCCGCCGGGTGCGCGGTCGGGTCCCACGGCAGCCCGGCATGGGCCAGGTAGCCCTCCGGGTCGGAGAGCTCCTGGAAGCGGGCGAGCTTGGCCCGCGCCTCCTCCTCGGTCGCTCCCACGATGATCCCCGCGGTGGTGACGACCTTCAGGTCACCGGGAGCGCGGCCCGCGTCGACCGCGGCCCGCTTCAGCCGCGCCACCGTCGCCGCGAGGCCGGCCTGGTCGGGACCGCCGGTGAAGACGACCTCGGCGTGCTTGCCCGCGAAGGCGGTGCCCGCGTCGGACTGGGTCGCCGTGATCAGCAGCGGCGTGCGCTGCCGGCTCGGCGAGGGCAGGTGCGGCCCCTCGACCTTGTAGTACGTGCCGTCGTGGTCGATCGGCCGGATCTTCGCGGGATCGGCGAAGACGTTGTGCTCGCGGTCGGCGACGATCGCGTCGTCGTCCCAGGAGCCCTCCCACAGCTTGTAGAGGACGTCGAGGTACTCGTCGGCCCGGGCGAAGCGCTCGTCGTGCTCGACCTCGCCCTCGAGGTCGAAGTTGCGTGCCGCGTTCGGGAGGTACGACGTCACGATGTTCCAGCCGACGCGCCCCTTGGTGAGGTGGTCGAGCGTGCTCGCCCGCCGTGCCCAGGCGAACGGCGGCTCGTAGGTCGTGGAGAACGTGATCCCGAACCCGAGGTGCTTCGTCACCGCCGCCATCGCCGGTACGACGACCGCCGGGTCGTTGTTCGGGATCTGCAGCCCCTGCCTCACCGCGGTCTCCGCACTGCCGCGGAAGACGTCGTAGGTGCCGACGACGTCGGCCAGGAAGACCGCGTCGAAGCCGCCGTCCTCGAGCAGCCGCGCCAGCTCGGTCCAGTACTCGATGTCGTTGAACCGCTCGCGGTTGTTGTCCGGCAGCCGCCACAGCCCGTGGGTGATGTGGCTGACGCAGTTCATCTCGAACAGGTTGAGGATCAGCCGCTTGGGCTGGTCCGTGCCCGTCGTCATCGGGCGCCGACCGGGGCGAAGGCGCCGCGGTAGCGGGTCGCCGGGTGCCGGTCCGGCAGCCGGTCGCCGCGGCCGAAGAGCTTCTCGCGCAAGGTGCCCTCGCGGTACTCCGTCTGCGCGAGCCCGCGGGCCTGGAGCGTCGGGATGACGTGGTCGACGAACTCCTCGTAGCTGCCGGGGATCTCGGCGTTGACCAGGTTGACGCCGTCGACGCCGGCCGCCTGCCAGGCCGCCAGCCGGTCCGCGATCTGCTCGGGCGTGCCGACGATGCGGTTGTTGGTCGCCGTGAAGTGCGCGACGTCGCGCAGGGTGGCCGGGCGGTCGGTCACGAGGTCGTGGATCCAGCCGACGATCGACTGCACCCCCTCGGTCCGGATCTCCCCCACCGGGGTGTCGAGGTCGTCGTGTCCGAAGTCGACGCCGACGGCACCCGACATGTGCGAGAGCTGCGCGTCGTAGTCGATCCACTCGTCCAGCTCCGCCGCCTTGCGGCGCGCCTCCTCCTCGGTGGACGCCGGGACGACGTACAGGCCCTGGAAGAACTTGAGGTCGTCGGCCCGCCGGCCCTCGGCGACCGCGCGGCTGCGGATGTCGCCGGTGTCGCGGGCGGCGGCCTCGAGCGTGGGCGCCTGGATGAAGACCGCCTCGGCGTTGCGGGCGGCGAAGCTGCGCCCGGCCTCGGAGGCGCCGGCCTGGAACAGCAGGGGCGTGCGCTGCGGGCTCGGGCTGACCAGGTGCGGGCCCTCGACCTTGTAGCGCGGGCCCTCGTGGTTGATCCGGTGCACCTTGTCGAAGTGCGCGTGGATGCCGCTCTCCCGGTCCTGGACGAGGGCGTCCTCCTCCCACGAGCCCTCCCACAGCTTGTAGGTGACGTCGACGTACTCGTCGGCCCACGCGTAGCGCTCGTCGTGCTTCGTCAGGCCCTCGAGCCCGAAGTTGCGCGAGGCGTTCGGCAGGTAGTTGGTGACGATGTTCCACGCCACCCGGCCCTTGCTGGCGTGGTCGAGCGTGCTGACCCGCCGGGCGAAGTTGAACGGGTGCTCCTGCAGGATCGAGGCCGTGTAGGCGATGCCGAGGTGCTCGGTGGCGTAGGCGATCGCGCTGGCGAGCACGCTCGGGTCGTTGCTCGGGACCTGCAGGCCGGCCTCGAAGTACCGGCGCTCGTCGCCGCGGTACGGCGCGTAGAGGCCGACGACGTCGGCGAAGAAGATCGCGTCGAACTTGCCGCGCTCGAGGGTCTTCGCGAGGCCGACCCAGTGCTCGAGGTCGTTGAAGTCGGTCTGGCGGGCGCTCGGCCGGCGCCAGGTGCCCTGGATGATGTGGCCGGTCGTGTTCATCACGAACGCGGCGAAGTGGAGTGGGCGTGCAGGGGGCGTGGACATGTCGTCCTCCGGGTGGGTGCGTGCGGCGGTGCTGTCGGGCACGCGGTGCGGGCAGGGGGCAGGAGCCCTCGTCGGCGTCGTTGCCGACGACGGATCGACCTGACCGACCCCGGAGGGTGTCCGAGACGGAGCGAGTCAGGCGAGGATCACGAGGTCAGCGACAGGTCGCGCTGGAGACCAGGCAGAGGTCGACGTGGCGGCGGCAGATCAGCCGGGTGGTGGCCATGCGTCGTTCCCTCCTCGTGCGTGGTCGGTCGAGTCGGCACCCCCGACTCTTGAAAGACCATAGAGTTACTCGACTTTGAGGGCAAGCCGATCCGACCACGGTGGCGACAGGGGTTGCCGCTCACCCCCGCGACCGAACCTCTCACCCGGTGGTCGAGGAGGTCGCGCAGCCCGGTGGTCGAGGAGGTCGCGCAGCCCGGTGGTCGAGGAGGTCGCGCAGCCCGGTGGTCGAGGAGGTCGCGCAGCGACCGTCACGAGACCCCCGGGCCCCGCGGTCAGGCGGAGGTGGCCGCCTGCGGCTCCGGCGCGCCCTCGAGGGTCGGCACCGGGCTCGCGGGGGCCGAGCCGCCCGCCTTCAGCATCCGCCGGAAGCGCGCCCGGTTGTACGACGCCGGCTCGGTCGAGCTGACGAAGTCGTCCAGGATCCGCGCGAACTCCTCCGGGTGGTCCTTGTGCGGGAAGTGCCCCGCGTCGGGCAGCACCTCCACCCGGACGTCCGGCGCGAGGGCGGCGGCGTTGCTGGCGTGCCGGACCGGGATGACCTGGTCGTCCCTGCCCCACACCACGGCCATCGGCATGGCGTCGCTGAGGTAGGCCCGGTCGGACATGGTGACGATCTGGCCGCGCCAGTCGATGACCGCACGCACGAGGTGACGGATCGCGAAGCGGGTGCGCCGGTCCTTCCACGACTCGACGATGTCGGCGACCTCGTCGAGGTCACGGGTGACCTTGCGCAGCGGCCCCACGTCGCCGTACTCGTGGGCGGTGCGGAGCGCGAAGGTCTCCAGGTGGCGCACGCCCGGCAGGGTCAGCACGCCCATCACCCGGAACCAGCCGGGGACCTGGATCAGCTTGATCAGGGGGGTCACCTCGGGGCCGAGGCCGCCGGTGGCGACGAGCATGACCCGCTGGGTGCGCTCGGGGAACTGGTAGGCGAACTGCATCGCGACGCCGCCGCCGAAGCTGTGCCCCACGACGGTGACCTTGTCGATGCCGAGGACGGTGAGCAGGTCGCGCATGCCGTTGGCGTAGCCGCCCAGGGTGTAGTCGGCGCGCGGCTTGTCGGAGAGGCCGTGCCCCAGCAGGTCGGGGGCGATCACGGTGTACTTCTTCGCCAGCTGGTCGATCACGGGGGTCCACGTGGTGTGGTCGCAGGCGAGGCCGTGCAGCAGGAGGAGCGCGGGACCGCTGCCCTTGAGCACGAAGGCGCGCTTCTTGCCGTGGATGGTGACGTACTGGACGTCGTCGCGCATCGCCGCGGCGCGGTCAGCCTTCTCCGCCATGGCGGGCCCCCTCACTGACGAGCTAGCAGGCGCTTGCTCCTGCTAGCAGGTGATGGACGATTCAATCACGCCGACCGCTCGCCGCGACACCCACCCGCCGGGATCCGTCCGGTGGCCGCGGGCCTCGGGGTGAGCCCTACGCTGGTGCCATGTCGCCGACCGGACCGAGGGCACACCAGAGCGCCACCCGGCAGCTCCGCGCGGCCTCCGGGTCGCTCAGCACCGCGGCCGTCGCGCGGATGGAGGCCGACCTCAGCTGGTTCCGCCAGCTCGGCGCCGAGGAGCGCTCCTGGGTCGGGATGATCGTGCAGGCCGGCGTGAAGGGCTTCGTCGACTGGTTCGCCGAGGGCGGTGCCACCGACCCCGACGACGACGAGGTGGTCATCCAGGTCTTCGGCGCCGCGCCGCGGGCCATGGCCGGCGTGGTCGACCTGCACCAGACCGTCGAGCTGATCAAGCTGACCATCGACGAGGTCGAGCGCAACATCCAGCTGCTCCTGGAGCCCGACGTGATGGAGGAGGTGCACGCCGCCGTCCTGCGCTACGGGCGCGAGGTCGCGTTCGCCACCGCCGAGGTCTACGCCCGCGCCGCCGAGGTCCGGGGCCGGTGGGACGCCCGCCTCGAGGCGCTGGTCGTCGACGCGGTGCTGCGGGCCGAGACGGACGAGTCGGTGCTGTCCCGGGCCAGTGCGGTCGGTTGGGCGGCGCGTGGCGCCGTGGCCGTGGTGGTCGGGACCGCCCCCGCCGAGGCCACCGGTGCGCAGACCGGCGCCTTCGACGCCGTACGACGAGAGGCGCACGAACGCGGCCTCGACGCCCTCTGTGCCGTGCAGGGCCACCTCCTCGTCGTGATCCTGGGCGGTGTCGGCACCCCCGAGAAGGACGCCGCCCCCCTCGTGGGCCTGTTCGGCGAGGGCCCCGTGGTGGTCGGCCCGACCGCCGCCGACCTGTCCACCGCCCACGTGTCGGCACGCGTCGCGCTGGGTGCCCTGCGGGCCGCGGTCGGCTGGCCCGACGCCCCGCGCCCGGTGTCCGCCCACGACCTGCTCCCGGAGCGGATCCTGGCCGGCGACGACGCCGCGCGTGTCGACGCCGTCGAGCAGCTGTACCGCCCCCTCGCCGAGGCCCGCGGCGAGCTCGTCGAGACCCTGGTCGCCTACTTCGCCAACGGCGGCGGCATCGAGGCCACCTCGCGCGCGCTCTTCGTGCACGCCAACACGGTGCGCTACCGGCTCGGCCAGATCGGCGACGTGACCGGCCTGACGCCCTCGGTCCCCCGCGACGCGCTGGTCCTCCAGCTCGCCCTCGTCCTGGGCCGGCAGGCGGGACTGTAGGCGGCAGCCCGGTGGAGACCCGCCGGCCGATCAACTTGTAGGGGTTCCACAACGCCGCGGGGCCAGTTTCGTCGGCGGCGCAGGCGCGTGTGCCCCGCCCCGCCCGGCAGGCTGGACCCGTGCTCGTGATCGTGGCCCCCGGACAAGGGGCACAGACCCCCGGATTCCTCTCCGCCTGGCTGGAGGACCCGGCCTTCGCCGCGCGCATCGGCTGGCTCTCGGCCGTCTCCGGTCTCGACCTGGCCCACTACGGCACCGAGGCCGACGGCGACACGATCCGCGACACGAAGATCGCCCAGCCGCTCCTGGTCGCCGCGGCCCTCGCCACGGCCCAGCAGCTCGGCCCGCAGCCGGCCGCAGCTGTCGCGGGCCACAGCGTCGGAGAGTTCGGCGCCGCCGTGGCCGCAGGCGTCCTGAGCCCCGAGCAGGCGATGGTCCTGGTCCGCGAGCGAGGCCAGGCGATGGCCGACGCCGCGGCGGTGACCCCGACCGGCATGACCGCCTCCCTGGGCGGCGACCGTGACGAGGTCCTCGCCGCGATCGAGGCCCACGGCCTCACGCCCGCCAACGACAACGGTCCCGGTCAGATCGTCGCCGCCGGCACGCTCGAGAAGCTCGCGGCGTTCGCGGAGAACCCGCCGAAGGGCGCCCGGCTCCGGCCGCTCGCCGTCGCCGGCGCGTTCCACTCCCCGCACATGGCGCCGGCCGTCGAGCACGTCGCCGCTCTCGCGGGCTCGGTGGACGTGGACGACGCGCGGATCCCGTTCATCACCAACTCCGACGGCACCCTGCTGACCGACGGCGCCGTGGTCCTCGACCGGATCGTCGGCCAGATCGCCCGCCCGGTCCGCTGGGACCTGTGCCTGGACGCCATGGCCGAGCTGGGCGTGACCGGCTTCCTCGAGCTGCCGCCCGCCGGCACGCTGACCGGGATCGCCAAGCGCTTCTTCCGCGACCGCGGGATGACGGTCGAGACGTTCGCGCTCAACGGGCCCGAGCAGCTCGACGAGGCACGCGAGTTCTGCGAGCGGCACGCCGCGCTGGCCGAGGTCGTGCCCGCATGAGCGCCACGATCCGCACCGAGACCGGTTCCACCCACGCTGCCTTCCTCGGCGTGGGTGCCTACCGGCCGTCCCGCCTCGTGCCGAACTCCGAGGTCGTCGACGCCATCGACTCCAGCGACGAGTGGATCCAGCAGCGCTCGGGCATCAAGACCCGTCGCTTCGCAGGCGAGGACGAGACCGTCGTCTCGATGGCTGTCGCCGCCTCGCAGAAGGCGCTCGACGCCGCCGGCATCGACGCACAACAGGTCGACGCCGTGATCGTGGCGACCATCAGCCACCTGATCCAGACCCCCTCCGCCGCGACGGCGATCGCGCACGCGCTGGGCACCGCGCAGCCGGCCGCGTTCGACATCTCCGCGGCCTGCGCCGGCTTCTGCCACGGGGTCGCCCTGGCCAACGACATGGTCCGCGGCGGCAGCGCCCGCCACGTCCTGGTGATCGGCGTCGAGAAGCTGTCCGACATCACCGACCCCACCGACCGCGGGACGGCGTTCATCTTCGCCGACGGCGCCGGCGCCGTCGTCGTGGGACCGTCCGACTCCCCCGGCATCGGCCCGGTCGTGTGGGGCTCCGACGGCGAGCACTACGACCACATCCGCACGCCCGACTGGCGCGACATCCTCGCTGCGGGCGGCGGCATGCCCAACCTGTCGATGAAGGGCAACGAGGTCTTCCGCTGGGCGTCGTACGGCATGGCCAAGGTGGCCCAGCAGGCGCTCGACCGCGCGGGCATCACCGCCGACCAGCTCGACGTCTTCGTGCCCCACCAGGCCAACAACCGGATCACCGACACCATGGCCCGTGCCCTCCGGCTGCCCGACACGGTGCGCATCGCGCGCGACATCATCGACGCCGGCAACACCTCGGCCGCCTCGATCCCGCTCGCCCTCGACCGCATGATCGCCGACGGCGAGGCGAAGTCCGGGGACCTCGCGCTCCTCATCGCCTTCGGCGCCGGCCTGGCGTACGCCGCCCAGGTCGTCACCGTCCCCTGACCCTCTGGCACGACCCACGATTTGCCCCGAGTTCCACCAACAACCCTGGAGAAGAAGATGAGCACCGAAGAGATCCGCGCCGCCCTCGCCGACATCGTCAACGAGGTCGCCGGCATCCCCGCCGACGACGTCCAGCTCGACAAGTCCTTCAGCGACGACCTCGACGTCGACTCGCTGTCGATGGTCGAGGTCGTGGTCGAGGCCGAGGAGAAGTTCGGCGTCACGATCCCCGACGACGAGGTCAAGAACCTCAAGACCGTCGGCGACGCCGTCGCCTACATCGAGCGCAACCAGGCCGCCTGAGCCAGCTCGTCTGACCCAGCAAGCCTGACCCTCACGAAGGAGACCGACAGCCATGTCCCGCATCCGTGTCGTCGTCACCGGCCTGGGCACCACCAGCCCGCTCGGCGGCGATGTCGCCAGCACCTGGGAGGGCCTCCTCGCCGGTCGTTCGGGGGTTCGTCACCTCGGCGACATCGCTGACGGCCTCCCCGTGACCATCGGCGGCGTCGCGGCCGTGGACCCCACCGAGGTCCTCGACCGCGTCGTCGCCCGCCGGCTCGACCGCTCCTCGCAGCTCGCGCTCGTCGCGGCGCTCGAGGCGTGGGCCGACTCCGGCCTGGCCGCCGCCCAGGAGGCCGGCGACCTCGACAGCGAGCGCCTCGGCGTCGCCTTCGCCTCCGGCATCGGTGGCGTGCAGACGCTGCTGTCCAACCACGAGGTCCTGATGGAGAAGGGTCCGCGCCGGGTCTCCCCCATCGCGGTCCCGATGCTGATGGCCAACGCCCCGGCCGCCACCATCAGCCTCCGGATCGGCGCTCGCGGACCGGTCAACACGCCCGTCTCGGCCTGCGCGTCCGGCAACGAGGCCATCTCGCTCGCCGCCGACCAGATCCGGCTCGGCCGGGTCGACGTCGCCGTCGCCGGCGGCACGGAGGCGGCGATCCACCCGCTCCCGATCGCGGCGTTCGCGAACATGATGGCGCTGTCGAAGAACGACGGCGACCCCACCACGGTCTCCCGCCCGTTCGACACCGGTCGTGACGGCTTCGTGCTCGGCGAGGGCGCTGGGGCGCTCGTGCTCGAGTCCTACGAGCACGCCAAGGCACGCGGCGCCCGCATCTACGCGGAGGTGCTGGGCACCGGCATCACGGCCGACGCCCACGACATCGCCCAGCCCGACCCGGCCGGCCGCGGCGGCGCCCGCGCCATCCGGCTCGCCGTGCAGGACGCCGGGGTCGCCCCGTCGGACATCGCCCACGTCAACGCCCACGCGACCTCGACCCCGCAGGGTGACGTCGCGGAGTCGCTGATGCTGCACGCCGTCCTCGGCTCGGCCGCCAACGACCTGGTCGTCTCGGCGACCAAGTCGATGACCGGTCACCTCCTCGGTGGCGCCGGCGCCCTCGAGGGCGTGGCCACCGTGCTCGCGCTCCACCACCGCACTGCTCCCCCCACCATCAACCTCGACGAGCAGGATCCGCGGGTCGAGCTCGACGTGGCGACGAAGGTCCGGGACCTCCCACTCGGCGACGTCGCTGCGCTGAACAACTCCTTCGGTTTCGGCGGTGCCAACGTGGCCGTCATCTTCGGGACGCCGAGCTGACGTCGTACGAGGTGGACGAAGGGCCCGGCGCGATGCGCCGGGCCCTTCGTTTTTTCCTTGCCAGGGGCAGGTCAGACGACCTGGTGCAGCCAGCGGACCGGAGCTCCCTCACCGGCGTGCCGGAAGGTCTCGAGCTCGTCGTCCCAGGGCTTGCCGAGCAGCTTGTCGATCTCGTTCTCGAGGGTGACCTCGCCGAGCGCGGCACGCACGACCGCCGCCTTGAGCCGGTCCTCGGGGATCATGATGTCCCCGTGGATGCCGGTGACGGCGTGGAAGACACCGAGGTCCGGGGTCGAGGAGAAGCGGGCGCCCTCGGTGGACGACGTCGGCTCCTCCGTGATCTCGAACCGCAGGTGGTTCCAGCCGCGCAGTGCGGAGGCCATCTCCGCGGCCGCGCCGACCTTGCCACTCCACGAGAACTCGCAGCGGTAGCTGCCGGACTGCGCGGGCTGCGGCGTCCAGTGCGGGTTGACGGGTACGCCGAGCACGCCGCCCACCGCCCACTCGATGTGAGGGCACAGCGCGGACGGCGCAGAGTGGACGTAGAACACGCCCCTGGTTGCACTCATGCTTCCGGTCACCACGAACTCCTCGACTTCTCCCTACCTCCGGCGCGAGATACGCCTTCCCCAGCGGTCTCCTCGGAAGTGGTCGTCGTCATGGCGTTGCAGCAACCGTCACGTGAGCGACAAATGTGTGGTTGTGGTGACCATTGTGGCCCATGGGACACGTCGACACCAGTGATTGGGCCGTGTGTCCTGGGCTACTCGGCGACGGCCCCGGCGGCGCCCAGGCCGATCAGCTCGTCCATCACCTGCTGTGCGATGCCCAGCCCGCCGAGGTGGCTCTCGCCGTCGATGACGGTCATCGTGGCGTCGGGCAGCCTGCTGACGCAGTGCTCACCGTGGCGGAACGGCACGATGTGGTCGTCGTCGCCGTGCCACCACCGCACCGGCACCTGCACGTCCTCGAGCAGGAAGCCCCACTCCCGCGTGAACAGGATCAGGTCCGAGAGCGGAGCCGAGGTCTGGAAGCGGCTGCCGTTGAGCAGGTCGTCGAGGAACATCGCCTTGAACTCCGGGCGCCCGAGCAGGTTCTTGTCCCCCGGCGGCTGCACGGCCGCGTACAGGTCCAACGCGGGACCTGCGAGTGGCTTGACACTGCGGATGGCGCCGGTCAGCGCGATCCCGAGCGGGACGCGGGTCGCGGCGAGCAGGGGTGCCGCGTGGACGGCGAGCTGGATGATGCCCCCGTCCGCCGCGTCCGGGCCGCGCGTTGGCGCCACACCGCCGAGGACCCCGACGCTGTGCACCCGACCCGGCAGAGCCGCGCCCGCAGCCAGCGCGTAGGGACCACCGCCCGACAGGCCCACCACGCCGAGGGTGTCGATCGCCAGTGCGTCGAGCAAGAGGGCCAGGTCCTCGGTCCAGTCCAGGATGTCGGGATAGAGGTACGGCGTCGACGAGCCGATGCCCGGACGGTCGATCCCGATGATCCGCAGGCCCGCCTCCTCGGCGTACTGCCGTGCGTCGACCGGGATCTGTCGCCGCGCCCCCGGGGTGCCGTGCATCCAGACGAGCGCCGGCCCGCGCGGCGAGCCGTACTCGGCGAAGCTGAGCCGCCGCCCGTCGCGGACGGCGACGCTGCCCTCCAGCGTGGGCCGCCTGGGCTGCTCCGGAATCTTCACCGCCGGGAAAGTCATGCGCAGGAGTGTGGCAGGTGCACACGGTGCGCGCTGGGGTGTCCTAAGGTTCGACCATGACCGAGGGGGGAACCGCGACCGACAGCGCCCGCCAGCCGGGCCGGCGCCGGGCGGAGAAGCCCTCGCGGCGCCTGTCCGCGGGCAACCTCGGCAAGCCCCCGCTCCCCCGGATCTCGCTGCAGTCGAGGTTCTGGCGGTTCGTCTTCGCCGGTGCCGGCGTCCTGCTCCTGCTCGGCTGGTTCACCTGGTACGCCACGACGCCCGACGAGCTGCCGACGAGCGACAAGACCATCAGCGCTCCCGGCGTGGCCGGCACCCCGCTCTACGTCGGCATGTTCGGTGCGCCCGACGGCTTCGACCGCACCCTGCGGATCTCGGGAGTGAAGGTGCACGCGACCACGAGCGCCGATCTCACCATCACTCCCCTGCTGTGCCGTCGGGGCACCGTCGGCGTCACGACCGGACCGGAGCAGTTCTGCTCCGAGCTGATCGATCCCGCAGGGCAGCGCATGGTCGGCGGCGACTCGCTCGTGCTGAAGTTCGAGGCCGCCGAGCCGGTGATCGCCGTCGTCGACCAGCTGCGGGTCGCCTACCGCGAGGACGTGCGGTGGGACACGCAGCCGGCCGGCGTCGAGCAGGCCATCGTGACCTTCAGCGCCAGGCCCGACGTCGCGGACGACGCCACGAGCGAGTGAGCACGCCCGCGGTCAGCCGCGGTCGACCCGCTTCTCGAGCGACTCGGCCCGCTCCGCGGCATCGGTGACCTCGTCGGAGTCGATCGCGTTGGTCTTGTGGAACCAGGTGAGCGCGTCGTTGAGCCGGCCGGCCGCCTCGAGCGTGTCGGCGTAGGCATAGCGCAGGCGCACGACCCACGGCTCGCGGCTCTTGCTGTTGAGCGGCGACACCTCGAGGGTGCGCAGCGCGGCATCCATCTGGCCCAGGTCGCGCCGTGCCCCGGCCTCGACGATGGTCATCTCGGCCTTGGCGGCCGAGGGGAACCGAGCGACCGAAGGGCTCTTCGCCAGCTCGAGCGCACGGGTCGGGTTGCCGAGCGCGCGGTGGCAGTCGGCCATGATCGGCAGGTACGCGGTCGCTCCGTTCAGCCGCTTCGCGGCGCGGAGCTCTGCCAGCGCCTCGGCGTAGTGACCCGCCGCATAGGCGGTCTCACCGACGGCCTCTCGCACGACGGCGATCCGCGCAGCGCGCGCCTTGGCCGCCAGCGTGTGCTTGTACGCCGTCTCCGGGTCGTCGTCGACCAGCTGACCGGCCGCCGCGAGGTGACGCGACACGCGCAGCGCCAGCTTCTCCGGCAGGCTCCGCAGCTGGGCGCGGATGGACGCGTCGAGCTCGGTGCCCGTGATGTCGTCAGGGATCGGCGGGCCGTCGTAGACCGCCTGCTCCACGGTGCGCTCGCGCTGCTCAGGCGCGCCACCGATGCGGCGCTCGCCCTGTCCGCCGGCCGGCTTGCCGCGGCGCTGACCGCCGCGCTCGCTGGCAGGCCGGCGGTCTCCGTCCTTCCGGTCGAAGGACTTCTTGTCGTCCCGGCGCTCGTACGGCTTCTTGTCGCCGTCCTTGCGCTCGAAGGGCTTGCGATCCCGACCGGAGCCACCGCTGCTGCGGGGCTTGCCGTCGCCGCGCGACGAGCTGCTCTTGCGTGGGTCACCGCCCTGGCCCTGCCGGGGCCCGCCCGACCGGGATCCGCCGTCCCGGCGTCCTCGCTGGTCTGTCACGTCCGTGCACCTGCTCCGTGTTGAGATCGCTATTGAGATGAGAGAAGTGTGTCTGCAAAAGACAGTAGAGGCCACCCCTGAGGGTGGCCTCTACTGGAATGTTTGTCCGGCGGCGTCCTACTCTCCCACATCCTCTCGGTTGCAGTACCATCGGCGCTGGCAGGCTTAACTTCCGGGTTCGGGATGGGACCGGGTGTTTCCCTGCCGCTATGGCCGCCGTAACTCTATGAACCGCCAGGTGTACCCCGTGTAAGGGGTGGTCGGACCTGGGGTTGGTCTCTTGTAGTGGACGCGCGCACCCCGATTGATGGGGTGGTGTTGTTCCCGTAACACTTGATTTGTTGATGTGTGTTGGGGGTTTGTTGTGGCAAGTCTTCGGCCTATTAGTACCGGTCGGCTGGGCATTGCTGCTGTACACCTCCGGCCTATCAACCCAGTGTTCTGCTGGGGGCCTTAACCCACAAGGGGTGGGAAACCTCATCTTGAAACGTGCTTCCCGCTTAGATGCGTTCAGCGGTTATCACTTCCGAACGTAGCCAACCAGCCCTGCACCTGGCGGTACAACTGGCACACCAGAGGTTCGTCCATCCCGGTCCTCTCGTACTAGGGACAGCCTTTCTCAAGTTTCCTACGCGCGCGGCGGATAGGGACCGAACTGTCTCACGACGTTCTAAACCCAGCTCGCGTGCCGCTTTAATGGGCGAACAGCCCAACCCTTGGGACCTACTCCAGCCCCAGGATGCGACGAGCCGACATCGAGGTGCCAAACCATCCCGTCGATATGGACTCTTGGGGAAGATCAGCCTGTTATCCCCGGGGTACCTTTTATCCGTTGAGCGACGACCCTTCCACTCGGAGTCGCCGGATCACTAGTTCCGACTTTCGTCCCTGCTCGACATGTCTGTCTCACAGTCAAGCTCCCTTGTGCACTTACACTCGAAACCTGATTGCCAACCAGGCTGAGGGAACCTTTGAGCGCCTCCGTTACATTTTGGGAGGCAACCGCCCCAGTTAAACTACCCATCAGGCACTGTCCCTGAACCAGATCATGGCCCTAGGTTAGACATCTAGTACGACCAGAGTGGTATTTCAACGATGACTCCACCCCAACTGGCGTCGAGGCTTCACAGTCTCCCACCTATCCTACACAAGCCGAACCAAACACCAATGCCAAACTATAGTAAAGGTCCCGGGGTCTTTCCGTCCTGCCGCGCGTAACGAGCATCTTTACTCGTAGTGCAATTTCGCCGAGTCCATGGTTGAGACAGTAGGAAAGTCGTTACTCCATTCGTGCAGGTCGGAACTTACCCGACAAGGAATTTCGCTACCTTAGGATGGTTATAGTTACCACCGCCGTTTACTGGGGCTTAAATTCTGAGCTTCGACTTGCGTCTAACCCGTCCTCTTAACCTTCCAGCACCGGGCAGGAGTCAGTCCGTATACATCGTCTTACAACTTCGCACGGACCTGTGTTTTTAGTAAACAGTCGCTTTCCCCTGGTCTCTGCGGCCCTTCACGCTCACCCAGCAAGTGGGGTCACGATCCGGGCCCCCCTTCTCCCGAAGTTACGGGGGCATTTTGCCGAGTTCCTTAACCATGGTTGTCTCGATCGCCTCGGTATTCTCTACCTGATCACCTGAGTCGGTTTCGGGTACGGGCGGCTCGTGGCTCGCTAGAGGTTTTTCTCGGCAGCATAGGATCACCCACTTCCCCCCTACGGGGTCGGCATCACATCTCAGGGTCACCGACCAAACGGCTACGTGGCGGATTTGCCTACCACGTCCCCTACATGCTTACCCGCCGTCTACCATCGCGGCGGTTGGGCTACCTTCCTGCGTCACCCCATCGCTTGCCTACTACCGGGTCGGATCCCACGCTCCACACCAAGCTCTCACCCCGAAGGGATCGATACGAGGTGCTTCGGGTGGTTAGCATCACCGGGTTCAGCATGGGCGCCACTTCGCCGGTACGGGAATATCAACCCGTTGTCCATCGACTACGCCTGTCGGCCTCGCCTTAGGTCCCGACTTACCCAGGGCAGATTAGCTTGACCCTGGAACCCTTGATCAATCGGCGCACGGGTTTCTCACCCGTGATTCGCTACTCATGCCTGCATTCTCACTCGTGTCACATCCAGCCCTGGATCACTCCGGACCTTCACCCGTGACACGACGCTCCCCTACCCACCAGTACCCCTGAACCAAGATCAAGTCCGGCTTGGGTTACGTACTAGTGCCATGGCTTCGGCGGACGGCTTGAGCCCCGCTACATTGTCGGCGCGGAATCACTTGACCAGTGAGCTATTACGCACTCTTTCAAGGGTGGCTGCTTCCAAGCCAACCTCCTGGTTGTCACTGCGACTCCACATCCTTTTCCACTTAGCCGCCTCTTAGGGGCCTTAGCCGATGGTCTGGGCTGTTTCCCTCTCGACTACGAAGCTTATCCCCCGCAGTCTCACTGCCACGCTCTCACTTACCGGCATTCGGAGTTTGGCTAACGTCAGTAACCTGGTAGGGCCCATCGGCTATCCAGTGCTCTACCTCCGGCAAGAAACACGCAACGCTGCACCTAAATGCATTTCGGGGAGAACCAGCTATCACGGAGTTTGATTGGCCTTTCACCCCTATCCACAGGTCATCCCCTCCATTTTCAACTGAAGTGGGTTCGGTCCTCCACGCCGTCTTACCGGCGCTTCAACCTGCCCATGGATAGATCACTCCGCTTCGGGTCTAGAACACGCGACTCAAACGCCCTATTCGGACTCGCTTTCGCTACGGCTTCCCCACACGGGTTAACCTCGCCACGTATCGCTAACTCGCAGGCTCATTCTTCAAAAGGCACGCCATCACCCTATGACAGGCTTTGACGGATTGTAGGCACATGGTTTCAGGTACTATTTCACTCCCCGCCAGGGGTACTTTTCACCTTTCCCTCACGGTACTGGTCCGCTATCGGTCATCGAGAAGTATTTAGGCTTAACGGGTGGTCCCGCCAGATTCACACACCATTCCAGGAGTGGCGTGTTACTTGGGAAATGCTGAACACAGCCTGACACTATCGTCTACGGGGCTATCACCCGCTACGGCACCGCTTTCCAACGGTCTTCGACCTCGTCTCAGGTTTCTGACTGCGCGCCACCCCGGCAGAGACGGCAACAACACTCCCACAACCCCCCGACTGCAACGCCTGCCGGCTATCACACAATCGAGGTTTGGCCTCATCCGATTTCGCTCGCCACTACTCTCGGAATCACTTTTGTTTTCTCTTCCTGCGGGTACTGAGATGTTTCACTTCCCCGCGTTCCCTCCACACACCCTATTTCATTCAGGTGCAGGTAACACGACATGACTCGTGCTGGGTTTCCCCATTCGGACATCCCCGGATCAACGCTCGGTTGCCAACTCCCCAGGGCATTTCGCAGGCTCCCACGTCCTTCATCGGCTCTCGATGCCAAGGCATCCACCATGTGCCCTTAACAACTTGCCCACAACAAACCACCAACACACACAAACAAACCACCCACCCCAAAGGAACAAACCCCCAGAACAGGCAATCGCTCGAGCTCTGTCAGCGGCCTCTTGCAGTACAAACCGATTAAGAGAACACACAAAACAATCAATTCGATACGAAACAACACAACACCCACCAAACCCAACCCACAACGGGGCCAGATCCACGCGGGTGCAATGCTCGCGTCCACTATCAAGAAGTCAAACAACCAGAAGCCAACCAGCACCAACACTCCCGCCCCCCGAAGGGAACAGCTTGTGCGAGCGCGGCGTCTGATGCCTCAGACACCCAACAGCGTGCCATGCCTCCAGGACCAAACCCACCAGTCGAAACCAACTGGCCGATCGGCCCAACAAGACGATTGTGTTCCACTAAGAACACCCCTAGACGTCGACAACTCATTCGGCTGTCGAACTGGGTGTGCTCCTTAGAAAGGAGGTGATCCAGCCGCACCTTCCGGTACGGCTACCTTGTTACGACTTCGTCCCAATCGCCAGCCCCACCTTCGACGGCTCCCCCCACAAGGGTTAGGCCACCGGCTTCGGGTGTTGCCGACTTTCGTGACGTGACGGGCGGTGTGTACAAGGCCCGGGAACGTATTCACCGCAGCGTTGCTGATCTGCGATTACTAGCGACTCCGACTTCATGGGGTCGAGTTGCAGACCCCAATCCGAACTGAGACCGGCTTTTTGGGATTCGCTCCCCCTCACGGGATCGCAGCCCTTTGTACCGGCCATTGTAGCATGCGTGAAGCCCTGGACATAAGGGGCATGATGACTTGACGTCATCCCCACCTTCCTCCGAGTTGACCCCGGCAGTCTCCCATGAGTCCCCGGCATAACCCGCTGGCAACATGGAACGAGGGTTGCGCTCGTTGCGGGACTTAACCCAACATCTCACGACACGAGCTGACGACAGCCATGCACCACCTGTACACCAGTATCAAAGAGACCCCCATCTCTGGGGGCTTCCGGTGTATGTCAAACCCAGGTAAGGTTCTTCGCGTTGCATCGAATTAATCCGCATGCTCCGCCGCTTGTGCGGGCCCCCGTCAATTCCTTTGAGTTTTAGCCTTGCGGCCGTACTCCCCAGGCGGGGCGCTTAATGCGTTAGCTACGGCACGGAATCCGTGGAAAGGACCCCACACCTAGCGCCCAACGTTTACGGTGTGGACTACCAGGGTATCTAATCCTGTTCGCTCCCCACACTTTCGCTCCTCAGCGTCAGGTAATGCCCAGAGAACCGCCTTCGCCACCGGTGTTCCTCCTGATATCTGCGCATTTCACCGCTACACCAGGAATTCCATTCTCCCCTGCATACCTCTAGTCTGCCCGTATCGGAAGCAAGCAACGAGTTAAGCCCGCTGTTTTCACTCCCGACGCGACAAACCGCCTACGAGCCCTTTACGCCCAATAATTCCGGACAACGCTCGGACCCTACGTATTACCGCGGCTGCTGGCACGTAGTTGGCCGGTCCTTCTTCTGTACCTACCGTCACTTTCGCTTCGTCGGTACTGAAAGAGGTTTACAACCCGAAGGCCGTCATCCCTCACGCGGCGTTGCTGGATCAGGCTTCCGCCCATTGTCCAATATTCCCCACTGCTGCCTCCCGTAGGAGTCTGGGCCGTGTCTCAGTCCCAGTGTGACCGGTCACCCTCTCAGGCCGGCTACCCGTCAAAGCCTTGGTGAGCCATTACCTCACCAACAAGCTGATAGGCCGCGAGCACATCCTGCGCCGAAAAACTTTCCACCACCAACACATGCGTGTAGCGGTCATATCCGGTATTAATCACCGTTTCCGGTGGCTATCCCAGAGCGCAGGGCAGATTACTCACGTGTTACTCACCCGTTCGCCGCTCGAGTACCCCCGAAGGAGCCTTTCCGCTCGACTTGCATGTGTTAAGCACGCCGCCAGCGTTCGTCCTGAGCCAGGATCAAACTCTCCATAAGAAGAAACATAATCCCAACAAAGAAACTGCTGACAAACTGTCCACAGAATCATTCATTGACAAGAAAGCACCAACCAAACACCCCACAAAGAGGCATCCAGCCAATGCACACAAACGTCACAATCGAATCTATGCATGACACACTGTTGAGTTCTCAAACATCACACGCTGCGAACCTCGTCGTTTCCGACTCGTCTTCGCGCTGATGTGCGCCCCGGACTCTAGCTCTTCGTCCTGGTCTGTACCAAACCCGCAAGGCTTGCTTTTCTGACCAGCACTCGAAGCTGATGCTCGAGGCAAGTGGTCGCGGGGCCGGAAGCCCTCCGGCTGACCGCCGTCTTGCTTCCCGCCGCACCCGGCGACGAAGAGAACATTACGCATTCCCCCGCAGAAGCACAAATCGAAACGACGTGACCCGGGCCACACCGCTCCGACGGGGCTGTCGGAGCCCTCCGGAGAGGCCCTGGTGAGCCTCCCCGGAGGGGTCGCGTCAGCGCACCCGCACGCCGGCGAAGCGCTTCTTGCCGCGCCGGAGCACCAGCCACGACGAGGCGATCAGGTCGCCTGCGGCGGGGACGTGCTCGGGGTCGTCGACACGGACGTTGTTGACGTAGGCGCCGCCCTCCGCGACGGTGCGCCGCGCCTCGCCCTTGGACTTCGCGAGCCCGGTCAGGGTCAGCAGCTCCACCACGTCGGGGATGCCGGAGGTCCCGTCGACGTCGATGGCCCCGGCCTCGCCCAGTGCTGCCTCGAGGGTCGCGCCCGAGAGGCTCGTGATGTCGCCCGTGCCGAAGAGTGCCTCGGCGGCCGCCTTGGCGTTCTCGGTCTCGGTCGCACCGTGCACGAGCGTCGTGACCTCGTCGGCGAGGACCTTCTGCGCCTCCCGGAGGAACGGCTTCTCCGCGTGCCGCGCCTCGAGCCCCTCGATCTCCTCGCGGGGGAGGAAGGTGAAGACGCGCAGCAGCTCGCCGACCTTCTCGTCCTCGACGTTGAGCCAGAACTGGTGGAAGGCATAGGGCGGCATCAGCTCGGGGTCGAGCCAGAGGGCGCCGCCCTCGGTCTTGCCGTACTTCGTGCCGTCGGCCTTGGTGATGAGCGGCGTGGCGAAGGCGTGGACCGTGGCACCTTCCGCGCGTCGGATCAGGTCGACGCCGCCGGTGAGGTTGCCCCACTGGTCCGATCCCCCGAACTGCAGGGTCACGCCGTGCTGACGGTGCAGGGTGAGGTAGTCCATCGACTGCAGGAGGACGTAGGAGAACTCGGTGTAGCTGATCCCCGACTCGAGCCGGCGGCGTACCGTCTCGCGCGCCAGCATCCGGTTGACCGGGAAGTGCTTGCCGATGTCGCGCAGGAAGTCGATGACCGAGAGCCCGTCGGTCCAGTCGAAGTTGTTGACCATCGTCGCGGCGTTGTCGCCCTCGAAGGACAGGAAGGGCTCGATCTGCCCGCGGACACGCGCCGTCCACTGCTGCACGGTGTCCAGTGAGTTGAGGGTGCGCTCCCCCGAGTCGCGCGGGTCGCCGATCATGCCGGTCGCGCCGCCGACGAGGGCGAACGGCGTGTGGCCGGCGCGCTGGAGGCGCATGGCCGTGACGATCTGGACCAGGTTGCCCATGTGGAGGCTCGGCGCGGTCGGGTCGAAGCCGACATAGAACCGGACACTGCCCTCCGAGAGCGCCGAGCGCAGCGCGTCGCGGTCGGTGGTCTCGGCCAGGAGGCCGCGCCACTCGAGGTCGTCGAGGAGGGTCGGGTCGACGGGCACGTCGTACTTCTTCCGTTCGGTGGAGCGGGCCGTTCCCGCGTCCGGTGCACTCCAAGGGTGCCGCATGGATCACGCCTGCCTCCAATGGGTTCACGGCGGTGGTCACGGGTACCGTGCAAGGACCATGACCACGCGACGGGTAGCAGGCAGGTACGAGCTGCGGCGCGCCGTCGGCCGAGGCGCCAACGGCACGGTCTGGCTCGCGCACGACGAGGTCCTCGGGCGTGCCGTCGCCCTCAAGCGGACGGCGCCGGGTGCAGGCTTCGAGCACCAGGCGGTCCGGGTCGAGCGCGAGGCGCGTCTCGCCGCGCAGGTCGCCCACCCGAACGTCGTGTCGGTCTACGACCTGGTCGACGACGGCAGCGACACCTGGCTGGTCATGGAGTACGTCGATGGACCACCGCTCTCGACCGTGGTCCGCGAGGCGGGGCCGCTCCGCCCCGACGACGCCGCGCGCCTGCTCGCCCCGGTGGCCGACGCCCTCGTCCACGCACACGGGCTGGGCATCGTGCACCGCGACATCAAGCCGTCGAACATCCTCGCTCCCGGGGGCGGCGGGGCGAAGCTGACCGACTTCGGGATCGCCCGCAGCACGGCCGACGCCACGCTGACCCAGACCGGGATGATCACCGGGTCGCCCGCCTACCTGGCTCCCGAGGTCGCCACCGGTGGTCAGGCGACGCCGGCGAGCGACGTGTGGGCCTTCGGGGCGACCCTCGTCCACCTGCTGACGGCCCGGCCGCCGTACCACCGCGACGACCTCGACAACGGCCCGCTCTCGGTGGTCTTCCGGATCGTCAACGAGGAGCCGCCCACCGTTCTCGGCGCGGGCTGGCTCGGCCCGCTCATCGCCGCGACGATGGAGCGCGACCCCGGCGCGCGGCCCACGATGGCCCAGCTGCGCGACCGGCTCGAGCGCACCGCCGACCTGTCCGTCCAGACCATGGCGTTGCCGGCCGTGCCGCCACCCCCGGCGCCTCCCGTGCTCGCACCGCTGCCTCCCCCGCCCCACCGGCCGCACCGGCCGCACCGGCGCCCGTCCGGCCGGATGGCGGCCGTGGTCGCGACCGGCTCGGCAGCCGTAGTCGCCCTCGTCACGATCCTGGCGCTGCAGGGCGCCGGCGACGAGGACCCGGTGAGCGCCGATCCCCGTCCGGGCGCGACCACGACCGACGCACCCACCGAGACCGGACCTCCTGCCCCGACCGCTGCCGAGATGGAGGACTTCGCGCGGACCTACATCCGGACCGCCGACGCCGACCCGGACGCGGGGTTCGCGATGCTCACGCCGACGTACCAGGGCGACAGCCCGCGCTACGCCGACTTCTGGGGCCCGATGCACAACCCGCGCGTCCTCACGATCAGCGCCGACCCGGCCGCGATGACGGTGACCTACACCTACCGCTACGCCTTCCCGCGGAAGGGCAACCTCACCGAGACCGTGACGCTCCGGCTCGAGCAGGCCGACGACGGTCGCCTCCTCATCGCGGGCACCGCCTGACGGACGGCCCTGAGACCCCTCGCTGAAAGTCGCCTCCCGCGCCGTCGCGGTGGGTAGCCTGACCCGGGTGAGCGAGTACGACGCCCGGTTGGCCGACCGGGTGCGCACCCGCGGCGTCCTCGGGCCCGACGACGCCGCGCGCCTCCTGCTCCCCGTCGCGGACGCACTCGCGGCACTCCACGCCACCGGGGCTGCCCACGGGGCGCTCTCCCCCACGGCCGTGCGGATCGAGGGCGAGGGCCGCGCGGTCCTGGTCGACCGCGCGGTGGTGGCACCCGATCCGTCGTACACGGCGCCGGACCCGAGCGCCGGGCTCCGGGCCCACCCGGCCCCGGACGACGTGTGGGCGTTCGCCGCCCTGCTGCGCTTCGTCACCACCGGGACCAGCCCGCACGCGGGCCAGCTGCCCACCGCGGGAACGAACGGCTTCCGGGACATCGGGTGGCTGGCGCCGATCACCGAGCTGGCGCTGCTCGCCGACCCGCGGGAGCGGCCGAGCATGGCGGAGGTGGCGGCGTACCTGCGCGCGCGGGTCGGCGGGCCGGCGCCCTCCGACGGGCGGCGGCGACCGTCGGGCCCCCTGCTCGCCATCGGTGGTGCCGCCGTCATCGTCGGGCTCGCGCTGGTCGGGGCCGCGCTCCTGTTCCTCGGGCCGGACGACGAGCCCGCCGGCCGGAGGCCCGCGGCGTCCAGCACGGGACCGGACCGGTCGGGCGATGCCGGCGACGGGCGGCAGGAGGAGCCTGCGCCGTCGGAGACCGCCGACGCGGTGAGCGCCCGAGAGCTCGAGGAGTTCGCGCGCGACTACGTCGAGCTCGCCAGCCGCGACCCCGAGCAGGGCTTCCGGCTGCTGACGCGGTCCTACCAGCAGCAGAGCCCGCGCTACCGCGAGGTGTGGTCGGCGATCGACGACCCGCGGATCCTGGCGATCACCCCGGACCCGCTGGCGATGTCGGTGAGCTACACCTACCGCTACTCGCTCCCCGGCGGCCGGACCCGGACCGAGGACATCACCTTGCGGCTGGTGCGGCGCGGTGAGCGGCTGCTCATCGCTGGGGCATCGGCACGCTGAGGCCGGAGCCCGCGGCCACGCCCGCGGCGACCGCTGCCTCGACCCGGTCCGGCTCCCCGGCGACGAAGACGTACTCGACGTTGCGCAGCCGCCCCACCTCGCCGACGCGTTGCCCGGTCGGCCCGTGGATCCCGATCTGCGCGCCGACGTACCTCTTGCGGTCGAAGGCGAGCACCGCGACCTCGCGGTGGCCGGCGTCGCGCAGGATCGTCGTCATCTCGGCGGGCGCGATCCACGACTCGTCGTTGTAGGACACGACGGCGACGTCGGCGCGGACCCTGGCCAGCACGTCGGTGAGCGCGGCCGGCATCGTGCGGCGGCTGTTGAAGACGCTGCGCTGCTCGCGGGCGTCGACCCGCTTGCACGCGATGCCGTAGTGCTCCGGGGCGTCCCAGCGGACCAGGGTCTCCCAGATGTGGTAGTTCGCGAAGTACCGGTGCTGGTTGTACGGCGGGTCGACGTAGACGAGGTCGACCGTGGGCAACCGGTCGACCGTCTCCAGCACGTCGCCGCCCTCCGTGGCGCCGGGACCCGCCAGCAGCTCGGGCCGGCGCAGCTCCAGCTCGCCGAGCGCACGCGGCGCCCAGGCCTTGAGGTAGGCCATCTGCACGCCCGTCGTCGAGTCGACCCGGTCGGCCGCGAGCATCAGGCTGGTCAGCAGCAGCGGCCGCAGCGGGCTGCCGGGTGGGTGGTCGCGCTCGATCGCGTCGCGGATGGCGTCGACGCGCTCGCCGTTGCGGGGCTGGAAGAAGCGGGCCCGCTCGCAGAAGGTCTCGGTGAAGTAGCCGCGGTGCCCGGGCAGCGCGCCGAGACGGGCGAGCTCGGCATCCAGGATGGCGAGGTCGACGGTGTCGGCGTCCGTGGCGATGTAGCAGTCGCTCAGCACGGTGGAGTACGACGCCAGGTCGGCCGCCGTGACGAACAGCCCCCGCCGCTTGAGCTCCTGGGCGACCCGGGTCGTGCCGGTGAACAGGTCGACCGCGGTCCGCGCTCCCGCCGCGACGGCGATCTCCCCCAGCGCCGGCACCAGGGTGCGCTTGGAGCCGAGGTACTTGATCACAGGGGCAGCGTAGATGCGACCTGGACCACATCCGGTCAGGCGGAGGTGTGGTGCGGCGTGGCGCGGGAAGGCGGCGGACACCATTTCACTCGGGGGAAGGAACCACCCATGTCCGTCAAGCTCGCCCTGCCCGCCGCGCTGCTCGCGGTCCTCGCGCTCAGCGCCTGCCAGGACGACGAGGTCCCGTCCGCCGGCGACCCGTCGTCCGACGCCACCACCGACACCTCCAGCGAGTCGCCGTCGGAGTCGACCGAGTCGACCGAGTCCACCGAGGAGACCGAGTCCACCGACGACGGCGGCGAGGGTGCCTCCGCGGGCTCCGTCACCGCCCCCGGCACCGAGCTGTCGATCGGCGACAAGGCCGTGCTCCCGCTGACCTACGGCACCGACGGCACCGCCACCGTCGAGGTCACCGTCACCGGCATCCGCGAGGGCGCGTCCGCCGACCTCGAGGCCGCGAAGGTCGAGAACGCCGCCGACTACACGCCCTTCTACATCGACCTCGAGATGACGATCCTGTCGGTCGGCCCCGACGGCTTCGGCGGCTACACGGCCGGCAGCGACTTCGACGGTCTCATCGGCTCGCAGAAGGCCGGCAGCCTCATCGTCTTCGGCGACTTCGCGCCCTGCGCCGACGGTGGCTTCGAGTACGACGCCGCGGTCGGAGACACCGCGAAGGGCTGCGTCCCGGCCCTGGCCACCAAGGGCTCGACCGTCGACGGCGTCCAGTTCAGCGGCGGTGGTGACGACTCGCCGTACGACCAGTTCGACGGCGAGCCCGTCGTGTGGAAGTGACCCACCACCGCTGAGCGGATCGACCCGCTCCACCCGCACCGCCCCGGCCGGCCCACGTGAGCCCGGCCGGGGCGGTGTCGTCCCCGGCCCGGCGGGTACGGCGCGGGCGTGGGCGAGATCCGTGTCGGCACCTCCGGCTGGTCGTACGACGGCTGGCACGGCGACTTCTACCCGGACGACCTGCCGCGGCGCGAGGAGCTGGCGTACCTGTCGCGGCGGCTGACGTCGGTCGAGGTCAACGGCTCCTTCTACTCGCTGCAGCGGCCGTCGTCGTACCGGGCCTGGCGGGACGCGACGCCCGAGGACTTCGTGCTCGCCGTGAAGGGCGGCCGCTTCATCACCCACGTGAAGCGGTTGCGCGGCATCGAGGCGCCGCTGGCGAACTTCTTCGCGTCGGGCGTGCTGGCGCTCGGTCCCAAGCTCGGCCCGGTCCTGTGGCAGCTCCCCGAGAACCTCCCGTACGACACGGCGCTGATGGCGGACTTCTACGCGCTCCTGCCGCGCACCACCGCCGCGGCCGCCGACCTGGCGTCACGCCACGACGAGCGGCTCTCGGGCGACCGGGTGCTGGCGTCGTACGACGTCGACCGGCCGGTCGCGCACGTGCTGGAGTTCCGCAACCGGTCCTTCTGCACGGACGAGGCACTGGCCCAGATGCGGGAGCACGACATCGGGTGCGTCGTCGCGGACTCCGACGGGCGCTGGCCCCGCGCGGAGGCGGTCACCAGCGGCGTCGTGCACGTCCGGCTGCACGGGCACACGAAGCTCTACACCAGCCGCTACTCGTCGCGGTCGCTCGACAAGTGGGCCGTCAGGTGCCGTCGTTGGGCGGAGCAGGCCGACGTCTTCGTCTACTTCGACAACGATGCCGACGGGCACGCGCCGCACGACGCGGAGGCGCTGCTCCGGCGGCTGGACTGAGGCGTCGCGGGTACCACAGCGCCATGTCGGTGCTGCTCACCTTCGCCTTCGCGCTCCAGCTGATCGTGGGGGGCTACATGTACAGCTTCGTCCTCGCCGCGGGCCAGCGCTCGAGCAACGCGCGGGCGACGCGGATCCCCGACCTGGTCGCGTTCGCGCACCCGATCGCGGCGCTCGTGACCTTCTCGGTCTGGATCGCCTATGTCACCAGTGATCGCGCCGGCTTCGCGTGGGCGAGCTTCGCCGCCGTCCTGGTGACCGCGAGTGGCGGAGCGGTGATGGGTGTCGCCACGCTGCGCGGCAGCCGGTACGTCGACCGGCCCGAGCCGCACCGCGGCGTGCTCGACCCGGGCGACCCCTCGGAGGTGCGCGTGGCGGAGAAGCAGATCCCGCTCGTCTCCATCGCGCTGCACGGCGGGACCTTCCTCCTGCTCGCGGTCGGCACGTTCCTCGTGGCGCTCGGCGTGCTCGACTGAGATGCTCGCTGCATGGCGGACACCCCCTCTCCCCTGCAGCCGCTCGACGAGGACTGGCAGCGGGCGCTGTGCATCGTGGCCCACCCCGACGACATGGAGTTCGGCGCCGCCGCGGCGGTCGCCCGCTGGACCGGGCAGGGCAAGACGGTCGTCTACTGCATGGTGACCAGCGGCGAGGCCGGCATCGACGGCCTCTCCCCCGACGAGTGCCGGTCCGTGCGCGAGGCCGAGCAGGTCGCCTCCGCGCAGGTCGTCGGCGTCGACGTCGTCGAGTTCCTCGGCCTCCCCGACGGCGTCCTCGAGTACGGCGTCCCACTGCGGCGCGAGCTCGCGGGCGTCGTACGCAGGCACCGGCCGGAGATCGTGGTCACCGGCAACTTCCGCGACACCTGGGGCGGGCGGAACCTCAACCAGGCCGACCACATCGCCGTGGGCAGGGCCGTGGTCGACGCCGTGCGCGACGCGGGCAACCGGTGGGTTTTCAACGAGCAGCTGGTCGACGGGCTCGAGCCGTGGGGCGGGGTGCGGGAGGTCTGGGCCTTCGGCTCGCCCGACTCCACCCACGCCGTCGACACGACCGCCACCTTCGACGCGGGCGTCGAGTCGCTGAAGGCGCACGCGGCGTACATCGACGGGCTGGGCTGGGAGAACTGGGACCCGCGGGAGTTCCTCGAGGGCATGGCCCGCGGCACCGGGACCCGGCTGGGCGTGGCGTTCGCCGCGCCGTTCGAGGTGTTCCCGATGGGCTGGGGCGACTGACGCACCGAGCTTGGGTGGGGCGGGTGGGGCTCGAACCCACGACCCAAGGATTATGAGTCCTCTGCTCTGACCGACTGAGCTACCGCCCCTTGCATCGCGGAGCACACCCTAGCGGCGGGACCGGGCGACGGCGTGGCCGCTCCGGGGCCCACGACGGATCCACCGTTCGAGCCCCGGCAGTCGCCTCCGACCCTGGTCCGCATCGAACGGTGGATCGCTGGTGCACGGCGATCGGCGAGCCCGGCTCTGCGAGCATGGGCCCATGGACACGCTGCGCTCGATCGCCCTGTTCGTGGCCGCCGCGGTCGCCGAGATCGGGGGCGCCTGGCTGGTGTGGCAGGGCGTGCGGGAGCACCGCGGCTGGATCTGGATCGGGGCCGGCGTGATCGCCCTCGGCGCCTACGGGTTCGTCGCGACGCTCCAGCCGGATGCGCACTTCGGGCGGATCCTGGCGGCGTACGGCGGGGTCTTCGTGGCCGGCTCGCTGGTGTGGGGCATGGTGGCCGACGGCTTCCGTCCGGACCGGTACGACGTGATCGGCGCGCTGGTCTGTCTCGTGGGCGTCGCGGTGATCATGTACGCGCCGCGCTCGGCCTGACCTCGACGGGCGGCACCTCGAGCAGGAGGGCGAGCCAGCGGGCCGGGACGTAGCCCCACTCCGCCTGCTCGTCGCGGGTCATCGTCGCGACGCAGCGCCGCCAGGACTCCACCCGCGCGAGCCGGGCCAGCTGCAGGGCGGCCGGCAGGGCGGCGCGGAGCGCGGCGATCGGGGCGAGATCGCTCCACACCTCGAGACCGGCGTCGGCGATGCGCCACAGCCGCGGGTCGTCGTGGGTGGCGTGCAGCTCGCCCTGGGCGATGTAGAGCGGCACGAGCAGGTTGCCGAGGGGCTCGCCGACGACGGCGTCGCCGAAGTCGAAGAAGCGCAGGGTGCCGTCGAGGGGCACGACATTCGCCGCGTGCAGGTCGTTGTGGACCAGGGTCAGCGGCAGGTCGAGGTCCTCGACACGGTCGGACCAGCGGTCCACCGTGGGCAGCAGCCGCTCGAGGCGGTGCGCCACCTCGGGTGCCAGCCGCCGGGGGTCGTCGGGCGGGAGCGCGGCGAGGCGGCCGACCGCGTCGGCGACGTACGTCGACGCGTCGGACGGGTCCATCACCGTCAGTCCGGGGTCGAAGCCGACCGAGGCGACCCGACGTTGGAGGGCCGCGGACTCGGCGACGACGCGGCACCACACGTCGACGTCGGCGGCACGCCCGAGCTCCTGGAGCGTCGGCCCGAGGTCCTCGGTCAGCAGGAGGTCGCGCCCGGCGTCCGCGGCGAGCACCGGCACGACCTGGTCGGGGGCGATCCGCGCGAGCTCGGCGACGAGCCGCGCCTCGTGCGCCTGGCCCGGGCAGTTCTGCTTGACGTACGACGTCCCGGAGCCCGCGTGCGCCCGCCACACCGCGGACCAGGGCTGCCGTCCGACGGGCTCGAGCGTGACCGGCTCGCCGACGGCGTCCGCCACGAACGAGTGCAGGCCGGCGAGGAACTCCTCATCGGACCACACTGCGCTGGTCCAGGTGCTCACGTTCGCAGCGTGACCCACTCCGGGCCCGGGCGCCAGCGGTTTGTCAGCGAGCGCGGAAGACGCCGCTCGGCGGGCCGCCGGCGGGGATACCGCCACCGCCTCCCCCGAAGCCGCCTCCCCCGAAGCCTCCTTGCTCGCTGCCGCCGCTGGGCAGGTCGGCGTCGAGGTCGGCCAGGACCACCTCGTCGCCGGCCTCCAGCCCGTCGGTCACCTCGATCTGCGTCGCGCCGACGATGCCGGTGGTCACCCGGACCCGCTGGGCCACGCCGTCCTCGACCACGGTGACCGATCCGTTGCTGACCGCGGAGGCCGGGACCACGACGACGTCGTCGGCGGCGCCGACCACCGCCGTCACCGAGGCCGGCATCCCGTCGGGGAGCTGCAGGTCGCGCTCGTCGAGCACGATCCCGACCGTGTACGTCGGGTCTGAGCCGGTCGAGGAGTCGCTCGTCGCCACGTGCTCGATCCGGCTGACCGCACCGGCCAGCGCCTCGGTCGCCCCGGCCGGGGTGACCTCGACGTCCATGCCCTGCTCCAGTTGGGCGGCCTGCGTCGCGGTCGCCTCGACGCTCACCGTGGTCAGGCCGGGCGCGACCACCGTCGCGACGGTGTCTCCGGCCGCGACCTCGTCATCGGTGGCGACAACGAGGGACGCGACGGTCCCGTCAGCGGGAGCGCGGACGACGGCGCCGGCCAGGTCGGCCTCCGCGGCCGCGAGGTCCGCCTTCGCGCGGTCGATCGACGCCTGGTCCTGGGCGAGGGTCGCGGCGGTCACGGTCTGGCCGGACGCGCCACCGGCCGGCGCGGCCGCCGAGGACCCGGTGGATCCGGTGGATCCGGTGGACCCGGTGGCCCCGGTGGACCCGGTGCCGCTCGGGGCGCTCCCGGAGCCGGTCGAGCCGCCTCCCGATGAGCCCGTCGAGGGGTCCGCCTGCACGGATCCGAGCGCCTCCGTCAGCGTGCTGCCGAGCGTCTCCAGCGCCGTCTGGAGGGCGGTCTGGGCCTCGCTCGCCGTCGCCTGCGCGGACTGCACGGCGACCAGCGCCGCGCTGCACTCCTCGCTGAGCACGGCGGTGGTCGTCGTACCGGCGTCGGCGGTGGTGCCGTCCGTCGCCGAGTCGGTGGCCGCGTCGGTGGCCGCGTCGGTGCTCTCCGTCGTGGTGACCGGGTCGGCACAGGCCGTCTGCTGGTCGGCGAGCGCGGTCCCGGCGGCGGACAGCGCCGTGCCGGCGGCCGTCTGCGCCGCGAGGACGGCGTCCTGCTGCGCGGTCAGCTGCTTCACGACGGCAGCCGTCGAGGAGGACGTGCCCGAGGACGGGGCACCCGAGGACGGGGCACCCGAGGACGGGGCACCGCCGGACGAGGACCCGCTGGAGCCGGACCTCCCCGCCGTGGCCGACGCCGAGGAGGAGCTCGTCGACGTCGTCACCGCAGTGGTCTGCGCCTCGCGGTCGTCGGCGAGCTGTGCCTTCGCCGACGCCAGGTCGGAGGCCGCCCGGTCGACCGCGGCGCGCAGCGAGGCCCGGTCGAGGACCGCGATGACGTCGCCCTCCTCGACCGTGTCGCCCTGCTCGACGCGCACCTTCGCAACCGTCCCGGCAGTGCCGAACGCGAGCTCGGAGCTGCCGCTCGGGGAGATCGTGCCGGACAGGCTCAGCCCCTGCTCGACGGAACCGGTGGTCGCGCTGACGGTGCGGTAGTCGACGCTGTCGTCGCCGACGGCGCCGTACGCCGCGACGCCCGTGCCGGCCAGCGCGAGCGCCGCCAGCGGGAGCGCCACACGGCGCGAGCGGATCAGCGGCCGCACTGGTCGTCCACCTTGTCGCTGACCCGGATCGTCGCCGCAGTCACGGCGCCGGTGTCGTCGGCGTCGCCCTGCGCCTGGACGCAGCGGCCGACGGTGAGGGCGCTGGCGTCGGCCGCGACCTGCTTCGAGTACGTCGTGTCCGCGCCGACCGTCACGGTGACGTCGCCGTCCTGGCCCTCCACGACGAAGCCGTCGGCAGAGACCGACTTCACCGCGCCGACGGTGCCGAAACCGCCGCCCGGGCGACCGCCGCCGGGTCCACCCGACGGCAGGTCGCTCGGGAAGTCCGACGGGAGGTCCGTGGGCAGGTCCGTGGGTCGCTCGCCGCCGCCGGGGAAGCCTCCGCCGCCGAAGCCTGCGGCGCAGCCGTCGTCGCCGCCCTCGGAGATCGCGACCGAGGCGGCCGTCACCTCGGTGGCCGCGGTGTCGGAGCCGGCGTCGTCGCCGTCGGCCGTGCGGACGACGACGCAGGCCCCCACGGCCACGTCGGCCGGCTTCGCCGCGGCCTGGTCGGTGATCGTGGTGCCGGACGTGACCGTCACGGCGACCTGCCCGGTCATCGGGCTCTGCACCTGGAGCACGTCGCCGTCGACGGCGGCGATCTCGCCGAAGGCGCCCGGCATGCCATCAGCGCCGGGGCCGCCCGCGGGGGCGCCCGATGCGGCGCCCGCCGGCGAGGAGTCGCTGGCGGTGTCGGTCGCGTCGTCGGACCCGCAGCCCACGAGGAGGACGGCCAGCGCGAGGGCGCAGGTCGTCGTACCGAGGGGGCGGGCGGCGCGGGTGAGGTGGGTCAGGGACATGGGTCGGGTTCTCCTCGGGGTGGTCATGTCACTCGCTGCGGAGCGCGTCGATGGGGGTGAGTCGGGCGGCGCGGCTGGCCGGGTACACGCCGAAGCCGACGCCGAGGGCGAGCGAGGTGGCGAGCGCCGCGACCGTCGCGAGCGCCGAGATCGCGACGGCCTGGTCGATGAAGTGCGGCAGCACCTGGGCGCCGATGACGCCGATGAGGACGCCGACGACGCCGCCGGTCAGGCCCAGCAGGGACGCCTCGACGAGGAACTGCCGGCGGATCACGTTCGGCGCGGCGCCGAGGGCTTTGCGCAGCCCGATCTCGCGGATCCGCTCGGTGACCGAGACGAGCATGATGTTCATGACGCCGATCCCGCCGACGAGCAGCGAGATCCCCGCGACGCCGCCGAGCAGGACCGTGAACGTCCGGTTGGTCTCGTTGGCCGTCTCCACCAGCGAGTCCTGCGTGGAGATGGAGAAGTCCGCGTCGGCCGTCGTCACGCCGTGCCGGTTGGCGAGCAGCGCCTGCACCTCCTGGTACGCCGCCGCGAGGGTCTCCTCGCTCACGGCCTCCACGTAGATCGTCGAGACCGTGTCGGACGTGCTGCCGGTGAGCCGGCTCGCCGTGCCCACCGGTACGACGGCCTGGTCGTCCTCGCTCGTCCCGGTCGAGGACGCCCCCGACGAGGTCAGCACGCCGACGACCGTGAGCCGGGTGCCGTTGACGGTGACCGTCTGTCCGACCGGGCTCTGGCGGGCGAACAGCTCCGAGGCCGTGTCGGCGCCGATCACGGTGACCGCCGCACCCTGCGCGGCCTCCTCGGCCGTGAAGAAGCGGCCCGCGGACAGGTCGCGGCTGCGCACGTCGAGCCAGGCGGTCGTCGTACCGACGAGGGAGGTGGTCCAGTTGGTGTCGCCGCTGACGAGCGAGACCGAGCTGGAGGTGGTCGGCGCGACGGCGGCGGCGTCGGGCACGGCCTCGGGGTCGGCGATCGCGGTGGCGTCGGCGTAGGTGAGCGTGGAGGCCGACCCGAAGCCGCCACGCATCCCCGAGGAGTCGGTGCTGCTGCCCGGCGAGACGATCAGCAGGTTGGACCCGAGCGCGTCGATCTGGTCCTCGACCTCCTGCTGCGCGCCCTGGCCGAGGCCGACGGTGAGGATCACCGACGAGATGCCGATGACGATGCCCAGGACCGTCAGCGACGAGCGCAGTCGGTGGGACCGGATGGCGGCGAAGCCGGAGCGGAAGGTCTCCCACCAGCTCATCGGGCGACCACCCCAGTCGCGAGGCGGTCCTCGGTGATCAGGCCGTCGTCGATGACCAGGTTGCGCCCGGCACGGGCCGCGACGTCGGGCTCGTGGGTGATCAGCACGATCGTGCGCCCCGCGGCGTGCAGCTCGTCGAAGAGGCCGAGCACGTCGTGGGTCGAGCGGGAGTCGAGGTTGCCGGTCGGCTCGTCGGCGAGCAGCAGCGCGGGCTCCGTGACCAGCGCCCGGGCGACGGCGACCCGCTGCTGCTGGCCGCCGGAGAGCTCGCCCGGGCGGTGGTCGAGGCGCTCGGCGAGGCCGACCCGGGAGAGCGCGGCCGCGGCCCGCTCGCGACGCTCGGCGCGCGAGACGCCGGCGTACACGAGCGGGAGCTCGACGTTGCGCAGGGCGGTCATCGACGGCAGCAGGTGGAACTGCTGGAAGACGAAGCCGATGCGCCGGTTGCGGATGGCCGCGAGGGCCGCCTCGTCGAGGCTGGACGTGTCGTCGCCGGCGAGCACGTAGCGGCCCTCGGTCGGCACGTCGAGGCAGCCGAGCAGGTTCATCAGGGTCGACTTGCCGGACCCGGACGGGCCGATCACGGCGACGTACTCCCCCGGCTGGACGGACGTGTCGATGCCGCGCAGCGCCTCGAACTCGACGCTGCCCGACCGGTAGGTCTTGCGCACGCCCTCGAGCTCGATGATCGCGGTCACTGCGGGGCTCCCGGGAAGCCGCCCTGGCCGCCACCGGGGAAGCCGCCGCCGTCCTGCATCCGCTCCTGCATCTGGCGCTGGAACTCCTGCATCTGCTCGTCGCCGCCCGAGCCGCCGGGACCCGCGAAGCCGGGCACCTGGACGACATCGCCCTCGGCCAGGCCGGAGGTGACCTCGGTGACCAGGCCGGAGGTCTCACCGGTCTCGACGGTGACCCGCTCGGTGGCGCCCGTGGTGCTGTCGGTGACCTTCTCGACGTACGTCGTGTCGCCGTCGGTCCGGAGCGCCCGGCTGTCGACGGTGAGGACGTCGGCGCGCTGGCTGACGACGACGGCGACGTCGGCGGAGGTGCCGGCGTAGAGGTCGTCGCGCTCGCCCGTCACCTCGATCGTCACGGGGAAGGCCGCGGCTCCGGAGGAGTCGGTCTCGGCGACGAGGCCGACCTCGGCGACCGTGCCGTAGACCGTCTCGTCGATCCCGCTCACCGTGACCTCGGCCTGCATGCCCTTCTCGACCTTCTCCACGTCGCTGCTGGAGACGGTGGCGTCGACGACGAAGTGCCCGGTCGAGACGACGGTGATCGTGCCGCTGGAGGTGTCGCTGCCCGTCGAGGTGGACGTCGTGCCGGTGCTGGGCTGGCCCGACCCGCTCGAGCCGGCGCTGTCGCCGACCTCGATGCCGACATCGGTCACCGTGCCGGCGATGGTCGAGCGGAGGACCGCGTCGTCGACGGCGTCCTGCGCCTCGGCGAGGCTCGACTCCGCGGCGAGGACCGCCGCCTCGTCGGCCGCCAACTGCACGTCGGAGGCACCGTCGGAGACGTGCTCGGACCGGGCGGACTCGGCAGCGTCCAGCGAGCTCTGCGCGGCCTCCAGCTCCGCCTGGAGCACGTCGTCGTCCACCCGCGCCAGCCGCTGGCCCTTCTTCACGGTGTCGCCGGGCTCGACGAGCACCCTGGTGACGGTGCCGCTGACGTCGAAGGAGAGGTCGGCGGTCGTCGCGGCCGCCACCGTGCCGCTGGCCGTCACGGTCTGCTTCAGCGTCTGCGTCGACACCGTCGCCGTCGTCGTGGACGCCGCGGCCGGCTCGTCGCCGCGCAGCAGCAGCCAGGCCCCGGCGAGGCCGGCGACGACCACCAGCGCGGAGAGGACCAGGACCAGTCGCCGGGGCCGGCGCCACGGCGGACGCACCCGGTGCAGCAGCTTTCTCATCACGGCCCCGACCCTGTCGGCCGCGACTGTGCCGTCCGTCTGGTCGACCTATGAGGACGCTGTGAGCCGCACCCGTACGACGGTGTCGCCCGGCACGCTGGCCAGCGTCACGTGGCCGCCGTGCGCCGCCACGATGGCCTGCACCAGCGCCAGGCCGAGGCCGACGCCGTCCGACCGGTGCCGGGATGCGTCGCCGCGGGTGAACCGCTCGAACGCCGTACCGACGAGGTCGGCGGGGAAGCCGGGGCCGTCGTCGTGGACGTCGAAGCCGTCGGGCCGTGCGGTCACCGTGACCACGGTGCCGGCCGGGGTGTACTTGCGGGCGTTGCCCAGCAGGTTGGTGACCACCTGGTGCAGGCGGTGCCGGTCACCGGTCACCTCGATCGGCTCGCCGTCGTCGGGCAGCACGATCTGCCACCGGTGGTCCGGCGCGACGACGCGGGCGTCGTCGACCGCCTCGAGCAGCAGCCGGGTCAGGTCGACGGGCTCGGCCTCGAGCGGCCGGCCGGCGTCGAGGCGCGCCAGCAGCAGCAGGTCCTCGACGAGCGCGGTCATCCGGCCCGCCTCCTCCTGCACCTTGGCCAGCGCGACCGCCGCCGTGTCCGCGTCGCCCTGCCTGCGCGCGAGCTCGGTGTAGCCGGCGATGGTGGTCAGCGGGGTGCGCAGCTCGTGCGAGGCGTCGGCGACGAACTGCCGCACCTGCTGCTCGCTGCGGTGCCGGGCCGACAGCGACGACTCGACGTGCGCGAGCAGCTGGTTGAGCGCGAGGCCGACCTGGCCTGCCTCGGTGCGTGGGTCGGTCAGGTGGGCCGGCACCCGTTCGGTGACGCCGATCTCGCCCTCGTCGAGAGGCAGCTCGGCCACGGCGTGGGCGGTGGCGGCGACCTCGGTCAGCGGCCGCAGCTGGCGTCGTACGACGGCCGTGCCGGCCAGCGCCGCGGCGAGGATCCCGAGCAGGGCGAGCGCGACCTCCCACCGGACCAGGGAGAGGGTGGCCTCGTCGACGTCGTCGGTCGGGAGGCCGCTGACAACCGTCTCCCCGGAGCCCTGCACCCGCGCGACCACGCGATAGCTGCCCAGTCCCGGCAGGTCGAGCGTCCGCGCGTCACGCGACGTGCTGTCCCTCAGCACGTCCATGGCCGAGCTGGACAGCGCGACGGGCTCGTAGCCGTCAGTGGTGTCTGCGAGCACGAAGCCGCGCTCGCCCGCGTCCGAGAAGACCGCGGTGATCGAATGCGGCTCCCCGAAGAAGCTCGGCCCGTTGCGGTCGGGCATGTCGTCGGGCAGGAACCGCGGGAGCGCGCCCCTGCCGGGCACACGGTCTACTGCCGCACGGACGTCGTTGTCGAGCCGGTCCATCAACCAGGCCCGCATCCCGAGGGTGGTGACCGCACCGATGAGCAGCGAGACCACCGCGACCAGCGCGACGGCGGTCACGACCAGCCGCGAGGTGAGCGAGCGCGGGAGGAGGCGCGGCATCAGCCCGCCGGCTTCAGCACGTAGCCCGCGCCCCGCATGGTGTGGATCATCGGCTCGCGACCGGCGTCGATCTTCTTGCGCAGGTAGGAGATGTAGAGCTCGACGACATTGGCCTGGCCGCCGAAGTCGTAGTTCCACACCCGGTCGAGGATCTGCGCCTTGCTCAGCACGCGGCGCGGGTTGCGCATCAGGTAGCGCAGCAGCTCGAACTCGGTGTGGGTGAGGCTGACCTGGTCGCCGCCACGGGTCACCTCGTGGCTGTCCTCGTCGAGGACGAGGTCGCCGACGACGAGCGTCGAGCGGCTCTGCTCGACGGCCGAGCCGGCACGCCGGACCAGGGCCCGCAGCCGGGCCACGAGCTCCTCCAGCGAGAACGGCTTGGTCACGTAGTCGTCGCCACCGGCGGTCAGGCCGGCGACCCGGTCCTCCACGGCGTCGCGGGCGGTGAGGAAGAGGACCGGGACCGACGGGTCGTCGGCACGGATCCGACGCAGGACCTCCATGCCGTCGTAGTCGGGCAGCATCATGTCGAGGACCACGACGTCAGGGCCCTGCCCGCGCACCGCCGCGACCGCCTCGCCGCCGGTGTGGGCGGTCTCCACCGCCCAGCCCTCGTAGCGCAGCGCCATCGCGACGAGCTCGGCGATGTTGACCTCGTCGTCGACGACGAGGGCGCGCAGCGGGGTTCCGTCCGGGCGGGTGGCGGTCTCGGTCATGGTCACAGACTGTGCCACCAACCTGTGCCGTTGCTGTGAGTCGCTTGTGCGGGAGGAAAGGACTTCCATCGCTGGGCCACAGGTTCGCCACAGGAGTCGCGCGCATGCTGCTGGCATGAGCGACGACGAGAAGCCCGCGCCCCAGGGCGCTCCCGAGCAGGCCGCCCCGCCGGTCCCGGCTGCCGAGCCGGTCGCGGCCGCCGAGCCGGTGCCGGCGGCCGGCCCCGTCCCGACGAAGGTCCGGTGGCGCGAGCGCGCCTTCACGCTCCGCTCGCTCGTGGCCGTCGCCCTCGCCGGGGTGGTCATCGGCGCCGGCGCAGGGGTCGCGACGACGCTGCTGGTCGACGACGACCACGGCGACGGACCGGGCCGGCACTGGATGGACGGTCCCGGCCGGGGCGGCTTCCCCGGGCCGGGTGGCCCCGGCCGGGGCGACCGGCCGGACTTCGTGCCCCCGGGCCAGCAGCAGGACCAGCCGCAGGACCAGCAACAGGACGACCAGAGTCCGAGCACCAGCTGACGCCTACCAGCCGTACGCCGCCCGGATGGCCTTCCAGTACGCGCTGGTCGTGCGCCGGTTGGTGCCGGCGTCCGCGGCGAGGCCGTCGGGCAACGGCGTGCGGCACGACGCGCCGCTGCAGTCCTTGAGCTGCGTCCACAGCCCGTCCATCGTCGCGCGGACGGCGGCGTACGCCGGGTCGGCGTAGACGTTGCGGTCCTGGCGGGGGTCGAGGAGGAGGTCGTACAGCTCGCCCCCGTCGCGGTAGCGGGTGAAGCTGTAGCGCGAGGTGCGGATGCCGATGCTGGAGCGGCGGTCGGTGAAGTCGGGGTTGCGCCCCCGGGCGGTGTTGATCGCCTCGGTCACGATCGGGGTCGACCAGCCCCGGTCGCCGTACAGCATCGAGCGCCAGCGGCTGACGCCGTCGGCCGTGCGGGGCGCGCTGGCGTCGGCCGCGTCGAGCAGGGTCGCGGTCAGGTCGACGGTGGAGACCGGGTCGTAGCGCCGCTCCCCCGTCCGCATGCCCGGGCCGGTCACCAGCAGCGGCACCCGCAGCGACGGCTCGTGGGCGAAGACCTTGCGCATCGCCATGTCGTGCTCGCCGAGGATCAGGCCGTTGTCGGAGGTGAACACGAAGACCGTGTCGGCCCACTCCCCCGACCGCTTCAGCTCCCGGACGAGCCGGCCGATGTTGCGGTCCATCACGTAGACCGCCTCGGCCCGCTGCCGGGTCGCCCGCAGGATCGCTCGCCGCGCCCGTGGCCCGAGGTGGTCGGAGCGGGCCAGGATCGAGGGCGGCTTGTCGCTGAGGTCGCGCTCGATCGGCTCACCGGTGCGGGCGACGCCGGAGGCGCGCCGGACCAGGTCGTCGAAGCGGCCCTTGACCCAGTTCGGGCGGGCCGGGGTGACCACCTCGATGAGGTTGTCCTCCGTCCCCCGCACGTCGCGCGGGTCGTCGGACTCGAAGGGCGCGCCGTGGTGGGGCGCGACGTAGTTGACGTACATGAGGAACGGCGCGCGCCGGGCGGAGAAGCGCCGCGCCATCCCGACCGACAGGTCGCCCACGACATCGGACTGGTAGCGCCCGCGGTAGTCGGTGACGACCCGGCCGTTCACGTTGAACGGGGTGTTGAAGTAGTTGTAGGTGCCGCCGCCGTACTCGCCGCGGCCGTTGTTCTCGATCGCCGCGCGCCAGTCCGTCCAGCCGTTCGGGACGTAGCGGGTGGACAGCTCGCCGCTCACCCGGGAGCGGTCGCCGCCGTAGCCGTTGAGGTACTTGCCGATGAAGCCCGTGCGGTAGCCCTCCGCCCGCATCGAGGTGGCCAGGGTGCGCGAGTCGTCGAACGAGCCGTAGCCGTAGGGCGCGTCGTGCCAGTAGACCTCGTGGTTGTGGGCGTAGCGCCCGGTCAGGAAGGACGCGCGCGCCGGGCAGCACAGCGGGTACGGCGAGAAGGCGTTCTCGTAGGTCAGTCCCTGTCGCGCCACGAGCCGCCGGAGGTTCGGGGCGAAGGTCAGGTCGTCGACGCGCATGTCGTCGGCCATGACGACCACGACATTGGGCCGTCGAGGGGGCGGGACCTCGCGGGGCGCCGGGTCGGGGACGCCCACCCGCGCCCTCGCGGGGGCGCCGGCCTCCGGCGCGCTGCCCGGCATCGTTGCTGCGGTCGATGCCGCCACCAGCGCGACCAGGAGCACGACGGCGACGAGGACCGGGCGGAGCCGGTTCGCCGGCACGGTCAGTCCTCCCAGCCGTAGGCGGCGTCGATCGCGGCCCAGTAGGCGTCGGTGTCGATGCGGTCCTGCTTCGGACCGGCCGCGAGCACCTTCGGCAGGCGGGGCGCGCACGCCCGCCCGGCACAGTCCTTGATCGTGGGCCACAGCCGGTCGAGCGCGCGTCGTACGGCGGCGTACGACGGGTCGTCGGCGACGTTGGTGTCCTCGCGCGGGTCCTCGACGAGGTCGTAGAGCTCGGCGTCACCGCCGCGGTAGCGGGTGTAGGAGTAGCGGCTCACCCGGATCCCGATCGTGCTGCGCAGGTCGGTGAAGAGCGGGTCGCGCCCGCGGGCCGTGAAGACCGCCTCGGTCACGACGGGCGTCGACCAGCCCTGGTCGCCGCGCACCAGGGTCGGGACGCGGCTGGTCCCGTCCGCGAGGTGCGGGGCCTTCGCGTCCGCGAGGTCGAGGATGGTCGCGGTGAGGTCGACGGTCGTGATCGGGTCGTACCTCTTCTGGGCCGTCCGCAGTCCGGGTCCCGTCACGAGCATGGGCACCCGCAGGGACGGCTCGTGCGCACGGACCTTGGTCATGCCCAGGCCGTGCTCGCCGATGATCATGCCGTTGTCGGAGGTGAACGCGAAGACGGTCCGGTCCCAGGCGCCCGAGCGCTGCAGCTCACCGACGAGACGGGCGATGTTGCGGTCCATCACGTAGACGGCCTCGGCCCGGCGCCGGGTGGCGTACAGCAGGGCCGCCTTCGCCTCGTCGCCCTCGGGCTGGAAGCGCTGCTGCAGCGCCTTCGGCTTGTCGCTGACGTCGGTCTCGATCGGCTCGCCGGTCCTCGCGACGCCCGACGCCCGGTCGATCCGGTCGTCGAACTTGCCGCGCACCCAGTCCGGCACCGCCGGCGTCACGACGCTGAGCTCGTGGCCGTTCTCGTCGTGGACGACATCGGGCTCGTCCTCGGCGTTCGGGATGCCGTGGTGGGGCGCGACGTAGTTGACGAACATGAAGAACGGCGAGCGCCGCTTGGCGAACCTGCGGGCCATGTCGACGGAGAAGTCGCCGATCACGTCGCTCTGGTAGATGCCGCGGTAGCCGTTGTCGATCCGGCCGTTCACGTTGAACGGGGTGTCCATGTAGTCGTAGGTGTTGCCGTGGATGTCGGAGTCGCCCGGTGGCTCCACGGCGGCGCGCCAGTCGTCCCAGCCCTCCGGCACGTACGTCGCCGACGGCTCGTCGGTCACCTTGGAGCGGGCCAGGCCGTAGCGGTTGAGGTACTTGCCGATGAAGCCGGTGCGGTAGCCGGCCTCGCTGAGCGAGGTCGCGATCGTGCGGGAGTCGTCGAAGGCGCCGTACCCGTAGGGCGGGTCGTGCCACCACACCTTGTGGTTGTGGGCGTACTGACCGGTGAGGAAGGAGGCCCGCGCCGGGCAGCACAGCGGGAACGGCGAGAAGGAGTTCTCGAAGCTGACGCCGTGCTCCGCGATCAGCTTGCGCAGGTTGGGGGCGAAGGCGAGGTCGTCGACCCGCATGTCGTCGGCCATCACCAGGACGACATTGGGGCGCTCGGGCAGCGTCGCCGGCCCCGCGTCCGCCCCGGAGGCGTCAACGGTGGGCTTCGGGCCGGAGAACTCCGGCTCCGGAGGACGCGGGCGGGCCGTGCTGCCGCCCGAGTGGGCGAGCAGCGTCATGAGCAGGGTGACCACGACGCCGACCCCCACGGCGACGCCCCACACCCGGACGACCGACACCCGCATTGTTCTCTTGTCCCTCCGACTGAACCGAGTCGCCACCCTACGGTGGGGAAGACGCTCCGGAGGGCGTTTCGGTTGCGTTCCGATCGGAGTGGGAGGGAAATCCTCCCGGCACCGCGACGGCGTCAGTCCCAGTGCCAGCGGATGCCGAGCGTGCCCGGCCCGAAGCCCGTGACCGTGCGGCTGACGCTGGCGCCGAAGGTCTCGAGCTCGGTGACCTGCTCCTCGCCGTCGATGACCGTGTAGTACTCGCAGCGGGCCGGGACCAGGTCGGGGTGGAAGCGGATCCACAGGCTGACCGAGGTCATCTTCCGCACGGCCCAGTAGAAGTAGCAGTTGTCGTCGGGATCGGGGGTCCGGTACGCGACCTCCTGCTCCAGCAGCGCGGTCTCCCCGGCCACCAGCGGCCGGTCCAGGATCATCTCCCCCACGACGATGCCGCGCTCGCGGTCGTGGTGGAGCTGGCCGAGGCGGTAGCCCCCGAGGGGCGTGATCTGCGGGGTCTCCGCGCCCGGCCGCACCGTCAGCACGCTCGCCCGCCGGTCGGCGTGGGCATGGATCGACTCGACCACGACGACGTACGTCGACCGGATCGGTGCGCCGTCGGGCCCGAGCTCGTACTTGAGGGTGACCTCGCGGTCGATCAGGCGGTCCGAAGGCGAGCGGAAGCCGAGCTCGCCGAGCAGGTCGCGGATCCGCTCGTGGTCCTCGCTGAGGTCGGCCAGCAGGTTGGGCGCGACCCGGTGCCGGCGGCGCTCGAGCAGGCTCTCCAGCTCACCGGGGTCCAGCTGCAGGATCTGCTCGATCTCGGCGAGCGCGCGCAGCGAGCCCTCCTGCTCCGGCTCGCGCTGGCCCGAGCGCCAGTAGCTCAGCGTGGCGAGGCTGACCCGGGTGCCGCGCGCCTCGAGCGAGCGCTGCAGCGCCCCCAGGCTCATCCCCCGGTCGTCGAGGGCATCGCGGAACGCCGCTCCGAACACACCGTCCGCCATGGCCCCGGACTCTAGCCCGGACGCTGATTGCTGGTGAGCCATCACCGGAATGCGAGAGCCCCGCCGGTCTGACGTGCAGTCCGTGCGGGGCTCGTGGTGGTGCTGGCTCCCCCGATTGGACTCGAACCAATAACCCTGCGATTAACAGTCGCATGCTCTGCCAGTTGAGCTACGGGGGAATGCTGGGCGCGGCCCGGGGGCCGTGCAGCGGGGAAACACTAGCAAGGCCCGGCCGACCGGCCGAAATCGAGGGCCGGTTCAGGCCGGATCCGGGCTCAGGCGCCGAGGTCGGCGCGGGCCGCCGCCAGCGCCGCCTGGACGACCTCGTCGACGGCGGGGTCCTCCGGGTCCAGCCCGGCGTCGTACTCGACGAACCAGGCCAGCTCGCCGCGGCGTCCCGGCGCCTGCCGGGCGAGGACGCGCACGGACCTGCGGTCCGCGACCGGGACGTGGCGCTGGAGCGCGATGCTCGCCGTCACCCGCTCCCTGACGAGCTGCAGCAGCCGCCCCGCCTCCTCCAGCCGTACGACGTGCACGGGCTGCGCCTCGCCGAAGCGGCCGACCTCGGTGACGGTCAGCGTCCGCGCCTCCTGGTCCCAGTCGGCGCTCGCGACCTGCTCCCACGGCAGCCGCTGCGGCAGGTAGAGCGCGTCGCGGGTGCCGCCCACCTCGCCGGAGGAGGCGAGCAGCCGCTCCCCCGGGCCGACGTCGATCGGCGAGCGCCGCGCGAACAGCCTCACTCGGCCGAGCCCACGATCTTCTCCCGCAGCGTGCGGCGGGCCTGCTCGAGGGCGGCCAGCTCGCCGAACATGCGGTTGAACTCGGTCTCGTTCTCGACCGGGTTGGTGCGCTGCAGGCGCGACTTGACCTCGTCGATGCGGCGCAGCGCGGTCAGCTCCTGGAGCCGGAAGAGGTGGGTCGCGACATAGCCGGCGTCGATGTCCTTGTTGACCGGGATCGGCTCGACCGCGAGCGCGCTCACGAGCGAGGACACCGCCGGGTCGGAGGCCCCTTCGCGGACCTTCGACACCCAGCCGGGGTCGTTCTGGCCGGCCACGGCGCCGCCCGCCGCCGCGACGAGCTCCCAGACCGCGCGGTAGGTCGGGTGGGTGAAGTCGTTGGCGCCGATGTCGGCGCTGGTGCGGCCGATCGCGACCGGGTGCTGGAGCACGAGCTTGAGGGTCTCGCGCTCGATGCCGAACCGGGGGTCGCGCAGGTCGGGGAGGTTGCTGCGGGGCGCGGGCGCCTGGGGAGCGCCCGCCTGGACGCGGTCACGGTCGCGGTCGCGCGGGGCGTTGCGGTCGGGCGCGTTGCCCCGGGCGGCGGCGCGGCGTACCTCGGCACGGGCCTGCTCGATGTCGACGCCGACCATGCCGGCGAGCTCGCGGGCGAAGGCGTCGACCTTCGACCTGTCGCGCACGCTCGCCACCAGCCGGGCACCGGCGCGCAGCGCGTCGACCCGACTGTCGGCGCGGTCGAGGTCGTAGCGGCCGACGACGTTGTCGAGCACGAAGCGGTAGAGCGGGCGGCGGGTGGCGACCAGCTCGCGGACCGCGGCGTCGCCCTCCTTGATCCGCAGCTCGCAGGGGTCCATGCCCTCGGGCGCGACCGCGACATAGGTCTGCGCCACGAAGCGCTGGTCGCCCTCGAACGTGCGCAGCGCGGCCTTCTGGCCCGCCTCGTCGCCGTCGAAGGTGAACACGACCTCGCTGCGCAGCTCGGCGTGGTCGTCGAGGAAGCGGCGCAGCACCCGGGCGTGGTCGTCGCCGAAGGCGGTGCCACAGGTGGCGACGGCCGTCGTGACCCCGGCGAGGTGGCAGGCCATCACGTCGGTGTAGCCCTCGACGATGACGGCCTGGGAGCTCAGCGCGATCGGCTTGCGGGCCAGGTCGATGCCGTAGAGGACGTGGCTCTTCTTGTAGATCGCCGTCTCGCCGGTGTTGAGGTACTTCGCCTCGATCCGGTCGTCGTCGAAGATCCGGCGCGCGCCGAAGCCGATCGTGTCGCCGTTGGTCTCGCGGATCGGCCACAGCAGCCGGCCGCGGAACTTGTCGTACATCGAGCGGCCCATCGCGACCAGGCCGGCCGCGATCGCCTCCTCGGAGGTGAACTTGCGGCCGCTGAGGTGGCGCCACAGCGCCTCCCCGTCCCGGGGCGCGAACCCCACGCCGAAGTGCAGCGCGGCGTTCTGGTCGAAGCCCCGCTCGGCGAGGAACTGCCGCGCCTGGAGCGCGTCCGGCGTCCCCAGCTGCTCGGCGTAGAACTCCTGCGCCACCGCATGGGCCTCGACCAGGCGACGGCGCTGGGGACCCTTCGGGCGGTCGTCGTACCCGCTCTCGTCGCGGCGCAGCTGGACGCCGTACTTGTCGGCCATCCGCTCGACCGCCTCGCCGAAGCTCAGCCCGTCGATCTTCATCAGGAAGGTGAAGACGTCGCCGCCCTCCTGGCAGCCGAAGCAGTGGAAGAACCCACGACTCGGCGTCACGTGGAAGGAGGGCGACTTCTCGTCGTGGAAGGGGCACAGGCCCTTCATCGAGCCGCCGCCGGCGTTGCGGAGCGTGACGTAGCCGGACACGACCTCGTCGATCCGCACGCGTTCCCGGACCGCGGCGATGTCCTCGTCACGGATCCGTCCCACCATGCGGGGAATCCTACTGACGGGCCCTCGCGGGCCACCGATCCGTCTCCGGGTCGGTGCCACGGCGTCCATCTCCGGAGACGGTCCACCAAATACAGCGGACCGATCGTTATTCTCGGCGTGACCTACGTCCCAGTGGTTCGTTTCCCAGACGGGAGCGGTGTGGGAACCGGGACAGTGGGAGCCAGGAATGGGCATGCGGGGAGGGACCGAGCATGGAGCAGTCGTCTGCGCGCGCACGCGCGACGTCGGCCCTGCCCGTCGTCATCGCGCTCCTCGTGATCGCCGTCCTGTTCGTGGTCTTCCGGGACACCGACGACAAGGACCCCTCGCCGGCGGCTCCGCCCACGACGGCCTCCGAGAAGGTCGACCTCAGCAAGCTGCGCGCCAGCTCCACGAAGACGACGATCAAGGCCGCGCCGAAGGACCCGCGACCCACGAAGGTGCCGAAGGGCACCGTGGTCCATCCGAAGCGGATGCTCCCGCTGTACGACGAGCCGGACGGGACCGCCTTCGCGAAGATCGCGCCGAAGCAGTTCGGCGACACGTGGCTGCCGGTCATCACCCGCAACCGCGACTGGGTGCAGGTCCTGCTGCCGTCGAAGCCGAACGGCTCGACCGGCTGGCTGCGCTCGGGCGACGTGCAGGAGGCGCACAGCCGCTTCCGGGTCGAGGTGCACCTCGGCTCGCACGAGCTGCAGCTGATCGAGGACGGCCGTCTGATCGGGACCTGGTCGGTGGCCATCGGCGCGCCGGGCACGCCGACGCCGACCGGACGCACCTTCGTGCTCGGCCAGATCACCGACGAGAAGCAGCCCTTCTCCCCCGTGATCCTGCCGCTCGGCAGCCACAGCGACACCCTCGACTCGTACGGCGGCGGCCCCGGGACCGTCGCCCTGCACGGCTGGACGGACCCCTCGGTCTTCGGCCAGTCGGTCAGCCACGGATGCGTGCGGGTGCCCGATGACGCCCTCGCCCTCCTGCGCACCGTCCCGACCGGAACGCCCGTGATGGTCGACAAGGCCTGACCGGAACCCCCAGACTCGCTCTGCCGACAAGATGAAGATGAAGGGAAACCCATGAAGAAGACAAGGACCCTGGCCTCGGCCGCCGGCGCGGTCGTGCTGGTGACGGGGGCCGCGTCGTTCGCCGTGCTCGGTGGCGGTACCGCCACCGCCGCGGGTGAGCCGTCGTCCGCCTACGGCATCGCGCTGAGCATCGCGGACAACGCGGTCATCGGCGAGGACACGATCGCGGTCGAGTCCACCGACGGCACGCTGGTCAAGGACTCGCTCATCGGCCTGCCGGACAACCCGGTCGCGAGCGGTGGCGTCATCAACGTCAGCGCCGAGAACGGCAAGGCGAGCTCGAGCGTCACCGACCTCGGCGTCGGCGACGGCCTCCTGGCCCAGCTCCCCGCGGAGCTCACCGGCCCGCTGGGCGACGCCTGCGACCAGATCGCCGGCGCGCTCGACCCGGTCACCGGCCAGATCAACGACGCCCTGCTCGGCACCCTGCTGCCGCAGATCGGCGACCTGCTCGACGACATCAGCGACGCCACCGACGGCACCCCGCTCGACCTGAGCCTGCTGGGCGCGCTCGACCTGTCCGAGCTCACCGACCTCCAGCTCGGCGGCCTCTGCGACGTGCTCGCCGGTGACGACCAGCTGGTCGGCGCCGACGCCGTGATCGCCGAGTGCACCGGTGACACCGGCACCACCACGATCACCGACCTCAGCGCCCTCGGCCTGCCCGTCGACATCGACGTGGACGAGCCCAACGCCAAGGTCGAGATCCCGGGCCTGCTCACCATCACCGCCAACGAGCAGATCTCCAACGCCGACGGCACCTTCACCGTCAACGCGCTGCACGTCAACCTGCTGGGCCAAGTCGACCTGGTCGTCGCCTCCGCCACCTGTGGCGAGGTCACCAGCGACGAGGAGACCGACCCGTCCGACGCGCCGACCCCGACCCCGGTCGAGTCGCACGTCCCGGTCACCGGCTGACCCTCTCCCGACTCCAGCTTGTCGGTCACTGACCGGCCACGACCTCCCGGTCGTGGCCGGTCGGTCGTTTTTCACGGCCCCGCTGCGAGATGAGGCAGCAGCGTCGTGGCTGTCGACTCACCGGGTCTCGTGACGGTCGCTGCGCGACCTCCTCGACCACCGGCGGGGGTGCTGCGCGGCCTCCTCGACCACCTCTCAGGTCAGGCGCTGGTGCCAGGCGACGGCGCTGGCGTCGGTGAGCGAGGCGACCTGGTCGATGACCACCCGGGTCCGGGCGAGGTCGTCGGGCGCGTCGGCCCAGTCGGCGGCGAAGGTCGCGTCGAGACCCGCGCCCTCGTCGCGGAGGAGCACCTCGACCAGCTCGGCGAGCAGCTCGCGCTGGCGCTCCTGCAGCGCGACCCGGCCGGCGTCCTGCATGACGTAGTGCGCGGCGATCCCCTTGAGCACGGTGATCTCGGCCCAGGTCTCCTCCGGGACGACGAGGCCGGCCGCGTAGCGCGCGAACGGTCCGTCGGCCGCCGCGAAGGTCGCCTCCTGCACCGCGCCGCAGAAGCGCCCGATCAGGTCGCTCGTCAGGTTCTTCAGCGCGGCGAGCGAGGCCCGCCTCCCGTCGTACGACGCCCCGGGCCAGCTGCCCACGGCCCGCAGCCGGGCGAGGACCTCGTCGAGCGCGGCGTCGGTCGCGTCGGGGAGGTACCACGCGCGCACGGTCTCCCACACGGCCGCCGTGTCGAGGCGGGTCAGGTCGACCTTGCCGGCGACGACGCCGTCCTCCACGTCGTGGACCGAGTAGGCCACGTCGTCGGCGAGGTCCATCACCTGCGCCTCGACGCACTTGCGGCGGGCGGGCGCGCCCCGGCGCAGCCAGTCGAAGGCGGCGCGGTCGGCGTCGTACACGCCGAACTTGCCGTCGGCACCGGCCTCGTCGACCCCCCAGGGGTACTTCGTGCAGGCGTCGAGGGTCGCGCGGGTGAGGTTGAGGCCGACGGACTCCCCCGCCGCGTCGGCGGTCTTCGCCTCCAGCCGGGTCAGCAGGCGCAGGGTCTGGGCGTTGCCCTCGAAGCCACCGCAGTCGGCCGCCAGCACGGCGAGCGCCCGCTCCCCGTTGTGGCCGAAGGGCGGGTGTCCGAGGTCGTGCGCCAGTGCGGCGGTCTCGGTGATGTCCGGGTGCGTGCCGAGGGCGCGGGAGAGGTCGCGGGCGATCTGGGCGACCTCGAGGCTGTGCGTCAGCCGGTTGCGGACGAAGTCGTCGCTCTGCGGGCCGACCACCTGGGTCTTCGCGGCGAGGCGGCGCGACGACGCGGCGTGGACGACCCGGGCGCGGTCGCGCTCGAACGGCAACCGCTCCGGCGCCTCGACCCGCTTGGGCGGCTCGGGGACGATCCGCTCGCGCGCCGCGGCGTCGTACAGCCGCTCGACCTGGTCCACGCCCGCGACCCTATCGACAGGACAACCGGACGGTGCGGTGGTGCGTCGCACCGGCATGCCCCGGTTCGTCGCCGCCGCCGTGTGCGGCCTCTCCCTGCTCTCCGCGTGCGCACCCGCGGCCCTGCCCACCGCCGTGCCGGGTGCGCCGGACGGCCCGTCCCCCACCGCGGCCGCCCCACCGCTCCCGGTGGGTGCGCCGCCGCGGGTCCCGTACGTCGCCGGTCGGTGGTACGTCGCCCCCGACCGCCGGTTGCGCCTCCCGGGCGGGCGCCGCGGCGTCACCGGCGCCGTCGTGTACGACGACGGCCTGCTCGTCGCCGACGCGAGGATCTTCGAGGGCACGGTCGGCCTGGCCCGGGTCCGCAACGGGCGGTGGGTGGCGTCGCTCGGCTGCTCGAGCGGGGTACCGGCGACGTCGGCCGACCGCCGCTACGTCGCGTGGGCCACCACGCTGTGCCTGGAGTCGGGCGACACGACGGCCGGTGCGATCCACCGCTCCCGGGCCTCGGGCGGCGGCGAGGTCGTGGTGCCGGTGGCCGCGGGGCTGGTGAGCGTCGTCGGCTTCCTGGGCCACGACGTGGTCTACCAGCTCGGCTTCGCCGGCGGCGTGTGGGTCAGCGACCTCGCCGGCACGCCCCGGCGCATCCCGGGGATCGACCACGCCCGCGACACCAGCACCCGCCGTTCGCTGGTGCTCGGCGGTCGCGGCGACCGGACCGACCGCGTGCTGCGGCCCGACGGCACGCCCCTGTGGCGCGTCGCGGAGGGCGACCTGATCGGCTTCAGCCCCGCCGGGGGCCGGGTGGTGGCGTTCCGCGACGACCGGCTGGTCGTGCTGCGCAGCCGCGACGGGTCGACGGCCGTCACCATCGACCTTGCTGCGGAGGTCGAGGCGTGGTCGGTCACCTGGGAGAGCGAGCGCACCCTCCTCGCCCTCGAGTACGACGCCGGCCGGGTCGCCGTCGTCCGGCTCCACCTCGACGGCCGGGCCGAGCGGGCGACCGCGTGGCGTGCGGTCGACGCGTCCGGTGGGCCCTACGTGCTGCTGCCGTAGATCCGCCCGTCGCCCCGGGGCGGCCCGCTCGTTGATCCCGCAAGCAACCGTCGTGACGAGTGGAGGCAGCCGTGCACGTGATCGAGCTCGGACAGGCCGCGGCCGTCTTCGCGATCGCCGTCGGACTCAGCGCGTGGCGCGTCGTGGTCGCGCCCGGACCGCCCATCAAGGCGGTCGACCGGCTCCTGGGCCTGTGCACCGCGATCTCCGCCTGCTGGGTGCTGGCCGCCTGCGTGGCGCTCGAGACCTCGGCGTTCTACCTCTAGGCGGCCGGCTCGGACCGGCGCCGACGTAGGATCGAGGCAGGTCGACGCCACGCTGCAGCCGCATCGTGTCCGCGGCCGCGACGAAAGAAGGCGCCACCATGGCTGCCCGCGAATCCATCTACCCCCATCGCTACGCCGCGCCGCTCGGAACCCTGCGCCTGCAGCTGTCGCCCCACTTCGACGAGGGCCGCCTCGGCGGGTGGTGGGCGCCGTACAGCCACAACCTCACCCGCGAGGCGGCGCACCTGGTCGACGGCTTCCCCACCGACCGCGGCCGCATCGACCGGCTGGTCTACGCACCACCGGACTGGGACGACGTGCTCGTGACAGAGGTCTTCACCCGCCACGGGCGGATCAAGGTGGGCTACATGGGGGCCAGCCGCGGCACCGGTCTCGTGCTGGTGCGGGTCACCGGAGGTGGCATCGTGGCGCTCGGGATCAGCTGGCGGGGCGAGCAGTCGCTTGGTGGCAGCGTAGGCTGAGGGTGAATGGCCGGCACCGTGCGTCCGTCGGACGCCAGAACCGGTCGAGAGGCGGACGTCATGACGACGTCGAACATCCCTGCCCAGCCCGCCACCGACGCGAGGGTCCCGCTCCGGGTCCGTCTCGCCGAGCCCGATCCGCGCAATGTGCTCGACGGGGCGTGGTGGCCGCAGAGCCGCGACCTCGCCGTCGAGCTCGCGGACCTGGTCGACCACTTCCCGGGCGACCGCGCTCCCGTGGCACGCGCCCTGTTCTCGCCACCCGACTGGGATCCGGCCCCGCGCCGGGTGCCCGTCGCGCGGGGCTACGTGAAGGTCGGTTCGTTCCCGGGCGACGACACCCACCTGATGACGGTCGCCCTCACGGACCGCAGCCGGCTCCGGATCCTGGTCGTCCCGCCCGGCTTCACCAGCCAGCAGGGCGAGGAGGCCCTGCTCGCGGCATCCACCCGCAGGAACGCCCACGCCGCGGGCGAGCTGCTCGCCGAGGTGCGCGACCAGCCGGCGCAGGACCCGACCGACCACTGGGACGACGACGGCGGACACGCCTGATCCGACCGTGGCGACCCGTGGCCGGCCCACGGGTCGGCCGACGGGTCAGTACGTCGTGACGTGCACGTGGTCGTAGTGGTTGGCGGTCGTCGAACCACGGTCCGGCATGCCCCGCCAGCCCTCGCCGGAACGCTCGACCGACCAGATCTTCTGCGAGTAGATGACGTAGCTGACGCCCAGCGCGGCGTAGTTGGCGCGGACGAACTCGGCGATCTCCCAGCCTCGGGCGCCGGACGTCATGATGTCGACCGCGATGCCCTGGGCGTGCTCGCCGTCGCCGCGGAAGGTGCCGTAGGTCGACACCTCGGGGAAGTTGGCGCAGACGGCCTGGTGGACCTTCTTGATGTTGGGGCTGACCCCGGCCGGCACGCTCGTGCCGTTGGTGCAGGACGCCGCGATGCTCAGCGGCTTCTCGTCGGAGAGGTGGCCAGCCGTCACCCAGCGGGACGTGCCCTCGAGGACGATCTCGACCCGCTCGCCGTACTTGCGGCCGGTGACGAGGACCTTCTCGCCCTCGTCGACCTCGCCGACCTTCTTGCCGGCCTTGTCGGGGCGCGTCCAGAGGTTGAGGGCGTCGGTGGTCCACCGCTTGGTGTCGGCGGCGGCGACGGCCTTGGCGGTCGCGGTCGTGGACAGGAGTCGGTCGAGCTTGCTGCCGATCGCGTCGGCGGAGCGGTCGCTGCTGCGCGAGAGGACCGGCAGGTCGCGCGAGGCGTCCCGCACCGATCCCGCGACGGGCGCGCTGCTGTCGATCGCGATCAGGTCGTTGTCGGGGGCCGGGGAGCTCATCACTCCGGCGGACACGGCCGCACCGGTCGCCAGGACGGCCAGCGAGCCGGCCAGGAAGGCGGCTCGCGGTGTACGTCGCGCGGTTTCCCGCTTGTGGCTGGTGGCCACGCGCTGATTCCTTTGCTGTCGCTTACAGATGCATCCCGAGGACCCTAGCCGGGACCAGGGCATCGTGTGAGTGAAGCACACCGGTCAAGTGTTCAATCAATTGGAGAAGGGTCGTCCGGGCGTGAGGCCGGTCACCCGCCGGTGGTCTCGCTGACGTCCTCGAGCAGCCCGCAGCCGTCCTCTCCCAGGCCGTCGGTGTCGTCGAGCCAGCCCTCCGGGAGGACCACCTTGTGGCGCGGCGCGCCCTGCCGCCCGCGCGGCGCGCCCAGCTCGGAGGCGGGGAACGGCTCGTCCGGGTCGAGGACGGCGAGCAGGTCGTCGAGCGCCGCCAGCGAGTCGACGAGGCCGAGCGAGCGGCGCAGCTCGCCGCCCGCGCGGAAGCCCTTGAGGTACCAGGTGACGTGCTTGCGGAACTCCTTGCAGCCGCGCTCCTCCCCCATGTGCTCGCAGAGCAGCTCGGCGTGGCGGCGCATCATCGCGCGCACCTCGCCGAGGTTGGGCAGGGTGGTCTCGCCGGGGCCGCCGTCCGCGAACGCCGCGGCGAGGTCGCGGAACAGCCAGGGTCGGCCGAGGCAGCCGCGGCCGACGACGACGCCGGCGGCACCGGTCTGCTCGACCATCCGGACGGCGTCGGCGGCCTCCCAGATGTCGCCGTTGCCGAGGACGGGGATGTCGACGTGGGCGACGAGCTCGGCGATGGCGTCCCAGTCGGCCTGGCCGGAGTAGGCCTGCGCGACCGTGCGCCCGTGCAGCGCGATCGCGGCCACGCCGCTCTCCTGCGCGATCCGACCCGCGTCGAGGTAGGTCAGGTGGTCGTCGTCGAGGCCCTTGCGGGTCTTCATGGTGACCGGGACGTCGTACGGCGCGGCTGCGGCGACGGCCTCCTCGAGGATCCGGCCGAGCAGGTTGCGCTTCCACGGGAGCGCACCGCCGCCGCCCTTGCGGGTGACCTTGGGGACGGGGCAGCCGAAGTTGAGGTCGACGTGGGCGACGCCGTACTCCTCGCAGAGGATCTTGGTGGCCTGGCCGACGTAGGTCGGGTCGGTGCCGTAGAGCTGGACGGAGCGGACCGTCTCGAGCTCGTCGAAGACCAGCATCCGCTTGGTGGTCTCGTCGCCCTCGACCAATCCGCGGCTGGTGATCATCTCGCAGACGTAGAGGCCGGCGCCGTGCTCGGCGCACAGCCGCCGGTAGGCGGCGTTGGTGATGCCCGCCATCGGCGCCAGCACGACGGGCGTGGGCACCTCGAGGGTGCCCAGGCGCAGGCCGGTCACGACGCGGACGGCGAGCCGGTCGCCGACGACGAGGGGGTGGCGCTGCCGGACGGGCTGGCGCTGCCGGACGGGGTGGCGCTGCCGGACGGCTTCGCCCCGCCCTTCTTGCCACCCTTGCCACCCTTGCCGGGCTTGGCGGGCTTGGTCACCTTGCTGATCGGACCGCTCCACGTGACCGCGTCCAGGCCGCCGTAGGGCGGGAAGGACACGCTCTCGAAGGAGTGGGCCGGGGCGATGAAGTAGACCTGGCACAGCTCGGCGGTGGCGGCGGTCGCGAAGGGCGTGGGCAGCGCCGCACCGTCGCACGCCGGCAGCTGCGCGGCGGTGTAGTAGTTCGGCGCCTCGAGGTTGTTGCCGTCGTCGGCCCACAGCACGTTGTCGAGCCGCAGGCCGCCCAGGTCGGTGTCACCGGCGTTGGTGACCTTCAGCCGCACGAAGTACGGCGTGCGGGCGGCGGTCGTGTCGTCGACGTTCCACCCCGGGAAGGACTCCTGGAAGGACGTCCGCTCGATCCGCTCCACCACGACCGAGAGCACGCCGATCTCGTCCTGGCGCCGCTCGAAGGCGATCACGCCCTCCTCGCCCAGCGCGAGCGCGGTGCCCGGCTCGGTGAGGGTGACCCCCTCCGGCACCGGGAGGTACGACGCCGGGCCAGTGGAGCTCTCCGACGGACTCGGCGAGGCCTTGTCGCCGGCGTCCTTGCCGTCGTCCGAGCCGCACCCGGCCAGCCCGCCGGCCACCACGAGCGCGAGGCCCGCAGCGACGACGGCGCGGGCCGGCCGGGTGCGCCTCAGCATCCGACGAGCCGCTCGGCGAAGTAGGTGGTGAGCTTGTCGAGCGCCACCCGCTCCTGGGACATGGTGTCCCGGTCACGGACCGTGACGGCCTGGTCGTCGAGGGTGTCGAAGTCGACCGTGACGCAGAAGGGCGTGCCGATCTCGTCCTGGCGGCGGTAGCGCTTGCCGATGGCGCCGGAGTCGTCGAACTCGACGTTCCACAGCGCGCGGAGCTCGGTCGCGACGGCCTTCGCCCGCGGGGTGAGGTCCTCGTTGCGGCTCAGCGGCAGCACCGCGACCTTGACCGGCGACAGGCGCGGGTCGAGGCGCAGCACGGTGCGCTTGTCGACGCCGCCCTTCGTGTTGGGCGCCTCGTCCTCGGCGTACGCGTCGACGAGGAAGGTCATCAGGCTGCGCGAGAGACCGGCTGCCGGCTCGATGACGTAGGGCACGTAGCGGGTGTTGTTGGCCTGGTCGAAGTAGGACAGGTCCTTGCCCGAGTGCTCGGCGTGGGTCGACAGGTCGAAGTCGGTGCGGTTGGCGATGCCCTCGAGCTCACCCCACTCGGAGCCGGCGAAGTTGAAGCGGTACTCGATGTCGACGGTGCGCTTCGAGTAGTGCGACAGCTTCTCCTTGGCGTGCTCGTAGTGGCGCAGGTTGTCGGGGTTGATGCCGAGGTCGGTGTACCACTTCGTGCGGGTGTCGATCCAGTACTGGTGCCACTCCTCGTCCTCACCCGGCTTGACGAAGAACTCCATCTCCATCTGCTCGAACTCGCGGGTGCGGAAGATGAAGTTGCCCGGCGTGATCTCGTTGCGGAAGCTCTTGCCGATCTGGGCGATGCCGAACGGGGGCTTCATCCGCTGCGAGGTCACCACGTTGGCGAAGTTGAGGAAGATGCCCTGCGCGGTCTCGGGGCGCAGGTAGTGCAGGCCCGACTCGTCCTCGATGACGCCGAGGTAGGTCTTGAGCAGGCCGGAGAACTGGCGCGGCTCGGTCCAGGCGCCGCGGGTGCCGCAATTGGGGCACGCGATCTCCGACATCGGCACGTCGTCGGGGTCGTCGATCCCCTTCTTCTCCGCGACCGCCTCCTGCAGGTGGTCGGCACGGAAGCGCTTGTGGCACGACTGGCACTCGGTCAGCGGGTCGGTGAAGGTCGCGACGTGGCCGGAGGCCTCCCAGGTCTGACGCGGGAGGATCACGCTGGAGTCGAGGCCGACGACGTCGTCGCGGCTCTGCACCATCGAGCGCCACCACTGGCGCTTGATGTTCTCCTTGAGCTCCACGCCGAGCGGGCCGTAGTCCCAGGCCGAGCGGGTGCCGCCGTAGATCTCTCCACAGGGGTAGACGAAGCCTCGGCGCTTCGCGAGGGAGACGACGTGGTCGACGGTGGACGGGGGCGGCTTGGCCACTGGGAATCCTTTATGGGACGAGCCCGGCTGGCTGTCGGGCGTGACGTGTCTGGGTGCTTCTCTGGATGCTCGCGGGAGCGAACTCCTAGGTTACGCGAGGCTCCGCGACATTCAGCACCGCATTCGGCTCGACGACCTCGTAGGCGCTCGGCTCGTCGATCGCCCGCATCAGCACGGGCATCTGGAGCTTGAGCTCGTACGACGACAGGGCCCGCCGGTAGGCGCCGACGTTCTCCCAGCGCGTGGTCAGCGTCCACAGGGCGGGGTCGTCGAGGTTGCGGCCGATCCAGCCGGCGACGTACCCGGGCTTGTCGGCGAGCAGCCCGTGCACGAGCTCGAGATCGGCACGGAGGGAGGCGGGGTCGTCCCCGGCCCGGAACCTGTTCACGACGAGCACGGGGCGAACTCTACGCAGCCGGCCGGCCCTTGACGCACGGCCGCGGACCCCATGACTATGACACCTGTCATAACCACCTCCGGCAGGAGTCCCCGATGACCACCACGCCCACCTGGCGCAAGACCGCCTGCATCCTCTGCGAGTGCAACTGCGGGATCGAGGTGCAGGTCGAGGACCGGCAGCTGGTGCGGATCCGCGGCGACAAGTCCCACCCCTCCTCCGCGGGCTACACCTGCGAGAAGCCGCTGCGCCTGGACCGCTACCAGAACGGCACGCCGCGGCTGACCAGTCCGCTGCGCCGGCGCGCGGACGGCTCCTACGAGGAGATCGACTGGGACACCGCGATCGCCGAGATCGCGCAGCGCCTGGCAGCCATCCGCGACGAGCACGGCGGCGACAAGATCTTCTTCTACGGGGGCGGCGGCCAGGGCAACCACCTCGGCGGCGGCTACGGGCAGGCCCTGCAGGCCGCGCTCGGGGTCCGCTACCGCTCCAACGCGCTCGCGCAGGAGAAGACCGGCGAGATGTACGTCGACGGGCGGCTCTACGGCGGCCACACGAAGGGCGACTTCGAGCACGCCGAGGTCGTGGTGTTCGTCGGCAAGAACCCCTGGCAGTCGCACTCCTTCCCGCGCGCCCGCCCGGTGCTCAAGGAGATGGCCGCCGACCCCGACCGCACGATGGTCGTCATCGACCCGCGGCGCAGCGAGACGGCCGCCATGGCCGACATCCACCTGCAGGTCCGGCCCGGCACCGACGCCTGGTGCCTCGCCGCGCTCGGCGCCGTCCTCGTGCAGGAGGACCTCCTCGACCACGCCTTCGTGGCCGACCACACGACGGGAGCCGAGCCGGTGCTGGCGGCGTACCGGGAGATCGACGTGGCCGACTTCGCGCGGCGCTGCGGCGTCGACGAGGAGCTGATCCGCACCACGGCCCGGCGGATCGCCGCCGCGGAGAGCGTGTGCACCTACGAGGACCTCGGCATCCAGCAGGCGCCGCACAGCACGCTGAGCTCCTACCTCAACAAGATGCTGTGGATCCTCACCGGCAACTTCGCCAAGCGGGGCGGGATGTTCCTGCACTCGACGTTCGCGGCCCTGGCGGGCGGCGGCGGGGGCGGCGGCTCGAGGACGACGCCGGTGACCGGCGCGCGGATCATCTCCGGGCTGGTGCCCTGCAACTCGATCGCCGAGGAGATCGACACCCACCACCCCGACCGGTTCCGCGCGATGTGGGTCGACAGCGTCAACCCGGCCCACTCGCTGGCGGACTCCGCCGGGTTCCGGCGCGCGATGCGCAGGCTGGACCTCAGCGTCGTCATCGACATCGCGATGACCGAGACCGCGCTCGAGGCCGACTACGTGCTGCCCGCCGCCACCCAGTTCGAGAAGTGGGAGTGCACCTTCTTCAACGTCGACTTCCCGGAGAACGTCTTCCACCTGCGCGCCCCGCTCATGGACCCGCTGCCCGGAACCCTGCCCGAGCCGGAGATCTACGCCCGCGTCGTGCGCGCGCTCGGCGTCGTGGACGAGGCTGCGCTGGAGCCGCTCCGGGAGGCGGCCGAGGCCGGCCTGGCGTCGTACGCCGAGGCCTTCTTCGCCGCCGTCGGCGCCGACCCGCGGCTGATGGGCCTCGCCGGGCACGTGCTCTACGAGACGCTCGGGCCCACGCTCGGCGACGCCCGCGGCACCGCGGCCCTGTGGGGCGTGGCGCAGCTGTGCGCGATGAACCAGCCCGCGTCGGTCGCCCGCGCCGGCTTCACGGGCACCGGCTTCGAGCCCGGCAACGCCCTCTTCGAGCGAATCCTCACCGGCGAGGCCGTGGTGTTCACCCGCGACGACCACGACCACGCCTGGGACTACGTACGACGACCCGACCGCCGCTTCACGCTGGAGATCCCGGAGCTCCTCGACCGGCTGCGTGGCCTCGCGTCGGAGCAGAGCTCGTGGACGACCGAGGAGTTCCCGTTCGTGCTGTCGGCGGGCGAGCGGCGCGCGTTCACCGCCAACACGATCATCCGCGATCCCTCCTGGCGGCGCCGCGACGCCGGTGGTGCGCTGCGGATCAGCACCGACGACGCCTGGGCGCTGAGCGTGCGCGACGGCGACACGCTGCGCGTGGTGACCGAGCGCGGCAGCGCGGTCGCGGTCGTCGAGGTGACCGACACCCTCCAACAGGGCCATGTGTCGCTCCCGAACGGGCTCGGCGTCGCCCACCCGGACGGGACGCCCGGCGTCGCGCCCAACGAGCTGACCTCGCTGCACCACCGCGACCCGATCGCGGGCACCCCGTGGCACAAGTACGTCCCGGCCCGGCTGGAGCGCGTGTGAGCACCCGCCGTCCGACCCGCTCCCCACGGGACGCCATGGTCGACAGCGCGATCGTCCTGTTCCGCGAGCGCGGCGTCGCGGCGACCTCGCTGCGCGACGTGGTGGCGCACAGCAGGGCCCCACGGGGCTCGATCTACCACCACTTCCCCGGCGGCAAGGACGAGCTGGCGCGCGAGGCGACCCGGCGTGCGGGCGACTTCATCGCGCGGCTGCTGGGCGAGCTGGTCGACAGCGCCGACCCGGTCGCGACGGTCGACCTGCTCGTCGACCACTGGTCCGGCGTACTGCTCGGCAGCGACTTCGCGGCCGGCTGCCCGGTCGCCGCCGCGGCACTGGCGCCGGACGACACGGCCGGCGCGCGGGACGCGGCGGGCGCCGCGTTCGGCCAGTGGGAGGACCTGCTCGCCGGTGCGATGCGCGGGCGCGGCCTGGCGGCCGACGAGGCGGCGGACCGCGCGGCGCTGGTCGTCAGCGCGGTCGAGGGCGCCCTGCTGGTCAGCCGCGCGCGTCGTACCGACGCACCCTTACGGGCCGTCGGACGGGAGCTCGCCCGCACCCTGGCCTGATCGCGCCTCGGGACAGGATCGCGCCGACTTGACCGCCGACCACGAGCGGATGAGAATGATTCTCATGCGCTTCACTTCCGGTCTCGCCCTGCTGTCCACCGCCGCCCTGCTGGCCTCCGGCTGCTCGGCGTTCAGCGAGGGTGGCGGCGAGTCGAGCGGTGGCTCGGGCGGCGGCCCGACCGTCGCCGCGGCCTTCTACCCGCTGGCCTGGCTGACCGAGCGGGTCACCGAGGGCACCGGCGCCGACGTCGAGCTGCTGACCAGCCCCGGCTCGGAGCCCCACGACCTCGAGCTCGACGTCGCGAAGACCGCTCAGGTGGCCGAGGCCGACCTCGTCGTCTACGAGGCCGGCTTCCAGCCCGCCGTGGACGACACGATCGCGCAGAACGCGCAGGGCGACACCCTCGACGTCGCCGGGCTCGCCGACCTCCTGCCCGTCGACGAGTCCGCCGAGGAGCACGAGGAGCACGCCGGCGAGGACGAGCACGAGCACGACCACGGCAGCCTCGACCCGCACTTCTGGCAGGACCCGGTGCGGGTCGCCGACGTCGCCGACGCGGTCGCCGCCGAGCTCGCCTCCCTCGACGAGGACCACGCCGACACCTACACGTCGAACGCAGCGGCGCTGCGCAAGGACCTCGAGGCCCTCGACGCGTCGTACGCCACTGGCCTCGCCGACTGCGAGCGTGACACCATCGTCGTGTCGCACGACGCGTTCGGGTACCTCGAGAAGTACGGCCTGCACATCGCCCCGATCGTCGGCCTCTCCCCCGACGCCGAGCCGACGGCCGCCGTGCTCGGGGAGCTGCAGGACCTGATCAAGGAGGAGGGCATCACCACGGTGTTCAGCGAGCCGCTCAAGCCCGCGCTCGGCGAGGGCATCGCCTCCGACCTCGGCCTGACCAACGGCGTCCTCGACCCGGTCGAGGGCCTGTCCGACGCGACCTCGGGCGAGGACTACCTGTCCCTGATGAAGTCGAACCTGTCCGCCCTGCAGGCTGCCAACGGGTGCCGATGACGAGCGCGGACTCCTTCAGCGCGGTCTCCATCAGCGGGGGGACGGTCGCCCTCGGCGGCCGTCCCGTGCTGCGCGGGATCGACCTCACCGTCGAGCCCGGCGAGTTCGTCGCCCTGATGGGCGCCAACGGCTCCGGCAAGTCCACCCTCGTCCGCAGCCTGGTCGGCCTCCGGCCGCTCGTCGCCGGGGAGGTGCGCCTCTTCGGCACCCCGCTGGCGTCGTACGACGAGTGGTTCCGCGTCGGCTTCGTCCCCCAGCGCGCCACGGCGGCCGCCGGCGTCCCGGCGTCGGTCTGGGAGGTCGTGGCCGCGGGCCGGCTCACCCGCCGCAAGCTGCTGCGTCCCCTGTCCCGCGCCGACCGGGCCGCGATCGAGGACGCGCTGGAGATCGTCGGCCTCGCCGACCGCCGCCGTGACGCGGTGAGCAACCTGTCCGGCGGCCAGCAGCAGCGCGTGCTCATCGCCCGCGCGCTCGCCGGGGAGCCCGACCTGTTCTTCCTCGACGAGCCGACCGCCGGCGTCGACCTGCCCAACCAGCAGGTCCTCGCCGACACGCTCGCGCGGCTCAAGGAGCGGGGCGCGACAATCGTCCTGGTCGCCCACGAGCTCGGCCCGCTGGCCCGCCTCGTCGACCGTGCGGTCGTGATGCGCGACGGCCGGGTCGTGTACGACGGCGCGCCGCTGCGCGACCACGAGGTGCACCAGCCGTGGCTCGGCGAGCCGCACACCCACCACCATCACCACGGCACCGGTGCCGCCCGCGCCGACCACGTGCCCGGGGTCGCCTCCCCCGTCGACCGGATCGGGGGCGAGGCGCGATGAGCCCCGCCGAGCTGTTCGCACTCCCCTTCATGCAGCGGGCGCTGATCGCGGCCCTGCTGACCGGGCTCGCCGCCCCGGCGATCGGCACCTTCCTGGTCCAGCGCCGGCTCGCCCTGATGGGCGACGGCATCGGCCACGTCGCGGTCACCGGCGTCGCCCTGGGCCTGCTCACCGGCACCTCGCCGGTGTGGCTCGCCGTCATCGTCGCGGTGATCGGCTCGGTCCTGATCGAGATCATCCGCGAGCGCGGCCAGACCAACGGCGACGTCGCGCTCGCCCTGCTCTTCTACGGCGGCCTGGCGAGCGGCATCTTCCTCACCGGCCTCGGCGGCGAGAGCGCCGCGTCGCTCAACCGCTACCTCTTCGGCTCGCTGACCACCATCTCGGTCGACGACCTCATCCTCACGATGGTCCTCGCGATCACGGTCGTCGGCCTGTGCGTGGGCCTCGCCCCCCAGCTGTTCGCCGTCGCCCAGGACCAGGAGTTCGCGCGCGTGGCCGGGCTACGGGTGCGCGCCTACAACGTGCTCGTGGCCGTGCTCGCCGCGGTCAGCGTCACCGTCGCGATGCGCACGGTCGGCCTGCTCCTGGTCTCCGCGCTGATGGTGGTGCCGGTCGCCACCTCGCAGCAGCTGACCCGTTCCTTCCGCACCACCATCGCCGCCGCCATGGCGCTGGGCACGCTGGCCTCGGTGGGCGGCCTCGTGGTGGCCACCTTCGCGTCGTACAAGGCCACGGTGGCGCCGGGCCCGACGATCGTCCTGCTGGCCCTCGCCTGCTACATCGTGGCCTGGCCGATCGGGATCTGGACCCGCCACCGTGCGCGGCTGCGCGAGCCCTTCCCCGCCGGGGAGCTCCCCGAGCACGAGGCCTGCGCCGAGCACCCGCACGACCACGGACCGGGCTGCGGCCACCTCGCCGTGCCCCACGACGACCACGTGGACTACGTGCACGACGGGCACCGGCACGCCGCGCACGGCGCCCACTACGACGAGCACTAGCCGGTCCGCTCCGCACCCGAGGAGCCACGCACCTACCGGATTCGTCGCCAGGAGCAGCGGGCGACGACGAGTCCGGTAGGTGCGTGGCGAACCTCAGCGACCGATCAGGCTGCCGAGGCCGAGGTTCTCGAGGATGTCGGCGAGGCCGAGCGAGTCGAGCAGGTCGACGACGCCGAGCGACTGCAGCAGGGCCGGCAGGCCGATCATCTCCAGCAGGGGCGAGAGCCCGAGCAGGTCGAGGATGTCGAGCAGCTCGGTCTCGGCCTCCTCCGGCGAGGCGGTGCAGAGGCGGTGCGCGATGCGGGCCGCGACGAGGTTGTCGCGGGTCCGGTTGGCGATGCCGCCGATGGTGCGCACCCGGGCCTGGCTGGCCCGCAGCTCGGCACGGGCGTGGCGGAGCTTGCGGACCTTGCGCTGGGTGCGGTGCGCGTCGACGCTGCGCTGCAGCCTGGTGACGGTACGACGCAGCTCCCGGGTCCGGTTGACGGCACGGGTGTGCCGGGCCCGGACGTCGGCGAGCCGGTCGGTGAAGACGGCGACGCGGGCGGCGGTCGCCGAGCAGTCGGCGGCCGCGGTCGCCGCGGCCTGCGCCGGGGTCGGCGCGGCCACCGTGGCCACACCTCCGAGCGTGAGCGTGAGTGCGAGCAGCAGCTTCACTGCAGCACGGATCATCTGGGTCTCCCTCCCTGGGTCCGAGCCCATGCCCGGCGCGTCCGGCGCCGTGCATCCCCATGGCGGGCCCAACGAGTACCCGAAAACTAGTGAGGGTTCTCTGATGTGGCGAGGGGGCGTCCAGTCCGTGGAAGCCCCCTGGGAGCCAGGCGTCAGGTCGGGTTGGGCACGGCGCCGCCGTAGCGGCGGTCCCGCCGGGCGTACTCGTCGATCGCCGCCCACAGGTGCCGCCGGTCGACGTCGGGCCAGAGCACGTCGCTGAAGACGAACTCCGCGTACGCCGCCTGGTAGAGCATGAAGTTCGAGAGCCGCTGCTCCCCCGACGTGCGCCAGATCAGGTCGGCGTCGGCCAGCTCCGGCACGTAGAGGTAGCGCCCCAGCGTGCGATCGTCGACCCGCTCCGGGTTGACCCGGCCGGCCGCGACGTCGCGGGCCAGCGCCCGGGCCGCGTCGCCCAGCTCGGAGCGCCCGCCGTAGTTGACGCACATCGTCAGGGTGAGGACGTCGTTGTGCTTCGTGAGCTCCTCGGTCGTGCGGAGCTCGTCGATGACCGACTTCCAGAGCTTCGGGGCGCGGCCCGCCCACCGGACCCGGATGCCGCGCTCGTGCATCTCCTCGCGGCGGCGGCGTACGACGTCGCGGTTGAAGCCCATCAGGAACTTCACCTCGTCGGGGCTGCGCGACCAGTTCTCCGTCGAGAAGGCGTACGCCGAGACCGCCTTCACGCCGATCTCGATGGCGCCCTCGACCACGTCGAACAGGCTGGACTCGCCCTCCTCGTGACCGCGCGTGCGCGGCAGGCCACGCTCCTTGGCCCACCGGCCGTTGCCGTCCATCACGATCGCGACGTGGTTCGGCACCAGCTCCGGAGGGAGCGGCGGCGGCGTCGCGCCCGAGGGGTGCGGGGTCGGCGGCAGCGGCTCGGGACGTGCGGCCGCCGCGGCGGCACGGGTACGACGGGAGGAGCGACTCACGGGTGCCAGTCTGTCAGCGCTCGACGTAGGCCAGCGACCGGAGCCCCCGCTCCAGCTGCCACTGCACGAAGGCGGCGACCAGGCCGGTGGCCTCCTTCACGTGGCGCGGCTCGGCGGCCTCGATCACCGTCCAGTCCCCCGCCAGCAGGGCGCCCAGCAGGGTGAGGGTCTCCGGGGCCGGCGAGGCCGAGCCCGGGATGCGGCAGGTCGAGCACAGCACGCCGCCCATCGACGGGTTGAACCAGCGGTGGCTGACCAGCTCGCCGGTCGCGGTGACCGGCGGCCGGCCGCAGTGGGCACAGTCGACGAAGGCCGGCGCGTAGCCGGCGATCGCGAGCGCCCGCAGCAGGTAGGAGTCGAGCACGTGGCCGGGCGAGCGCTGGCCGCCCGCCATCGCGTTCAGCCCGCCGAGCAGCAGCGCGAACTGCTGGCGCGCCGGCTCGCGCTCCTCGACCACCAGCCGCTCGGCGGTCTCGAGCATCGCCGTGCCGGCGGTGTAGCGCTCGTAGTCGAAGCCGATCGGGGCGGCGTACGCTCCGCGGGTCTCGGCCTGGGTGACGGTGTCGAGGTTGCGGCCCTCGGCGAGCTGGAGGTCCACGTGGGTGAACGGCTCGAGCCGCGAGCCCCACCGCGACGTCGTACGACGCACGCCCTTGGCCACCGCGCGGATCCGGCCGTTGTCGCGGGTCAGCAGCGTGATGATGCGGTCGGCCTCGCCCAGCTTGTGGGTGCGCAGCACGATCGCTTCGTCACGGTAGAGGACCACTCTCCTATTCTGCGCCCATGAGCGCACTGGACGCCGCCGCCACCCCGCACGGCAACGGACCTCCTCGTCGACCGGGCAAGCCGGCGGCGCCTCCGGTGACCTTCGTCGACTGGCTGATGCTGCTGCTCGCCATCGTGTCGGTGGGCCTGCTGGTGTGGATCACCTTCTGGGACGTCGACCCCGAGGTGCACGAGCGCGTGGTCCACCTCGACTACGCGATCTGCGCGATCTTCGCCGTCGAGTTCGTGTGGCGCTGGCGGCGCTCCGGCATGGGCTGGCGGTTCCTGCGCTCGTACTGGTACGAGGTCCTCGGCATGGTGCCGCTCTCCGACCCGGCCTTCCGCTCGTTCCGGCTGCTGCGGGTGGTGATCATCCTCGCCCGCCTCGGCCGCGCCGCCGACCGGGCCTTCGGCGACCGCGCCACGGCCTACATCGTCGGCAGGTTCACCGAGACGATCGTCAACATCATCAAGCGACCGGTCACGGTGGCGGTGCTCGACGAGGTGATCGCCGTCGTCCAGACCGGCAACTACGCCGAGCACGTCTCCGCGGCGATCGAGGAGAACCGGGCCGAGCTCGATGCGCTCATCGTGGAGCTGATCCGGGAGGACCAGGCCGCCGGCCGGTTGAGGTTCGTCCCCTTCCACGACGACATCGTGCGGCTGGTGAGCGACACGGTCCTGCGGATCCTGCAGGGCGGGCTCGCCGACCCCCGGGTGCACGAGCTGATCTCGGACGCGATCCGCGAGTCCGCGGTCCAGCTGCGCGGCAACGTGCGCGAGCGGATGCACGAGGAGATGCGGCTGCAGCCGGAGAAGGTCGGCCGCTGACGGTCGGCGCCGGACGTCGTAACGCGCCGGTCGTACGCCGAGTTGTCGTGGTGTGCGCCGCCTGCTGACCTGCCTGCTCCTGCTCACCGCCTCGCTCACCGCCGGGGCCACCCTGGCGCCGGCCCCGGCGCGGGCCGACACCACCTCGCCGTCGTACGCGCCGCTCGACCGGCCGGGGCCGCGGCTGACCGTGCCGGCAGCCACCCTCGACGCGGCGCTGCAGTGCCACGGCGACCCGAAGGCGGGGCCACGGCCCGTCCTGCTCAACCCGGCGACCAGCGTGACGCCGGAGGAGAACTACTCGTGGAACTGGGCCAAGGTCTTCACGAAGCAGCGCCGCTACCACTGCACGGTCACGATGCCGTACCACACCTTCGGCGACATCCAGGTGGCCGGCGAGTACCTCGTCAACGCGATCCGGCGCATGTACGCGCGCACCGGCCGGAGGATCGCGATCCTCGGCCACAGCCAGGGCGGCATGAGCGGACGCTGGGCGCTGCGGTTCTGGCCCGACACCCGCGCCAAGGTCGCCGAGGTGATCGGCATGGCGCCGTCCAACCACGGCACCACCGTGCTGGCCGGCTGCATCACCGGGCTGACGACGTGCGTGCCCGCGGTGTGGCAGCAGCGGGCCGGATCGGCGTTCATGAAGGCGCTCAACAGCCGGGCCGAGACCTTCGCCGGCATCGACTACACGAACGTCTACACGATGCTCGACGAGGTCGTCGTCCCGCCGCCGTCCTCCGGCCTGACGACCGGCGCCGGCCGGATCGTGAACGTCCGGGTCCAGGACGTCTGCCCGCTCGACCCCTACGAGCACGTGATGACCGGGACGGTCAGCCCGGCGACGTACGCGATCGTGATGGACGCGCTCACCCACGACGGGCCGGCACGGGCCTCCCGGGTCGACCGGAAGTGGTGCTCGCAGCTGTACATGCCCGGGATCGACCCCGCGGACGTCGCCGGCTTCGCGCCGATCCTCACCGCGCTGCCGAACCTGCTGCTGACCGTGGTCCCGAGCGTGACCCTCAGCGGCGCGCCCCTGCTGAAGAAGGAGCCCGCGCTCCGCTGCTACGTGTACGCCGCCGGCTGCTGAGGCAGCGTGCGGCGGGCGTCAGCCGCGGCGCAGGAACGGCGAGTACACATTGCCGAAGGCAGCTCGCTGCAGTCCGTCGTCCTGGTAGGTCGTGTCGCCCACGTAGGTCGCAAGGTCCAAGGCCACCCTCACCACGCGCGGCCGTCCGATGCACGCCCGCGGGACGACCACCTTCACCGACGACGACGATTGGTCCACGACGACGCGCAGCCGCCGGCAGACGGCGTCGTCACCGCCAGGTCCCTGCCGGGAGAACGCCGGTCGGTCCGCGGCCCCACCGCGACCGCTGACATAGATCCCGTAGGTCTGCGCTCGCGTGTCGACGTTCATCGAGAAGTACCAGCGACCGCGCGGCAGGGGCGTGGCCATGGTGAACCGAACGACGACTGTCGTGCTCAGGTGTCGTGCCACGACAGTCCTGATGTCACCGGCACGCCGGTCCGGAACCGGACGCACCTCGCCATCCTGGACGACCTTGACGACGTCGCGCGCAGCGTCGCGATGCGTCCAGGACGCCGCGTGGGCACCCGCTGCGGACGCACAGACGAGGGCAACCGTGACGCAACACGTCACGAGGAGTCGGCTGAAGATGGTCATCGAGGCTCCCTTCATGGTCGGGCTCAGCCGCGACGGATGCGCGGCGAGAGGCGGGGCACGTCGCTCCAGCCGCGGCGCAGTGCGTCGTCCATGTGGACGGTCTCGGTGTCGGCGTCGTACACGCTGACCTGGGCTCCGACCCGCACCGACGCGGGCCGGCCGAGGCAGCTGCGGGCGATCGTCAGCACGAGGGCGCTGCCGATGATCCGCGAGGACTTGGCCCGGCACTTGACCACGCCGCCGCGGCCACTGGCCTTGAGCAGCATCAGCTGGCGGTAGTCCTCGTACTTCGACTGGATCACGAAGAACTGCGCCCGCGGGGTCACGATGTGGGCGAACGCCGACCAGTCCCCCCGCGGCACCTGCTGCATGGTGATCCGGACGACCACGTTGCGCGACGTGTGGCCGATCGACGTCCGCCACACGTCGCCGATCCTCCGGTCCGGGGAGGGCGTCGGGGCGTTGCCGTCCTCGTAGTCGTCGAGCGTCATCGACGCGACGTCACCCTTGGGGTCGGCGAGCGACCAGTTCTCGGCGGACGCGACGCCCGCCGAGGTGACGAGCAGCGCGCCGGCGAGGACCAGCACCGCGAGCGCGCGGTGCAGCGCGGTTCCCTGCATCGTGGGCCTCAGCCGCGGCGGATGAGCGGGGACAGGCGGAGGTCGTCGAGGCCGATGCCGCGGCGGAGCGCGTCGTCGGCGTAGATGATCTCCATGTCCTGGTCGTAGACGACGACGCCGACGCCGACCCGGACGCTCGCCGGGTTGCCGAGGCAGGTGCGCGGGACGGTGAGCACGAGCGCGGTGCCGTCGATCCGCGAGGACTTGCCGCGGCAGCGGATCTCCGCGCCGGAGCCGTTGGTCTTCGAGAAGGACAGGCCGCGGAAGCCGTCGAACTTGAACTGCACTAGGTCGAAGGACGTCCGCGGCGTGCGGATCTGCGCGAACGCGCTCCAGTCCCGCGTCGGGACGGCCTGCATGGTGACCCGGATGACGACCTTGGTGGCGGTGTGGCTGACCGAGGTCCGCCACACGTCGCCAGCGCGCCGGTTCGGCGCCGGCACCGGCTCGGACGCGTCCTCGGTGATCGACACGACGTCGCCCTTGGGGTCGGCGAGGGACCAGTTCTGGGCCGAGGCGATCCCGGCGGACGAGAGCAGGACGGCGACGGCGAGGGCGAGGACGGCGAGCAGGCGACGGAGCGCGGGCATGCCGAAGATCCGAGAGTCGAGGGGGGTCATGGGCGCGATCCTTCCAAGCGGAAGGGGTTAGCGCAGGCGAATCGACAGATCGGCCCGAGTCGTCCCTACGACGAGCGGGTACGACGCGCGCGGAGCGAGCCGCGCGAGCACTCCCGCGCGAACCGGCTGACCACCAGGTCCAGGCGCTCGGGGCGACGCCGCCACTCGAGCGGCATGTGGGCCTGCTCGAGGCTGGCGGCGGGCATCTCGGCGAGCAGCATCTCGGCGTCGCCGACCGGGTGGAACGGGTCGCGGGTGCGGGACAGCACCAGCGCACGGGCGGTGATCGCCGACCGCTCGGCCGACGACGGCGCGAGCCGCCCGAACAGGACGCCGTGGATCACCGCGGCCACCGTGCCCGGCCTCTGGTCGAGGGTCTCCCGGGCCAGGCGCAGCCACTCGGGCAGGACCCGCGCGGGCAACGGCCGGGAGGCGAGGCGCAGCAGGCTGAGCGGGACGGGCGCGAAGCGGGCGGCGTACATGACCGGTCCGAGGACGGCGAGCTGCGCGGCCAGCGCGTTGTCGAGGACCGGTCCGTCGAGCAGCAGGCCCGCGACCCGCTCGGGCGCGAGGACGGCGACCTCGAGCGCCACGTTGGCGCCCAGCGAGCTGCCACCGACGACCGCACGCGTGGCGCCGACGTGGTCGAGCAGCGCCACGACCTGCTCGGCGAAGGCCGTCACGGAGTAGGCGAGCGGGTCGGCCGGGCGGTCCGATCCCCCGTGGCCGAGCGGGTCGAGCACGAGCACGTGCAGACCCGCCGCGGCGAGGGTCCGGGCCGCGTGGTCGTGCACCCGCCGGGGCACGAGCAGCGGGGGGACGAGGACGACCCAGGCCTCGCCGGCGCCGTACTCGGTGAACTCGAGGCGGTCGCGTCCGCGAGCGCTCTCGACGAAGTACTGCCCGACCTGCTCGGAGGCCAGGGCCGCCCGTCCCGTCATCTGCTCCTCAGCCGCCCGTCAGCCGACCGGCGCGATCGGCGTCGCGGGGATCGTGGTCCCCCGGGCCCGGTTGGCCGCGCACACCACCGCACGGAGCGAGGCCGTGACGATGTTGTGGTGGATGCCGATGCCCCACACGATCTCGCCGGCGATCTCGCACTCGACGTAGGCCGCGGCGACCGCGTCACCGCCGGACGACAGCGCGTGCTCGGCGTAGTCGAGCACCCGGATGTCGGCGCCGGCCTGGCGCACACCGTCGACGAAGGCCGCGACCGGGCCGTTGCCCAGGCCGATGAAGGTCTGCTCCTCGCCGCGGACGCGGAGCTGCACCTCCTGGCGGTCGTCGCCGCCCTCGTCGGTCGTCGAGGTGAAGGCGATCAGGCTGTAGGGCTCCTCGCGGTCGAGGTACTCCTTGCGGAAGATCGCCCAGATGGCCTCGGGCGTCACCTCGCCGCCCTGCGCGTCGGTGTGCTGCTGGATCACCCGGCTGAACTCGATCTGCGCGCGGCGCGGCAGGTCCAGGCTGTGCTCGGCCTTCAGCACGTAGGCCACGCCGCCCTTGCCGGACTGGCTGTTGACCCGGATCACCGCCTCGTAGGTCCGGCCGACGTCCTTCGGGTCGATGGGCAGGTACGGCGCCTCCCACGGGATCTCACCGACCGGCTTGCCCTGCTCGGCCGCGATCCGGTCGAGGTCCTCCAGGCCCTTCTTGATCGCGTCCTGGTGGGAGCCGGAGAAGGCGGTGTAGACGAGGTCGCCGGCGTACGGGTGGCGCGGGTGCACCGGCAGCTGGGTGCAGTACTCGACCGTGCGGCGGACCTCGTCGATGTCGGACAGGTCGACCTGCGGGTCGATGCCCTGGCTGAACAGGTTCATGGCCAGGGTCACCAGGTCGACGTTGCCCGTGCGCTCGCCGTGCCCGAACAGGCAGCCCTCGACCCGGTCGGCGCCGGCCATCAGGGCCAGCTCGGTCGCAGCGACGGCCGTGCCGCGGTCGTTGTGCGGGTGCAGGCTGATCGCCGAGTGGGCGCGCCGGGTCAGGTGGCGCGAGAAGTACTCGATCTGGTCGGCGTAGGTGTTGGGCGTCGACATCTCGACGGTTGCCGGCAGGTTGAGAATGATCTCGCGCCCCTCCTCCGGCTGCCACACGTCGGAGACCCGCTCGCAGACCTCGAGCGCGAAGTCGGTCGGCGTCTGGGTGAAGATCTCCGGGCTGTACTGGTAGCCGAAGTCGGTGCCCGGCAGCAGCTGGTCGGCGTACTTCATGACCCACTCGGTGCCGCGGGTCGCGATCGCGATGCACTCGGCCTCGGTCACCCCGAAGACGACCCGCTGGAACAGCGGCGCGGTCGCGTTGTAGAGGTGCACGGTCGCCTTGTCGGCGCCCTGCAGCGACTCGACGGTGCGCGCGATCAGGTCCTCACGGGCCTGGGTCAGCACGGACACGCGTACGTCGTCGGGGATGCGGTCCTCCTCGACGAGCTGGCGCACGAAGTCGAAGTCGGTCTGGCTCGCGGCCGGGAACCCGATCTCGATCTCCTTGTAGCCCATCTTCACCAGGAGCTCGAACATCTTCAGCTTGCGCGACGGGCTCATCGGGTCGATGAGGGCCTGGTTGCCGTCACGCAGGTCGGTGGAGAGCCACCGCGGCGCGTGGGTGATCTTCTGGTCCGGCCAGGTGCGGTCCGGCACCGTGACGGGCTCGAAGGCGGTGTAGCGGTGGTACGGCATCCCCGACGGCTGCTGGGTGGGGATGGTGACGCTCGGCTTGGTCATGACTTCCTCGGGTTGGTGAGTTCTCAAGAGGGGGCGCCGGGCGCGCGACTCACTCCGCAACGAGGGGTCCGGCTTCAGACCTCGCTGCGGCCGCTAAGAAGGAGGGCTCGCATCATGACGTCGCCACTCTAACAGGAGCCGGCGCGGCCCGTGCGGCCGGACGGTGCGGTTTCGCCGCGATCGGCACGGGTAGGCCGACCTCGTCCAGCGCGTCACCCCATCGCGAAACGACAGAAGGACTCCCGGTGCCCCCAACGACCGACCCGGGCCTGCAGCAGCGGCTGGCCTACCTCCGCCAGCGTCGCGGCGCGGACCGCTTCCCCGACGACGAGCCGTCGACGGGCCAGGACCCCACCGGGGCGATCAGCCTCGACGTCGACGCGAGCGGGTGGGTGATCACCTCCCGCGTGGAGCACCTCGACGGGCTGCGCACGCCCGACGCCTTCACCCGAGCCGTGCGCGCCGCCCACACCGGCGCCTCGCTGGCCCGCCTCGCCGAGGCGGCGGAGGAGAAGTGGCGCGACCGGGTGCCGACCCCCGAGGAGGAGGAGCGCGGGCGGGCGATCGTCGAGGGCCGCCGCGCGCTGACCGTGCCACCACGTCCGCGCTTCCGGCCGATCGAGATCCCGTCGCAGCCGGTGCCCGACCCGGGCGGAGCGGCGTACGACCGCGGCTTCCGGACGGTTCGCGGCAGCTCGCGCGACGGCGAGGTCACCGTGGCGGCGTCGGTCGCCGGCGGGCTGGGCGAGATCACCGTCGACGGCGACTGGCTGGCCTCCACCGGCGTCGAGCTCGCGCACTACGCACTGCGGGAGGCGTTCCACGACCTGCGAGAGAAGGGAAGCATCTGATGGTCGACGACGACGAGTACAACTTCGAGGGCGACAACAGCTTCAGCGGCGGGCACTTCCAGGTCCAGCCGCCCACGGTCCTCTACCCCGAGCCGCCGAAGGGCTACGGCGAGGAGCACCCGCCGCCCGGCGGCTGGGGCGACCGCTTCGAGATGGCGCCCGCGCGGCTGATCGAGGCCTCCCACCACTTCGACGCCGAGGCGGAGGACCTGGCCACGGCGCGGCCGCTGATCGCGGTCGGCTACGGCAAGCCGTGGATCTTCGGGGTCACCGACACCCTCTACACCGTCGGCTCGATGCACGAGGACATCAACAAGGTCCTCTACCGAGCCACCCAGGACGGGCAGTACATCCTCACCCAGATCGCCAACGGCCTCGTCGAGACCGCGAACGACGCGGTCGGCACCGACCAGACCGTCGGCGACAACTTCAAGAACCTGGACATCCACTGATGGGCGCTCCCACTCCACCGGCGGTCGACCTGACGACCAGCGACACCCGCGAGACGATCCTGACCCTCGTCAACGAGTGCGTCGACTACATCGCCGACAGCATCGAGTACTGGCTCAAGGAGCTCGCGTCCTTCGCGAGCAGCCACGCCTCGGAGATCGGCGGCCTGCTCGGCCTGCTCGGCGGCGGCATCGTCGGCGGCATCGTCGGCTGGGCGATCGGCGACCAGATCGAGGACAAGTTCGAGCAGTTCTGCAAGGACACCTGGGACGAGTTCGAGAAGTTCCTCGAGGACCTGCGCACCACCATCGGCGGCTTCTTCGGCGACCCCCTGCTGATCAGCCAGATCGCGTCGAACTACCGCGACGCGAGTCGCGCGCTCGGCCCGAACGACGGGGAGACGATCGCCACCGTCAACACCTACCTCAAGGCCAAGTGGACCGGCGAGGGCTTCAACAACTTCATCGTCCTGTCCGAGAAGCAGCACAAGGCGCTCGTGTCGATGCAGACCATGATGCAGAAGTCGGCCGACCTGCTCGACGACAACTGCACCAACCTGCTCAAGTTCTGGGTCGACACCGCCAAGGGCCTCGTCGGACTCGGCACGAAGTTCATTCAGGGCGACGCCGAGCTCGGCGACGCGGGCAACTGGGTCACGCTCGGTGTCGGCGTCGTCGCCAAGACCCTCGCCGGCTGCATCGAGGCGATCGCGGGCATCGTGCAGACGTGGGCCAACTACTGGGTGACGCTCAATGTCGCCTCGGCCGGCGACTGGGACGGCCTGCACGCCACGCTCCAGGACCAGGAGTTCGGGCTGCCCAACGGCCGCTGGCCCGACCAGAGCCGCCTCGTGGGCGGGCTCAACTCCCCTTGGAAGACCGCCTGACCGGACCGTCGGTCAGGGCGTCACCCGCGTGGTCGACGCGGTCGTGAACCTGGCCGTCGCCGGCCGGTCCTCGCTCCCCGAGGTCCGGTCGGCGGCGTACTCCGCGGTGACCGCGAGGTCCGCCGGCGCGTCCGGCTCCGCAAAGACCAGCCAGGCATTCGTGTCGCCGGCGCCGGTGGCCGGGCGCTCGAGCGTGGCGACCGGCGGCTCGCCGCCGAGCGTCGCGGTGACCTCCGCCCCCGTCACCGTGTACGACGCCGCGCCGGTCCCGCGGCCGACCTCCGCCGTGTCGAGGCGGGCCTCGAGCCGGATCGCCGCCCAGGTCGTGCCGGTCGGCGCCCAGCCGGCCTCGGGCGCCCACGGCACCTCGACGAGCAGCGCGCCGCAGGTCTGGTCCACCGTGACGCCGACCTCGGCGGCCGACCCCGAGCAGTCCTGCTCCTGCCGCCCGGCCGGCGGGTCGTCGTACAGCGCGGCTGCGGCGCCGGGCTCCACCTCGTAGCCGTCGAGGGAGACCTGCTGGACGACGCCGTCGAAGCCGACCTCGAGGTGGCCGGTCTCCGGCAGGTCCTCCGGAACGGCCGCGAAGACTCCTGCGGCGGCGTCGTGCACGGCGAGGTCGATCCGCTCGCCCTCGCCGACCAGGGTGAGCGTCGGCCGCTCGTCGACGCCGGCGAACAGGCCGGTCGACCCGGGCGGCGTGCCCGTCGGGCGCAGCTCCCAGCCGACGCCGAGGTAGCGCACCCCGTCGACGGCCGGCAGCTCCTCACCCTCGGCCGTGTCGGACGCGGACACGGTCGGCGTCGCGGCCCGAAGGCGCACCTCCAGGGTCCCCGTGGGGAGTCGGACGTCGAAGGCGGGCGTGCGGATCGGCTGGCCACCGGCCGCGACGACGTCGCCGGCCTCGACCGGGTGGTCCTCGGCGCACGCGCCGAGCGCGCCTCCCCCGACCAGGAGCGTGATGGCCAGGAGAGTGCGTCGCCGAGTCGCCACCGGGCCAGTATGTCCGGATCGACCTAGGCTGACGGCGTGCCCCGCCTCCTCGTGGTCCACCACTCCCCCAGCCGCTCGATGCAGTCCCTCCTGGACCGGGTCGTCGCGGGCGCCCACGACGAGGACGTGCAGGCTGCCGGCGCCGTGGAGGTCGAGGTGCGCGCCGCACTCGAGGCGACCGCCGACGACGTCCTGGCGGCCGACGGGTACGTGCTCGGCACGACGGCCAACTTCGGCTACATGAGCGGTGCCCTCAAGCACTTCTTCGACTCGACCTTCCTCGCGGTGGGCGGCGCCCTCGACCCCACCGGCGCCCCGGCCGTTGGCGCGGGCGCGACCGCCGGACGCCCGTACGGCCTCTGGCTGCACGGGCGCTACGACCTGACCGGCGCCCAGCGCTCGGTGCAGTCGATCGTCGGGGCGCTCGGCTGGAAGCAGGGGTACGACGTGCTGGGTGTCCTCGGCGAGGTCGACGACGCCGCGAGCGAGGCCGCCTACGCGCTGGGCGCTACTATCGCGGCACTGCTGACGAGCTGACCCGGACCGCACCGGGACGGCCGCGCGGACCGGGGGACACGGGACGAGGAGGACTGCGATGCTGCTGCGACGCGCCGTCGCCGTGCTCGTGCTCACCCTCCTCGGCGCCTCCCTCGCGGCCTGCGGATCGGAGGCCCAGGGCGGCAACACCGACCCCGACCTCGTCGACTCCACGGCGCTGCCGGACAGCGGTGTGTGCCGCGACCTCACCCCCGACGACGTCGCGAAGGCCGCCAACGCGACGAAGACCGTCGACTGCGCGACCCGGCACACCGCCGAGACCTTCGCCGTCGGCGAGCTCCCCGGCGAGTTCGACGACGTCGACTACGACGACACCGCCCTCGGCACCTACGCCTACCGCACCTGCTCGACGAAGTTCGCCGAGTTCGTCGGCGCCGACGAGAGCCTGGTGCTCCGCACGACCCTCAGCTGGGCATGGTTCCGCCCGTCGGAGAAGGCGTGGGGCAAGGGTGCGCGCTGGTACCGCTGCGACGTGATCGGCGGCAACAGCTCCAGCCCGGAGTACCGGCCGCTGCCCGAGACGGCGCGCGGCATGCTGTCGGGCCGGCCCAACGACAGCTGGCTCAGCTGTGCGTCCGGGCCGTCGGTGGCGGCGGGCGAGAAGGTGCCCTGCTCCCAGAAGCACGACTGGCGGGCGGTCACGACCGTCAAGCTGGGTGCCCCCGAGGACGAGTACCCGGGCGACCGGGTGATGGAGAGCCGGACCCGGTCGTTCTGCGCCAACTCGGTGAAGGCGTGGCTCAACTACCCGGCGGAGTTCGAGTACGGCTTCACCTTCTTCCACCAGGCCGAGTGGAAGGCCGGCATCCGCCGGTCGGTGTGCTGGGCGAAGACGACCAAGTAGTGACCGAGCAGCAACGAGACCGAGGCATGCGCACCACCCCCCACACCCCCACGACCCGGCGCCTGCTGTCCGCGGCGCTGGCCCTCGGGCTGTCCGCGGCGCTCGCGGCCTGCAGCAGCGACGAGCCGGAGGCGCGGGAGGAGAAGCCCGCCGCCACGCAGACGCCGGCCGCGGAGCCGCCCGCCGCGCCGAAGGTCGGCGCCTGCTACTCGCTGACCTACGAGGAGGCCATCGCAGCGACCTCCGAGTCCGCGCCGGTCGCCTGCACCAAGGGCCACACGACCGAGACGGTCGCGGTCGGCTCGATCGACGCCGTCGTCGACGGCCACCTGCTCGCGGTCGACTCCGACCGGGTCCGCGCCCAGGTCGCCACCGCCTGCCCGCAGGCGCTCAAGTCGTACGTCGGCGGCAGCGTCGAGCAGCTCCGGCTCTCCATGATCCGGCCGACCTGGTACACCCCCACCCTCGAGGACTCCGATGCCGGCGCCGCCTGGTACCGCTGCGACGCGGTGGTCCTCGCCGGGACCTCCACGCTCGCCGACCTGAAGGCCGGTCTCAAGGGCGTGCTCGGCACGTCCAAGGGCCGCAAGCAGTACGCCATGTGCGGGACCGCGGCGCCCGACGCGAAGAACTTCGAGCGCGTGCTGTGCTCCGCGAAGCACTCGTGGCGCGCGATCGACGTGGTCGTCTTCGAGGAGGGGAGGTACCCCGGCGAGAAGTTGGTCCGCGCCGCCGGTCGCACGAAGTGCGAGGACGCAGCGGCCGACGTCGCCGAGGACCCGCTGACCTTCGAGTGGGGCTACGAGTGGCCCACGAAGGAGCAGTGGGACATGGGGCAGGCCTTCGGCCGCTGCTGGGCCCCCGACTGAGCGACCACTGTCGGCTTGCCGCCAGGCAGACTCAGCCATCCGCCGGAGGCAACCGCGGCGCGGCAGCGCGGCGGGAGCCGCGCGACGGCAGCTCGCTGCCCCCCGTCATCGCGGCGGAGAAGCGCTCGCGCGGAGAACTAGAAACCCAGCTTGCGGAGCTGGCGCGGGTCCCGCTGCCAGTCCTTGGCGATCTTGACGTGCAGGTCGAGGTAGACAGGCGTGCCGAGGAGCGCCTCGATCTGCTGCCGCGCGGTCGTGCCGACCTGGCGCAGGCGGGCGCCCTTCTTGCCGATCATGATCCCCTTCTGGGAGTCGCGCTCGACGTACAGGTTGGCGTGGATGTCGAGCAGCGGCTTGTCGTCGGGGCGGCCCTCGCGCAGTCCCATCTCCTCGACGACCACGGCGATCGAGTGCGGGAGCTCGTCGCGGACGCCGTCGAGGGCGGCCTCGCGGATCAGCTCGGCGGCGAGGATCTCCTCGGGTGCGTCGGTGAGGTCGCCGTCGGGGTAGAGCGGGGGTCCCTCGGGCATCAGGCCGACGAGCAGCTCGGCGAGCAGGTCGACCTGGTCGCCCCCGACCGACGACACGGGCACGATCTCGGCCCAGTCCGTGCCGGTCTCGCGGCCCAGCTCGGCGATGTCGAGCAGGTGCTCGGCGATCCGGTCCGGGGTGGCGAGGTCGGTCTTGGTGGCGACCGCGATCTTGGTGGTCTTGCGGACCTTGGCGAGCTCGGTGACGAGGAACTTGTCGCCGGGCCCGATCTTCTCGTCGGAGGGGAAGCACACGGCGACCACGTCGACCTCGGACCAGGTGGTCCGCACCAGGTCGTTGAGCCGCTCTCCGAGCAGGGTCCGCGGGCGGTGCAGGCCGGGGGTGTCGACGAGCACGAGCTGACCGTCGGGCCGGTGCACGATGCCGCGCACCACGGTCCGCGTGGTCTGCGGCTTGTCGGAGGTGATCACGATCTTCTGGCCGACGATCGCATTGGTCAGCGTCGACTTGCCGACGTTGGGGCGCCCGACGAAGCAGGCGAAGCCGCTGCGGTAGCCCTCGGGGACGTCGCCCAGGCCGAAGACCGGCGCGGCCGGCGGCGGCAGCGCGCCGAAGTCCTCGTCGAACTCGTCCTCGTCGTCGAGCTCGTCGACCTCGTCGTACTCGTCGTTCATCGTCCGGCCTCCTGTGCGGCGTCGTAGTCGGCCCAGATCTCCTCGTCGGACTTGCCGGCGGCCTTCCCGGCACGCCAGATCGGCCCCGGGTCGACGGCGCGCGGCTGACGCTGGGCGACCGAGCGCCAGTAGCCCATCACGTCGTACTGGGTGCTCGGGAGCTTGCGCTCCCGCATGAGGTGCTTGCGGATGGCGCGCATCTGCGCGGACTCCCCCGCCATCCAGAAGTAGCCGGGGCCCTCGGGGAAGTCGAGGGACTCCACGACCTCCGCGAGCCGGCTGTCCCCGTCGGTCGGCAGCCAGGTGACCTCGACGCCGTCGGTGAAGTAGCCGTCGATGCGCGAGTCGGTGGGGACCTCGGCGACGATCCGCGTCGGCAGGGCCGACCCGTGCTCGACCGCGATCCGGGCCATGGCCGGGAGCGCGGTGAGGTCGCCGACCAGGAGCAGCCAGCCGGCGTCCGGCGGCGGCAGGAAGGAGCCCTTGGGCTCGGTGATGGTCACCTGCTGGCCGACCGGGTCACCGGACGCCCACTCGGTGACGAGGCCGACCTGGTGGACCACCACGTCGAGGACCAGCCGCGAGCCCTCGACGGAGCGCACCGTGTAGTAGCGGCTCTGGAACTGTCCGGGCACGACCAGGCCGACCCACTCGTCGGCGATGCCCGTGGACGCGAAGCCCGGGACCTCGACGGTGAGGCGCACCAGGTGCGGCGTCACCTGCTCCCGCGCGACGACGTCGGCGGCGTACTGCTGGGCCCGGGTGCTCACCCGCCAAGGCTAGTGGCTGACCCGCTCCTACCGGTTGTTGACGACGGCCCGGTAGGTGCGCCGCGACGCGTCGGTCGGCACGAGGAAGAGCGAGGTCGCGGCGAACTGGCTCCGGCTCACGGTGTAGGTGCCCTGCTCGGGGCCCCGACGGCGCGCGCGGAAGGTCAGCTCGAAGCTGCGCAGCGACCCACGGGCACCGCCCGAGGAGAGGTCGGTGACGGCGACGAGCTTCATGGACAGCCGCACGCCCGGGCCGGCGACCCAGAACGCGCGGGTACGACGCTTCGCGAACCGCCCGCGGCGGTAGAGCGTCGCGCCCCGGGTGACCGGCTGCACGGCTGCGGCGGCCGGCGCCGGGGCGGCGGTGGCGGGCGGGCCGACGGCGACGACCGTGGCGGCGAGCCCCGTGGCGCTCGCACCGATCACGGCACGGCGGGTGAGGTCGGACATCAGTTCCTCCTGCTCGGTACGGTGGCCGCGTGCAGTGGCTCACCCATGACGACTTCGCCGGACGCATCGGCGAGACCTTCACGGTCGCCACCGCCGACGGCGGCCGGGTCGCCCTCGTGCTGGTCGAGGCCACCCTCGGCCCGGACCTCGGTGGCCCCGGCCCCGACGGGGCCACCCGCCACCAGTTCGCGCTCGTCCTCGACGGCCCCGACGGGCTCGGCCAGGCCGTCCGCCGCGTCGAGCACGGCGACCTCGGGACGATCGACCTCTTCCTCGTGCCGATCGGCCACGGCCGCTACGAGGCCGCCTTCGGCTGACCACGTCAGCAGCCGGTGGACGCCGCGCTCGGCGACCGGACGGAAGCCGAGCCGCTCGTAGAGGGCACCCGCCGGATTGTGCACCTCGACGTGGATGCTCGCCGTGCGGCCCAGCGCCGCGGCCTCGGCGAGCACCTGCCGGAGCAGCGCGCTGCCGATGCCCCGGCCGCGGAACTCCGGGAGCAGGGCGATGTCGACGATCCGCACGTCGTCGTCGCGCACGTCGACGTACAGCCGGCCGGCCGGGCGCCCGTCCACCTCCACCACGTCGAAGCGACCGTGGGGGCTGGCGGCTCGGTAGTGGCGGTCCTGCGCGTCGTACTGCATCCGCACGAAGGCCTCACGCTGGCCCGGGGGCCAGGCGACCTGGTCGAGCTCGTCGGCGCGGCTGGCGGCGTACACGGCGACGAGGAGCTCGTGGTCGTCGGGTACGACGGCCCGCAGGCCCACCTGGGAGAGGACGGTGCTCACGGGTCAGCCCCGCGGCGGGAAGACGCCCTGCAGCGCGATGCAGAAGCTGAGCGTCAGGTAGGGCTGCATGTTGTTGTGCGGCTGGCTGCCGCCGGCCGTGGCGAGCGCACCGGGACCGAGGTCGGTGTCCGCCGTGGCTTGGTAGAGCGTGCCGCCGGTCGAGGTCGCCAGCGTCGAGAAGGCGCCCGGTGCGTTGGTGTCGGCCGGCTCGGGGCTCGCCCGCAACTGGTGGCTGTGGGCCGGCATCTCGGACTCGATCAGCGTCACCGTCTCGGACCCGCTCTGCTCGCCGAGGTCGTGCAGGCTCAGCCCGGGGCCCTGTCCGGGGTGCATCGGCACGCTCCCCTGCAGGTCGGGCAGCGCGAAGGTGCTCTTGCCGTCGCCGCCGTAGGTCGTGCCGAGCAGCGAGAAGAGGGCGGTGTTCTGCGAGATGGGCAGCAGCTGTCCGTCGCAGAACGCCCAGCCGCGCGGGGCGAAGTTGAACGGGAAGATGCGGATCTCGGCCACGAACGGGTCGGCCATGGTCTCTGTCCTTCGGTTCCGGTCTCAGCTCGGGCTCGGGAAGATGCCGAAGAGCGAGATGATGAAGCTGATGCAGAGGTAGGGCTGCATGTTGGTGTGCGGCTGGCTGCCGCCGACGCCGCGCACGGCGCCGCCGGCCAGGCTCACCGCCGGCGCGTCGTTGATGTACGGCACCACGTTGAACGACATCGCGGGCAGGTTGCCGGTCGGGTCGACCTGGTTGCCGGGCAGGCCGTTGACGACCTGCAGGGGGTGCGTGTGGGACGGGATCTGGTTGGCCGTGAGGGTGACCTCCTCGACGCCTCCGGTCTCCGCCAGCACGAAGCCGTTGCCCTGGTGGACCGGGATCCGGCCGCGCAGGTCGGGCAGCGCGAAGGTGCTCTGGCCGTCGCCGCCGTAGGTCGTGCCGATCAGCTGGAACAGGGTCTCGTTCTCGCTGATCGGCAGGAGCTGGCCCTCGCAGAACATCCAGCCGGCCGGGGCGAAGTTCCCGCCGAACATGCGGATCTCGCCCACATAGGGTTGCGCCATCGCTCGTCGCTCCTCAGTCTCGGCTCGGGAAGATGCCCACGAGGGCGATGCAGAAGCTGATCGTCAGGAAGGGCTGCATGTTGAGGTGTGCCTGGCTCCCGCCGACGCCGGTCACCGTCGCCGGGGCCAGCGCGACCGTGCTCCCGCCCTCGCGGTAGACGTTGTTGCCGCCGCCGAGGTAGGCGCCCACGGGACTGGAGGTGCCGCCGGTCGCCGCGGTGGACGCCCGCACGAGGTGCGTGTGCTGGGGCAGCTCGGCGGCCGTCAGCGTGTGGGCCTGCTCCCCCGCCGCCTCGCCGAGCGTGTGCCCGTTGCCGGTGTGGATCGGGACCCGGCCGCGGAGGTCCGGGAGGGCGAAGGTCGTCTGGCCGTTGCCGCCGTACGTCGTACCGAGCAGCGAGAACAGCGCCTGGTTCTGGTTGATCGGCAGGAACTGCCCGTTGCAGAGCGCCCAGCCCTGCGGGGGGAAGACGATCGACATCAGGCGGATCTCGCCGAGGAAGGGTTCAGCCACGGTTGCTCCGTTTCTCGGTGTCGGGGATCAGGGAGTCGGGCACGCCGCACCACCCGTGTAGCCGCCGCCCCCGCTGCCGGACGTCCCGGTCGCGACGACGGTCGGGGCGCCGCCGTTGTTGCCGGAGACGAACGCCTGCACGGCCGCGTCGTCCCCGGCCGCGCCGCCGTAGCCGGGCAGGCGGATCGTGGTGAACTGGCGCTGGCGCAGCCGGATGTCGGCATCGACCGTCGGTGGGACCGAGTCGGCGCCGCTGGCGGCCAGCGTGTTGCCCGACACCGCGGCGCAGGCGAGGAAGGTGTCCCCCGGCACGGTGCCGATGTTGTAGTGGACGCCCTGCCGGGAGAAGCCGGTCAGCACGGTGCCCGGCTCGGCGATCGTGTTGCCCGTGATGGTGGTGTTGAAGGTGCCGGACTGCGCCGACGCGCCGCCGCCGGCCTGCACCAGGATGCCGTAGTTGTTGTAGCCGCGGACCTGGTTGCCGGTCACCGACCAGGTCGAGGTCCCGCCGCCGACGGTCTGCAGCAGGAGGCCGGAGCCGCCGGTCGAGCCGGAGTTGGCGACACCGCTGACGCCGATGGTGTTGTTGGCGAAGGTGCCCTGCTGCACCGACCCGCCGGCATCCTTGGCCACCGTCACGGCCGTGCCCGCCGCGTCGCGGAAGGAGTTGCCCGACAGGTTCAGCGTGGTCGTCCCGGCGGTGCCCGCCTGGAACAGGGTGACCCCGCCGCCACCGGTCGCGAGCGCCGGGTGGCTGTCGCTGAACGAGCTCCCCGTCACCACGAGGTCGCCCGTGCCACTCCCCCCGTGCGAGAACTGGAGCAGGTCGCCCTTGGCGCTCTCGAAGGTGCTGTCGGTGACGGTGACCTTCAACGCGGAGGCGCCGCTGGCGGACTCCACCGACAGTGCGTCGTTCGCCGGCCGGCTGCCGGCCGCCGGGAAGGTCACCTGGTCGAGTGTCAGGCGGTCCAGCGAACCGCCCGCGTTGGCGACCCGGAGGTTGTCCTCGAAGCCGCCGCTGATGACGGTGCCGGTGATCGACGCCGCACCGGTGAGGTCCGTGAGCAGAATGCTCGAGTCGTCGTACGGCGCCGCGCCGTTGTCGCCGTTGGCGCCGCCGACCACGCTGCTCGCGATGGTCAGGCCACGGACGCTGCTGCCCCGCACCGCGTAGTTGCTGTGGTCGTGGACCCACATCCGGGTCAGGCTCGGCGCCTGGGTGTCGTGCAGCACGATGCCGGTGCCCGTGGGCGTCGTGGACGCGCTGTCCGCCCCGGTCGTGGAGGCGATCTCCCCGCCCGTGCAACCAGTCGTGTCGGCCGGGGTGCAGGTGCCGCCCGTGCCGGTGACGGTCAGGGACCCCGCGGACCCGGTGGTGTCGAGCACGATGCCGTTGGTGGCGCCGCTGCTGCTGATCCGCTCGAAGGTGAGGCCACCGGCGCCGATGTCGGTGCTGACGACACCGAGTGCCCGGGCAGCTCCCGTGGTGATCCGGTTGCCGGCTCCGCTGACGACGAGCGTGCCGCTGCCGACCGCGTCGACGCCCTTGCCGGTCGTCGTGGTCACCACCAGCCCGCCACCGGTGAGCCGCAGCGCGTGACCGTCGCTCGACGCCATCGAGACGCCCGCGCCGGTGCCGGTGCTCAGCACCTTCGAGGCACCGGAGAGGACGGTGCTGCCCCCGGTGTTGCCACTGAGGCTGATGCCGCCCCCGGCGTCCGCGCCGTCGGTGATCGAGCCGCCGAGGGCGACGGTGCCGCCGGTCCGGCCGGTGACGTCCACGCTGGCGCCGGTCCCGTCCGCGATCGTCCCGCCCCAGGTCACGTCGCCGCTGCCGCCGTCGAGGTCGAACGCGACACCCGCCGCGCCGGTGATCGAGCCACCGTCGGCCGTGAAGGTCCCGGCCTGGAGTCCTTCGAGGTTGATGCCGTCGGTGGCGCTGTCGATCGAGGTCACCGCGTCGAGCGCGAGGTGGGCGCCCGGCGTGGCCGTGACGTCGACCGCCGGTGCGCCGCGGGTGGCGACCGTGGTCGTGCCCGTCGCGTTGAAGGTGACCGTGCCGGCGTTGGCGAGCCGGATGCCGGTGGAGCCGCCGCCTGCGCCCGTGGCGTCGGTGTTGTCGACGACCAGGTCGGTCACCGTGGAGGTGCCGGAGGTCCCGCTGAGCTCGAACGCCGGCTGCGTGCCGGCGGTGCCGGTGTCGACGATCCGGACGTCGGTCACGCTCACGCTGCCGTCGCCCGGCGAGCCGGCGATGCCGCTCCCGGCGCCGGACGGGTCGATGGCGACACCGGTCACCAGGTTGCCGGTGGCGAGGTCGACGACGTCGCCGCCCGTGCGGGTCAGCGCCGGCCGCTGGCCCGCGTCGCCGGCGACGAGCAGGTAGCCGTCGACCTCGAGGTCCGCCGCGGTCCCCACGAGCTGCTGGTCCGCCTTGAGCGCGACGCCCCCGTCGTAGCCGGTCGTGGAGCCGTCGCCCCGGGCGACGTACAGGGTCTGGCCGGCGGCGCTGGCGCTTACCGCCTGGGCCAGCGTGTCGAAGGGCGCGGTCGCGGTGCCGCTGTCGCCGGCGGCGTCGTTGTCGACGTACCAGACACAGCCGGCGAACTCGATGGTCGCGTCGGCCTGGCCCGTGGCGTCACCGTCGGTCAGCTCGTAGGTGAAGGTGTCGGGTGTCCCGGTGCACCCCGCGGGCGGGGTGTAGGTGAGGTCGCCGTCGGCCTCCAGGGTGACCGAGCCGCCCTGGTCGGTGGCGAGCGTGTCGGCGACGATGCTCACCGAGCCGGGCGTCTCGACGTCGGAGGCGGCGGCGAGCAGGTCGCCGGTGACCGTCTTGTGCGCGCCACCCACGACGGGCGCGCCGTCCGACGGGTCGTCGACGACGAGCGGGGTGTTGCCGATCGCGGCGCTGGCGGCGTCGAAGGTGACCTCCGCCGCCGTGGGGGCGTCGTTGACGCAGGTGACGTGGACGGCGACCGCGGCCGAGGAGCCGCCGGAGATCGTGTAGGTGAAGGTGTCGACGTCCGGCGACTCGTTGCAGTAGTTCGCGTCCGGCTCGTAGGTCACCGTGCCGCTGCTGAGGACGGCCGTGCCGTGCGCGGGCGGGCTGACCGCGGTGACCGTCGGGGACGCGCCGTCGCCGGCCTCGTCATTGCCGAGAAGGTCGAGCGTGGTCGGCGCGGCGTCCTCGGCGACCGTGACCTCGTCGTCGTGCGCGACGGCGGCGTCCTCGACGCAGCTGACCACCACGTTGACCGTGGCCGTGGACCCTCCGGGGGCGAGCGTGTAGGTGAAGGTGTCGGTCGTCGTACCGGGCGGGTCGTTGCAGTAGTCCGCAGCCGGTGCGTAGGTGAGGCCCGTGCCGCCGCCGGTGATGGCGACCGCACCGTTGGCGGGCTGGCTGGTCGCGGCGATGCCGACCGGACCTGCATCGACGTCGGTGTCGTTGGCCAGGACGGTGAGCGCGGTGGCCGCATCGTCCTCGTCGAGCAGGTACTCGTCGTCGACGGCGTGGGGCGCGTCATCGACGCAGGTGACCGCGACGGTGACCGTGGCCGGCGCACCACTCGGGCTGAGCCGGTAGGTGAACGCGTCGGGATCGGTCCCCGGCGGGGTGTTGCAGTAGTTCGCGTCGGGCGTGTAGGTCACCTCGCCGCCGGCCACCTCGGCCGATCCGTGGGCGGGCTGGCCGACCACCTCGGGTGCGAGGTCGTCGCCGTCGGCGTCGGTGTCGTTGGCGAGCACGTCCACGACCGCGGCGTCCACGTCCTCGGTGACCGTGACGTCGTCGTCGACCGCGACCGGCTCGTCCGGCGCACAGGTGATGTCGACCGTGACGTGGCCGGTGTCGCGGCGGCCGGTCGGGTCCTCGACGGTGTAGTCGAAGCCGGCGGCCGCGTCGCCGCACAGGTCGTCGTCGGGGGTGAAGCGGACCTCGCCGCCGGTGATCGCGACCGTTCCGCCGTCGGCGCCGGAGACGGCGACCACGGTGCGCACGCCGCCGTCCGCGTCGGTGTCGTTCGCGGCGGGGCTGCCGGGGCCGGTCAGCGGCAGGGTGAGGACGGTGTCCTCGAGCGTGCTGACGACGTCGTCGACCGCGACCGGTGCGTGCTCGGCCGGCGGCGGGTTGCCGGTAAGCGTGCGGGACTCGCAGGAGAACAGCTGGTCCGCGCGGTTGGCGTAGGCGCGGTCGTGGGAGCCGAGGCCGCACTCGAGGCGGTCGACCGTGGTCGCGGCGTCGACGTCGCGGAGCACGTCGTCCTCCGACCCGCCGATCAGCTTGTCCGTGCCGGATCCGCCGACGAGCTGGTCCGCGCCCGCGCCGCCGAAGACGACGTCGTCGCCCGGGCCGCCCGAGCCGGTGTCGTTGCCGGCCCGGCCGCGGAGCCAGTCGTTGCCCGCGCCGCCGGACATCCGGTCGGCGCCGGTCCCGCCGTACAGGCGGTCGGCGCCGTCACCGCCGTCGAGGACGTCATTGCCCGGGCCACCGCGGAGCACGTCGTTGCCGCCGCGTCCCGAGATGCGGTCGTTGCCGCCGAGGCCGCAGATCACGTCCGCCCGGGGCGTGCCGACCAGGACGTCATTGCCCGACGTGCCGGAGATCGTGCAGGGCAGCGCCGCCACCGGGACGGTGGGGACCGGCACCGAGCCGGCTCCCGATGCCAGCACCAACGCGGCACCGCCACCCCAGCTCGTGATGCGCAGGACCCAGCTCTTCGGAGCGTCGTTCATCCGGGTTTCCGTCCCTCACGGCACATGCACGTAGGTACGCCGGACCGGCGCCCCTCCCCCGCGGCTCACTGTGGCAGCGCGGTGGGGGCGCCGGGACCCGAATGCGCAAACCCGGGACCTAGGTCCCGACCGGCCCGGGCATCACGCCTACGCCCCGAAGTCGTGGCGCAGCGGGTATCCGCTGGTCCCGTCCTCCGTCTTCGTGGCGAGCACGTGGTGGAGCTGGATCTCGTTGCGGTCGAAGGCGATCCGCGAGCCCGCCATGTAGAGGCCCCACACCCGGGCCGTTCCCTCGTCGGTCTCCGCGACGCAGGCGTCCCAGTTGTCGGCGAGGTTCTTCGACCAACCGGCGAGGGTCCTCGCGTAGTGGACGCGGAAGTTCTCGTGGTGCTGGACCTCGAGGCCGGCGTCCTCGATGGCCGTCACGATCGTGCCGGACCCGGCGAGCTCCCCGTCGGGGAAGACGTAGCGGTCGATGAACGCGCCCGTACTCTTGTCGATGTTGTCGTGGCGGGTGATGCAGTGGTTGAGCACGCGGCCCTGCGGCCTGAGCTTGCCGTTGATGAAGGAGAAGTACGCCGGGTAGTTGGCGATCCCGATGTGCTCGGTGAGGCCGATCGAGCTGACCGCGTCGAAGCCGGTCTCCTCCACGTCGCGGTAGTCGGAGTGGCGCACCTCGGCGAGGTGGTCGAGGCCCTGGCGCTTGATCTCCTCCTGCGCCCAGGTCGCCTGCTCGCGCGACAGGGTCACCCCCAGCGCCTTCACGCCGTAGTGCTTGGCGGCATGGCGCACCATGCCGCCCCAGCCGCAGCCGATGTCGAGCAGCCGGTCGCCCGCCTTCAGGCCGAGCTTGCGGCAGATCAGGTCGTACTTGTGGTCCTGCGCCTCCTCGAGGGTGGCGTCCTCGGTCGGGAAGACCGCACAGGTGTAGGTCATCGACGGCCCGAGGACGTGCTCGTAGAAGGTGTTGGACACGTCGTAGTGGTGGTGGATGGCATCGGCGTCACGCTCCTGCGAGTGCCGTCCCCAGCGGCCGAACGGGCTGGTCAACGAGCGCAGCCCCTCCAGGCGGTGCCGCCACGCGGGCAGGTGCTCCTGCGGCGGCGGGGGCGGGGGCACGAGGTGGCTGACGCCGAGCGCCCGGATCACGCCGACCAGCTCGCTCGGCTTCGGTACGCCGAAGTCGGTCGTGTCCTTGAGCAGGGAGAAGGCCTCGTAGGGGTCGCCCGGGTGGGCACCGTGCAGCACCAGGTCGCCGGCCACGTAGGCACGGGCGAGGCCCAGGTCGCCGGGCGCGGTCATGATGTAGGAGAGGCCGCGCTCGTTGACGAGCTCCAGGCCGTAGGGCTGGTCGAGCGGGCCGGCAGCGCTGCCGTCGTACGCCTTGAACCAGACGGGCAGGCCGCCCTTGAAGAGGGACTCGATCGTCGGTGCGATGCCCTGCATGGTCATCGGCTCCTCACCGCCTTGTCGTAGAGGGTCGTCAGTCGGTCGTCGGGGTCGTGCTGCCGCTTCACTGCGGCCAGGTGCGGGGTGTTGTAGAGCGCGTCGAAGGTCGCGCGGTCGTAGAAGGCGTCGGAGTAGAGGGACTTGTGGCCGCCGAGCTCGTGCACCTTCGCCTCGATCGCCCGGTTCCTCGGGGCATCCGCGGCCTCGGGGCCGACGTGGACGGTGCCCCAGAAGCCGACGTTGACGTAGAGCCGGCCGGGCTCGAGCGGGTAGAGCGGCCAGGCCCGGGTGGCGACCAGCGGGCACAGCCACACCGGCCGCATCCCGACCTCCTCGTCGAACCAGGCGAGGAACTCGGGCAGCCGCTCGACGGGCACCTCGATGTCCTGCACCACCCGCTCGCGCAGCGGCCGGCCCGCACGGCGGTCGAGCCGGTCGGCGATGCCGAAGCGGCGATCCAGGTGGAGCAGCTTCATGTAGACGTCGGAACGGCGCAGGCGCCGCGGCCAGAACCGCCGGATGCGGGGGTTCTGGGCACCGAAGGCCCCCGAGCACCAGAACCAGTCGGTGTCCCAGCGCCAGAGGTAGTCGTAGGCGGTCAGCCGGTCGCGGTCACAACGCTGGAGCGAACGGAAGTAGACGTCCTGCCCGGCGTAGTCGGAGGTGGGGCCCGCCTCGTCGGTCCACCGGGCGAGGGTGAGCACGTGCTCGTCCGGCCCGAACGAGACACCGTCGAGGCCGTGGACCGGCTCGCCGTCGTACTCCTGCGCGGCGGCGATCTCGGCGAGCGTCTTGGCCATCAGCGCAGCGTCGTCGAACCGGAGGTGGCGGATCGCGACATAGGGCGGCACCTTCTCCAGCTTGATCCGCAGCCGCGTCGCGTAGCCGAGCGAGCCGTAGGAGTTGGGGAAGGCGTCGAACAGCTCGTCGCCCGGCCGCGTCGTGACGACCTCGCCGGCACCGGTGAAGACGTCCATCTCGAGCACCGACTCGTGCGGCAGGCCCAGCCGGAAGCTGCTCGACTCGATGCCGAGGCCGGTGACCGCGCCGCCGAGCGTGATCGTGCGCAGCTGCGGGACGACATGGGGCACCAGGCCGTGCGGCAGGGTCGCGTCGACGAGGGCCTCGTAGGTGCACATGCCCTGCACCTCTGCGACCGGCCCGTCGGGACTGTCGGGGAGCACCTCGATCACGCCGTCGAGGCCGGAGACGTCGAGCCCGGGGGCCGAGGTCTGCGCCCTCGCGCGGAACAGGTTGGTCGTGCGCTTCGCCAGTCGCACCGTCTCCCCCGGAGGGATGGCGGCGTACGACGACGCGAGCCTTGTGACGGCACCTTCGTGCTGGTGCCAGCCTCGATCTGCCACGTTCCGCAACCTACCCTCGCTCCCGCTCCGGTGACATCCGCGTTTTTGCGCAACCTGCACTCACAGCCATCCATTCCCCTCCGCGACGAGGACCGCCTCGGCCCGATTGCCCGCCCCGGTCTTGCCGATCGCGCCGGACAGGTGGTTGCGCACCGTGCCCTCGGACAGGAACAGCCGCGACGCGATCGCGGCCACCGACGAGCCGTCCCGTGCCGCGCGCAGCACGTCGGTCTCGCGGGCGGTCAGCGGCGACTCCCCGCTGACCAGCGAGTCGGTGGCAAGAGCCGGGTCGACGACCCGCAGGCCCTGGTGGACGCGCCGCACCGCGTCGGCGAGCTGCGAGGCCGGGGTGTCCTTGACGACGAAGCCCGAGGCGCCGGCCTGCAGCGCGCGACGCAGGTAGCCGGGCCTCCCGAACGTGGTCACCACCAGCACCCGGGTCTGCGGGCTGGCGGCACGCACCGCCGCACAGGCCTCGATCCCGTCCATGCCCGGCATCTCCACGTCCATGAGTACGACGTCCGGCCGCTCGCTGCGCGCGAGGGCCACCGCCTCCTCGCCCGTCCCCGCCTCGGCCACCACCTCGATGTCGGGCTCGAGTCCGAGCAGCGCCGAGAGCGCCCCGCGGACCAGCGCCTGGTCGTCGGCGAGGACCAGCCGGATCGCTGCCGCGGTCATCGGGCCTCCACCACCAGCGACCAGCCGGGGTCGAGGCGGCGGGTGACGAGGCGGGCACCCGCCGCGGACGCCCGCTCCTGCAGGCCGGTCAGGCCCGAGCCGGGCACGTCGTCGCCCATCGGCCCGCGTCCGTCGTCGCGGACCTCGGCCCGGGTCGGCGCCAGCGCCACCGTGCAGCGGCGGGCGCCGGAGTGGCGGATCACGTTGGTCACTCCTTCGCGGACGGTCCAGGCGAACAGCTCCCGCAGCTCGGTCGGCACGTCGTCGGTGCTGTTGGGCAGGGTCGCCTCGATCTCGGCGGCCTCGAGCGCGGTGCGGGCGCGCGCCAGCTCCGCCGGCAGGCTGAGGTCGCGGTAGCCCTGCACCGCCCGTCGTACGTCGGCGAGGGCGTCGCGGCTGAGCCGCTCGAGGTCGGCGAGCTCGGCCCGGGTGCGGTCGACGTCGACGTCGAGCATCCGGCCCGCGAGCTCGGCCTTGATCGTGATCACGGTCAGCGAGTGGCCGAGGATGTCGTGCAGGTCGCGGGCCAGGCGGGTGCGCTCGCGCTCGGCGGCCAGCTCCGCACTGGCCTCGTGGGCGCGGATCAGCTCGATGTTGCGGTTCATCATGGAGCGCACGCCGAAGACGGCGAGGGAGGCGGCGACGACCGAGAAGGCCAGCCACGGACTGTGCTCCCAGCCCGGCACGGTCACCCCGGTGACCAGCACCGCGGCGGCCAGCGCCAGCACGACGGGTACGAAGACGACGTACGGGAAGAGCATCACGACCGCGACCGCGAGGTAGACCACGCTGGCGGTCCCGACCTGCCCCAGCGCCGCCACCATCACCGCGGCCAGGCCGGTCAGCGCCGCGGTCCAGGCGATGCGGTGCGCCGGCGGCGGCGCCGTGGCCAGACGGGCCCGTCCCGTCCGCAGGGCGACCCAGAGGCCCAGGTAGGTCGCCGCGAAGGTGAGCGTCGCGACCAGCCCGAGCCAGGCGTGCGCGGCCGGCAGCTCGGTCCAGGCCGCCCGGACCGGGTCGATCAGGAACGCCAGCCAGATCGCGGCGAACAACGGTCCGAGCCGCCCGAGTGGGCGCTGGGGAAGCTGTCCCGGGGAGTCCACGATGGTCACGCTAGTGGTCACACGCGGGCCGTGTCCTTGCTCATCCGCCACGCCGCGCCGGCGACGAAGACGGCGAACCAGGCGACGGCGTTGACGACGGCGAACCACGGCAGCTCGTGGGTCAGCGGCCAGCGCGCGATCTCCGCGACGCCGTACATCGGCGTCCAGTAGGCGATGTGGCGCACCATCTCGGAGTAGTCGTCGAGCGGGATGAAGACGCCGCCGAGGAAGGACAGCAGCGCCAGGCCGGGGCCGAGGACCTGCATGGCGTTCTCGCCCGGCACGACGTAGCCGACGAAGACACCGAGCGCCGCGAAGGTCAGGGTGCAGAACAGCGTCACGACGGCGCAGCCGACCCAGACGTGCACCGGCATCTCCGCCTTGCCCTGCGCGGCGCCGACCACGTTCACCGACGCGACCGCGAGGGCTCCCATGACGAGGGCGACCAGCGCCTTCATCAGGATGTAGACGACCGGGTTGAGCGGCGTCAGGCGCAGCTGGCGCGACCAGCCCAGCGAGCGCTCCAGCGCGACCATCGAGCCACCGGCTGCCGCGGTGAGGGCGGCGCCGTAGAGGGCCATGGAGGCGAGGATGTACGCCGCCACGTTGCCGCTCCCGGCCCTCTCGTCCCAGCCCTGCTGGCCTCCGAACGCGAGCAGCATCGCCGCCGGGAAGACCAGCGTGAAGATGATCGTGCGGCGGTTGCGCAGCATGCGGCGCAGCTCGATCGCCAGCACGGTGAGGTTGAACCCGCCCATCGGCGGCACCCGGCGGGCGGCCGGGTCGAAGGTGGTGCTCATCGGTTGTCTCCCGTCAGGCTGAGGAACGCCTCTTCGATGCCCGCGGCCGTGATCTCCAGGTCGCGGGCGGTGGTCTCGGTGAGCAGATGGCGGGCGACGGCGTCGCTGTCCTTGGCCCGCACGATCAGGGTCTCGCCGCGGGTCTCCACGCCCTCGACGCCGCCGAGGGCGGCGATCCGCTCGACGGTGGCCGGGTCGGCGCCGGGCAGGTGGGCGCGCAGCGTGCGTCCGCTCGCCAGCGCGCGGATCTCGGGGCCGGAGCCGTCGGCGACGACCTTGCCCCTGCTCACGAGGACGATCCGGTCGGCGTACTGGTCGGCCTCCTCGAGGTAGTGCGTCGCGAAGAGCACCGTGCGGCCGGTGTCGAGGTCGGCCCTGATCGCCGACCAGAAGGTACGACGCCCCTCGACGTCCATCCCGGTGGTCGGCTCGTCGAGCAGCAGCAGCGCGGGGTCGGAGAGCAGCGCCATCGCGAACCGGAGCCGCTGCTGCTCGCCGCCCGAGCACTTGCCGACCTTGCGAGAGGAGATGCCGGCGATCCCGGCCTTCTCCAGCACCTCGTCCACCGGGCGGGTGTCGGTGAACAGGCTGGCCGTGTAGGCGACCGTCTCGCGCACGGTGAGGTCCTTGAGCAGGCCGCCGGTCTGCATCACCGCGGCCACGAGGCCGCGGGCGATGGCCTTGCGCGGCTCCATGCCGAGCACCTCGACGGTGCCGCTGGTCGGCCGGGTGAGGCCGAGGACCATGTCGATCGTCGTGGTCTTGCCGGCGCCGTTCGGGCCGAGGAAGGCCACGATCTCGCCGGGATGGAGCTCCAGGTCGATCCCGCGCACCGCGTGGACCTGCCCGAAGTCCTTGGTCACCCCGGCCAGCCGGACGGCCGGAAGCATCGGATCTGTCGTCATGCCTCCAGCGTGGCCGCGGGACGTCCCCGCGACCTCGCCCGGTCGTCACGACCCGGGCATGACATCTGTCATGGGGTCGTCACGGCGTCATGGGGTCATGGGGTCACGCGGACGTCACGCGGTGTGGGTCGCGCCGATCGTGCCGCGGGCGTCGCCGACGTGGACCGTGACGCCCCCGGGACCGGCGAAGTCCGCCAGCACCGCGGCGTCCGGCTCGGTGAGGTCCTGCGCGTCGCCGAGCACCACGCACGCGTCGACGCCGGTCGAGCCGGACGCGACGGCCATCGCCACCACCGCCTGGACCGCGGTCAGCTGGAGCGACGGGAGCGCCACCGTGGCAGCGGCGTACGTGCGTCCGTCGGTGTCGCGCACCGCCGCGCCCTCGGCGGCCTGGATGCGCGCCCGCGTGGCGCGGGCGAGGGTGACGAGCTTCTTGTCCTCGGCGGAGAGGTCGGTCATGCAGCGATTGTCCCAGCACGGCAGGATGAGCCCATGCCTGCCTACTGGATCAGCAACTACCGGGAAGTCCTCGACGCGGACAAGCTGGCCGCCTACGCCGCGCTCGCCGGACCGGCGCTCATCGAGGCCGGGGGCACCTTCCTCGCGCGCGGGATCCCGGAGAAGGTCTACGAGGCCGGCCTCGAGCAGCGCTGCGTGCTGATCGAGTTCGAGAGCGTCGAGGCGGCGCTGGCGGCCCACGACTCGCCGGAGTACCAGAAAGCGCTGGAGGCACTCGACGACGGCGCGGTGCGCGACCTGCGGATCGTGCCCGGGGTCTGACCCGTGCGCGCCCGCCTCGGTCGCCCTGACCTCGCGCGGTACGCCGACCGGTTCGACGTCCCCGAGGCCGAGGGCGCCTTCGCGACCACCTTCCTGGGCGTCTCGACGGTGCTGGTCGACGACGGGGAGACGGCGCTGCTCACCGACGGCTACTTCTCGCGGCCGTCGATGGGCCGGGTGCTGCTCGGCCGGCTCGCACCCGACGACGCCCGCATCGACGCCGCGTTGCGCCGGGCCGGGATCGACCAGCTGGCCGTGGTGGCGCCGGTGCACACGCACTTCGACCACGCGCTCGACTCCCCCGCCGTCGTACGACGGACCGGCGCCGTGCTCGCCGGCGGATCCTCGGCAGCCCACATCGGCCGTGGCTCCGGGCTGCCCGAGGACCGCATCCTCGAGGTGGTGCCCGGTGAGCCCCACAGCTTCGGCTCCTTCACGCTGACCTGGCTGGAGTCGGAGCACTGCCCGCCGGACCGCTACCCGGGCACGATCGACGCACCGGTGGTGCCGCCGACGCGGGCCGGCGCCTACCGGTGCGGCGAGGCCTGGTCGATCCTCGTGGAGCACACGAGCGGCCGCACCGCACTGATCCAGGGCAGCGCCGGCTTCCGCGCCGGGGCACTGTCCGGCCGGAAGGCCGACGTGGTCTACCTCGGGGTCGGGCAGCTCGGCGTGCAGGACCGCGACTACCTGCGCACCTACTGGGCCGAGACGGTCGAGGCGACCGGGGCCAGCGAGGTGGTGCTGCTGCACTGGGACGACTTCTTCCGGCCGCTGCACCTGCCGCTGCGGGCACTGCCCTACGCCGGTGACGACCTCGACGTGACGATGGAGGTCCTCACCGACCTGGCGCGACGCCAGCGGGTCGGCCTCCACCTCCCGACGCTGTGGCGTCGGGAGGACCCGTGGGCGATCAGTCCTCGGTGAGCCGGTCGCCCTCGACCACCCGCGAGATCAGCACGGTGCCGATCTTGTTGCGCCGGCCGGCGGCCTGCTCGGCCTCGAAGCGCAGGCCGTGGGCCTCGACGACGGAGCCCGGGATCGGCACCCGGCCCAGGTGCTTGGCGAGCAGACCGCCGACCGAGTCGACGTCCTCCTCCTCGATGTCGAAGCCGAAGATCTCGTCGAGGTCGTCGACCGGGTAGCGCGAGGAGACGCGCACCGGCCCCTCGGCACCCTCGAGGTGCTCGACCTCGACCTCGGCCTCGTCGAACTCGTCGGTGATCTCGCCGACGATCTCCTCGAGCAGGTCCTCGATCGTGATCAGGCCGGCCGTCCCGCCGTACTCGTCGACGACGATGGCGACGTGCTGGCGGCGCGCCTGCATCTCGCGGAGCAGGTCGTCGACCGGCTTCGACTCGGGCACCCAGTGCACCGGGCGCATGATCTCCTCAACCGGTTGGGTGAGCTCGACGTCGGGGTCCTCGAAGTCGCGGCGGACGACGTCCTTGAGATAGGCGAAGCCGCGGACGTCGTCGAGGTTCTCCCCGATGACCGGCATCCGCGAGAAGCCCGAGCGCAGGAAGAGCGACTTGGTCTGGCGGAGGTTCTTGTGCGCCTCGATGTAGACGACGTCGCCGCGCGGCACCATCACCTCGCGCACGGTCGTGTCGCCGAGCTCGAAGACGGAGTGGATCATCTTCCGCTCGTCGGCCTCGATCAGCTCCGAGGCCTCGGCGATGTCGACCAGCTCCCGCAGCTCGGTCTCGGTGGAGAACGGGCCCTCGCGGAAGCCCTTGCCGGGCGTGATCGCGTTGCCGACGAGGATCAGCAGGCGCGGGACCGGGCCGAGGACCGTGGTCAGCGCGGAGAGCGGCCAGGCCGACCAGATCGCGACCGTCTCGGCGTGCTGGCGCCCCACGGTGCGCGGCGCGACACCGATGACGACGAAGGAGACGACGAGCATGACGCCGATCGCGAGCCCGGCGCGCGTCAGCCAGGACGCGTCGACGCGCTCGTCGATGTGCAGGGTGACCACGACGATGGCCGCGATCTCGCACAGCAGCTGCAGGAGCAGGGCGGTGTTGAGGTGTCGCGGCGCGTCCTCGAGTACGACGACCAGGCGCCGCGCACCACCGCGCCCCTCCTGCAGCAGCTCCTGCGCGCGGGCGCGCGAGAACCCGGCGAGGGCCGCGTCGGCCGCGGCGAAGAGTCCGGCGAGGACCACGAGGACGGCCGCTGCGACGAGCGGCCAGAGACTGCCGGCGATCATGCCTTCCCCCGACCCGGCGTCAGGAGGCGGCCAGGTGGGCGCGCCACTGGGCGAGCAGCTGGTCCTGCAGCCCGAACATCACCTTGTGCTCCTCGGGCTCCGCGTGGTCGTAGCCCAGCAGGTGGAGGATGCCGTGGGTCGTGAGCAGCTCGAGCTCGGCGAGCGTGCCGTGGCCGGCCTCGGCCCCCTGCTTCTCGGCGACGGACACGCACAGGACCAGGTCGCCGAGGACGCCCTCCTCGGGCTCCTCGTTGACCTTGCCGGGACGCAGCTCGTCCATGGGGAAGGCGAGCACGTCGGTCGGCCCCTCCTTCTCCATCCACTTGCCGTTGAGCTCGGCGATGGTGGCCTCGTCGACGGCCGTGATGCACAGCTCGGCGAGCGGGTGCACCCGCATCTGGTCCATCACGAAGCGGGCGAGCCGCGAGAAGTGCTTCACGTCGAACCCGGAGCCGGACTCGTCGAGGATCTCGATGCTCACTCCGTGGGGTCCTTCTGCTCGGTCTTCGGCTCGGTCTTCTGCTCGGTCTTCGCGGGCTTGTCGGTGACGGTGTCGAAGCGGCGGTTCTGGCGGACCTCCCGCTGCGCCTCCTTCTTCGCGTCGAACTCGTCGTAGGCCGCCACGATCCGCGCGACCAGCTTGTGCCGGACGACGTCGTGGCTGGTGAGCCGGACGAAGGCGAGGTCGTCGACGCCGTCGAGGATGCCCTCGACGATCCGCAGGCCGGACTGCGTGCCGGACGGCAGGTCGACCTGGGTGACGTCGCCGGTCACCACGATCTTCGAGCCGAAGCCGAGCCGGGTCAGGAACATCTTCATCTGCTCGGGCGTGGTGTTCTGCGCCTCGTCGAGGATGATGAAGGAGTCGTTGAGCGAGCGACCACGCATGTAGGCCAGCGGCGCGACCTCGATCGTGCCGGCGGCGAGCAGCTTGGGGATCGACTCGGGGTCGAGCATGTCGTGCAGGGCGTCGTACAGGGGACGCAGGTAGGGGTCGATCTTCTCGCTCAGCGTGCCGGGCAGGTAGCCGAGCCGCTCGCCGGCCTCGACCGCCGGTCGGGTCAGGATGATCCGGGTGACCTGCTTGGCCTGCAGCGCCTGGACGGCCTTGGCCATCGCGAGATAGGTCTTGCCCGTGCCGGCCGGGCCGATGCCGAAGGTGATCGTGTGGTTGTCGATCGTCTCGACGTAGCGCTTCTGGTTGAGCGTCTTCGGGCGGATCGACCGGCCGCGGTTGCTCAGGATGTTGACCGAGAGCACGTCGGCGGGCCGCTCGGACGTGGACGTCTGCGCGCGCAGCATCGCCTCGACGCGCTCGACGACCTCGGGCGTGATGCCCTGGCCGGTGCGCAGGATCGCGACGAGCTCCTCGATGAGCTTCTCCGCGAGCTCCAGCTCGTGGGGGTCGCCGCTGAGGGTGACCCGGTTGCCGCGGACGTGGACCTGGACGCCGAACTGCTTCTCGATGATGCCGAGGTGCTCGTCACCGGGACCGAAGAGCGTGACCATGTCGATGCTGTTCGGCACGACGACGGTGTGCCGGGTGGCGGTGATCGGGGTGGGGGTGGAGTCGGTCATGGATGCCCGGGGCGGGCGGCCTTTCAGTACGGCGGTCGGTCTCCTCCATGCTACGGGAGGGACCACGCCGCGCCCACTCGTTTGTCAGCGCGGAGGTCAGCGCGGAGGTCAGCCCGGGGGCCAGTTCAGCGGCCGGCCGGCGATCACGTGGCAGTGCGTGTGGAAGACGGTCTGCTGGGCGCCGGCGCCGGTGTTGAAGACGAGCCGGTAGTCGTCGTACCCCTCGGCGGCGGCGACGGCCCTCGCGGTGGCCGGGATCTCGGCGAAGGTCGCGGCGTCGGCGGCGGCCGTCGCGGCGGCGTTGGGCTCGTGGTCGCGCGGGATCACCAGCACGTGCAGGGGCGCCTGCGGGTTGATGTCGCGGAACGCGATGGTGCGCTCGCCCTCGTGGACGATCTCGGCCGGGATGTCGCCGGCGACGATCTTGCAGAACAGGCAGTCCGGGTCGCTCACCCGGCCACCCTCGCAGATCGTTGCGAAACGGTGTCAACCGGTTCCACCGCTGGCGCGTGGAACTAACGTGACGATCCATGCGGTGCTCGGCGCTCCTCCTCTCTCCCCCGGCAGCCTCGCCGGGGCGACGGGGCACGCCATGACCCAGCGCGCGAGCGACGCCGACTCCGCGATCGAGACGCTGTACGTCGCCCACTGGGACCAGCTGGTCCGGCTCTCCGTGCTGCTGGTGCGCGACCAGGGCCAGGCCGAGGAGGTCGTGCAGGACGCCTTCATCGAGCTGCACCGCCGCTGGGCCCGGCTCGACGACCCGGACCGGGCGCCCGCCTACCTGCGGCAGACCGTCGTGAACCGGTCCCGGTCCGCGCTGCGCCACCGCGGCGTCGTCCAGCGGCACCTGGCCCGGCAGCACCGGGTCGACGACGCACCTCCCGCCGACGAGCCGGTGCTCGCCGACAGCCGCCGGCGCTCGGTGCTGGAGGCCCTGCAACAGCTCCCCCGACGGCAGCGCGAGGTGCTCGCGCTGCGCTACTACCTCGACCTCTCCGAGGCGGAGATCGCCGAGACCCTCGGCATCAGCCGCGGCGCGGTGAAGAGCCACGCCTCCCGCGGTGCGGCCTCCCTGCGGCCGCTCCTCGCCGCGCACGACCTGAAGGACGGCCAGTGATGGCACACGAACGCGATGACATCGACGGCCTCGACGGCCCCGACGACCTGGCCCTGCAGCGGTTGCTCACCGACGCCGTGGCCGACGTCGAGCCGCACGACCGGCTCGGCGAGATCCGGCGTCGGACCGCCCCCGCACCGCGGCGGACCCGCCAGCGGTGGACGCTCGCCGTCCTCGGCGCCGGGGTGGCCACCGCGTCCGTGGTCGGCGCGGTCGCGCTGGCCGGCAACCTCGGGCTGCCCGGCGGCGACGACCAGAGCGCCGCCGGATCGCAGCCCGCACTCGTCGGCACCTACTTCGTCGGCGAGACCACGGACGGGACGTGGCTCTACCGGGAGTTCCAGGTGGTGGACGCCGGGCCGGCCACCGACCGCGCGCTCGCGGCCCTGCGACGGCTCGAGGTCGATGCGGGCCCGGAGGACCCCGACTACACCACCCTGTGGCCCGACGGCTCCTTCACCAGCGTCGCGGTCGTCGACGACGGCATCCGCGTCGAGCTCGGGAGCCGGATCCGTGCCGTCCCGGCCGGGCTCGCCCTCCAGCAGGCGGTGCAGACGGTGCAGGGCGTGCTGCAGCAGACCACGCCCGTGACCTTCGCGACGCCCGACGGCCCGCTCGCCGGTGCGACGTCGGTGCGGCGGGACGGCTCCGTCGTCGCACCGGTCAACATCAGCGACCCCGTCGAGGGGCTCGAGACCAGCGGCACCCTGGTGGTCCGCGGCCGCGCATCCGCCGCCCGGACCGGCCCGAAGCGGGTCGCGTGGGAGCTCCGCGACGCCACCGACGAGGTCGTCCGGGCCGGCGACGTCGACGTCACCGAGGCCGCCTGGACGATGACCCTCGACCTCAGTGACCTCGCGCCCGGGCGCTATGTCATCGCCGCCTTCGGCGCCGATGTGGCCACCGCGACCGACACGCGGACCTTCGTCGTCCACTGACGCATCCACCACGCACGGAAGGATCGACTCCATGAGCACCCCCCTTCGTCGTACCGCCACCGCCGTGGTGGCCGCGACGCTCAGCCTCGGGCTCCTCGCCGCGTGCGGCGACGACGACCCCGCCCCCACCGCCGGTGACCCGACGACCGCGACCAGTGACGCGTCGGACCCGACCGATGGCAGCGACGGCAGCGACGCCACCGACACCCCGTCGGGCAGCGCGACCGCGACCGACTCCCCCGCCCCGAAGGTGATCCCGGTCTACTACGTGGGCGACACCCCGGGCGGCGACCGGCTGTTCCGCGAGTTCACCCAGTCCGCAGGGGTCGACCCGCTCGTGGCGGCCGCGGCGGCGGTCACTGCCGGCGACCCGGTCGACCCCGACTACCGGACCTCGTGGCCCAGTGGTCGCTTCGCCTCGGTCGAGGAGGCCGGCGGCGCGATCGTGGTCGAGGTCGAGGACGAGGACTGGCTCGGACGCGGCGACCTCGACCGGGCCCAGGCCCGGCTGGCCGTCCAGCAGCTCGTCTACACCCTGCAGGGCGCGGTCGGCGACCGCCTCCCCGTCAAGGTCGAGTACGACGGAAAGCCCGCCCCGACCCTGCTCGGCGTCCCCGTCGGAGCCGGCCTGAAGGCCGCCCCGCAGCTCGACGTGCTGGCGCTCGTCAACATCACCGAGCCCGCCGAGGGGACGGTCGTCAGCGGCACGATCACCGCGACCGGCCGGGCCAGCTCGTTCGAGGCGACGGTCCCGTGGTCGATCGAGGACAGCACCGGCAAGGAGGTCCTCGAGGGCTTCGCCACGGCCGAGGGCTGGACCGACAAGCTCTACCCCTGGGAGACGCAGATCGACCTGAGCGACCTCGCCCCCGGCGCGTACACCCTCATCGCGCGGACCGACGACCCCTCCAACGGAGAGGGCGGCGGACCGACCGAGGACACGAAGCGGATCACGATCGAGTGAGGCTCACCAAGCGTCGCCTCAACCGCACCCTGCTGCTGCGCCAGCACCTGCTCGCGCGCGTCGACCGGACCCCTGCCGAGATGGTCGAGCACCTGGTCGGGCTGCAGGCGCAGGAGTCGATGCCGCCGTACCTCTCGCTCGCGGCGCGGCTCACCGACCTCGACCCACTCGAGGTGAGCCGGGCGCTCGAGTCGCGGGAGCTGGCGCGGGTGCTCAGCCTGCGCGACACCGTCCACCTGCACCTGCCCGCCGACGCCCTCACGCTGCCGGTGTGGGCGGCGCCCGTGCGCGACCGCGAGCTGCGGATGAGCCAGTCCATCGGCGAGGCGCGCGAGGTCGACCGCGAGGCGTTCGCCACCGCCGTCCGCACCGTGCTGGCCGACGGGCCGCTGCCCCAGCGGGCGATGTCGGCAGCGCTCGCGGAGCACTTCCCGTCGTACACGGCGAGCCAGCTGGGCCAGGTCGCCCGGGTCGCCGAGGTGCTGGTGCAGCTGCCGCCCCGCGGCTGCTGGAAGCCGACGACGTCGACGGCCGTCGCCTACGACTTCGCCGACCGCTGGCTCGGCGCGCCACTGGCCGAGCCGGACGTGCCCGAGGTCGTCCGCCGCTACCTGCGCGCCTTCGGACCGGCCACCGCGGCCGACGTCACCACCTGGTCGGGCATCACCCGGCTGGTGCCCGTGCTCAAGGCGATGGACGACCTGGTCCGGCACGAGGACGAGGACGGCAAGGTCCTCTACGACGTCGAGGGCGCCCCGATCGCCGACGAGGACGCGCCCGCCCCGGTGCGCCTGCTCGGCACCTACGACAACGTCTGGCTCTCCCACGCCGGCCGCGACCGGGTCACCGCCCCCGAGCGGCGCAACACCTGGATGGGTGTCAACGGCGCCCAGTCCAACGCGCTCTTCGCCGACGGCTGGCTGGAGGGGCTGTGGCGGGTCGAGGACGGCACGGTCGTGCTCGGGGAGATCCTGCGGCCGCTCAGCAAGGCGGAGAAGGCGGAGCTGGACGAGGAGGTCGGGCGGGTCGAGGCACTGCTCGCATCGTGAGAAAGTCGTTGCGGTTTGGGACCAATCCGCAACATCTCGACCCCGCGAGCTGTCGTTCCCGCCCAATCGGCGACGCCGCTCAACCGCCCCAGCGGGACGTCCGCGACAGCAGCGCCGACACCGCGGCGACGCCCGCGGTCGACGTGCGGAGCACCTCCGGGCCGAGCCGGCAGGCGACCGCGCCCGCCTCGACGAACCGGCCCACCTCGTCGTCGGTGAGCCCGCCCTCCGGGCCGACCACGACCAGCAGGTCGCCGTCGGGTGGCAGCGCGAGCGCGCCCAGCGGCTCGGTGGCGTCCTCGTGGAGCACGACCGCCACGTCGACCTCGCCGACCAGCGCCACGACGTCGTCGGTGGACGCCAGCGGCACGACCTCGGGGTGCCAGGCGCGGCGGGCCTGCTTGGCGGCCTCGCGGGCGGTGGCCTGCCACTTGGCGAGCGACTTCGCGGCCCGCTCGCCCTTCCAGACGGCCACGCTGCGCGACGCCGCCCAGGGCACGATCCGCGCGACGCCGACCTCGGTCAGCACCTCGACGGCCAGCTCGCCGCGCTCGCCCTTGGGGAGCGCCTGCACCACGGTGACCCGCGGGCGGGGTTCGGGCAGGTCCTCGACCGCCCGGGCGACCACGGTGAACGACCGCTTGGTGGTCTCGCTGACCTCGCCGGTCACCAGCCGGCCGACCCCGTCGGTGAGCAGCAGGGCCTCGCCCACCCGCAGGCGTCGTACGACGACGGCGTGGTGGGCCTCGTCGCCCTCGACGGTCACGGCGTCACCGGCGGCGACGCCGTCGAGCGACGGGACGAGGTGCTGCGGGAGGGTCATGCCCGGCCGGCTCAGTGCGCGGTGAAGGCGTCGCGGAGGCGGCCGAAGACGGACTTGTGGGCCGGACGCACGTCGCCGGTCGGCTGCTCCTCGCCGCGGATCGCCGCCAGCTCGCGGAGCAGCTCCTCCTGGCGCGGGTCGAGCCTCGTCGGGGTCTCGACGGCGATCGCGACGATCAGGTCGCCCCGTCCGCCGCGGAGGCCGGGGACGCCCTTGCCGCGCAGCACGACCTCGTGGCCGGACTGGGTGCCGGCGGGGATCGGCAGCTCGAACGCGGTCTCCAGGCCGGCGTCCTCCGCGTCGGGGAGGTCGGCCTCGAGGGTCGGCATCTGGATCGTCGTACCGAGCGCACCTGCGGTCATCGGCACCGAGACGGTGCAGTGCAGGTCGTTGCCGTGGCGCGAGAAGGTCGGGTGCGGGGCGACCTGGATCTCGACGTAGAGGTCACCGGCGGGGCCGCCGCCGGGGCCGACCTCGCCCTGCTCGCTGAGCTGGACGCGGGTGCCGGTGTCGACGCCGGCGGGGATCTTGACGGTGAGGGTACGACGCGAGCGGACCCGGCCGTCGCCGGCGCACTCGCGGCAGGGGTCCGGAATGACCGAGCCGTAGCCGCGGCAGGCGGCGCAGGGGCGCAGCGTGCGGATCTCGCCGAGGAAGGAGCGCTGCACGTGGGCGACCTCGCCCGCACCGCGGCACGTCTCGCACGGCACCGGGTGGCTGCCGGGCGCTGCGCCCTCGCCGCCACACGTCGAGCAGCGCACGGCCGTGTCGACCTTGAGCTCGCGGGAGACGCCGAAGGCGGCCTCGGCGAGGTCGACCTCGATCCGGATCAGGGCGTCCTGGCCGCGCCGGACCCGCGGGCGCGGACCCCGGCCACCACCGCCGGCTCCGGCCCCGGAGCCACCGAAGAAGGCGTCCATGATGTCGGTGAACGAGAAGCCGGCGCCCTGCCCGCCGAAGCCGCCGCCGAACGGGTCGCCGCCACGGTCGTACGACGCCCGCTTCTGCGGGTCGGAGAGCACCTCGTAGGCAGCGGTGACCTGCTTGAACCGCTCCTGGCTCTCCTCGTCGGGGTTGACGTCGGGGTGGAGCTGCCGGGCCAGCTTGCGGTAGGCCTTCTTGATGGTGTCGGCGTCCGCGTCGCGGGCGACACCGAGCAGCTCGTAGAGGTCCTGGCTCACTTCTTCTCCATCACGCGGCTGAGCGGCGCTCAGCTCTCGTCGAGGATGCGCGACACGTAGCGCGCCACCGCGCGCACTGCCGCCATCGTTCCTGGGTAGTCCATGCGGGTCGGGCCGACGATGCCCAGCGACGCGAGCGCGTCGTCGGGTCCGTAGCCCGTCGCGATCACGCTGGTCGACGCGAGCTCCTCGTAGGGACCCTCCGCGCCGATCCTGACGGTCAGGGCGCCACCGGTCGTGGCCTCCCCGAGCAGCTTCAGCAGGACGACCTGCTCCTCGAGGGCCTCCAGCAACGGCCGGATCGAGGTGTCGAAGCTGTCGCCGAAGCGGGCGAGGTTGGCCGTTCCGCCCACCACGATCCGCTCGTCGGAGCGGTGGTCGCTCATGGCCTCCACCAACGCGTCGACCACCGCGCGGGTGGCCGCGTCGGCGTCCGGCGCCTGGACGAGCGCGCCGAGCGCGGTGGCGGCGTCGCCGATGACCTCACCGGTAGCGGCGAGGTTGACCCGCGAGCGCAGCGCGGCGAGCTGGTCGTCGCCGAGCTCGGACTCGAGCTCGACGTGGCGCTGCTCGACGCGACCGGTGCTGAGGATCAGCACCAGCAGCAGCCGGGTCGGGGTGAGGGCGACGATCTCCACGTGGCGCACCGTCGAGCGCGACAGGGTGGGGTACTGCACCACCGCGACCTGGCGGGTCAGCTGCGCGAGCAGCCGGACCGAGCGGTGCACCACGTCGTCGAGGTCGACGGCGCCGTCGAGGAAGCTCGCGATGGCGCGTCGTTCGGCGGTCGTGGTCGGCTTGACGGTCGAGAGGCGGTCGACGAAGAGCCGGTAGCCCTTGTCGGTCGGCACCCGGCCGGCGCTCGTGTGCGGCTGGGCGAGGTAGCCCTCGTCCTCCAGGGCGGCCATGTCGTTGCGGATCGTCGCGGGCGACACGTTGAGGCTGTGCCGCTCGACCAGCGCCTTGGAGCCGACCGGCTCCTCGGTCGCGACGTAGTCCTCGACGATGGCGCGCAGCACCGCGAGCCTGCGCTCCTCCTGCATGCCCACCTCCTGCTCACGCACCGCTTGACCGACTCGAACCGGCTCGAACCGGCTCGAACCGACGCCGGTGGACCTTGGCACTCCACCCGCTGGAGTGCCAATGCTACCCGCGCCCCCCCGGATCCGCGGGACCGGCGACACGGCCTTCCCACCGTCGCGCAGAGCAGGTAGGTTAGGCTCACCTAATCAGGCCGAACCGATCCCAAGGAGCCGGCATGTCCCTCGACCCCGGTCTCGACGCCGGTCGCACCGACGTCCACCGCCTGGCCGCCGCGGCCCGCAGCATCCTCGCCTGCCCGGCCGACGTCCACCTCGTGGTCGACGGCGTCGACGACGTCACCGCCGGCCTCGAGGACGCCCACCTGGAGATGCAGGACCACGGCGGTCGCCCGCTCTTCGCCTGCCCCGCCGACGCCGCGCTCGCGATCGCCGCCACTGACGGCCGGGGCGCCCTGCTGACCTTGCACAGCGGCCTGGGCCGGCCGGGCTCGCCGGACCGCGACGCGACGCTCACCCTCTCCGGGCGGCTCGAGGCGACCGGGCTCGAGGACTGCGAGTGCTGCACCGAGGTGCGGATGCGGGTCCTGCTCCGTCCCGACTTCGCCCTGCTCTCCCGCGAGGGCCACGGCCGCGAGGACGCCCGGATCCGGGTCCCGCTCACCGCCTTCAGCTCCCCGGTCCACGACCTCAACCGCGGCTTCCTGCAGCGCTCGGTCGAGCACGCCAACCAGTGCCACCAGGACGAGCTGCGCCGGGCCGTCGCGACCCGCACCGGCACCCGCCTCGGCGACGTCGTCGGCGTCCACCTGGCCGGGCTGCGTCCCGACGGCGTGGTCCTCCAGTGGGTCGACCCGACCGGGTCCCACGAGAGCACCCTGTCCTTCCCCCGCGCGGCACGCACCGCGCCCGACCTCGGCGAGCTGCTGCGCGAGGAGCTGCACGCCGGGCTCTGCTGACTCGTCGGTCGAGGAGGCTGCGCAGCAGCCGTCACGAGACCCCCGTAGCCTGACCGCGTGCCGTTCATCGAGGTCGCGGACCGGGTCTGGGTCCGCCGTGTCCCGTCGTACGACGTCAACCTGACCGTCGTCGGCGGCGAGCGCGGCCTCGTGGTGGTCGACACGCTCGCCACCGCCGCCGAGGCGCGGGCCGCGATCGTCGGCATCGGCGACCTGCAGGCGGGCCCGGTGGTCGCCGTGGTGAACACCCACGACCACTTCGACCACGTGCTCGGCAACGCCGCCTTCCGCGAGAAGTACGACGCCGCGCTCCCCATCCACGCGACGGAGGCCGCTGCGGACGCGACCGACCCCGCCGCCCCGCCCGCCGACCGGACCTTCTCCAGCGCGGCCGTGATCGACCTCGGCGACCGCCAGCTCGAGCTCGTCCACCCCGGCCGCGGCCACACCGCGGGCGACCTGGTGGTCCGCGTCCCCGACGCCGACGTGCTGCTCGTCGGCGACCTCGTCGAGGAGTCCGCTCCCCCGGCGCTGGGCAGTGACTCGTGGCCGATGGAGTGGCCGCAGACCTTGGACCTCGTGCTCGGGCTGGCCACGCCGGACACGGTCGTCGTGCCCGGCCACGGCGCCGTGGTGGACCGCCGCTTCGTCGAGCAGCAGTGCGACGAGCTGCGCGCCGTCGCGGAGACGATTCGCGAGCTGGCCGGTCGCGGCGTACCGGAGGCCGAGGCGTACGCCGCAGCGGACTGGCCGTTCCCGGAGGACGCCCTGCACCACGCGATTCCCCGTGGGTACGCGCAATTGCCCCGGGCGCGCCGCCAGCTCCCGCTGATCTGACCCACCTAAGGTGGTCCGTCGTGGATCGCTACGGGACCGACGTGCTGGCAGGAGACTGGAAGGTCCCGAAGCGGGGCCGCGCGGTGGAGACACCGGCCGACCACGGCCTGGTCGTCGAGGAGGTCACCACGGACTGGTGCGGCGAGATCGTCGCCGTCGACCGCGACCTGCACACCGTCACCCTCGAGGACCGGCGCGGCAAGCGGCGTACCTTCCCCCTCGGAACGGGCTTCCTGCTCGAGGGCAAGCCGGTCATCCTGACCCCGCCGGTCACGAAGGCGGCGCCGGCGAGGCCGACCCGCACCGCCAGCGGCTCGATCGCCGTGCACGACGCCAAGGCGCGGGTCGCCCGCGCCAGCCGGATCTTCGTCGAGGGCCGCCACGACGCCGAGCTGGTCGAGAAGGTCTGGGGTGACGACCTGCGGATCGAGGGCGTGGTCGTGGAGTACCTCGGCGGCGTCGACGACCTCGCCGACCACCTGCGCGACTTCAAGCCGGGGCCCAACCGCCGCGTCGGCGTCCTCGTGGACCACCTCGTCGCGGGCTCCAAGGAGAGCCGGATCGCGCAGGGCATCATGAAGTCGCCGGTCGGCAAGGACGTGCTGATCGTCGGCCACCCGTTCATCGACATCTGGCAGGCCGTGAAGCCCGACCGGCTCGGCTTCAAGGAGTGGCCGAAGGTGCCCAAGGGCATCGACTGGAAGAAGGGCACCTGCCAGCAGCTCGGCTGGCCGCACCGCGACCAGGCCGACATCGCCCGGGCGTGGAAGCACGTCCTCGGCGGAGTACGCGGCTTCCAGGACCTCGACCCGCAGCTGCTCGGGCGGGTCGAGGAGCTGATCGACTTCGTGACCGCGCCGGGGTCCTGAGGGCCTAGAGGCCCTGCTGGTAGCGCGCCAGCACCTCGTCGACCCGGTCCTGGTCACGCGCCTCGAGCGGGATCAGCAGCTCCGCGACGACATCGGTCAGCTCGGCGATGCGCCGGTTGAGCTGGCGGTTCTCCTGGACCTCGGCCTCGAGGACGCGCACCCGCTCGCGCAGGCTCGACCGCGCGCGGATCCGGTCGACGACGGGGGCGGGGAGGCGGTCGCGGGCCTGCTCGCGCAGCCGCGCCTTCAGCTCGTGGGTGCTCATCGGTTCTCCTTCGGGGTGCGAGCCGCGGGCGCGGGCCACGAGGCCCGGATCCGGCAGACGGCGGGGTCCGGGTGGTCCAGCATGTCCTCGCCCGGTACGACGACCAGGTGCTCCACGACGCCGCCGGCGGCCTCGATCGCGGCCCGGACCGCCTCGGGGTCCACGCGCCGGACCAGCCCGTCGGGCGCCAGCGGGGTGCCGGTGGCACCGTCGGGCGCGTCGTGGGTGGCCTGGAACTCCAGGAAGAGCTTGCCGCCGCCGGGCCGCAGGGCCATCCGGGCGAGCAGCCACAGCTGGTCGAGGGCGGCCGCGTCGAGGCAGCCGACGAGGTGGCGGGCGTAGAGGTGGTGCGGGTCGCGGGCCAGGCGGGTCCCGTGCATCAGGGTCGAGCGGAGCTCGCCGAGGATCAGCTGGCTGGCCTCGACGTCGAGCTCGCGCCGGTTGGCCTTGCGCCGCACGACGCCGAGGCCGCCGCGCGAGAAGTCGACGGCACCGGTGCGGAAGCCGCGCCGCGCGAACCACAGCGCGTCGCGGCCGGTGCCCGTGCCGACGTCGACGACGGGCAGCTCACCGAGCTGGGGAGCGACCCAGCGCGCGAAGGAGGACGAGCCCGCGGGCACCTCGCGCTGGCCGGGTCCGTTGAAGAGCCCGGTCCACAGGCCCATCTCGGTGCGGAAGCCGCGCAGCCAGCCGTCGAGCCGGCGCACGCCCTCCGGCGGGTCGGCGTAGCGGAAGGACGGGTCCGGGGTGCGCCAGTGCGGGCCGTAGAGGAAGGCCAGCATCGCCTCCGGGTCGCGCGGCGCCGGGAACTCGTGCCCGTGCAGCTCGATCGTCGAGAACGGCTCGATCGCGCTGCGCGGCAGCGACCCGCTCCGGTTGCCGAGCTGGAAGAAGGTGTCGCCGACGTGGAAGGCCACGAAGACGTCGATGTGGCACAGCCGGCCGTCGGAGAGCGGCAGCAGCAGCTTGATGTCGCCGCCCGACATGCGCAGGAGGTTCCAGCCGCGCTCGCGCATCGCGCGGGTGATCCGGTAGGACTCGGCGATCACGTCGGCCGGCGAGGAGTGGTCGGAGAGGTAGCAAAGGTCGGTGTCGGAGTCGTGGGCCAGCATCCGGCCCTCGCGCACGGCGCCGAGCAGCGCTCCGTAGTTGAGGTAGGCCTTGACGCCCGCGTGCTCGCGGAGGTCGTCGATCGCGCGCCGGGTGCCGGCGAGGATCTCCTCACGCACCTCCTCGGCGGTCGCCTCGAACGACCGGGTCAGGTGACCGACCTTGTCGACGCACAACCGGTGACCCGCGCGGTCCACGACCGCGAGCGGACCCTCGCCCGCACCGAGGCCGACCTCGGCGTCGTACAGGACCTCGGCTCCGGTGGCATCGGTGACCCGCACCCGGCCGCGGCCGGAGAGGTAGGGACGCAGCACTCCCGGCCACGGCACCAGGACTCCCCCGGGCTTCCGTACGCCGTCGCGCTCGGGCGTGAGCGACCAGACGTAGTGCCCGTCGATCTCGACGAGGAAGGGCCGCGAGGCGGCCGGGAGGAGGATGCCGTCGTCGGAGACGACGGTGGTCATGACGCCCCGCGGTGCGCCAGTGCCTTGCGGAGCGCGGTCGAGGACGTCTGCAGCGTGTAGGGGAAGTAGGTCACCTCGACACCGAGGGCGGCCATGTCCTGCTCGAGGCGCAGGCCCTTGGCGGTGCCCTTCCAGTCGTCACCCTTGAAGATGCGGTGGAAGCCCACGTCGCGCCAGGAGTCGATCTTGCTCGCGGTGTTCTCGGCGTAGACGGCGTCGACGATGCCGATCGCCTCGACGATCTCGAGCCGCTCGGCCAGCGGGACGGTCGGCTGGACGCCCTTGGTGTCCAGGCACACCTCGTCGGCGACCACACCGGCCACCAGGACGTCGCACCACTGCCGTGCCTGGCGCAGCGCGTTGAGGTGACCGATGTGGAACAGGTCGAAGGCGCCCGGCACGTAGCCGATCACTGGCCCCGACATCGAGGGTCCCGACTTCTTCATAAAGTCGAGTGTAACACTGCAGTTAGTTAACTTTCACCTCAGCAGGCGGTGCACCACGCCGTCGGCGAGCAGCCGCCCGCGCAACGTCAGCACCACCCGGTCGGTCCGGTCCTCCACCAGACCCTCCGCGACGAGGCCCGCGAGCGCCCGTCGGCCGTCGTCGTCGAGCACCGCCGGATCGAGGCCGCTGCGCAGCCGCAGCTCCAGCAGGACCCGCTCGACGCGCCGGGTGTCGTCGTCGAGCACCTCCCGGGCGTGGGCCGGGCTCTCCCTCGCGGCCAGCCGTCCGGCGTACGCCGCCGGGTGCTTCACGTTCCACCAGCGCACGCCGCCGAGGTGCGAGTGCGCGCCGGGGCCGACCCCCCACCAGCCGGCACCGGCCCAGTAGCCGAGGTTGTGCCGGCACCGCGCGGCGTCGTCGCGGGCCCAGTTGGACACCTCGTACCAGCCCAGCCCGGCGGCCGTCAGCCGCTCGTCGGCCTGCACGTACTTGTCGGCGAGGTCGTCCTCGTCCGGCATCGGCAGCTCGCCGCGGCGCACGCGCCGGGCCAGCGCGGTGCCGTCCTCGACGATGAGGGAGTACGCCGAGACGTGGTCGGGCGCGCACGCCAGCGCGGCCTCGAGGGTGGTCTCCCAGTCCTCCGTGCTCTCCCCCGGCGTGCCGTAGATCAGGTCCAGGCTCACCTGGTCGAAGCCCGCCGCGCGGGCGGCCTCGACGACTCCGGGGACCCGCAGCGGGTCGTGCGTCCGGTCGAGCACCGCCAGCACCTTCGGCACCGCCGACTGCACGCCGAACGAGACCCGGGTGTAGCCCGCCTCCCGCAGCTCGGTCAGGTAGGCGAGGTCGACCGAGTCGGGGTTGGCCTCCGTCGTCACCTCGGCGCCCGGGACCAGGCCGAACTCGTCGTCGATCGCGCGCAGCAGCCGGCCCAGGTCGCCCGCCGGCAGCAGCGTCGGGGTGCCGCCGCCCAGGAAGACCGTGTCCACCGGGCGCTCCGCCGCACCCAGCACGCGGCGGGCCAGCCGGACCTCCTGGATCGCCTGGTCGACGTACGACGACCGGGAGACGCCGGGGCCGAGCTCCTCGGCCGTGTAGGTGTTGAAGTCGCAGTAGCCGCAGCGGACGCGGCAGAACGGCACGTGGACGTAGAACCCGAACGGGCCCTCGCCGAGGGCGGCGAGCGCCTGCTCCGGCAGGGACCCGTCGGTCGGGGCGGGATCACCCTCGGGCAGAGCGGACGGCATCCGCCCAGTCTCCCAGCCCGGATCTACACCGGCACGTTCAGGGAGACGGTGTAGCCCTCCTCGACCGAGCCGGTCACCTTCGCCATCTGCAGGGAGTAGCCGTCGCTGAAGATGCCGTCGGACTCCAGGCTCAGCTGGGACAGGTTGCTGACGCTCTGCTCGTAGCCCTCGGTCGCGTAGACGTCGTTGCAGACGTCCTCGGGCAGCGCCAGCTGCGAGGTGCGCAGCTTGTTGTCGGCGCTGGTCGCCTTCGCCAGGCTCTCGTAGACCTCGAAGTGCATGTGCGGCCAGCGACCGGAGTAGCAGGCCGGGAAGATCGTGGTGAAGGTCAGGTTGCCCTCGTCGTCGGCCTCCTGGACGCCGCGGAGGTAGTTCTCGCCGACGATCTCGTCGTCGTACAGCGAGTAGCGGCCCTCGCGGTCGCAGTGCCACAGGTAGATCGCGGCCCCGGCCAGCGGCGTCACGCTGTCGCCGTTGAGGTCGTAGACCTTCAGCCGCACCGTGGTCGCGATGCCCTCCGCGACCCCCGAGGCGTCACCGAAGCTGGTCGTGATGTCGCTGCGTACGACGCCCGACTCCGTCAGCACGTTGACCCCGTTGCTGCCGTCGCCCGGATAGGGACCGGCCGTCTCCTCGGGGATCTCGCCGTCCGCGACCTCGAGGCTCGTGTCGCCACCGATCGCGCCGCCCCCGTCCGGAGGGGTGCCGGGGCCGCCCTGCGTCGTACCACCCGAGGTGGAGCTGCCCGAGGTGGTGCTGCCCGAGGTGGAGGACGTGGTGTCGTCGCTGCCGCAGGCGCTCAGCGCGGCCGCAGCGCCGACCCCGCCCAGGAGCCCGAGCAGCCCACGACGCGCCATGATCCGCGGCAGGTCGTGGGACAGCCCGAGGTCGTGCTCTTCGGTCTCTTCGGTCGATCCGTGGTGGCTCATGCCCCGAGTCTCGGGGCGGAACCTGTGCGGTTGCTGTGGGCGGGCTGTTGGGCGGCGACGAGGCGCCAGTTTCACCGGCCGGCCGGAGAAACTGGCGTCCTTGGACGACAAAACTCATGGTTGGACGATGAAACTTCGTCGTCCAACCATGAGTTTCACCGGCCGGCCGGTGAAACTCACCGATCGGTCGCCGCGGACTTCAGGACGTGTAGAAGGACGCGATGAGGTCCTTGTTGTTGGCCTCGACCACGTTGCGCTTCACCTTCAGCGACGGGGTCAGCTCACCGGACTCGATCGACAGGTCGTGGTCGAGCAGCTTCCACTTCTTGACCGTCTCCCAGCGGTTCAGCTGGGCGTTGAGCTGGTCGACGTACTCGCCGACCATGGCCTGCACCGCGTCGTCGTTGACCAGCGCGGTGTAGTCCTTGCCCTCCTTGCCGTTGTCGGCGGCCCAACCGGCGATCGCGTCGGGGTCGAGGGTGATCAGCGCGGAGACGAAGTTGCGCTCCGCGCCGAAGACCATGAACTGGCTGGCGTAGGGGCAGATCGCCTTGAACTTGGCCTCGATCGCCGGCGGGGCGATGTACTTGCCGCCGGAGGTCTTGAAGAGCTCCTTGATCCGGCCGGTGATCCGCAGGAAGCCCTCGTCGTCGAGCTCGCCCTTGTCGCCCGTGCGCAGCCAGCCGTCCTCGGTCAGCGCCTCGGCGGTCGCGTCGGGGCGGTTGTGGTAGCCGGCCATGACGTGCGGGCCCTTGAGCTGGACCTCGCCGCCCTCGCCGATGCGGACCTCGGTGCCCGGGAAGGGCTGGCCCACGGAGCCGAGCTTGTAGGCGTCGGGGTGGTTGACCGTGGCGCCGGCGGCGTTCTCGGTCATGCCGTAGCCCTCGAGGATGAGGATGCCGGCGGCGTGGAACCACGCGGCGATGTCGGCGTTGAGCGCGGCGGAGCCGGAGATGAAGAACTTCACCCGGCCACCGAAGCGCTCGCGCACCTTGCTGAAGACCAGCTTGTCGAACAGGGCGTGCTGGACCTTGAGCGGCAGCGGGACCGGCTTGCCGGCGAGCCTGAGCTCGTCGACCTTGGTGCCGACCTCGAACGCCTTCAGGAAGATCTTCTCCTTGGCGCCGCCCTCGGCCGCCTGCATGGTGACGATCCGCGCGTGCGCCTTCTCGAAGATGCGCGGGGCCGCGCCCATGAAGGTGGGCTTCACGACGCCCAGGTTGTCGACGATCCTGTCGACGCGGCCGTCGATCGCCGTGGCGAACCCGCAGGCGAGCTGGGTCGAGAGCAGCACCTTGCCGAACGAGTGCGCCATCGGCAGCCAGAGGAACTGGAGGTCGTCCTCGTGGAGGATGTCCTGCGCCTTGATGGCCTCGCCCTCGAACACCCACGCACGGTGCAGGGTCCGCACGCCCTTGGGCTTGCCGGTGGTCCCGGACGTGTAGATCAGCGTCGCCAGCTGGTCGGGCTCGATCGCCTGGGCGACGTCGTCGACGGCGGACGGGTTGGCGGCCAGGTGGGCGTCGCCGAGCTCGGAGAGCTGGTCGAGCGAGATCACCCAGTCGCCGTCGTCACCGTCGGCGAGCGCGGGGTCGAAGGACACGACCTTGCCCAGCGCCGGGAGCTCGGCGCGGTGGTCGCGCAGCTTCTGCAGCTGCGACTCGTCCTCGGCGAAGACGATCCGGCACTCGGAGTCGCCCACGATGTACGCCGTGTCCTCGCCGCCCGTGGACGGGTAGACGGTCGTGGTGGCGCCGCCGGCGCACATGATGGCGAGGTCGGCGAGGATCCACTCGTAGCGGGTCGAGGACGCGATGCCCACGCGCTGCTCCGGCTCGAGGCCGAGGGCGAGCAGGCCGGCCGCGAGGCGTCGTACCCGGTCACCGGCCTGGCGCCACGTCACGGACTCCCACGCCTCCCCACGCGGGAAGCGGAAGGCCTCCCGGTTGGCGCTCCGCTCCACCCGGTCGAGGAACTGCACGGCGCAGTTCTTCGGCAGGTTCTGGAGGAAATTCGTGTCGTGATTGATGGGCATGACGCTCCCTGCATGCTCGTCCGAGACCGGCGTAACTGGTCAGTAACCTAGATCAACGGCTCAAGGGGCGGTAGCGAAGGCGCCACCTGACGGACGAATTCCTCCGCCTTCTCGCGGACCTTGGGCAGCAGGCCGTCGACGACGAGCAGGTCGGGCAGGCGGCTGCGGTCGGTGTTGAGCGCCACGAACATGTCCCGGATCGTCACGCCGTGGCCCGGGCGGTGCACGACCTCGATCGGGGCGCCGGCCTCGATCGTGCCCGTCTCGAGCACGCGGAGGTAGGGCCCCGGACGCGCCTCGGCGGTGAACCGCTTCACCCAGGCCTTCGGGTCGTAGCCGGACTCGCGCATCCAGCCCTTGAAGTCGTTGCACGGGGTCCGGACGTAGACCGCCTCGAGGAGGACACCGTCGACCTCGTCGCCGATCCGGAGGCGGGTGCCGACCTCGAGGGCGTTGAGGTCGATGCCCTCGGTGGTGAGGTTCTCGCCGAACTGGCCGTCGCGGATCGGCTGCCCGACCAGGCCCTCGAAGAAGTCGAGGTCCTCGCGCGCGTAGGCGTAGACGGCCTGGTCGGGGCCGCCGTGGTGGAGCGTGTCGGAGACCTGGTCGCCCTCGACGCCGAGCTCGTGGACGGCCACCGGGCCGAGCACCGGGCGCTTCTCGATGGAGGTGTGGCCGATCCCGGCCCAGCCCCGGGCCTGCGGCCGGCCGGTGCTGATGGTGCGCACGTACTGCATGCGCCGAGGCTACCGTCGCTGCATGCTGCGCTTCCTCCCTTTTCTCCTCGTCGTCGCCGCACTCACGGGGTGCAGCCACGAGGACGGCGCGCGCGGTCCCAGCACCCCGGCACTCGTCGCCCCGCACCCCTTCCCCGCCGCGTCCGCCGAGGTGCCGCCCGGCCATCGCGAGGTGCTCTGCCCCGACCTGCGCGGTGACGGGACCGGGATGACGATCCGCCTGGTCGTCCCGCAGCAGGCCACCAGCTCCCATCGTGAGGGCAACGGCTGCGCCTTCACGCTGCGCTCCGACCCCCGCCGCGCCCTCTCCGTCCAGATCGACCCGGACGAGTCGCTGGCGCGGTGGCGCGAGACCTACCTGGATCCCTACGTGTCCGACGACGGGGACGACGCCGTCGGCGACGTCACCTACCGCAGCGACGTCCCCGGGCTCGACGGCAGCACCGCCGAGGAGCTGCGGTGGTACTCCTTCAGCGACGGCTCCCCCACGCGCGTGGTCTCGCTGCTCGCCGCGGGCATCCGCCTCAGCTGGAGCGTGCCGGACGGCGAGCCGCTGCCCGCGACCGCGCTGGACCTCGTACGACGCTCGGTCGCCGTGCTCGCCGGGACCCGGGCGAGCTGCCCCGACCGGGGCGGCTCCGGCCACCGGAGCCTCACCTTCGCCCCGCCGAAGGACGTCGGCTGGGTCGAGGGCGAGGCCGGTCGCTGCCGGATCTACGTCGACGGATCCCTGACCACCCTCGAGGGTGGCGAGGTCGACCCGGCTCCGTCCGGGATCGATGCCCTCGCCGCCCGGGTCCGGCGCGACCCCGAGGCGACCGGCATCCGGCTGGAGCGAGGCGTGGCCACGATCAGCGGCGAGCGCGCCGACCGGCTGAGCTGGGAGGTGGTGCGCGCCGAGGAGACGGAGAACTACGAACCGGCCGGCACGTGGCGCATCGTCGTCGTGCAGAGTGCCAGCGCACGGGTCCGGTGGGGAGCGACGCCGGCCTGGTGGCGCGACCACGGGGCCGTGTTCGACCGGCTCGTCGAGTCGGTCGACGTCAGTCCTGGACGGCCTTCGCGATCGTGATGCACGCCGTGACGTGCGAGCGCTCCTCGGCGTCCAGCGCACGGTCCGCCCGGACCGCGTCCTCGAACGCCCAGTGCGCGTTGAGGACCGACCGGACGACGACCCAGCCGCGCGCCCGGTCCTCGTCGAAGCCAGCCGCGTCCACCAGCGTGTGGAAGCGGCGCCGGATGCCGTCGCGCACGGAGCCGAAGGCGCCGGGAGCGGCGTACTCGTCGAAGCGGTCGCGCAGCATCGGCTCGAGCTCGTAGTGCGGGTCGCCGTTGGTGGGCTTCGGGTCGATCGCCAGCCAGGCCGGCTCGCCGTCGCGCTCCCCGCGCAGCACGTTGGCGTAGTGCAGGTCGCCGTGGAGCACCGCGGTGGCCGGCTCGGCGGTGAGCTCCGCGGCGAGGCCGAGGGCCTGCTCCACGAGCCGGCGCGGCACCGGCACGGTGCCCGCATCCCCGCGCAGCGCGGCGGCCCACCGGTCGACGTACGACGACTGGGAGCGCAGCTGCGGGAGCGGACGCACGTGCAGGCTCGGGTACAGGCCCGCGACGACCTCGCAGGCCTCGACGTCCCACTGCCCGGTGAGGTCCTCGCGGTCGAGCCGCTCCAGCAGGAGCGCGCGGCGGCCCGGGTCGGCGCGCAGCAGCCGCACCGCGCCGCGACCGTGCCAGTGCTGGAGGGCGAGGTGCTCGTGCTCGGACTCGTCGTCGGGCAGGCCGACCTTGAGCGCCGCCGCGACGCCGTCGGCGGTCGTCACGGGCAGCACCAGCGAGCAGAACCCGTGCCAGCTCTCGCCCTCCGGCGTGAGCTCCCACTCGTCGAGGACCGCCCGGGCGATGGCCGGCAGCCGGTCCAGCCAGGTGGACCACTGCGGCCCCAGGGCGCGCTGCGCGTCCAGCCCGGGCGGGATCCGCACCGGTCCTGCGGTCACTTCTTCGGCTTGTCGCCCGCCGGGCCGGTGGTCGACAGCGCGGCGACGAAGGCCTCCTGGGGCACCTCGACGCGGCCGACCATCTTCATCCGCTTCTTGCCTTCCTTCTGCTTCTCCAGCAGCTTCCGCTTGCGGGTGATGTCACCGCCGTAGCACTTGGCGAGGACGTCCTTGCGGATGGCGCGGATGTTCTCCCGGGCGATGACCCGGGCGCCGATGGCGGCCTGGATCGGCACCTCGAACTGCTGCCGGGGGATGAGCTCCTTGAGCTTGCCGGCCATCATCACGCCGTAGGAGTAGGCGGCGTCCTTGTGGACGATCGCGGAGAACGCGTCGACCGGCTCGCCCTGCAGCAGGATGTCGACCTTGACCAGGTCGGCGGCCTGGTCGCCGGAGTGCTCGTAGTTGAGCGAGGCGTAGCCCTTGGTCTTGGACTTGAGCTGGTCGAAGAAGTCGAAGGCGATCTCGCCCATCGGCAGCGTGTAGCGCATCTCGACGCGGTCCTCGGACAGGTAGTCCATGCCCTGCAGGTTGCCGCGCTTCTGCTGGCACAGCTCCATGATCGTGCCGATGAAGTCGGCCGGGGCGAGGATCGTCGCGTCGACGATCGGCTCGCGGACCTCGGCGATCTTGCCGTCGGGGTACTCGCTCGGGTTGGTGACCGTGAGCTTGGTGCCGTCCTCCATCACGACGTCGTAGACCACGTTGGGCGCGGTCGAGATGAGGTCGAGGTTGAACTCGCGCTCCAGCCGCTCGCGGGTGATCTCCATGTGCAGCAGGCCCAGGAAGCCGCAGCGGAAGCCGAAGCCCAGCGCGCCGGAGGTCTCCGGCTCGAAGGTGAGGGCGGCGTCGTTGAGCTGGAGCTTCTCCAGCGCGTCGCGCAGGGTCGGGTAGTCGTCGCCGTCGATCGGGTAGAGGCCGGCGAAGACCATCGGGTTGGGGTGCTCGTAGCCGCCCAGCGGCTCGGCGGCCTGGCGCCCGTTGACGGTGACCGTGTCACCGACCCGCGACTGGCGCACGTCCTTCACCCCGGTGATGAGGTAGCCCGTCTCGCCGACGCCGAGCTTGGCGGCCTTCATCGGCTCGGGGCTGATCACGCCGACCTCGAGCATCTCGTGCAGCGCACCGGTCGACATCATCTTGATCTTGTCGCGGTGCGAGAGCTCGCCGTCGACGACCCGGACGTAGGTGACCACGCCGCGGTAGGTGTCGTAGACGGAGTCGAAGATGAGCGCGCGGGCCGGCGCGCCGGCGTCGCCGACGGGCGCCGGGACCGACGCGACAATCTCGTTCAGGAGCGCCTCCACGCCCACGCCGGTCTTGGCGGAGGTGAGCAGCACGTCCTCGGGCTCGCAGCCCACGAGGTTGGCCAGCTCGGCGGCGTACTTCTCGACGTTGGCGCTCGGCAGGTCGATCTTGTTGAGCACCGGGATGATGTGGAGGTCCGCGCCCATGGCGAGGTAGAGGTTCGCCAGCGTCTGCGCCTCGATGCCCTGGGCGGCGTCGACCAGCAGGATCGCCGCCTCGCACGCCTGCAGCGAGCGGGAGACCTCGTAGGTGAAGTCCACGTGGCCCGGGGTGTCGATCATGTTGAGGATGTAGGTGCCCGGCTCGGCGCCCGCCTCGTTGTCGGCGGCGACCGTCCACGGCATCCGCACGGCCTGCGACTTGATGGTGATGCCGCGCTCCCGCTCGATGTCCATCCGGTCGAGGTACTGCGCCTTCGCCTCGCGCTCGCCCACGACGCCGGTCAGCTGCAGCATCCGGTCGGCGAGCGTCGACTTGCCGTGGTCGATGTGCGCGATGATGCAGAAGTTGCGGATGATCGCGGGGTCGGTGTGACCCGGCTGCGGGGCGGCGGCAGACATGGTGGGGCCATTCTCCCAAAGCCGGACGGGTTCAGGAATTCGCCGCCCGCGGTTCACCCCCGGTGCCCCCTCGCGTTCGCCGTACGACGAGAGCGTGGCGCCATGATCTCGGCCTCCCCGGAACCCACCTCCCGCCGCACCCTCCTGCGTGGCGCCGCCCTCGGCACCGGCGCCGCACTCACCGGCGGCGCCGCCTCCGGCCTGTTCACCGGCCGCGCCTCCGCGGCCCCGCTGCTCGTCCGCCGCGACCGGCCGCTGCTGCCGCTCGGCGTGCAGTCCGGCGACGTGCGCGAGACCGGCGCCGTGCTGTGGGCCAAGGCCGACCGTCCGGCGCGCCTGGTCGCCGAGATCAGCCGCGACGCCTCCTTCCGCGGCGCCCGCACGATCCCCGGCCCGGTCGTCGGCCCGGCGTCGGACCACACCGGCCGGATCGGGCTGCGCGGCCTGCCGCCCGGCACCGACCTCCACTACCGGATCCGGGCGGTCGACCTCGACGACGACCGCGCGTCCAGCGAGCCCACCGTCGGCCGACTGCGCACGGCGCCGGGCCACGGCGACGACGTCCGCTTCCTGTGGTCAGGCGACATCGCCGGTCAGGGCTGGGGCGTGAACCCGGCCTACGGCGGTTTCCGGATCGCCGACGCGATGCGGGCCCGCAACGCCGACTTCTTCCTCTGCAGCGGCGACAACGTGTACGCCGACGGGCCGGTGCAGTCCTCCGTGGCGCTGCCTGACGGGTCGACCTGGACCAACCTGGTCATCCCGGAGAAGACCAAGGTCGCGGAGACGCTGGCCGAGTACCGCGGCCAGTACCGCTACAACCTGATGGCCGACAACTGGCGTGCCTTCCTCGCCGAGACGGCAACGGTCGTGCAGTGGGACGACCACGAGGTCACGAACAACTGGTACCCGGGCGAGATCCTCGAGGACGCCCGCTACACCGAGAAGCGGGTCGACGTGCTCGCCGCCCGCGCGGCGCGGGCCTTCCACGAGTACACCCCGGTCGCCGGCATCTCCCCCGACCCCGAGGGCAGGGTCTACCGGGTCATCCCCTACGGCCCGCACCTCGACCTTTTCGTGCTGGACATGCGCACGCACAAGGACCCGAACACGGCGAACACCGAGCCGGCCGCGGACCACGACGGCGGGGTGCTCGGCCGCCGCCAGACCGCCTGGCTGATCGACCGCCTGCGCCGCTCGCGGGCCACGTGGAAGGTGATCGCCGCGGACCTGCCGCTCGGGCTCGTCGTACCGGACGGCCCGCTGCAGGAGGGCCTCGCCCAGGGCGACCCCGGTGGCCCGCTGGGCCGCGAGGCCGACATCGCCGAGGTGCTCACCGCGCTGTCGCGCGCCGGGATCCGCAACCACGTGTGGTTGACCGCCGACGTCCACTACACGGCGGCGCACCACTACTCCCCCGACCGGGCGGCGTACCAGGACTTCGACCCGTTCTGGGAGTTCGTGTCCGGCCCGCTCAACGCCGGCGGCTTCGGGCCCAACCGGCTCGACGGCACCTTCGGGCCGGTCGCCGACTTCGTCGCCGCGCCGCCCGTCGCCAACGCGTCACCGGCGGCCGGCCACCAGTACTTCGGGGAGGTCGAGGTCGACGGCGGCAGTGGCCGGCTCACCGTGACCCTGCGTGACGTCGAGGGTGCGGCGCTCTACACCAGGACGCTGGACCCCGCCGTCCGCTGACCTTCCCGGGCGACCTCGATCCCGCCGGCGAAGGTCCGCAGCACCTCGGTGGTGAGCAGGTCCTCGGGCGCCGTCGCGAAGGGGTCGCGCGCCAGCACGACCAGGTCGGCCGCCCTGCCCGGGGCGATGCTGCCGACGACGTCCTCGAGCCGGGACGCGTACGCCGCGTCCCGGGTCGCGTGGGTGAGCGCCTCGGCCAGCGGGACCGCCAGGTGCGGCGTGTTCGCGGGCAGGCCGTCGACCAGGGCGGACCGACGGGTCGTGGCGACGTACATGTTGGGCAGCGGCGGGTGCGGCGCGGTGGGCGCGTCGGTGCCGAAGGCCAGAACGCCACCGGCGTCGGTGACCTCCCGCCACGGGTAGCCTCGCTCCACCCGGTCGTCGCCGAGCATCGCGCGCCAGTTGTCCTGGATGGCGGGGTCGGCGTGGACCGGCTGCATCGAGGCGACCACGCCCAGCCGGGCGAGGCGGGCGATGCTTTCCTCGGAGACGACCTCGAGGTGCTCCATCCGGTGGCGCCGATCTCGCGGGCCGTTGACCCGGATCGCCTCCTCCAGCGCGTCGAGGGCGATCGCCGAGGCCTCGTCGCCGATCGCGTGGATCGCGACCTGCAGGCCCGCCGCGTCGGCGGCGACGACCACGGGCGTCAGCGCCTCGCGGTCCCAGATGGGCGCGGCGTTGCTGCCGTCGGCGTACGGCCGGGCCATCGAGGCGGTGCAGCTGTCGATGACGCCGTCGGCCATCACCTTGATGCCGGTGATCCGCAGCCGCTCGCCGTCGAGGCGGCGGGCGTGCGCGATGGCGGTCTCGACCTGCGCGAGGTTCTCCTCGGTCGTGGCGGCGGGCTTGACCAGCCAGTGGCCGACGACCCGCAGCGGCAGGGCGTCCGCCGCGAGGGCCCGCTCGAAGGCGGCCAGGTCGTGCTCCTCGACGCCCATGTCGACGACCGTGGTCACACCGTCGGCGAGATAGCGGGCCATCCCGGCCCGCAGCCAGGCGTCGCGGTCGGCGTCGGTGACCTGCGCGGCCAGGAACGAGCGGGCCAGGCCGAGGGCGGCCATCTCGCTGAGCAGGCCGGTCGCCTCCCCCGCTGCGTCGCGCTCGATCGTGCCGCCGATCGGGTCCGGCGTGCTTGCGTCGATGCCGAGCTCGCGCAGCGCCGCGGAGTTCACCCACGTGGAGTGCAGGTCGTTGGCCTGGAGGTAGACCGGCACGTCGGGGACGACCGCGTCGAGGATCTCCTTGTGGGGCTCGCGACCGCCGAGCGCGGGGTGCAGCCAGCCGTTGCCGATCACCCGCTCGCGCCCCTCGGCGGCGGCCGCCGCCACGCGGGCCTGGATCTCGGCCACGTCGGCGGCGTCGACGAGCGCCACCTCCCCGGCCGAGGCCCCCATCTCGACGAGATGGGTGTGGGCGTCGACGAAGCCAGGCAGCACGAAGGCGCCGTCGAGGTCCACGACCCTCGCTCCGTCCGGGCCGTCCTGGTCGAGCGAGACGACCCGGCCGTCGGCGACGACGACCGACTCCGCCCAGGGCCGTGCCGGGTCGGCGGTGAAGATCCGTCCGCCGCGCAGGACGAGGGTGTCGGTCGGGTCGGTCACAGGATGGTCCTTCCGTAGAACAGGCGGGTGAGGGCGAGGTAGAGGACGGAGGCGCCGACCATGCCGACCGGCAGGGAGAGGTCGAGCCCGTCGAGGGAGCGGGCGACCGGGCCGGTGAAGGCCTCGGTGCTCGCACACATGAGGGCCGCGCCGAAGGCGGTGAGGCAGGCGATCGCGCCGGCCAGGTTGACGCCGCCGGTGTACCAGTAGCGCGAGGCCGGCGTGCTGTCGCTGAGCTCGGCGCCGTCGTACTGGTTGCGGCGGAGGAAGATGTCGGTCACGTAGATCGCCATGATCGGCCCGACGAGGGTGACGAGCAGGACCAGGCCGCTGCTGACCGTGTCGAGGAAGTCGAACACGAAGAGGGCGTAGAGCGTCATCGCGACGCCGACGACGGCGGTCGCCACCACGCTCGCGACGCGACTGAGCGGCAGGCCGACGGCCTGGAGCGCGAGCCCGGAGCTGTACGTCGTCAGCGCGTTGTTGGCGAGGATGCCGACGATGATGGCCACCAGGAACACGGTGATCACCCAACCCGGGGCGATGCCCTCGAGTCCGGTCTCCGGGTCGGACAGGTCGGTCACCGTCGCCGCCAGCGCCCCGACGGTCAGGAACACGAGGTTGGGCACGACATTGCCGAGGGTGGTCCAGGCGGCGACCGCCACCGGGCTGGTCGAGCTCGGCAGGTAGCGGGCGAAGTCCGAGCTGATCGTGTACGACAGCGGCGTCGCGGCGATCAGGGTGACCGCGGCGGTCCACGTGATCCAGAGGTCCGCCCCGTGCAGCGCCAGCGGCGGTGTGTAGGAGAGGTCCGCCTTCGCCACCAGGAAGCCGGACACGACGAGGAACACCACCGTCAGGCCGGCCGACAGCGGGCCGTACAGCCGCATGATCAGGCCCTGGCCGTAGACCGAGATCGCCGTGGTGGCCGCCGCGATGACCAGGACGACGACGACCTGGACGGGCGTCGAGGCACCGATGCCCAGCCGCTGCGCCAGCGCGAAGCCGATCACCGACGCGGTGACCCAGTTGAGCGCGATGTAGCAGACCGAGACGAACCAGCCGTTGACCGCGATCGCGACCCGGTTGCCGCGCACGCCGTACATGGTCCGGGTGGCGACCTGGCTCGGCGTGCCGGACGCCGGGCCGGTGACCGCGACGATGCCGGTGGCGATCGAGAACAGCGAGCCGACGACGACCGCCGCGACGGCCTGGAGCAGCGAGAGCCCCATCAGCACGAGGACGCCGCCGACGACGAAGGACAGGTAGTTGACATTGGGCGCGACCCACAGGGCGAAGAGGCTGCGCGCGGTGCCGTGGCGCTCCGCGTCCGGGATCACGTCGATGCCGTGCGTCTCGACGTGGCCGGGCAGCAGCGTGTGGTCGGCGCTCGTCGTGGGCTGCGCGTCAGGCGGCGTCTGGTCGATGGCCATGGTTCCCCCGGGGTGGATTCTGCGGGATGTGTGCGGCGTCACGCTAGGAATCCAAATCGATTTGGACCAGACCTCCGCCCGCGCTGGCCAAAACGGTTTGGACCGTCCTAGCGTGGCGGGATGACGACCCGGCGCCCCACGATCCGCGACGTCGCGCAGCGCGCGGGCGTCTCGGTGACGACGGTGTCGCACACCTTCACCGGCAACGGCACCGTCGCCCCGACGACCCAGCGCCGGGTGCGGGCGGCGGCCCAGGACCTCGGCTACCGGCCCGACGTGATCGCCCAGGGACTGCGCCGCAACCGACTCGGCGTGATCGCGCTGGTCTCGCGCCAGCTCGACCCGTCCCGCCCCGAGCTCCTGTACGACGTCGACTACTTCGCGCGCTTCGCCGGAGCCGCCGCCATGGCCTCGCTGAGCCGGGGCCTCGGCCTGATGCTCGTGTCCGATCCGACCGGTCCGCAGGCGGCCGGGGCCGCGCTCGCCAGCGACGGGTTCATCGTCACCGAGCCCGTGACCGACGACCCGCTCGTGGCGATGCTGACCAGCGCCGGCATCCCGTTCGTCACGGTCGGCGAGGTCCCGGGGCGCCCGCCGGGTGCGGCCGGCCCGCTCCACGTCGACATCGAGTCCGGCCGGCTCACCACCCTCGCCCTCGACCACCTGTGGGACGCCGGCTCGCGTCGGATCACCCTGGTCACCGGGACCGACCGCAACGAGTGGAACCTGCGCACCACCGCCGTCCACGAGCGCTGGTGCGCCTACCGCCGCATCACGCCGACGGCCGCCCACGTGCCCGAGGGGCTGGACGACCGGGCCCGGCACCGCGCGATCACCGCCGCGCTCGGGACCGGGCCCGCGCCGGACGGCATCTACGCACTCGTCAGCAATGACGCCCTCGCCGCGGTCGCCGTCCTCACCGCGCGTGGCCTGCGCGTGCCCGAGGACGTCCGCGTCGTCGCCGGGTCCGACGCCGAGAGCCTGCGCACCGCCGAGCCCGCGATCTCCTCGATCGACCTCGAGCCGGAGGAGCTGGCGCGGCGCGCGGTCGAGGAGCTCGCCGCCCGCCTGGACGACCGACCCCGACCCGACCACTCCGGCCGACCCCTGGGGCGGCTGCTGGTCCGGGCCTCCTCGGCACCATGATGGGCCGCGTGATTCCCACCCGGATCCCCCACGGCCGCACCGCCCGACGCGTCGAGTGGGCCCACCTGCCGCCGGCCGTACGCGACGCGGTGGAGACCCGGCTGGGCGCACCCGTCGAGGAGGCGCTCTCGCAGGGCGCCGGGTTCACGCCGGGCTTCGCCTCCGTGCTCACCTGCGCCGACGGCTCCCGACACTTCGTCAAGGCCGCCTCGGTCCGCGCCCAGCGGCTGTTCGCCGACTCCTACCGCGAGGAGGCCCGCAAGCTCGGCGCCCTCCCGCCCGGGACACCGGCACCCCGGCTGCTGTGGACCGACGAGGTCGCCGACTGGTTCCTCGTCGGCATCGAGTACGTCGACGGGCGGGCGCCGCTGCGCCCGTGGACCGACGCCGACCTCTCACTCGCCTCGGCGATGGCCGTGGAGATGGCGTCCCTGCTGACCCCGGCGCCGCCCGGCCTCGGCTCGGCCGTCGACGAGTTCGCGTCCTGGCCCGCGCTCTGGGACCGGCTCGACCACCCGCGAGCGGCGGAGATCGGCGCCCTCGCCGCGCGCTACGCCGACGTCGTGGCCGGCGACACGCTCGTCCACACCGACATCCGCGACGACAACATCCTCGTCCTGGCCGACGGCCGGGCCGTGCTGTGCGACTGGAACTGGCCGGTCGTCGGGGCCGCCTGGCTCGACTCGCTGTTCCTGCTGATCGGGCCGCGCGGCGACGGGCTCGACGTCGACGCGCACATCGCGGAGCACCCGCTCCTGGGTGGCGTGCCGCCCGAGCACGTCGACGTCGTCCTCGCGCTGATCCTGGGCTACTTCGCCGCGTCGGCCAACGAGCCGGTGCCGCCGACGTCGCCGCACATCCGGGCGGCCCAGGCGTGGCAGCGCGACGTCATCGACCAGTGGCTGGCCGAGCGGCGCGGCTGGAGCTCCTGACCGCCCGACCGGTCAGCCGCGCCCGAGCGCCGCGGGGTCGATCACGACGAACCGCGGGTCGTCAGGGTGCACGTGGACGTCGAGGACCGTGTCGACCTGGATCCGCGGGATCGCGAGCTGGGACACCAGCTCGTCGACGGTCACCCGGTAGGGCTCGCCCGACTCGGGGTTCACCTCGAGGGTGAACACGACGTACGGATCCTGGTTGAGGTGTCCGCGGACGCGCGTGCCGGCGATCCGCGCCGTGGTCCGGATGCCGTCCTCCATCGCCCTGCGCTTGTGGGCGTTGCGGGCCCGGACCTGCCGGATCTTGAGGAACGCGAAGACCGCCAGGCCGACGCCCGCCACCGCGAACGCGTAGGCGGCGTAGGTGCCGGCGTGCTTGCCGCCGTCGCGGGTGGCGCCCATGATGACGAGCGTCCAGAAGGCGATCGTCGGCAGGATCATGACGACGCCGACCGGGAACTGCGGCTGTGAGGGGGGAGTCACGGCGGCCATCCCAGCAGGTGGGGGCCGCCACTGGCAACGAGGACGGCCGGTTGGCGATTTGGGGCCACTGTTCGCCCGCTGTTAGCCTTGCTGGTCGCGTCTCCCGCGTGCCTGCGCCTGCCCTCGTCGGTCGGCCGGCTCCCGCGGGTCCGCGCTCCGGACCAGACCAGACATCCACCCGAACACGTAGAGGCAATCACCCGTGGCGAACATCAAGAGCCAGATCAAGCGCAACAAGCAGAACGAGAAGCGCCACGAGCGCAACAAGGCCGTCAAGTCGGGCCTGAAGACCGCGATCCGCAAGTTCCGCGAGGCCGCCGAGGCCGGCGACAAGGACAGCGCCCTCGCGCTGGCCCAGGACGCCACGAAGAAGCTCGACAAGGCTGCTTCGAAGGGCGTCATCCACAAGAACCAGGCTGCGAACCGCAAGTCCTCGATCTCCAAGCAGGCTGCCTCTCTCTGAGCTTCCCTGTTCTGGCTCCGGTCCGGAGCCGCGTTAGTTGCCACTTTGGCCCGTTGAAATGCCCGAAAGCGGCGGTCGTCGACCGCCGCTTCTGGCATTTCAACGGGCCAAAGTGGCAACTCAACGCTGGCGCAGGGCGGTGATGGTGAGCACCAGCCTCTCGAGCGCGTACGACGCGTCGCTCGCCGCGCCCTTGATGTCCGCGTCGGCCTGCGCGACCGCCCGGATGGCGCGGGCCAGGCCCGACTCGGTCCAGCCGCGGGCCTGGTCGCGCAGGGAGCGCAGCTTCCACGGGGGGACGCCCACCTCGCGGGCCAGGTCGGCGTCACGCATCCCGCGCGGGGCGCTGACCAGCCGGGCCAGGCCGCGCGCACTGCCGGCGAACGCCGACGTGATCAGCACCGACGCCGTGCCCGCGTCGAGCGCCCAGCGCAGCTCCTCGAGCGCCACCTGGCCGCGCCCGGCGAAGGCCGCATCCGCGACGGCGAACGACTTGGCCTCCGCCCGGCCGCCGAAGTAGCGCTTGACCTGGGACTCGCCGATCCGCTCCCCCGGGAAGTCGTTGGCGAGCTGGCTCGCCGCGCCGGCGAGCGAACGCAGGTCGCGGCCGACCGCCTCGATGAGGACGTCGGCAGCGTCGCGGTCGATGGTGGCGCCGTGGCGTCGTACCTCGTTGGCGACGAAGGCCGGGAAGTCGGAGGGCTTGAGCTCCTCGGACTTGTGCTCCGTGACCGGCTTGAGCTTGCGGAGCTTGGTGAGCACGCCGCTGCCCTTCTGGCCACCGCCGTGCACCAGGACGAGGGCGACGTCGTCGGCCGGCGCGGCGGCGTAGCCGAGCAGCCCGTCGACCGACTCGTCAGGCAGGTTCTCGAGTCCGCGGACGACGACGCAGCGCACCGCCGAGAACAGCGACGGGGCCGACATCTCGCCGAGGGAGGCGAGCGTCAGGTCGGCCGCGGGGCTGTCCGCGAACTCGGCCTCGGCGTCGTGCTCGCGCACGGCGGCCTTGACGTCGTCGACCGTGCGGGCGCCGAGGAACTCCTCCTTGCCGGTGACCAGGATGACCCGTCCCAACACGTCAGCGGCCCGCATGGGAGACACCTTCCCACACGCGCCCGACAGGAGCGCGGGCGGCGGTCAGCGGTCCACGACCCGCGGGCCCCCTCCCCCGGCGACGACCGCGATGTCGCCCTCCTCGTCGGTCCGGTGCACGTCGGCGCCCGCGGCGCGGAGGTGGTCGAGCACCTGCGCTGCCGGGTGCCCGTAGTCGTTGTCGGCACCCACGGACACGAGCGCGACCTCGGGGCGCAGGGACGCCAGCCAGTCCTCGTCCTGGTGGCGGCTGCCGTGGTGGGGCACCTTGAGGACATCGACGTCGAGGCCCGGCAGCAGCCGGGCGAGCTCGGCCTGACCGGGTGGCTCGACGTCACCGGTCAGCAGCAGCCGGAGCCCGTCGACCTCGACGACGAGGACGACGCTGGCGTCGTTGGCGGAGCTCCCGTCGCCGGCGCCCGGCACCGGGAGAGGAATGTCCGGGTGCACCACCTGGAGCACCGCGGTGCCCACCCTCCGGGTCGCGCCGTACGACGCCGTCCGCACCGGCACCCCGGCCCGGCGCGCGACGTCCTCGACCTCCTCCACCCCGGTCGGTGGGTCGAGGACCGCCGTCACCTCGACGGCACCGACTCGGCGTCCGCGGAGCACCCCGGCCAGGCCGTCCACGTGGTCGGCGTGGAAGTGGGTGAGCACCACGAGCGGCACCTGCTCGACACCCAGCCGGTCGAGGCAGTCGTCGACGACGCCGGGGTCGGGGCCGCTGTCGACCACGACCGCCGCCCGCGGGCCGACCGACACCACCAGCGCGTCGCCCTGCCCGACGTCGCAGGCGACCAGCACCCAGCCCTCCGGCGGCCACCCGAAGGACGGCGACGACCAGATCCGGCCGGGCACCCCGAGCACCACGACCAGCAGCAGCACCGCGATCGAGACGCCCCAGGCGCGACGGCGCACGAGCCGGGGCAGGACGAGGGCGACGACGGCGCAGAGCCCCACGAGCAGCAGCACCGCCAGCGGCCCGGTCCCCCAGGCGATCGCCGCGCCGGGCAGGGCCGCACCCCGCTCGGCGACGGCGATGATCCACGCGACGCACCAGGCCGCGCCGGTCCCGACCAGGCGGCCCGCGACCGGGAGCACCAGCCCGACGAGCCCGCCGGCCAGGCCCAGTACGGTCGCGGGCCCCACGGCGGGTCCGGCGAGCAGGTTCGCCAGCACCGCGACGAGGCTGACCTGCCCCGACAGGACGGCCACGACCGGCGTGCAGGCCAGCTGGGCGGCGGTCGGGACCGCCACCGCCTCCGCCAGACCGCGGGGCAGCCAGCGGGCGAGCGCCTCGGTCAGCGGCGGGCCCAGCAGCACGATGCCGCCGGTCGCCAGCACCGAGAGGGCGAAGCCCGCGGACGTGGCGAGGGTGGGATCGACCAGCACGAGCGCCACCAGCGCGACGCCGAGCGCCCGCAGGCCCCGACGCCGTCCGTCCGGACCGAAGGCGAACAACCCGACGGTGCCCATCGCCGCGGCCCGCAGCACGCTCGGCTCGGTGCGGGCGAGCAGGACGAAGCCGACGATCCCGGCCAGCCCGACCAGCACCGACCACCGGCCGCGGACGCCCACGAACCGGGCGACCAGCAGCAGGGCGCCGACGACGAGGGTCAGGTTGGTGCCGCTCACCGCCGTCAGGTGGGTCAGTCCCGTGGTCCGGAAGTCGGCCTCGACCTCGTCGGGCAGGGCGGCGTCGTCGCCGTCGACGAGGGCCGGGACGAGGCCCGCCTGGGCCGGCGGCCGGTGCGCCACCGACGCACGGATGGACGCCCGCACGGCCCCCGCCGCGCGCCACCACGGATCGGGACCGCGGATCCGCACCGGCGGCCGGCCCGACATGAGCAGCGCGCCGACCTCCGCGCTGTCCGAGGGGGCGAGACGTCCCTCCGCCCGCACCTGCTCGCCGAGCTCGACCGCGGCCCACACCGGGTCCCCGAGGACGACCACGGACCCACCGAGCCGTCGGCGCTCCCCGCGAGCGGTGACCTCCTCCACCCGCAGCCGTACGACGACCCGGTCGCCCCACTTCCCCTCGACGAGCCGCGGGTCGGACACCACCGTGCCGACGAGGTCGGCCGTGGCCCGGTCGCCCGCCCACGCGCTCAACGGACTCGTCGCCACCGCCTCCAGCCGCAGCAGCGAACCAGCGAGGACCGCCGCCCCGAGGACGACGGACGCCAGCACCAGCCGCTGCCGCGGCGAGGCCCGACCCCCGCGGCCCCTCCACGCGAGCGCACCGGCCGCGGCCAGCAGCCCCGCCAGCACGGGACCGGCCAGCTCGCCGGCGCGAGCGGCGGCGATCCCGCCCAGCCACGCGGCGCAGCCCAGCACCGGCACCCGGAAGTCGTGCGGAGGGCGGGTGGCGGGATCCGGCTCAGCCACGGGCCACGCTCCGCGGGTGCACCCTAGGGTGATCGCCGTGAGCCGCTACACCACTCCCGAGCTGGCGCGTGGTGCGCTCGGCGCCCTCGTCGGCATCGCCGTGGCGGGTGCGACCGCCCGCGCCGTGCCCGGCGGCCCTGAGATGCTCCCGTTCATCGTCGCCCCGATGGGGGCGTGTGCCGTGCTGCTCTTCGCGGTGCCGGCCAGCCCGCTGGCGCAGCCGTGGCCGGTGCTCGGCGGCAACCTGATCTCGACCGGGGTCGGCCTCGGCGCCCACTGGCTCGTCGACGACGTGCTGCTGGCCGCGGCCCTCGGGGTCGGCGCCGCGATCGGCACGATGATGCTGCTCGGCTGCCTCCACCCGCCCGGTGGCGCCTGCGCCCTGCTGGCGGCCACGGCCACCCCGGCGATCCACGAGCAGGGCGTCCTGTTCGTCCTCACGCCCGTCGCGGTCAACACCGCGGCGCTGCTCGTCGTGGCCGTCGCCGTCAACAACCTCACCGGCCGCCGCTACCCCCACCGCCCGGCACCACCGTCGCCGGCGAGCGCCGCGACCGAGCTCGGCATCACGACCCCGGACGTCGAGGAGGCCATGAAGCGGCTCGCGGACCGCCTCGACGTGCTCCCCGCCGACGTCGTGGCGATCGTCCGGGACGCCGAGACGCACGCCCTCGACCGCCGGCTGGGGTCGATCCCCGTCGCACGGATCATGAACCGCGACGTCGTGGTGGCCCACCCGTTCGAGTCCATCTATCGCGCCCGGACGCTCCTGGTCCAGCGCCAGGTGAAGACCCTGCCCGTGGTCGACGACGAGCGGCACGTGATCGGCGTCGTGTCGATCATCGACCTCTTCACCCGCGACCTGGTCGAGCTCGAGACCGTGGACTCGATCATGCGGACCGACGTCACCACGATCCGCGAGGACACCCCGGTCGCCGAGCTGGTCCCGGCGATGACCTCGGAGGGCTACAAGAACGTGCCCGTGGTCGACGCGGAGGACCGGCTGGTCGGGATGATCACGCGCGGCGAGCTGATCGCGGTCCTCCACCGGGCGCTGCTGGGCGCGTCCTGACGGCGGACCTGACGGCGGACCTGACGGCGCTGCTGACCGCGTCGCCACCCCGTCACACCGTCACGTGGGGCGCGAGCTTCGCCAGGGTCTTCTCGCCGATCCCGTCGACCTCCAGCAGCTCGTCGACGCTGGTGAACCCGCCGCGCTCCTCCCGCCAGCTGATGATCGCCTGCGCGGTGACCGGTCCGACATCGGGCAGCGACTCCAGCTCGGCCTGCGACGCGAGGTTGAGGTTGACCGGCGCGGCACCCGGACCGGCAGCGCTGCCCGGGCCGGACGCCCCGGCTGCCCCGGCCGGCGCACCGCGAGCGCCGACGACGATCTGCTCCCCGTCGACGAGCACCCGCGCGAGGTTGATCGAGGACAGGTCGACATTCGGCTTGGCCCCGCCGGCCGCCTCGACCGCGTCGGTGACCCGGGCGCCGGCATCGAGCACCACGATCCCCGGGCGACGCACCTTGCCGGCGACGTCGACGGTGACCTGCCCGCCCGCACCTGCGGCGGCCGGTCCTGCCGTCGCCGCTCCTGCCGACGACGGCGAGGCGGCCGGCACCAGCGGCTCCACGGCGTCGGCGCTGACCGGCGCGACCGGGGGCTCGGGGTCGTCGCGCACCACCCACCAGGTCGTGACGGCCAGCCCGACCGCGACGACGAGGGCCACCACGGCGACGTGGACCGGCGCCAGCGGCGGCACCCGGTCACGGACCGCAGCCACCACCCCCCACGAGGTACGACGCCGTGCCGCATGCCGCCCCGGGACCGGGATCGCCGGGGGTGGCTCCGGGACGTGAGCCGGCTGCGTGACGCCGGCCGGCGACGGCGGGGCTCCCCGGTCCGCCACCCGGGTGTGGTCCGCCCACCAGGGAGCCGTCGTGTCGACGGTGTCGCCGCCGAGGGCCCGGTCGACGGCGCCGCCGGCGGGCTCGGCCCCGCCGGCACCGGCGGCGATCAGGGCCAGGCGGCGCGCGGCGGTGTCGGCGGCGGGTGGGCGTCGGGAGTGCATGCCGGCACGCTAGGCAGCCGAGCCGTCTGGTCACCGGGCGCAGCCCGGCGCCTGTGGAGGACGACCCGCCGGCGCATCGGCCTGTGGACGGCTACGGGACGGTCGGGTGGCGCGCGGGGCTGGTGTGCCGCTCAGTCGTCGAGAACCGGCGCCACGCAGATGGCGAGCATCCCGGGCCCCACGTGCGCGCCGAGCACGCCCCCCAGCTCCACGCAGCGCACCGGGCTGCCGTCGCGGGACGGTACCAACCGGTCGCCGAGCTGCTCGGCGAGCCGCTCGGCCATCGCGGTCGCCCGCTCCTCGGCCGCCAGGTGGGCGACGCAGGCCTCGACCCGCTGCTCCCCCGCGGCCGCCACGGCCATCGCCTCGAGCTGGGCGATCGCCTTGGCAGCGGTCCGCACCTTGGCCTGCGGGGCGATCACGCCGTCGACGATGCCGAGCAGCGGCTTCACGGCGAGCACACCGCCGAAGACCGCCGCCGCGGCACCGACCCGGCCGCCGCGCCGGAGGTACTCCAGCGTGTTGACGTAGAACAACGACGTCGCGGCCTCGGCGCGCGCTCGCGCGGCCTTCGCCGCGTCGGCGGCCGTGCCGCCCGCCTCGATGACGGCGCAGGCCGACTCGACGGCGTACCCGGTCGCGACCCCGACCTGCCGGGAGTCCACGCACGTGACCGGGACCGGCGCGGTGCGCGAGGCCACGAGGGCGGACTCGAAGGTGCCGCTCACCTCGGCCGACAGGTGGATCGACACGATCTCGGTGGCGCCCTCGTCGGCCAGCCGCGCGTACAGCTCGGAGAAGGCGGCGGGCGCCGGTCGCGACGTGCTGACGGCCCGCTTCTCGCGCAGCGCGGCGGCGATCCGCTCAGGGGTCACACCGTCCGAGCCCTCGTCGTACGACTCGTCGTCGATGATCACCTGGAGCGGGACCACGTGGACCAGGCCGGAGGCCGCGACCTCGGCGGGGACGGTCGAGGCGGAGTCGGTGACGACTGCTACGGACACGGACCGATCACACCACGATGTTGACCAGCTTGGGAGCCCGCACGATCACCTTGCGGACCTCGCGGCCGTCGATCGCCTTCTGCACCGCCGGGTCGGCCAGCGCCGCCGCCTCCAGGTCGGCCTCGCTGATGTCGGGCGAGACCTCCAGGCGACCGCGCACCTTGCCCTGGATCTGGACGACCGCGGTCACGGCGTCCTCGACCAGCAGCGCCTCGTCGACCGTGGGCCACGGGACCTGGGCGACGGTCGGCTCGTGGCCCAGCCGCTCCCACATCTCCTCGGCCGTGTACGGCGCCACCAGCGACAGCAGGATCGCGACCGTCTCCGCCGCCTCGCGCACCGCCGGGTCCTCCGGGCCGCAGCCCGAGTCGATCGCCTTGCGGGTGGCGTTGACCAGCTCCATGACGCGGGCGACCACGACGTTGAAGCGGTAGGACTCCAGCAGCTGCGCGGCCTCGTGCACCGTCTTGTGGGTCACCTTGCGCAGCGTGACGTCACCCGTCGCCGGGTCGACGCCCGGGGCCGAGGTCACGTCACCGGACAGCCGCCACGCGCGCTGCAGGAACTTCGCCGAGCCGGCCGGTGAGACGTCGGCCCAGTCGATGTTGTCCTCGGGCGGGCTGGCGAAGACCAGGGTCAGCCGCACCGCGTCCACGCCGAAGGAGTCGAGCTGCTCCCCCAGGCTGACGCCGTTGCCCAGCGACTTGCTCATCTTGCGGCCGTTGTTGATGACCTTGCCCTGCGACAGGTACGCCGAGAACGGCTCGTCCCAGTCGATCAGGCCCATGTCGCGCAGCACCTTGGTGAAGAAGCGCGCGTACAGCAGGTGCAGCACCGCGTGCTCGTCGCCACCGATGTACAGGTCGATCGGGCCCCACGCCGCAGCCAGCGCCGGGTCGAAGGCCTGGCTGTCGTCGTGCGGCGACAGGTAGCGGAAGAAGTACCAGGACGAGTCCACGAAGGTGTCCATGGTGTCGGTGTCGCGCGTCGCCGGGCCGCCGCAGGTCGGGCAGCTGACGTTGACCCACTCGGTCGCCGCGCCCAGGGGCGAGGTGCCCTTGGGCTTCAGGTCGGCGCCGCGCAGCTCGGGCAGCTCGACCGGCAGCTGGTCCTCCGGCACCGGGACCTCGCCGTCGACCGGGCAGTGGATGACCGGGATCGGCGCGCCCCAGTAGCGCTGGCGGGACAGCAGCCAGTCGCGCAGGCGGAAGTTGACCGTGCCGCTGCCGTGGCCGTCGGCCTCCAGCAGCTCGATCACCTGGTGGATGCCGGCGGTCTTGTCGGTCAGGCCGTCCAGCGGACCGGAGTTGACGTAGGTGCCGTTGCCGCCGGTCGCGACGCCGGACTCCTCGGGGTTGTCCTCGCCCGTGTCGACGACCCGCCGCACCGGCAGGTCCATCGCCCGGGCGAAGTCCAGGTCGCGCTGGTCGTGCGCGGGCACGGCCATGATCGCGCCGGTGCCGTAGTCGGCCAGCACGTAGTCGGAGGCCCACACCGGGATCCGCTCGCCGTTGACCGGGTTGACGGCGTGCACGCCCAGGAAGACACCGGTCTTGGGGCGGTCGGTGGCCAGCCGGTCGATGTCGGAGGCCTTGCGCACGTCGGCGACGTAGTCCTCCAGCGCCTGGCGCTGCTCGTCGGAGACCAGCTCCGCGGCCAGCTTCGCGTCCGCGGCGACCACCATGAAGGTGGCGCCCCACAGCGTGTCGGGGCGGGTCGTGAAGACGGTGATCGGGTCGTGGCCGTCCACGTCGAAGCGGACGTGCGCGCCCTCGGAGCGGCCGATCCAGTTGCGCTGGGCGTTGACGACCTTGTCGATCCACGTGGCCTGCAGGCCGTCCAGGGCGTCGTACAGCTCCTGGGCGTACTCGGTGGTCTTGAAGTACCACTGGGTCAGCTCGCGCTTGGTGACCTCGGCGCCGCAGCGCTCGCAGGTGCCGTCGGCCAGGACCTGCTCGTTGGCCAGCACGGTCTGGTCGTTGGGGCACCAGTTGACGGGCGAGTTCTTGCGGTAGGCCAGCCCGCGCTCCCGGAACTTCAGGAACAGCCACTGGGTCCACCGGTAGTACTCGGGGTCCGAGGTGTGCAACCGGCGGGACCAGTCGAAGCTGATGCCGTAGCGCTTCATCGACTCGAACTGCGTCTCGATGTTGGCGTAGGTGTACGTCGCCGGGTGCTCGTCGTTGCGGATGGCGGCGTTCTCGGCGGGCAGCCCGAAGGAGTCCCAGCCCATCGGGTTCAGGACCTCGTAGCCGCGGAAGCGCCAGTAGCGCGCGATGACGTCGTGGAGCGCGAAGACCTCCGCGTGACCCATGTGCAGGTCACCGCTCGGGTAGGGGAACATCGTCAGCGCGTAGCGCTTCGGCTTCTCCCCCGACGTGACGACCGCGTCGTCCGCACGGAACGGGTCGAGCCGCTCCCAGACCGGCAGCCACTTCTTCTCGACCGCATGGACGTCGTAGTGGACGTCGTTCTCGCTCATCGCCATCCCTTGTCTCGTTCCTGCTACCTGGTGGACCGATCGGTCCGTGACACAGAAAAGCCCCTCGGGCATCGAGGGGCGGCCGCGTCGACGGTCTTCGTCAGTGGTCGACGCGGCTATCCAAGGAGCAGGTTCATCCGCACAGGGGCATGCTACTCCTCCACGCGCGGGCGGCGCTCATCGCTCGCCCGTCTGCACCCGCCACAGCGCGGCGTAGGCGCCGTCCAGTGCGACCAGCTCGTCGTGGGTGCCCGCCTCCGCCACCCGGCCGCCGTCGAGGACCCAGATCCGGTGGGCGTGGCGCACCGTCGAGAGCCGGTGGGCGACCACGATCGTGGTGCACCGCTCGCCCGCCCGGCGCAGCGACTGCTGGATCGCCGCCTCGGTCTCGTTGTCGACCGCGCTGGTGGCCTCGTCGAGCACCAGGATCGCGGGGTCGCGCAGCAGTGCCCGGGCCAGCGCGATCCGCTGCCGCTGCCCCCCGGACAGGGTGATGCCGCGCTCCCCCACCCAGCTGTCGTAGCCGTCGGGCAGCCGCTCGACGAACTCGGCGGCGGCAGCGGCCTCCGCGGCCGCCCGGACCTCCTCGCGCGTCGCGTCGGGGCGCCCGTAGGCGATGTTGTCGGCGACGGACCCCGCGAAGAGGTAGACGTCCTGGGCGACGTACCCCATCGAGCCGCGCAGGGAGTCCCAGTCGAGGTCGCGCACGTCGGTGCCGTCGAGCAGCACCTGGCCCGCCCGGGGGTCGTCGAAGCGCAGCACGAGCCGAAGCAGGGAGGACTTGCCGGCCCCGGTCGAACCGACGATCGCGTGGGTCTCACCGGCGGGAACGAGGAGGTCGAGGTCGTGGAGCACGTCCGGCCCGTCGGCGTACCCGGCCCGGACGCCGCGCAGCTCGACGCGTCCCCCGACCGGCCTGGCCAGCACCGACGTGCCGGCCGGTACGTCGACCGGCTCGGCGAGCAGGGCCAGGATCCGCGCCGTCGAGGCCCGGCCGCGCTGGTAGAGGTCGAGGACCTCGGCCACCGCGGTGAGCGGCCACAGCAGTCGCTGGGTCATGAACACCAGCACCGAGTAGAGGCCCAGCTCGAGGTCGCCGTCGAGCGTGGCCCAGCCGCCCAGCAGCAGCGTGCACGTGAACCCGGCGAGGATCGCCATCCGCACGAGCGGGACGAACGCGGCCGAGGAGCGGATCGCCACCACGTTCGCCTCGCGGTACGCCGCCGACACGGCCGCGATCCGGTCGCGCTCCCGGTCCTCGGCGGTGAACGCCTTGATCGTGGCGATGCCCGCGAGATTGGCGCCGAGCGCCCCGGAGAGGTCGGCGACCGACTCGCGGACCCGGTCGTAGAGCGGCTCCAGCCGCTTCTGGAAGTACAGCGAGCCGACGACGATCACCGGGATCGGGAGGAAGGCGAAGAGGGTCAGCTGCCACGACGCGACGGCGAACACGATGCCGACGAGCGCCACGTTGAGGGCGGTCTGCAGGATCTCGGGGAGGCCGCGGTCGAGCAGCCGCTCGAGCTGGTTGACGTCGTCGTTGAGCGTGGCGAGCGTCGAGCCCTGCGGCCGCGCCTCGTGCCAGCCCAGGTGGAGGTGCTGGGCGTGGTCGTAGGCCTCGACCCGCAGGTCGTGCTCGATGCCCTGCGCGAGGCCGCGCCAGAGCACGTCGGCGGCGTACTCGCTGGCCGACTCCACGACCCAGACCACGAGGTTGATCACGGCGAGCCAGAGGAGCTGGGCGTGCCGGGACTCCACGCCCAGCAGATCGCCGGCGAACGAGTCCGCGCCGCGGACCACGACGTCGACGGCGGCGCCGATCAGCAGCTCGGGGACCACGTCGGCCACCTTGTTGAGCGTCGACATGGCCACGGCGAGCACGAAGCGGCCGCGGAAGCCGCGATAGCGCTTCCAGAGCGCGCCGAGCGGCCGCTCGATCACCGGGTCCACCGCGTTCCTCCCACCGGCCGACAAGTTAGGTGAACCTTAGTCGGACGCGCCCGCCGGGCCGGCGCCGGGGCGGCTAGCGTGACGCCATGACTGTCACCGACCTGTTCCGACTCGACGGCAAGGTCGCCGTCGTCACCGGCGCCAGCTCCGGGCTGGGCGTCGACTTCGCCAAGGCACTGGCCGAGGCCGGCGCCGACGTCGCGCTCGGCGCCCGGCGCGTCGAGCGCCTCGCCGACACCGCCGCGCTGGTCGAGGCCGCCGGCCGCCGCGCGCTGTCCGTGCAGACCGACGTCGCCGACCCCGCCTCCTGCCAGGCGCTGGTCGACGCCGCGATGGCCGAGTTCGGCCGCGTCGACGTCCTCGTCAACAACGCCGGCGTCGGCACCGCCGTCCCGGCCACCCGGGAGACCCCCGAGCAGTTCACCCAGGTCATCGACATCAACCTCAACGGCAGCTACTGGATGGCCCAGGCGTGCGGCCGGGTGATGCAGCCGGGGTCGAGCATCATCAACATCTCCTCGGTCCTCGGCATCACCACCGCCGGGCTCCCCCAGGCCGCGTACGCCGCCTCGAAGGCCGGCGTCATCGGCCTGACCCGCGACCTGGCCCAGCAGTGGACCGGGCGCAAGGGCATCCGGGTCAACGCCATCGCGCCCGGCTTCTTCGCCTCCGAGATGACCGAGACCTACCCGCCGGGCTACCTCGAGTCGCAGCAGGCGCGGATCCCCGCCGGCCGCAAGGGCGACCCGCGCGAGCTCGCCGCGACGCTGGTCTTCCTCGCCTCCGACGCCGCGGGCTATGTCACCGGACAGACCCTCGCCGTCGACGGCGGCATGACGATCACCTGATCGGCACCCGTCGTACGAACGAGGCCCCCGGCTGCTGCCGGGGGCCTCGTCGCGTCGTACGACGTCAGCGGTCGCGGTAGGAGACGACCACCGCGGGGCGCGGGAAGTCGTCGGTGTGCGGCCAGGTGCTGGCCGGCGCCTCGAAGGTCGCCCCCGAGACCTCGCCCGGGTGCTGGACGGCGACGAACAGCGAGCGGTCGCCGTCGGTGACGAGCGGTCCGCAGGCCTCGGCGCCCTTCGGCACCGTGCAGAACTGCTGCACCTGGCCGCGGTTCGGCCCGGCGACGGGCACCCGGAAGACCCCGTCGTTGCTGCCGAGCACGTTGCCGTCGGTGGAGATCCACAGGTTGCCCGCGCGGTCGAAGGCGACATTGTCGGGGCAGCTGATCGGGCTGACCTTCGACTTGTCGAAGCCGCCGAAGTAGGTCTCCGGCGCCTCGGGGTCACCGCACACGAGGAACAGGTCCCAGGTGAAGCTGTTCGCCGTGTGGCTGCCGTTGTAGGGGGTCATCTCCAGCACGTAGCCGTTGCGGTTGCCCGAGGCGTCGGTCAGCGGGGCGCCGATGCTCGCGCGCACCTTCGAACTCGGCAGCGGGTTCGCCTCGTCGACGGGCATCGCACCGGAGCCGCGGTTGGAGTTGTTCGTCAGGGCGGCGTACACGCGGCCGTTGACCGGGTTCGGCTGGACGTCCTCGGGGCGGTCCATCTTCGTCGGGCCGACCTTGTCGGCGGCCAGCCGGGTGAAGATGAGCACGTCGGCGACCGACATGCCGGGCACGAAGGACTCGGTGTCCGAGCAGAGCGGGATCCACTTCCCCTTACCGTCGAAGCGACCGTCCTCGGTGCCGTCGCCAGTGAGCTTCGCGACGAACAGCGTGCCCTTGGTCAGCAGGGTCATGTTGCGCCGCTTCGCGGCCGCGGTGCCGGAGCGGTCGACCTTCCCGGCGGAGACGAACTTGTAGAGGTAGTCGCCGCGCTCGTCGTCGCCCATGTAGGCGACCGCGTGGCCGCTCCTGCTCAGCGCGATGTTGGCGCCCTCGTGCTTGAAGCGGCCGAGCATCGTGTGCTTGACCGGGGTCGACGTCGGGTCGTAGGGGTCGACCTCCACGATCCAGCCGAAGCGGTGCGGCTCGTGCGGCTCCTGGGAGAGGTCGAAGCGCGGGTCGACGGTGCCCCAGCCACGGCCCGAGCCGTTGATGCCGTAGCGGGCGTACTGGGCGGCGTAGTCGGGGCTCAGGCCGGCGCCGGCATCGAAGTACTGGTTGAAGTTCTCCTCGCCGGAGAGCACCGTCCCCCACGGCGTCGTGCCGCCGGCGCAGTTGTTCAGCGTGCCGAGCACCCGCTTGCCGGTCGGGTCGGCGGTGGTGCGCAGCCGGGCGTCGCCCGCCGCCGGCCCGGTGAGCCGGAAGGCGGTGCGGATGTGGATGCGCCGGTTCTCGGTGCACGACCTGAGCGCCTTCACCTGGCGCCAGGACCCGGGCGTCGCGCCACGCACGATGCGGACGACCGACATGCCGTGGTTCGTCATCGAGATCCGCTTGATCTCGTCGTCGGTGTAGGTGCCGGCCGGGAACATGTGCGGCTCGGTCGTGTACTCGTGGTTGACCACGAGCAGCGCCGTGCTCCGGCCGAGCGGCAGCACGCCGACGTAGTCGCAGTTGAAGCCGAACTGGCGCTCGGCCGCCTTCACCGACTGCTTCCTCGGGTCGAACTCCGGGGCGCCGTAGACCACCGGGTCACCCCACTTGATGACGACGCTGCTGCGGTAGCCGGACGGCACCGTGAACGCGTCGCGCTTGTTGGGCCCGACCGGGCGGAACCGGTCGGTGGCCAGGACGCCCCCGGCCGCGGCCGCACGCGCGGCCGGTCCGGTGGTCGCCGCCGCAGCGAGGCCGCCTTCGGTCACGAGGCTGCCGACCAGCAGCGCACCGGCCCCCGCGGCCCCACCGCGGAGGACGGCACGGCGGGCGACCGCCTTCGTGATCTCGTCACGGACGTGCGGGTTGTCGGTCGGGTTGGGCTCCGGCTGGTCGCAGGCGTTGCCACAACGGAAGAAACAGGTCACATGGGAGCGCGAACCGTGCCGGGTGCCCTCGGGGACGAGGGACAGCAGCGGACGGTTCTCGGGACGCGCGGATGTCATGGGCGCAGCCGACCAGAGACCGGTGAACCCGGACCGGACCCGAGGTGGCCCGGGGGTGAAGCGGCGGCGCCGGTCCGCTACCGGACCGGGTGGTGGCTGGTGATCGAGATCCGGTTGAAGGCGTTCATCGTGATCGCCACCCACGCGACGGCGCTGAACGCGGCGTCGCCCAGCACGGCGCGGGCCATGTCCTCGACGTAGAGCCGCTCGACCGGCTCGAGGAGCCGGGTGATCGACTCCGCGAGCTCCAGTGCCGCGCGCTCCTGGGCCGTGAACAGGTTGGTCTCCTGCCAGGCCGGCAGCACCGCGATGCGGCGCTCGGACTCCCCCGCCTCGATCGCCCGCTGGTGGTGGAGGTCGAGGCAGTAGGCGCAGCCGTTGATCTGCGAGACCCGCAGGTTGACCAGCTCGACGAGGGCGCGGCTGATGCCGGCGGCCTCGGCGGCGTCGCCGACCTCCTGGGCCAGCGCCGCCGCTGCCTTGTACGACGCCGGCTGGGCCTTGTCGAGGAAGACGTGCCGCCGCGCGGTCCCGTCGGGCCCGCTCATGCCGGCCAGTCGGTGATGTCGTCGTACTCGTGGTGCTTGGTCAGCCACCTCGCGACGTAGGGGCAGTGCGGGATGATCCGCTTGCCCCGGGCCCGGACGTCGGCGAGCGCGAACGCCACGACGCCGCCGGCGAGCCCCTGCCCGGCGTACTTGTCGTCGACCTCGGTGTGGACGAAGTCGACGTGCTCGTCGTCCGGCAGCCGGTACTGCGTGAAGCCCGCGAGCTCGGCGCCGTCGCGGATCTCGTAGCGATGGTGCTCGGGGGCGTGGACGTAGGTGATCGCCGGATCGGTCATGGCGCCATCCTGCCGGGACCTGCCGGAAAACACACGGAGGCCGCCCCGAGCGGGGCGGCCTCCGGCGTGGTGCGGTGGATCAGCGCAGGTCGAAGCGGTCTGCCTCCATGACCTTGACCCAGGCGGCGGCGAAGTCCTGGACGAACTTCTCCTTGGCGTCGTCGCTGGCGTAGACCTCGGCCAGCGCCCGCAGCTGCGAGTTGGAGCCGAAGATCAGGTCCGCCGCGGTGGCGGTCCAGCGGACCTCACCCGTCGCGCCGTCGCGGATCTCGTAGACGTGCTCCTCGCCCTCCGACGCCTTCCACTCCGTGCCCGGCGCGAGCAGGTTGACGAAGAAGTCGGTGGTGAGGGCGCCCGGACGGTCCGTGAGCACGCCGTGCGCGGTGCCGCCGGCGTTGGTGCCCAGGACGCGAAGGCCACCGAGGAGCACGGTCAGCTCCGGCGCGGTCAGGTCGAGCATGTAGGCCCGGTCGACCAGGAGCTCCTCCGGCCGCAGCTTCTCGCCCGGGCGGACGTAGTTGCGGAAGCCGTCGGCGCGCGGCTCGAGGTACTTGAACGTGTCGACGTCCGTCTCCTCCTGGCTCGCATCGGTGCGGCCCGGGTGGAAGGGCACGGTCACCTCGACGCCGGCGTCCCGGGCGGCCTTCTCGACCGCGGCGGATCCACCGAGGACGATGAGGTCGGCCAGCGAGATCCGCTTGCCACCGGTCTGGGACGCGTTGAACTCGGCCTGGACGGCCTCGAGCCGCTCGAGCACCGTCGCGAGCTGCGCGGGGTTGTTGACCTCCCAGCTGCGCTGCGGCTCGAGGCGGATCCGCGCACCGTTGGCGCCACCGCGCTTGTCGGTCTTGCGGAAGCTCGCGGCCGACGCCCAGGCGGTCGACGCGAGCTCGCTGACGCTCAGGCCCGACTCGAGCAGCTTCGCCTTGAGGGCCGCGACGTCCGACTCGTCGACCAGCTCGTGGTCGACCGCCGGCACCGGGTCCTGCCACGGCTGCGGCTCGGGCACCCACGGACCCAGGTAGCGGCTGACCGGACCCATGTCGCGGTGCAGCAGCTTGTACCAGGCCTTGGCGAAGGCCTCGGCGAACTGGTCGGGGTTCTCCAGGAAGCGGCGCGAGATCTTCTCGTACGCCGGGTCGAAGCGCAGCGCGAGGTCGCTGGTCAGCATCGTCGGCTTGCGCTTGGGCGAGTCCGCGGCGGGGCCGGGGATGATCGCCTCGGCGTCCTTGGCGACCCACTGCTTGGCACCCGCGGGGCTCTCGGAGAGCTCCCACTCGTAGCCAAAGAGGATCTCGAAGAAGCGGTTGCTCCACTGCGTGGGCTTGTCGGTCCACGTCACCTCGAGGCCGGAGGTGATGGCGTCCTCGCCCTTGCCGCTGCCGAAGGCGCTCTTCCAGCCCAGGCCCTGCTGCTCCAGCGGCGCGGCCTCGGGCTCGGGGCCCACCAGGGCGGCATCACCGGCACCGTGCGTCTTGCCGAAGGTGTGGCCACCGGCGATGAGGGCGACGGTCTCCTCGTCGTTCATCGCCATCCGACCGAAGGTCTCGCGGATGTCGCGGGCCGAGGCCAGCGGGTCGGGGTTGCCGTTGGGGCCCTCGGGGTTGACGTAGATCAGGCCCATCTGGACCGCGCCGAGCGGCTCGGACAGCTCCCGCTCACCGCTGTAGCGCTCGTCGCCCAGCCAGGTGTCCTCGGGACCCCAGAAGATCTCCTCGGGCTCCCAGACGTCCTCGCGGCCGAAGGCGAAGCCGAAGGTCGTGAAGCCCATGTCCTCGAGCGCGACGTTGCCGGCGAGCACGAGCAGGTCGGCCCAGGAGATCTTCTGGCCGTACTTCTGCTTGACCGGCCACAGCAGCCGGCGCGCCTTGTCGAGGTTGCCGTTGTCGGGCCAGCTGTTGAGGGGGGCGAAGCGCTGGGCGCCGTCGCCGGCACCGCCGCGGCCGTCGTACTGGCGGTAGGTGCCCGCCGCGTGCCAGCTCAGGCGGATCATCAGGCCGCCGTAGTGGCCGAAGTCGGCGGGCCACCAGTCCTGCGAGTTGTGGAGGACCTCGACGACGTCGGCCTTGACCGCCTCGACGTCGAGCCCGGCGAACTCCTGGGCGTAGTCGAAGTCGGCACCGAGCGGGTTGCCGGCCGGGTTGTGCACGTGCAGCGGCGACAGGTCCAGCTGGTTGGGCCACCAGTCCTTGTTGGAGTGGGGGCCGTGCGCCTTGGGCGTCGGCGAGTCGAGCGCGGGGTTCTCGCTCTCGCTTCCTCCGTCGTGGGCGACGGGGCAGCCTGCGTTCTCGGACATGCTCAACCTTTCAGGGGGTGGTCACTCAGGTGCGGACGGAACAGTCGGGGCAGACGCCCCAGTAGATGACCTCGGCCTCGTCGATGACGAAGCCGTGGGAGTCGGACGCCGTCAGGCACGGCACGTGCCCCACGGCGCAGTCCACGTCGGCGATCGAGCCGCAGGAGCGGCACACGACGTGGTGGTGGTTGTCCCCGGTGCGCGTCTCGTAGCGCGCCACGGAGCCGGCCGGCTTGATGCTGCGCACGAGGCCGGACTCGGCCAGGGTGTGCAGCGAGTCGTAGACGGCCTGGTGCGACACGTCCGGGAGCAGTGCCCGCGCCGCCGCGATGACCGACTCGGTGTCGGCATGCGGGTGGGCGTGCACGGCCTCGAGGACGGCCAGCCGGGGTCGGGTGACCCGGAGCGCGACGTCCCGCAGCTGCTGCTGGAAGTCGGGCTGGTCCATGTCCGCCATCCTGCCACTTTTCTTGAATGAGTCAAGACTTCACGACGTGCGTGTCGGCGGCTGTTCTCCGCGGTCCGGGGTACTGCCCCGCCATGGACACCGCAGCTATGGCCATCCTGATCGGCGTCGTCGTCGTCTTCATCGCCGGCGGTCTGGTCTGGGCGTTCATCGCCGACCGGAAGCGCAACGAGGACGTCGCCCACGACACCGAGCGCCTCGACCCCGACCCCACCAGCCCGCCGGTCGACCCGTCGAACCGCCACGGCGGCTGACGTCGTACGACGCCGCGTCGCGCCGCCCGGCCCCTCCGGCAAGGAGGCCGGCGCGGCCGGGCACCACGGCCGGGCACTACGGTCGGGTCATGGCACACCAGATGAGGATTCGACGCGCGATCGCCCGGGGCGCGCTGCGCGTGACGAGGTGGCGCCTCGTCGGCGACGTGCCGAAGGGCGGCGGGATCCTCGTCGGCGCACCGCACACCTCCCAGTGGGACTGGGTCGCGATGCTGATGATCGCGTGGGCCAACGGCGTGCGTCCGCACGTGCTCGTCGCCGACCGCTACTTCAAGGGCGTCGTCGGCTGGGTCCTGCGCAGGACCGGCGGGATCCCGCTCGACCGGTCGAGCCCGGGCGCCACCGTCCGCGCCCTGCTCGCGGCCGCCGAGACCGACGACGCCTTCCAGCTGGTCATCGCGCCCGAGGGCACCCGCAGCACGGGTGAGTTCTGGAAGCCCGGCTTCTACCGGATCTCCCAGCAGACCGGGCTGCCCATCAGCCTGGGCTTCGTCGACGGGCCGACCCGCAGCCTCGGCATGGGGCCGACCTTCCATCCCACCGGCGACGTGGTCGCGGACATGGACCTCGTCCGCGCCTTCTACGCCGACAAGCACGGCATCCGCCCCGACAACCGGACCGAGCCGCGGCTACGCGAGGAGTCGGCGGACACCCCGCCGGACGCCTGAGGTCGCGCCCGGGGCGCCGGCGCCCGGGCCGTCCGGGGCACTCCCCCGCAGGCCCCACCAGGCGCAGGCGACGAGCAGCCCCAGTGCCGTCAGCACGTAGGCGTTGCCGGCGATCCCCTCGGCGAGGCTCCAGCCGTACTCGCGCCCGTGGCGGAAGGGTGACCACCAGATCGCCCGCGAGAACGCCACCGCGGCGACCACGCCGGCGACCGGGCGCGCCCTCGGCAGGCCGCTGTGCCACAGCGCGATCACGGTCGGCACCAGCCAGACCCAGTGGTGGTCCCACGAGATCGGCGAGGCCAGCAGCATCCCGTACGCCGCCGTGCACGCCGCCAACGGCCGGGCGGCCGGGGACTCCGAGCGCCACAGGAGGGCGGCGGAGGCGAGGGCGACCACGGCCGTCGTACCGGCGACGAGGAGCCACAGCGAGGTCGGGGCCTCGTGCCCCAGCAGCCGGCTGAGGATGCCCAGCACGGACTGGTTGCCGGCGTACTCGACCCCGCCGACGCGGCCCGGGTCCCACAGCACGTCGGTCCAGTACGCCCACGACGCGCCCGGCGCGGCGACGGCGCCGACGAGCACCGTGCCCGCGAAGCTCGCCACGGCGGTGCCGGCCGCCCGGCGCCGGCCGATCACGACGAGGAACGCGACGAAGAAGAGCGGGGTGAGCTTGATGCCCGCGACGACGCCGACCAGCCAGCCCGCACGCCTGCGGTCGGGGCGGAGCACGTCGGCGAGGATCGCCGCCATCAGGAACAGGTTGACCTGGCCGAAGGAGAAGGTCGACCACACCGGCTCCGCCGCGAGCGCGACCGTGACGGCCGCCGGCAGGAGCAGCCCGGTCGGCGCCGCGCCGCAGGAGCGCAGCACGAGGTCCACCACGAACGCCAGCACGACCACGCACGCGACCGCCCAGAGGAACGCGCTGAGCCAGATCGGCAGCACGGCCAGCGGCAGCATCAGCATCGCGGCGAACGGCGGGTAGGTGAACGGCAGGTCCGCGACGTGGAAGCGCACGCCGTAGAGGTCGCCGCCGAAGAGGGCGCTGGCGCCGAGCTCGTAGACCCGCAGGTCGATGAACCAGCTCCAGCGCCAGGCAAGCACGCCGCACAGCAGGCCCACGGCGACGGCCAGGGCGGCGACCAGGCGATGGGGGGTCCACGTCTCCACCCGTCGAGGCTAGGTCGCCGGACGGGCCCGGACGGCGCCGCGGACGCCGACGTACGGAGTCTTCATCCAGTCGTCGCCGGGGCGACGCTCAGGAGGCGCTGGCCTGGAACCAGCTGATCGCCGCCTCGAACGTCCCGGCGCCGTACTCGCGCAGCAGCGCCTCGGTCGCGATCTCCGTCGCCTGCTCCACGTCGAGCACGGGGTGCGCCTCGATCTCCGAGCGCAGCGGGGTGCCCTGGCAGATCGCCGTCGCGGTGGTGGCCGCGTCCGCGACGCTGGTGCCGGTCATCCGCTCGACCGTCGTCTCCTCGAAGCCGGCCTGCTCGAGGTGGCGACCGATGACGTCGGGGTCGTGGTAGCCGTACGGCATCCGGCGCAGGAACAGCAGCGGCGCCTCCCCCGCGGCGGCGTTCAGCGCGTCGCTGACCACGCACCAGGCGGGATTGGCCTCGACCCGGTCCCAGGCGTTGAGGTGGAAGGAGCCCCCGGGCCGCAGCACGCGCCGCGCCTCGGCGTACCCGCGCACCTTGTCGGGGAAGAACATCACCCCGAACTGGCACGCCACGGCGTCGTACGACGCGTCGGGCACCGGCAGCGCGAGCGCGTCGGCCACCTCCCAGCGCACCCGCTCCGACGGGCACAGCACCTGCGCCGCCGCCAGCATCGGCTCGTTGAGGTCGGTCGCGGTGATGCTCGCCGCTCCCCCGGCGACCAGCGCACGCGTCAGCACGCCGGTGCCGGCGGCCGTCTCGAGGACGTCCTGCGGGTCCCCCTCGAGCACGGCCGCCGCTAGGTGGCGCGCCGGCTCCGCGAAGACGAGCGGGACCAGCAGGCGCTCGTAGATCTCCGGGATCCGCCCGACGAAGGCGGAGTCGCTCGACCCCATGGGACGAGGCTACTCGCGTTCGCCCCCGGTGAGGCGCCCCAGGATCCGCTGCGCGATCTCGGCGCCGACCCGCACCGCGCCGTCGACGTGCTGGAAGCCGTGGCCCGCGACGTCGCTGCTGCCGAACTCGATCGGGCCCAGCGGCTCGCGCAGCAGGTGGCCGTAGCGGGTGAGGCCACCGACGCCGAAGCTGGTGCCGTAGGCGCCGCCGGTCAGCTCCTGGTGCTGCCAGTCGCTCTCGACGTAGCCGACCGGCTCGCGGGCGGCGTCGCCGAAGTAGGCCGCGAGCGCGTCGAGGACCCGACGCCGGCGCGCGTCGGCGTCGAGGGCGCCGAGCTCGTCCGCGGTCAGGTCGGAGACGAAGCCGACCAGCACGCCGCGGTCCTCCCCGTCCGGGGTGTTGTCGTAGACCTCGTGGACGTCGAGGTAGGGACCGAACCCGGTGCCGCTCAGTCCGGCCTCGCGCCAGAAGGGCGTCGCGTACATCGCCTGGACCTTGATGACCAGGCCGAAGGACTGGTTCTCGCGGGCGATGCGGTGCCCGGCCGGGAGCTCCGGCGAGAAGCGGACGCGGCGCACGACCGTCGGCGGTACGGCGACCACGACGCGTCGCGCGGCATGGGCCTCCGCGCCCACGTGCACCACCGCGCGGTCGTCGGTCCACTCGACGAGGGTGACGTCCTGGCCGAGGCGCACCCGGTCACCGAGCCGCTCGGCCAGCGCGAGCGGCACCGACTGCAGGCCGCCGACGACCCGGCGGTCGAGGATGTAGTCGGCGTCGACGAGGTTGCTGAACGAGCCCGCGCTCGCGGCCATCTGCACGGCCTGGAGCGCGGAGAACGCGTGGGCCGGCTTGGTCAGCATCGCCGGGCCGACGTACAGCGCGACGTTGTCGCACGCCTCGACGTCGTCGCACTGCTCCTCCAGCCAGGCGCGGAACGAGATCCGGTCGAGCTGCTCGGCGCCGGGCAGCTCCCACGGCCGGGCCGGGTCCATCTGCTCGGCGAGGCCGTCGAGCACCTTGGTCAGCCGCTCGATCGCGGCCGCCGTGGTCTCCGCGACCGGCAGGTCCTCGGCGAACCGGCGCTGCTCGCCGTCACGGGCGACGTAGAGCGAGTCGCCCGCGCGGTGGCGCGGGTACGTCGGCAGGGCGAGCTCGTCGAGCAGCCCGAGCAGGGCGGTCTGGTCGGGCGAGACCCACTGCCCGCCGATCTCGAAGGGCGCCGGCTCCCCCGTCGTGGCGACCACGTCGGTGCGCAGGCGCCCGCCGACCCGGTCGCGGGCCTCGAGGACGAGGACGTCCTGCCCGGCCTCCACGAGGCGCAGCGCGGCGGTCAGGCCGGTCACCCCGGCTCCGATCACGATCACGTCATGGGTGCTCATCGGTGGTCCTCCCCGGACTCGTTGGTGGTGTTGCGGTCGGCGAGCAGCGGGAGCGACGGGTCCCAGGTCGTGCCGTCACGCTGGTCGCGGCGGCGCCGCGCGATGCCGGACAGCGCCTCGAGGACGACCCGGTTGGCGAGGAAGGAGGTGATCTCCGCGTGGTCGAACGGCGGCGAAACCTCCACCACGTCGATCCCCACGACCGGCAGCTCGTAGCAGATGCGCCGCACCGAGTCGAGCAGCTCGCGGGCGGTCAGCCCGCCGGGCTCCGGCGTCCCGGTGCCCGGGGCGTGGCCCGGATCGCACACGTCGATGTCGACCGACAGGAAGACGCCGTCGCAGTCGTCGGTCGCGATCGTGAACGCCTCGTCGAGGCAGGTGTTGAGGCCGCGGTGGACGATCTCGGTCATCTCGTAGGAGCGCATCCCCTGCTGGGCCATCCAGTCCAGGGTCTCCGGGCCGGGCCAGTAGCCGCGCAGGCCCATCTGGAGGAAGCGGTCGCCGCGCAGCGCCCCGGACTCGATCAGGCGGCGCATCGGCTGGCCGTGCCCGACCAGCGAGCCGAACTCGATGTCGCCGGTGTCGGCGTGCGCGTCGAAGTGGATCATCGACACCCGGCCCTGCCCGAGGTGCTGGGCCACGCCGGCGGCGTCCGGCCACGCGATCGTGTGGTCGCCGCCCAGGATGAGCGGGATCGCGCCGCTGCGGGTGACCGCGTGGACGGCCTCCTGCAGGTCGCGCACCGAGCGCTCGGCGTCGCCGGAGAACATCTCCACGTCGCCGGCGTCGAGGACCGTGAGCTCCTGCAGCGGGTCCACCCGCATCGCGAGCGAGGGCCGCGAGCCGTCGTGGGCGAGATAGCAGGTCTGCCGGATGTACTGGGGCCCGAAGCGCGTGCCGGAGCGGTGGGACGTGCCACCGTCGAAGGGGGCGCCGAGGATCACGATGTCCGCGCCGTCGTACGTCGACGGGTCGGTCCAGTCGCAGCGCTCGACGCCGAGGAAGGTGATGTCGGGGCCGAACTGGGCTCCGTAGCGTGCCATGGTGCTTCTCTCTCCTTGAGGGATGGTCAGTCGGCGAGGACCGGGTCGTCGGTCGGGTCGATCACGATGAACCGATCCTCCGGCTTCCGGGCCAGGTACGCGAGGTAGTAGACGAACGCGCCGAGCAGCAGCGCGCCCGTGATCGCCAGGTCGGTGCCGGTCGAGCTGAGCAGCGCGTAGCCCACGACCACCACGACCAGCAGCGGCGGGAGCGGCCACAGGGGCATCCGCCAGCCGGCGGCGGACTCCATCCGTCGTACCTTCAGCGCCGAGAGGGCCACGACGACGTACATGGCGGAGATGACCACGGACGTGATGCCGAGCAGGGCCTCGATGTCGATGGCGTAGGCCAGCACCGCGCCGGGGATGCCGATGATCAGCGTGGCGACCCACGGCGAGCCCCAGCGGGCGTGCACCCGGGTCACCGCGCGGTTGACCGGCTCGGGCCACGAGCGGTCGCGGCCGGAGGCGTAGACGACCCGGGCGTTCTGCAGCACCATCACGATCGCCGCGTTGAGGATCGCGATCGCGATGCCCAGGTTGACCGCGACGGCGGTGGCGTCGCCGCCCCAGGCGCGGACGAACTCGGAGAAGTTGCCGGTCGCGAGGGCACCCAGGTCGTCGACCGCGAGGACGGTCGTGATCGTCGGGACCAGGATGACCACGCCCCCGAGGCCGAGGGACCAGAACACGACGCGGGCGACATTGCGGCGCGGCTCGACGATCTCCTCGGCGAGGTAGGCCGCCGTGCCGAAGCCGCTGACCACGAACATGCCGACGGTCAGCCCGGACACGAGGATCGCTGCGGTGAACGGGTTCACCGCGCCCTCGCCGACGACGTGCGGGACGACGAGCTCGCCCGGGCCGCGCTGCAGGTGGAAGACACCGAGGACCGCGACCACGCTCGCCGCGAGCACCTCGAGCCCGAGGAAGATGCCGGTCACGAACGCGTTCGACCGCACGTCGAGGATCGCGATGCCCGCGGACAGCAGCATGACGACGGCCGCCGCGAGGCCGCGGTCGATGGTGAGGATGTCGGTGAGGTAGTCGGCCGTGCCCAGCGCGATGATCGGCGGGATCAGCCACAGCAGCACGCCGGACAGCGCGAAGGTCAGCCAGCCCACGCCCTTGCCGAGCGTGTGGGTGACCATGGCGTACTCCCCGCCCGCACTCGCCACCCGGGTGCCGAGCTCGGCGTAGCAGGCGCCGACGGCCACGGAGACGACGATGCCGGCGATCACGGTGAGCACGACGCCGCTCCCCTGACTGGCCATCATCTCCGGCACGATGATGAACAGGCTGGACGCCGGCGTGATGCACGAGAGCACCATCAGCACGCCGCCCGCCGGGCCGAGCACGCGGGCCAGGCCCTTCCCGGTGGCGGCGGACGCGTCGGTGGACGCGTCGGTGGACGCGCCCGCAGGCAGGTCGGTGGTGGAGGTCATCGGTCCCAGCTTCCGTCGAACGACGCTATTTTGAACGTCGTACAAATCTTTGAACGGTATTCAAAGTGGCGCAGATCACCCGCCACGTCAACCCCCTCGACCAGAATTGGGTCGACCGGTGAGACGATCCGTCGACCGGAACCGACCCTCGACGCTGCAGGAAAGAGGCCCGCCGTGGCGCGAACGCGCTCGAACCGTCGCCTGGACCACCCCCGCGAGAAGGTCCTCTCCGCGGCGCTCGAGATGATCGGCGAGCAGGGGCTGAGCAAGGTCACCATGGCCGCGCTCGCCGCCCGGCTGGAGACCAGCGGCGGCCACCTCCTCTACTACTTCGGCACCCGCGACGGCCTCTTCCTCGAGACGCTGCGCTGGAGCGAGCAGCAGTACGCCGTCGAGCGCGCCCCCCTGCTCGAGGCCGCCGCGGCCGGCGAGGGCGACCTGGCCTCCGTGCTCGAGCTCGCGACCATCTACCTGCCGGTCGACGAGCGCGACCCGCGCTGGCAGCTGTGGCTCGAGCTCTGGGCCCGCGCGCCGTACGACGCCGACCTGGCCGCCGCCCAGCGCGAGCTCGACCAGCGGTGGCACGCCGACCTCCTGCAGCTGCTGGACCTGCTCCCCGGTCTGACCGACCGTGAGGGCACCTCGGAGCGGCTGCGGGCCATGTGGGACGGCTTCGCGATCGCGATCGTCAACGGTGGCGGCACCGCCCTGCGGGCCCGCGTCGTCGAGCACACGCGGGCGGTCCTCGACGCCTTCACGTCACCGTGTCCCTGAAACGGCGATGGCGAGCAGTGCCGACGCCCAGGATCAGCAGCGGGAGAGTGGCCCCGGCCCGGTCGTCGATGGCCGCACTCAGCGCAGGGCCACGTCTGTAGGCCAGTGACGGGGCCCGGACCGCACGGTCCGGGCCCCGTCGCCCTCGCGGGCTACTCGATGCAGATGCCGCGGTCGACGTACGCCGTCCGGCCGAACCCCGTGCTGTTCACGACAGCACGGTCGGTGATCCCGAGCCGAACGACGTACCCGCACGACGCCAGGGCGGAAAGGTCGATCGAGAACGGCTGCCCACCGGCGGGCGTCTGCGTGGCCGGGCTGATCGCACAGGTCACCGGCGTCGCCGGCACGGTGCCCGTCGGTCCCCCGAGCACGCTGAACGACCAGCTGTGGAAGTGCTCGTCGCGGGCCACGAAGGTGCCGGCGAGCGGCGCCTTCGGCACCCGGCACTGACCCATCGTCTGCAGGTTCAGGTCGCCCGCGTTGTCGGGGTCGCCGACGACGATCGACGAGTTGAGGGTGTTGTCCATTTGCACCCTGCGCACGTCGACGACACCGAGGCCGCCGACCTCCAGCTGGACCTCCCACAGGTCGTCGCCACCCGGCGTGAACATCCCGAGCACACCGGTGGTGTCGCTGCTCCATGTCGGCCAGCCGATCCAGCCGGAGGCACCGGGCGTGACCCACGACCCGACCCCGTTCTGGTCAACCACGAAGAACGCGCTGGTCAGGTCGGTGACCGGACCGCCGGCAGTGATGTTGCGGACCCGGATCCGGTAGCTGGACCCGACCAGCGCCGGGTCGAGCGGCCCGTGCAGCGTGACCTGTCCCGCGAACGGGCAGGCGTCGGGCAGGGCGTAGCCGGTCTCCGCGATGTGGCCGCCCGGCAGGGTGAGGCCGGTCGCGCCGTCGACCTTGCTGGACTCGACGCCTCCGACGAGGGTGAAGCGCGCCACGCCGTCGTACGCGTGGCCGGGGCGCAGCTGGACGTGGGTGTCGATCCGGTTGCCCCAGTGCGGCACGGCGTTCGGGTTGGTCGTCGACGGCGGCGTCCCCCACGAGAGGACCGCGCGGACCCGGCCGATCACCGGGGTGTCGCACCCCTTGCGGAACTGGCCGAGGTCCACCGTCAGCGGCGCGGCGTAGCAGAGCCCGCCGCTCGGGATCGTGGCGTAGTCGTGCGTCGCGACCTCGACCGTGCCCAGGTAGGTGTAGGAGCAGTCCTTCGAGCCGAAGTCGGCCCAATAGGCGACGTACTCCTTGCTGCCCGCCGTACACGGACCGCCGGAGAAGCCGCTGGGCCGCTTGACCCGGAAGGTGCCGACGATCTGGTCGGCGTTGTTGTCCAGGCCGACGCACTCGATCTGCTCGTAGGTCGTGTCGCCGCTGGCGGACTCGAGGACCTTGAGCACCTCGGAGAGGTCGATCTTGCTCTCGAGCGCCAGGTTCGCCGGTGCGACATAGGACGTGACGCCCATGGTGCCCGCCACTTGGGTCGCGGCCAGGTGCGGCAACGCGAAGCGGTGCGCCGGTACTGCGTGCTCCTTCTCGCCACCGGCGTACAGCTCGGCCACGGCGCTCAACGGCAGGGGAAGCTTCGGCCCGGGGTCCGGGATCGGCGATGGGAGCTCCTCCAGCAGGTACGGCGGCAGCTTGGCGATCGCCGCGTCGGACAGCTTGAGGCTGTCGACCAGGTCGGGGAGGATCCACCGCCGCGGCCGGACCTGTACGTGCACCTCGCGGACGTCGCCCCAGATCGGCGTCTGGTCGGGCATGCCGGGGTCGGGCATGATCTCCCAGCTGAGGATCGCCCGCACCAGCGGCAGCACGGGGGTGGCGCACCACTTGCGCTTCGGCTGGTAGTTGACGCCGACCACGTAGGACAGCGGCAGCTGGGCGGCCTTCTCACAGTCCTGGCCGGCCGGGATGTCGTGGACCGACGCGCTGGCGGCGCCGGCGTCGTCCCAGGTCGCGCCCTCGTCGTAGCTGACGTAGAACCGGACGTGCTCGCTGGTGCCCGCCGAGCACAGGGGGCCGCCGTACCCGCTGGACCGCTTGACCTGGATGGTCGCCTCGAGACGGTCACGCTCGGGACTGAAGGAGACGCAGCTGAGCGCCTCGTAGGTCGTGTCGCCCTTCTGGTCGAGGACGGCCTCGAAGCCCAGCCCGGGCGCGGTGCCGAAGTAGTTCGGGTTCACGGCCAGCAGTCGCCGGACGTGCGTGCGCTCCCGAGTCACGCGGAACTCGGCCGCGTGAGGAATCTCTGTGGACATCTGCTTCCTCCTGTGTGCGCGGCGGCAGGACGGTCCCGCCGTCGGGTCCCCCCGCGAGGAGGAGCGCGGGACGAGGGCCGCTGATACACCGATCTCGGGAGGAAGCGACCGGGGCGCGAAGGGAGGACGCCACAGCGCCGGGAACAGGCCGTGACAACAGAAGCGGCCCCCGCCGCGAACAAAGGCGCCTGCGGTGGGTCTCAGGGCGAAGTCGACAGGCGAGGGTCGCAGCCGCCTGCAGCAACCCGTTGCCCGACGTCGGCGACGAACTCTCGCACAGCGGCCTCACAGTACGCCCACATTGTTGGGTGGGCAGACAGATGCCGGCGCCTGACGAGCGGCGCCGTCGCGGCGGCCACGGGACGTGGCTCCCGGGAAAATGCTGGAGGGCCAGGCTCGTCTCCCTGTTCGGGATTCGGAACCCGGCCCTGACCAGTCCGTTGGTGGAGGTGAGGGGACTCGAACCCCTGACCCCCTGCATGCCATGCAGGTGCGCTACCAGCTGCGCCACACCCCCAACTCGCCGCTCCACCCGAAGGCGGGGCAACGGGAAGGAATACTAGCCAACCGATCCTGCGAAGGTGAAATCCGGGGGTCGGTTTCCGCGCTGCGGGTCTCGTGACGGTCGCTGCGCGACCTCCTCGACCACCGGTCAGGCGTTGTACGTCGCCAGCGCCCACGCACCGGTCGTGCGCTGCTCGAGCACGACGCGACCGCAGTTGCCCAGGGCGCGCAGGTCGCGCGCCTGCGCGAGCGGCCAACCGAAGAAGGCGACCAGGCCGGTGCGCGTCGCGGCGCCGTGCGAGACGGCGACACCGCACTCCCCCGGGCCGAGCGTGGCGGCCAGGTCGCGCAGGCAGGCGACATAGCGGTCGGCGACCTCCTGCGGCGACTCCGCGCCGGGGATCCCGTCCCACTCGCCGTTGCGGAAGCGGGTGAACGCGGCCGGGTCGCGCGCCTCGATCTCGGCGTGGGTCAGGCCCTGCAGCTCGCCGAGGCGGAACTCCCGCAGCCGCTCGTCGTACGACGGCACGAGCCCGCACTCCTTGGCGACCACCTCCGCGGTCACCCGGGCGCGGGCCAGGTCACTGGTCCACACCAGCGACGGCGACAGCGCGGCGACGAGCGGGGCGACGGCGCGCGCCTGCTCGAGGCCGGTCTCGTCCAGCTCGGTGTCGAGCTGGCCCTGGACGCGGTGCGCGGCGTTCCAGGCGGTCCGCCCGTGGCGGAGCAGGACGATCCGGCGGGGGCTCATTCCGACGCGGGGGCGGGCCCGTTGATCTCGGCCGGCAGGTCGATGACCGGGCAGTCGCGCCAGAGCCGCTCGAGGGCGTAGAACTCGCGCTCCTCGCTGTGCTGGACGTGGATCACGACGTCGCCGTAGTCCAGCAGCACCCAGCGACCGTCCCTGTGGCCCTCGCGGCGGATCGGCTTGGCCCCGAGCTCGCGCAGCTTGTCCTCGACCTCCTCGACGATGGCGCGGACCTGGCGGTCGTTGCCGCCGGAGGCGAGCAGGAAGGCGTCGGTGATCGCGAGCTGCTCGCTCACGTCGAAGGCCAGCTGGTCGGTGGCGAGCTTGTCGGACGCCGCGACCGCGGCGGCGCGGATCAGCTCGACGGCGTGCTCAGAGGCGGTCATTCAGGTTCCGTTCCAGTGGTGTCGGGCGCGTAGAGCCCGTGCTTGGTGATGTACTGCACGACGCCGTCCGGGACGAGGTACCAGACCGGCTGGCCGGCCCGCTGCCGCTCACGGCAGTCCGTGGACGAGATGGCCAGCGCCGGCACCTCCACCATGGTCACACGATCGTGCGGAATCTTCGCCAACGTCGCGGGGTCCATGTCGGCGCCCGGCCGGGTGCAGCCGACGAAGTGGGCCAGGGCGAAGACCTCGTCCGCGTCGCGCCAGCTGAAGATGTCGGTCAGCGCGTCGGCGCCGGTGATGAAGTAGAGGTCGGCATCGGGACGCTGGGCACGCAGGTCCCGCAGCGTGTCGATCGTGTACGTCGGGCCGGCGCGGTCGATGTCGACGCGGCTCACCGTGAACCGGGGGTTCGCGGCGGTCGCGATGACCGTCATCAGGTAGCGGTGCTCCGCCGGCGAGACGTCCCGGTCCGCCTTCTGCCACGGCTGCCCGGTGGGCACGAAGACGACCTCGTCGAGGTCGAACCAGCCCTGGACCTCCGACGCGGCGACGAGGTGGCCGTGGTGGATCGGGTCGAACGTGCCACCCATCACCCCGACGCGGGTGCGCCCGTCCGGCCCCGGCAACTGCAGTCCCTTCGCCGGGACGTCAGCTGTGGTCGCGGCCGCCGCCGAACCAGACCAGTCCGAGCAGCAGGAACAGGAGGAAGGCCAGCACGCCGCCGCCGATGAACCACGGGTTCACGGCGGGCTCGCCGTGCTCCTCAGCGGCGCTGACGACGGCGAGGGCGGTGAGGCTGATCTGGCTGAGCATGGCCCGGATCCTATCGGAGTCAGTGGACGGCGAAGTCGACGCCCAGGAACAGGAGCGTGAAGCGGATCGAGCGCCCCACGAACACGGTCGGGATGAAGGCCCACATCGGCATCTTCAGGATGCCGCCGATGGCCGCCATCGCCAGGAGCGGCGGGATGCCGGCCGACGCGGCGACGAACATGATGGCGGCGGCGTACCAGGGGCGGCCCTGCATGCGGCCCATCCACTTGTCGTAGGACGCCTTGATCTTGGGTCCCGAGAGCTTCTTCTGCGCCCACTTCGACTCCGAGCCGCGCCGGGCGGCCTCGTAGACGATGATCTTGCCTACGGTGGCACCGGCGCCGGCGGCGATCCCGAGCGAGATCGCGGCCGCCGTACCGCCCTCCGCGGCGCCGGCACCGAGGATGTAGACCTCGATCGGCAGGAACGGGAGCAGGGCGGACGCGACGCTGAACGCGAACGTCGTCAGCCACAGCAGCATGGTCGATCAGGCCTTCTCGCCCGACGTCGCCGGCTCACGGACCGGCACCGGCAGGCCCAGCTTCAGCAGCCAGCCCAGCGACACGCACTTCAGCACGAGCAGGCCCACGGCGATGATCGTGCCGAGCCAGACCCAGCCGCTGACCAGCAGGATCACGGCGAAGGCGCCCGAGTTGGCCGCCTTGCCGACCCGCGACCAGTTCCACAGGTAGATCCGCCGGTCGATGACGTGGAAGTAATTGGGGCTGCGGATCGGCCAGGCGAGGAAGGCCAGCGACAGGTACATGTCGATGACCATGAATTCGAAGAGGTAGATCCCGATCGGGATGCCGATCCACTTCATCGGGTCGTCGCTGATCCAGCCGCCCGGCTGGAGCCAGATCAGCCCGACGTAGAGCGCGCCGCAGCTGAGCCGGTCGCACATCATGTCGACGACCGCGCCCATCCGGGTCTCGCAGTCGCGCCAGCGCGCCCACTCGCCGTCGATGCTGTCGCCGACCCAGTAGGTGACCAGGCCGATGACGATCCACGTCAGGCTCTGGTCGTACGCCGCCCACACGGCGATCGCCAGCGTGATGACGGTGCGGACGAAGGTGATGATGGTGGCCCCGGTGAAGAGCCGTTCGACGGAGGGATCGGCGTAGATCCGGTCCGGGGAGCCTGCCATGCGGCGAAACCTACCGGTCCCGCCGAAGCAGCCGGACGACACTCCCCCGGGTCGGCCTCCGACATTGGCGAGGGATTCACCGGCCGTCCACCTGCCGCGCCTAGCGTCGCTGCGTGATCTGGCTGGCCGTCGTCTTCGCCCTGGCGAGCGCGGCGACCACCGCGGTGTCCACCTCGACCCAGCACCTGGCCGCCTCCCGCGCCCCGCTGGTCGCGGTGCTGCTCGCGGTCACCCTGGGCCCCGTGGGCTTCGTGCTGCACGTGCTCGCGCTGGACAACGGTCCGATCGGGCTGGTGCAGCCCATCGCGATCCTGGGCATCGTCCTCGCGGTCCCCCTGCGGGCAGCGCTGGGCCGCACCCGGCCCGGCCGGGCGGAGCTGGTCGCGGTCGCGGTCACGGGACTGGCGATCGCCGCACTGCTGCTGGCGACCGACGCCCGGGAGGCGCCGCTGGCCCCCGACCGCGGCGCGCTGGTCGCCTCCGTCGGCGCCCTCGCGCTGGTGGCGGTGCTGCTCGTCGCCGTCGCCGGGGGCGTTCCGCACCCGACCGGGCGGGCGTTCCTGCTCGGCAGCGCGTCGGGGATCCTGTTCGGACTGATGTCGGTCCTGATCGAGGCCGACCAGCTCCGCTGGGCGCTCGTCGCGTGCGGGGTCAGCGGGGTCGCGGTCAACCAGCTGGCCTACCGCGCGGCGCGGTTGTCGGCCTCGATGCCGGTGCTCAACGTGGTCAACGTGCTGCTCACGCTGGGCTTCGCCCACCTGCTGCTGGGCGAGGTGCCCCACCACGACGCGGTGTCGGTCAGCGCCTCGGTGGCCGCGCTCGCCGCGATGGCGTGGGGGTTGTGGCGGCTGGCGTCAGCGGACGTGGCCGTCGCCGATGACGACGTACTTGGTGGACGTCATCTCGGGCAGGCCCATGGGGCCGCGGGCGTGCAGCTTCTGGGTGCTGATCCCGATCTCGGCGCCGAACCCGAACTCTCCGCCGTCGGTGAACCGCGTGGAGGCGTTCACGAGCACGGCCGCTGAGTCGACCTCCGCGACGAAGCGCCGGGCGGCGCCCTGGTCCTCGGTCACGATGGCGTCGGTGTGCCCGCTGGACCAGGTGCGGATGTGCTCGAGCGCCGCATCCAGGTCGGGTACGACGCGCGCGGCGATGTCCAGCGAGAGGTACTCGGTGCCCCAGTCGTCGTCGGTGGCGGCCACGACGTCGTCGTACGAGCCGAAGGCGTCGTCGCCGTGGATGGTCACCCCGGCCTCCTGCAGGGCGGCGACCACGCGCGGGAGGAACTCCCCGGCGACGTCGGCGTGCACGAGCAGCGACTCGGCCGCGTTGCACACGCTCGTGCGGTGGGTCTTGGCGTTGAGGACGAGCGGGAGCGCCTTGTCGAGGTCGGCCGCCCGGTCGACGTACACGTGGCAGTTGCCGACACCGGTCTCGATGACCGGCACCGTCGAGTCGTTGACGACGGACTGGATGAGGCCGGCACCGCCGCGCGGGATGAGCACGTCGACGAGGCCGCGGGCCCGCATGAGCGCCTTGACGCTGTCGTGCGAGTCGCCGGGGACGAGCTGCACGACGTCGGCCTCGAGCCCGGAGGCGGCGACCGCGTCGCGGAGCACCGCGACGATCGCGGCGTTGCTGGAGCGGGCCGAGGAGCTGCCGCGCAGCAGCACGGCGTTGCCGGACTTGAGGCAGATGCCGGCGGCGTCGGCGGTGACATTGGGCCGCGCCTCGTAGATCATCCCCACGACGCCGAAGGGCACCCGGACCTGGCGCAGCTCCAGCCCGTTGGCGAGGACGCCCCCGCGGACGACCTCGCCCACGGGGTCGGCGAGCCCGGCGACGTCACGCAGGCCCTGCGCCATCCCGGCCAGCCGCTCGTCGGTCAGCCGGAGCCGGTCGATGATGTTGGGCGGGGTGCCGTCGGCCTCGGCGCGCGCGACGTCCTCGGCGTTGGCCGCGAGGACCTCCTCGGAGCGGGCGAGCAGGGCGTCGGCCATCGCGTGCAGCGTGGCGTCCTTCTGCGCCCGCGTCGCGAGGGCCAGCCCCCGGCTGGCGACCCGCGCCCGCTGGGCGACCTCACGTACGGCGGCCTCGGCACTCATGTGCCCAAGGATAGGGCGAGGCCGCAGGCGGCCTGCATCCGCTCAGGCGCAGGGCCGGTACTTCGGCTCGATCCCGACCCGGTGGGTCACCCGGCCGTTGTTCCACATCCGCACGAACATGTCGTTGTAGGTCTTGGTGACCTGCGCGCCGTGCAGCTCGAGGGTGACCTCGTCGCTGCTCAGCCCGGGCGGCGACCAGTTCTCCGAGCCGGTCCACACGAGCCGGTCGCCGCGCCCCTGGTAGGTGCCGTTGACCGTGACGTACTTCAGGTGTGAGTAGCAGCTCGGTCCGTAGACGGTCTTGTCCGGGTCGGAGGTCGACGTGCGCGGCCCCCACTCCCAGTCGGCGGCCTTCACCGGGATCCGGGCGCCCACGAGGATCCGGACCACCTCGCGGCTCATCAGCGAGCCGATGACCCGGACCTGGCAGCCGTACTTCTTGCGCAGGGCCAGCAGGCTCGCGAGCCGCTCCCCGCGGGTGCCGTACCAGGCACGCATGTTGACCGTGATGACCGTCTTGCCCGCGGCGTTCCCGAAGCCGTCGGGGGCGTTGCAGCTGACGTCGCGGAGCCGGACGTACGGCGCATCCGTGATCGCCTTCGACGTCGTGACCCGGCTCGTGGAGCCCGCCACCGGACGCTGGAAGTAGGCCTTCATCTGGTCGCTGACGTAGGTGATCCGCCGCGGCGTGTAGGCGCGGTCGTGGCGCATCTGGTCGAAGAGGTTCCACCAGGTGCTGAACAGGCCGACCTCGCCGGCGATCGCCACGGAGTCGTTCCACTGGCCGTGCATGGCCGGGCCGCCCAGGTTCGACGAGCTGCTGATCAGGAGGCGCTTCGTCGTACCGGTGCGGGTGAAGGAGTAGATCTTCAGGTGCATGTTGCCGGCCGGGCTGCTGTTGCGGCAGGCGTCGCGACAGACGAAGAGGAAGCTCGAGTGGTTGGGGTTCTTCCCGATGGCCCGCTGCACGCGCGCCTCGAGCGGCCCGATCAGGTTCGCGTTGACGATCACCTGCACCTTGACGCCGCGCCTCTTGGCCGCGATCAGCTTGTCGGCACTGGCCTTGAGCCCGAGGTTGTAGGTCGCGATCCGGATCGTCTCGCCGGCGGGCGTGTGGTCGATCGCCGCGTGGATGCGCCGCACGATGATCGTGCGCTGGTTGAAGTCACCGATCGGCCAGTTGAAGGTGATGCCCGTGTAGGGCACCCACGGGACCGCCGCGGCCTCCCGCGGCGCCTCCTCGGGGGCCGGTGCCGCCGACGCCGGCTGCCACCGTACGACGGCGAGGAGGGCGAGGACCGCCGCCAGCACCGCCACGGCGGTGATCGGTGCGGTCAGGGTCGTCCGAGGATGCGCAGCCACCAAAGCACGGTATATCGCTCGACTTTGTGCAATCAACTCGTCGCGACGTCCTCGCCCCGTTGCGCAACCGAATCGGCTCCGCGCGCGTCAGGACAACCAGGGGGAACAGAAACTCATTCGAAGGAGAACCACGTGAAGCTGCGTCTCGGTGTCACGGCCGCCGTCCTCGCGACGACCGCCCTGACTGCCACCACCCTCCCGGTCACCCCCGCTCGGGCAGGGGCACCGCCGTCCTCGCCCGTGGCGCTGACCGGCCCGGCCACGGTCACCGTGACCACCTACGACGGCACGCTGTACGGCGACCTCGGCATCAACCTGATCGCCCGCGACAGCGCGTTCGAGGTCCGGACCCACCGTCCGACCTGGACCAGCCCGATCACGGCCGAGTGGCTCTCACCGTCCGGCCCGAAGGCACTCCCGCCCCAGACCCGCTGGGACGCGCTCGACGACTTCATCGTCTTCGCGATCAAGCGGCCCTCGGACGGCAAGCTGCTGCGCACCCGGCACCTCGACGTCTGCCTCAACCAGTGGAACACCCAGCGCACCCGCCCGGACGCGCCGCTGCGCTCGCGCTATCCCACCGGCTGTCCCTACAACCCGTTCACGATCGGCTCGGTGCAGGGCATCGAGGAGGGCTGGGTCACCAACGTCGAGGCCGGCGACGAGAGCCTCCGCCTGGCCCCCGGGACCTACGACATGGTCGCCCGCATCGGCCGGCCCTACATCGACGCCCTCGGCATCGACGCGGCCGACGCCGTACGCCGCTACAAGCTGGTGGTCCGCAAGGAGACCGACGGCGAGGTCGTGAAGCGGTCCACGCTGCCGGGCCAGGGCGCGCGGGCGCAGGGCGACGGCGACGTCGTGACTCCCCTCGAGCCGGGCTCGAAGCCCCGCAAGGCCCGCGCGGGCGCGCCCACCGACGCCGTTCCGGACCTGCGGGCGCTGCCCGCCTTCGGGATGCGCCTCTCCGGCGACGGCCGCTACCTGCGCTTCTCCGCCAACGTGTGGAACGCCGGCAACGGCCCGATGGTCGTCGACGGCTTCCGCCGCGGCACGACCGACGTCATGGACGCCTACCAGGTCTTCGTCGACTCCGACGGCAACCAGACCGGCTACCAGCAGGTCGGCACGATGATCTGGCACACCGCCCCCAGCCACAACCACTGGCACTTCAAGGACTTCGCCCGCTACACGCTGCTGCGCGCGGACAAGACCGAGGTCGTGGTGTCGCGCAAGGAGTCGTTCTGCCTCGCCAACACCGACGCGGTCGACTACACGGTCGAGGGCGCCGACTGGAAGCCGGAGAACACCGACCTCCACACGTCCTGCGGCGACCGCGGCTCGATCTCGCTGCGCGAGGTCCTCTCCGCCGGCTCCGGCGACACCTACGACCAGTTCCGCGCCGGCCAGGCCTTCCGGGTCGACAACCTCCCCAACGGCGACTACTACATCGCCGTCGAGGCCAACCCGAACCGCAACCTGGTCGAGTCGAACACCAGCAACAACCGCGCCCTGCGCAAGGTCCGGCTCAGCGGTACGCCGACCAACCGCCGGGTGACCTTCTACAAGGTGGGCCTGGTCGACGACCACGGCTACGGGGGCGAGGAGGAGGGTCACTGAGGGGTCACCAATTCGCTGCGGTTTGGGACCAACCCGCAACATCTGGTGCCCCGGACCTGCAGTTCGTGCCCACTCGATGCCCCTGAAAACGGCGAGCGCCGCGGTGACCAGGTCACCGCGGCGCTCGCCGTCGTACGGGGCTTCGTGCTCAGCCCTTGCGCTTCTCGATCTCGGCAGTGACGGCCGGGAGGACCGAGTGCAGGTCGCCGACGACGCCGAAGTCCACGAGCTCGAAGATCGGGGCCTCCTCGTCCTTGTTGACCGCGACGATGGTCTTCGAGGTCTGCATGCCGGCGCGGTGCTGGATCGCGCCCGAGATGCCGTTGGCGACGTAGAGCTGCGGCGAGACGACCTTGCCGGTCTGGCCGACCTGGAAGGTGTGCGGCTTCCAGCCGGAGTCGACGGCCGCACGCGAGGCGCCGACGGCCGCGCCGAGCGCGTCCGCGAGGCCCTCGACCGCGGTGAAGTCACCGCCGGTGCCACGACCACCGGAGACGACGATGGCGGCCTCGGTGAGCTCGGGGCGACCGGTGGCCTGGCGCGGCTGCGAGGCGACGATCTGCGCGGTCTTGGCGGAGTCGGAGATCGACGCGGCGAACTCCTCGACGGCACCGGCGCCGGCGCCCTCCTCCGGAGCGGCGGCGTTGGGCTTGACCGTGATGATCGGGGTGCCCTTGACGACCTTGGCGTCCACCGTGAAGTTGCCGGCGAAGACCGACTGGGTGGTGACGATGTCGTCGCCGTCGACCTGGACGTCGACGGCGTCGGTGATCAGGCCCGAGGAGAGCTTGATCGCCAGGCGGCCACCGATTTCCTTGCCCTCGGCCGAGGCCGGGATCAGGATCGCGGCGGGCGAGGTCTTCTCAGCGAGCTGCTGGAGCACCTCGGCCTTGGGGGCCACGAGGTAGCCCTTGATCTCCGTGTCGTCGACGACGTAGACCTTGTCGGCGCCGTAGGCCTTGACCGCGTCGGCGGCGGCAGCGGCCTTGTCGGCACCGCCGATGAAGACGGCCGACGGGGAGCCGATCCGCTTGGCGATCGCCAGCAGCTCGTAGGTGGGCTTGCGGACCGCGCCGTCGACGTGGTCGACCAGAACGAGAACTTCAGACATGGATCAGGCTCCTCAGATGAACTTCTTGGACGCGAGGAACTCGACCAGCGCCGTGGCGCCCGAGCCGTCCTCGTCCTTGACGATCTCGCCGGCAGTGCGCGGCGGGCGGGCCGTGGTGGCCTCGACCTTGGTCCAGGCGGCGTCGAGGCCGACCTCCGAGGCGTCCACGCCGATGTCGGCGAGGGAGAGCGACTCGAGGGGCTTCTTCTTCGCGGCCATGATGCCCTTGAACGACGGGTAGCGGGCCTCGCCCGACTGGTCGGTCACCGACAGGACCAGCGGCAGCGTGCCGCCGATGACCTCGGTGGCGGTGTCGCCGTCGCGCTTGATGCGGACCTGGTCGCCCTGGGTCTCGACCACGGCGGCGAGGGTGACCTGCGGGAGGCCGAGGCGCTCGGCGAGCATCGCCGGGACGACGCTCATGCCGCCGTCGGTCGACGCGAGGCCACCGACGATCAGCTCCGGGACGCCGATCTTCTCGATCGCCTTCGCAAGCACGAGCGAGGTCGCAACGGCGTCGGAGCCGGCGATCGCGTCGTCCTGCACGTGGACGGCCTTGTCGGCACCCATCTGCAGCGCCTTGCGCACGGCGGCCTCGGCCTCGGCCGGGCCGACGGTCAGCGCGGTGACGGTGATCTCCTCGTCGGCGCGCTTCTCCTTGATCTGGAGGGCCTGCTCGACGGCGTACTCGTCGAGCTCCGACAGGAGGCCGTCGACACCGACGCGGTCGACGGTGTTGTCCGCCTCGAACTTGCGGTCGCCGGTCGCGTCCGGGACGTACTTCACAAGGACGACAATGTTGGAGAGAGTCATGGTTGTGGCCGGACCGGCCCCTTCCTGTGCTTCATGGGTCCTGCCGCGTGGTCCGCGGGCAGGGCGCAACTGAGGTCCGTTTCCGGACAGCGTCTTGCAGGTTACCGCTCGGTCATCAGACGCGGAATCCGCGTCTCAGTGGACTACCTCACACGCAGAGCCCCCCGAGGTGGCTCAGGGACGCAGGATCCGCTCCAGGATCCGCCCGACCATGAGGTAGACGACGCAGGCGATGCCGTAGTTGAACAACGCGGTCTTCACCGAGCCGTTGGGGTCGGCGAACTCCTTCACCGGGTTGTCCAGGTCGAAGAAGCCGAGGTCGAAGGTGTTGGCCAGGTCGCGGACGGTCTGGACCAGCGCGTTGTCCTCGTTGGCCTCGAGGGCGTACGAGAACGCCGCAGCGGCGAGCACCAGCGCGAGGGTGACGCAGATGATCCACACGACCCGGGCGGCGTTGTCGCGCAGCCGCGCCACGTTGAGCGCGCGGGTGTCGGTGCCGGTCGCACCGGTGTCGGCGGTCTCCGCCTTGTGCTCGCCCATCGGTTCCTCCGCCATGTCGTCCTCCACCATGCCGCTCAACGGCCTTCGAAGGTGGCCTTGCCGGGCCCGTTCTCGATGAACGACGCCATGCCGGTCCGGCTGTCCTGGGTGGCGAACACGGCCGAGAAGTGCTGCCGCTCGATCTGGAGGCCGGTCTCGATGTCGGCCTCGAGCCCGCGGTCCACGGACTCCTTGATCGCCCGCAGCGCGTACGGCGCGGCGGTGGCGAAGGTCGACGCCCAGGCCACGGCCTCGGCGTACACGTCGGCGGCCGGGACGACACGGTCGACCAGTCCGATCGCGAGCGCCTCCTCCGCCTTCACGAAGCGGCCGGTGTAGAGCAGGTCCTTGGCCTTGCTCGGGCCGACCAGGCGCGGCAGGCGCTGGGTGCCGCCCGCGCCGGGGATGATGCCGAGCAGGATCTCGGGCTGGCCGAGCACCGCGTTGTCGGCGGCGAAGCGGACGTCGGCGGCCATCGCGAGCTCGCAGCCACCGCCGAGGGCGTAGCCGTTCACCGCCGCGACGACGGGCTTGGGGATCCGGGCGATGGAGTTGACGGCGTTCTGGAGCTTCTCCACACGGTCGACCATGTCCGTGTAGGACATGTCGGCCATCTCCTTGACGTCGTTGCCGGCAGCGAAGACCCGCTCGCCGCCCCAGACGACGACGGCGCGGACGTCGGACCGGTCGGTGGCCTCGGCCGCAGCGAGCGTGAGCTCGTCCTGGACCTGGATGCTGATGGCGTTCATCGCCTTGGCGCGGTCCAGCCGGATCGTCCCGACTCCGTCGGTGACCTCCAGGCGCACGAACTCGCTCGTCATCTGCTCCCTCTCGATGGCTCGGCTGGGGTTGGGCCCCGTCCCGCATTCTGCCGCTACCCAGGCGCGTCGGTCACATGAACCCGGGTTTGGACGCGCGTCGGCGTGTCGGCCGAATTCGTGCACCCGGCACAATGGCCGAGTGACCCCCACCCTGTGGCGAACTCTCGGAGAGCAGGCAGAGGTGTGGCCGGGGCGCAACTGGCCGCTCGGCGCGACTTGGTCGGCCGAGTCGACGAACTTCGCCGTCTACGCACCCAACGCGACGGCGGTGTGGCTCTGCGTCGCCCTCGACGGTCCCGGCGGCGCCGAGCGTCGCTACGCCCTCACCGAGCAGTCGCTCGGCATCTGGCACGGCGCGCTGCCCTCCGTCGCGCCCGGCACCCGCTACGCCTACCGGGTCGAGGGCCCGGACGCGCCCGAGCAGGGCATGCGCTTCGACCCCTCGGTCCTGCTCCTCGACCCCTACGGCCTCGCGGTCTCCGGCGAGGCAGGCGCCGCGTGGAGCGTGGTCGTCGACCCGGCGTTCGACTGGCAGGGCGAGACGCCGATCCGCCGCCGCTACCTCGACACCGTGATCTACGAGCTCCACGTCAAGGGCTTCACGAAGCTCCACGACCGGATCCCCGAGGAGCTGCGCGGCACGTACGCCGGCCTGGGGCACCCCGTCGTGACGCAGTACCTCAACGACCTCGGCGTCACCGCCGTCGAGCTGCTGCCGGTCCACCAGTTCTTCTCCGAGCCGGCGCTCCTCGAGCGCGGCACGGTCAACTACTGGGGCTACAACTCGATCGGGTACTTCGCGCCGCACGCGGCGTACTCCTCGAGCGGCGACCGGGGCCAGCAGGTCACCGAGTTCAAGGAGATGGTGCGCAGCCTGCACGCGGCCGGGATCGAGGTGATCCTCGACGTGGTCTACAACCACACCGCGGAGGCCGGGCCCGACGGGCCGACGTACTCCTTCCGCGGGCTCGACGACCGCGGCTTCTACCGCCGCAACCCCCCGGGGCTGGACGGGGACCCCGACTACGACGACACATACTGGGACGTGACCGGCTGCGGCAACACGGTCAACTCCGAGGACCCGCTGGCGCTGCGCCTCATCCTCGACTCCCTGCGCCACTGGGTCACCGAGATGCACGTCGACGGGTTCCGCTTCGACCTGATGTCGGCGATCACCCGGACGGCCGGGCCGGACGCGATCAAGGTCGACATGGCGTGCAAGCTGCTCATCGCCATCGGCCAGGACCCCGTGCTGCGGCACGTGAAGCTGATCGCCGAGCCGTGGGACGTGTCGATGGACGGCTACCTCGTCGGCGGGATGCCGCCGCCGTGGGTGGAGTGGAACGACCAGTACCGCGACACGATCCGCGACTTCTGGCGCGGGCAGTCCGGCGGCACCCAGAGCGTCGCGACGCGGCTCGCCGGATCGTCGGACCTGTACGCCGACGACGGCCGGTCGGCGTACAACTCGGTCAACTTCGTCACCGCCCACGACGGCTTCACCGTGCGCGACCTGGTGTCCTACGACCACAAGCACAACGAGGCCAACGGCGAGGACAACCGCGACGGCTCGGACAACAACCGCTCGTGGAACCACGGCGTCGAGGGCGAGACCGACGACCCGGACATCGTGGCGCTGCGGCGGCGCCAGGCCGCCAACCTGATGGCGACGCTGTGCCTCTCCAACGGCGTGCCGATGCTGACGGCCGGCGACGAGCGCGGCCGCACCCAGGGCGGCAACAACAACCCCTACTGCCAGGACAACGAGATCTCCTGGGTCGACTGGAGCGTGGACGACGCGTGGCTCGACGTCTACGAGGTCACCCGCGCGGCCCTGACGCTGCGGCGTGAGCACCCCGCCCTGCGGCAGCGGCACTGGTTCGAGGGGCGCCCGACCATCGTCGGCGGCCCCAAGGACCTGGCCTGGCTGCACCCCTCGGGTCGGGAGATGACCGACGAGGACTGGTACGACGCCGGGCTGACCACCATCGGGATGTTCGTCTCCGGGCGGCCGCTCCGCACCCCCGGCCCCCGCGGCGAGCAGCAGATCGACACGTCCTTCCTGCTGTGGTTCCACGCCGGTGCCGAGCCGATCGAGGTCTACCTGCCCGACAACGACTGGGTGCACGCCGGTGCGATCGTGCTGTCCACCGATCCGGGGCTGCCCGACGGGACGCGGGTCGAGGTCGGCGAGGTGCTGACGATCGGCGCGCGCAGCGTCGTGGTCATGCAGGAGGCCGACGCCTGACCGTCCTCAGGCGAGCGCGACGACCCCGAGCTCGGCGGGCGCGACCAGGAGCGGGTGCCTCGGCACGACCCGGACGGTGTAGCCGAACGGGCCCGGTCGGCCGAGCTCGAGGTCGCCGTCGAAGCGGTGGCGGCCGCCGTCGTACGACTCGACGAGGGTGAGCGGCGTCAGGGCGGTGTCGACCAGGTCGTCCTCGGAGTCGACGCGGCCGTGCACGAGCTGCACCTCCACGTCACCGGGGGCGAGGTCGCCGAGCGCGACGTAGGAGTGCACCGCCAGGCGGGCGCCGACCTCGGTCACGTCGCCCAGTCCGGCGGCCTCGACGTGCTCGACCCGCACGCCCGGCCAGGCCGCTCGCACGCGGGCCTTCCAGGCGGCGAGGTCGCGGGCGCCGTTCTCGGTCGCCGCGAGGGCGCGGGCGTTGGCGGCGGCCGGGGCGTAGAGCTGGGCGATGTAGTCGCGGACCATCCGGGTGGCGAGCACCTTGGGGCCGAGGTTGGCCCACGTGTGGCGCAGCATCTCGACCCAGCGCACCGGCACGCCGTCGTGGTCGACGTCGTAGAACCGCGGGGCGACCTCGTTCTCGATGAGGTCGTAGAGCGCGGTCGCCTCGAGGTCGTCGCGCTTGTCGGAGTAGTCCTCCAGGCCGTCGGCGGACGGGATCGGCCAGCCGAACTCCGGCTCGTACCACTCGTCCCACCAGCCGTCGAGGATCGACAGGTTGAGGCCGCCGTTGAGCGCGGCCTTCATGCCCGACGTCCCGCAGGCCTCGTAGGGCCGCAGCGGGTTGTTGAGCCACACGTCGCAGCCGGGGTAGAGCGGCTGCGCGAGCGCGATGTCGTAGTTGGGCAGGAAGACGATGCGGTGCCGCACGTCCTCGGCGTCGGCGAAGCGGACCAGCTCCTGGATCAGCCGCTTGCCGCCGTCGTCGGCCGGGTGCGCCTTGCCGGCGACGACCAGCTGGACCGGGCGCTCGGGGTGCAGCAGCAGCGACTTGAGCCGCTCGGGGTCGCGCAGCATCAGCGTCAGTCGCTTGTACGACGGCACGCGGCGTGCGAAGCCGATGGTCAGCACGTCCGGGTCGAGCGCCTCGTCGATCCAGCCGAGCTCGGCCGGCGCCGCCCCGCGCTTCTCCCAGGACTTGCGCAGGCGACGGCGCGCGTCGGCCACGAGCCGCTCGCGCAGCGCCCGCTTGGTCTGCCACACGTCGGGGCCGGAGACCTTGTCGAAGGCGGCCCAGAAGGCCTCGGTGTCGTCGCCGTCGTAGTCGGCGCCCTGCGCGGTCGCGAGCGCGGCGACCTCGGGGGCGACCCACGTCGGCGCGTGCACGCCGTTGGTGATCGAGGTGATCGGGACCTCGGCCTCGTCGAAGGCCGGCCACAGGCCGTTGAACATGCCGCGGCTGACGTGGCCGTGCAGCTGCGAGACGCCGTTGGCGCGCTGCGCGAGCCGGAAGCCCATCACGGCCATGTTGAAGACGCCCGGGTCGCCGCCCTCGTAGTCCTCGGCGCCGAGGCCGAGCACCAGCTCCACCGGGACGCCGGGGGTCGCGCCCTGGTCGCCGAGGTACTGCTCGACGAGGGTGCGCGGGAAGCGGTCGATGCCGGCGGGCACCGGCGTGTGCGTGGTGAAGACGGTCGACGTACGGCCGATCTCGAGGGCGGTCGCGAAGTCGACGTCGCCGTCGCCTTGCTCGCCCACGGTGAGCTCCCGGATCCGCTCGACGCCGAGGAAGCCGGCGTGGCCCTCGTTGGTGTGGAAGACCTCCGGCGCCGGGGCTCCGGTGATCCGCGAGAAGGCGCGCAGGGCGCGGACGCCGCCGACGCCCAGCAGCAGCTCCTGGCGCAGGCGGTGCTCGGTGTTGCCGCCGTAGAGGCGGTCGGTGATCAGCCGGTAGGGCTCGGGGTTCTGCTCGAAGTCGGTGTCGAGGAGCAGCAGCGGGACCCGGCCGACCGACGCCACCCAGATCCGCGCCAGCAGGTCGGGCCCGCCGGGCATCCGGATCGAGATCGTCGCGCGCTGGCCGTCCTCCTCGTGCAGGAGCGAGATCGGGAGCCCGTCGGGGTCGAGGACGGGATAGCTCTCGACCTGCCACGCCTCCCGCGACAGTGCCTGCTTGAAGTAGCCGTGCTTGTAGAGCAGCCCGACGCCGACGATCGGGGCGCCGAGGTCGCTGGCGGCCTTGAGGTGGTCGCCGGCGAGGATGCCGAGACCGCCGGAGTACTGCGGCAGCACCGCCGTGATGCCGAACTCGGGCGAGAAGTACGCGATCGACGCCGGCCACGTCTGCTCCGGCTCGGCGGCACTGGCCCGTTGGTACCACCGCTCCCCCGTGAGGTACGACGCCAGGTCGGCCCGCACCTCGGCGACCCGCGCGACGTACGACTCGTCGGCGGCCAGCTCGGCCCAGCGCTCGGCCGGGACCTCGCCCAGCAGGCGCAGCGGGTCGCGCACGCCGAGCCACAGCTCGGGGTCGATCTCCTCGAAGAGCGCCTGGGTCGGTGGGTGCCACGACCAGCGCAGGTTCGCCGCGAGCTCGCCGAGGGCGGCGAGCGCGTCGGGCAGGACGGGGCGGACCGTGAACCTCCGGATCGCACGCATGGGTCGACGTTAACGCCTCCGACTTGAACGATCCAATGCGCCGACCACCTGCCGGTCGCGCCTGGCCCGGGCAGAGGCGTCACCAGAACTGTCCGCGACAGGGCGTAACTCCCGACCGTCCCCGTGGTTGAGGGGGCAACAGACGGGCGAGGCGGGTCATGGGGGCTGCCTCGCCCGTCTCGTCGGCGCTCTAGGCTGGCTCCGATGAGCACCCCAGCCCTCCGCTCCGTCGCCGACCACCAGCGCCACGTCGCCGGGCTGCTCGCCCGTGCCGGCGGGCCCGATGCCTGGCCGACCGAGACGGTCCCCCTCGACGACGCCCGCGGCCGGGTCCTGGCCGAGCCGGTGCTGGCCGCCGAGCCGCTGCCGTCCTTCGACAACTCCGGCATGGACGGGTACGCCGTCCGGGCGGCCGAGGTCGACGGCGCCTCGCCCGACGCTCCGGTCCGACTCCCGGTCGCGGGCGACGTGCCGGCCGGTGCGCCGGTCGGCGAGCTGGCGCCGGGTACGACGGTCCGGATCATGACCGGCGCCCCGGTCCCCCGCGGCGCGGACGCCGTCGTCGAGGTCGAGGTGACCGACGGCGGCACCGAGACCGTCACCATCACCGAGGCCCGCACGACCGGCTCCTTCGTGCGCCCCGCGGGCAGCGACGTCGCCGTGGGCGACGAGGTGCTCGCCGCCGGCGCCGTGCTCGGAGCCGCCCAGGTCGGGGTGCTGGCCGCGCTCGGCGTCCGCCAGGTCGTCGTACGACGCCGGCCGCGCGTGCTCGTCGTGTCGACCGGCTCGGAGCTGGCCGAGGAGCCGCTCCCCGGCTCGGGACAGATCCGCGACGCCAACGGCGCCCTGCTGGCCACCGCGGTCGAGGACGCCGGCGGGATCGCCGTGCGCAGGCTGTGGGTCGAGGACGACGTGCCCACCTTCCTGGCCCTGCTCGACGGCGAGCTGGCCTCCGGCGAGGTGGACCTGGTGCTGACGTCCGGCGGCGTGAGCGCCGGCGCCTACGAGGTCGTCAAGGACGGGCTCGGCCCACGGGGCATCGAGTTCGTGAAGGTGGCCATGCAGCCGGGCATGCCGCAGGGCTCCGGCCTGGTCGACGGCGTCCCCGTCGTCTGCCTCCCCGGCAACCCGGTCAGCGCGCTGACGTCGTTCGAGGTCTTCGTGCGGCCGGCACTCCGTGCCGCCTTCGGCCACCCGGTCCCGGCCCGCGCCGTGGTCCGGGCCGCGCTGACCGAGCCCCTCACCCCGCTCCCCCACAAGCGGCAGTGGCGCCGCGCCCGGCTCGACCGCACCGCCGGGACGGTGACGCCCTGGGGCCCGCCCGGGTCGGGCTTCCTCGGCTGGTTCGCGGGAGCGGACGCACTGATCGACCTGCAGCCGGGTACCGGGCCCCTGGCGCCGGGCGACACCGTCGAGGTGTGGGACTTGGCGCTCTCCTGAGACCCGATAGGTTCGTGACATGGTCGGACGCATCCCCGTCATCGACGTGAAGCCGGTCCTCGTGACCGCACCGACCGAGGGAGCGCTCCCGGTGAAGGCCGCCGTCGGCGAGCCGTTCCCCGTGAGCGCCACCGTGTTCCGCGAGGGACACGATCGCCTCGGCGCCGAAGTGGTCCTCGTGGGCCCGGACGGGAAGAGACGGCCGCCGGTGCGGATGACGACGCGGCCGCCGGTCGACCGGCACAGCGTCGACCGCTACGAGGCGTGGGTGGCCGCGGACCTCGAGGGACCGTGGGCGTTCGAGATCCACGCGTGGTCCAGCCCGCTGGGCACCTGGTTCCACGACGCCGGCATCAAGATCCGGGCCGGCGTGGACGTCGAGCTGATGTTCAAGGACGGCAAGCTGCTCTTCGAGCGGGTCCTCAAGGGCAAGGGCCTGACGCGGGCCGAGCGGGCCACGGTGAAGGCGGCGATCGCCGCCGCCGGCGACACCAAGCGACCGGTCGAGGCGCGCCTGGCGCAGATCGAGTCGGCCGAGGTCGTCGCCGCGCTCGAGGCGCACCCGCTGCGCGACCTGCTGACGGTCGAGGGCCCCTTCCCGGTGTTCGTCGACCGCCCCCGCGCCCTCTTCGGCAGCTGGTACGAGTTCTTCCCGCGTTCGGAGGGCGGCTTCGCCGGCTCGACGAAGCGGCTGCCCGCGATCGCGGCGATGGGCTTCGACGTCGTCTACCTGCCGCCGATCCACCCGATCGGCGAGGTCAACCGCAAGGGTCCGAACAACACGGTGGCCGCCGAGGGCGAGCCGATCCCGGACGACTGGGACGGGTCGCCGTGGGCGATCGGCAGCCGGTACGGCGGCCACGACGCGATCCACCCCGACCTCGGCACGATCGAGGACTTCGACGCCTTCGTCGCCGAGGCCCGCGCCCTGGACCTCGAGGTGGCGCTCGACCTGGCCCTGCAGGCCGCTCCCGACCACCCGTGGGTCGCCGCCCACCCGGAGTGGTTCACGACCCGCGCCGACGGCACCATCGCCTACGCGGAGAACCCGCCGAAGAAGTACCAGGACATCTACCCGGTCAACTTCGACGCCTACCCCTACGACCACCCGGACAGCCTCGCGACCGAGGTGCTGCGGGTGGTGCGTCACTGGATGGCCCACGGGGTGCGGATCTTCCGCGTCGACAACCCGCACACCAAGCCGGTCTCGTTCTGGCAGTGGTTGCTCGCCGAGGTCCGGGGCACCGACCCCGACGTGCTCTTCCTCGCCGAGGCCTTCACCAAGCCGCCGATGATGCAGACCCTCGGCGCGATCGGCTTCCACCAGTCGTACACGTACTTCACGTGGCGCACGGCGAAGGTCGACATCGAGGACTACCTGCTGGAGGTGTCGGCGGAGTCGGCGCACCGGGTGCGGCCGAACTTCTTCGTCAACACCCCCGACATCCTCCACGAGTTCCTGCAGTACGGCGGCCCGCCGGCCTTCAGGATCAGGGCTGCGCTCGCGGCGACCTCCTCCCCCACGTGGGGTGTCTACTCGGGCTACGAGCTCGGCGAGCACGTGGCGGTGCGCCCGGGCAGCGAGGAGTACCTCGACTCGGAGAAGTACCAGGTGCGCCACCGCGACTGGGACGCCGCGACGGCACCCGGCACGGTCGGGGCCGACCTGACGTCGTACATCTCCCGGCTCAACGCGGTCCGCCGCGCCCACCCGGCGCTGCAGCTGCTGCGCAACCTGAGCGTCAACCCGACCGACTCCGACCAGATCGTGTCGTACTCGAAGGTCGCCGGCCCCGACCGCGTCATCGTGGTCATCAACCTCGACCCGCACCAGCCGCGCGAGACGATGGTGCACGTCGACCTCGCCGCCCTCGGCCTGCCGCCGGGCTCGTCGTACACGGTGCACGACGAGCTGACCGGCGACGAGTGGACCTGGGGCGAGCACAACTACGTCCGGCTCCCACCCGAGCAGCCGGCCCACATCCTGAGCGTGAAGGAGCACACGTGAGCGTGGCGGAGTCGACCGTCCTCAACGACGAGCCCGAGTGGTTCCGGACCGCGGTCTTCTACGAGGTCCTGGTCCGGTCGTTCCGCGACTCGAACGCCGACGGCACCGGCGACTTCCGCGGCCTCACCGAGAAGCTCGACTACCTGCAGTGGCTCGGCGTCGACTGCCTGTGGGTGCCGCCGTTCTTCAGCTCGCCGCTGCGCGACGGCGGGTACGACGTCGCCGACTACACCGGGATCCTCCCCGAGATCGGCACGGTCGACGACTTCCACGCCTTCCTCGACGCGGCACACGAGCGTGGGATCCGCGTGATCATCGACTTCGTCATGAACCACACGAGCGACGCGCACCCGTGGTTCCAGGCGTCGCGCAGCGACCCCGACGGGCCCTACGGCGACTTCTACGTGTGGTCCGACACCGACGAGCTCTACCAGGACGCGCGGATCATCTTCGTCGACACCGAGCCCTCGAACTGGACGTGGGACCAGGCCCGCGGCCAGTACTACTGGCACCGCTTCTTCCACCACCAGCCGGACCTCAACTTCGACAACCCGGCGGTCCACGACGCGATGCTGGAGGCGATGGCCTTCTGGCTCGACATGGGCCTCGACGGCTTCCGGCTCGACGCGGTTCCCTACCTCTACGAGCGGCCCGGCACCAACGGCGAGAACCTGCCGGAGACGCACGACTTCCTCAAGAAGGTCCGCAAGTTCGTCGACGACAACTACCCCGGCCGGGTCCTGCTCTGCGAGGCGAACCAGTGGCCGACCGAGGTCGTGCAGTACTTCGGCGACCCGGAGGTCGGCGGCGACGAGTGCCACATGGCGTTCCACTTCCCCGTGATGCCGCGCATCTTCATGGCCGTGCGTCGCGAGTCCCGCTTCCCGATCTCGGAGATCATGGAGCAGACGCCGCCGATCCCGTCCGGCTGCCAGTGGGGCATCTTCCTGCGCAACCACGACGAGCTGACGCTCGAGATGGTGACCGACGAGGACCGTGACTACATGTGGGGCGAGTACGCCAAGGACCCCCGCATGAAGGCCAACATCGGCATCCGCCGCCGGCTCGCCCCGCTGCTCGACAACGACACCAACCAGATCGAGCTGTTCACCGCGCTGCTGCTGTCGCTGCCCGGGTCGCCCGTCCTGTACTACGGCGACGAGATCGGCATGGGCGACAACATCTGGCTCGGCGACCGCGACGGCGTCCGGACGCCGATGCAGTGGACGCCGGACCGCAACGCCGGCTTCTCCGCGGCCACGCCCGGCAAGCTGCACCTGCCGACGATCCAGGACCCGGTCTACGGCTACCAGAGCGTCAACGTCGAGGCGCAGCTGGAGAACCCCTCCTCGCTGCTGCACTGGACCCGCCGGATGATCCACATCCGCCGCCAGCACGACGCCTTCGGCCTCGGCACCTTCGAGGACCTCGGTGGCTCCAACCCGACCGTGCTGTCCTACGTCCGCGAGCTGCCCAAGGCCGACGGCCGCGACGACGTCATCCTGTGCGTCAACAACCTCTCGCGCTTCCCGCAGCCGGTCGAGCTCGACCTGCGGAAGTTCGAGGGACGCGTCCCCGTGGAGCTGATCGGCGGTGTCCCGTTCCCCGCGATCGGCGAGCTCCCGTATCTCCTGACGCTCAGCGGGCACGGCTTCTACTGGTTCCGGCTCACGGATCCGGACACGACAGGGAGGCCCGTGCTGTGACGGACCAGTTCCTCGCCCCGTTCATCGGCCGCAGCCGGTGGTTCGGCGGCAAGGGTCGCGACTTCACGGTGACCGGCGAGGAGGTCGTCGGCACCGTCGGCGACGCCCCGCGCGTCGAGGTGCGACTCGTCGAGCTCACCTACGCCGACGGCGACGTCGAGCTCTACCAGCTCCCGCTCTCCGTGTACGACGACCTGCAGGACCACCTCGAGCACGCCCTCGTCGGCGAGCGCGACGGCCGCCCCGTGTACGACGCCGTGCAGGACCGGCAGGCGATGGCGGCGTACCTGAGGGCGTTCGCGGACGGCGTGCCGGTCGAGGGCGGGCTCCGGTTCGTGCGGCTCGAGGGCCACGAGCTCGACCTCGAGGCAACGGCGAGCCCCTTCGGCGGGGAGCAGTCGAACTCGTCGGTCTTCTTCGGCGAGGACGCCGTCCTCAAGCTCTTCCGCAAGGTGACCCCGGGCGAGAACCCCGACGTCACCACCCACCGCGCGCTCACCGAGGCCGGCTCCACGCACGTCGCCGCGCTCTACGGCTGGATCGAGCAGGGCGACCGGCAGCTCGGCATGCTGCAGCAGTTCCTCCGCACGGCGAGCGACGGCTGGGGTCAGGCGCTCGCGAGCGTGCGGGACCTGTTCGCCGAGGCGGACCTGCACGCCGAGGAGGTCGGCGGCGACTTCGCCAGCGAGGCGGCCCGGCTCGGCGAGGCGCTCGCCGAGGTGCACCGCCAGCTCCGCGAGTCCTTCCCCACCTCCGCGCTGCCCGCGTCCGTCCTGGCCGAGGTGATGGCGCAGCGGCTCGACGCCGCCATCGGGGTCGTGCCCCAGCTCGCCGAGCACGCGGACGGCGCCCGTGCGGTGTTCGCGGCCGTCGCCGGGCTCGGCGAGATCCCGGTGCAGCGGGTCCACGGCGACCTGCACCTCGGGCAGACGCTGCGCACCGTCGCCGGCTGGAAGTTCGTCGACTTCGAGGGCGAGCCGGCCAAGCCGCTGTCCGAGCGGCTGCTCCCCGACTCCCCGTGGCGCGACGTCGCCGGGATGACCCGCTCGTTCGACTACGCCCCGCACGCCGTGGCCGCCTCGATGCCGGCCGAGGACGCCGACGTCGAGCACCAGCGCGCGATCCGCGCCGCCGAGTGGGCCAAGCGCAACCGGCGGGCGTTCCTGGCGTCGTACTGCGGTGAGGGTGGGCTGGGTCCTGCCGACCGCACCCTGCTCACCGCGTACGTCGTCGACAAGGCCGTCTACGAGTGCCTCTACGAGGCCCGGAACCGGCCGAACTGGCTGTCGATCCCGCTGGAGGGCGTCGCCCGGCTCGTGGGCTAGCCCACCCGGAACCCGAGCAGGGTGACGTCCTCGACGTCGGTCCCGTCGGGCGGGAGGTCGCCCTCGAAGCAGAAGCCGAACAGGTCCACGAGCGCGTCCTCACCGAAGTCGAGCGGGTGGAAGGGCAGCGGGTAGTCGTCCTCCTCCGCGTGCTCGCCGGCCCAGTAGGGCGCCTCGAAGGCCCGCCGCTCGCCGACGTCCTCGATGATGCCGTCGTCCGGCGACAGGCTCAGCGACCGGACCAGCTCGCCGTCGGCGTCCCAGATCGCGTACGCGAACCAGTCGACCACGCTGTGCATCGCCGCGACGTACGTCGTACGGCCCGGCATGGCGCCGAGGATGGCGGGGTCGATGTCGGTCGGCCGGTCCTTCGCGACCCGCGACGTGCAGACGATGGCGACGCCGGGGTAGACCGCCGCCCATGCCTCCCGGTCCGGAGGGTTCGGGTTCTCGAGCAGGTCGCCGTAACCGAGCTCGGTCAGCGCCGCCCGGGGGTGCAGGCGGGCCACCAGGTCCGCGGTGGCCTCCTCGTCCAGCTCCGGCTCACCACGCAGCAGCGGCGGGACCGGTCCGTCGGCGTACACGACCATCCAGCACTTCGCGCCCATGCGGGCATCAAAGCACCGCCGGGCGTGCCGGGCAGGCGGGACACGGCGAACCGCAGGTGAAAGTCGGCGACCACCGATCAGGTGCTCAACCGGCCATGCGGCACTCGTCCTGCTGCGCCAGGCACTCGTCGAGGGCCACGATCGCCGGGTTCAGCAGCCGTCGGCGTCCGTCCTCCGTCACCACGTACCAGCCGTCGTCGAGGAAGTCGGAGAGGGGGAACGAGTCGACCTCGCTCCGATCGGTCGGCTCGAGCACGACCCGGTGGACGCCAGCGCCGGAGACCCCTTCGGGGAGCTCGAAGAAGATGCCTCCGTCGTAGCGGAGGACCTCGACGACCTCGTGCCGGGTGGCGAGGACACGGCGCGTGCACGGCACCCGCCTCGCGACGGAAGCGCGGGTGGCGGAGTCGAGGTACTCGTCCCAGGCGGCCTGCAGCGCCGCACAGCTGGTCGCCGCGTCGATCGCCCCGAGCGCCCGCCGCCCGAACCCCTCCGCCGGCTCGGGTCGCGCGGAGTCCACGTGGTCCGACTCGTGCGAGCAACCGGAGAGCGCCAGCAGGGCGAGGACGAGCAGGGGACGGAGCACGATCACGGCACGATGGTGGCAGCGCCGGGCCGACGGCGCGCAGGTACGCGGGAATCCGGACCGGCCACGGTGTGGGTGGACCGACCAGCGGCGTCTCGTGACGGTCGCTGCGCGACCTCCTCGACGAACGAGGGTGGGCGCGACCTCCTCGACGAACGAGGGTCGGCGCGACCTCCTCGACGAACGGTGCGTCAGAGGAGCTCGACGGGCTCCCGCTCCCCCACACCCGCCACCGCGCAGTCGCGGTTCTCGACCGCGCAGTGCCAGGCCCAGCAGAGCTGGCCGCCGGCGACGCCGATGAACGCGGCGGTGGCGAAGCCGAGGGCCGAGGTGCCGAGGTGCGGGGTGACGGCGACGGCGGTGATCGCGTTGAGGACGAGCGCGAGGAAGGCCGACATCGAGACCACGGCGCCGAGCCGGCCCGGGAACAGGTCGAGCAGGAGGAGCTGGATGGTCGGGTAGGTGATGCCGTTGCCGAGGGCGACCAGGCTGACCCCGACCACCGCCCACGGCAGGTCCGCCGCGAGGGGCGAGGCGGCCACCAGGATGCCGATGACGCCGCCGACGAACGAGGTGGTGCACCCGATGGAGGTGAGGCGCCGCGCCGAGATCCGGCCGGCGGCGCGGCCGCACAGCCACGAGCCGAGCATCATCGCGCCGATCATCGGGACGAAGAGCTTCCAGAAGTCGAGCTCGCCCTCGCCCAGCACGTCGACCACGAAGATCGCGGCGCCGCCGATGTAGAGGAACTGGGCGCCGAAGAGGAGCGCGGTCGCCCACGCGAGGCGGTGGAAGGCGGGCTCGCGGGCGACCTGCAGGAGACCGCCGACGACCGAGCCCACGCGCAGGGCGGTACGCCGCTCGCGCGGGTGGGTCTCCGGCAGGAGGAGCACGACGGCGAGCACTAGCACGACCCCGAGGCCGGCCTGGAAGACGAACACCAGGGGCCAGTCGCCGAGCTGCAGCACGAGGCCACCGATGATCGGCCCGATCGCCGGCGCGACGCCGAAGACCAGCGCGACCCGGCTCATCAGCCGCTGCGCGGTGGCTCCCGAGAAGAGGTCGCGGATGACGGTGCGGCTGACGATGGTCGCCCCGCCGGCGCTGAGCCCCTGCAACGCCCGGCCCACGAGGAGCCAGCCGAGGTCGGGCGCGAAGGCGCAGGCGATGGAGGCGGCGGCGTACACGGTGAGACCGACGACCATGACGGGGCGGCGCCCGACCGCGTCGGAGATCGGGCCGTGGAGCACGCTCATCGCGGCGAAGGCAGCGAGGTAGACGGTGACGACGAGCTGCAGCTGGCCGGCCGTGGCCGGGAGCTCGCGCTCCATCTGGGCGAAGGCCGGGAACGGGGTGTCGATGCTGAACGGCCCGATCATCGACAGGCAGCCGAGCACGACCGGGACGAGGACGGTCAGCCGCCAGCCGAGGCGCTCGTCGGGGGTGGTCGTCACCAGCCCATCAGATCACCCGCCCCCAGCGCTCCCCGAGGCGGGCCGTCGCGTCGGCGACTGCCGGGGACGGCGCGGGGTACCGCCCGGTCGCTCACCACCTCGTTAGACTCGAGAGGATGCCGAAACACGTGTCGACGACACTCGGAGAGATCGACCTGCACCTCGTCGCGGAGGGCCGCCACGAGCTGCTCTGGCAAGCCCTGGGCGCTCACGAGCGCACCGAGCCCGAGCCCGGCACCAGCTTCGTCGTGTGGGCGCCCAACGCGCGCAACGTCAGCGTGATCGGCGACTTCAACGGCTGGGACGGCAATGCCCACCGGATGGTGCCGATCGGCAGCGGCCTGTGGGAGGCCTTCGCGCCGGGCGTGGGCTCCGGGGCGTCGTACAAGTTCGTGGTGGAGGGCGCCGACGGCGTGTGGCGGCACAAGGCCGACCCGATGGCCTTCTTCGCCGAGCCGCCGCCGGCCACCGCCTCCCGCGTCTTCACCAGCACCCACACGTGGCAGGACGACGCCTGGCTGGAGCAGCGCGCGACCCGGCAGCCGGTCAACGAGCCGATGTCGACCTACGAGCTGCACCTGGGCTCGTGGAAGAAGCACCCCGACGGGTCCTACTGGACCTACGACGAGCTCGCCGCCGACCTGCCCGGCTATCTCGCCGACCTCGGCTTCACGCACGTCGAGCTGATGCCGGTGATGCAGCACCCGTTCGGGGGCTCGTGGGGCTACCACGTGACGTCGTACTTCGCGCCCGACGCGCGCTTCGGCGATCCCGACGGCTTCCGCCGGCTCGTCGACGCGCTGCACGCCGCCGGCATCGCGGTCATCCTGGACTGGGTGCCCGGCCACTTCGCGACCGACGAGTGGGCGCTGGCCCGCTTCGACGGCACCGCGCTCTACGAGCACCCCGACCCGCAGCGGGGGTGGCACCCGGAGTGGGGCTCCTACATCTTCGACTTCGGTCGCCCCGAGGTGCGCAACTTCCTCTTCGCGAACGCGCTCTACTGGCTGGAGGAGTTCCACGTCGACGGCCTGCGCGTCGACGGGGTCGCGTCCATGCTCTACCTCGACTACGGCCGCAACGAGGGCGAGTGGCACCCGAACCGGTACGGCGGCCGCGAGCACCTCGAGGCGGTGCAGTTCCTGCAGGAGCTCAACGCCACCGCCTACAAGCGGGTGCCCGGAATCGTCACGATCGCCGAGGAGTCGACCGCCTGGCCGGGCGTCACCGGCGCGACCTCCGGCGGCGGGCTCGGCTTCGGCTTCAAGTGGAACATGGGCTGGATGCACGACAGCCTCGGCTACCTGCGCCACGAGCCGGTGCACCGCGCCTACCACCACGGCGAGATGACCTTCTCCCTCGTCTACGCCTTCTCGGAGAACTACGTCCTGCCGCTGAGCCACGACGAGGTCGTCCACGGCAAGGGATCGCTGGTCCGCAAGATGCCCGGCGACCGCTGGCAGCAGCTCGCGACGCTGCGCGCCTATCTCGCCTTCATGTGGTCCCACCCCGGCAAGCAGCTGCTGATGATGGGCTGCGAGTTCGCCCAGGAGTCGGAGTGGGCCGAGGCGCGCGAGCTGGACTGGTGGCTGCTGCAGAAGCCCGAGCACCGCGGCATGCTCGACTTCGTCCGCGACCTCAACGCCCGCTATCGCGACCAGCCGGCGCTGTGGCGCCTGGACAACGACCCCGCCGGGTTCGCGTGGATCGACGGCCAGGACGCGGGACACAACGTCTTCTCGTTCGTCCGCCGCTCCGGGCAGCCCGGCGTGCCGGACCTGGTCAGCGTGTCGAACTTCGCCGCGGTCCCCCACGACTACCGGCTCGGGCTGCCGGTCGCCGGCGCGTGGACCGAGGCGCTCAACACCGACGCGGCGTCGTACGGCGGCAGTGGGGTCGGCAACCTCGGCACCGTCCACGCGGAGCCGGCCGGCCCGATGGAGGCCGGTGCGCCGGGCGGCAGCCCCGCGTACGCGGACCTCGTGCTGCCACCGCTCGCCACGCTCTGGCTGGTGGCACCCTCCGCTGAATGACGACCAGTCGTCTAGGGTTTGCGCTGTGTCGGAGCAGCCGGAGATCAGCCACGCGACCGTCGACGACGGCATCGCCCGGCTGACCTGGACCTCCGACCTCACCGAGCGCGGCTGGCAGGCCGCCGTCGACGTCGTACGACGCCAGGTGGCCGAGGCGCTGACCGACCACGACCGGGTCGAGGTCAAGGTCGCGATCGACGATGCCGAGGCCCAGCGGATCGCGACCTGGTCCGGCCTGCGCCGCGAGGGCGTCCAGCGCGGGCGCGCGGGCGACGTGGTCGTCTACGCGCGCCTGGTCGACGACGTCCCGGTGCACGAGCCGGGCGGCTTCCGCGCGCTGCTCAACTCGTTCCTGCCCCGCAAGCGCGGGATCGCGCAGATGCTGGTCCGCGACGCCGACGGCCCCGCGGCACGGGTGCTGATGTGCAACCTGACCTACAAGACCGACTGGGACCTGCCCGGAGGCGTGGTCGAGGTCGGTGAGTCGCCGCACGTCGCCGTCGCTCGCGAGGTCGAGGAGGAGCTCGCCCTCGAGATCCCCGCCGGCCGGCTGCTGCTGACCGACTGGCTGCCGCCGTGGGGCGGCTGGGACGACGCGCTCTGCCTCGTGTTCGACGGCGGCGCGCACCCCGCGTCGATCGTCGAGCAGGTCGTGCCGCAGGCCCGCGAGATCCGCAGCGCGGCCTTCCTCACCCTCGACGAGGTCGACGAGCGGGCCGCGGACTTCACCGCCCGGCGGGTGCGAGCTGCTCTGGCGAGTCTCGCGGGCGAGGGTCCCGGCTATACCGAGTCCGGCCGCTGAGCCGACCGGACCAGCGGGCCTGGGCGACCAGCACGCCGAGCACCAGCAGCGCGCCACCGGCCAGCTCGCCGGTCGACGGGACCTCGTCGAGCAGCGCCCACGCCGACCCGATCGCGACCGGCGGGACGAGCAGGATCCACGGCACCACGGCCGACGACGGGTTGCGCGACAGCAGCCCGTTGAAGAGGCCGTAGCCGACCAGCGAGGCGAGCCCGGCGGTGTAGACGGTGGACAGGCCGGCCCGCCACCCGAACGCGGCGACGCCGTCCGCGACCGCGCTCGGGCCGTCGACGACGAGCGAGAGCAGCACCAGCGGGACCGGGACGACGAGCGCCGACCAGACCGTGAGCGAGAGGCCGCCGGTCGCTCCGGAGGCACGGGACACGACGTTGCCGATCGCCCACATCAGCGCCGCCGACAGGCACAGCAGGAGGGCGATCGCCGGGACGTGCCCGCCGCGGCCGAGGCCGACGACGACCAGCCCGACGGCGCCGAGGAGGACGCCGGCGACCTGCGGCCGCGTCGGCCGCTCGCGCAGCACCACCGCGGCGAGCGCGATGGTCAGCACGACCTGCGCCTGGAGGACCAGGCCCGCGAGCCCCGGCGGCATGCCGGCGTCCATCGCGACGTAGAGGAACCCGAACTGGCCCAGCGACATGAAGACGCCCACCGCCGCCACGGTGCGCCACGGGACGGGCGGACGCGGGAGCAGGAAGACCGCCGGCACGACCACGGCGAGGAAGCGCGCGGCGAGGAACAGGAGCGGCGGCACGTCGCCCATCCCCCAGTCGATCACGACGAAGTTGAAGCCCCAGATCACGGCGACGAGGGCGGCGAGGGCCTGGTCCTTGCGGGTCACCCGTCCATCGTCGCCGCCGGAACCATGAAGCACCAGCGAATAGATCTGCGCAACTTCATGTAGCGTTGCTGCATGATTGACCTGGACGCCCTCGCCGGCCTGCGCGCCGTCGCCACCCACGGATCGGTCGTCGCCGCCGCGGCGGCGACCGGCTTCACCCCAAGCGCGATCTCCCAGCAGGTCAAGCGCCTCGAGCGGCAGACCGGCGTCCCCCTGCTCGAGCGGGTCGGCCGCGGGGTGATGCTCACCAGCCACGGCCAGCACCTCGTCGACGCCGGCGAGCAGGTCCTGGCCGATCTCGAGCAGCTCGAGGCGGGGCTGCAGCAGCGGGCCGGCGTGGTCGCCGGCCGGGTCCGGCTCGCCGCCTTCTCCACCGCCATGCGCGGGCTGATCGCCCCGATCGCCCGCTCCCTGCGCGACGCCCACCCCGACCTCACCCTCACCCTGGACGAGCGCGAGCCGTGGGACGTCGTGGACCTCGTCGCCTCGGGCCAGGCCGAGCTCGGGATCGTCCACCGCTGGGGCGGCGTACCGCTCGCGGTGCCGGACCACGTCGTCAGCACGCCGGTCGCCACGGACCTCGCCGACCTCGTCGTGCACCGCGACGACCCGCTGGCCCGGTGTGCGCGGGTGACGCCGCACGACCTCGTCGACGTCGGCTGGATCGCCACCCCCGAGGGCACGATCTGTCGCCAGTGGCTCTCCCGCATGTACGACGGCACCGGCCGCCCGCCCCGCATCGCCCACGTCTCCGGGGAGTTCGAGTCGCACCTCGCCCTCGTCCGCGCCGGCCTCGGCGTCGCGCTGATCCCGCGGATGGGGCGCGCGCCACTGGGCGAGGAGCTGGTCGCCGTACGGGTGGAGGACCCGGAGCCGATCCGGCTCGTCGACGCCCTGCACCGGCGCACGATGGCCGACTCCCCCGCCGTGCAGGCGGTGCTGGCTGCGTTCGCGGGAGTGGGCGGCTGACGGTCGATCGCGCCGCAATCGAACCGGTGCTCAGAGGCCCCGCCCGGGAAATTGATTGACGTCAATCAATTTCGCGGGCGGGCACGTCCGCGCCCGGTCGCCGGTCCAGGGCCTCGCGGGCGAAGTAGGTCGCGCCCGCGACGGCGCCCGGCATCACCGCGATGCCGCCGAGGGGGATCAGGAAGCACGCCTGCACGCAGACCCCGAAGCCGAGCATCGCCCGGCGGTGCTCGGCCATCAGCTCGCGGCGCTGCGCGCGGTCCATGCCGCGGGCCTCGAGCGGGCGCGACACCAGCTCGCCGGCGAGCAGGCGCCCGGCCAGGACGAGGCCGATGCAGAAGCCGGCGATCGCGCCGACCAGCGGGAGCAGCCCGATGACGAAGACGAGGATCGCGGTGCCGATGCCCATCAGCACGAGCTGGACGCCGTCGAGGATCCCGCGCAGCCAGCCGACGCCCTGCTCGGGCACGTCGCCGCCGAGGGAGATCTCGACCTCCTTCCAGATCTTCTCGTAGAAGGGGTCGCCGACCGCGAGGGTCAGGCCGGTGAAGGTGATGATCGAGAGCATCGCCGCGCCCGCCAGCACCAGCACGAAGAGCACCGCGCGGAAGGTGGTGCGGAGGGCGTCGTACCAGTCGTCGGCGAAGGGCGTGGCCCAGTCGATGACGTCGTCGGCGTACATCACGAGCACGACGAACAGCGTCACGATGAGCGCGGCGCTGATCAGCGCCGGGATGATCCCGAGCAGCATCAGCCGCGGCCGGTGCTTCCACAGGCGCATGCCCTGCGCGAGGAAGCCGGCGCCCTGCCGGACTCCCATCGCCCGGCTCGCGGGCGTGACCGACATCAGGCGTCCGACTTCAGAAGAGGGCAGACGCGAGGGCCTGGCGGCCCTTGAGCACCCGCGGGTCGTCGTTGCCGACGGCGCCGAACAGGCCGAGCAGGTGCTCGCGGGCGCGGTCGCGGTCCTTGCCGGCGGTACGACGAACGAGCTCGACCAGCCGCGCGAAGGCGTCCTCGACGTGGCCGCCGAGCATGTCGAGGTCGGCGACCAGGGTCTGCGCGTCGACGTCGTCGGGGTTGGCGGCGGCGGCCGCCCGCGCCGCGTTGAGGTCGGCGCCCTGAGTGCGCTGGAGCACCTTGGCCATCGCCAGGCCGGCCGCGGCCTCGTGGTCGGCGGGGTTGGCGTCGGCGAGCTTCTGGTACTCGGCCACCGCGGCGTCGATGTCGCCCGCGGCGAGGGCCTCCTGCGCGGGCGCGTATCGCGGGTCGAGCTCGGGCTCGCCGTCCTCGCCCACCTCGCCGGCAGCGGCGCCGCCGAAGGCGTTGGGCTGGTGGCGCCCGGCGATGCCCTGGGCGGTCAGCTGCTGGGCGAACTGGTTGAAGAGCGCGCGGATGTCGTCGATCGGGGCGGCGCCCGGGATCGGCTGGGTCGCCGGGCGGCCGTCGAGGATGACCAGCATCAGCGGCACCTGCGGGATCTGCATCGCCTGCGCGATCTGGGGCACCGCGTCGACGTCGATGGTCGCGGCGAGGAAGCGGCCGTCGTACTCGTCGGCGACGGTGGCCACGTCGCGGGCCAGCTGCTCGCTCTCGGGCGACTGCGAGGGCGAGTGGAAGACGAGCACCACCGGCGCCGTCATCGACGCCTCGAGCACAGTCTGGAAGTTGGCCTCGTCGATCGCCACCGAGTACGCCGAGCCGCCTGCGGGAGCGCTGCTCGCGCCACCTGTCGGCGCTCCGGCGGGCGCGGCTCCGGCGGGCCGCTTCAGCGCCGAGAGGTCGATGGCTCCGGGACGGGAGAACGGCTGCTGCGTCATGGCAGCAAATCCTACGGAACGGTGGTCAGTTCGGGACTCGGGGTCCGCGCAGGCCCGCTCGCTGGACCACGCGCTGGATCGCCAGGTCGCGGTCGTCGGGCCGGCCGACGTACCGGATGTCGCGCAGGCCCTGCTCCTGGGCGGCGGACTCGAAGCAGAAGTGGCCGAAGCCGAGGATCCGTCCGTGCAGCGGCTTCTTGACCGAGATGTCGAGGATCCGGCTGAGCGGCATGGTCGCCAGGCTCTGCGACAGCACGCCGTGGACGCGGAACACCCGCATGTTGGTGATCACGAACCGGTCGCGCAGCACCGCGAGGCCGCCCCACGCGGCGTGGCCGAGCAGCCCCACCGCCACGATGATGAAGAACCAGGCGACCTCGACGGCGACGAACCAGCTCGCGACCAGCAGCAGGGTGGCCAGCACGGCCTCGGCGCCCGGTCGCAGGTAGGCGAACCAGTGGTGCGTGACCTCGTCGACCACGACCTCGCCCTCGTCACGCAGGAGGTGCTTGCCGATCTTCGGGTCGCCGAGTCGCAGGACGACGCCCGCGACGAAGCTCATGGTGGCTCTCGGATCAGTCCATCGCGCCGACGAAGTCGATGACGCCGTTGAACGCATCGGTCGTCAGGTCCCAGCCGTTGCTGGCGGCGCTCTTGGAGGTGTCGGCCAGGCCGTTGGGGTCCGTGAACATCCAGAACCCGAGGAACACGATCACCACGAGGGCGATCACCTTCTTGGCGTCCATCGGCGGGCGTCTCCATCCTGGTCCGGCGTGCTACGGGGCACAGTTCGACACATTGGTACCAAAAGCCCCACCGGTGCCGTGGGAGGCGCGCTGCACGCTACGAGCAGGCGTGCAGCAGCCCGTTGCCGGCCCCGGAGGGAACGGTGCCGTCGCGCAGCCACGCGTCGAAGAACCCGTCCAGGTCCTCCCCCGTCTCGCTGGCCGCCAGCGCCTCGAACTGGGCCACGCTCGCGTTGCCGTCGTGGTGCTGCGCCACCCAGGTGCGGAGCAGGTCGCGCAGGGCCGTCGCGCCGATCCGGTTCTGCAGGGCCGCGAGGACCATCGCGCCGCGGTCGTAGACCGCCTCGTCGAAGATGTTCGCCGCTCCGGGGGCGGTGAGGTCGAGGGTCCAGAACGACGACCCGGACTCGTGGCAGCGGTCCTGGTAGGCCGCGTTGAGCCACGACGCCACCGACGGCCCGCCGTGCGCGGCGGCGTACGCGACCTCGGAGAAGGTCGCGAAGCCCTCGTTGATCCAGATGTCCTTCCAGCGGTGGACGGCGACGCTGTCGCCGAACCACTGGTGCGCGAGCTCGTGCACGACCACGCTGGGATAGATCCAGGCGCCGTACGTCGGCCGGGTCTGGTTCTCGAGCGCGAAGCCGACGTCGAGACCGGTCACCAGGCCGCCGGTGGACGTGAACGGGTAGGTGCCGAGCCAGCCCTGCAGCCAGTCGGTGACCGGCCCGCTCTGCCGCAGCTGCCTCATCGCGCGGGTGCGGTCGCCGGACGAGAGCTGTTGCGAGACCGCGTAGTAGTACGGGATGCCCTTGCCGGTACGGCCGCTCGCGACGTCGTAGCCACCGGCGGCGAAGAAGGCGAGATAGGTCACCATCGGGTCGACCGTCCGCCAGTGGGTCGTGGCGCGGGTGCCGCTCACCGTGCGGCTGACGAGCGAGCCGTTGCTGACGACCCGCTTGGCGCGCGGGACGCTCACCCGGACGTCGAAGACCGCCTTGTCGGTGGGGTGGTCGTTGGACGGGAACCACCACGGCGCCATGTGCGGCTGGTTCATCGCGACGACCTCGTTGCGGTCGGCCAGCCAGTTCCGCTCCCCGCCGTAGGTGTAGGCGTCGGGCTTCCCGGCGTAGGTCACGTCCACCCGGAAGATGTCGCCGCTCGCGATCGTCGCCGGCGGCACCACCTTCAGCTCGTGGTTGAGCGGCTTGGCGAACCGGGCGGTGCGGCCGTCGACCTTGACCGCCGAGACCGGCAGCAGCAGGTCGAGGGTGAAGCTGGTCAGGTCCTGCTTCGCGCGCATCGTCACGACGGTGCGGCCGCGCAGGGTGCGGGAGCCGAAGTCGTAGGAGACCTGGATGTTGTAGCGCAGGGCGTCCGTGCCGCCGTTGCCGTCGTACTTCCAGTAGGGGTCGGGACCGACGGGCGAGCCCGGCCCGGCCGTGAGGGTGGCAGCGCCCGCGCCGGACAGACCCGGGACGAGCAGCAGGAGGAACACCACGAGAACGGTCCGCATGCGCATCGGGCCACCCTACGTCCCGCAGCCGTCGGAGGGGCGAGCTAATTCGGTTGCCCCGGCGAACGGATGTCGGTCACCATCGGGTGCGTCCGTCCGCGCGTTCCCGCGGACCCGTCGAGAGGAGCGTGACATGTCCATGACTGTCCTCGGCCTGCCTTCAGACCGAACCCTTTCGACCCACAGGAGCACCCGTCTTGTTCCAGGAGAACCTCTCCCCTGATCTCGATGCACCCCGCATCGCCCCCCGCATCGACCCCGGCATCGATCCCCGCTTCGTCTTCGACTACCAGTCCTACGACGAGGTCGAGCCCGGCCAGCGATGGTCGACCTGGCTCTCCGTCGAGCCGCTGTCCCGCGGCCCCGAGCCCCGCCCCGACTGGGTGGTCACCTCGCAGGGCGCGATCGACACCGAGCTCGGCATCCTGAAGACCGGCAAGGAGGCCGACGTCTTCCTGCTGGACCGCACCGACCCGCACGACCCGGCGCAGTCCGTGGTGATGGCGGCCAAGCGCTACCGCGCGCCCGACCACCGCACCTTCCACCGCTCGGCGAGCTACACCGAGGGCCGCAGCATGAAGCGCTCCCGCGACGAGCGCGCCATCAAGCGCAAGAGCACGTTCGGCCGCGAGGTCGCCGCCGGCGAGTGGGCGGTGTCGGAGTGGAACGCGCTCAAGCGCTGCTGGGAGCTCGGCCTGCCGGTCCCCTACCCCGTGCAGGTCGACGGCACCGAGATCCTGATGGAGTGGATCTCGGTCGACGGCGAGACCGCGCCCCGGCTCGCCCAGACCCGGCCGGAGCCCGCGCTGCTGGCGTCGTACCTCGACCAGCTGCGGGACGCGATGGCGACGCTGGTGCAGGCCGGTCTCGTGCACGGCGACCTGTCGCCGTACAACATCCTCGCGGCCGGCGAGCGGCTCGTCATCATCGACCTGCCCCAGCTCGTCGACCTGGTCGGCAACGCCCAGGGCTTCGACTTCCTGCTGCGCGACTGCACGAACGTCTGCTCGTGGTTCACGCGGCGCGGGCTGGAGGTCGATCCGCAGGAGCTGTTCGGCGAGCTGGTGGCCCACGCCTTCTGAGGAAGGCCGGGTCGCTCAGAGGAAGCCGCGCACCAGGTCGTGGTAGCCCGGCGGCTCCAGCAGGAACGAGTCGTGGCCCCACGGAGACGCGATCTCCGCGTGGTCCACGGCCACCCCGCGCGCGGCCAGCTGGTCGCGGATCCGCAGCGAGTGGGCCGTCGGGAAGCGCCAGTCGGAGTCGAAGGACAACAGCCGGAAGCGCGTCGACGGTACGACGTCCGGGTGGCTCCCGAACGGGTCGAAGTAGTCCATCGGCCGGGTCAGGTGGAGGTACGACAGCGCGTCGAACCGGCGCAGGAAGGACTCCCCCTGGTGCTGCAGGTAGTCCTCGACCTCGAAGTCGGCACCGAGCCGCTTGTCGGTGCCCGAGGTCGCCCGCCGGTGGCCGAACTTCGCCTCCAGCGACGTCCCGGACACGTAGGTGATGTGGGCCATCATCCGGGCGATCTTGAGCCCGTGGCGTGGCGAGGTGCCGTGGTCGGCGTACCGGCCGTCGTGGAAGTCGGGGTCCTCGAGGATGGCGGCACGGGCCACCGAGGAGAAGGCGATGTTCTCCGGCGTGAGCCGCGAGCTCGCGGCGACCAGCACCGCGCGGTCGATCCGGTCCGGCTCCTGCAGCGCCCACTCGAGGACCTGCATGCCACCGAGCGAGCCGCCGACCGCGGCGTGCAGGCGGTCGATGCCGAGGTGGTCGAGCAGGCCGCGGTGGGCCGTCACGAAGTCGGCCATGTCGAGCGCCGGGAAGTCCGGTCCGTAGCGCCGGCCGGTGGCCGGGTCGACCGACTGCGGGCCGGTCGTGCCGGAGCAGCCGCCGATGAGGTTGGCGGAGACGACGAAGAAGCGCTCGGTGTCGAGCGCCTTGCCCGGGCCGATCAGGTTGTCCCACCACCCGGGCCGGCGTGCGCCCTCGTGCCAGCCGGCGGCGTGGGCGTCGCCGGTCAGCGCGTGGCAGACGAAGACGGCGTTGTCGCGGGCCGGCGACAGCTCGCCGTAGGTCTCGTAGGCGACCTCGACGTGCACCAGCGCGGCACCCGAGGCGAGCACCAGCGGGCCGCGCTGCGTGAGCACGGCCCGCTGGGTCGCGACGACCCCGACGGAGTCGGTCATGGTGGCTGCCCCTGCGCCTACTTGGCGGCGATCAGGGCCTGCTGGAGGTCGGCGATGATGTCGTCGACGTTCTCGATGCCGACCGAGAGCCGGACCAGGTCCTCGGGCACGCCGGCCGCCTCCAGCTCCTCCGGCGTCAGCTGCGAGTGCGTGGTGCTGGCGTTGTGCACGGCCAGCGACTTCGCGTCGCCGATGTTGACGAGGTGGCTGAACAGCTCGACCGACTCGATGAAGCGCTTGCCGCCGTCGCGGCCGCTCTTGAGGCCGAAGGAGACCAGGCCGCCGTACCCCTTGCCGGTGAACAACTTGTCGGCCACGGCCTTGTAGGGGTCCCCGTCGAGGCCGGGGTAGTTGACCCACGCGACCGCCTCGTGGCCCTGGAGGTACTTCGCGACGGCCAGCGCGTTCTCGCTGTGCCGCTCGACGCGCAGGTGGAGCGTCTCGAGGCCCTGCAGGAAGAGGAACGAGTTGAGCGGGGCGATCGCGGCGCCGGTGTTGCGCAGCAGCACGGTCCGCGCCCGGATGATGTAGGCGAGGTTGCCGACGGCCTCGGTCCACACCACGCCGTGGTACGCCGTGTCCGGCCCGGTCAGGCCCGGGAAGCGGTCCGCGTGGGCGGCCCAGTCGAAGTTGCCGGAGTCGACGATGATGCCGCCGATCGAGGTGCCGTGGCCGCCGATGTACTTCGTCGCCGAGTGGACCGAGACGTCGGCGCCGTGGTCGAAGACCCGCTCGAGGTACGGCGTCGTGGCGGTGTTGTCGACCACCAGCGGGAGTCCCTGCGCGTGGGCCGCGTCGGCCCAGGCACGGGTGTCGACGACGTTGAGCTTCGGGTTGCCGATCGTCTCGGCGAACACCAGCTTCGTCCTGTCGTCGACGTGCTTGGCCAGGTCCTCGGGCTTCTCCGGGTCGACGAAGCGGACCTCGATGCCGTACTGCGGCAGCGTGTGCGCGAACAGCGCGTAGGTGCCGCCGTAGAGCGTCGAGATCGCGACGATGTTGTCACCGGAGTAGGTCAGGTTGAGCACGGCGTAGGTGATCGCGGCCGAGCCCGACGCCACCGCGAGGGCGCCCACACCGCCCTCGAGCTGGGCGACCCGCTCCTCGAACGCCGACTGCGTCGGGTTCATGATCCGCGTGTAGATGTTGCCGGGCTCGGCGAGGGCGAACAGGTTGGCGGCGTGCTCGGTGTCGTTGAAGACGTACGACGTCGTCTGGTAGATCGGCACCGCCCGCGCGTTGGTCGCGGGGTCGGGCTGCTCCTGGCCGGCGTGCACGGCGAGGGTCTCGGGACGGTAGGTCATCGTGGGCTCCTGGCGGGGGATGGGTGTCGGTGTGGCGCGGCCGTCCCCGGTGGTCGAGGAGGTTGCGCAGCAACCGTCACGAGACCCCGGTGCGTCCTCGCTTAACTGTAGTGAGTCAATCAAGAAACATTTCAAGGAACCGTCCAACCCGCGGACCCACGGCCCGCGAGGACCCGTCGGGTAGCGTCCGGCCGCGTGAGGAGCACCCGCAGCAGGACCGTCGTCGTCGAGTCCCGCACCGACACCGACCGGCAGTGGCACTCCCGCGCCGGCGAGGCCGGCGCCGCCCACCTGGCCGGCCTCGACATCACGCGGAGCACGCTCTACTCCCCCGCCGACCTCTACGACCGCGACGACTACGCCGCGAGCTTCGACGCCCGCGCCTACGTCTGGGCACGCGCCGCCTGCGGACCGGCCGAGGCGCTCGCCGAGGTCCTCCACGACCAGGCCATCGACACCGCCCTCGCCGCGTGGGTGCGCGATCGCGACCTCGTCGGGGTGATGGGCGGCCACGCCGCGGACCGGGGCACCACGGCCTACGCCGACGCCGCCCGGCTGGGCCGCCTCCTCGGTGCTCGCCACGTGGTGGCGACCGGTGGGGGTCCCGGCGCGATGGAGGCGGCCAACCTCGGCGGCAGGATGGCCGGGCTGCCCGAGGAGGCACTGCTCGACGCGCTGGGCCGGCTGGGCGTCGTACCGTCGTTCCGGCCGTCGATCGACGCCTGGGTGCGAGCGGCACGGGACGCCCTGGAGCTCAGCCCGTCGCCGCGGCCTTCCCTCGGCGTGCCGACCTGGCACTACGGCCACGAGCCGCCGAACCTCTTCGCCACGGCGGTCGCGAAGTACTTCCGCAACGCGCTGCGCGAGGCGATCCTGCTGCAGGTCTGCGATGCCGGCATCGTCTTCCTGCCGGGCGCCGGCGGCACCGTGCAGGAGATCTTCCAGGACGCGTGCGAGAACTACTACGCGACCGACGAGTCGGTGGCGCCGATGGTCCTGGTCGGACGGACCTACTGGACGCAGACCCTCCCCGCCTGGCCGCTCCTGCAGGCGCTCGCGCGCGGCCGCGCCATGGAGGGACACGTCCACCTCGTCGACACCGTCGACGAGGCAGCGGCGCTCTTCGGCTGAGGGCCGCCCGTCACGCAGCGCGGTACGACGTCCGGCTGGTCGCGCGCGGACCGATCACCGCCCGGTAGTGCTCCATCAGCTGCTCGTTGATCGCGAACCAGGACCGCTCCTGGACCGCCCGTAGCGCGGTCGCACCCATCGTCGCCCGCAGCCCGGCGTCCGACGCGAGGCGGTCCACGGCGGCGGCGAGGTCCCGGCCGTCGCCGGGCCGGTAGAGCAACCCGGTGGCGCCGTGGGCGACCACGTCGACGGGTCCGCCGGCGGCCGGCGCGACCACCGGGACGGCCGAGGCGAGCGCCTCCTGGGCCGACTGGCAGAAGGTCTCGTAGCGACCGGTGTGCACGAAGACGTCGAGGGAGGCGTAGGCGCGGCTCAGGTCGTCGCCGTGCAGCAGCCCGAGGAAGGCGGCCCGGTCGCCGAGCAGCCCCTTGAGGCGCTGCTCGTCCGGGCCACCGCCGACCACGACGAGGCGGTAGCGGGGGTCGTCGGCGAGGTGGGTCAGGAGGTCGAGCTCCTTCTCGGCGGCCAGCCGGCCGACGTACCCGACGAGCAGGCGGCCGTCCGGCGAGATCCGCCGGCGCAGCTCCTCGTCGCGGTGGCGCGGGTTGAAGGCGACCAGGTCCACCCCGCGGCCCCACCGGTGGACCTCCGGCACGCCGAGCTCACGCAGCTGCTCGATGCTGGCGGTCGACGGGGCGAGGGTGCGGTCCACGTGGTGGTGGATGCGGCGGGTGAGCGTGGCCATCGCGCGGGCGCCGCCCGGCAGGTCGTAGCGCTCGGCGAAGCCCACGAGGTCGGTCTGGTAGATCGCGACCGTCGGGATGCCGAGCTCGGCGGCGGCACGGGACGCCTGGTAGCCCAGGGTGGCCGGCGAGGCGATGTGGACGACGTCGGGGCGGTACTGCGTCATCACGGTGCGCAGTCGGCGCCGGGTCTCGAGGCCGAGCCGGAAGTCGGGGTAGAAGGGGAGGTTGGCGCCGCGGGCGCGCTTGACGCGGAACCCGGCGTAGCTGTCCGGGCCGGTCGGCGCGACCAGCTGGGCGTGGTGCCCCTCGGCGGAGAGGTGCTCCAGCACGCGGCGCACCGAGTTGGTGACCCCGTTGATCTGCGGGAGGAAGGACTCGGTGACCACGAGGACCCTGAGTCGCGTCGTACCGGGCTTCGTCATGCCAAGGACGCTAGGGACGCCGCGACAACGGAACGTCACCTGACCGGAAGTGTCCGGCGACCGCCGCGTGAACGGCTGGGGTGCCCCGAATCGGGACGTGACCCATTTCATAGAAGGTTCGTTACGGCAGCGTGGAGATCTCTCGCCGTGACCTGATCCGCAAGACCATCGCCGCCGGAGGCCTCGCCGCCGCCGCCACCGCCCTGCCCGGGGTGCTCCGCTCGTCCGCGGCCAACGCCGCCGGCAGCAGCACCGTCCAGCGGACGTTCACCACCGGCACCCCCGGCGCCGGCGGCTACCGCCCCGTCATCTCGGTCGCCGGCGAGGCGCACGGCGTACGTGCCGGCCTGGGCGTCCCCGCCGGTGCGGGCCGTGCCCGCGAGGGCATGATCGCCTTCGTCCAGCTGAGCGACATCCACATCGTCGACGCGCAGTCGCCGCTCCGCCTCGAGTGGACCGACCGGCTCGACGACCCGAGCCCGCTCCCCGCGACGGGGCTGTTCACGTCGTCGTACCGACCGCACGAGATGCTCACCGGCCAGGTCGCCGACTCGATGGTGCGCGCCATCAACGAGATCGCCGACGGCCCGGTCACGGGCAAGCCGCTCGCGCTGGCGATCCAGACCGGCGACAACTCCGACAACTCGCAGCTCAACGAGGTCCGCTGGAACATCGGGGTGCTCAACGGCGGCTCGGTGCGGGTCGACTCCGGCAACCCCAACAAGTGGGAGGGCGTCGCCGACAGCTCGCCGCTCACCTACGACACCGCCTACTGGCACCCGCACGGGGCGCCGGCCGGCAAGCCCGTCGACCGGCCGCGCGCGGAGTACGGCTTCCCCGTCGTACCGGGTCTGCTCGACGCCGCCCGCCGGCCGTTCAACGCCGAGGGCCTGAACATGCCGTGGTACTCCGTCTTCGGCAACCACGACGGCCTCGTCCAGGGCAACTTCCCCACGAGCACCCTCCAGCTCAACCTGCTGGCGCTGGGCACCCTCAAGATCGTCTCCCCGCCGCTCGGCCTCAACCCGGCGCAGCTCTTCGACGACCTGATGACCGACCCGGCCGCGCTGCTGACCAACCTGCTCGGCGGGGCGCTGAACACCGTCGTCCGCACCGTCCAGCCCGACCTGAACCGCCGCCTGCTCACCCGCAAGCAGGTCGTCGAGCAGCACTTCGCGATGGGCGGCGCACCCTTCGGCCACGGCTTCACTGCCGCCAACCGCCAGGCCGGCACGGCGTACTACCACTTCGACAACGGCGCCTTCCGCTTCGTCGTCATGGACACGGTCAACCCCAACGGGTACGCCGACGGGTCGCTCGACAAGACGCAGTTCGCCTGGCTCGAGGCGCTCCTGGACCAGTCCGCCGACAAGATCGTGCTCGTCTTCAGCCACCACACCTCCGACACGATGGGCAACCCGCTCATCGCGACCGGCGGCAGCCTGGAGGCGCGGGTCACCGGCGGCGCCGTGCTCGACGCGCTCCTGGCGCGACCGCAGGTCATCGCCTGGATCAACGGCCACACCCACCGCAACAAGATCACCCCGCGCCCCCGCCCCGCGGGCGGCGGCCTGTGGGAGATCACCACGGCCTCGCACATCGACTGGCCCCAGCAGGCACGGATCATCGAGGTCGCCGACAACGCCGACGGCACCCTGTCGATCTTCACGACGATGGTGGACCACGCCGGCCCGCCGTCGGCCGGGGCGGGTACGGCGAACGCCGTCCAGCTCGCCGGTCTCGCCCGTGAGCTGGCGGCCAACGACTGGCACGAGCACCTGGACGGCTCCGGCGCGCCGGAGGACCGCAACGTCGAGCTGCTGGTCGGCAACCCGCTGGCCTGAGCCCCGGTGGTCGAGGAGGTCGCGCAGCGACCGTCACGAGACCCCGCGCCCCGACCTCCCGCTCAGCCGATCGGGAGCAGCCAGGACCGCTCCTGCCCGAACGCGGCGAAGCCCGCCCGGCGCAGGATCGGTCCGGACGTCTCCACCCGGCCCTTGACGATCGCGAGGTCGGCTCCCACCTCCCGCGCGTAGGCGAGCCGGGCGGCGAGCACGGCCCGGTAGACGCCGCGCCCACGCGCCTCGGGCAGGACGACGCCGCCCCACAGCCGCGCGTCCGGGCCGGCGAGCGTCACCCCGCCCGAGCCGACCGGGCGACCGTCGAGGTAGGCGACGACCGCTCCCCCACCGCCGCCGCGGACCTTCGCCGCCTCTCCGGGGAAGGTCGCCTTGAGCGCCGTGCGGTCGGTGGCCACGCCGCCGAAGACGTCCGCGGCGAGGCGGACCGCGTCGGCGAAGACCGCGAGGTCGTCGCTCCAGCGCAGCTCGACGTCCCCGGCCGGGTGCAGCTGCGGCTCGTCGTCCGCCGCGTCCGCGATCGTCCGGGCCAGCACGTCCACGGTCTCGTCCGGCCGGGCGCCGTGGGCGACCAGGGCCTCCTCCAGCCCGTCCGGGGCGTCCAGGCGGACCCACCAGGCCACGTCCGCCGACGACGGCACGGCCGGGTCCACCATCGGGCGGGCTCGCTCGAGGACCTCGTCGACGACCTCGGCCATCGGCCGGCCGGCATGCGTCCGGACCACCTGCACCGGTCGCTCGGTCCAGTCGGGGTGGCGGACGAGGAGGTACTCGTCGGCCTCGGCCCGCGGCGCGCCGGCGGGGACGAAGACCCACGCCGCGCTCGCCGCGTGCACCCGCTCCCGAGACGGCGGGATCACTCCGCGGCGGCCAGCTGTCCGCAGGCGGCGTCGATCTCGCTGCCCCGCGTGTCCCGCATCGTCGCCGCGATCCCCTTGGCCTCGAGGCGACGGACGAACTCGTCCATGTCCTCCTCGCGCGAGCGGGTGAACTGCGAGCCGGGGACCTCGTTGAGCGGGATCGGGTTGACGTGGACCCAGCTGGTGCCGCGACCGTCGGCCGCGAGCACGTCGGCGAGCAGGTCGGCGCGCCAGCCCTGGTCGTTGATGTCGCGCATCAGGGCGTACTCGATCGAGACGCGCCGTCCGGTCTTCGCGAAGTACTCGTACGCCGCATCCACGGTCTCGGCCACGGAGAAGCGGGTGTTGATCGGCACCAGGTCGTTGCGCAGCTCGTCGTCGGGGGCGTGCAGCGACAGGGCCAGCGTGACGGGGACGCCCTCGTCGGCCAGCTGTCGGATGCGCGGGACCAGGCCGACGGTGGAGACCGTGACGTGGCGGGCCGACAGGCCCAGCCCGGACGGAGCCGGGTCCGTGAGGCGGCGTACGGCGCCGACGGTGGCCTTGTAATTGGCGAGCGGCTCACCCATGCCCATGAACACCACGTTGGACAGGCGACCGGGGCCGCCGGCGACGTCGCCGTTGGCCATCGCCCGCGCGCCGACGACGACCTGGTGCACGATCTCGGCCGTCGACATGTTGCGCTGCAGGCCGCCCTGGCCGGTCGCGCAGAACGGGCAGGCCATGCCGCAGCCGGCCTGGCTGGAGATGCAGATGGTGGCGCGGTCCTTGTAGCGCATCAGCACCGACTCGACGAGCGAGCCATCGAAGAGCTTCCACAGCGTCTTGACGGTCTTGCCCTTGTCGGCGCTCTGCTGCCGGATCGGGTCCATCAGGTCGGGCAGCAGGGCACCCACCAGCTCGTCGCGCTGGGCGGCGGGCAGGTCGGTCATCTCGGCGGGGTCGTGGACCAGCCGGCCGAAGTAGTGCGTCGAGAGCTGCTTGGCGCGGAAGCCCGGCAGGCCCATCTCGACGAGCAGGTCCTTGCGCTCGGTGTCGGTCAGGTCCGCGAGGTGCCGGGGAGGCTTCTTGCGCCCACGCGGCTCCGCGAGGACGAGGGGAAGCGACTTCGGCGGGGTCGCGGGCTGCTCGGACATCACCGTCGATTGTCCCACCGACCCGGCGGCGTACCCAATCGTGCGCTCAGGCGTCCTTCTTGAGCAGGAACCAGAGCACGGCCGCGGCGACGCCGCCGACCACGAGGATCGTCGCGACCATGCCGAGCAGCATGTACTTCGCGAAGCGGCGGGTGTGGTGCGGCACCAGCATCGCGATCGGTACGACGAGCAGCAGGAGCACGAACGGGAAGAGCTCCTCGGCCCGCTCGTAGCCCGCGATGCTCTTGACCACCGCGGCGTACAGGCCGGGGACGACGATGATCGACGCCATGCCCGTGAAGAAGCCGGCCAGCGGGAAGAACACCGGGTGCCCGCGGTGGAACCAGTCGGGCCGCCGCGACCGCTCGGCCGCGTCGTCCGTCTCGTCCGCCAGCGCGCGGTCCTCGAATCCCTGGTTCATGTCCGGCCGATCGTAGCCAACGGGCCCATCGCGCGTCCCGCTGGCCGTCCCCCCGGCCGACCTGTGACAGTAGGCCCGTGAACGACCAGCACCCCGCGCTCACCTACAGCGCCTACCTCTCGCTCGACGACGTCCTCTCCGCGCAGCACCCCCGCTCGGACGAGCACGACGAGCTGCTCTTCATCGTCATCCACCAGGTCTACGAGCTCTGGTTCAAGCAGATGCTCCACGAGACCGCGGGCCTGCAGGCCCGCCTCGAGGCGGGCGACACCCCCCGCGCGCTGCACACGCTGGGCCGCGTGCTCGCCATCCTCAAGGTCGCGGTCGCCCAGGTCGACGTCCTCGAGACGATGACGCCGCGCCAGTTCACCAGCTTCCGCGGCCGCCTCGACGCGTCCAGCGGCTTCCAGTCCGAGCAGTTCCGCGAGCTCGAGGCCACCCTGGGCCGCCGCGACCGCCGCGTCTTCGAGCACTACCCCGAGGGCAGCGCCGGCCGCGAGCGGATCGCGGCCGCGATGTCGCGTCCGTCGGTCTTCGACTCCTTCCTGCGCTACCTCACCACGCAGGGGTACGACGTCCCGCGGGCCGCGCTCGACCGCGACCTGACCAGCCCGTGGGAGCCGTCGCCGGAGGTCCAGCAGCTGCTGCTGGCGGCGTACACGGACGACGGCGGGGCGGCCCAGGTCGCCGAGCGGCTGGTCGACCTCGACGAGGGCCTCCAGGAGTGGCGCTACCGGCACGTGAAGATGGTCGAGCGGACGATCGGGGCCAAGCCGGGCACGGGCGGCTCCTCGGGCGCGACCTACCTGTGGAGCACGGTCACCCGGCAGCTGTTCCCCGACCTCTGGGCGATCCGGAGCGAGATGTGACCTCTGCGCCGCTCGCCGCCCACTACTCCCGGTTCCGGGTGGCGGAGCGGCTGCTGCTGACCGGTCACTCCCACCAGGCGTGGCCGGACATCGCCCGGGAGGGCGTCCTCGAGGCGTGGGACGACGCCGCCCTCGACCTCGGCCGGAAGTGGGACCGGGCCGCGGCCAAGGCGGAGCGGCTGCGCGACGGCGTCCGGGTGCTCGTCGGCGACCCGATCGCCGACGTGGCGCTCGGCGGCAGCGCCCACGAACTGCTGGTGCGCTTCCTCTCCGCGCTCGACCTGTGCGCCCGGCCCCGGCTGGTCACCACCGACGCCGAGTTCGACTCCGCCCGTCGCCAGCTCGACCGGCTCGCCGACGCCGGGCTCGAGGTGGTGCGGGTGCCGGCCACGCCGGTCGACTCGCTGGCCGAGCGCGTCGCGGCAGCGGTGGACGACCGGACCGCGGCCGTGGTGGTGTCGTCCGTGCTGTACGAGACCTCCCTGGTCGTGCCGGGGCTCGCGGCCGTGGCCGCTGCCTGCGAGCGGACCGGGACCGAGCTCCTCGTCGACGCCTACCACCAGCTCGGCGTGCTCCCGCTGGACGTGGGGACCGATGGGCTGGACGAGGCCTGGATCCTCGGCGGCGGCTACAAGTACCTCCAGCTCGGCGAGGGCAACTGCTTCCTGCGCATCCCCCCGCACGCCAGCGGCCTGCAGCCGGTGGTCACCGGCTGGTTCGCCCACGACGGAGACCGGTTCGCCGGGTCGACGTACGACCCGACCAGCCACTACCGCGCCGCCCGTGTGCTCGACTTCTTCGACGAGCAGGGCCTGGCTCCCCCGGTCCTCCGGGCCGTCTCGCAACGCCAGCGCGGGCTGCTCACCGCTGCCTTCGACGCCCTCGACCTGCCCGACGACCTCGTCACCCGGGACCGGGCGACCCCGGCCGAGGGCTTCGGCGGCTTCCTCGCGTTGCGCTCGCCTCGCGCGGCCGAGCTGCGGGCGGCACTCGCCGGGCGCGGCGTGCAGGCCGACCACCGGGGACAGCACCTCAGGCTCGGCCCGGCGCCGTACCTCTCCGACGAGCAGCTGGCCGAGGCGATGGCGCTGCTCGGCGAGGTCGCCGCCGGCCTCAGGTGAAGATGCCGTAGTGCAGCAGCAGCCAGATCGGGGCGATCGTGGCGAGCAGCGAGTCCAGGCGGTCCATCAGGCCGCCGTGGCCCGGGATCACCTGGCTCATGTCCTTGATGCCGAGGTCGCGCTTGATGACCGATTCGCAGAGGTCGCCGAGCGTGGCCATGACGACCGCGATCAGGCCCAGCGCGACGCCGATCCACCAGTCGCCCTCGAGCAGGTAGACGACCAGCGCGACACCGGCGCCGACCGTCGCGAGCGTGGAGCCGGCGAAGCCCTCCCACGACTTCTTCGGCGAGATGACCGGAGCCATCGGGTGCTTGCCGAACAGGACGCCGGCGATGTAGCCGCCGATGTCGGAGGCGATCGTCACCAGGATGAAGGTGATGATGCCCTGCACGCCCTTGTCGTCGAGGCCGCCGCCGGTGCGGCCGCCCTCGGCCAGCATCAGCGCCACGAAGGAGCCCAGGAAGGGCAGGTAGACCAGCGCGAAGACCGACGCGGTGGCATTCTTGACGTAGCCGTCGACGCCGCGACGCAGCAGCCACAGCATGATCACCAGCGCGCTGACCGCGGTCGCGGTCACCAGCGCCGCCGAACCCCACACGTAGGCCACGACGACCATCACGACGCCGCCGATCATGAGCGGCTGCTCGGGCAGGTCGATGTCCTTGGCGAGCAGGCCCTTGCGCAGCTCCCAGACGGCGACCACCACGGCGACCGCGACGATCACCATGAAGGCCGGCTTCCAGAAGACCAGCGAAGCGGCGATCGCGCTCAGCAGCACGACCGCGGACCCGACCGCGGCCTTGAGGTCGCGGCCGGCGCGGCCGTGGTCCTTCTTCGGGGTCGCCTCGGAGGTGGAGGACTCAGACGACGGCGGTGTCGACATCAGGAATGGGAGCGGCTCGAGGATCAGACCTCGAGCAGCTCGGCTTCCTTGCTCTTGAGCAGCTCGTCGATGGCGTCGGTGTGCTTCTTGGTGAGGCCGTCGAGACGCTTCTCGGCACCGGTGACGTCGTCCTTGCCGACCTCGCCGTCCTTCTCGAGCTTCTCCAGGCTCTGCTTGGCCTTCTGGCGCACCTGGCGCACGGCGATCTTGCCGCCCTCGGCCTTCTCCTTGGCGAGCTTGATGAACTCCTTGCGGCGCTCCTCGGTGAGCTCGGGGAAGACGCAGCGCAGCACCTGGCCGTCGTCGGACGGGTTGATGCCGAGGTCGGAGTCGCGGATGGCCTTCTCGATGTTGGCCTTCGCGCCGACGTCGAACGGCGACACCAGGATCACCCGCGGCTCGGGCGCGCTGAACGACGCGAGCTGCTGGATCGGGGTCGGCGAGCCGTAGTAGTCGACGAGGATCTTGCTGAACATGCTCGGGTGCGCCCGTCCCGCCCGGATCGCGGCGAACTCCTCACGGGTCGCGTCGACCGACTTCCCCATCTTCTGGTCGGCCTCGTTGAGGGTGTCGTTGATCACCGGTTCTCCATTCTTGGCTGGTTCGGGCGGAGCAGGGCAGGACTCAGCCTGCGCTGACCCGCGTCCCGATCTTCTCACCCCGGACCACCCGAAGGATGTTGCCCTCCGGCTCCATGCCGAAGACGATCATCGGGAGCTTGTTCTCCCCGCAGAGCGCGAACGCGGTCTGGTCCATGATCCGCAGGCCCTTCGAGATGGCCTCGTCGTAGCTGAGCTCGTCGTACTTGGTGGCCGTCGGGTCGACCTTGGGGTCGGCGGTGTAGACGCCGTCGACGCCGCTCTTCGCCACGAGGACGACATCGCACTTGCTCTCGAGCGCGCGCTGGACGGCGACGGTGTCGGTCGAGAAGTAGGGCATGCCCATGCCGGCGCCGAAGATCACGACGCGGCCCTTCTCCATGTGCCGGATCGCGCGGCGCGGGATGTAGGGCTCGGCGACCTGGCCCATCGTGATGGCGGTCTGCACGCGGGTCTCGACGCCCAGCTTCTCCAGGAAGTCCTGGAGCGCCAGGCAGTTCATGACGATGCCGAGCATGCCCATGTAGTCGGCACGGACGCGGTCCATGCCCCGCTGCTGGAGCTCGGCACCGCGGAAGAAGTTGCCGCCGCCCGTCACCACGGCGATCTGGACGCCCGCGTCCACGACCGCCTTGATCTCGCGGGCGATCGCCTGCACGACGTCGGGATCGACGCCGACCTTGCCTCCGCCGAAGACCTCACCCGAGAGCTTCAGCAGGACTCGCTTGTAACCGGGCACCAGGGTCCTTCCAGTCGTGTGCGGTGAGCGGTCCGAGGTTATCAGTGACCCTCGCCGGCAGCGCGTTCGATGATCGCGTCGTACCAGCGCACGTAGCGGCGCCACGATCCCCGGTCGGGCGCGATCTCGAGCGCCAGCTCGTCGCGCGGCAGGGAGTCCGACCCGAAGTTGTCGCTGCCGGTGATGACCCGGCGGTGCCGGGCACCGTCGGCCGCGGTCCACTCGAGCAGGCTGAGCTTGCTGTGGACGTCGTTGCCGTTGCGGAACCGCGCGCTGTGCACCTCCACGCCGGCCGCCCGCAGGCTGGCCACGATCTCCTTGCCGATGTTCAGCGAGATGACCTGCACCCGGGCTCCGCCGCGGGCCTTGTCCGCCACGATCTCCGCCAGCCGGCGGCCGCGCTCGCTGTGCCAGGCGTACATCGCGAAGCGCAGCACCGTGCCGCGGGCCGGCAGGTCGCGGAGCAACGCCTGGACGGGGTCGGTCTCCTCGTCCCAGCCGGGGAAGAACCACGCCCGGTCCCTGCCGAGCACCGGCGCGTAGCCGGGGCCCCGGGGCTTTTCGATCCCGACCTGGTCGCGGAAGTCGCGGTCGAAGGCCCGCCACACGTCGGTCCGGTCGACGAAGACGTACATGTCGCTGTACTGCTGGGTGGAGTAGTAGGACAGGTTCGCGGAGCCGACCATCACGACGTGGCGCGAGTCGCCGACCCGGCTGAAGGTCCAGGTCTTCTGGTGCGTGCCGGTCCGCGGGCCCCGCCGCGAGCCGCTCGACAGGTAGATGAAGGAGTCCTTGCGCCGGTCGGTGCCGACCTCGTCCCTCATCTTCGCGACCGCGCGGAAGCTCTTCGACGCGAACCGGTTGGCGATGATCTGCACCGAGACGCCCCGCTGGTGGGCGTCGACCAGCGCGTCCGCGACGGGGTGCAGCGAGAACGACCGGGTGATGATCCGGATCCGCTCCCCCTTCGGGGTGTGGGCGATCAGCTCCAGGAGCCGGGCGACCACCGGGTGCTCGGCCGCCTGGGTCTCCGTGTCGTCCACCGGCGTCCCGAGTACGACGCCCGGCCGGACGTCGTACGGACCGGGGACGAGGCCCGCGGGCTGGTCTCCGCGGGGCTCGTCGGAACGGGCATCGGTGCAGGCCGTGACGAGGAGCAGGGCTGCCAGCAGGGGCCCGAGAAGCCGGCAGACGCGCTCACGCGCGCTCATTGGACCCGCTGGACCCGCTCGCGGTAGTCGTCGCTGTTGTCACCGTCGATGTCGGGGTCCGTGGTCTTCGAGATGTGGTCGACCTTCTCCTCGCCGCCCTGCACCGGCTGGGCCTCGATGATCGTGTCGCGCTCGTAGGCGTGGGACTTGTCGGTGTTGCGGTAGTAGCGGTAGATCAGCCAGTACGTGCCGGCCGCGCCGGCCGGCCCTGCCGCGAGCAGCCAGACCAGTCCGTCGTCACTGGCCATCGCGATCAGCTGGGCGATCATGCGGACGCCACCAGGATCGAGCCGGCGATGCCCTCGAGGAAGGTGCCGACCGTGAACGCCGCGAGCAGCAGCTTGGGCTGTGAGACCGGGATGCTGCCCATCGTCTCCCCCGTCCGCGCGTTGACCGCGATGTAGTGCAGGAGGCCGTTGCTCTCCTGCTGGTAGGAGTAGAGCCACACCGGGAGGTACATCGACACCCAGCGCGATCCGCCGACGTCGACCTTCTCCTGCTCCCACCGCACGCCGCGGTCGAACCGGCCGAGCGAGGCGTGCACCTGCGAGCGGCCGATCGAGAGGAGCTGGTCCTCGAGGACCGGCTTGACCGCCTCGACGTTGAGGTCGCGCTTCTCGCTGGTGAAGCCGACGAGGTAGCTGGCGTTCCACTTCACGGCGTTCTTCGTGTCGAACGGCAGGATCGAGTTGACGATGTTGTTGGTGTTCGCGGTGCCGAACTGCGCGCGCTCCGAGGAGCCCTCGACGGTGAGGTCGTCGACGGTGAAGCTGACCTGGCGCGTGACCTGGTAGATGTCGGCGGCGTAGTAGGTCGTCGTGCGCTTGTTGTCCCCGCTGCCCGTCGTCTCGGTCCAGCGTCGGGTCTGGACCTCGCCCTTGCCCCAGTACTGCGACTCGGCGCGGGCGTCGATGACCAGGTAGGGCAGGTAGACACCCAGGACGTTCTCCGGCACGAACTCCTTCTTGAACCGGCGGTGCGCGAACAGCCGACGGCTGCCCGCGAAGGCGCGGATCTTCTCGACCGCCTCCTCCTTGGTGAGCCGGAACGGCAGGACCGCGTCGGGTACGGCGCCGTTGGGGATCTGCTGGTTGACGTTCAGCGTGTGCCGGCACCAGTGGCAGCGGGCGTTGAGCGCGTGCGCGGTGTCGACGACGACCTCGGCCCCGCAGGCCTCGCACTTGAAGGTGAGCACGTCGCTGGCGTCGGCCCGGATGTCCTCCGCGCCGCTGGCGATGACCGTGCCCTCGAGCTCGTCGATGCCCTCACCGAGGCCGAACTCCTCCTCGACCCGCGCCTCGTGCCACTCGTTGCGGCAGAACAGGCACACCAGCATCCCGGTCGACGCGCGCAGCTGGACGTCGGTCGAACCGCACTTCGGGCACCTGTTGAGGCCGTCCTTGAGCGACTCGTTGACGGTCTCGATGCTGGGCCCCGCCTCTGGCTCGGCCTTGGCCGCGGCCAGCTCCTCCTCGAGCGACAGCGGCGGACCGTCGAAGGTCGGCTGCTGCGGCTCCACCGGCTCCTGCGTCACAGACCGAGCGCCTTCGCCTTCGCCGCGTCGTAGTCCTCCTGCGTGATGAGGCCGGCGTCGAGCATCTCCTTGGCGCGCTTGAGGACCGCCATCGGGTCCTCGGCGGCCGGGGCCGCCGGAGCTGCCGGAGCCGCCGGGGCGGCCGGGGCGGGAGCCGGGGCGGCGGGGGCCGGCGTGGCCGGCTGCTGGAGGCCACCGAGGCCCATCCCGCCCGTCGCCATGCCCATCCCGATCAGGCCGCCGGGACCGGCGTTCTCGCCCGCGGCCTCGATGCCCGCGGCGACCGACGCCTGCAGGTTGGAGTTGCCGCGCGAGCCGGACAGGGCGTCGGCACGCTGGACGTTCTTGAGCAGCTCGCGGGTGTTGGCGTCGTACTCGATGGAGACGAGGGCGACCTTGACGATCTCGAGGCCACGGTCGGTGCGCCACTGGTAGTTCTGCTCGACGGCGGCGGAGAGCGACTGGGCGAACCCGATCGAGTCCTGCTGGAGCCGGGTGATCCGGTTGCCCTTGGCAGGGTCGTTGGTGTACATCGAGAACGCCGGGGCCAGCGAGCCCACGACCTCGTTGAAGAGCTGCTCGCCCGCCGGGTTGTCGATGTCGGTGAAGTCGAACTGCTGGCGCCCGCCGATGACGTCGGCCGGGACGAAGTTGCGGATGAAGGTCAGCGGGTCGGTGATCTTCAGCGTGTAGGTGCCGCGGGTGATCGCGCCGACCTGGGTGTTGAGGAAGGCGTCGTCCCAGTAGATCTCCGACTGGGTGCCGAACTTGTTGTTGGGCAGCTCCTTGAGCGTCACGAAGATCGCGGACTGCTGGGCGGACGGGCGACCGCCGAACTTGAAGCGCTCCCAGCTCTGCTTGATGATCGAGTCGACCAGCCCGCCGCCGGTGAAGACCGACTGCGAGGCCGGGTCGTCGGAGTTCCAGATGTAGGCGCCCGGCTCGGCGGCGAAGCCCGTGAAGGCGCCGTCCTCGAGCAGCACCAGCCCGTAGCCCTCCGGCACGATGATCTTGGAGCCGTTCGTGATCACGCCCTCGGAGCCCTGCGTGTTGCTGCCGCGGCCGGCGTTCTGGCCCTTCGCGACCGCGGGGAAGACCGCAACCGTCGAGCCGACGCCGTCCGGGACGCCGTAGAAGTCGACCCACTGGTCGGCGAGCGTGCCGCCGATCGCGCCGACAGCAGCCTGGATGAGTCCCACGTGACGATCTCCTTTGCAGACGCGTGCGTCCGCGTGTGGGCGCACGTCACGGACACATGTCCGAAGCCGGGATCCACAAACCTACCCCGTGCGCCGCGACGGCACAGGCAAAAAGCCGACGGCCGGTGATCACCCCAGGGTGACCACCGGCCGTCGGTGCGATCAGTGCGCGATCAGGCGCCGACCTCGAAGCGCGCGAAGCGCTTGACCGTCGTGCCGGCCTCGTCGAGGACGGCCTTGACCGTCTTCTTCGACTCCGAGACCGACTCCTGCTCGAGGAGCACGAGCTCCTTGAAGAAGCCGCCCAGGCGACCCTCGACGATCTTGGCGACGGCAGCCTCGGGCTTGCCCTCCTCGATCGTCTTCTTGGTCAGGACGTCCTTCTCGGCCGCGACGATGTCCGCGGGGACCTCGTCGCGGGTGAGGTACTGCGCCTTGAGCGCGGCGACCTGCATCGCGGCGCCACGGGCAGCGGCCTCGTCGCCGTCGTACTCGACGAGCACGCCGACGGCGGGCGGCAGGTCGGCCGCACGCTTGTGCAGGTAGACCGCGACCGGGCCGTCGAAGTACGCGACGCCGCCGAGCTCGATCTTCTCGCCGATGGTGATGGCGAGGTTCTCGACCACCTGGCCGACGGTGCTGTCGCCCAGCGGCAGCGCCTTGGCGGCCTCGGTGTCGGTGGCCTTGCCCGCGTCGACCGCCTCGGCGATCTGCTGGGCGGCCTTGATGAACTCCTCGTTCTTCGCGACGAAGTCGGTCTCCGACTTCAGCTCGATGAGCGCGCCGCCGGCGTTGGCCACGAGACCGGCCGAGGTCTCGCGCTCGGCGCCGCGGGCGGCCGCCTTGGCGGCGCCCTTGACGCGGAGCAGCTCGACGGCCTTGTCGAAGTCGCCGTCGGTCTCGTCGAGCGCCTTCTTGCAGTCCATCATTCCGGCGCCGGTCAGCTCGCGGAGCTTCTTGACGTCAGCAGCAGTGAATGCCATGAATCCTCAATCGCTTTCTGGATCGGGTGGGGGTGTCGCTCAGGCCTCGGCCGGGGCGTCGGCCGGGGTCTCCTCGGCGGCGGGCGCCTCGGCGGCGGGCGCCTCGGCAGCCTCGCTGGACGCACCGGTCGACTCGGACGCGGGGGTGTCCTCGGTGGGCTCGCCGCCGGTCGCCTCCACGGCAGCCTTCTCGGCGTCACCCTCGAGCAGCTCGCGCTCCCACTCGGCCAGCGGCTCCTCGGCGGTGGCGCTCGACGCACCCGCGCCGGAGCGGGCCATGAGGCCCTCGGCGGCGGCGTCGGCGATCACGCGGGTGAGCAGGCCGACCGCGCGGATCGCGTCGTCGTTGCCCGGGATCGGGAAGTCGACGTCGTCCGGGTCGCAGTTGGAGTCGAGGATGGCGATGATCGGGATGCGCAGCTTGCGCGCCTCCTCGACGGCCAGGTGCTCCTTGTTGGTGTCGACGATCCACACCGCGGAGGGGGTGCGGGTCATGTCGCGGATACCACCGAGCGACTTGTTCAGCTTGTCGCGCTCGCGGCGCATCTGCAGCAGCTCCTTCTTGGTGCGGCTGCTGCCCGCGACGTCGTCGAAGTCGATCTCGTCGAGCTCCTTGAGGCGGTTGATCCGCTGGTGCACGGTCGAGAAGTTGGTGAGCATGCCGCCCAGCCAGCGCTGGTTGACGTAGGGCATGCCGACGCGGGTCGCCTGCTCGGCGATCGCCTCCTGGGCCTGCTTCTTGGTGCCGACGAACATGATCGTCCCGCCCTTGGCCACGGTCTCCTTGACGAAGGCGTAGCTGCGGTCGATGAAGGCCAGCGACTGCTGCAGGTCGATGATGTAGATGCCGTTGCGGTCCGTGAGGATGAAGCGCTTCATCTTCGGGTTCCAGCGACGGGTCTGGTGTCCGAAGTGGACGCCGCTCTCGAGGAGCTGGCGCATGGTCACGACAGCCATGATTTCTCCTGTACTTGTTTCAGTTGGTCCTGTCGTCTGCACGCGATCCGACCGCCGATCCGGTGATCGGCGGACTGAGGATCGACGCCCACGGGCGACCGGGGCCACTGTTCTCAAGGAGAGGGACCCCGTCGTGGTCTGCGGACGAGCGAATTCCGGTCCAGGGCGGACCGGTGCCTCCCAGCGTACGGCGCGAGGTGCTCCCCGGACCAATTGCGGCCACCGACCATCCACAGCGCACGTCCGGCACGTCCTCCTCCACAGGAGCGCGAGCGCCCGGGCTGCTTCCCCGGGCCACGAGCGCAGGCTCGTCCCATGCGCCCGTCCTGGCTCGTGGTGGCCCTCACCAGCATCGCCCTGACCCTCTCGTCCACCGGCCCCGTCCCCGCCGATGCGGCCGAGGCCGACGACCCCGTCGGGGTGTGGCCGCTGCAGCCCGAGCCCGAGGTCGTCGCGCGCTTCGACCCACCCGACCAGCCGTGGGGCGAGGGCCACCGCGGGGTCGACCTCGCCGGCCGGGTCGGTCAGGTCGTCCGCTCGGCGCTGCCGGGGCGCGTGGTGTTCGCCGGCCGCATCGCGGGGCGCGGGGTGGTCGCGGTCGGCCACGGGAGCACCCGGACGACGTACGAACCGGTGGCAGCGACGGTCCGGGTCGGTGACGAGGTGTCCGCGGGCGGGTCGATCGGCACGCTCGAGCTGGCCGGCTCCCACTGCTTCCCCCGCGCCTGCCTCCACTGGGGCTGGCTGCGTGGCGAGGACTACCTCGACCCGCTGCGCCTGGTCGGGGCCGGTCCGGTGCGCCTGCTGCCGCTGTGGCGGGCGCTGCCGGCGCTCGCGGTGCTCGGTGCTAGGCCCGTGGATGTGCTTGCTGGTAGGCCCGGCGCAGCCGGTCGGTGGTGACGTGGGTGTAGCGCTGGGTCGTGGCCAGCGACGCGTGGCCGAGCAGCTCCTGGACGGACCTGAGGTCGGCACCGCCCTCGAGGAGGTGGGTCGCCGCGGTGTGGCGCAGTCCGTGGGGTCCCAAGTCGGGCGCTCCGGGGACGTCGGCCAGTCGCCGGTGCACCAGCGTGCGCACCGCGCGCTGGTCGATCCGTCCGCCCCGGGCGCCGAGGAAGAGCGCCGGCCCCGAGCCGGGACGCGCGAGCCGGGGGCGCCCCGCCGCCACCCACCGGTCGAGAGCAGCAGCGGCGGGATGCCCGAACGGGATCGTCCGCTCCTTGCGGCCCTTGCCGAAGACGCGGACGACGTTGCGGTCGCGGTCCACGTCGTCGACGTCGAGGGCGCACAGCTCCCCCACCCGCATGCCGGTGGCGTAGAGCAGCTCGAGCATCGCCACGTCACGGGCGCCGACCGGGCTGCCGTCGTCGGCGAGCTCGGCGGCAGCGGCGATCAGCTCGCGGGCCTCGTCGACCCGCAGCACGTCGGGCAGCGTGCGGTGCGGCTTGGGCGACCCCAGGGCGGACCCGACGTCCGACGCCGCCCTGCCGGTCCGCGCCAGCCAGCCCGTGAAGACCCGTGCAGCGGTCGCGCGGCGGGCCAGCGTGGTCCGCGACAGCCCGGACGCCTGCTGGCGCGCGAGCCAGCTGCGCAGCGTGCGCAGGTCGAGCTCGTCGGGTCCCTCGAGCCCCAGCCGGGCGGCATGGTCGAGCAGGTTGCCGATGTCGCCGAGGTAGGCCGTCACCGTGTGCGGGGCCAGGTCCCGCTCGGCGACCAGGTGCCGCTCGTACGACGCCAGCACGCCCGCCGCCCACTCGGGCAGCACGTCCTCGGTGTCCGCGGCGCTCACTCGTTCATCGTAGGGACGCCAGGTGTCGTCACCGCCTCCCCCGCTCGGTGAGTCGCCACCCGGTCGGCAGCAGCTCCACCAGGCCGTCGGCCTCGAGCCCGCTGAGGATGCGGTCGACCTCCGTGACACCGAGACCGGCCACGAGTGCGACGGACTCCGACGGAGCCGGTGCCGCGACCGGGACCGCGTCGACCACCTGCCGCGCCCGCACGCTGAGCCGGTCGCGAGGCTGCTCGGGCGCCCGGGCGTCGGCGACCAGCTGCTCCCCCGCCGAGCCCACCAGCTCGAGCACGTCTGCTCCACCGGTGACGAGGGCGGCGCCACCGCGGCGGATGAGCTGGTGGACGCCCTCGGAGGCGACGCTCGTCAGCGGGCCGGGCGTCCCCATCACGACGCGGTTGAGCCGTTCGGCCCAGTTGGCGGTGTTGAGCGCACCGCTGCGCAGGGCGGCCTCGACCACGACCGTGCCGCGCGAGAGCGCTGCGATCAACCGGTTGCGGGCCAGGAACCGGATCCGGAACGGCGACGCTCCGGGCGGCGCCTCGGAGACGACGAGGTGGTGCTCGGCGAGGTGCTCGAGCATCGCCCGGTGCGCCGCCGGGTAGGCCCGGTCGACGCCGCAGGCCAGCACCGCCACCGTGCTCGCCCCCGCCGCCACGGCTCCTCGATGGGCCGCGTAGTCGACGCCGAACGCGCCTCCGCTGACCACCGGGCGGCCGGCGGCCCCGACCACGGCCGCGAGGTCGCCGGCGACCTCGTCGCCATAGGTCGTCGACGACCGCGACCCCACGACCGCGACCGCGTCCGCGAGCTCGTCCAGGCGCTGCGGCCCCCTGACCCACAGGCCGGCGGGGACGCCGCCGCGCTCCTGCAGCGCCCCGGCGGCGTCGAGGTCGTCGAGCTGGCGCGGCCACTCGGCGTCGCCCGGGACCACGAACCGGATCCCCCGGCTCGCGGCGCTCGCGAGCACCCGCTCCGGCTGGACCGTCGCCAGGCGCCCCGCGGCCGCGGTGAAGGTGTCGCGGAGGTCGGCGTGGTCGCGGAGCACCTCGAGAAAGCCTGCCGGCCCGAACTGGCGGCTCAGCCCGAGGACGCGCAGGTCGCCCGGCTCGGCGACCAGGCTGATGGTCGCCCTCGCCACCCGCTCCTCCTCGCTCACGCTCATGCCGCACCCTCCGCGCCGCGGACCGTGCGGGCGTCGAGCGCCCGGCCCATCCGCAGCCGCAGGGCGACCTCGACCTCGCCCGGACCCGGCGGGACGTCGCGACCCGAGCGGACCGCCCGCAGGTCGGCGACCGTCCACGCGAGGCGCTGCACACGGACGGCGCCCCGTGCGCCCAGGCGTCCGGCGTAGGTCTCGTTGTCGATCAGCCGCCGGGCCTCGTCGGCGAGGGGCCACGTGTCCTTGAGCCGGGGGCTCGGGATCTGCGCGTTGAGGCGCCACCCGTGACCCGCGAACCGGAGGCGCTGGCGCTCGCGCGCGGCCGCGACGCGCTCCCGCACCGTCGCGGACGACTCGGCCGGCTGGAACGGGTCGTGGCTCGCCGGCGAGGCGGGGCGCACGTGACGGAGGATGTCGATCCGGTCGGCGATCGGTCCCGACAGGCGGCCCTGGTAGCGCCGCCGCACGGGCTCGGGACAGGTGCAGTGGTTGGTGCGGTTGTTGGCGGTGTAGTTGCCACAGGGACACGGGTTGCTCGCCACCACGAGCATCCCGCCGGCGGGCAGGGTGATCGACTCGTCGCGTCGCGCGATCGTGATGTCACCGCTCTCCAGGGGCTGGCGCAGCGCCTCGATGACGTCGGAGCGGAAGAGGGGGAACTCGTCGAGGAAGAGGACCCCGCAGTGCGCCCGGGAGATCTCGCCGGGATGGATGCGGCCGTGGCCGCCACCGATGATGCTCACCTTGCTGGCGTCGTGGTGCGGCGCAGCGAAGGGTGGGCGGGTGAGCATCCCGGCGGCGGGGTCGAGCGCACCGGCCAGCGAGTGCAGCGCGGTGAGCTCGAGGGACTCCTCGGTCGTCAGGTCGGGCAGGATGGTCGGCAGCCGCTCGGCGAGGCTGGTCTTGCCGCACCCCTTGGCGCCCGAGAGCATCAGCGCGTGGCCGCCCGCCGCAGCAACCTCGGCGGCGTACTTCTCGTCCAGCATCCCGCGGAGGTCGGCGAGGTCGAGGTCGTCGAGGCGGTCGGAGCCGCGCCACTGCACGAGGTGGATGCCCGAGGCCGACGCCACCGGCGGTGCGTCCGGCGGCAGGTCCCCGACCAGGACGGCGACGACCTGCGCCAGGGACCGCACCCCGATCACCACCACGTCGGGCACCATCCGCGCCTCCTCGACCTGCGGCTCCGGTACGACGACCCGCCGCACGCCCCGGCTCACCGCAGCCATGACCATCGGCAGGACCCCGACCGCCGGCCGCAGCCCGCCGGCGAGGGTCAGCTCGCCGATGAACGCCGTCCCCGCGACCTGGGGATGCTCCACCTGTCCCGTCGCGGCCAGCACGCTGACCGCCATCGCGAGGTCGAAGTGGGTGCCACCCTTCGGCAGGTCCGCGGGCGAGAGCAGGATGGTGGTGCGGAACGCGGCCGGCCACTTCAGGTCGCTGTTGACGATCGCCATCCGGACCCGGTCGAGCCCCTCGCGCAGCGCGGCACCGGCACGCCCGACGACGACCACTCCGGCCTGCCCGTTCGACACGTCGGCCTGGACGTCGATCAGGTGGCCACGGGCGCCGTCGAGCGCGACGCAGTGCGTGGTGGCGAACGCCATCAGAGGAGCCCTACCACGTGCTCGACGGACGGGGCGCCGCGCCGCGGGACGAGGACCGCGACGAGGTCGATCCGGATGCCGTCGGGGCGGATGCCGCGCTCGCCGGCCCACCGCTCCCCCAGCCGCTTGAGCCGGGCGAGCTTGTCGTCGGTGATCGCCTCCTGCGGGCTGCCGGCCACCAGGCTGGTGCGCGTCTTGACCTCGCACACGACGAGGGTCGCGCCCTCGCGCAGCACGATGTCGATCTCGCCCTCGTCGCACCGCCAGTTGCGCTCGAGCACGATCATCCCGAGATCGGCGAGGTGCCGGGCGGCCCGTCCCTCGCCGTACGCCCCGATCGCCCGCCGGGCCTGCGCTGTCGTCGTCATGCCCGCCAGCGTGGCGGTCAAGGCCGGCGGCGCCGGGCCGGGCAGCGGCGCCCTGTGGACGACCACCCGTCGTCCACAGGAGGACCGCGCACACCTGGACGGTCAGGCCACGCGCGGGACGCATGGGGTCACCCGACGAGCCGTACTCCGTTGCAGACCGGCGTCGGCACCGCGAAGACGTCGGCGCCGCCGAGCTGCAGGCCGAGCAACTTCGACAGCGGCGTGATCAGCGCGGACTGGAGGGCCGTCACCAGCGGGTTCAACGAGGAGGCGACGCCCGACAGGATGGGGTTGAGCACGGTGCTGTAGAGCGGGTCCGCGTTGAGGACCGCCTTGGTCTGGGTGCCGAACAGCCCGTAGACCACCGTCATCTTCGTGGTTCCCGACGTCGTGGCCGTCGTCGGGCCGAGGATGATCCCGCTCCCGCTCCCGACCGGAGTCGTGTAGCCACCCGGCAGGGGGACGGTGACGATCTTGTCGAAGGTGCTCACACCGGACGAGCTGGCCGTGAGGGTCAGCCCCGTGTCGAGCTTGATCTCGGGTGGGTTCAGCAGGCTGCCGAGGCCGAGCAGGCTGAGGATCTGGTTCAGCAGCCCGCCGCTACCCAGCAGCGGCACGGTCACGTTGAGGTGGGCACCCAGGGACGCGGTCACGTTGATGCCGCCGACGACGGCTGAGGCGAGGTCGACCTTGATCGAGTCCGGTCCCGAGGCGTTGCAGGTCACGGCCATGAGCTGCGCGACCGCCTTGCCGAGGTCGATGTCGACGCTGACCTGCGTCTGGTCCAGCGCGACGCCGACGTTCGCGAGGCCGAGGATGGAGACGTTGAGGTTCTTGGCCGGGATCGTCCCGGTCAGCTTGAGCCGGACCTGGGCCGTCTCGTTCGTGGTGCCCTTGCGCCCGCACTTCGTCCGCGGCGACTCGATGACGGTGAGCGTGGTGGTCGTGCTGACGAGCCCGGGCAGCGTGATCCCGAGGTTGGGGATGTTGATCGCGTGACCCTCGTTGGCCACCAGGGCCGCGCCCGTGACCAGGTCCAGGACGTTGACCTGCGCGTCGAGGGCGGCCGCGTCGGTCGGCGCGGCGTCGAGGATGTCGCCGATGCTGATGTGGGGTGTGCTGGCACCGATGGGGATGGCGCGCAGGAGGTTGGCCTCCACCAGCTTGCCCTGGGAGTCGAGCACCTTCGCCGCGGCGATGAAGAGCGCTCCGACCGAGACGTTGTCGAGCTCCAGGAGCTCGTCGACGGTGCCCACTCCCAGGCCGCCGACCTCGACGAGGTCGAGGAGTGACACATTGGCGGCGGCCAGGCCCTTGTAGCTGACCAGGCTGAGGTTGAGGCTGCTGCTGAGGAGCCCCCCGAGCAGCGGGTTCAGCAGGGTCCCCTGGCTGCTGTCGAGGGAGGCGATGAACGACCCCAGACGGAAGCAGGCCGACTCGACCGACTCCGCCACTGCCCGGCGCCCCGCGTCACCGCTGGCGACGCCGGTGACCCCGCCGAAGGCGAAGTCGACGCTCGTGTCCGCGGTCACCTCGACCGCCGTGGGTACGTCGCCGGCGGCGCCGGACACGAACGCGCCGTCCTGCATCGTGCCGAGGTCCCAGTCGAGGTCGGGGAGGTCGCCGATGGTGTCCCGGTTGCGTGCGAGGCTCTTCGCCATCGCCGCATCCATCGTCGCCCCGAGTGCGGACTTGGTCCGCCCGTCCAGGTTGCGGGCGAGGTCGAGGGCGACCACGTCGGCGAGGGCCTGCATGTCGCGCCGGGCCGTGCGCTGCATCCCGATGTCGACCGCGAAGGCCGCGATCAGCACGAGCACCAGGGTCAGACCGACCCCCATGATCACCGCTGCTGCGCCGCGCTCCCCGCTCTCGCGGCGGCGGCTCGGCATCAGCTGACCCTCGCGACGGCGGAGTAGCCCAGGTTGTCGGGAAGCACGATCCCCACGCCCGGGACGGGCAGGAGCGGATGGTCGTCGTACGCGTAGTCGAGGCTCACGGTGGCGCACTGGACGCTGGCGTCGTTGGCGCAGGCGGCGATCGTGATCGAGCAGGTCCCGACGTTCTCGTCGTTGCGCCGCAGGTTGCCGGCGACGCCGGAGCAGGTCACGCCGTAGCTGTCGAGGGCCTCGTTGACCGCGTCGAGGGCGTTGCCGTCCCGATCCGCCGCGACCTGGGCCACGGCGGCGGCCCGGGCGCCCTCGGCGGCCGCCTGGCTGATCGCCTGACGGAAGCTCAGCATGTAGCCGTAGCTGATGATGCCGAAGACGAGGAGCAGCAGGATCGGCATGATCAGCGCGAACTCGACAGCGGCTGCCCCGCGCTCGGACCGACGCTCACCCGAACGTTCTCGAGCGCGCCCCCACAGCACACAACGCCCCATCGACCGGCCTCCCCGCCCTCGCTCCCATGACGCCCTCCCGAGTGGCGATTTCCGCACCCTAGTGCTGGCGTGCACGACGAGGGAACGCTTCCCGGGCGATTCTGCCCGTCCGAGCGACCGGGTCTAGTCCGTTGTGACTAGCCCCGTCATGACCTCGGTGACCCCGCCGTGGCGTCACCGCGAGAGCCGGGGTCGAGCGCACGTGGCGTGCACGCCGTAGACGTCGGCGCCCGCGAGCCGGAGGCCGATCATCCGCGCGACCGGGCCGATGAAGTCCTGGTTGATGTTCGCGACGAGCGGGGTGAGCGACTTCTCGAAGAATCCCTTGCCCGAGGTGACGAGGGCATTCGTGATCAGCGACGTGAGTGCGGTGACGGCCGAGAGGTTGGCCGCCTTGCCGCCGAGCTTCACCGACAGGACCGTCGGCACGACCGTGGCCGGGTCGAGGACCATCGGCGAGCCCGTCGAGATCGGGGTCGTGTCGTTCGGGGGGAGCTTCAGGTCCGCGTGACCGGTCCCGCCCGCGCTCGCGGTCCCGATGCTGAGCCGGACGTCCACCTCGATCGCCACCTTCGTGTTCAGCCCGAGCAGGCCGAGCAGGTTCGTGACCAGCGGGCCGAGACCGAGGTCCTGCAACGCCTTGAACTGGACGTCGCCGCCCACGGTCACGTTCGTCTCCAGCCGGTACGACGCCAGGCCGGTCGAGACATCGACGCGGAAGGTCGTCGGGTCGGCCGCCGTGTTCTTGCCGCAGTGCACGGCCGGCGGGCTGACGACCTGGCCCTTGCCGGAGCCCGCGACGACCTGCAGGGATCCCGTGCCCTTCGCGGTCTGGAGGGTTCCGAGGCCGGAGATGTTGAGGCTGGGCATGTTGGTGAACGTGATGCCGATGGTGCCGTCGAGCTGGGAGGTGTCCGCCACGGCCTGGGCGGAGTTGGGGGCGCCGCAGGCCAGCTCCGCGGCCGAGATGAGGTAGAGGGCCCCGGTGAACTGGAAGCCGACGCCGGGCACGTGGGCCTGGATGTTCGGGACCCCGAGGAAGTACTTGCCGTTGGCGAGGCGAGCCGAACCGACGAGGTCGAGCACGTCGAGGTCGACCGCGAGGGCCGCGGCGTCGGTCGGCGCGACGTGCAGCACGTCGCTCAGGGCGATGGCACCGACCGTGGCCGTGGTGTTCGAGGCGAGGATCTTGGTGAGCGCCTGGACGGCGACGGTGTTGCCGCCCGGCTCCTTGCTGAGCGCCTCGATGGTCGCCGCGAGCACGTCGGAGTACTGGACCTGCCCGGACAGCAGCTCCTCCGGCGTACCGAAGACCGAGGAGGCGGCCAGCTGGGCCAGCCGCACGTCGGCACCCGCCAGGGCCTTGTAGGAGACCAGGTCGAGCTTGACGCCCAGCAGCGCGTTCAACGGGGCGAGGACGGTGCTGTCGTCGGCGCGCACCGCCGCCACGAAGGAACCGAGCCGGAAGCACGTCGTCGAGGAGCTCTCCGCGACCGCGCTGCGCGCCGCGGCGCCGGACTCCGTCCCGGTGAAGGCGGCGAAGGCGAAGGCGACCTCGGTGCTCGCACCGACGCGGACCGCCGTGGGAACGCCGCTGCCGACCTCGTCGAACTCGCCCTGCCACATCCGGCCCAGGCTGTAGTCGAGGTCGGCGTCCTCGCCGACGGAGTCGGCGTTGCGGGCCAGGCTCCGGGCGAGCGCCGCGTCCATCACCGGCTGGAGCTGGCTGACCGTGCGGCCGTCCAGCTCCCGGGCGAGGTCCAGCGCGACGAGGTCGGCCACCGCCTGCATGTCGGACCGGGCGACGCGCTGGAGACCGAGGTCGACGACGAAGGCCGACCCGATCATCATCACGGCCAGCACGAAGACGACGACGAGCGTGACCGCTCCCCGCTCGTCCGTCCGGGTGCCCCGGAGCCGTCGCCACATGGCGCCCTCCCCGATGCCGTGTCGCAGACAGGACGACCCCATGCCGTCCCTGACACCATGAGGTCGGCAGGTGGGCCGACGACGCAAGGCATCGGCCGGAAATCAGGACGAAGTCCCGCTCCGGTCAGGACTTCGGGAGCTCCAGGTCCGAGGTGGCCAGCTCCTCCACGTTGACGTCCTTGAAGGTCAGGACCTTGACGTTCTTCGCGAACCGGGCCGGGCGGTACATGTCCCACACCCAGGCGTCCGCGATCGTGACCTCGAAGAACACGTCCGTGCCCTCCGAGCGGGCCTTCACGTCGACCGAGTTGCAGAGGTAGAACCGGCGGTCGGTCTCGACGACGTACTTGAAGATGCCGACGACGTCGCGGTACTCCCGGTAGAGGTTCAGCTCCTGCTCGGTCTCGTACTTCTCGAGGTCCTCGGCGCTCACGAGCCCGACTCTAGCCGCCGCTCGTCCACTTCCTCCGGCAACGGCTCGAGTCCGGCCGCGCGTCGTACGTTCACGAAGCGCATCCGGTGGATCGGCGAGGGTCCGTGCTCCTCGAGCGCAGCGGTGTGGGTGGCCGTGATGTAGCCCTTGTGGGTCTTGAAGTCGTACGCCGGCCACTGCTCGTCGAGGTCGAGCATGATCCGGTCGCGGGTGACCTTCGCCAGCACCGACGCGGCTGCGACGCAGGCCGCGACCCGGTCGCCCTTCCACACCGCGAGCCCGGGCACGCCCAGCCCGTCGACCGGGAACCCGTCCGTCAGCACGTACGACGGCGGGACGGCCAGCTTCGCGACGGCCCGCCGCAGCGCCTCCACGTTGGCGACGTGCATCCCCAGCCGGTCGCACTCCTCCTGGGAGACCACGACGACCGACCAGGCCAGGGCGCGTCGGACGACCTGCTCGTAGCAGCGCTCCCGCGCCGCGGCGGTCAGCAGCTTGGAGTCGGCGAGCCCGGGGACGATGCCGGCCTTGCCCGGCGGCAGGATCGCCGCACCGGCGACCAGCGGCCCGGCGCAGGCGCCGCGGCCGGCCTCGTCGACGCCGGCGACCGGCTCGAGGCCGTGGCGGCGCAGGGCGCGCTCGTAGCCGTAGATCCCGGCGTCGCGTCGTACGGTCGAGCCGCGGGGCAGTGTGGTCATGCCGGCACCTCAGTCGCCCGTCTCAGCCGACCTGGGCGACGCCGACCTTCTCGGCCTTCTCGACCAGGTCGTCGGACGGCGACCCGGGGACATCGTCGAAGACCTCCGGGCGGCTGATCCAGCGCCAGCGGTCACGGGGCCAGATCAGCGTGAAGACCTTGCCGACCACGAGGTCGCGGTCGACCCACGGGCTCTGCGTGCAGGGGTCCTCGTCGGGGCTGCAGAGGTGGGCACGGGAGTCGGCGGAGTGCTCGCGGTTGTCGCCCATCACGAAGAGCTTGCCCTTGGGCACCGGCCCGATGGTCCACGAGCACGGGCGCACCTTGGAGGAGTCGGGCTCGACGACCCACTCGATGTAGCCGTCGCAGCCGCGCGAGTCGTGGCGGACGTAGTCCTCCTCGTCGATGGCCTTGCCGTTGACCTCGATCCGGCCCTGCTCGTCGCAGCACACGATGACGTCGCCCTCGGCGCCGATGACGCGCTTCACGAGGTGGCCGCCGGTCGGGTAGAGGCCCACCTTCGACAGGAGGTTGGCGAAGCCGGTCGGGCCCTGGGAGTCGGCGGTGGCGAGCCAGGAGCCGGGGTCCTCGAAGACGACGACGTCGCCGCGCGACGGGTTGCCGCCGAACCAGTAGGAGACCTTCTGGACCAGGATCCGGTCGTTCTTGACCAGGCCCGGCTCCATCGACTCCGACGGGATGTAGAAGGCCTGCACGAACAGTGCCTTGATCAGCACGGCGAGGCCCAGGGCCACGGCGAGCAGCAGGATGCTCTCCTGCCAGACCGGCAGGTGCTTGCGGGGCGCGGCGTGGCCGTGCCGCCCCCGGGCGCCGTCGGTGGCCGGGGCGTCGGTCTCGTCGCTCGTCACGATGGTCGAGTCTATGCACGTCCCGGTCGGGAAAGCACGAAGGCCCGACCATGACGGTCGGGCCTTCGGGACGAAGCGGGGATCAGACCTCGCGACGCTCCTTGATCTTGGCCTTCTTGCCGGTGAGGTTGCGCAGGTAGTAGAGCTTCGCGCGGCGCACGTCACCGTAGGTGACGACCTCGATCTGCTCGAAGATCGGCGAGTGGAGCGGGAAGGTGCGCTCGACACCGACGCCGAAGGAGACCTTGCGGACCGTGAAGGTGCGGCCGACGCCCGAACCGTGGATGCGGATGACGACACCCTGGAAGACCTGGACGCGGGACCGGTTGCCCTCGACGACCTTGACGTGGACCTTGACGGTGTCACCGGCGCGGAAGGCGGGGACGTCGTCACGCTTCGCGGCGTTGCCGAGCTCGGTGACGACGGCGGGGCTGGGGTTGCTCATGATTCTCCTCGCGAGTGCCACAGGTCAGCCGCGGTAGTAGTGGTTCGATCGAAGCGGCGGCACGGTCGACGATTCCCCTGTGGCAGAAGCGTCCGCGACACCGACGAAGAATCTTCGCACAGCCGTCACCGCGACCGGAAATCCCGGCTGGAAGGATGCTCCCATGACCGGACCCGCGGAGGAGGCGCCGCCTCCCGACGCCTCGCGCGACTGGCAGCCCCACGCGCGCGAGGTCCGGCCCTGGCGCCAGCGCGCACCCCGGGGGCCCGCCGCCGACCGCCGCCTGGACCGGATCACGGTCGCCCTGCCGCCGTACGTCGCCGGGCTGGACCTGCCGATGGACCGCTCGCTGGCGGCGATGACGACGGCCAGCGCGGGCGACCTGAGCCACCTCGACCTCGTCCACGGGCGCACCCTGAGCGCCCTCAACCACCTCCTGCTGCGGACCGAGGCGGTGGACTCGTCGAAGATCGAGAACGTCGACGCCAGCCTCGCCGACTACGGGCGGGCGCTCCTCGGCGTCGGCGCCAACGCCTCGGCGGTGTCCATGGCGTCGGCGACGGCGGCACTGACGCGCATGATCCGCGACGCCGACACCTCGCGCGCGATCCGCCCGGAGGCGATCCTGCAGGCCCACCACGACCTGTTCCGTCGTACCCCGTCCGAGGCCCACCGTGCCGGCACCTTCCGTACGACGCAGAACTGGGTCGGCGGCAGCGACTGGTCCCCGCTCGGCGCCCTCCACGTGCCGCCACCACCGGAGACCGTGGCCGGCTACCTCGACGACCTGTTCACCTACGCCAACCGCGACGACGTGCCGCCCGTCGTGCAGGCCGCGGTCGTGCACGCCCAGTTCGAGTCGATCCACCCGTTCATCGACGGCAACGGCCGGATCGGGCGCGCACTGATCCACGCCGTGCTCCGACGTCGCCGCGCCACCCGTCACCTCACCGTGCCGATCGCGTCGGCGCTGGTGTCCCACCGTGAGCGCTACTTCGCTGCCCTCGGCGACTACCGCGACGGCACCGCACGGACGATGGTGGCGATGCTGGCCTCGGCCGTCCGGATCGCGACCGCGGAGTCGTGGGTGACGGCCACCCGGCTCAACGAGGTCCGCGGGGCCTGGGGTGCGGCCGTCGGCGGCTCGCGGCCGGGCACTCCCCTGCACCGCACGCTGGACCTGCTGACCGAGCAGCCGATCGTGAACGCCGCGCTGGTGGCCGAGCGGGTCGACGTACCGGAGGACGAGGCGGCGGCGGTGATCGATGCGCTGACGAGGGCAGGGGTGCTGCGCCGGGCCCCCCGCTCCCGCCGTGCGCCGGTCTGGCTGGCCGGCGCGGTGCTCGACGAGGTCACCGACCTGAGCGACCGGATCCAGGCCTCGAGCCGCCGCATGCGCGAGGCCCGCCCCGGCTGAGCCGGAGCGGGCCTCGTGCGGAGCTGGGTGGATCAGTCGATCGCGTAGCCCTCGCCGTGCAGGACCAGGTCGATTCCGGCGATCTCGTCCTCCTCCTTGGCGCGGAAGCCGATCGTCTTCTCGATGACCGTGCCGATGACGAACGCCATCACGAAGGAGTACGCCGCCACGCCCAGCGAGGTCACCACCTGGGTGCCGAGCTGGTCGAGGTTGCCGCCGCCGGTGAACAGGCCGGTGTCGGTGGCGAAGAAGCCGAGGAACCAGCAGCCGATGAAGCCGCCGACCATGTGGATGCCGACCACGTCGAGCGTGTCGTCGAAGCCGAGCTTGAACTTCAGGTCGATCGCGAAGGCGCAGACGGCGCCCGCGATGAGGCCGAGGAGCAGCGACCAGGCCGGGGTGAGGAACGCACAGGCCGGGGTGATCGCGACCAGGCCGGCGACGGCACCGGAGGCGGCGCCGACCGCGGTGGCCTTGCCCTCCTTGAACTGCTCCACGACGATCCAGCCGATCATCGCGGCCGCCGGGGCACCGACGGTGTTGAGGAAGATCAGGCCCGCGCCGGCCTCGCCGGTGTTGAGGCCGGTGTTGAAGCCGAACCAGCCGAACCACAGGATCGCGGCACCGATGAGCACCAGCGGGACGTTGTGCGGCTGCGCCTCCTCCTTGGAGAAGCCGACCTTGCGCTTGCCGAGGACCAGCGCGAGGGCGAGCGCCGCGGCGCCGGCGTTGATGTGGACCGCCGTACCACCGGCCCAGTCCATCGTGGCGGTGTCACCGAAGCCGAACTTGCCGACCCAGCCGGTCATGCCGTTGTCGTCGAACGCCCAGACCCACCCCTGGACGAGGAAGTACACGGTGGTGGCCCACACGCCGGCGAAGAGCATCCACGGCCAGAAGCGCGCACGGTCGGCGATGGCTCCCGAGATGAGCGCGACCGTGATGATGGCGAACGAGGCACCGAAGGCCACGCCGGCGAGCGGGGAGCCGTCGGTCACCTTGGACAGGTCCTCGAGGGCGAAGTCGGAGAACGGGTTGGCGACGAAGTTGCCGATGCCCTCGCCGTCCAGCAGGCCCATGTTGAACCCGTAGAGGATCCACAGGACGCTGACGAGGCCCATCGAGCCGAAGCTCAGCATCATCATGGAGACGACGCTCTTGGACTTGACCAGGCCGCCGTAGAAGAAGGCGACGCCTGGCGTCATGAAGATGACGAGTGCGGTGCTGAGCAGCAACCACGCGGTCGAGTCGGTCATTGGTACCTCTCGGGTCTCTCGGGAACCTGCGGGAGCAGCGGTGCTCCTCGCGTCTGCCCCGACTCTGACCCCGCGTGGTTTCACCCAGAGGAGACGATCGTTTCCCGCTTGTTACAGGTTTCACCAGCGTGTGTCGCCCCGGTGAACACGGGCCCGGCCGAACCGCCGCTCAGCGGCGCTTGGTGAGCACGACCGCGTTCGGCGGCGCGGGCAGGTCCGGCCGCAGCCGGAAGCCCGCCTTCCGGTACATCCGCTGGTTGCGCACGCTCCCCGCCCCCGTGAAGAGGACGTACGACGTCGCCTCGGCCGGCGCGACCGCCTGGATGTGCTCGAGGAGCACCCGTCCGAGACCGGAGCCCTGCAGGTCCGGGGCGACCATGATCCGCCCGATGTCCCAGCGCTCACCGCCCTCGAGCCGCCCGCGGACCGCGCCGACGAGGCGCCCGGCCCGCCGCACGACCCAGGTGTCCCACTCCCCCAGCCAGGCCCGCACGTCGTCGAGCGACTCGTGCAATGCGGGGATGTCGAGGGTGTCGTTGGCCTGGGCCTCCTGCAGCCAGCAGGCGCGCTGGAGGGTGAGGATCTCCCCGGCGTCGCCGGGCCGGGCGCGCACGATCGGCGTGCCGTCGTCGAGGACCGAGGGGTGCAGCAGGTCCGGCCGGCGCTGCGCCGTACGACGGCGGGCCTCCTCGCGGCGCCACGCCGCGACCTTGCCGTGGTCGCCGCTGAGCAGGACGTCGGGTACGTCGCGGCCACGCCACGTGCGCGGCTTGGTGTAGACGGGGTACTCCAGCAGCCCGGACGCCCCGTGCGACTCCTCGACGAGCGACTCGGCGTTGCCCATGAAGCCCGGCAGCAGCCGGACGACCGCCTCGGTGACGGCCAGCGCGGCCACCTCACCGCCGTTGAGGACGTAGTCGCCGAGGCTGATCTCGCGGACCTCGGCGATCTCGCGGGCGTGGTCGATCACGCGCTGGTCGATGCCCTCGTAGCGGCCGCACGCGAAGACGATCCGCCCGCGGGTGGCGAGGTCCTCGGCGACCCGCTGGTCGAACGGCTCCCCCGAGGGCGTGGTGAAGACGACTGTCGTGTCCGCGTCGACGCCGATCGCGTCGAAGGCCTCGCCCCACGGCTCGGGCTTCATCACCATGCCGGCGCCGCCGCCGTAGGGGGTGTCGTCGACCGTGCGGTGCCGGTCGTGCGCCCACTGCCGCAGGTCGTGCACGTGGAACTCGAGGAGGCCGCTCGCGGCGGCCTTGCCGGGGAGCGAGAGCTCCAGCGGCGCGAAGAAGTCCGGGAAGATCGTGAGGTAGTCGAGCCTCACTCCCCGCCCTCCTCGTCGCTGTCCTCGGGGAACGGGCTCACCAGCCCCGGCCGGTCGGCGATCACGACCCGGCCACCGGCCACGTCGACCTCGGGCACCAGCGCGCTGACGAAGGGCACCAGCGCCTCGCGACGGTCGAGGGTCTTGATGCGGAGCAGGTCCTGGGCGCCGTGGACGAGGCCGACCAGCTCGCCGAGGTGGGTGCCGTCGACGTCGTACGCCGCCAGGCCGACCAGCTGGTGGTCGTAGAACTCCTCCGGGTCCTCCGGCGCCTCGTCGGCCGCGACGACGGCCCGGAGCACCACGCCGCGGGCCGACTCGGCCGCGTTGCGGTCGGGCAGCTCGCTGAACGCGACGAGGAGGACGCCCTGGTGCCAGCGGGTGCGCTCGACGGTGAGGGTGCGGGCGGCGAACGCGGAGCCACGGGGCGCCTCGGCCTGCAGGACCGCGCCCGCGACGTAGCGCCGGTCGGGCTCGTCGGTGCGGACGTCGACCGTCACCTCGCCCCGGATGCCGTGCGGCTTGCCGATCCGGCCGACGACGACCTCGATGCTCTCCACGGGTCCGAGGTTAGGGCCAGCCGGCCGGGAACGACGAACGGGCGCCTCCCCCGGAGGGGAGGCGCCCGTTCGGCTGCTTCGAACCTGCGTCAGGTCAGCGGCGGTCGGTGTCGACGAAGTCGATCCGGGTGTTGCCGTTGCCCGCGATGGCGCCGATGACCGTGCGGAACGCGGTGGCCGTGCGGCCGCCCCGTCCGATCACCTTGCCGAGGTCGTCGGGGTGCACCCGGACCTCGAGCACCGAGCCACGACGCAGCTGCTTGTCGCGCACGACCACGTCATCGGGGTGGTCCACCACTCCGCGGACGAGGTGCTCCAGCGCGTCGGCCAACATCGACTCAGGCCTCGGTGCTCTCGGCGGCGGGAGCCTCGGCCTCGGCGGCCGGCTCCTCGGCCGGGGTCTCCTCGGCGGCGGCCTCGGCCGGCGCCTCCTCGACCTTGTCGGCCTTCTTCTTCTCGGCCTTCTTGGTCACCGCGGCGCCCTTGGGCTCGTTGGCGGCGTCCTTGAGGGCCTCGTTGAAGACCTCGAGCTTGTCGCGCTTGGGCTCCTTGACCTTGAGGGTGCCCTCGGCGCCCTCGATGCCCTTGAACTTCTGCCAGTCGCCGGTGACCTTGAGGATGGCCTCGACGGCCTCGGACGGCTGCGCGCCGACACCGAGCCAGTACTGCGCCCGCTCGGAGACGACGTCGATGTACGACGGGTCCTCCTTGGGGTGGTACTTGCCGATCTCCTCGATCACGGCGCCGTCGCGCTTCTTGCGCGAGTCGACGATCACGATGCGGTACTGCGGGACCCGGACCTTGCCCAGGCGCTTCAGACGGATCTTGACGGCCACGTTTGTGGTGTCTCCTTGAGAACTAGTGTGGGTGAGGCGCGGGCGACCAGGTGGGGAACACCGGGACCCGGACTCGATGGGCGCTGCACCCACCGGTTGAGAGGGTCCGGAAGGCGCAGAACTCAGCCGCCAAGTCTGCCAGACGACCCGCCGCTCAAGAAATCCTGTCCGCCCCCTCTCCGCGACCGGGACCCGGGGCCCGGTCCGGTGGTCCCTTCCGGCCACCGTGGACCGGCCGCGCGGGGGTGGGGAGGACCTGTCCCCGCGACGGACGATCGTCGGGAACTGCTGCCCGTGGAAGGACCACCATGCACCCGATCCGTCGTACTGCCGCCGCCGTCATCGCCGCGGCTGCCCTCGCCACCGCTCCCCTCGCCCACGCCGAGGCCGCCGCCCACGCGAAGCCGCACGGCGTCCACGCCTCCCACGGGGACAAGGCGGGCGGGAAGTCCGGGAAGTCCGGGAAGGCCGCGGCCCGGGTCCGCGCGGCGCTGAAGCAGGTCGCCGTCAAGGACCGCGCGCTGGCTCGGGTCGCCAGGTCGAAGGGCCTGACCGCCCTGCCCGCGGAGCAGTCGAGCGTGCTCGTCGCCTCCGTCGCCGCGGACCGCGCCGCGCTCGCCGAGCTGCGTGCCGCCGTCACGGCCGGTACGACGACCCCCCGGGGCGCTCGCGCTGCGCTGAAGGCCTACCGCGTGGAGAGCTACCTCCAGGCCGTCGCGATCCTGCGCGACGCCGCCGAGCTGGCCGACCTCGCCGTCGACCTGCCCGAGGTCCTCGACCTCGTCGAGGGCGTCGTCGACGGTGTGCTCGGCGTGACCTCGACCGGCGGCCGGACGCTCGTGCGCACGGCCCACGCCGACCTCGAGGACGCCTGGGCGCTGTACGAGGAGCTGAGCGCCGAGCCCGAGGAGTGCACGGTCGACGAGACCGAGGACTGCACGGACGACGGCGGGGACGACGGGACCGAGGACGGTGACGACAGCGGCACCGACGGCGGCACCGACGGCGGCACCGACGGCGGGGACGACGGCGGCACCGACGGCGGCACCGACGGCGGCGGGGACACGCCCGAGGTGGAGCCGGTCGGCTGACCGCCCGACGGGCGGCCCGTTTCGCCGGGCCGCCCGTCCGGGCAGGCTGTGCCCATGACGTCGTACCCTCCCCCGCTCCGGAAGGCCCCCCGCACCGGCATCTGGATCGGCGTCGGCCTGATGGTCGCGGCCGTCGCGGTCGCGGTCGTCGCCGGCGTCCTGGTGTGGCGCCTGCTCGCGGGTGAGGTCGAGGTGATCGACGCCGACGGCACGCCGCACGAGGTGACGCTGCCGGCCGACGAGACCTACGGCACCTGGGTCGAACCGGCCCGGCCCGCGACCTGCCGGGTCGTCGACGCCGATGGCGGCGAGGTCACGCTCGAGCGACCGGACGGCAGCTACGAGGTCAACCAGTGGGACGCCGACCGGTCCTTCGAGACGGGGAGCGGCACGCTGACGGTCACCTGCACGCCCGGCGCCGACGCCGCCGGCACCGAGGTGCGGCTCGGCCCGCTGCCGAGCATCCCCGGGCTGGTCGGCCTGGTGTTCGGCGGCGTGTGCCTCGGGATGCTGCTCGGCACCGCGGGGCTGGTGGTGATCGTCGTGACCGTCGTCCGACGGAGCCGGCCGTCGCCGGCCTGAGCCCTCAGGCGACGACCTTGCCCCGCAGCACCACGCGTGCCGGCTCGGCCAGCACCGAGAGGTCCTCCAGCGGGTTGCGCGGGTAGACGACGAAGTCGGCGGCGTCGCCCTCGTCCAGGCCGGGGTTCCAGCCGAGCCACGCGCGCCCCCGCCAGGAGGCGGCGCCGAGGACGGTCTCGGCGGACAGGCCCAGCTCCACCATCGCGAGGATCTCCTCGTGGAGGACGCCGTGCCGTGAGGAGCCGCCGCCGTCGCTGCCGACGTAGAGCGCGACACCCGCGTCGTGGGCGTTCATCAGCACCTCGCGGCGGCGGGCGTACAGCCGCTCCATGGTCGCGGAGTACGCCGGGAACTTCTCCCGGCCGTCCGCCGCGAAGCCCGGGAACTTCGAGGTCTGCAGCACCGTCGGCACCAGCGCGACGCCACCGGCGACCATCCGGTCGAGGTGGGCCTCGGTGAGGCCGGTGCCGTGCTCGATGCAGTCGATGCCGGCGTCCAGCAGCGGCGCGAGCGACTCCTCGCCGAAGCAGTGGGCCGTCACCTTGGCGCCGTGCGCGTGGGCGACCTCGATCGCCGCCGCGACCGCGTCGGCGGGGAAGGACGGCGCGAGGTCGCCCTCCTCGCGTGAGATCCAGTCACCGACGAGCTTCACCCAGCCGTCGCCCGCCTGCGCCTGCTCGGCGACCGCGTCGACCAGGCCGTCGGGCTCGACCTCCTGGCCGTAGTTGCGGATGTAGCGGCGGGTGCGCGCCACGTGGCGTCCGCAGCGGATCAGCCGCGGCAGGTCCTCCCGCTCGTGGACCCAGCGGGTGTCGGCGGGCGAACCGCAGTCGCGGGTCAGCAGCACCCCGTTGTCGCGGTCGGCGATCGCGGTCCGCTCGATCTCCTCGTCGGAGACCGCTCCCCCGTCCTCGAGGCCGAGGTGATTGTGGGCGTCGACCAGGCCGGGCACGATCCAGCCCTCCGCGGCCGTCTCGGCACCCGCCGGCCGCTCATAGGTGACGTGGCCGTCGACGACGAAGAGCTCGCGCACCTCGCCGTCGGGCAGGACCGGACCGGAGAACCGCAGCGCACTCACGCGAGCGAACCTACCAACGTCGTACGACGCCGCGGCGTCCTCCTTCGAGGAGGATCCTCAGAGGTGGGACAGCAGCCAGGTCGGGCTGAGCGTGGTCGCCCCGACGCCGTGCACCCGCGCGTCGAGGGCCCGGTCGGCCGTGACCACGACCGTCCGGTGGCCCTTCTCGACGGCCTTCGCCGCCTCGGCCAGGATCGTCGCGTCGCCGTCCTTCGGCGCGTGCACGGTGCGCACGTGGGCGTCCCGACCGGCGCGGACCCCGCCCTTGGCCTGCCCCTCGAGCACGAGCACCACGACGTCGTACGGGACGTCGGCGACGAGGAGCTGCTCGTGGAGCCGCTGCGCGGCACCGGCGCGGTCCTTCCACCAGCCGTCGGGGCGGGCACCGACGACATTGGCGCCGTCCACGATGAGCGTGGAGGTCATCTCGGCTCCTGGCCTACCGGGTCCCGACGCGCCGGTCGGTCACTTCAGGAACTTCGAGAAGTCCTTCGGCAGCTGCAGGTTCTCCGCCGCGGCCTCGTAGTCGATGTCCTGGCCGATGCCGAACGGGTTCGGCTTCGCCTCGGCGGCCTTCGCCTTCGCGGCGGCGGCCTCCTGCGCGGCCTTGGCCGGGTTGCCCGACTTGCGCGCGCCCTTGCCCTTGCCCTGCTTGGCCTTCTGCTTGGCGCTGACCCGCTTGCCGCCACCGGGACCGCCCAGGCCGGGCATGCCCGGCATTCCGGGCATCCCGCCGCCGCGGGCCATCTGCATCATCATCTTCCGCGCCTCGAAGAAGCGGTCGACGAGGCCGTTGACGTCGGACACCGTGCGGCCGGAGCCCTTGGCGATGCGGGAGCGGCGCGAGCCGTCGATGATCTTCGGGTTGGCGCGCTCGGCCGGGGTCATCGAGCGGATGATCGCCTCGACCCGGTCGATCTCGCGCTCGTCGAAGTTCTCGATCTGGTCGCGGATCTGGCCCATGCCCGGGAGCATCTTGAGGATGCTGGTCATCGAGCCCAGCTTCTTCAGCTGCTGCATCTGGGCCAGGAAGTCGTCGAGCGTGAAGTCGCCGCCGGTCAGCTTCTCCGCCGCGCGGAGCGCCTCCTCCTGGTCGAACGCCTTCTCGGCCTGCTCGATCAGGGTGAGCACGTCGCCCATGTCGAGGATGCGCGAGGCCATCCGGTCGGGGTGGAAGACGTCGAAGTCGGTGAGCTTCTCGCCGGTGGAGGCGAACATGACCGGTCGACCGGTGACCTGGCGGATCGACAGGGCGGCACCACCGCGGGCGTCACCGTCGAGCTTGGTGAGCACCACGCCGTCGTACCCGACGCCGTCGAGGAAGGCCTGCGCCGTGGTGAGGGCGTCCTGGCCGATCATGGCGTCAACGACGAAGAGGACCTCGTCGGGCTGCACGGCGTCGCGGATGCCCGCGGCCTGCGCCATCATCTCGGCGTCGACGCCGAGGCGGCCGGCGGTGTCGACGATGACGACGTCGTGGAGCTTGCGCTTGGCCTCCTCGATCGACGCCTTGGCGACCGACACCGGGTCGCCCGTGCCGTTGCCCGGCTCCGGGGCGAAGACGGGGACGCCGACCTTCTCGCCGTTGACCTGGAGCTGCTGGACCGCGTTGGGACGCTGCAGGTCACAGGCCACCAGCAGGGGCGCCTTGCCCTGGTCCTTGAGCCACAGCGCGAGCTTGGCCGCGAGCGTGGTCTTGCCGGCACCCTGGAGGCCGGCGAGCATGATGACCGTCGGGCCGGTCTTGGCGTAGCGCAGCCGGCGGGTCTCGCCGCCGAGGATCTCGATGAGCTCCTCGTTGACGATCTTGACGACCTGCTGGGCGGGGTTCAGCGCCTGGCTGACCTCCTCGCCGCGGGCGCGCTCCTTGACCGCGGCCACGAAGTCCTTGACAACGGGCAGCGCGACGTCGGCCTCGAGCAGGGCGATCCGGATCTCGCGCGCGGTCGCGTCGATGTCGGCCTCGGAGAGCCGGCCCTTGCCGCGGAGGTTCTTGAAGGTCGCGGACAGGCGGTCGGACAGTGTGGCGAACAAGAGCGTTGCGTCCTCGTCGGAATCGTCGGTAGAAGTGAGGTCTTCGAACACCGATCGTAGCCGCCACGGCCCACGGGCCTGACGTCTGCGGTGGACGTTCGAGGGTACTGCGCTGGCGCTCGGGGCCTGCGCGGTGGTCGGGAGTGCCATCGGGGGCACCCCGCCGGGGTCAAGGAGGATCCTCATGCCCACCACGACACCTGTACGACGCCAGGACGGCCGGCGGCGCCGGCTCACACCCGCCGGCATCGCGATCTGGGGCGGCATCGCCCTCGTCGGCGCGGTCTGCTGGACGGTGCTCGCCCTCTCCCGCGGGGAGGAGGTGTCGGCCCTGTGGATCCTGTTCGCGGCGCTGGCGTCGTACGCGATCGCCTACCGGTTCTACGCCCGCTTCATCGCGGACCGGGTGCTCGAGGTCGACGACACCCGCGCGACCCCGGCGGAGCGGCTGGAGAACGGTCAGGACTTCGACGTCACGGACCGCCGGGTGCTCTTCGGGCACCACTTCGCCGCGATCGCCGGCGCCGGACCGCTCGTCGGCCCCGTGCTGGCGGCGCAGATGGGCTACCTGCCCGGGACGATCTGGATCATCGTCGGCGTCATCCTCGCCGGCGCCGTCCAGGACATGATGGTGCTCTTCTTCTCGATGCGCCGCGACGGCAAGAGCCTGGGCCAGATGGTGCGCGAGGAGATCGGCGTGGTCGGCGGCACGGCCGCGCTCGTCGCGGTCTTCGCGATCATGATCATCATCCTCGCCGTGCTCGCGCTGGTCGTGGTCAACGCGCTCGCGGAGTCGCCGTGGGGCGTCTTCTCGATCGGGCTGACGATCCCGATCGCCCTGTTCATGGGCTTCTACCTGCGCTACCTGCGCCCGGGCCGGGTCAGCGAGACGACCGCGATCGGCGTCGCCCTGCTCCTGCTGGCGATCATCGTCGGCGGCTGGATCGACGACACCGGCCTGGGTGACACGCTCACCCTGTCGCACGAGACGTTGACGATCTGCCTCATCGTCTACGGCTTCATCGCCTCGGTGCTGCCGGTGTGGATGCTGCTGACGCCGCGCGACTACCTGTCGACGTTCATGAAGGTCGGCGTGATCCTGCTCCTGGCCGTCGGGCTGGTGCTGGCGCGTCCGGTCCTCGCCAACGAGGACGTGACGTCCTTCGCGCTCGACGGCGACGGCCCGGTCTTCGCGGGCAAGCTCTTCCCGTTCGTCTTCATCACGATCGCCTGCGGCGCCCTTTCGGGCTTCCACGCGCTGATCTCCTCCGGCACGACGCCGAAGATGATCGCCAAGGAGAGCCAGGTCCGGATGATCGGCTACGGCGGGATGCTGATGGAGTCCTTCGTCGCGATCAGCGCCCTCATCGCCGCGTGCGTCATCGACCAGGGCCTCTACTTCGCGATGAACAGCCCCGCGGGCGCGACCGGCGGCACGGCCGCGAGCGCGGCGGAGTTCGTCGGCACGCTGGGCTTCACCGTCTCCCCCGACGTCCTCACCCAGGCCGCCGCAGCCGTGCAGGAGCCGACGCTCGTCTCCCGCACGGGCGGCGCGCCGACCCTCGCCGTCGGCATCTCGTCGATCTTCACCGACGCGTTCGGCGGCGGGCTGGCGGCGTTCTGGTACCACTTCGCGATCATGTTCGAGGCGCTCTTCATCCTCACGGCCGTCGACGCGGGCACCCGCGTGGGCCGCTTCATGCTGCAGGACACGATCGGCAACTTCTGGCCGCGCTTCGGCGACACGTCGTGGAAGCCGGCGGCGTGGGGCGCGAGCGCACTGGTCGTCGCGGCCTGGGGCTACATGCTCTACGTCGGCGTGACCGACCCGCTGGGCGGCATCAACCAGCTGTTCCCGCTGTTCGGCATCAGCAACCAGCTGCTCGCGGCGATCGCGCTGTGCGTGTGCGTGACGCTGATGCTCAAGCACGGCAAGGCACGGTGGGTGTGGGTGCCGCTGGTCCCGCTCGCGTGGGACCTGGTCACGACGATGACCGCGAGCTGGCAGAAGGTGTTCTCGGACAACCCTGCGATCGGCTACTTCGCGCAGGCGGACCGCTACCGCGACGCCCGCGACGCGGGCCAGGTGCTCGCACCGGCGAAGGACGTGGGCCAGATGGACCAGGTCATCCAGAACTCCACCACCAACGGCGTCCTCCAGCTCACCTTCGCCATCCTGACCCTGGTCGTGGTCGCCAACGCGGCCGTCGTCTGGGTGCGGGCCCTCCGGGCCGGTGGCCTGCCCACGACGGAGGTGCCGGCCACGCCGTCGCGGATCGTCGCGCCCTCGGACTTCTTCGCCACGGCCGACGAGAAGGCGGCCGTGCGGGAGTGGGAGGAGTCGCGGCTGACGGGGAGCCGGCAGTGAGCGTCGTACGCCACTGGTGGGCGGGCCTGCGCTGGTTCGTCCGGGAGTCGACGGGCGAGGCCCGCTGGGACGAGTACGTCGCCCGGTGCGCCGCGTCCGGCACCGTGCCGATGACGCGGCGGGCCTGGGAGCGGCACCGCGCCGACCAGCGGGAGCACAGCCCGCAGTCGCGCTGCTGCTGATCCCGCTGCCCCGCTCCCGGCACCGGCCTACGCTGGGACGATGGTGACGGTGGCGGTGTTCGTGGGGGCGGGGCTGCTCCTGCTGGTGCTCGTCGTCGTCGCCGGCAACCGGGTGCTCCGCTCGGACAACCCCGTCTCGAGCGGGATGGCCGACGGCCTGGGCAGCTTCATCGACGTCTTCGACCCCGCCCGGGCGCGCGCCGACCGCGACCTCAAGTCGCACGACAACCAGGGCGTCGTCACGCCCAACCCGGACGACGACGACGACCGGCCGGTCCGCGTCGACCTGGACCGCCGGGTGGCGAAGGTGCGCAAGCCCCGCTGAGCCACCCCGCCCGGACGTGACGCAGGTCTCACTGACCGGGACCGGCGCCCTGGGCCGGACTGCTCCTCCCGATGCTCGGGCCTCCGCGCACACCGAACCCGGAGGACAACCGATGAAGCGCCGTACCCGACTCTCCGCCCTCGCTGCGACGATCGCCGTCCTGGCCACGACGCCCGCCGTCGTGGGCCTCCAGGCCGACGCCGACCCGAAGCCCAAGCAGGTCTCCCCCGGCTACGACCTGCTCTTCGTCCGCCACGCCAAGTCCGTCTACCCGGTGCCGGAGGAGGAGCTCAACGCCGTGGGCATCCAGCAGGCCGCCAGGCTGGTCGAGTTCCTGCACGACGAGCCGATCGCCTCGGTCGACTCCTCGATCATGGTCCGGACCTACCAGACCGCCGACGGTGTCGCCGCCGACCACGACGTCCCCGTCCTCGCCGACGAGGACCTCCGCGAGGTCGAGCTCCCCTCCAAGGACGAGCGCATCGCCGGCGGCATCATGTACCAGTGGGTCAACGACCCGTCGACGCGCGGCAACGCGTTCGGCGGGGCCGAGGACTACTACGACGTCCAGGAGCGCTGGGAGCGCTGGTGGACGCAGTACGCCCGCGAGCACCGCAACGACCGCGGCACCGGTGTCGTCGTCGCCCACGGCGGCATCTACGGGCTGATGCTGCCGGAGACCTGCGCCAACAAGCCGCAGCTGCCGTTCTCGGAGCGCTTCCCGGGCAACACCGAGTTCATCAAGGCCCACCTCAACCCCAACGGCACCCTGGTCTGCACCGCGTTCGGCGTCAGCCCCGACCCTGCCGCCATGCCCAACGCGGACGGCTCGCCGCACTACTACTACGAGGTGGACCCGGTCACCGGTGCCTCGACGAAGGTGGTCTCCCCGACCCCCTGATCGGGCGAATCGTCACTCCGGGCTGATCGCGGCCCGGACCGTGTGGGCGGCCTCGGCTGCGCGCGTCTCCGAGAGCGCGCCGGCCGAGGCCTCCTGCACGTAGAAGACGTCGACGGCCTGGGGGCCGAGCGTCGAGACGTGGGCCGAGCGCACCGTCATGTCGAGGCCGGCGAGCGCGGCACTGACCTGGTAGACCACGCCGATCCGGTCGGCCGCCCGGACCTCGATGACCGTCGCGTGGTCGCTCGCCTCGGGCCGTACGACGACCGTCGGCGCGAGCTCGCCCTCGGCGGCCGGGCGCGGGGCCAGCCGCTGGGCCGGGTCCACCCGGCGGGCGGCGATGCCGTCCAGCTGGTTGCGCAGGGCACCGGCGTCGAGGAACTCGTCGGCGACGTCCCACACGGAGACGCCGTAGTCGCCCTGGGACCAGACCCGGGCGGCCCGGACCGGGACCCGGCGCAGCGCGAACATGGCGGCGACGTCGGCCAGCAGGCCGACCCGGTCGGGAGCGACCGTGGTGACCCGGGCGCCGTCGTCGACGGGCGCGACCTCGATGGAGACGCCACCCGCGAGGGCGGCCGGCGGGACCTCGATCTCCTCGACCCGGAAGGCGGGCGGGACGCTGCCCTGCTGGAGCGCGGCGCGGGCCCGGCGGGACAGGTCGAGGACCAGCCCGGCCCGCCACGACGACCAGGCCTTGGCGGAGGCGGCCTTGGCGTCGGCCTCCGTGAGCGCGGTCAGCAGGGCGAGCGCCTCCGGCGTACGGATGTGCTCGGTCAGCGCGTCGATGGTCGCGGGGTCGTCGGGGTCGCGGGTGGTCGCGATGTCGGCGAGCAGCAGGTGCCAGCGCACGAGCTGCGCGACCAGCTCGACCTCGTCGGCCGCGAAGCCCATCCGCTCGGCGATCTCGCGGGCGATCGGCGCCCCGGCGACGCTGTGCTCGGTCAGCCCGCCCTTGCCGATGTCGTGGAGCAGCGCGGCGACGACCAGCACGTCGGGGCGGGACACGTCGCGGATCAGCGCGGCCGCCTCGACGCACGTCTCGACGACGTGGCGGTCGACGGTGAAGCGGTGGATGACCGAGGCGTGCGGCAGCAGCCGGATCCGCTCCCACTCGGGCAGGATCCGGGCCAGCGCCCCCGTCTCCTCGAGCGTCTCCCACACGCCGAGCAGGCCGCGTCCGGCGGCGAGCAGGCGGACCATCTGCTGGCGCGCCTCGTCGGGCCACGGCACCGGCAGCGGAGGGCACTCGCGCACGAGCCGCGCGGCGGTAGGCGGGGCGAGCACGGCGTCGCGGGTGGCGGCCTCGGCGGCCGCCCGCAGCAGGAGCACCGGGTCCTGGGCCGGGCGTGCGCCCTTGTCGAGCACGACCTCGCCCTTGGACAGGGCCACCCCGGCCGCGATCCGCTCGAGCTCGGGCCGCCGTGGCCGCGCCGCGGGAGTACGCCGCACCGCGTCGTCGGCCCGCCGCCAGGCGAGCCGTGACAGGTGGGTCAGCCGGCGACCGAGCTCACGCACGTGGCGCTGCGCCGCGCGCTCGTCCGGGAGGTCGAGCCCCTCCGCGAGGGGCGTCCAGAACTCGGGGGCGATCCGGTCGGTGGCCCGGCCCGCCGCCTCGTGCAGCACGTCGCGCACGTCGAGCAGGTGTACCCGGCAGCGCTCGAGGTCGGCCGCCGGCACGTCGACCAGCCAGGTCGCGGTGAGGCTCTTCAGGACGGTCGCGTCGCGGAGCCCGCCCTCGGCCTCCTTGAGGTCGGGCATCGACAGGTGCGCCAGCTCGCCGATCAGCCGGTGCCGGTTGCGCACCATCTCGTGCAGCTCGGGCAACCGCTCGCGGGCCTGGCGTCGCCACTGGGCGAGGATCGTGGTCCGCAGCCGCAGGGTGAGGTTGGGGTCGCCCGCGACGTGGCGCACGTCGAGCAGGCCGGAGGCGACCCGCACGTCCGCCCCCGCGGCGGTGAGCATCTCCGGCAGTGAGCGCACCGAGTGGTCGAGCTTCATCCCGGTGTCCCAGAGCGGGTACCAGACCTGGCCGGCGAACTCCGCCCACCACTCCCCCCGCTCCTCGGCCACGCCCTCGTCGGAGACGAGGACCAGGTCGAGGTCGGAGTAGGGCGCCATGTCGCCGCGTCCGTAGCCGCCGACCGCGACCAGCGCCACGCCCGTGTCGGGGCCGCCCGCGTCGTCGTACGCCTTGGCGCAGAGGGCGTCGGCGGCGGCGGTCCGGGCGACGCGGTCGGCGGCGGTCATCGGGCGGTGGCGGCGTCCGGCGTCAGACGGCCGACGGGCCGGTGTCGCCGGTGCGCACCCGGACGACGGACTCGACCGGTGTCACCCAGATCTTGCCGTCGCCGACCTTGCCGGTCTGGGCCGCCTTCGTGATGGTCTCGACGATCTGCTCGACGTCGTGGTCGTCGGCGACGATCTCGATGCGCACCTTCGGCACCATCGCGATGTCGTACTCGGCGCCGCGGTAGACCTCCGTGTGGCCCTTCTGGCGGCCGTAGCCGCTGACCTCGCTGACGGTCATCCCGTTGACGCCGACGGCCTCGAGCGCCTGCCGGACGTCCTCCCACTTGTGCGGCTTCACGACCGCGCTGATCAGCTTCATGAGTGCATGCTTCCAGTACCGGGGCCGAAATGGGGGCGGGCACCGCCGGTGATGTGCAGGTCGTACGCCGTCTCGGCGTGGATCACGAGGTCGACACCGGCCACCTCGTGCTCGGGGTCGACCCGGAAGCCCATCGTCTTCTCGAGCACCCACACGAGGAGCGCGGTCATCGTGAACGAGAACGCGAGGGTCGCGCCGGCCGCCACCAGCTGCTTGCCGAGCTGGTCGGCCCCACCGCCGTAGAGCAGGCCGTCCACGCTGGTCACGTCCGAGGAGGCCAGCAGGCCGATGATGATCGTGCCGACCAGGCCGCCGACGAGGTGGACGCCGACGACGTCGAGCGAGTCGTCGTACTTGAAGGTGTACTTGAGGCCGACCGCGAGCGCACAGATCGCACCGGCCGCGACGCCGACGAGCATCGCGCCGATCGGGGTGACCGCGCCGCACGAGGGCGTGATCGCCACCAGGCCCGCGACGACACCGGAGGCGGCGCCGAAGGACGTCGCGTGGCCGTCGCGGAAGCGCTCGACCGCGAGCCAGGCCAGCAGGCCGGTGCAGCCCGCGAGCAGCGTGTTGACGAAGACGATGGCGGCGGTGTTGTTGGCGGCGAGCGCCGAGCCGGCGTTGAAGCCGAACCAGCCGAACCACAGCAGGCCCGCGCCGACCATGACCAGGGTCAGGTTGTGCGGCTTCATCGGGTCGCGGCCGAAGCCGACCCGGCGGCCCAGCACGAGGGCGGCGGCGAGGCCGGCCGCGCCGGAGTTGATCTCGACCGCCGTACCACCGGCGAAGTCGAGGGCGCCGAGCCGGTTGGCCATCCAGCCACCGACGTGGTCGCCGGCGCTGAAGTCGAAGATCCAGTGCGCGACCGGCGCGTAGACGAGGACGGTCCATAGCCCGGCGAAGACCAGCCAGGTGCCGAAGCGCGTGCGGTCCGCGATCGCGCCGGCGATCAGGCCGACCGTGATCACCGCGAAGAGGCCCTGGAAGGCCGCGAACAGCGTGATCGGGTACGACGCCTCCGGGTCCGCCTCGAGCATCCCCTTGAACCCGGCGAACTGGGTCGGGTCGCCGACGAGGCCGCCACCGAGGTCGTCGCCGAACGCGAGCGAGTAGCCGACGAGCACCCAGACGACCATCACGACGGCGAGCGCGCCGAAGACCATCATCATCATGTTGAGGACGCTCTTGGACCGGACCATGCCGCCGTAGAAGAAGGCGAGGCCCGGGGCCATCAGCAGGACCAAGGCGGCTGCGGCGAGGAGCCAGGCGGTGTCACCGGCGGCCGTGTCGGCCGCGGCCACCGCGAGCTGGGGCTGGAGCAGTTCAGGCATCCGAAAACTGTGGAGGCGCATTGTTACCGCCGTGTAACGCGTCTCCCGGTACGCGTTACACGGCGGTGAATGGCTCGGCTGGAGCCCGCTGCGCTCAGATCGCCGCGTTGTCCTTGTCGCCGGTCCGGACCCGGACCACCGTCTCGACGGGGCTCACCCAGACCTTGCCGTCACCGATCCGGCCGGTGTGGGCCGTCTTGGTGATGATGCCGACGATGTCCTCGGTGTCCGCGTCGTCCACGACGATCTCGATCCGGATCTTGGGCACCAGCGCGATGTCGTACTCCGCGCCGCGGTAGACCTCGGTGTGGCCCTTCTGGCGGCCGTAGCCGCTGACCTCGCTCACCGTCATCCCGGTGACCCCGAAGGTCTCGAGGGCCTCGCGGACGTCCTCCCACTTGTGCGGCTTGATGACTGCCGTGACCAGCTTCATTGGGCTCTACCTCTCGCTTCAGGGGGTGAGGACCGAGGCACGACGGGCGCCACCGCCGGTACCGAGGTCGTAGGCGGACTCGCCGTGCTCGACGAAGTCGATGCCCTCGACCTCGTCGTCGGCCTCGAGCCGGAGCCCGATCGTGAACTTGATGGCGAGCCCCACGACCAGCGTGGCGAGCGCCGACCAGACGACCGCGTAGAGCGCGACCACCAGCTGCACGACGAGCTGCTTGGGACCGCCGCCGGTGAGCAGGCCGCCGTCGTTGGAGGCGAGGAAGCCGACGCCGATGGTGCCGATGAGGCCGCCGACGAGGTGGACGCCCACGACGTCCAGCGAGTCGTCGTACCCGAGCTTGTACTTGAGGCCGACGGCCAGGGCGCAGACGCCACCGGCCACCGCGCCCAGCACGATCGAGCTCCACGGCACGAGGTTGCCGCAGGCCGGGGTGATCGCGACCAGGCCGGCGACGACGCCGGACGCGGCGCCGAGGGAGGTGGCGTGGCCGTCACGCAGCTTCTCGACGAGCAGCCAGCCCAGCATCGCGGCGCAGGTGGCGAGCGTGGTGTTGAGCCAGACCAGGCCGGTCTCGGTCGTGTAGGCGTCGAGGTTGACGATCGAGCCGACGTTGAAGCCGAACCAGCCGAACCACAGCAGGCCGGCACCGATCATCGTGAGGGTCAGGTTGTGCGGCTTGAAGGGCTCCTTGCCGAAGCCGATCCGCTTGCCGACCAGCAGCGCGAGGACCAGGCCCGCGACACCGGCGTTGATGTGGACGACCGTGCCGCCGGCGTAGTCGATCGGCGCGACCTCCGCGCCCTCCGGGCCGGAGAACAGCCAGTCGGCGAGGCCGCCCTCGACACCGCTGAGGAATCCGCCGCCCCACACCTGGTGGGCGAGCGGGAAGTAGGAGAGGGTCACCCAGATCGGCAGGAACACCAGCCACGCCGAGAACTTCAGCCGGTCGGCGACCGCACCGCTGATCAGGGCGGCCGTGATCACCGCGAAGGTGAGCTGGAAGGCCACGAACACGTAGTTGTCGGGGAGCGTCTTCTCGAGCCCGAACTGGTTGAACGGGTCGGAGAACAGCTTCGCGATCTCCTTGCCCGAGCCGCCGTCGGTGTCGCCGAATGTCGTGCTGTACGACATCGACCAGCCCCAGAGGGCGTAGACGATGCCGACGACGCCGAGGGCGCTGAACGACATCATCAGCATGTTGAGGACCGACTTGGTCCGGCTCATGCCGCCGTAGAAGAGCGCCAGGCCAGGGGCGGTCATCAAGAGGACGAGCGAGGCCGACACCAGCATCCAGGTGTAGTAGCCGTTTTCCATGCCCCGAACGTTCCTCGCGGTTGGTTTCGGCCGCAGAGGGGTCGTGTTTCGGGCAGGTAACGAGTTCCCCGGATCCGTTACGGGGTCATGACGGCCGGACGCCGTCCCGGAGGCCTCAGCTCAGCAGCGCGTCGACGAACGCCGCCGGGTCGAACGGCGCCAGGTCGTCGGGGCCCTCGCCGAGGCCGACGAGCTTGACCGGGACGCCGAGCTGGCGCTGGACGGCGACGACGATGCCACCCTTGGCGGAGCCGTCGAGCTTGGTGAGCGCGATGCCGGTGACGTCGACGACCTCGGAGAAGACCTTCGCCTGGATCAGGCCGTTCTGGCCCGTCGTGGCGTCGAGGACGAGCAGGACCTCGGTGACCGGGGTCTGCTTCTCGATGACCCGCTTGACCTTGCCGAGCTCGTCCATCAGGCCCTGCTTGTTCTGCAGGCGGCCGGCGGTGTCGACGACGACGGTGTCGACACCGCGGTCGATGCCCTCCTTGACGGCGTCGAACGCGACGCTGGCGGGGTCGCCGCCCTCGGGGCCACGGACGACCTCGACGCCGACCCGCTCGCCCCAGGTGGACAGCTGGTCGGCGGCCGCGGCGCGGAAGGTGTCGGCGGCGGCGAGCAGCGTGGTGCGTTCGTCGGCGACGAGGATGCGGGCGATCTTGCCGACGGTGGTGGTCTTGCCGGTCCCGTTCACCCCGACCACGAGCACGACGCCGGGAGCATCGCCCTCGCCGCTGACCTTCAGCGCGCGGTCCATGGTCGGGTCGACCAGGTTGATCAGCTCCTCGCGCAGCACGGCGCGGGCGTCGGCGGCCTGGCCGCCCTCGACCCGGAGCCGGGTGCGGAGGTTCTCGACCAGCTCCTGGGTGGGGGCGACGCCGATGTCGGCACCGATGAGGAGGTCCTCGATGGCCTCCCAGGTGTCCTCGTCGAGCTGGTCACGGCTGAGCAGGCCGAGCAGGCCGCGGCCCAACGCGTTGGAGCCGGCGAGGCGCTGGCGCAGGCGGACCAGGCGGGAGGCCGGCTTCTCCGGCGTCTCGAGGGTCGGGGCCGCCGGCTCGGCCGGAGCCTCGGGGGTCTCGACCTCGACGGTCGGTGGTGCCGTCGGCGCCTCGACCGTGGTGGACGGCGCCGGGGTGATGACGTCGGTGCTTGCCTTCTCGGGGAGGCCGCCCGGGCGTCGTACCCGCGTGGTGACGAAGCCGGCGATCGCGAGCACGCCGACGACGGCGATGCCGATGACCAGGTAGATCCACTCCTGCATGGACCCATCCCATCACGCCGTCGGCACAGTCCGGCAATCGCGTGCGGGGGTCTCGTGACGGTCGCTGCGCGACCTCCTCGACCGCCGGAGGGACTACTGCATGCGCAGCAGGTCGCGCTCCTCGTCCTCGATCACCGGAGCGGCGTCGACGGCCTTCGCCATCGCGTCGCCGAGCCACGGGACGCCGGGGACCTGCTCGCCGCGGTGCGGGTAGGCCACGTAGAGGACCACGACGCCGGACACGGCGAGGCTGAGCAGGATGGCCAGCAGGACGAAAAGCACGGTCGACTCCTCCGAGCAGGGATCGGTCTGTCCTCTCCATCCTGCCTCGCGGACCGCACCGATCGTGAACCGGCGTGGCCCGATCCGGTCACGGAGCGACCGACGTCACAACCGGAGTCACACCACGAGCGGCGCGACGGCCGCGCGGATCACGTCCGGGATCGGGGTGACCGGCCGCGCAGGGTCGGTGTTGTCGACGTACACGTGCACGAACCGGCCCTCCGCACAGGCCTCGTCGCCGTCACCCTGGAACAGGCCGACGCGGTAGACGACCGACGAGGTGCCGAGACGCTCGACCGCCAGACCCATCTCGATCGGGCGGGGGTAGCCCATCTCGGCGAAGTAGCGGCAGGACACCTCGGCCACCACTCCGATCGCCGGCAGGACGCGGATGTCGGTGCCGGTCTCCTCGTGGAGGTGGACGTTGACCGCGGTGTCGATCAGGTCAAAGTAGCGGGCGTTGTTGAGGTGGCCGTAGACGTCGTCGTCGGACCACCGCGTGGTCGCCGTGCGCCATGCCTTGTACGACGACCGGGTCGGCCGGCTCCGGTCCGCCTCGGTCTTCACGCCGTCGGTCACGCGGTCTCCTTGCGGAGCCGCTGGCTGATCACGGCCGAGACGCCGTCGCCGCGCATGGTGACGCCGTAGAGCGCGTCGCCGACCTCCATGGTGCGCTTCTGGTGGGTGATCACGAGGAGCTGGGAGTTCTCGCGCAGCTCCTCGTAGATCTCCAGCAGGCGGCCGAGGTTGGTGTCGTCCAGGGCGGCCTCGACCTCGTCGAGGATGTAGAACGGCGAGGGCCGGGCCTTGAAGAGCGCCACCAGGAAGGCGACGGCGACCAGGGACCGCTCACCGCCGGAGAGCAGCGAGAGGCGCTTGACCTTCTTGCCCGGCGGGCGGGCCTCGACCTCGACGCCGGTGGTGAGCATGTCGGACGGGTCGGTGAGGACGAGGCGTCCCTCGCCACCCGGGAAGAGGCGCGCGAAGGTCTGGTCGAACGCCTTGGTCACATCGGCGTAGGCCTCGGTGAAGACCGCCTCGACGCGGGCGTCGACGTCCTTGACGATGTCGAGGAGGTCCTTGCGGGTCTGGCGCAGGTCCTCGAGCTGCTCGGAGAGAAACTGGTGGCGCTCCTCCATCGCGGAGAACTCCTCCAGCGCGAGCGGGTTGACCTTGCCGAGCATGGACAGCGCCTTCTCGGCGGTCCGCAGGCGCTTGACCTGCTCCTCGCGGACGTAGGGCACCGTGCGCGGCTCGGGCTCGGCGCCGTCCGCGGCCTCCGCCTCGGCGTCCGCGGCTGCGTCGCCGTCGGCGGGCGGCTCCAGCACGGGGACCGGCTGGTCGGGGCCGTAGTCAGCGACGAGGCCGTCGGGCTCCAGGCCGAGCTCCTCGAGCGCTTTCGTCTCGATCTGCTCGATCCGCATCCGCTGCTGGGCACGGGCCATCTCGTCGCGGTGGACCGAGCTGACCAGCTCCTCGAGCTCCTTGCCGAGGTCGCGCAGCGCCTGCCGCACACCCATCAGCTCCTGCTCGCGGCCGCGGCGCGAGTCCTCGACGGCCTGCCGGCGCTCGGCCGCCTGCGCGACGGAGGCCTCCAGCCGCGTCAGGGCGTACGCCGCCGCCGTGGCGACCGCCTGACCGGCCCGGCCCTCGGCGATCAACCGGGCGCGACGCTCGGCGGCGCGGGCGCGGGCGACCCGCTCGGCCTCGGCGGCCTTGCGCATCTGGTCGACGCGGCCGTGCAGTGCGCGAGCCCGCTCCTCCGAGGTGCGCAGCGCCAGGCGCGCCTCCATCTCGGTCTGGCGGGCGGCGCGGGTGGCCTCGACGAGGCGCTCCTGCTCGGTGGTGTCGGGCTCCTCCTCGCCACCGTCCTCCTCGGCGGCGGCGAGCCGCTGCTCGAGCTCGGCGAGGCCGACGAGCGCCTGCTCGCGGGCGGTCTCGGCCTGGCTGATGGCGGCCGTGAGGCGGTCGGCCTCGGCCCGGGCGGCGCGGGCCAGCGAGCCGTGCTGGCCGAGCTCCTCGGCGACCGCGGCCAGGGTGGCGTCGGACTCGTGGAGCTTGGCGAGCGCGACGTCGACGCGCTGCTGCGCCTCGGCGCGCTCGTTCTCGAGCCGGGAGAGGTCGAAGGACAGCCGCTCGGAGGCGGCCACGGCCTCGGCGAGCTGCTCGGTCGCCTCGTCGACGGCGGCCTGGACCTCGATCAGGCTCTGGGTGGCGTGGGACCCGCCAGAGGCGAAGTGGGCGCCGAGCAGGTCGCCGTCGCGGGTGACCGCGACCAGGTCGGGCAGGTCGGCGACGAGGGCGCGGGCGCCGGGCAGGTCGTCGACGACCGCGACCTTGCGCAGCAGCCGGTTGAGCGCCGGGCGGACCTGGGCGGGGCAGTCGACGACGTCGGCGGCGTACGACGTCCCGGGCGGGAGCGCGGGCCACGACGAGACGGCCTCGGCCTCTCCCCCGCCGAGCAGCAGGCCGGCGCGGCCCAGGTCGTCGGCCTTGAGGTGGTCGATGGCGGCGACGGCGGAGTCGGCATCGGTGACGGCGACCGCGTCGGCGGCGGCGCCGAGGGCGGCGGCGACCGCGCCCTCGTAGCCGGAGCGGACCGTCACGAGCGCGGCGACGGAGCCGAGCAGGCCGGAGACGGTGTCGCTGGCCGCGAGCAGCGCGCCAGCGCCGTCCTTGCGGGACAGGCCCAGCTCGAGGGCCTCCTTGCGCGCGGTCAGTCCGGCCTTGTCGCGGTCGGCCTGCTGGGCCTCCTCGCGGACCTTGGCCAGGCGCTCCTCGATGTCGTCGAGCGCGGCGACGGCACCCTCGTGCTCGGCGTCAAGGCCCTCCTCGCCGGCGTCGAGGCCGGCGACCCGGGTCTCGAGCGCGGTGAAGTCACGCTGGGACTTCTCGGCGCGGGCGACCGCGTCGGTGCGGGCGGCCTCCAGCCGGCCGATCTCCTCCTCCGAGGAGGTGGCGCGGGAGCGGAGTGTGTTGACCTGGCCGTGCAGCCGGGCGAGGCCCTCGCGGCGGTCGGCGGCGGCGCGGAGCAGCCCCGCGACGCGCCGCTCCTCGGTGGCCGCGGCGTCCTCCGCCTTACGACGGTCCTGGACCGCCTTCTCGAGCGCAGCCTGCTGCTCGGCGACCTGGGCGGCGATCTCCGCCTCCTGGGCGGCGAGCCGGGCGGCCTCGGCCTCGAGCTCCTCGGGGTCGCGCCCCTGCTCGACCTCGGCCTCGGTGACACCGGCGGCGTTGCGCACCCGCTCGGCGGCGAGGCTCTGGGTGCCGCGGAAACGCTCGCGCAGGGCGTTGAGGGACGACAGGGTCTCCTGGGCAGCGGACAGCGCGGGCAGGTCCTCCCGCAGCGCGGCCTCGAGCCGGGCCTCCTGCTCGCGCGCCTGGGCGACGGCCGCCTCGACCTCCTGGCGGCGGGCGAGCAGCACGCTCTCGTCGGCGAGCTCCTGCTCCAGCGAGGTCCGCGCGGTCACCAGGTCGTCGGCGAGCAGGCGGGCGCGGGCGTCGCGGACGTCGGCCTGCACCGTCGCTGCGCGGCGGGCCACCTCGGCCTGGCGGCCGAGCGGTTTGAGCTGGCGGCGGATCTCGCTCAGCAGGTCGTTGAGGCGGTTGAGGTTGCCGTCGGTGGAGTCGAGCTTCCGCAGCGCCTTCTCCTTGCGCTTGCGGTGCTTGAGGACGCCGGCGGCCTCCTCGATGAAGCCGCGGCGGTCCTCGGGGGTCGCGTGCAGGATCTGGTCGAGCTGGCCCTGGCCGACAATGACGTGCATCTCGCGCCCGATGCCGGAGTCGCTGAGCAGCTCCTGGACGTCGAGCAGCCGGCAGGTGGTGCCGTTGATGGCGTACTCCGAGCCGCCGGTGCGGAACATGGTCCGGCTGATCGTGACCTCGGAGTAGTCGATCGGCAGGGCACCGTCGCTGTTGTCGATCGTCAGCACGACCTCGGCCCGCCCGAGCGGCGGACGCCCCGACGTACCGGCGAAGATGACGTCGTCCATCTTGCCGCCGCGCAGGCTCTTGGCGCTGGCCTCGCCCATCACCCAGGCGAGGGCGTCGACGACATTGGACTTGCCCGAGCCGTTGGGCCCGACGATGCAGGTGATGCCCGGCTCGAGCTGGAGGGTCGTGGCGGACGCGAAGGACTTGAACCCCTTGAGGGTCAGGCTCTTCAGATACACGCAGGCTCCCTTCAGGGGTCCGTCAGGTCCGGTCCGACGCAGGGGGAAGCTCGGCGGTCTCAGGCTACCCCGCCATCGGGTCCGAGTCCTGCACCCGTGTGTCGCCATCGTGCCCGTCGTGGTGGGCCTCGTCGACGTGTGCGATGTGGCCCAGCTGGCGCCACACCAGCAGGAGCGTGATCCCGGAGCCGACGAAGGCGAACCAGAAGGGCGCCGTGATGCCGCCGTGCTGGGCGATCTGACCGCCGAGCGCGCTGCCGACGACGATGCCGCCGAAGATCGCGACGCTGTAGACCGAGCCGACCCGGCCCTGGAACTCGGTCGGGACGGCCCGCTGCCGCACCGCCTGCGACAGGGTGCCCCAGACGAAGGCGTAGACGCCGAAGCCGAACATGATCAGCACCGCGACCCACGCCACCTTCGTGACCGCGAAGCCGAGGTGCATGACGACCTCCAGCGCGAGGCAGGTGCGCATCAGCGTCGCCAGCGGGACGTGCCGCTCGAGCCAGCCGAAGGCGAAGGTGCCGACCAGTCCCCCGGCCGCCGACGCGGTGGTCAGCAGGCCGTAGCCGACCGCGCCCATGTGCAGCACGTCGAGCGAGTAGAGGACGAGGATCGACCAGGCCGCCGCCCAGGTGACGTTGAAGGTGACGATGACGAGCGCCAGCGTCCGCACCGGAGGGTGTCCCATCAGCCACCGCAGGCCGTCACCGATGTCGCGCAGGACGTGCGTGTCGACCTCGCCGCGCACCGGTCCCGGCGGCAGCGCGATCCGGGACACGAGGACGACGGCCAGCAGCCCGCACACGATCTGGACGCCGAAGGGCACCGCCATCCCGACCGCGAACAGTGCCGCGCCGACCGGCGCCCCGGCGAACTGGTTGAGCGTGATGAAGCCTGCCTGCAGGCGCGCGTTCGCGATGCCCAGGTCCGGCTTGGTGACCAGCATCGGCAGGAAGGTGCGGTAGGCGGTGTCCGCGAACACCTCGGCCGTCCCGAGCAGGAACATCGCGACGAGGACGACCGCGATGCTGACCACGTCGGTGAGGATCGAGGCGACCAGGGCGCCCAGCACGACCATCCGCAGGGAGTTCGCGAGGACGACCATCCGCTTGCGGTCGACCCGGTCGGCGACCGCGCCGGCCAGCAGGCCGAACAGCAGCCACGGCAGCCCCACGAGCAGCATCGCCATCGACACCAGCGCCGGCGAGCGGGTCTGCGAGGCGACCAGCAGCGGGCCGGCCGCGAGGGCGATCCCGTCGCCCAGGTTGCTCACCCAGGTCGAGGCCATCAGTCGCCGGAAGTCCGGTCCGAGGCGGGCCGGCGCGACTGCTTCGACGATCCGGCTCACGAGGACGAGACGTTAGGCGTCGTACGGGGCCTGGCGCCACCGGATTTCCGCACGAGAAAAGCGGACGAACCACGCTCGCCCGTCGGGGCGACGTGGTTCGTGTCGTGGTGGTGGTTCACCTGGTGACGGCGGCCAGGCCGCCGTCGGGAGTCAGTGACTCAGGCGGGCTGCATCTCCGCAGCGTCGCCCGTGAGGATCTCGGCAGCACGGGCCGACATCAGCTTGTCGTTCTCCTCCGACAGACGGAGGACGAGGGACTCCAGCTCAGCGACCCGGTTGCGGAGTCGAGCGTTCTCGACCGCGAGACGGGGGTCGCGGAGGTCGCTGTTCAGGTGACCGATCAGCGCCTTGGCCATGAAGTTGAGCCTTCCGGTTCGTGAGGTCTGGCCCGGGGGTGGGGGCCGTCTCCAAGAGTCCCACTTCACACGCCCCCGGTCAAACGCGCGGAGGCCTGTCCGGACACCTGTTCAGCGACGCCGGCTCAGTGGCGCAGGATCAGTGGCGCCGTCGCGGCACCGGCTGGCACTTCGGGCAGAAGTACGACGACCGGTTCATGAAGGCCACGCGGCGGATCGGCGTCCCGCACCGGTCGCACGGCTGGTTCTCACGGCCGTAGGCGTGCAGGGAGCGGTCGAAGTAGCCGGACTCGCCGTTGACGTTGACGTAGAGCGCGTCGAAGGACGTGCCGCCCTGGCCGAGCGCCTCGGTCATCACGGCGCGGGCGTGGCCCAGCAGGGCCACGGCCTGGGCGCGGGTCAGCCGGTCCCCCGGCCGCTCGCCGTGGAGCCCCGTGCGCCACAGCGCCTCGTCGGCGTAGATGTTGCCGACGCCGGAGACCAGGCCCTGGTCGAGCAGCAGCCGCTTCACGCCCGAGGTGCGCTTGCGCAGCCGCGCGATGAAGGCCGCGTCGTCGAACTCCGGGTCGAGCGGGTCACGGGCGATGTGCGCGATCTCGTGCGGCAGCTCGGCGCCGCCCGCGGAGACCGACAGACCGCCGAACATCCGCTGGTCGACGAAGCGCAGCTCACGACCGTGGTCGGTGCCGGCGAGCGCGAAGCGGACGCGCAGGTGCCGCTCGGCCGGGGCGTCGACCGGCTGGACGAGCATCTGGCCGCTCATGCCGAGGTGGCCCAGGATCGCGTCGCCGTTGTCCAAGGGGAGCCAGAGGTACTTCCCGCGGCGGCGGGCGCCCTCGATCCGGCGGCCGGTCAGGGCCGCGGCGAAGCCGGAGGCGCCGCCGGGGTGGCGGCGTACGGGACGGTCGTGGAGGACGTCGACGAGCGTGATCGTGGCGCCGGTGACGTGGCGCTCGAGGCCGGCCCGGACTACCTCGACCTCGGGGAGCTCGGGCAAGGGCTCAGCTGCCCGCGGCGAGCGGGCGGCCGTTGGCGTCGAGGCCGAGCGCTGCGGCGATCTCGCCGTAGGCGGTCTCGGCGGCGCCCTGCTCGGCTTCCTTCTTGGAGCGGCCGTGGCCGTTGCCGTAGAGCTTGTCGCCGACGCGCACCTGGGCGACGAAGGTCTTCATGTGGTCGGGGCCGTCGTCCTCGATGACGTACTCCGGCACGCCGAGGCTCTGGTCGGCCGCGAGCTCCTGGAGGGAGGTCTTCCAGTCCAGGCCGGCGCCGAGCGCCGAGGCTGCCTCGATGAGCGGGTCGAAGAGCCGGTGGACGACGACCGAGGAGACCTCGATGCCGCCGCTGAGGTGGATCGCGCCGATCACGGCCTCGACCGTGTCGGACAGGATCGACGCCTTGTCGCGGCCACCGGTGGCCTCCTCGCCGCGCCCCAGCTTGATGTGGGCGCCGAGGCCGATCTCGCGGGCCACGCCGGCGAGCGCACGAGCGTTGACCACGGCCGCGCGCAGCTTGGCCAGCCGACCCTCGGAGAGGTCGGGGTGGACTCGGTACAGCGTCTCGGTGACCACGACGCCGAGCACCGAGTCGCCGAGGAACTCCAGCCTCTCGTTGGTCGGAAGACCACCGTTCTCGTAGGCGTAGGAGCGGTGCGTCAGGGCGCGGTCGAGCAGCTCGGGGTCCAGCGTGGGATCCCCGAGCGCTCGTCGCAGCTCGTCGTAGGCAGTGATGCCGTCGGCCTGACGCAGGTGGGTCAGGTCAGAGGACCTGGCGGCGGTCGGCGCGCGCGCCGTACTGACCGCAGGTGCCGCAGGCACGGTGCGGCAGGTGCTTGGCGCCGCAGGCCGGGTTGGCGCAGGTCACCAGCGACGGGGCGACAGCCTTCCACTGCGAACGACGGTGACGCGTGTTGCTGCGCGACATCTTCCGCTTCGGAACAGCCACTGTCTTCTCCTTGGTTCGGGTGCGCTCGGGGTCGAGCGCTCGTCAGTCTGTGGGGTCTTGCTCGAGCTTGGTCAGTGCCGCCCACCGCGGGTCGATCGGCGCCTCGTGCGCGTGGTCCGGCTCGTCGATGAGTCGCACCCCGCACTCGGGGCACAACCCGGGACAGTCGTCCTGGCACAAGGGCTGGAACGGCAGTGCGAGCACCACCGCATCCCGCAGCAGCGGCTCCAGGTCGACCAGGTCGTCCTGCAGCATGCTGACCTCGTCGTCCTCCTCCGCCTCCGCGGAGTCCCGGATGTCGTCGTAGACGAACAGCTCCTGGAACGTCACCTCGAGCTCGTCGTGGATCGGCTCCAGGCACCGTGCGCACTCACCCTCCAGCACGGCCGAGGCCGTCCCGGTGACGAGCACGCCTTCCATGACCGCCTCCAGGCGCAGGTCGAGCTCGACCGGCGCGCCCTCGGGAACGGAGAGGACTTCGATGCCCAGATCTGCTGGAGCCGGCACTGTCCGCGACACCTCACGCTGGGACCCCGGGCGGCGGCCGAGCTCGCGAGTATCGAGCACGAGCGGCGCTCTCGGGTCCAGGCCGTTCAGATGATCACTTCCAGGTCCGGGCACAACAGATCGGAGCAACTGTAGTGGGGCGTGTGGGACGGCTCCAAATCACTCACCCCGTCCCGTCGTGCGAGAGGCCAGCTTCGCGGTCAGCCGGGCCTGGACCGCGGGGGGCACGAGACCGGAGATGTCACCCCCGAGGGAGGCCACCTCCTTGACCAGGCTGGAGGAGACGTAGCCGAGGCTGGCCGTGGTCGGCACGAACACCGTCTCCACCCCGGTGAGGTGGGCGTTCATCTGCGCCATCGGCAGCTCGTACTCGTAGTCGTTGCCGCCGCGCAGGCCCTTCACGATCGCCTGGGCGTCGATCTCGCGGCAGAAGTCGACGATCAGCCCGGTGAAGCCCATCACGGTCACGTTGGGCAGGTCGGCGCACGCCTCACGGAGCATCTCGAGGCGCTCCTCGGGGTCGAACAGCCGTGACTTGGAGATGTTGGTGCCGGTCGCGACGACCAGCTCGTCGAAGAGGGCAGCCGTCCGCCGGAAGATGTCGACGTGGCCGTTGGTGACCGGGTCGAAGGAGCCGGGACACACCGCGCGGGTCATGGGGCGAGGCTATCGGTCGGCTCCGAGGCGGCCTCCGCCAGCCACAGCGTGGTCTCGCCGTACTTCTTCTGGCGTCGCTTGCCGGCCAGCGGCTCCAGGCCCCGAGGCCACGTCGGCTCCGGGCTGCGGCGGGAGCGCTCCACGACCACCAGCGCCCCGTCCGACAGCCAGCCCTGGGCCGCGAGGAGGGCGAGGTCCGTGGCGACCGCCTCGTCGCTGAGCGGGTACGGCGGGTCCGCGAAGACGAGGTCGTACGACGACCGCGCGGTCTCGGCGAGCACGGCGGCCACCGAGCGGGCCACCACCTCGGCCACGTCGCACCCGACGCTGCGGGCATTGGCCCGGATCAGGTCGGCGGTGCGCCGGTCGGACTCCACGAGGGTCACGGCCGCCGCGCCGCGGGACCAGGCCTCCAGCCCGATCGCCCCGGACCCGGCGTACAGGTCGAGGAAGCGCAGGTCGTGCAGCGAGCCCGACCAGGACTCGATCGCGGAGAACAGCGCCTCGCGGACACGGTCGCTCGTGGGTCGGGTCTGGTCGCCCTTGGGCGTCTGCAGGCGGCGGCCGCCGGCGCGGCCGGCGATGATGCGGGTCACGACTTGTCCACGAACTCGGCCTGCTGCGACAGCTCCAGGTCGCGCACGGCGGCGGCGAGACCGGGAGCCTGGCCCAGGTCGGTGTCGACGTCGAGCAGGCCCTCGGCGGCCTCCCGGGCGGCGAGGATCGTGTCCTCGTCGCGCAGCACCCGCAGGTTGACCAGGCTGGAGCGGCGCCCGGCCTGCGAGGCGCCGAGGACGTCGCCCTCGCGGCGCATCTCCAGGTCGACCCGGCTGAGCGCGAAGCCGTCGGTGGTCGCGGCGACGGCGTCGAGCCGCTCGCGGGCGGGCGACTCTGCGTCGGCGTGGGTGACCAGCAGGCACAGGCCGGGCAGGCCGCCACGACCGACCCGGCCACGCAGCTGGTGGAGCTGCGAGACGCCGAACCGGTCGGCGTCGAGGATGACCATCGCGGTGGCGTTGGCGACGTCGACACCGACCTCGATGACGGTCGTCGAGACGAGGACGTCGATGTCGCCCGCGGCGAAAGCCCGCATCGTGGCGTCCTTCTCGTCGGCGGGCAGGCGACCGTGCAGGCGGCCGATCCGGAGGCCCTCCAGCGCGCCGGACGACAACCGCTGGACGACGTCCTCGACGGCCGCGGCGGGCGGACGGGGCCGCACCTCCTCCCCCTCCCCCGCGTCGTCGTCGGGGAGGTCGACGACGTCCACCTGGCCGGCTTCGGCCTCGTCACCGGAGATGCGCGGGCACACGACGTAGACCTGGTGGCCCTTGCCGACCTCCTCCCGGACGCGCTCCCAGACCCGGGCGAGCCACGCGGGCTGCTCGGCGAGCGGGACCAGGTTGGTCTGGATCGGCGCCCGACCGGCGGGCAGCTCGGTGAGCGTCGAGGTCTCGAGGTCGCCGAAGACGGTCATCGCGACCGTGCGCGGGATGGGGGTCGCGGTCATCACCAGCAGGTGCGGCGGGCTGGCCGCCTTGTCGGTGAGCGCAGCGCGCTGCTCGACGCCGAAGCGGTGCTGCTCGTCGACGACCACCAGGCCGAGGTCGGCGAAGAAGACGTTGTCCTGGAGCAGCGCGTGGGTGCCGATCACGATGCCGGCCTCACCGCTGGCGATCCGCGAGAGCGGGCCCGTGCGCTGGGACTTGTTCATGGAGCCGGTCAACAGCTCGACGCGCGTGCCGGCACCGGAGCCGAAGATGGTGCCGCCCTCGGCGAGCTCGCCGAGCATGGTGACGATCGAGCGGTAGTGCTGCTGGGCGAGCACCTCGGTCGGCGCGAGCAGCGCCGCCTGGCCGCCCGAGTCGACCACGCGCAGCATGGCCCGGAGCGCGACGAGGGTCTTGCCCGAGCCGACCTCGCCCTGGAGGAGCCGGTTCATCGGGTGCGGCTGGGCGAGGTCGTGGTCGATCTCCTTGCCGACCGACGCCTGCCCCGCGGTGAGCTCGAAGGGCATCCGCTCGTCGAAGGCCGCGAGGACCGCGCCGTCACCGCCGTCGCGGACCGTCGCGCCCTGCTCGCGGACCGCCCGGCGTCGACGGCCGAGCACGAGCTGGGTGACCAGCGCCTCCTCGAAGCGGAACCGGTGGTGGGCACGCGCGACCTGCTCGCGGTCCTCCGGCCGGTGCACCCACTCGTAGGCGTCGGCGATGCCTGCGACGTCGTACTCCTCGCGCACGGGGGCGGGCAGCACCTCGGGCACCTCGCCGACGACCTCGCGGGCGAACTTCACCGCGCGGGCGACGTCCCAGGTCTGCAGGCCCTTGGTGAGGGGGTAGATCGGGTAGAGCGCCCCGAACTCGAGGACCTCCTGCACGGCGCTGTCCTCGTCGCCGTCGTCGGTCATCCCGAAGATGCTCAGTTGCGGGTTGGTCAGCTGCCATTGGTCGCGGAAGCGCCCGGCCTTGCCGAGGAAGACGCCGCGGTTGCCGATCGCGACGCGGCTGGCGTGCCACTCGGCCATGTGCGCGGTCTTCGCGAAGAAGGTCATCGTGAGGCTGGGGCCGCCCGTGCGGAGGGTGGCCTCGACCCGGTACGCCGGCCGGCCGGTACGACGATCGGTGTAGCGGTGGGTCGTGGACCCAGCGATCTCGCCCACCACGCACAGCAGCTGGCCGATGCGGAGGTCGGAGACCCGCGTCAGGGAGCCGGTCTCGAGGTAGCGCCGCGGGAAGTGGCGCAGCAGGTCGCCGACCGTGCGCAGCCCGAGTCCGTCCTCGAACTTCTTGCGCTGCGCCGGCTTGGCCGCCCCGAGGACGGCGGTCAGCGGTGAGTCGAAGGTGATCGCCACCGGGGTCCTTCCCTACTCGACGGACATCAGGAGCGGGTAGCGCTCCTGGCCACCGTCGTACACCACGACGTCGACATGGGGGTGGAACTCCTCCACCCACGCCGTGGCGCGCTCGGCGAGATCGCCGCAGTCGACGCCGCCCACGAGTGTCACCAGCTCGCCACCGGCGGCGAGCAGCCGGTCGAGGACCACGAGCGCGACGCCGCCGAGCTCGTCACCCACGACCGCGAAGTCACCGGCGATGACGCCGAGCGCGTCGCCGGGCTCGCAGGGACCGGCCATGGTCATCGCCTGCCGCGCCGCGATGGTGACGGCGCCGTGCCGCACGTGGCGCGCGGTGGCGGTCATCTCGGTCACGTCCTGGTCGAACCCCCGGCCGGGCTCGTGCACGGCGAGCGCCGCCAGGCCCTGGACCTGCGCATGGGTCGGGATCACGGCGACCCGCAGCCCCCGGCCCCCGTGGTCGGCCTCGGCGGTGCTCGCTGCGGCGAGCGCCGCGCGCACGGTCGGCTCGTCGTTGGGCAGCACGACGACCTCGCGCGCCCCGCAGCCGGTGATCGCCTCGAGCAGCTCGCCGGTCGACGGGCGCCGTCCCGGCCCCCCGTGTACGACGACCGCCCCCGCCTCCTCGAAGAGCGCGGCCAGTCCCGGCCCGGCCGCGACCGCCACCACCTGGCGGCCGGCCAGCGCCGGCAGCGCCGGAGCCTCCTGCTGCGCCTCCTGGCGGGCGATCTGCTCCGCGAAGTGGGTCACCCGGATCCGGTGCGGCCGCCCGAGACCGAGCCCCGCCTCGATCGCGGCGCCGACGTCGTCGGTGTGGACGTGCACGTTCCACAGGCCATCGCCCCCGACGACCACGACGGAGTCGCCGAGCTCGCCGAGCCGCGCGCGCAGCCCGGGTGCGACGTCGTCCGGGGTGTCGAGCAGGTACATCACCTCGTAGGCAGGGCCGTCCTCGCAGAGGTCCGCGCCCGCGCCCGCGGCGGCGACGTGCGGCACCGGGATCGCGTGGCTGCCCAGCGGAGCGGTCACCGGGATCGGCCGGCGGCCGGTCAGCACCGTCTCGGCGGCGTCGAGGATCACCGACAGTCCGCGCCCGCCGGCGTCGACCACCCCCGCCTGGGCGAGGACCTCCAGCTGCTCGGGCGTGTGGCCCAGCGCCTCGCGGGCGGCGGCGGCCGCCTCGGTCAGGACGTCGCTGCTGCGCGCGCCCGGCTTCGCGGCCTGGACCGCGGCGGCCTCGGCCGCGGCCCGCAGCACGGTCAGCATCGTCCCCTCGACCGGCTCCCCGACCGCGGCATAGCTGGCCGCCGACGCCTGTCGCAGCGCGTCGGCGATCACCTCCGCGTTCACCTCCTGCGGGGTCGCGGCCGCGATGCGGCGTACGGACGCTCCGAGCATCTCGCTGAGGATCACGCCGGAGTTGCCGCGAGCGCCCAGCAGGGCGCCCCTGGCCAGCGCGGCGAGGACGGCGTCACGAGCGGCGCCGGGCTCCGCCTGGGCCTCCCGCACGGCGTCGCGGGCGGCGACGACCGTGAGGTACATGTTCGTGCCCGTGTCACCGTCGGGGACCGGGTAGACGTTGAGCGCGTCGATCTCCTCGCGCGCCTGGGCCAGGGCGTCGACGGCGATGTCGACGAAGCGGGCCACGGTGTCCAGCGCGATGCCGCCACCGGCGTCGCTGCCCGCACCGGCCACCCCGGCCGTCGTCCCGTCCTCCATCGGCCTCACATTAGTGGGCCGGGACGGGTGTCCGACGATTTCGGCCACGGGACGTTCCTCGGCTATTCTCTTCCGGTTGCCCGAAGCGCCGTCCGCGCGCGGGCCGACCAGCCTTCAAGACCAGTTTCACGAACTGACCGCGATCTCAGGAGTTACCCATGGCCGCCGTGTGCGACATCTGCGACAAGAAGCCGATCTTCGGCAACAACCGGCCGTGGTCCCGCAAGATCACGAAGCGCCGCTTCGACCCCAACATCCAGCGCGTGCGCGCCGTCGTCAACGGCACCCCGAAGCGCCTCAACGTCTGCACCGGCTGCATCAAGGCCGGCAAGGTCACCCGCTGACCCCAGCACGTCGTCGCTGACCCGTCACGCCCGGCGTGACGGGTCAGTGCATTTTTCCGGCCTACGGGCGCTCCAGCAGCAGGACCAGGCCGCACCCGGCCTCCGCGCGGACGTCGACCAGCTCCAGCGTCGGCGGCAGCTCGTCGCGCAGCCGCCGCGCCTCCTCGACCGAGCCCAGCTGGAGCAGGGCCGAGCCGTCGGCGTGGAGGTGCCGGTCGACGGCGGCCACGCACTCCCGCGCCACCCGGAGACCATCGACACCGCCGTCGATCGCCAGGACCGGGTCCGCCGGGAAGCAGCCGGTCTGGTCGGTGCGCACCCACGGCGGGTCGGCGACGATCAGCGGGTAGACCTCCTCCCGCGGCAGGCCGTCGAGCGCGACCTGACGGACCTCGACGAGGTCGCCCCTGCCGGCGGCCCGGGCATTCGCGGCCGCGTAGCCGCAGGCGACCGGGTCCACGTCGACGCACACCAGGCGCCGGCCCGTCCCGTGGACGGCCAGCAGCCCGATCTGCCCCGCGCCGCTGCACAGCTCCAGCACCGGGCCGGGCGGCGCCTCCGTGAGGAGCTCACGCGCCCACTCGGCCTGCAGGACGGTCCACGGCCGGGGCGTGAGCACCCGGGCGTCGTACGCGATGGTCAGGGGGCCGAAGGACACCGACCGGGGAGCGAGGTCGGGACGTGCGAGATCCATGGTGCGGAGATACCCGCGAGGACGTCGCGCAGTCGCCTGCTCCCGACCATGCAGTGTCGGCCTGCCGCCAAGCCAACGCTGGACCCACGCAGGACGACCGCGGCGCGGCAGCGCGGCGGGAGCGCAGCGACGGCAGCTTGCTGCCCCCGGCCGGAGCGAAGACGCGCTCGCGCGGTGAATCAGAAGTGCGACCAGCCCAGAGGGCCGTCGTACGACGCCCCGTCGACCGTGACGCGCGGCGCACCCTCGGCGGGCGCGGCGCCGACGGTGCCGATGCGCGTCCAGCCGTCCGGCAGCGCCACGTCGGCCGGGAAGGTGGCGAGCAGCGCGTGGTCGTCGCCGCCGGCGAGGATGAAGCGCAGCGGGTCGGCGCCGGTGGCCTGGCCGACGGCGAGGAGCGGCTCGGGGACCTCGAAGGACGCGGTGGCGACGTCGATCGACACCCCGGACGCCTCGGCGACGTGCCCGGCCTCCGCGAGCAGGCCGTCGGAGATGTCGACCATCGCGGTGGCCCCCGCCTCGGCGGCGACCACCCCGGCGTCGTACGGCGGCTCGGGGCGGCGGTAGGCCTCCACCAGCACCCGCGGCGAGCGGAAGCCGCGACCGAGCACCGCGAGACCGCCCGCGGCCCAGCCCTGGCGGCCGCAGATCGCGACGACGTCGCCGGGGGCCGCTCCCGAGCGCAGCACCGGCGAGACCGTGCACGCGCCGATGGCCGTCACCGAGACCACCACCTGGTCGGCCCGGCTGACGTCACCACCGACGAGCCCCGCGCCCACCTTGGCGCACTCCTCCGCGAAGCCGCGGGTGAAGTCGAGCGCCCACTGGGCGGGCAGGTCCGCCGGCGCCGCGAGACCGACGGTGAGCCACTGGGCGCGTCCGCCCATGGCGTTGATGTCGGAGAGGTTCTGCGCGGCCGCGCGGGCGCCCACGTCGGCGGCGTCGGCCCAGTCGCGCCGGAAGTGGCGGCCCTCGACCATCACGTCGGTCGAGACGACCACGTGACCCTTGCGCACGCGCAGGACCGCGGCGTCGTCACCCGGCCCGACGAGCACGTCCTCACCGGGGGCCGTGGCGGCGACGATCTCGCTGATCCTGTCGATCAGGCCGAACTCCCCCACGTCGGCGAGGCTCGCGTCACGGTCCGTCCCGGAAGTCATGGGTCCATCCCACCAGACCCGGGTCACGGGGCCGACAACCGGCACTTGCGCCGGTTATCGGCCTGCGGCGGATCGCGGTAGGTTGAGGCCGTTCCACAACCGACCAACCCCAACGAAGGAGGCGTGTCCCATGGTGGTTCAGGCCTACATCCTCATCCAGACCGACGTCGGCAAGGCCGCGGAGGTCGCACGCGAGGTCGGCAACATCAAGGGCGTCACGCTGGCCGAGGACGTCACCGGCCCCTACGACGTGATCGTCCGTGCGGAGGCCCGCAACGTCGACGAGCTCGGCAAGCTGGTCGTCTCGAAGGTGCAGAACCTCGAGGGCATCACCCGCACCCTGACCTGCCCGGTCGTCCACATCTGAGGATGCGCCGGACAGCGGCCCTGCTGCTGCTCGTCCCCGTCCTCGCCGCCTGCGGCGGACCGGTCGACGTCGACGTCCCGGAGATGTCCGACGCCGACCGCGCCACCTGCGACGCCTTCACCGCCGCGCTGCCCGCGACGCTCGCCGAGCAGGAGCGCGACGACGTCGACCCGAGCGACGCCCCCGCGGCGGCGTACGGCGACCCGGCGATCGTCGTGCGCTGCGGCGTCCCCGAGCCGAAGGGCTTCGACCTGGCCGCGTCGTGCGAGCAGGCCAACGGCGTGGGCTACTACATCCCCGACGAGCAGTACGACGACCAGGGGCTCGACCTGACCATCACGGCGGCCGGCTACCGCCCGCGCGTGGAGGTCACCGTGCCGGCGGAGTACCGCCCCAACGCGGGTCCCGCGGCGATGGCGGTCCTGGCGCCCCTCATCAAGGAGCACCTGACCCTCGTCGACGACTGCGACTAGCGCAGACCCGTGTCGCGGTTCAACGCCAGCGTCAGCAGCCGGTCGACCAGCTCGCCGTAGGGCACACCCGTCGCGGCCCACATCTGCGGGAACATCGACAGCGGCGTGAAGCCCGGCATGGTGTTGAGCTCGTTGACCACGAGCGAGCCGTCGGGCATGAGGAAGAAGTCGACGCGGGCCAGGCCCTCGCAGCCGACGGCGGTGAACGCCTGCGCGGCGAGCTCGCGCATCCGCTCCTGGACGCCGTCCGGCAGCAGTGCGGGGACGTCCAGCTCGGTGTGCTCCTCGGGGAGGTACTTCGCCTCGAAGTCGTAGAACTCGTGGTCGCCGGTGATCCGGATCTCGGCCGGGAGGCTGGTGTCGACGCCGCCGTCGAGCGCCTCGAGGACGCCGCACTCGACCTCGCGGGCGCCCTCGGCCGACACCTCGACGAGCACCTTGGGGTCGTGCGCCAGAGCACCCTCGATCGCCGCGTCGATCTCGTCGGCCGTGTGGGCCTTCGCGATGCCGATGCTGGAGCCGCCGCGGGCGGGCTTCACGAAGAGCGGGTAGCCGAGCGTCGCGACCCGCTCGCGGACCGACTGCGGGTCCTTCGCCCACTCGCGCGCGGTCACCGTCTCCGACGGCATGACCGGCAGGCCGGCGGCCTGGAGGGCGACCTTCATGAACGCCTTGTCCATGCACAGCGCCGACGCCAGCACCCCGGAGCCGACATAGCGCACGTCGGTCATCTCGAAGAGGCCCTGGATGGTGCCGTCCTCGCCCCACGGGCCGTGCAGCAGCGGGAAGACCACGTCGACGTCGCCCAGCGCGCGCGGCGGCGCGGACGCCTCGCTGACGACCAGCTCGGTGCCCTCGGCGGTGCGGGCGAGGGAGACGGACGCCCGCTCGCCGTCGACCGACGGCAGCTGCCCGGGACCGGTGATCCGGTGCCGCGACGGGTCGTCGGCCTCCAGCACCCAGCGACCGTCGGTCGCGATGCCGATCGGGACGACGTCGTACTTCTCGCGGTCGATGGCCTGCAGCACGCTGCCGGCCGTGACGCACGAGATGGCGTGCTCGCTGGAGCGGCCGCCGAAGACGACGGCGACGCGGATACGGCGGCCAGTGGGAGCGTTCATCGCGGATGACCCTACCTTTGGGGCATGCCAGGTCCCACGTTGCGCCCCGCCACCCTCGCCGTCACCGCCGGCCGGCCGCCGCACGAGGCGGACCAGCCGCTCAACGTGCCGATCACGATGACGTCGACGTACGTCGCGACGGGCGAGCTCGAGTACGGCCGGTTCGGCAACCCCACCTGGACGGCCTTCGAGGACGCCCTCGGCGCGCTCGAGGGCGGCCGCGCGCTGGCCTTCGCGTCGGGCATGGCCGCCGTGACGACGCTGCTGGACCTGGTCGGCCAGGGCAGCAGCGTGATCGCGCCGCAGCACGCCTACAACGGCACGATCGCCGCCCTCGCCGACGCCGAGTCGCGTGGGCGCCTGCGGGCCAACCTCGTCGACATCACCGACACCGCCGGCGTGATCAAGGCGATGGAGGACGACGAGGACTGCGCCTTCCTCTGGATCGAGTCGCCGACCAATCCGGCGCTCGAGGTCGCCGACGTCCCCGCCCTCGCGGCTGCTGCGCGCGAGCTCGGCATCCGCGTCGTCGTCGACAACACCTTCGCCACTCCCCTGCTCCAGCAGCCGCTCGCCGACGGCGCGGACATCGTGCTGCACTCGGCGACGAAGTACATCGCGGGCCACAGCGACGTGCTGATGGGCGCGCTCGTCGTCCCGCCGGCCGACACCGACGACGAGGTGTACGACGCCCTGAAGGCCCGCCGCGGGCTGGCGGGATCGACGCCGGGGCCGTTCGAGGTGTGGCTCGCCCTGCGCGGGCTGCGCACCCTGCACGTGCGCCTCGACCGGGCCCAGGCCAACGCCGCCGAGCTCGCCCGCCGGCTCGCGGAGCACCCTGCCGTCGAGGAGGTCCGCTACCCCGGCTTCGGCGCGATCGTCGCGCCGGTCCTGGCCGGTGGCGCGGACGCCGGCGACTTCCTGGTGCGGGCGACCTCGCTGTGGGTCCACGCGACGTCGCTCGGCGGGGTGGAGTCGACCTTCGAGCGCCGGCGCCGCTGGAAGCTCGAGGCCGCGACCATCCCCGAGGGACTCGTGCGGATGTCGGTCGGCATCGAGGACGTCGACGACCTCTGGGACGACCTCGTGCAGGCGCTGGACCGGATCAACGCCTGACGGTCAGCTCAGCTCGGCCTTCGTGTCGCGGTTGATGAACGCCTCCATCAGCTGCGCGGTCGTCAACCGGCCCTGCACGACCTCGTCGACGGCGTCGACGATCGGGGCGTCCACGCCGGTCGCGGCCGCCAGGGCGCGCAGCGACGAGCAGGACTTCGCGCCCTCGGCGACCTGGCGGGTCGAGGCGTAGATCTCCTCGACCGTCATGCCGTGGCCGAGCTTCTCGCCGAAGGTGCGGTTGCGCGAGAGCGGCGAGGAGCAGGTCGCCACGAGGTCGCCGAGCCCGGCGAGGCCCATCAGGGTCAGCGGGTTGGCGCCCTGGTTCATGGCCAGGCGCGCGGTCTCCGCGAGGCCTCGCGTGATCAGGGACGCGGTCGTGTTGTCGCCGAAGCCGAGGCCGACGGCCATGCCGACGCACAGCGCGACGACGTTCTTGTAGGCGCCGCCGAACTCGCAGCCGAGGACGTCGACGCTCGTGTAGGGCCGGAAGGCCGGCGAGTGGACGCGCTTCTGGAGCTGGGTCGCGACCGCCTCGTCGGCGCACGCCACGACGGATGCAGCCGGTTCGCGGCGGGCGATCTCGCGGGCGAGGTTGGGGCCGCTGACGACGGCGATGCGGCTCGCACCGACGTCTCCCACCTCGGCGATCACCTCCGACATCCGCTTGAGGGTGCCGAGCTCCACGCCCTTCATCAGCGAGACGAGGACGGCGTCCTGCTCGACGTACGGCAGGAAGGTGGGGAGGTTGTCGCGCAGCGACTGCGACGGGACCGCCAGGACCACGATGTCCGCACCCGCGAGCGCCTGCTCGGGGTCGTGGGTCGACGTGATCCGCCGCGGCAGCTCGATGCCCGAGAGGTAGTCGACGTTCTCGTGGCGCTCGTTGATCGACGCGGCGACCTCCTCGCGCCGGGCCCAGATCGACACGTCGTTGCCGGCGTCGGCGAGCACGATGGAGAAGGCCGTCCCCCACGAACCGGCCCCCAGGACCGCGATCTTGTCACCCATCAGCCCGCCGCCTTCTTCTTGAATCGATCCCCGTGCACGGCCATGTCGTAGCGCTCCGCCGGCGCCTGCTCGCCACGCACCAGCTCCAGCTGGTGCGTGATCGCCGCCATGATCCGCTCGGTCGCCTCGTTGACGACCGCGCCGGTGCGCTCCTTCGCGCGGAGGTCGTCGAGCTGCACCGGCGGACCGACACGCATCACGATCTTCTTGCGCGGCACGGGGTGCGGGTTCTTCGTGTACGGCGCCAGGAGCTCCTGCGCGCCCCACTGGCCGACGGGGATGACCGGGCAGCCGGTCTCGAGCGCGATCCGGGCGGCGCCCGACTTGCCCTTCATCGGCCACATCGCCGGGTCACGGGTGATCGTGGCCTCCGGGTAGATCACGACGCACTGGCCGTTGCGGACGGCGTCGACCGCGGCGGCGTACGCGCCGACGGCGTCCTTGGTCTCCCGCTTCACGGGGATCTGGCCGGCCCCCCGCAGGAAGTAGCCGAGGACCTTGTTGTCGAAGAGGCCGGACTTGGCGAGATAGCGCGGCTTGTAGCCGTGGTCGTAGACGAGGTGCGCCGCCGTGAGCGGGTCGACGTGCGAGATGTGGTTGAGCGCGATGATGAACCCGCCGGACTCGGGGATGTTCTCGCCGCCGATCCACTCGCGCTTCGTGGTCGCCTTCAGCACGGGCTTGATGATCGGGACGGCGATGTTGAAGGCCCAGCCCCGTCTCTCCTGCAACTTGCGCACCGTCACGAGGATGCAGGTTACCGCTCGTCACGGGCGGCCGCCCTCCAGACGCGCATGGGCGGCTGGGAGGATGGAGGGATGGTCGTGCGCCCGGGCTCCTTCGCCGTGCTCCTGCCGGTGAAGTCTCCGGGGAGCGGCAAGTCCCGCCTGTCCGCGCTCCCCGACGCCGACCGGCGCCGCCTGGCGGCGGCGTTCGCCACCGACGCCGTCTCGGTGTGTACGACGACACCGGGCGTCGCGCTCGTCGTGGTGGTCAGCGACGACGAGGCCTTCGCTGCCTCGCTGGCCGGCGACGGTGTGGCGACGTGCGCCGATCCGGGCGCGGGCCTCAATGCGGCCCTTCGCCATGGCGCCGCGTTCGCGCACGACCTGGCGCCGGGGTTGCAGCCGGTCGCCCTGCTCGCCGACGTGCCGGCCCTGACCGCGGCCGACCTGGCCGAGGCCCTCGACCACGCACGCGCTGCCGGGCGGCCCTGCTTCGTCGCGGACGCGGACGGCACCGGGACGACGCTCTACACGGCGACGTACGACGCCTTCGATCCCCGCTTCGGCGCGGGTTCCGCCGACGCGCACCGCGCCTCCGGCGCCCTGCCCCTGACCGGTTCGCTGGCCACCCTCCGCCGCGACGTCGACGACCTGGCGGCGCTGGCCGACGCGGTGGCGCTCGGTGTGGGCGCGACGACGGCCGCCGCGTTGCCCGCGACGCTGCGCACCTGATTTCCCGCCCGGGCGGGAAATGACGATCGGGCCGCCCTCCCGGAGGAGGACGGCCCGATCGGCGGCGTCGAGCGTCAGGCCTTCTTGGCCGGAGCCTTCTTGGCCGGAGCCTTCTTCGCGGGCGCCTTCTTGGCCGGAGCCTTCTTGGCGGGCGCCTTCTTGGCAGCCGGGGCGGCCTTCTTGGCCGGGGCGGCCTTCTTGGCAGCCGGAGCCTTCTTGGCCGGGGCGGCCTTCTTGGCAGCCGGAGCCTTCTTCGCCGGAGCGGCCTTCTTCGCCGTGGTGGCGGCCTTCTTCGCCGGAGCGGCAGCCTTCTTGACCGCGGTGGTCGCGGCCTTCTTGGCCGGAGCAGCGGCCTTCTTCGCCGGGGCAGCAGCCTTCTTGGCGGCAGCGGCCGGAGCAGCGGCAGCCTTCTTGGCGGGCTTCGGCAGGGCCGGGAGCTTCTTCGCGCCGGAGACGACGTTCTTGAGATCGGCGCCGGCGCTGAACTTCGGGACGGCCTTCTTCTTCGTCTTCACGCGCTCGCCGGTCTGCGGGTTGCGGACCCAACGGGCGTTGCGGACGGCCTTCTCGAAGGAGCCGAAGCCGGTGATGGCGACCTTCTCGCCCTTGGCCACCTGGCGGGTGATGGTGTCGAGAACCGAGTCGAGTGCGTGAGCCGCGTCCTTGCGACTGCCCTCGAAGCGGTCAGCCAGCGCATCGATCAACTGAGACTTGTTCACTACCTGTCCTTTCGAAACGCTCCGAGGGGGCGTCCCTTGGGCTTGCGGCCGAGCCCTCGCCCAGCCGTCCTTCCAGCGAACGCTAGGCACTAGTGGGCACAGTCACAATCACCACGCCGTGCTTTCCGGGCCTTTTTTCACGGAAACGGCGGTATTTGGGCGATTTCCGGGATTTCAGGACACCGCGCCGGGCCACATCGCGTCGAGTGCGAAGCGCTGACCGATGGAGAAGTCGAACTGCACGAGTCGCATGTCGTCGAGCAATTGGCGCGTCGTCGCGTCGAGCTCGGCCTCCTTCACCGGCTCGCCCGACGCATCGAGCAGGCGTCCTTGCTGGATCGCGCTGACGTGCTGGTGGACCGCGTCGAGCATGGCGAGGTACGGCGGCACGGGCGCGTCGGCGACGTCGTACAGCAGGGGAAGGAAGAACGCCGGGCTCGTCGTCGGGATCGCCCGCGGCACGTTGTGGCCGGGCTGGTTGCTCCAGATGAAGAAAGGCGTGCGGTAGAGCGCGAGGCCCTTGTTGTCGTGCTTCACCGACGAGTCGTAGATGCCGGGCAGGTGGTCGCCGTAGAAGAGGACGATCGTCTTCTCCGGTCCCTTCTCCAGCTTGTCGAGGAAGTCGGCCACGGCCTCGTCGGTGTGCTCGAGGCCCCGTGCGTACTGGCCGATCCTCCTGCCCTCTCCCCCACCGGCGCCGCTGACCGGCACCGGGTCGGTGTAGTTGCCGTCGACGGGGATGTGGTTCTGCATCGTCACGAGGTTGACCATCAGTGGCTTCTCGTGGTCGTCGATCTGCGTCAGCACCTCGTCGAACGCCGCTTCGTCCGAGATGTAGGGGTTGTCGTCGATCGTGTCGGTCTCGTGGATCGTCGTGTCGTGGATGAAGTCGTCGAACCCGAAGCGCTGGTAGACCTGCTCGCGCTTGTACATCCCGACCCGGTAGGGGTGCACGGCGATCACGTCGTGGCCCTGGCCGTGGAACCAGCCGACCGCCGACGGGTAGTCGTCGTGCTCCGGCACGAGCATCTGGTACGGCGACAGCATCTGCGGCCGGAACAGGCCGAGCGACTGGCCGGTCAGCGTCTCGAACTCCATGTTGGCCGTGCCGCCGCCGTACATCTGGGCGAGCATGTGGCCCGACGCCGTGGACGCCATCCGGGCGCGGGTGCGCGGGATCGGGTCGCGGCCGAGCTCGAAGCCGTCGAGCTCGGTGGGGTCGGTGAACGACTCACTCAGCACCAGCACGACGTTGACGTCGTCGAGGCTGCCCTTGCGGTGCGCGTTGATCCGGTCGGCCAGCGCCGTGTAGCGGTGGGCGACGTCGGCCATCGCCGCTTCGTCGTACCCCTTCGGCTGCTTCATGGCGTCGACCGGCATGTTGAAGAGGAAGCCGCCGAGGAAGCCGTTGGAGCGGTAGTTGGTCTTCTGGTTCCAGTAGCGCCAGTCGTTGCCGCGCAGCTCGTAGAGGCCGCGCCACATGTTGCCCGGGTGGTTGAACTGCGCGGCCTGGACCAGCAGGACGCCCGTGAGGACACCGACACCGACGCGCAGGCCGAGCATCAGCAGCACGTGCTCGCGCGCCAGCGTCCGCAGTCGTGGGCGCGGATGGCGCCGCTCGATCCGGACGGCGAGGCGGACGGCAGCCACGAAGATGCCGACCACCAGCAGGGCCGCCACGACGAGCAGCACCGGCGAGACCAGCGAGGCCAGGAAGCCCGGCTCGGAGAGGAAGTCGCGATCGCTCGGGTAGACCGGCTCCTCGCGGTACTGCATCTTCACGAGGTTGGCGAGCGCGACCACGACCGATGTCGTCAGGACGACGGCGATGGACCACGCCAACCGCCCGATCACGGCCCACAGGAAGCCGATCACCACCCACAGCACGAGGGTGTCGAGGTAGAAGGCGCCGCTGTCGAAGAAGAGGTCCTTGAACCAGCGCGGCAGGAACAGGCCGAGCGTGCCCGCCTCGAGCACGAGCGCGGAGGCCGCCGCCGCCTGCAGGCTGCCGAGCACGCCTCGACGCAGCACGGCAGCGAGGGGCGGGGCCGCCGTCGCGGGCGCTGGCGCGTCGTCCGGGTCAGGCTCCTCCGTCACCCTGTCGTCGGGGCGAACGAAAGAGGACACGGGGTGAACTGTAGTTGTCCACCCCGTGTCCTCGCGTCAGGGTTTCCCCCGACGTTGAGCCGGATCAGGCGTGCTGCGTGACCGGCTTGAAGCTCGGGCGTCCGGCCTCGTACGCCGCGATGTCGGCCTCGTTGCCCAGCGTGATGCCGATGTCGTCGAGCCCGTTGAGCAGGCGGTAGCGCGTGTAGTCGTCGATCTGGAAGGGCGCGACCAGGTCGCCGCAGGTCACGGTGCGGGCCTCGAGGTCCACGGTGATCTGCGTCGTCGGGTCGGCCTCGATCGCGGCCCAGAGCTGCTCGATGACGTCCTGCTCGACAGGGACGGAGAGCAGGCCGGCCTTGCCCGAGTTGCCGCGGAAGATGTCGGCGAAGCGGCTCGAGAGCACGACCTTGAAGCCGTAGTCCATCAGTGCCCAGACGGCGTGCTCGCGCGACGAGCCGGTGCCGAAGTCGGGGCCGGCGACGAGGATCGAGACGCCCTGGTACTCGGGCTTGTTGGCGACGAACTCCGGGTCGTTGCGCCATGCGGCGAACAGGCCGTCCTCGAAGCCCGTGCGGGTCACGCGCTTGAGGTAGACCGCCGGGATGATCTGGTCGGTGTCGACGTTGCTGCGGCGCAGCGGCAGCGCCGTACCGGTGTGCGAGGTGAACTTCTCCATGACTGGAAGACCTTTCGGTGTTTCAGACCAGGTCGGCGGGCGACGCGAGCGTGCCCTTGACGGCGGTGGCGGCGGCGACGGGGACGGACACCAGGTGGGTGCGGCCACCCTTGCCCTGACGACCCTCGAAGTTGCGGTTGGACGTCGACGCCGAGCGCTCCTGCGGCTGCAGCGTGTCGGGGTTCATGCCCAGACACATCGAGCAGCCCGCTCCACGCCACTCGGCACCGGCCTCGATGAACACCTTGTCGAGGCCCTCCTCCATCGCCTGGAGGCGCACGCGCACGGAGCCGGGCACGACGAGCAGGCGGGTGCCCTCGGCGACCTTGTGGCCCTTGATGATGTCGGCCGCGAGGCGCAGGTCCTCGATCCGGCCGTTGGTGCAGGAGCCGACGAAGACGGTGTCGACCTTGACCGAGCGCAGCGGCTGGCCGGCCTCGAGGCCCATGTACTCCAGCGCCTTCTCGGCGGCGAGCTTGTCCGACGGGTCCTCGAAGTCGTCCGGCGACGGGACGTTCGCGCCGAGCGGCGCACCCTGGCCGGGGTTCGTGCCCCAGGTGACGAACGGCGTGACGTCGGCCGCGTCGATCACGATCTCCTTGTCGAAGGTCGCGTCGGCGTCGGTGACCAGGGTCCGCCAGTGCGCGACGGCGGCGTCCCACTCCGCGCCCTTGGGCGCCTCGGGCTTGCCCTCGATGTAGGCGAAGGTGGTCTCGTCGGGCGCGATCATGCCGGCCTTCGCGCCCCACTCGATCGACATGTTGCACACCGTCATGCGGCCCTCCATCGAGAGCGCCTCGATGGCCTCGCCGCGGTACTCGACGATGTAGCCCTGCCCACCGCCGGTGCCGGTCTGGGTGATCAGGTAGAGGATCAGGTCCTTCGCGGTGACGCCGTCGGCGAGCGTGCCGTTGACCGTGACGGCCATCGTCTTCGGCTTGGCCTGCGGCAGCGTCTGCGTCGCGAGCACGTGCTCGACCTCGGACGTGCCGATGCCGAACGCGATCGCGCCGAAGGCGCCGTGGGTGCTGGTGTGCGAGTCGCCGCACACGATCGTCATGCCGGGCTGGGTCAGGCCCAACTGCGGGCCGACGACGTGCACGATGCCCTGCTCGACGTCACCGAGCGGGTGCAGCCGGACGCCGAACTCCGCGGCGTTCTTGCGCAGGGTGTCGACCTGGGTCTTGCTCACCGGGTCGGCGATCGGCTTGTCCCAGTCGATGGTGGGGACGTTGTGGTCCTCGGTCGCGAGGGTGAGGTCGGGGCGTCGTACCTTCCGGCCGGCCAGGCGCAGGCCGTCGAAGGCCTGCGGGCTGGTCACCTCGTGCAGGAGGTGGAGGTCGATGTAGAGGAGGTCCGGCTCTCCCGGGGTCGACCGGACGACATGCTCGTCCCACACCTTCTCCGCCAGGGTCCTGCCCATGACTCGCTCCTCCTCGTTCGGGTCGTTCGCGGCACCACTGCCGTGAACCAAGTTGAAGCCTACGCTTGCATCCCAAGATCCGAGACGGCAGTATTGCCATATGGACAACTCGAGCGGCGTCGGAGTTCTCGACAAGGCGGCCCTGGTGCTCACGGCACTGGAGTCCGGCCCGGCCACCCTGGCCGGATTGGTGGCGGGCACGGGCCTGGCCCGACCCACGGCCCACCGCCTGGCGGTGGCCCTCGAGCACCACCGCCTCGTCGCGCGCGACATGCAGGGCCGCTTCGTGCTGGGCCCGCGCCTGGCCGAGCTGTCCGCCGCCGCCGGCGAGGACCGCCTGCTCGCCACGGCCGGTCCGGTCCTCGCGCGACTGCGCGACATCACCGGCGAGTCCGCGCAGCTGTGGCGCCGCCAGGGCGACCACCGCGTCTGCGTCGCCGCCGCCGAGCGTCCCTCCGGCCTGCGCGACACGATCCCCGTGGGCTCGCAGCTGACCATGCGGGCGGGCTCCGCCGCGCAGGTCCTGCTCGCCTGGGACGACCCGGAGCGGATCCACCGCGGCCTGCAGAACGCCGCCTTCTCGGCCGCCGAGCTGTCCGCGATCCGCCGCCGCGGCTGGGCGCAGTCGGTCGGCGAGCGCGAGCAGGGCGTGGCGTCGGTGTCGGCACCGGTCCGCTCCCCCGGCGGCAAGGTCATCGCGGCCGTGTCGGTCTCCGGCCCGCTCGAGCGGCTCTCCCGCCAGCCCGGCCGCATGCACGCACCTGCCGTGCTCGCCGCGGCCGAGCGGCTCTCGGAGTCGCTGCGCCGCGCTGCTGCCGAATAGCCCCCAGCCTCAGAACAGAGCAGGCTGCTCGAGTCCGAGCAGGAGCTGCTTGCGGTCCAGCCCGCCGGCGTACCCGGTGAGCGTGCCGTTGGCGCCGATCACCCGGTGGCACGGGATCACGATGGGGATCGGGTTGGCGCCGTTGGCCGTGCCGACGGCGCGGGAGGCGGCGTTGCTCTTGCCGAGCCGCGCCGCGATCTCGCCGTACGACGCGGTCTCGCCGTAGCCGATCTTGACCAGCTGGTCCCACACGTCGCGCTGCCAGCCGGTGCCGACGGGAGCCAGGGGCAGGTCGAACACGGTGCGCTCGCGGGCGAAGTACTCCCCCAGCTGGCGTGCGGTCTCGACGAGCAGCGGCGCGTCGTCCGCGCGTGGGCCGCGGGGACGGCCGTCGTGGTCGCGGAACGGCGAGAACTCGATCGCGGTGATCGCACCGTCCTGCTCGACGATGCGGAGCGGTCCGACGGGCGACTCGATGACGGTCCACATGGTGGGTTCATCCTTCCAGTGATGCGGACAACGAGGTCCACAGGTGCAGCAGGGCGTAGGAGCGCCACGGCGCCCAGGTGGCGGGATCGGCGGCGGCGCCGGCCGGCAGCGCGGCCAGGCCGTTGCGGACGCCGATGTCGGTCGGCAGCCAGATGTCGGGGTGGCCGAGCGCACGCAGCGCGATGTAGTCGGCCGTCCAGGGGCCGATGCCGGGCAGCGCCAGCAGCCGCTCGCGGACCTCGCCCCGATCGGGCCCGCGGTCGAGGACGAGGTCGCCGTCGGCGAGGGCCGCGGCCAGGCCGATCAGTGCCCGGCCCCGGGCGCGCGGCATCCGGAAGTCGGTGGGGTCCATCGCGGCGACCGTGGCGGCGTCGGGGAACAGGTGGGTCAGGCCGTCGACGGTCGTCGTCACCGGCCTGCCGTGGGAGGCGACCAGCCGGGCTGCGGCGGTGCGCGCCGCGACGACGGTGACCTGCTGTCCGAGGACGGCCCGCACCGCGATCTCGCTGCCGGCGACATGTCCCGGCACGCGCAGCCCCGGCCTGGCCTCGACCAGCGGGGCGAGCGCGGGGTCGGCGCCGAGGTGCGCGTCGACCGCCACCGGGTCGGCATCGGCATCCAGCAGCGCACGCATCCGCGCCACGGCCGCGGCGGTGTCGCGCAGGTCCTCCAGCGCCAGCCGCAGCGGGACGTACGACGTCCCGGTGCCCGCCACGTCCGCGAGCTCGACCCGCGCGGTCCCCGGTCCGTGCGGCAGGTCGAGCGTGCGGGCGTACCAGCCGGAGCCGTCCTCGTCGACCTCCGCGACCTCGATGCCGGGGATCGCCCGGTCGGCCAGGAAGCGCAGCAGCGCACTCCCGCGGAAGGGCGTGCGAACGGCGATCCGCAGCTGGATGCCGCCTGCCGACGCCCCGCTGGAGGCGCGGCGGCCGCGGAGCTCGCTCGGCGAGGCGGCGTACACCTCCTGCATGGTGTCGTTGAACTGCCGCACGCTGGAGAACCCGGCCGCGAACGCGACATCGGTCAGGGTGAGGTCGGTGCTCTCGACGAGCGCCCGGGCGGTCTGCGCGCGCTGGGTGCGCGCGAGGGCGAGCGGGCCGGCGCCGAGCTCGGCCGTCAGCAGCCGCGAGAGGTGGCGCGAGGTGTAGCCGAGCCGGGTCGCGAGCCCCTCCACGCCCTCACGGTCGACGACGCCGTCGCTGATCAGCCGCATCGCGCGACCGGCGACCGTGGCGGCGACGTTCCAGTCGGGGCTGCCGGGCGTGGCGTCGGGCAGGCAGCGCTTGCAGGCGCGGTAGCCGGCGCCCTGGGCAGCCGCGGCGGTGCGGTGGAAGGTCACATTGGCCGGGGCCGGGGTGCGGGCCGGGCACGAGGGCCGGCAGTAGATGCCCGTGGTGCGGACCGCGGTGTAGAAGACGCCGTCGAAGCGGCGGTCGCGCGACTGGACGGCCGTGTAGCAGCGGTCGAACTCCAGCTGCGCCGCCTCGTCGACCTGCGGGCTCGTCGTCTCCATGGCTCCATCCTGCCTCCCCCCACCGACATCGACTGGCGGAAATCGGACACGACGAGGTGCTCCCCGCGGCGCACTGCTTCTGCCACGCTGTCGCCATGGCGGAGACACCGAGCACCAGCAACCTCGTCAACCCGCTCGACCTGCTGATCAAGTCCCAGCAGGTCGCGCTCAAGCTGACGACCGACGTGCTGCGGACGGTGCGCGACACGGCCGTCGACGCCGTCACCCAGCCCGACGAGCTGGCGAAGCAGGTCGGCGAGCTGGCCGGCGCCGTCGCCGGCATGGCGACCGCGGTCACCGGCATCGCCGGCGCGACCGCGCAGCCGCTGCAGGACTTCATCGTCCGCCAGCGCGAGCTCGCCGACACCGTCCACACCCTCGCCGAGGCGCAGGCCGAGCTCGCGGGCGTCGTCGCGAAGCTCGCCGAGCGGCACGCCGAGGCGGTGGCCGCGCTGGAGAAGGTGACCGCCCCGATCTTCACGATCGTCGGCACCGATCCGACGCCGCCGAAGACGCGGGCGTCGAAGAAGACCGCCGCCGCGCGGCAGGCGCCGCGCAAGGCGACCGCGGGCGACTGACTCAACCCCCGCCGCTGATCCGCCCGGGCAGCCGTACGACGAACGTCGCTCCGCGCCCGCCTCCGGTCCTGTCGAGCCGGAGGCCGCCACCGGCCCCGCGCGCCAGGCGCCGGGCCAGGGCGAGCCCGAGGCCCGCGCCGCCCCCGTCCGTCACTCCCGGCTCGAAGAGCCGGTCCACGAGGTCCGCCGCGACGCCGGGGCCGTCGTCCGAGACCAGCAGGTCGACGCCGTGCCCGTCGGCGCGGGCCGTCACCGTCACGGTGGTGGCGAGCCGCGACCCGTTCTCGACCAACGGCCCCAGGATCCGGGCCACGAGCTCCGCCGGCACCCTCAGCTCGAGACCGTCCGGCAGGTCCAGCACCACACGACCACCGGTGGCGGCAGCCTCGACGGCTCCGGCGATGTCGTCGGCGCCGGTGAGCCCGCGCGCCTCACGTGCCCTGCCGCGCGCCTCGTCGAGGAGGACCGTGATGGTTCCCGACATGGACGCGCAGGCCTTCTCGATGACGGCCAGGTCGTGGCGCAGCTCGTCGTCGAGGTCGGCCCGGGAGGACAGCAGCTCCACCGTCGCCCGGACCGTCGTCAGCGGGCTCCGCAGCTCGTGCGCCATCTCCGCCGAGAGTCGCTGCTCGGCACGGATCGCGGCCGCGACGTCGTCGAGGAGCTCGTCGAGCACCTGCCCCAGCGCACGCAGCTCGTCGGACGGTGGCCCGAGGTCGAAGCGGCGGTCGAGGTCGTGCTCGCTCCATGCCCGCGCGGCGGCGGCCATCTGGCGCACGGGACGCAGCGCGCGGCGGCTGATCGTCGCCGCGACGAGGCTCGCCAACAGGACCATGACGACGCCGGCGCTCCCGGCGACGACGAGCCCCGTCCGCTCGTCGCGTTCGTAGGGCCTGAGCGACTCGGCGACGACCACCGCGCCCGGGACGTCTCCTCGGGCGACAGGGACTGCCAGGATCCGGTACTCCTCGCCGACCGACGCCGTACGCCGTCCGTCGGTCCGGGACAGGCGGTCGAAGGACTCCCGCAGCAAGGGCGGGGCGCTCCCCGCGACCAGCCGCCCGTCGAGGTAGACGGCAGTCCCGGGCCCGAGGACGGCCGCGGGGGGCGACCCGTCGGGACCGGTCTCGACGGCCTCGACCACCGCCGCGGCGCGATCGTCGAGGACACGCCCCACCACACTGCGCGTCGTCCGGTCGATGATGCTGTTCGTGACGGCGACCAGGACCACCGCCACGGCTGCGGAGACCAGGAAGGTCACCTGGACCAACCGCCTCCGGACGGTCCAGGGCTCCGCGCGCGTCCCGGTCACGGACGGTCCTCGAGGGTGTAGCCGACGCCGCGCACGGTCCTGATCACCTGCGGGGAGTCGATCTCGTCGAGCTTGGCGCGCAGCCGGCGCAGGAACGAGTCGACGGTGTTGTCGCTGACGATCGCGCCGTCCGGCCAGGCAGCGGCGACGACCGCGCCACGCCGGACCACCTCGCCCGGACGCGAGGTGGTCGCGGCCAGCAAGCGGAACTCCGTCGGCGTCAGCACGGCGGACGCGGCCCCGCTCCGCACGGAGTGGGTCACCGGATCGAGGACGAGTCCGGCCGCAGGGGCCGGGGCCGGGCGCGCCCGCCGGGCGAGCGCCGCGAGCCGTGCCAGGAGCTCCTTCGTCTCGAACGGCTTGACAACGTAGTCGTCGGCGCCTGCGGCGAAACCTGCCAGGACCTCGTGGGTCGCCCCCAACGCGGTCAGGAAGAGCACGGGCGCGTCCTGCCCCGCCGAGCGGAGCGCCTGGACGACGTCGCGGCCGTCGGCGTCCGGCAGGCCGACGTCCATGACGATCACGTCCAGCGCGCGCTCCGGGCCGAGCAGCTCGACGGCCTCACGGCCGTCGTGCGCCGCCGCGACCTCGTGACCCGCCGCCCGCAGCGAACGGACCAGGATGCTCCTGATCGCGTCGTCGTCCTCGCACAAACCGATCGTCAGCACCGGCACATCATGGCGCGCTCGACGCGACCTGGTCGCCCCACGCCGCCTGGGCCCCGGAGTCGCCGACCCGGTACACCTGGACCCCGGCGGCCACGGCAGCGACCAGGGCCAGCGCCGCGACGGCGCGCAGGCCGGAGACCGACCCCTTCCCGGCGTCGCGCCGTCGGTCGAGCCAGACGAGGACCGCAGACGTCGCCAGCAGGGCCAGCGCGAACCAGATCAGCTGGTCCCCCAGCGCGGCGTGCCGGCCGGGATCCCCCACCCTGTGCTCCAGCTCCTCACCGCTGGACGTGGCGACCGGGACGAGCGCGGTCGCCACCGCGGCACAGGCCACGACGAGCGGGCCGTAGCGAGCCCTCCAGGCAGGGCGCACCACGATCGCGACCGTGCCCAGGACCGCCAACGGCAGCAGGACCACGACGGCGTGCACCACCAGCGGGTGGACGGGGATTCCGTTGACCAGGTCGAACATGCATCTTCTCCTCGCAGGACACGGCCGCGGGTCCGGCCGTCGCAGCGAGCGTGGCCGACGTCGCCTGCAAGGAACCTGACTGCGTCAGCGCGCCCGCACGCCGACGGGCGGCCACCGGAGCCCGGTGACCGCCCGCCGTCAGGTGGTGCTGCCGACTAGCCGACGTTGATCGCGGTGTCGTCGACGACGAAGCTCGTCTGCAGCGACGAGTCCTCGTTCATCAGGAACTTCAGCGTGACCGTCTTCCCCTTGTACGCCGACAGGTCGAACGTCTTCTGGACGTAGCCGCTCGACTTGTTGAGGTTGGAGTACGTCGCCAGGGTGCTCGTCGTCGTACCGTCGACGATCTGCACCTTGGCCGTGTCGTAGGCGGTGCCGGTCGTGGTCTCCGCGGTGTCGATCGCGATCCAGAAGGACAGCGAGGCCGTGGTCGCCGTCGCGGGGATCGCGACGGTCTGGCCCTCGTTCTCCGTGGACGTGCTGCCGTTGCCGCCGAGCCACATCTTCCAGCTGCCGGTGCGCGCCGCGCGGCCGGTGTTGTTGGTGATCGGCCCGCTCGTGCCGGTCCAGTCGACCGCACCGGACTCGAAGCCCGGGTTCTTGAGCAGGTTGCCGGACGGCGTACCGCCACCGGTGATCGTCCAGGTGAAGCTGGTCGAGCCGGACGCGTTGGTGGTGTCCTTCGCCGTGACCGTCACGTTGGAGGTCGCCGCCGTGGTCGGCGTGCCGGAGATCAGGCCGGTGGTGGCGTTGATCGACAGCCCGGCCGGCAGGCCGGTGGCGGACCAGGTCAGCGTCTGGCCGGCGCCCGAGGACGAGCCGGTCATCTGCAGCGACGTGGCGGTGCCGACCGTGCCGGAGCGGTTGCCCGGGTTGGTGACGGTGACCGTGTTGCCGGCCGTGGTGCAGGTCGGGTCGGCGGTCTGCGCGGGCACGGAGACGGCGTTCCACGCGGCCTTGACCGCGTTGAACTCGGCGCAGGAGCCCGGGTAGAGGTTCTTCGCGGCGGTGAGCGTCCAGGTGCGGTACTTGAGATAGCTCGAGCTGGTGGTCTTCATCAGCATCGCGTTGTAGAAGATCTTGCCGGCCTTCTGGATGCCGATCCCGGTGAGCGTCCCGCCGTTGTTGCACGTGGTGCTGGTCGGACCGCCGGCCGGGTTGGTGCCCTCGGCGAGCAGGTAGAACCAGTGGTTGCCGGGGCCGGCCGCCGAGTGCACCTCGGCGTTCGGGATCGAGCTCGAGTAGCAGTTCGGGTCGCCCTTGGCCGACGGGTTGTACATGTTGCGGATCTCGCCGTCGCCGACGAGGTTGACCTCCTCGCCCACGAGGTAGTCAGGCTCGTCGTAGGTGCTGGACTCGTTGGCGTAGTGCTCGGTCAGCGCGCCGAAGACGTCACCGACGAACTCGCCGGTGTTGCCGTTCGAGTGGCCGCCCGGGGTGTTCTGGTCGATGCCGTGGCCGTACTCGTGGCCGACGACGTCGAGGTTGGTCAGCCACTCGTCGTTGGCCTGGTTGTGGCCGATCCGGACCCACTCCGTGCCGGTGCAGTAGCCGGGCTCGCTGAGGCCCGGCGGGCAGTAGAACGCGTTGACCTCGTCCTTGCCGACGCGGGCCTGCCAGCCGCCACCGCTGCCGTTGAAGCCGTCGCGACCGAGCCACGCGCTCAGCATCTTGTCCTGGGTCTGCAGGGCCCAGAGCGTGTCGACGCAGCCGGTCTCCTTGCTGGTGCCGGTGCCGTCGCCCCACGTGTTGTCCGGGCCGGAGAGGACCGGGACGCTGTTGGTGGTGTTGTTGTCGATGCGGCAGTCGACGCCGGGGTTGCCCGGGTCCGCCAGTGTGTACGACGTCGAGGAGGCCTGGGTCGTCTGGAGCGACAGTCCGGGGCCGTTGTGGTGGCCGTTGCCGGTGCCGGTGGCGAAGTGCACCAGCTCGTCGGACTCGATCACGCCACCGGTGCGCGCGTCGACGTACACGTCGCGCACGGAGCGGTCGCCGTCGCTCGTCAGGCCGCTGATCCGCACCTTCCACGCCAGGCGCGGCGTCGCGAGCGCGTGCACCGCGAGGCCGGGCTTGCCGCGCAGGGCCGCCTTGCGCAGGGTCGCCCGCGCCTTCTTGGTCGCGGCCGCGGAGGTCACCTTCGGCTTCACCGAGAGGCCGCCGATCGCGCTGCGCTGCGCCACCGTCGTCGTGAGGATCTGGCCGTCCTCGTTGGTGACGACGACGAAGTCGCCGCCCCGCACCGGGAGGCCGTCGTGGGTCCGCGTGTACGACGCGAACTGCAGGCCCTTGCCGCCGCTGATCACCGGCTTCGCGGCGAATCGGTCACCGGCGCTCACCTTCAGCTGCGGCGCGGCGCTGTCGACCAGTGCCTTCGCCGAGCGACGCGCGAGCTTGTGCGGGTCGTCCTTCGGTGCCGCGACCGCGACACCCCGATCCGCATTCGCGGGCTGCGCCGCGAGAGGGGCCACGGCAAGGGCCGAGGCGGCGACGAGGGTGGCGATGAAGCCACCCGTCAGGTTTCTTTTCACTACTGACCCACACTCCTCTTGAGAGTCGGGCTCGTCCCTCCCCAGGGTCCGGGGAGATCGCGAGCCGGCGGAAGGCCGGGCCGGCGAAGGTGGGGGTGCCGGGGCGGCCAGGGGTAAACCTCGTGCCCGGCGGTTTTCGCGGTCAAGGGAGGAGTTCCTGCGAGTTCGAGCAATGCAAGAAGTTGAGGCAGGCCGGGCCGGCGACCACGGGAGGACTTTCAGCGAAAACGCCGAAGGGCCTGGTCCGGAGACCAGGCCCTTCGTGTTGTACCCCCGACCGGATTTGAACCGGCGTTACCGCCGTGAGAGGGCGACGTCCTAGGCCGCTAGACGACGGGGGCACGCTGTCTTCGGCGCTTGGCCTCGACAACGATGAGAACTTTAGAGGATCCCGAACGCGGAGGCCAAATCGGGCCGACATCCGGGCGTCCGGGAGGGGAACGAGCCTCACGGACGAGTGCCGGGAAGGCCGGGAAAGACCCGCAAAAACGGCGGAAGCCGGGCTCGTGCCCGGCTTCTCCGTGATGCTGTGGCTGGTCTACTAGGACTCGAACCTAGACTAACTGGACCAGAACCAGTCGTGCTGCCAATTACACCATAGACCACTGCTCGCGGCCCCGGTCCTTGCGGACCTGAACCGCTGGGAAACACTACACGCGGGCTTGCCGCGCCTCCAAAATGGCCCCGCTCGTCCGCGTCTCGAGGCCTCCTCGCCGGGCCGCCCAGAGGGTCAGCGCGAGATAGGACAGCGACTGCACGAGGGTCACCGGGATCGACCACCAGGTGCCGTCGGATGGCTTCAGCGTCTCGGTCATGTCACCGAAGGCGATCGCCAGGCCGAAGGCGAGGAAGTTGTTGAGGACGTGCATCGCGATGCCCGCCTCGAGCCCGCCGGTGAGCAGCACCAGCACCCCCGCCACGAGCCCGAAGGCCAGGCGGTCGAAGAAGATCGGCACGTCCTGCCCGAGGCCGTGGGCGAGCGCGAACAGCACCGCCGGTACGACGACCGCCACCGTCGCACTGACCGCGGCCGGCCAGCGGGCGGTCAGCCCGCCGCACGCCTGCGCGAGGTAGCCCCGGAACACGAACTCCTCCCCCGCCGCCTGGAGCGGCGTCAGGAGCAGCACCACGAGCAGGAAGTCGCGGCTGGCGCTGGTCCACGGGTTGGCGCCGCCGCCGAGGTCGACGGTCCCGGCGCCCTGGTCGGGCAGCAGGGTGGAGACGCCCACGGTCAAGGCGAGCGCCACGACGGCCAGCCCGAAGCAGGTCAGCAGCCACCGCCAGCGGAGCACGCCGGCCACCGAGGCCACCCAGCCCGGGCGGAGCCGGTGCAGGGCGAAGGCGACGAGCAGCGCCGACGGGATCGCGGCCGCCCAGCCGACGTTGACCAGCGCGAGATAGGACGGCGTGGCCGTGTCGCCCGACAGCTTGTCGGCGATCTCCTCGGACGAGTCGCCGGCGACCGCCAGCCAGAGCGTGACGAGCACGCCCAGCACGAGCTGGCCGGCGACGAAGAGCACCACCAGCAGCCCGACGCCGACCGGCTGGCGCCAGGCACCGGTCGGTCCGAGCAGCTGCAGCCGCTCGTAGGTCAGCCCCTGCTCGGGCGCGGCCGGCTCAGCCGAGGGCACGCTGCAACCGCCCGAGGCTGCGGTCGCGGCCGAGCAGCTCGAGGGACTCGAACAGCGGCGGGGAGATCCGGCGACCGGTCACCGCCACCCGGACCGGGCCGAAGGCATTGCGCGGCTTGAGGCCGAGCCCGTCGACGAGGGCTGTCTGGAGAGCCGTCTGGATGGCCTCCGTCGACCACGTCGGCAGGGCCGCCAGGGCGTCGTACGACGCCTGCAGGACGGGGATCCCCGCCTCGCCGATCTGCTTCGCGGCGTCGTCGGGGTCGACCTCGAAGGCGTCCTCGTCGACGAACAGGAAGGCCAGCAGCGCGCTCGCCTCCGACAGCTTGTTGATCCGCTCGGCCACCAGCGGCATCGCCAGCTCGAGCAGCTGCGCGTCCGCGTCGTTGACCGGGTCGCTGATGACGCCGTCGGCCTTGAGGAACGGGATCACCCGGTGGGTGATGTCCTCGACGGACAGCAGGCGCATGTGCGCCGCGTTGATGGCGTCGCACTTCTTGAGGTCGAAGCGGGCCGGGTTGGCGACGACGTCGCCGATCTCGAACGCCTCGACCATCTCCTCCAGGCTGAACACGTCGCGGTCGGCCGCGATCGCCCAGCCCAGCAGGGCGAGGTAGTTGAGCAGGCCCTCGGGCAGGTAGCCCTGGTCGCGGTAGGCCAGCGCGTGCGCCTCGGGGTCGCGCTTCGAGAGCTTCTTGTTGCCCTCGCCCATGACATAGGGCAGGTGGCCGAACTCCGGGGTCGCCTTCGCGATGCCGACCTCCTTGAGCGCTTCGTAGAGGGCGATCTGGCGCGGCGTGCTCGACAGGAGGTCCTCGCCGCGGAGCACGTGGGTGATCTCCATCAGCGCGTCGTCCACCGGGTTGACCAGCGTGTACAGCGGGTCGCCGTTGGCGCGGCAGAGGGCGAAGTCGGGGACGAACTCGGTCTCGAAGGTGACGTCGCCGCGGACCAGGTCCTTCCACGTGATCGAGCCGTCGGGCATCCGGAAGCGGACGACCGGCTTGCGCCCCTCGGCGAGGAAGGCGTCGACCTGCTCCTGGCTGAGCTCGCGGCAGAAGCCGTCGTAGCCCTGCACCTTGGAGCCGGCGGCCTTGCGGCGCGCGGCGGCCTCCTCGTTGGTGCAGTAGCAGTCGTAGGTGAAGCTGCTCTCCTTCAGCCGGGCGAGCGCGTCGGCGTACTTGTCGCTGCGCTCGCTCTGGAAGTACGGCGCGTAGGGGCCGCCCACCTCGGGGCCCTCGTCCCAGTCGAGGCCGAGCCAGCGCATCAGGTCGAGGATCGAGCGGAGCGACTCCTCGGTGCTGCGCTCCTTGTCGGTGTCCTCGATGCGGAAGACGAAGGTGCCACCGTGGTGGCGCGCGAACGCCCAGTTGAACAGCGCCGTGCGGATCATGCCGACGTGCGGGCTGCCCGTCGGGGAGGGGGCCATCCGGACGCGGACCGGGGTGCTGGGGGTGCTCATGCGCGTGCTTCCACCTTGTTGATCAGGGTTCCGAGGCCTTCGATCGAGACCTCGATCTCGTCGCCGACCTCCATCGGGCCGACACCCTCGGGGGTGCCGGTGAGGATGACGTCGCCGGGCAGCAGCGTCATCACGCTGGAGACGTGCGCGATGAGTGCGGGCACGTCGAAGACCATGTCGGCCGTCGTACCGTCCTGGACGACGTCGCCGTTGAGGAACGTCTGGACACGACGGCCCTCGATGAAGTCGTTCGGGTCGAGATCGGTCTCGATCCACGGCCCGAGCGGGCAGAAGGAGTCGAAACCCTTGGCCCGGGTGAACTGGCCGTCGGAGCGCTGCAGGTCGCGCGCGGTCACGTCGTTGGCGATCGTGTAGCCGTGGATCACGTCCGTCGCCTGCTCCGGGGGCACGTCGCGGCAGATCCGGCCGATGACGACGGCGAGCTCGCCCTCGTAGTGCACGTTGCTGCTCTGGCGGGGGTACTGGATCGCGTCGCCGGGGCCCACCACGCTGGTGTTCGGCTTGAGGAACATGAGCGGCTCGGACGGTACGTCGTTGCCGAGCTCGGCTGCGTGGGCGGCGTAGTTGCGGCCGATCCCGACGACCTTGCTCCGCGGCAGGACGGGCGCCAGCAGGCGCACCTCGTCGAGGCGGTACTCCTTCTCGAGGAGCTTGATGCCGACGTAGAGCGGGTCTCCGGCGAGGCCGACGATGACCGCGTCGTCGCCGGGCTGGCCGTACTCGTCGAGGTCGCCGGTCAGGACGCCGTAGGCGGGCTCTTCACCGGTCGTGAATCTGACGATGCGCACCCGCCGAGCCTATCGACCCGGCGGGCGCACAGCGCCATCGCAGTCGCTGCACTCAGACGAAGAGCATGCCGCCGTCGATGAGCACCGACTGGCCGGTCATGTAGTCGGAGTCCGGGCCGGTCAGGTAGGAGACCAGCCCAGCGACGTCCTCCCCCGTCGACACGCGCCCCAGCGCGATGCCCGCCGCCATCGCCTTCATCGACTCACCCTCCTCGACGTGGTTGATCTCGCCGAGGTCGTGGTCGATCTCCTCCCACATGGTCGTGTCGACGATGCCGGGGCAGTAGGCGTTGACGGTGATCCCGTGCTCCGCCCACTCCTGTGCCGCCGACTGGGTCAGCGAGCGCACGGCGAACTTCGAGGAGCAGTAGACCCCGAGCAGCGCGAAGCCCTTGTGCGCCGCGATCGAGGCGGCGCCGATGATCTTGCCGCCGGTGCCCTGGGCGATCATCTGGCGCGCTGCCTCGGTGTAGCAGAGGAAGACGCCACGGCCGTTCACGGCGTGGACCCGGTCGTACTCCTCGGGACTGACGTCGAGCAGGGCCTTGGTCTGCGCGATCCCGGCGTTGGCGACCATCACGTCCAGCGAGCCCAGCGCGGCGACCGTGTCCGCCACGAGTCGTCGTACCGACGGCGCATCGGACACGTCGCCGTGCAGCGCCACCGCCTTCACGCCGAGGTCCTCGATCTCCTGGCGGGTCGCGTCGAGCTCCCCCGCCATGCCCGGCAGGTCGGACACGGCGACGTCGTGGCCGTCCTTGGCGAGTCGCAGGGCGATCGCCTTTCCGATACCCCGGGCCGCTCCGGTGACGTGCGCTGTGCTCATGGCGATCTTCCTCTTCGACGTCGGTTCGTGGCCGAACCGTGGGCCGCCGACGCTGGCAGGGCGTCGCGTCGGGCACCACCGTTGCGGCGGTGTTGCAGACCGTCGCGGCCTAGGCTTGGCGGTCGTGAGGGTCAGGACGCCGGTCGAGCCGGGCGCTGCATGGCGGGAGCAGGCCATGGAGCACGCCGCGCGCATCGACCGCTACGTCGCGCCGCACCTCGCCCGCCGCGAGGCTCGCGTGAAGCACCCCGTGTTCGACTTCCTCTTCACCTACTACTCCCACCGGCCCAGCCAGCTGCGGCGTTGGCACCCGGGCTTCGGCGTCGTGCTGGAGGACGCCGCCGAGTACGCCGACCTCAAGGGCTACGGACCGGTCGGCTCCGACGTGACCGTCACACCGTCGTACGTCGCCTCACAGCTCCCCGTGATCACGGCGATCCACCGGCTGCTGACCGCGACGGCAGCCCGCGCGCCGCACTTCGGCTGCTTCGGCCTGCACGAGTGGGCGATGGTCTACCGGCTCACCGAGGACCAGACCCGGCACGCCGACTGGCCACTGCGCCTGGGCCCCACCGGCACCGACGAGGTCGTCGAGGGACACCGGATCGCCTGCTCCCACTTCGACGCGTTCCGCTTCTTCACTCCCCCGGCGCGTCCACTGAACACGCTCTCCCCCGGCCGCGACGACCGCCCCGCGTTCGAGCAGCCGGCCTGCCTGCACGCGGGGATGGACCTCTACAAGCACGCCTTCCGGCTCTCCCCGATGGTGTCCTCCGACCTGGTCGCCGACTGCTTCGAGCTCGCCTGGGACATCCGCACCCTCGACATGCGCGCGGCGCCGTACGACCTCGCCGACCTGGGCTTCGAGCCGGTCCGGATCGAGACGGCCGAGGGCAAGGCCGCGTACGCCGACGCGCAGCGCGCCTTCGCCGAGCGCGGCCGACCGCTGCGGGAGCGGCTCATCGAGGAGTGCGAGCGGCTGCTCGCCGTCAGTCGCTGACCTCGCCGAGGCAGCGCAGGCAGTTGCCCCGGCGGGTGCGCTTGCGCCCGTGCTGGGGTGGCTCGCAGATCATGTCCCGCATCTCGGCCACCATGAGGCGCTGCACCGCGCGGCGGGCCTCGGGTGCGATGTCGGTCCACATCGAGGTGAAGGCGCCCAGCACCCTGCCCTCCACGTCGCGCTGGCGCATCGCGATCCCGCTCGCCACGCGCCACTCGACGGAGTCGATGAGGTGGAGCAGTTCGGGCAGGATCTCGGGCGGCACGGCCTCCGGGGTACGACGGACCTCCTTCGGACGCGGGTCCTCGCCGCCACAGAACGCGACCAGTGCGAGGTCGAGGTCGGTCGGGCCCTGGGTGACGCGGTCCACCAAGGCGCGACCCTCCTCACCGAGGCCCTCCTGGTCACAACCCCGGAGGAACCCGTCGCGGCTCCAGCGGGTCCCGCCGAGCCAGTCCACGAGCTCCTCGTCGTCGGCGAGCAGGATCGTGTCGAGCGCCGCGGCGACCCGGCGCGGGTCGGGCAGCCGGCTCAGGTCGTCGTTCGACCGGTGACGACAACGCGTCACGAGCACAGCGGCCAGCAGCATGCGACGGACCCGGTCCTGCCCGAGGACCTCCAGGTGCTGCTCGGTCATCGGCCAGTCGAACTCGCCGACCCGGTCGGCGTCGGAGGCGTACTGGGCGAGGTGGAGTCGGAGGTCCCCTCCCGCGCGCGTGACGTACGGTCCCCAGCCGGGGAAGCGCCCCCCGAACACGACGTCGTCCACCCCGGGAGTATCGCGCAGGGACCGTCACCCACCGTTGGTTGAGGTGCGAGGCGCGCCAGCGCCGAGCCTCGAAACCTCTGGCTCTGGTGCACCTGCTGTGCCCTTCGGTTTGTCGGTGGTTGGGTTTTCAGGCGCAGCGACGAGAGCGGTGGGCGGGTGGCTGGGTTCCGGTTGTCGGGTGCGGTCGGGCAGCTCGGCGAGTCACTCCTTGCGCCACCTGTCGTCCACAAGGTCTGGTGGGAGCGCGGTTGTGCACAGGTGGGTTTCGGGCCGGCTGGTTGTGTCGGTGCCCCGTGATCCAATACACGTATGGCCACTCGAGACCGACACCACGCACTGGCGGACATGTCCGCCGACGCAGTGCTGTCGTTCGTCGAGCAGCGGCATGCTGCCCGGCTCGATGCCGAGCGCGACATCCTGGAAGCCGCCTACCAGTGGGCGGTCCTGCACTCACCCGACGCCCTGCCGGCGTCGGACCGTCGCGGACGTGAGCGGGCGAAGCCTGCTGGTGCGGTGGGTACGCCGCGGATCACGGAGTACGCCGCGGCGGCCTTCGGCGCCCGCATCCAGACGTCACCGTACGGCGCGAAGAGGCTCATTGCGGACGCGGTCGACCTCGTCCACCGCCTCCCCAAGCTCTGGGCCGGCGTCCAAGCCGGGAAAGTGCGGTCCACGCATGCGCGTCATGTCGCCGACGCGACACGTGAACTGTCGGCCGAGGAGGCCGCCTGGGTGGACGGGGAGGTCGTCGAGATCGCCGACGGCCGGCTCGCCTGGTCGCGGTTCGAAGCCATCGTGGAGGGCAAGGTCGCCGCCGCCTCCCCCGAGCTCGCCCGAGCCAAGGAAGAAGCCGCCGCCAAGGACAACTACGTCCGGGTCTCGCGGATCAACAAGCACGGCAAGGCCACCCTCACCTTTCACGCCGACGCGGCCCTCATCTTCGGTTCCAACGCAGGTGTCACGGCCGTGGCCAAGGCGCTGGAGGAGCAGATGCCCGACGCCACCAAGAACGAGCGCCGCGTCGCGGCCCTTGCCCTCCTGACCAATCCTCAGGCCCACGTCGACCTCACGGTGGGTCCGGTGAAGCCGAAGGTCGAGATCGTCCTGCACTGCACCCCCGACTCCGCGATCGCCCGGATGGAAGGCCACGGACCGCTCACGGTCGAGTACGTCCGCCACCTCGTCGACCATTACGCCAGCGGCGTGAAGGTCCAACCGGTCATCGACCTCAACCAGGGAGCCGCGGTCGACGCCTATGAGATCCCGGCCAAGCTGCGTGAGGCCGTGCACCTCATTCACCCCGGCGACACCTTCCCGTTCGCGGCGAACCTCTCCCGCAAGGTCGATCTGGACCACCAGGTCCCGTATTCCGAAGGTGGCACCACGTCAACTGACAACCTGGGGCCGTTGACGAGGACCCATCACCGCATCAAGACACACGCCGGCTGGGACGTACGACAACCCTTCCCCGGGATCGTCATCTGGCGAGACCCACACGGGGCCCACTACCTGGTCGACCAGACCGGAACACGCAAAGTCACCGCCGCCTGACCAGCATGGAGACGTCAGTCTCGTGCGCGCTTCCCGGGCTTCTGAGGTCCCCTGACCCACCGCACGACCAGGTCGCCGACAGCGACGACCATGAGGACCGCGCCCACGACGATCACGCTTCCCAGCGCCTCGCTCAGGCTGTCAGGCCCACGCGTCGGGCCACTCCTCTCGTTCCTGATGTCCTCCGGAACGAGCAGGAAGAGCGCCAATGCGATGCCACACAGCACCAACCCCACGACGAACATCACCGCGATCTTCGTGGATCGACGCCGGTCGACGGCACGTTGACGGGGATCCACCCACCCACCCTACGAAGGAGCTGCGCCCCTCCGCCGGGAAGGGGCGAAGGGGCGCAGCGGCGGGCGTCTCAGGACCAGGCGGTCACTCCGCCGAGACCGGAGCGAGCTGGCCCGAGAGGTTCGGGTCGTCGTTCTCCGCGAGGTAGGGCTGGACGCGCTCGTCGAAGAAGACCTTCTTGAGCTTCTCGACCTGGGGGTCGTCGAGGTAGGCGGTGCCGACGACGAGCTGGCCGGCGAACTCCTTGGGGGCGTCGGGCTCGAAGATCCGGTACTTCTCGGGGGTGCCGGCGTCGACGAAGGACATGTTGTAGTCGATGACGGCGTCGACGGAGTCGAGGGTGCGGGGACCGGCGCCGTACTCCATGTAGGTGAACTTGTAGCCGCCGATGTTGTCGGCGATGTCCTGCTCGGTGGCGGCCCACGGGTCGACGCCGTCCTTGAAGGTGAGCTTGCCGGCGCGCTCGAGGATCCACAGCGCCTGCGCGGTGTTCGCGGGGTCGTTGAGGAGGGCGATCGTGGCGCCCTTCGGCAGGTCGTCGAGCGAGGCGTGCTTGGTCGAGTAGACCGAGTACGACCACTGGAAGACCTCGCCCAGCGCGGTGAGCTCCATGCCCGTGGAGTCGGTGACCTGCTTCAGCCAGTGCTTGTGCTGGTAGATGTTGGCGATGTACTTGCCGTCGGCGGTCGCCTGGTCGAGCTGGTTGCCGTCCTCGATGCCGACGCCCTCGATGGTCACGCCGTAGTCCGGCGCGATCTCCTTGTTGAGGTAGTCGAGGAACGCCTTCTCGGAGGCGCTGCTGGCCTGGTAGGCGATCTGGAAGTCGTTGCCGAAGTGGCTGCCGGCGACGGTCTTGTCGTCGTCGCCGGTGAACTTGAGGACGAGGACCAGGGCGAGCGCGAGGACGACCACGGCACCGACGGCGGGCCAGAGCCACTTGCGGCGCGAGCCGCCGAGGTCGATGAGGTCCCTCTCCTCGTCCGCGGCTCGCTTGCCGGGCTGCTGGGTGGTGGACATGACGGTTCCTTTCAGTGGGTCAGCGCCCGGACGACCCGGTCACCGGAGAACTGGATGAGCTGGACGAGAGCGATCAGCAGCACGATGCAGGCGATCATGATGTTGTCGTCGAAGCGCCGGTAGCCGTAGTTGACGGCCAGGTAGCCGACGCCGCCGGAGCCGATGGCTCCCGCGATCGCGGAGTACTCGATCATCGCGATCACGTTGAGGGTCAGGCCGGCCGCGAGCCCGGGAAGCGCCTCGCGCAGCTGGATCGAGGTGACGATCTGCCGCTTGCTGCTGCCGCCGGCGAGGCCGACGTCGAGCAGCTCGCGCGGCACCTCGCGCACGGCGTTCTCGGTCAGCCGCGCGAAGAAGGCGATGCCGGCGATCGACATCGGGATCAGCGCGGCCTGGAAGCCGATGGTGGTGCCGAAGACCAGCTTGGTCACCGGGATCACGGCGGCCATCAGGACGAGGAAGGGCAGCGACCGCCCGAGGTTGGCCACCCAGCTGATCGACACGTGCACGGCGCGGTTGGGGAAGAGCCCGAGCGGCGAGGTGTTGAAGATCAGCAGGCCGAGCGGGCCGCCGACCAGCACCACGATCGCCATCACGAGGCCGACCATGCGGAAGGTCTCGCCCAGGGCGGGAAGCATCAGGTCCGGTACGTCGGACCAGGGCGTGCCGAGCAGCGCGATCATGCGGCACCCACTCCCGAGCCGGCCGGGACGGCACGCAGGACGGCGCCCTCGACGGGCTCGGCGACGACGCCGTGGCGGCCGAGGACCTCGACCACGCGCCGGTCGTCGAGCCGCGGGTCCAGCCCGAGGGTCAGCCGGCCGACCCGACTGTCGCCCGCCGCCTCCACGAGCGCGGCGAGCACCGCGATGTCGGTGTCGAGCTCGCGTCCCGCCTGGGCCAGCCAGACCGGCGAGACGGCAGCAGCCTCGTAGCGCACGCTCCACGCCCGAAGGTCGTCGTCGGCCGGGACCGGCGGCATCGGCAGGAGTGCCCGCGAGAGCGCCGAGTCCGATCGTCGTACGACGTCGGCGACGGTGCCCTGCTCGACGATCCTGCCGTGGTCCAGCTGGGCCACCAGGTCGGCGATCGAGCGCACGACGTCCATCTCGTGGGTGATCACGAGGATCGTGACGCCGAGGTCGTCGCGCAGCTCGGTGAGCAGGTCGAGGATCGCGCGGGTGCTCTCGGGGTCGAGGCCGGAGGTGGCCTCGTCGGACAGGAGCACGGCCGGCTGCAGGGCGAGGCCGCGCGCGATGCCGATCCGCTGGCGCTGCCCGCCGGACAACTGGGACGGGTAGTGGTTGGCGCGGTGGACCATGCCCACGCGCTCGAGCAGGTCACCGACCCGGCGTCGTACCTCCTGCTCGGGCAGGCCGGCGTGCCGCATCGGCAGCGCGACGTTCTGCGCGGCGGTGAGCCGGCGCAGGAGGTTGGCGGACTGGAAGACCGTGCCGATCTGGCGGCGCGCCTCGCGCAGGTCGCGGCGCGAGAGCCGGGTGAGGTCCTGCCCGTTGACGGCGATCGCGCCGCTGGTCGGCCGCTCGAGGAGGTTGATGCAGCGCGCCAGCGTGCTCTTGCCGGCCCCGCTCGGGCCGACCACGGCGGCGATCTGCCCCTCCTCGACGACGAGGTCGATCCCGTCGAGGACGGTGGTCGTCCCGTAGGACTTCGTGAGCGCGGTGATCTCGATCATCCGGCACCCCCTTGCCAGTCGTGAAATGTTTCTCGACTGACTTTATGGACTTTGAGTCCCGGCGCCAGAGATCAAGGTCACCTCGCAGCCACGGAGGTCCCGATCCCCCGATCAGCGCGACCTTGCAGCGACGCCGGTCGGCCCGTGGCTCAGCGAGCCGCGATGCCGTCGTACATGACGGCGCGGATGGCGGCACTCAGCCGCGCCTGGCGCTCGGGCGTCGGGTCGCGCAGCGCCGCGAGGACGGAGCCGAGGATCATGCCGTTGATGGCCTGGGCGGTCGGCTCGACGTCGAGGTCCGCGCGGAGGTAGCCGACCTGCACGCCGTGCTCCAGGTAGGCAGCGGTGAGCGGGGTCGTGAGCTCGAACAGGTCGAGCATCTTGTCGCGCATCGCGTCGTCGATGCCGGCGGCGGCGATCAGCAGCTGGGGCACGCGCGGGTCCTCGGCGAAGATCCGGGCGAGCGCCTCGCCGATCCGCGCACTCTGCTCCCGGTAGCCCTCGAGGGTGTCGACGGCGTCGGGGGCGTTCTCCGCGCCGAGGGTCTCGACGATGCGCGCGATCAGGTCGTCGATGACGTGCTCGACGATGTCGCGCTTGTTCTCGAAGTAGCGGTAGAAGGTCCCGTGGCCGATGCCCAGGCGCGCGGCGATGTCGGCGATGCCGGTCGCGTGGTAGCCCTGCTCGGCGAAGCAGGCGAAGGCGGCGTCGATGATCTCGCGGCGCGTCTCGGCCTTGCGCCGCTCCAGCCTCGAGAGTCCCGGGTCCACCGTCGTCATGACCTCGGAGCCTATTGCAGATGCCCGAAAATGACGATACGTTCCGCAACTGACACACCATTCCGTTTCGACCTCAGGGGGCTTCGTGGGACGCGCACTGGTGATCGGGTGCGGCGGCACCCTGGGCTTCGCCTGGACGGCCGCCGTCCTCGCCGAGCTCGAGCGGCAGGGCTGGGACCCGCGCACGGCCGACGTGCTCGTCGGTACGTCGGCGGGGGCCGAGTTGGTCGCGATGCTGGGCTCGGGCATCCGGGCGTCCGCGATCGACGCCGCGACGGACCGGAAGGTCGCCGCGCACCTCTCCTCCCCCGGCGCCCCCGGAAGGCTGCCCGGCCTGCCGCGCCCCTGGCTGCCTGGCCTCGGCCTGACCCGTGCCGCCCTCACCCGCCGCGTCGACGTGCTCGCCGGGCTCGCCGGCCTCCTCCCGCGCGGCGGCGGCGACCCGCACTGGCTGGTGGAGCTGGGGGACGCGCTCGCCACCCGCGACGGCTGGACCAGGCACCCGGCGACCTGGCTGGTCGCGGCCGACGCCGCCACGGGTGGGCGGATCGCGCTCGGCCACCCCGACGCACCGCGGGCCACCCTCGGCGAGGCGATCGCCGCGTCGTGGGCGATCCCGGGCTGGTTCCCGCCGGTCACGATCGACGGGCACCGGCTGCTCGACGGGGGCGCGGTCTCCCCCACCTCCGCGGACCTGCTGCTTTCCGAGATCGCCGCCGGGCGGATCGACGAGGTCGTGGTCGTCGCCCCGATGTCGAGCCACGGCGGCGCTCCGGCGAAGGGTGCCGCCCGGCTCGAGCGCCTCCTGCGCCACCCGATGACCCGCCGCGTCGACCGCGAGGTCGCGCTCCTCCGCGCCGCCGGCGCCCGGGTCTCCCGCATCGAGCCCACCCGCGCGGACCTCGACGCGATGGGCCCCAACTTCATGGACGCCGCCCGCCTCGACGACGTGCGCGCGACCGCCCGCACCAACGCCCCGTCCCTCGTCACCCGACGCCTGAAGACCCTGGAGCTGACCCGATGACCCGACCCGCCCGCATCGACCTCGACGGCGCCCACGTCGTCATCACGGGCGGCGCCCGCGGCATCGGCCGCGCCACCGCGGAGGCCTTCCTGGCGCGCGGCGCCAGGGTGTCCGTCGGCGACCTCGACCTCGCCGCCGCCACCCGGACCGCCGAGGAGACCGGTGCCAGCGCCCACCAGGTCGACGTGGCCGACGCGGCGTCGTACGACGCCTTCGTCGACGCCGCCGAGGCGGAGCACGGTCCCGTGGACGTCCTGGTCAACAACGCCGGCGTGATGCCGAGCGGCGCCTTCCTGGAGCAGACGCCGGCCACGGACCGGCTGACCATGGAGGTCAACGTGCAGGGCGTGCTCAACGGCATGCGCCGGGTGCTGCCGGGGATGGTCGAGCGCCGCCGCGGGCACGTCGTCAACATCGCCTCGCTGGCCGGGAAGTTCCCGGTCCCCGGTCTGGCGGTCTACAACGCCAGCAAGTTCGCGGTGGTCGGGCTGACCGCCGCGACGCGCCTGGAGATGGCGCCCCACGGCGTCACCCTGACCGCGATCCTGCCCTCGGCCGTCGACACCGACCTCGCCTCCGGCTTCGACATGAAGCCGATCCCGAAGGTGAAGCCCGGCGACATCGCCGACGCCGTCGTCGACTCGGTGCGCAACCGCGCCGCCGAGATCGCCGTCCCCCGCTACGTCGGCGCGCTGGCCGCCGGCACCCACCTCGTCCCGGTCCCCGTCATGGACCGGGTCCGCAAGGTCGTCCGCGGCGACCGCGCCCTCCACCCCGACGACGTCGCGCGAGCGGCGTACACCGCCAGGCTCGACGCCGCCACCGATCGGAGCAACCGATGACCACCCACATCCACGACGCCGTCATCGTCGGCGCCGGCTTCGGCGGCATGGGTGCCGCGATCCAGCTCAAGCGCCTCGGGTACGACGACCTGGTGATCCTCGAGCGCGAGGACGACCTCGGCGGCACCTGGCACGTCAACCGCTACCCCGGTCTCGCCGTCGACATCCCGAGCTCGACCTACTCCTACTCCTTCGAGCCGAACCCGCACTGGACGCGGCTGTTCGCGCCCGGGCCGGAGCTCAAGGCCTACGCGGTGCACGTGGCCGACAAGTACGACCTGCGCCGCCACATGCGCTTCGACACCGTCGTCGAGGGCGCGCGCTGGGACGAGGAGACGTCGACCTGGCGCGTCTCCCTCGAGGGCGGCGAGAGCGTCGTCGGCCGCTTCCTGCTGACCGCGACCGGCTTCCTCTCCCAGCCGAAGCTGCCCGACATCCCGGGGGTCGAGGACTTCGCCGGGACGGTCATGCACACGACCCGCTGGGACGACGGCATCGACCTGCAGGGCAAGCGGATCGGCATCATCGGCACGGGCGCGACCGCCGTGCAGCTGATCCCCGAGCTGGCGAAGGTGGCCGACCACCTCACCGTCTACCAGCGCACGCCGATCTACGTGAGCCCCAAGATGGACGGCCCGGTGCCCGGCGTCGTGCGCGGGGCGTTCGCGAAGGTGCCGCTGACCCAGAAGGCCACCCGCCTGGTCGGCACGTCGATCCTCGAGCTGCTGATGGTCGCCGGCGTCCTGCACTTCCGCGACCTCCCGGCGGCCAACCAGATCGGCAAGCGGGTCTGCGAGGCGCACCTGCGCCGCCAGGTCAAGGACCCGGAGCTGCGGGCGAAGCTGACGCCGGACTACGACTTCGGGTGCAAGCGCCCGACCTTCAGCAACACCTACTTCCCGACCTTCACCAAGCCGCACGTCGACCTGGAGACGACCACGATCGACCACGTCGACGCGGCGGGGATCGTGACCGCGGACGGCAACCGGGCCGACCTCGACGTCCTGGTGCTCGCCACGGGCTTCAACCTGTGGGACACCAACTTCCCGGCCATCGAGGTGATCGGCCGCGAGGGCCGCGACCTCGGCAAGTGGTGGCGCGAGACCCGGTTCCAGGCCTACGAGGGCATCGCGGTGCCGAAGTTCCCGAACTTCTTCTCGCTCAACAGTCCCTACTCCTACTCGGGCCTGTCCTACTTCACGACCATCGAGACCCAGATGGCCCACATGGAGCGGCTGCTCAAGGCGATGGCGAAGCGTGGCGCCGACGTCGTCGAGGTCACCGAGGAGGCCAACGACGCCTTCCTGGAGCGGATGACCGGCCTGCTCGGGAACTCGGTGTTCTCCGCCGGGAGCTGCTCGACCGCGCGGAGCTACTACTTCAACCAGCACGGCGAAGCCGTGCTGCTTCGACCGACGTCGACGCTGTCGGCACACCGCGAGGCGGTGCGGTTCCCGCTGGACGACTACGAGTACCGCACCGCCTGACGGCGACGACTGCTCAGACGGGGACGACGTCCTCCTCGACGTGCGTGCCGGTGCCCGGCGCCGCGTGCATCGCGCGGTGCCGGGTCTCGGCCATCAGCAGCACGCAGACCACGCTGAGCGCGCCGAACGCGGCCAGCATCCAGCCGACGGCGTTGGTGTTGCCGGCCTCGACGAAGTCCGAGGCGAGGTACGGCGCCGTACCGCCTCCGATGACGCCGGCGAGGTTGTAGGCCATGCCCGCGCCGGTGTAGCGGTACTCCGTGCGGAACATCTCCGGCAGCATCGCGCCCGCCGGGCCGTAGGAGACGGCGAAGATCGCGAGCGTGCCGAACAGGCCGATGGCGAAGGCCGTGCCGGTGCCCTTGTCGAGGATCGGGAAGAGCGCGAAGCCCCACGGGATGGCGACCAGGCAGGACGCGAGGACGACCTTGCGACGGCCGAAGCGGTCGCTGTAGACGGCCGACAGCGTGATCAGTGCGCCGAAGACGACGGCGCCGACGACACCCATCGTGAGCACGGTGGCGCGGGACAGGCCGATCACGGTGGTGCCGTAGGAGGTCAGGAACGCGGTGCCGATGTAGAAGAAGGCGAAGAGCATCGCCAGCGACCCACCGCCGAGCAGGATCTCCCGCCACTGGTGCTTCAACGACGCCGCGAGCGGGCCCTGCGTGCTGGCCCGGGTCTTCGTGGTCTCCCGGAACATCGGGGTCTCCTCGACCTTCAGCCGGACGTAGAGGCCGACCAGGACGAGCAGCGCGCTCGCCACGAACGGGACCCGCCAGCCCCACTCGACGAACGCCGGGCTGGTCTCGCCGACGGCGCGGTTGATGAGCAGGAAGGTGCCGCTGGAGAGGGCGAAGGCGATGGCCGGGCCGAGCTGCGGGAAGGCGGCGTACAGGCCGCGCTTGTTCGGCGGTGCGTACTCCGCGGCGAGCAGAGTCGCGCCCGCCCACTCCCCACCGACGGCGAGGCCCTGGAGGAAGCGCAGCGCCACGAGCAGGATCGGCGCGGCGACGCCGATCGTGTCGGCGCTCGGCAGAAGTCCGATGGCGACGGTGGCGGCGCCCATCAGCAGCAGGGTGCTGATCAGCGTCTTCTTGCGGCCCAGCCGGTCGCCGAAGTGGCCGAAGCCGATCGCGCCCACCGGCCGGGCGATGAACGCCACGGCGAAGGTGGCGAAGGACGCCACGCTCGCCGCGGAGTCGCCCAGTGCGGGGAAGAACACCGTCGGGAACACCAGCGCCGCGGCGGTGCCGTAGATGAAGAAGTCGTAGAACTCGATGGTGGTACCGGCGCAGCTCGCGAAGGCGACGCGGCGCATCGGGGTCGGGGGTGTCGAACGGTCGGACATGGATCACTCCTCGGTGGTCGTGCGTGGCGCAGAGTGTGAGCCGGGCCACAATCGCCGCGGGCCCCCCGAAGGTGGGGTCGACCACCCCTCACCCCCCTAAGGAGGTAGCCGCATTGCCGGTGTGACCGCGGTCACCTACCGTTGTCGTCATGGCAACCGGAGTGGTCCAGGAGGCGCCGTACGACGGCAGCCGGCTCCTGCGCGCGCTCGCCGACTTCCGCGCGGTCGGCCGCAGCGACGTCGCGTTCGGCGGGCCGGTCGTCGCCGGGGGCACGGCCCTCGACATCACCGGCCTCCACGGCACGAACACCCGCTCCCTGCAGGGCCTGCGGGTGCGCAGCAGCTACGGCCTCGGCGGCAAGGCACTGATGATCGGTCGCCCGGTCTCGGTCACCAACTACTACGACGCCCGCGGCATCACCCACCAGTACGACGGCCCGGTGCGCGCCGAGCAGCTGGAGACGGTGACCGCGCTGCCCATCGTCGTCGACCGGATCCCGCGGATGGTCGTCTACCTCGCCCACCGCACCCAGGTCGTCCTCGGCGACGTCTGGTACGACGCCTTCCTCCCCCTCGTGCGCAAGGTCGAGCGCGAGATCGCGGTCGACGACGAGGTGCGACGCCGCCTGCTGGCCCTGGGCCGCGTGGGAGCGGTGCCGTCGCTGCCGACCACCACGTCCACGCCGCCGGCGGTGCAGCTGACCCGCGCCGACCTCCGCGACATCTCCGACGAGCTCGCCGACCTCGCTGCGCTGATCGACGACGAGGGCCTCCGCTCCCGGCTCGAGGAGGTGCGCCACCGCGTCGAGCTGGGCCGCTCCCCCGAGCCGGCAGCACCCCGCACGCCGGTGCCGACCGGTCTCGCCGCACGCGAGATCGACGTCCTCGCGCAGGTGGCGCTGGGACAGAGCAACCGCCAGGTCGCCGAGTCCCTCGGGCTCGTGGAGAGCACCGTGAAGTCCTACCTGAAGAACGCCATGCGCAAGCTGCACGCGACCAACCGCGTGCACGCCGTACGGCTGGCCCGCGAGGCCGGCGTCATCGACTAGCGCTCAGCCGCCCAGGGTGTTCGGGTCGCGCCACTGCCGCTCGAACGGCAGCCGCCAGGCGTAGGGCGCGATCAGCTGGTGGATCTGGTTGGGCCCCCAGCTGCCCTGCCGGTAGGGCCGCACGACGGGCGGGTTCTCCAGCAGCGGGGCGGAGACCTCCCAGAGCCGCTCGATGCCCTCGGCCGACGTGAACAGCGTCCGGTCGCCGCGCGCGGCGTCGTAGATGAGCCGCTCGTAGGCCTCGAGCACCGAGCCCGCCCACGTCGTGTCGCCCATCGCGAACTGCATCGAGAGCTTGTCGAGCTTCATGCCCGGGCCGGGCCGCTTGCCGTAGAAGGACAGCGACATCTTGGCCTTGTCGGCGAGGTCGAAGGTCAAGTGGTCGGGGCCGTGGTCGCCGACCCCGGAGTTCTTCGGGAACATCGACTTCGGGGGCTCCTTGAAGGCGATCGAGATGATCCGCGCCCCCTCGGCCAGCCGCTTGCCGGTGCGGAGGTAGAAGGGCACGCCGGCCCAGCGCCAGTTGTCGATGTAGCACTTGAGCGCGATGAAGGTCTCGGTCTCCGACTCGGGCGCGACGCCCTCGATGTTGCGATAGCCCTGGTACTGGCCCCGTACGACGTCGGCCGGGTCGATCGGGACCATCGAGCGGAAGACCTTGTTCTTCTCCTCGTTGATGGCGGCCGGGGTCAGCTCGGTCGGCGGCTCCAGGGCGATGAACGCGAGCACCTGGAAGAGGTGGGTGACGACCATGTCCTTGTAGGCGCCGGTCGACTCGTAGAAGTTCGCGCGCTGGTCGAGCCCCAGCTCCTCGGGCACGTCGATCTGGATGTGGTCGATGTTGTTGCGGTGCCAGATCGGCTCGAACAGCCCGTTGGCGAAGCGGAACGCGAGGATGTTCTGCGCCGCCTCCTTCCCGAGGAAGTGGTCGATCCGGTAGATCTGCGACTCGTCGAAGGTCTTGTGGAGCTCGGCGTTGAGCGCCTTGGCCGTCGTCAGGTCGACGCCGAACGGCTTCTCCATGATGATCCGGCTGCCCTCGACGAGCTCCGCCTCGTCGAGGGTCTTCACCACCGACAGGGCCGCCTTGGGCGGGACGCTCAGGTAGTGCAGGCGGATCCGGTCGCCGTCCAGGCCGGACTCGGCCTTCTCCACCGCCGCTCGCAGCCCGGAGGACCCCTCGGCACCGGGCGCCCAGTGCAGCAGCTTGCTGAACTCCGGCCAGGCGTCCATGTCGCCGTCGTCGCCCGAGAACTCCTTGACCGCCTCGTGCACGAAGGCGACGAAGGACTCCGTCGTGTGGTCGTCCAGCGACGTGCCGACGATCTGCAGCTGGGGCAGCAGTCCCGTCTCGAAGAGGTGCAGCAGCCCCGGCAGGAGCTTGCGTCGCGCCAGGTCGCCGGTCGCACCGAACAGCACCACGGTCACGGGCTTCTGCGTCTTCACTGCCATGTCATCCACATTGCCTCCCAGATGTTTCCGGGACAATAACGCTCGCCGAACGCCGCCCGCGCGGGCAGAGACGCTCCAGGTAAAGAATGGGGCGTCCCGGGAACCTGGGCGGTACCCCGGACCTCGTGGGTTCATGAGAACCACCTCCCTCCTCCGGACGTCGGTCGCCCTCGCCGCGGCGACCGCCCTCCTGGGCGCCTGCTCCGACAGCGATGCAGATGACGACACGACGGCCACGCCGTCCTCCAGCGAGTCCAGCGAGCCCGCCGGGTCCACCCCGTCCACCCCGGCCGACCTGCCCGCGGGCGTGCTCGCCCTCCCCGAGGCCCCGACCGGCGGGACGTCCATCGACGTCGCCGCCGGCCGCTACCGCGTGAGGCTCGACGACGCCCTGTCGTTCGACGTCACCCTGCCGGCCGGCAGCACGGTCCACGACAACGGGCTCTTCCTCGCCACCCCGAGCTTCGTGCTCAAGACCGAGCTCGCCGGCGAGGAGTACGGCGTCCCGCGCGACCCGTGCACCGACCAGACCATCGAGCCCGCGGGCAGCACGGTCGAGGACCTCGTCGCCGCGCTGTCGGACCTGCCGGCCTACGAGGTCTCGGCTCCCGAGGCGGTCGAGCTCGGCGGTGCCGAGGGCGCCTACCTCGAGGCGCGGGTCCCTCGCGGCTACGACGACTCGAAGTGCGCCGGCGGTGCCGTGCAGCTGCCCGGCAACCCGGACACCGCGGTCGGCGGGCCCGCGCCCTACACCGGTCGCTGGTGGGTCCTCGACGTCGAGGGCCGACGGGTCGTCGTACAGCAGAACTGCTGGGGGTGCTCGGACCGCGACCTCGCCCGTGCGCCGAAGACGGCCGGGACCATCACCTTCACAGCGACCCCGTGATGCGGGACGGTTGAACGACATGACGGAGGTGCTGGTGGACGGCAGGCGCGCGGCAGAGGGCATCGAGGCCCTGTACGCCGCGTCGTACCGCCGGCTGGTCGTGCAGATGTACGCCATCTGCGGCGACCTGACCGATGCGGAGGACGCGGTGCAGGAGGCCTTCATCACCGCGATCCGCAAGCACCGGACCCTCCGTTCCGTCGCCAACCCCGAGGCGTGGGTCAGGACCGTGGCCCTGCGCCGGCTCCACCGCGGCTGGCGCCACCTCGCCGTCGTACGCCGCCACCAGGCGCTGGACCGGCCCGACGAGCCGACCGTCGAGGTCGGCCCCGAGCACGTCGCCCTGGTGGCGGCGCTGGCGCTGCTCGACCCGGACCAGCGCGAGGCGGTGGTCCTGCACCACCTGGCCGACCTGCCCGTGTCCGAGATCGCCGAGCAGCTCGGGCTGCCGGTGGGCACGGTCAAGTCCCGGCTCGGGCGGGGGCGCCAACGGCTCGCGGAGCTGATGGCCGAGAGGGATCCGGCGAGCGAGAGGGAGGAGCCGAGCCATGGCTGACTGGGAGCAGCTGAGGGACCTCGCACGTGAGGTCGTGCCGCCGGAGTTCGCCACGCTGGAGCGCACCGCGCACCGGCGGCAACGGCTGGCCGGAGCGGTCGTCGCTGCCGTGGCGGCCCTGGCCCTGGTCGGTGGCGGGATCGGCATCCTGAGCACCGGCGGCCGGGACGGCACCGTCGAGCCGGCCAAGGACCCGACCGAGACGCAGGGCGAGTCGCCGCAGGCGGTCCGGGCGTTGCCGGACGCGGCACCCGGCGAGACGTCGGTCGACGTCGCGGCCGGCCGGTACCGGGTGCCGGTCGACGGCCACCTCTCGTTCGACATCGACCTGCCGGACCGCACCACCGCCCACGACGGCGGCCTCTTCCTCGCGACCCAGGACTTCATCGTGAAGACCGAGGTCGCCGGCGACGCGTACGGCGTCCCGCGTGATCCCTGCACCGACCCCCGGCTCGCGCCCGTCGGACCGACCGTCGACGACCTGGTCCGGGCGCTCGTCGACCTGCCGGTCTACGAGGTGTCCCGGCCCGCGCACGTCCAGCTCGGTGGAGCCGACGCGATCTACCTGGAGGCGCGGGTGCCCGACACCTTCGACGACTCACGGTGCGAGGGCGGCGCGGTCAAGCTGCCCGGGAACCCCGAGACGGCCGTGGGCGGTCCGGCGCCCTATCTCGGGCGCTGGTGGGTCCTCGACGTGGACGGCCGACGGGTCGTCGTCCAGCAGAACTGCTGGGGATGCCCGGCCGGCCGGTTCGACGAGGCACCGCAGACGCCGCAGAGCATCACCTTCACGCCGACGGACTGACCCGCTGGCGCAGCCCGTCGAGAAGGAGCCCCAGGCCGAGGGCGAAGTCGACCGCCTCGTCGTCCTCGTGGGCGAGCACGAACCGGACCAGCGCGCGGGCCCCGACCCGGGCGAGGTCGTCGGCCGCCCCGGCCCGGTCGAGGGCGGCGCGCAGCGGCTGCTCCAGCGCCTCCGCGTCCGCGCGGTGCACCTGGGCGATGAGGAGCGCTCCGTCGCGGTGGCGCCGCATCGCGTCGCGCAGGCCGAGGCACAGCAGCTGCAGCTCGGCGTCCCACGCCATGATCTCCGCGGGCCGGCGTCCGCGCCGCAGGATCTCGTCGGCGACCGCCTGCAGCAGCGCGTCCTTGCCCGCGAAGTGGTGGTAGAGCGCGCCGGGCTGCACGCCCAGGTCGGCCGCGAGCTTGCGCATCGTCAGCCCATCGATGCCGCGCTCGTCGAGCACGGCGATCGCCCGCTCGACCACGTCCTGCCGCCGGTAGCGCACCCGACCTCCTCGAACACCGCTCGCCGGGCCCGCTTTGACCCCGGTCGCGGCACCAGCCTAACCTGAACACCGTTCAGTTCGCGCGGCCGTCGAGCCGCGATCCCCCCGAGCACCCCTGAGAGTGGACGATGAACCGCCGTACCCCCACCACCGACGTCGCCCTGGTCGCCGGCTTCGCCGCGTTGATCGCCGTGTGCGCCCTGCTCCCCGAGATCAAGACCGGGGTGGGCGTCCCCTACTCGCTGCAGACCTTCGGCGTCCTGCTCGCCGGCGCCGTGCTCGGCCCCGTGCGGGGCTTCCTCGCGGTCGTCCTCTACCTCGTCGCCGGCCTCGTGCTGCCGATCTACTCGGGGGGCACCTCCGGCATCGCGCACTACAGCGGCCTCACCGCCGGCTACCTGGTGGCCTTCCCGCTGGCCGCCGCACTGTGCGGCTATCTCGTGCACCGCAAGCGCGAGAACGCCACGCAGTTCGCGGTCGTCTTCACCTGCGGCCTGCTCAGCAGCGTGGTGTTCATCCACACCCTCGGCCCGCTCAACCTCGCGTGGCGCGGCGACATGGGCATCAAGGACGCCTTCGTCATCGACACCGCCTACTTCCCGGGCGACATCGCCAAGAACGTCGTGATGGCGCTGGTCGCCACCGCGGTGCACCGCGCCTTCCCCGACCTGGTCGCGCGCCGGACGAGGTCGCAGGAGCCGGTCGCGGCCACCGCATGAGCCGGATCGAGCTCGACCGGGTCGTCGTCCGGGCAGCGACGCCGGGTGGCCCCACGCCGGAGGTCACCGTGCTGCACGAGACCTCGCTCGAGCTGACCGAGCAGCGGATCGCCCTCGTCGGCCCCAACGGCTCCGGCAAGTCGACCCTCGCCCGGCTCGTCAACGGGCTCGTCGAGCCCACGTCCGGGCGGGTCGTCGTCGACGGTCTCGACGTCGCCCGCAAGGGCCGGGAGGTGCGACGCCGGGTCGGCTTCGTCTTCACCGACCCGACGGCGCAGCTGGTGATGCCGACGGTGCTGGAGGACGTCGCGCTGTCGCTGCGCCACCGGGTCCGCGGACGCGAGGAGCGGGCCGCCGCGGCGCGGGAGGTGCTGACGTCGTACGGGCTGGAGGGGCTGGGCGAGCGCAGCGTGCACGCACTGTCGGGCGGCCAGCGCCAGCTGCTCGCCATCGCCGGCGTACTGGCCACCGATCCCGCGATCCTCGTCGCCGACGAGCCCACGACGCTGCTCGACCTCCGCAACGCCCGCCGGATCGGCGACCTGCTGCTGGGGCTCCCCCAGCAGCTGGTCGTCGCGACGCACGACCTCGACCTCGCGCTGCGCTGTGACCGCGCGCTCCTCGTCGACGACGGTCGCGTGGTCGCCGACGGTGCGCCCGCCGAGGTGGTCGCGCACTACCGCGCCGGCGCGAGCTGAGGCGCCCGGTGGCAGCCAGCCCGCTCGGCGACTACCAGCCCGGCACCTCCGTCCTGCACCGGCTGCCCGTCGGCGCCAAGCTGCTCGGGCTGCTGGTCCTCAGCGCGGCCGGCGTCGCCCTGCGCGGGGTCCCGACGACGGCGACGCTGCTGGCTCTCGGACTGCTGGCCTGCGCGGTGGCGGGCGTACGGCTGCTGCGGGCGGCCCGGGCGCTGCGGGGCGTGGCGATCGGCCTGGCGCTGCTGGCGGCGTACCAGTGCTGGCAGCAGGGCGGCGAGCGGGCGTTCGTCGTGGTCGGCAGCCTGGTGGCGATGGTGCTGCTCGCGACGGCCTTCACCACGACGACGTCGATCGAGCGGATGGTCGACGCGATCACCCGGTGGCTCGAGCCGTTCCGCGCCCTCGGCGTGCGGCCCGAGCTGGTCGCGCTGGCCTTCTCGCTGCTCGTCCGCGGCATCCCGCTGACGCTCGAGATCGCGGCCGAGACGCGGGACGCCGCCCGGGCGCGTGGGCTCGAGCGGAGCCCTCGCGCGTACCTCACCCCGCTGGTGATCCGGGTGGTCGCGCACGCGCGGGCGACGGGCGAGGCGCTGCACGCGCGGGGCATCGGCGACGACTGACCCGGCCCCGGGACGGTCTCGACGTGCCGGCCGATCCCGGCTATCCTTCCCACCTGAACACTGTTCAGTTAGGCCGCCTCGCCCGCAAGGAGCACCCATGACCACGAACTTCGACGCGCTCGCGACCCGCATCCTCGAGGGCGGCGCCGCGACCGAGGCGGACGCGCTCGCGGTGCTCCGGGCGCCCGACCACGAGCTGATGTTCCTCGTCGCGGCGGCCGGACGGCTGCGCCGCGAGCACTTCGGCAACACCGTCAAGGTCAACTACCTCGTCAACCTGAAGTCGGGCCTGTGCCCCGAGAACTGCAACTACTGCAGCCAGGCGATGGGCTCCGAGGCGCCGATCCTCAAGTACTCCTACCTGTCGAAGGACGAGACCCTCAAGCAGGCCGGCGCCGGCCTGCGCGGCGGCGCGACCCGCGTCTGCATGGTGTCGTCGGGCCGCGGTCCCTCCGACCGCGACATCGACAAGGTCGTCGAGATGACCGAGGCCCTCAAGGACGAGTACGACGGCGTGGAGGTCTGTGCCTGCCTCGGGCTGCTCAAGGACGGGCAGGCCGAGCGGCTCAAGTCGGCCGGCGTCGACGCCTACAACCACAACATCAACACGGCCGAGTCCCACCACGACAACATCGTCCAGACCCACACCTACGCCGACCGCGTCGACACGATCGGCAAGGCGAAGTCGGCCGGGCTGTCGCCCTGCTCCGGCCTGATCGCCGGGCTCGGCGAGACCGACGAGCAGCTCGTGGAGGCGCTCTTCGCGCTGAAGGCGCTCGACACCGACTCGATCCCGGTGAACTTCCTGATGCCGTTCGACGGGACGCCGTACCAGAACACGTGGGAGCTCTCCCCCACCCGCTGCGTGAAGATCCTGACGATGGCGCGCTTCGTGTGCCCCGACAAGGAGATCCGCATCGCCGGCGGCCGCGAGATGCACCTGCGCACGCTGCAGGCGACCGCGCTGCACGTCGCCAACTCGATCTTCCTCGGCGACTACCTCACCTCCGAGGGCCAGGACGCGCTCGCCGACCTGCACATGCTGCGCGACAACGGCTTCTCGATCCTCGGCCTCGACGACGCCGGCTTCGCCGAGCTGATCGCGACCCACGAGGCCAACGCGGCCACCGTCCACCGCGCGCACGCGACGACGCCGTGCGGCTCGTCCGCCGGCACCGGCTGCGGCGACGGGTGCGGCGGCTGCTCGGTCGCCCAGGCGCCCGCCCCGTCGTCGGCCGAGGACAACAAGCCGGTGATCCGCGCGCGGGGCGCGGGCACCGAGGTCGCCGCCAACGCCTGAGCCCATGACCGCCGTAGCCGCCGACGTGCTCGCGTTCGACCGCGCGCACCTCTGGCACCCGTACACGTCGATGACCGAGCCCACCCCGGTGCGGCTGGTCACCGGCGCGTCCGGCGCGCGCCTCCGGCTCGGCGACGTGTACGACGGCCGCGAGGTCGTCGACGGCATGTCGTCGTGGTGGTCGGCGATCCACGGCTACCGCCACCCGGTCCTCGACGCGGCCCTGCGCGAGCAGGCCGCGGAGTTCTCCCACGTGATGTTCGGCGGGCTGACCCACGCGCCGGCCGTGGAGCTGGGCAGCCGGCTGGTCGCGATGACGCCCGAGCCGCTGGAGCGGGTCTTCCTCGCCGACTCCGGCTCGGTGTCGGTCGAGGTCGCGATGAAGATGGTGCTGCAGTACCAGCGTGGGGTCGGCCGGCCCGACCGCACCCGGATGCTCACCGTCCTCGGCGGCTACCACGGCGACACCTTCGACTGCATGAGCGTCACCGACCCGGTCGGCGGGATGCACGCGATGTGGCAGGGCCTCCTGCCGCAGCAGGTGTTCTCTCCCCAGCCGCCGGCCGCTGCCGCACCGGACGCCGACATCGCGCAGTGGGCGACGACGCTGCGCCACGTCGCCGACCAGCACCACCACGAGCTCGCCGGCATCATCGTCGAGCCACTGCTGCAGGGCGCCGGTGGCATGTGGCCCTACCCGCCCGCGTGCCTGCAGGTGCTGCGGGAGGTCGCCGACGAGCACGGCCTCCTGCTCGTGTTCGACGAGATCGCCACCGGATTCGGCCGCACCGGCCACCTCTTCGTCAGCGAGCTGGTCACCCCCGACATCCTCTGCGTCGGCAAGGCGCTGACCGGCGGCTATCTCACCCTCGCCGCCGTCCTCACCACCGACGCCGTCGCGCGGGGCATCTCCGCCAGCGAGTCGGGGGTCGTGATGCACGGGCCGACCTTCATGGGCAACCCGCTGGCGTGCGCGGTCGCGAGCGCGTCGATCGACGTGCTCCTCGGCCAGGACTGGGCCGCGACCGTCGGCCACATCGGCGACCGGCTGTCGTCCGGCCTGGCGCCGCTGCGCGACCTGCCGGGCGTGCGCGACGTGCGCACCCTCGGTGCGGTCGGTGTCGTCCAGCTCGACCACGACGTCGACGTGGTGGCGGCGACCGAGGCGGCCATCGAGGCGGGCGTGTGGCTGCGGCCCTTCCGGGACCTGGTCTACGCGATGCCGCCCTATGTCATCAGCGACGACGAGCTGGACACGCTCGTCGCAGGGATCGGAGCGGCGGTGCGTGCCGGATGAGTGCGTGGCAGGACTGGCTCGCGGCTGAGGCGAGCAAGCGGGAGGAGGCCGGGCTGACCCGGCGGCTGCGTGAGCGGTCCGCCGACGACCCGACGATCGACCTCGCCGGCAACGACTACCTCGGCCTCGCCCGGGACCCGGGTGTCCGGCAGGCGGCGGCCGACGCCGCGCTGGCGTGGGGCTCGGGAGCGAGCGCGTCGCGCCTCGTGACGGGCACCTTCGCCCTGCACGCCGAGCTCGAGCAGGAGCTCGCCGACTACCTCGGCCAGCCCTCGGCGCTGGTGTTCTCGACCGGCTACCACGCCAACCTCGCGATCGTCACCGCCCTCGCCGACCGCACGGTCCGGGTCATCTCCGACGCGCACATCCATGCCTCGCTGGTCGACGCGGTGCGCCTCTCGCGCGCGGCCCTGACGGTGGTGCCGCACAGCGACGTGGACGCCGTCCACGCCGGCCTGGTCGTCGCGGCGGAGGCCGGGGAGCGGGCCATCGTGCTCGTCGAGTCCGTCTACTCCGTGCTCGGCGACGCCGCTCCGCTGGTCGAGCTGGCCGCCCTCTGCGAGGAGTACGACGCCCTGCTGGTCGTCGACGAGGCGCACGGCGTCGGCGTCCACGGCCCCGGCCTGGTCGCCACGCTCGGCCTGGCCGGCCTGCCGCACGTCGTCGTCAGCGCCACCCTGTCGAAGTCGCTCGGCAGCCAGGGTGGCGCGATCCTGGGCCCGGCCGCGCTGCGCGAGCACCTGGTCAACCGGGCGCGGCCGTTCATCTTCGACACCGGCCTCGCACCCGCCGCGACCGCCGGCGCGCTGGCCGCGCTCCGCGAGATCCGTCGCCGTCCCGAGCTGGGCGAGACCGTGCGGACCCGGGTCGCGGCCCTGGCCGACGCGCTCGGGGTGGTCGCACCCGCGGGCGCGGTGCTGTCGGTGCCGATGTCGTCGCCGCAGGCGGCGGTGGCCGCCCAGGCCGCCGCCCTCGAGGCCGGCCTGCGGGTCGGCTGCTTCCGCCCGCCGTCCGTCCCCGACGGCATCTCGCGGCTGCGGATCACGGTCACCGCCGGGGTGCCGGCCGACGACTGGGCGCGCGCGGTCGACGTCCTCGTCGAGCTCGTGAAGGAGCACCAGTGACCCGCGTCGTGGTGGTCACCGGCACGGACACCGGCGTCGGGAAGACGATCGCGACCGCTGCCCTCGCCGCCCGTGCCGCGGCGGCCGGCGAGCGGGTGCTCGTCGTGAAGCCGGTGCAGACCGGGATCGGCGGCGACGACCCGGACGTCCCCGACGTCGACACCGTGCGGTCGCTCGCCGGCGTGGACGCCGTGCAGCTCGTCGCGCTGGACGAGCCGCTGGCCCCCGACACCGCCGCCCGCCGCCAGGGCGTGGCGATCCCCTCCGTGCGCCAGCACGTGGCGCGGATCCGCGAGCTGCTGCCGTCGTACGACCTGGTCCTGGTCGAAGGAGCCGGCGGCCTCCTCGTGCGCCTCGACGCCGAGGGCGGCACCCTCCTCGACATCGCCCGCGACCTGACCTTCGCCCTGCGCCGCCGGGGACCCGACGGCGTCGTCTCCTCACCCGTCGAGGTCGTCGTCGTCACCCGCGCGGGCCTCGGCACCCTCAACCACACCGAGCTCACCGTCACCGCCCTCCGCGCGGTCCAGGTCGAGCCCGCCGGGCTGGTCATCGGCTCCTGGCCCTCCACCCCCGGTCTGGCGGAGACCTGCAACCGCGCCGACCTCACCCGCATCACCGGCGTCCCCGTGCTCGCCGTGGTCCCCGAGGGGGCGGGCTCCCTCCCCGGCGACGACTTCCGAGCCGCCGCACCCACCTGGTTCGCCTGATCGCTCGCGGCTACCAGAGCGGCGGGCGGCGGTCCTGCCAGGGCAGCGCGGCCTCGAGCTGGGCGGCCAGTGAGAGCAGCAGCTCCTCCTCGGCGGGGCGGGCGGCGAGCATCATGCCGATGGGCAGGCCGGCGGCGGACTGGTGCAGCGGCAGCGAGATCGCCGGCATGCCGGTGACATTCCAGGCCGAGGTCCACGGGGTGAAGCGCTTCTGCGCCTCGAAGTCGGCGGCCGGGTCGGCGTCGTCGCGGATCGCCCCGACGGGCAGCGGCACGGTCGCGAGGGTCGGCGTCAGCACGATGTCGTACGGCGCCAGGGCGACCAGCGCCTCGCCGGCGAAGCGCCGCAGCTGACCGATGGCGAGCCCGAACTCCGGGCCGGAGACCGCCGTGCCGCGCTCCCCCAGCCACCGGGTGAGCGGGCGGACCAGCTCCGCCTGCGCCGCCGACAGCGGCACCGTCGACATGGCGGTCAGCACCGCCCAGCAGGTCTCGAACACCGGCACCGCCTCGGGTGGGATCGGCACGGGCACGTCCTCGACCACGTGGCCGAGCGACGACAGCAGCCGCGTCGTGGCGTCGTAGGCGGCGAGCACCTCGGGGTCGACCTCGACGTCCGCGATCACCGGGGTGTCGAAGCAGGCGATGCGGAGCCGGCCGGGGTCGCGGCCGGCGGCCGCGAGGAAGGTGCCGGACGGCTCGGGCGCCCAGGCGGGGTCGCCGGCCCGCCGCCCGGCCAGCACGTCGAGCAGGGCCGCCGCGTCGGCGACCGTGCGGGCGATCGAGCCCGACGTGGCGAGGCCGACCGGGTCGCCGTACATCGGGAAGCCGCTGATCCGGCCGCGGGTCGGCTTGAGGCCGACGAGACCGCAGCAGGCGGCCGGGATCCGGATCGAGCCGCCGCCGTCGGAGCCCTGGGCGACGGAGACCAGCCCGGCCGCGACCGCCGACGCGGCCCCTCCCGACGAGCCGCCCGCCATCCGCGAGGTGTCCCACGGGGTGACGGCGGCCGGCCGGCCCTCCGGCTCGGTGTAGCAGGGCGAGCCGAACTCCGGCGTGCTGGTCTTGCCGAGGCTGACCATCCCGGCGTCCTCGATCGCCAGGGTCACGCCGTCGGAGACCTCCGGCACGTAGTCGGCGAAGGCCGGCGACCCGAAGGCCGTCGGCACGCCCCGGGTCAGGTTGAGGTCCTTGATCGCCGTCGGTACGCCGGCCAGCGGCGACGCCCCGTCGCCGACCGGTCCGACGGCCGCGACCTCGCGGGCCCGGCGCCGCGCGGCGTCCGGGTCGAGGAAGGCGAACGCGCCGTCGACGTACTCCCTGGGGAGACGCGCGGCGCGTTCGAGGTAGTGCTCGGTGAGCTCGACCGCACTGATCTCGCCGGAGCGGATCAGGGCGCCCTGCTCGAGGGCGGTCAGGTCGTGGAGATCGGCCACGACCTGACCCTAGTGCCGGTGGTTGAGGTGCGAGCCTGCGAGCCTCGAAACCTCAGTGGGTCACGCGGCGCTGGTGGCCGGCGCGAACTCGACCAGGGTGCCGAGCGCGGCGAGCAGCTTGGCGCGGACCTCGGGGTCGGTGGTCGGGTCGACGTCGACGGCCGGCTGCGAGACGGTGACGTCCTCGACCACGATCGCACCGGCGATGCCGGCGGAGCGGGCGGTGTCGCCGTGGGCCCACTTGCCGCCGTACGGCGTCGGGGTGGCGCCGATGACGCCGAACGGCTTGCCCACGATGGCGCCGGCGCCGTAGGGGCGCGAGATCCAGTCGATGGCGTTGTTGAGGACGGCGGGCATGGTGCCGTTGTACTCGGGGGTGACGGCGAGGACGCGGTCGGCGGAGGCGACGCGCTCGCGGAGGGCGGTGGCGGCGGCGGGAGCCGAGGCACCGTCGATGTCCTCGTTGTAGAACGGGACCTGGTCGAGACCGTCGACGATGTCGAGCTCGACACCGGCGGGGGCCTCGGCCTTGAGGATCTCGGCGATCCGGCGGTTCAGGGAGTCGGCGCGGAGGCTTCCGACGAGGACGGCGACGCGGGTGGTGGTGTCAGTCATGATGGTCGAAACGGACCACGGTCCGCTTTCATTCCCGGGAGCTTCGATCTTTTTTCGCAGGCGGACGTCGGTGGTCCCGCCTAGGGTGGCTGCACCATGTCGAAGGACCTTCCGCTCCTCGTGTCGACGCCTCCGGAGCGGCGCGACGCTGCCCGCAACCGCCGGGCCCTGCTCGACGCTGCCGCCGAGCTGATGGGCGGGTGCGGCGTCGACGCGCTGACCATGGACGCCGTCGCCGCGAAGGCCGGCGTCGGCAAGGGCACGGTCTTCCGACGCTTCGGCAGCCGCGAGGGCCTGATGGCCTCCCTGCTCAACCACCGCGAGGAGGAGTGGCAGGCCGGCGTGATCAGCGGCCCGCCGCCACTCGGCCCCGGCGCTCCCCCGATGGAGAGGCTGCTGGCGTTCGGCGCCTCCCGGCTGCGCCTCCACCTCGACCAGGGCGCGCTCATCGAGGCGGCCGGCCGCACGTGGGGCGAGAACTACGCCGTGCTCGGCTTCGCGAGCATGCACGTGCGCCTGCTGCTCGGTCAGCTCGGTGTCACGGGCAACCTGCACTACCTCGCGACGGCGCTGATCGCGCCGCTGAGCCTGCCCGTGCTGCGCCAGCAGATCGAGCACGGCGGGATGAGCGAGGAGCAGGTCTTCGCAGGTTGGTCCGACCTGATCCGCCGGGTGGTGCGGGACGACGGCTGACGGTTCAGCCCACGTGGTGGCGCAGCAGGCCGTAGGTCAGGCCGTCGACGAGCGCCTCCCACGACGCCTCGATCATGTTCGCGCCGACGCCCACGGTGACCCAGGAGGACTCCCCGTCGCTGGTCTCGATCAGGACGCGGGTGATCGCGTCGGTGCCGTGGCCCTGGTCGAGGATGCGGACCTTGAAGTCGATCAGCTCGAACTTCGCGATCTCCGGGAAGGCCTGCACGATCGCCGAGCGCAGCGCCTGGTCGAGCGCGTTGACGGGGCCGTTGCCCTCGCCCGTGACGACATAGCGGACGTCGGCGGCCTTGAGCTTGACCGTCGCCTCCGAGACTGCCTCCTCCCCCGGCTGCGCGTGGGTGAGGGTCTCGGTGATCACGCGCCAGCTCTCGACCTCGAAGTACGACGGCCGGTGACCCTCGGCCTCCTCGATGAGGAGCAGCTCGAAGGAGGCGTCGGCGGCCTCGAAGGTGTAGCCGCGGGACTCCATCTCCTTGACCCGGGCGGTGACCCGGTTGACGACGTCCGGCGAGCCGGACAGGTCGAAGCCGAGCTCCTTGCCCTTGAGCTCGATCGACGCGCGGCCGGCCATCTCCGAGACCAGCAGGCGCATGTCGTTGCCGACGCCGGCCGGGTCCATGTGCTGGTAGAGGTCGGGGTCGACCTTGATCGCGCTGGCGTGCAGGCCGGCCTTGTGCGCGAAGGCCGACGTGCCGACGTAGGGCTGCCGGGCGGCGGGCGGCACGTTGGTCACCTCGGCGACGGCGTGGGCGATCCGGGTCGCCTCGGTGAGCAGCCCCGGCGGCAGCACCTGCCTGTCGAGCTTCAGCTCGAGGTTGGCCACGACGTTGACGAGGTCGGCGTTGCCGGTGCGCTCGCCGTAGCCGTTGATGCAGCCCTGGATGTGGGTGGCGCCCGCGTCGACGGCCGCGAGGGTGTTCGCGACGGCGAGGCCCGTGTCGTTGTGGCAGTGGATGCCGACCCGGACCTGCGCGGTCTCGAGCACGTCGTGGACGACGTCGGAGACCCAGCCGGGCAGCATGCCGCCGTTGGTGTCGCACAGCGCGATCACCTCCGCCCCGGCGTCGTACGCCGTGCGGAGCACCTCGAGCGCGTAGGACCGGTCGAGCTTGTAGCCGTCGAAGAAGTGCTCGGCGTCGAGGAACACCTGCTGCCCCTCGGCCCGCAGGTGGCTGACGGTGTCGCGGACCATCGCGAGGTTCTCCTCGAGCGTGGTCCGCAGCGCCTTCTCGACGTGGCCGACGTGCGACTTCGCGACCAGCGTGACCACGCCCGCGCCACTGTCGCGGAGCGCCGCGACCAGCGGGTCGTCGGCGGCCTGGACGCCCGCGCGGCGGGTGGCGCCGAAGGCCGCGAGCCGCGCGTGCTTGAGGTCGAGCTCGGTCGCCGCGCGCCGGAAGAACTCGGTGTCCTTCGGGTTGGCCCCCGGCCAGCCGCCCTCGATGTAGCCCACACCCAGGCCGTCCAGGTGCCGCGCGATCGCGAGCTTGTCGGCGACGGTCGGGTTGAGGCCTTCCTGCTGCATGCCGTCGCGCAGGGTCGTGTCGTAGACGTGGAAGGCGCCGTGGAGGTCGAGCTGCTGGTTCATCGGGGAATCTCTCGCGTGCGTGTCACAGGGCAAAGCAGGCAAAACAAAAGCCTCCCGGGGTACGAGAGGCTGCGCGTCCGGGATGCTCCGGACGCGCTAGGTAATGATCGAGGTGATGGTGCTCACGAGGCCAGTGTGCCACGTCGCGCGCGGCCGCCCCGTCACAGTCCGAAAGGACCGCTCGACCACGGGATCCAGCTGACGCCCTGTCCCGCGACCAGCACGCCGAGGACCGCCGCCACCGCGAGCAGGCCGGCGCACAGGAACAGCCACGGCAGCGTGCTGCGGCAGGCCGGGAAGAGCACCCGGGCGACCGGCGAGCGGAACCGGCTGCCGCCGGGACCGGACCACAGGGCGACGCCGAGGGTGGCCCCGCATGCCATCAACGTGCCCGGCACGTCGACGGCCAGCGCGTAGCAGATCAGCCCCGCCGCGAGCCCCAGGCCGGCGCTCCACGCCACCAGGACGACCGTCCCGGTCACGGCCCGGACCAGGTGCCACGGGCTGGTGGCGAGCCAGCGCAGGGCGTCGTACCACTTCGCGCCGCGGACGGTACGACGCTGCGCGACCGCCGACGCGGCCAGCGAGCCGGCACGGAGCAGCCACACGGCGAGCACGACGAGGAGGGCGGCCACCCACGGGGCGGCCGCGAAGCCGGCGCCGAGGGCGACGGCACCCGCACCGATCGCGGTCCAGCGACGCAGCCGCTCGGGCAGCGGCGCCTGCGGCTGGGGCGCGAACGGGGCCTCGGGGTCGAAGCCGTTGGCCTGGTCCCACTCCTGCTCCATCCGCCGCATCGCGTCGGGAGCCGGCGGCGCGTCCTGCCGGAGCGTGACCGGCGGCGGGGGCTGCGCCGGCCGGGAGGTCGACACCGGCTCGGGCATCGTGCGCGGCGTCGGCGGCGCGGGCGGAGCCGGCACCACGGTCGGCGCGTCGGGGGCACCGGCCTGGGCGGCGAGCGCGAGCGGCAGCGTGAAGTCGTCCTGCTCCGGCGCGGGCGGCCCGTCGAACAGGGCGCCCGGCGGCGGCACCGGCGGCAGCTCGGGGCGCGTGCTCAGCGGCCGCAGCCAGGCCAGGACCTCGTCGAGGAGCGGTCGCTCCAGGGGGTCGGGGTGGAGCGCGGCGGCGAGGACGTCGGCCATCGGCCGCGGGATGCCGGAGAGGTCGTGCTGCCCACGGCGGGTGCGGTCCATGACCGCCATCGCCGGGCCGCGGCCGTAGGGGGCCCGGCCGCTGGCGGCGTACGCGACGGTCGCCGCCCACGCGTGCACGTCGGCGGCGGGGGTCGCCTCGTCGCCGTACAGGATCTCGGGGGCGAGATAGCCCGGCGTACCGAGCAGCCAGCCGGTCTGGGTCAGCCGGACGTCGTCGGCGACGCGGGCGAGCCCGAAGTCGATGAGGATCGGCGTACGACCCTCCATCAGCACGTTGCCCGGCTTCACGTCGCGGTGCAGGACGCCGACGGCGTGCACGGCGGCGAGACCCTCGGCGAGGCAGCCGGCGAGCCAGTTCAGGTCGGACCCGTCGACCGGGCCCTCCGTGGCGACGTGCTCGTGGAGCGAGAGCCCCGGCACGTAGCGGGTGACGACATAGGGCACGTCGGCCCACGGGTCGGCGGCGAGCATCTCGGCCACCCACGGGCTGCGGATCCGCGTGAGCGAGCTGACCTCGCGGGCCAGCCGGCCGCGCGCCTCCTGGTCGCCGACGATCTGCGGACGCAGCACCTTCAGCGCGACCCGGCGCCCGTCCGAGCCCCGCGCCAGGTGCACGATGCCCATGCCGCCCTCGCCCAGCTTCGTCAGCAGGGCGTAGTCGCCCACCCGCACAGGGGTGGGGCCGGGCTGGGTCGTCACGAACCGAGGCTACCCAGCACTTCGGTGCACGACGCGCTCGCCACACGAGGGATTCCGCGCGAGCATGGCCGGGTGAGCACCCTGGTGCGGCTGCCGGACGGCGCCGAGCTCGACGTGACCGACCTCGGCGACGGCCCCGACGTCCTGCTGCTCGTGCAGACGGCGCTCACCGCCGACGAGCTTCTCCCCGTCGCGCAGGAGCCCGCACTGGCGGGCTGGCGGCGGGTCCTCCCCCACCGACGCGGGTACGACGCCAGCGGGCCCGCGCTCGACCCGCCCGCCGTCCGCGACGACGCCGCCGACTGCATCGCGCTGCTGGACGCGCTCGACCTGCCGGCCGCCCACCTGCTCGGCTTCTCGTACTCGACCGCCGTCGTGCTCGAGGTCGCGGCCACCTGGCCGGAACGCGTCGCGTCGGTGGTCCTCGTGGAGCCGCCGCCCGTGCACACGGCGTTCGCGGGCGAGTTCGCGGAGGTGAACGCCGAGCTCGCCGGTGTCTTCACGCGCGACGGAGCGGAGGCAGCGCTCGACGCCCTGCTGTCGCGGCTGCTGGGCGCGGACTGGCACCCCGCGACCGAGGCAGCGCTGCCGGGCTCGGTCGCGCAGATGGAGCGCGACGCGGCCACCTTCTTCGTCCACGACATGCCGGCGCTGCTGGCGTGGGGGTTCGACGCCACCCGCGCCGGACGGGTCCGCTGCCCGGTGCTGCACGTCGCCGCCGACGGCAGCGGCCCGTGGTTCGCCGCCTCCCGGGACCTGGCCCTCCAGTGGTTCCCCCACGCCCTCCAGGCGGAGGTGGCCGGGGCCGACCACGGCCTGATGCTCACCCACCCGGCCGACGTCGCGGCGGCCGTCGCCGCCTTCCTGGGCGGCGCCCGGGTCAGCCCGGCGTGACGCCGCCGCGGGCGTCGAGCTCGGCGAGCAGCTTCCTCGAGGCGATCCGCCGGTAGGACGCGTCGGCCAGCTCCGCGATCTCGGCCCAGTCGATGTCGGGCGTGGCGAGGTCGATCGCTCGGCCACCGTGGGGGCCGTAGTAGGCGGGCACGAAGAACCGCTCGTCAGCGTCGATCGCCGGCAGGTCGACGTCGTCGGGGGTGAAGATGAAGGCGCCCGGCACCATCCGGTGCTCCCCCGGCCGGATCCGCTCCGATCCGCCGAAGGCCGCGAAGATCCTGCCCGCACGGAAGGTCGGCCGGCCGTGGCTGACCCGCTCCTCGGCGCCCGGGAGGGCGAGGCAGATCCGCCGCAGCTCGGCCAGACCAGGGTCGTCGTCGGTGAACATGATCGGGTGGGCCACACCGCCAGTAGAGCACTGCGCGCCGCCGGGGCGCGCCACCCGACTCCTAGACTTCCCCCGTGCCGATCCAGCTGACGCTGCTCGACGGCGTGCGGTGGGAGGGCACGCCGGTCACCGGCGACCGGCCGCAGGCACTGCTCGCGGCACTCGCGGACGCCGGGCGCACCATCGGCACCGACCGCCTCGTCGACCTCGTCTGGGGCGAGGACGAGCCGGCCAACCCGGCGAAGGCGCTGCAGGTGCTGGTCTCCCGCGTGCGCGGGACCATCGGCGCGGCCGCGCTGGTGACGGACGGGGACGGCTACCGGCTCGCGCTCCCTCCCGAGCACATCGACGCCGTCCACCTCCGCCTCAGCACGCGCCGCGCCCGCGAGATCCTCGCCACCGACCCGGCCGCCGCCCTCCAGCACGCCGAGGTCGCGCTCGCGCTCGCCCCGGCCGGGGTGGTCGAGCAGGCCGCCGGTCCCCTCGCCGAGGTACGACGACGGGCGGACCACGACCTCCGCGACGCCGCCGTCGTCCGCGCCCGCGCGCTGGCCCGCTCCGGACGGCACGCCGAGGCGCTGCCCGGCCTGGAGGAGGCGGCCGCGGGAGCGCCCGACGACGAGCCCCTGCTCGCCGACCTGCTCCACGCCGTCGCGACGGTCCGCGGCCCGGCGGCGGCGCTCGAGCTCTTCGAGGCGCACCGCACCGACGTGCGCGAGCGCCTCGGCGCCGACCCCGGCCCGGACCTGCAGCGTGTGCACCGCGAGCTGCTGGCGCTGGACAGCCCGGTCCGCGAGGGACTGCGTTACGAGGCCGGGCCGCTGCTCGGTCGCGACGCCGACCTGCGCACCATCGAGGGCCTGCTCACCTCGGCCCGGGTGGTGTCGATCGTCGGCCCCGGCGGACTCGGCAAGACCCGCCTCGCCCACACCGTGGCCCGCGCCGCCAGCCTGCCCGTGGTGCACTTCCTCGAGCTGGTCGGCGTGACCGACCCGGAGGACCTGGTCGGTGAGGTCGGCTCGGCGCTCGGCGTGCGCGACTCGGTCAGCGGGCGTCGTACCCTCACGGCGGAGCAGCGGGCCGACATCCGGGCCCGGATCGCCCAGCAGCTCGACCAGGCGCCGACCCTGCTGGTGCTGGACAATTGCGAGCACATCGTGGAGGCGGTCGCCGACCTGGTCGCCTTCCTCGTCGCCACCACCCGCGAGCTGCGGGTGCTGACCACGACCCGGGCCCCGCTCGCGATCGCGGCCGAGCACGTCCACCTGCTCCCCCACCTCGGCACGGACGACGCCGTCGACCTGTTCCGCACGCGCGCCGAGGCGGCGCGTCCCGGGGTCCGGCTCGACGACGACGCGGTCCGCTCGGTCGTCGACCGGCTGGACGGGCTGCCGCTGGCGATCGAGCTCGCGGCCGCGAAGGTCCGGGTCATGCAGCCCGCCGAGATCGCGCGGCGCCTCGACGACCGCTTCGCCCTGCTCCGTGGTGGCGACCGCAGCGCCCCGGACCGCCACCGCACCCTGCTCGCGGTGATCGACTGGTCGTGGAACCTGCTCGACGAGCGCGAGCGCCGGGCGCTGCGCTATCTCGCCGCCTTCCCCGACGGGTTCACCCTCGAGGCGGCGGGGGCGGTCCTCGGCGACGACGCGCTCGAGCCGGTCGAGGACCTCGTCGAGCAGTCGCTCCTGGTCGTCACCGACACCGACCACGGCACCCGCTTCCGGATGCTGGAGACGGTCCGTGAGTTCGGCCGCCTGCAGCGGGAGGCAGCGGGCGAGTCCGACAAGGTCGCGCGCGCCCTGCAGGACTGGGCCGTCGACTTCGCGGCCCGCGAGGGCAGCCGCCTGTTCTCGACCGACCAGGTCGAGGCCATGGACCGGATCCGCGAGGAGGAGACCAACCTCGCCGACGTCCTGCGGGAGGCGCTCGGCGCCGGCGACCAGGACGCGGTGGCCGGGTTGTTCGCGACCCTCGGCGGCTACTGGTCGATCAGCGGCGACCACTTCCGCAGCATGACCGTCGCCCCGGCGGTCGCCGGCGTGCTCGACGACTGGGCGGTCCCGCCGGAGCTGGCCGACACGGCCCGCTCGGCCCTCTGCATCACGCTGTTCAGCGTGCGGTTCACGGGCTCCGACGGCGCCGAGCAGCTCACCGGGCAGCTGGAGGACCTCGGCGAGGGCACCGACCATCCCGCCCTGGCGGCGCTGGTCCGGGTGACCCTCGCCCAGACCGAGGGCGTCGCGACCGACCTCACGCACCTCATCGACGACCCGGACCCGTGGGTGCGCTGCCTCGCCCTGCAGTGGGCAGCCCACCAGTGGGAGAACCGCGGCGACCCGCACGGCGCCGTCGAGGCCCTGCACCGTGCGCTGCCGCTGGTGCACGTCGAGGAGGGCCCGTGGCGGCGGGCGATGATCGACGCCCAGCTCTCCGAGCTGCACGCCCAGCTGGGCGACGCCGTCCGGGCCGCGGAGCACGCCCGGCTGGCCCTGCCCGTGCTCGAGCGCCTCGGCGCCATCGACGACGCCGTGCAGAACAGGGCGATCGTCGCGACCTCGACGATGATCGGCGGCGACCTGGCCGCAGCGTCGGCCCAGGTCGCCGAACTGGCCGCGCTCGCCCCGACCGGTATGCCCGGCGGTGACGTCGCGATCCTGCGCACCCGCGCGGAGCTCGCCCTCCTGACCGGGGAGGTGGCCGATGGCCTCCACCTGCACCGGGTCGCGGCCGAGGCGACCCGCGCGATGCGCCTGCCCGGCACCGACGACGTCACCACGCCGTGGACGATCTCCGGCGAGGCCGCGGCGGTGTCGGCGTTCGCGCTGCACGGACGCGGCGACGAGGGCCGCGACCTGCGCGACGCCCTCGCCGCCCGGGCGCTCGACGCCCTCGACCCCGAGCGGCCCTTCATGGACTACCCCGTCGGCGGCCTCGTCCTGTTCGGGCTGGGCCTGTGGGCGCTGCTGCGCACGGACGGTCCGGCGGAGGACGCGGTCCGGGTGCTCGTGCTCGCCGACCGCTTCTCCTACTACCGCTTCGCTCCCACCATGCAGTGGGAGCCGGCCCGCGCGCTGTGCGAGGAGCGCGCGCCCGGCGTACTCGCGGAGATCGAGGCGGAGTACGGCGAACGGCGCGGGCCCGACCTGGTGGCCGAGGCCCGCGCCGCCGTCACGCGCGTGCTCTGACGGGCGTCACATCTTGCGCGAGTAGGTCCGCACCGCCAGCGGCGCGAAGATCGCGACCACGATGGTGCAGCCCAGCAGCGCCCAGCCGACCTGGCCGGTGAGGTCGCCGTTGTTCATCAGGTCGCGGACCGCGGTCACCACGTGCGAGACCGGGTTGACCTTCACGAAGGCCTCCAGCCAGCCCGGCAGCGTGTCCATCGGGACGAACGCGTTGGACAGGAAGGTCAGCGGGAACATGATCATCATGCCGATGCCCTGGACGGCCTGCGCCGAGCGCGCGATCGTGCCCAGCCAGCAGAAGATCCACGACAGCGACCAGCCGGCGAAGATGGTCAGCGCCCAGCCCGCGAGCACGCCGAGGAAGCCGCCGCCGGGCCGGTAGCCCATCGCCAGGCCGACGACGATGGTGATCGTCGCGGCCGTGCCGTAGCGGATCAGGTCGGCGAGCATCGGGCCGGCCAGCGGGGCGATCCGCGCGATCGGGAGGGACTTGAACCGGTCGAAGACGCCCTTGTCCATGTCCTCGCGCATCTGCGTGCCCGTCGCCATCGACGCGGTGAGCGCGGTCTGGGCGAGGATGCCCGGGATGATCAGCGGCAGGTAGTCCGCGACCGAGCCGGAGATCGCGCCACCGAAGATGTAGGCGAACATCGCGGTGAACAGGATCGGCTGCAGGGTCACGTCGAAGAACTGCTCCGGGTTGCGGCGCATCTTCTTGGTGGCCCGCCACGCCATCGCGAGCGTCTGGTGGACGGTGTCGCGCAGCGAGGGACGGGCGGGGAGCTCGCGGTGGGGGCTCGCGGCGGCCGGCACGGCTGCGCCGGTGGTGGTGTCGGGGAGCAGGGTGGTCATGTCAGGCCACCTCCTTGTCGGTGTCGTCCTCGGCGTGGTGTCCGGTGAGGGTCAGGAAGACCTCGTCGAGGGTGGGCTGGCGCACGGCCGCGGTGGTGATGTCGACCTCGCCCTGGCGCAGCGCGATGAGGACGTCGGCGGTCTGGTTGGCGTCGCCGAGCGCGATGTTGAGGCCGCCCGCCTCGGGCGTGAGCACCGGCGCCTCGCCGAGCACCCGCTCGACGATCGCTGCCGCGCGGGCGGTCTGCTCGCGGTCGACCACGCGCAGGTGCAGGGTGGAGCTACCGACGCTCGACTTGAGCTGGTCCGGCGTACCCTCGGCGACCTTGCGGCCGCGGTCGATGACGGCGATCCGGTCGGCCAGCTGGTCGGCCTCGTCGAGGTACTGCGTCGTGAGCAGGATCGTCGAGCCCTGCGCGACCAGCTCACGGATCGTGTCCCACATCTGGCCGCGGGTGCGCGGGTCGAGGCCGGTGGTCGGCTCGTCGAGGAAGATCAGCGGCGGGCGGGCGATGAGCGACGCCGCGAGGTCGAGCCGGCGACGCATGCCGCCGGAGAAGTTCTGGATCTGGCGGTCCGCCGCCTCCTCCAGGCCGAAGCGGCCGAGCAGGTCGGCGGCGGTACGCCGCGCCTGCGCAGTCGACTGCCCGAGCAGGCGGGCGAACAGGATGAGGTTCTCCGCGCCGGTGAGGTTCTCGTCGACCGACGCGTACTGGCCGGTGACCCCGACCAGCTGACGGATCCGGTGCGGCTCGCGTCGTACGTCGACGCCGAAGATCTCGGCCTCGCCGCCGTCGATGGGCAGCAGCGTGGCGAGCATCTTCAGGGTCGTGGTCTTGCCCGCGCCGTTGGGGCCGAGGACGCCGAAGATCTCGCCCGGCCGGACCTCGAGGTCGATGCCGTCGACGGCGTGGAAGGCCCCGAACCTCTTCACGAGGCCGGTGGCGTGCACTGCGTTGGTGGCAGTCATGGGAGTGCTCCTTGTCTGACCGGGGATCGACCCGGTCGATGGGAGGAGCATCCGGCGCCGCGGTTTCACCGCGGCATCACGCCGGTTTCACGGCGGCCGTGGGCGCCGGGAGACGCGAACGGCCGCCCCGGTGTCCGGGGCGGCCGCGCGAGAGCAGTCCTAGACGATCTTGCGCATCCAGCCGAAGGTGTCCTCGTTGCGACCGAGCTGGACGCCGACGAGCGCCTCACGGATCCGCATGGTGAGGTCCTGGCTGGCCGGGGCGGCGGTCTCGCCGCCGGCGTACTTGAGCGAGCCGACGGGGGTGACGACGGCGGCGGTGCCGCAGGCGAAGATCTCGGTGATCCGGCCGCTGGCGACGCCCTCGCGCCACTCGTCGATGCTGAACTTCCGCTCGGTGACCTGGTGGCCCATCTTGCCGGCGAGCTCGATGATCGAGGCGCGGGTGATGCCCTCGAGGATGGTGCCCGTCTCCGGCGTGACGATCGAGCCGTCGTCGAAGACGAAGTACATGTTCATGCCGCCGAGCTCCTCGACGTACTTCCCCTCCTGCGCGTCGAGGAAGACGACCTGGTCGCAGCCGTGGGCGTAGGCCTCCTGCTGGGCGACGAGGGACGAGGCGTAGTTGCCGCCGGTCTTGGCCGCGCCCATGCCACCACGGCCGGCGCGGGTGTACTCCTCGGTCAGCCACAGCGTGACCGGCTTGATGCCGCCCTTGAAGTAGGCCCCGGCCGGGCTGGCGATCACCATGAAGGTGACGTGCTGGGCCGGGCGCACGCCGAGGAACTTCTCGGAGGCGAACATGAAGGGCCGGATGTAGAGGCTCTTCTCGCCGCCGTCGGCGTTGCCGGGCACCCAGCGGGCGTCGACCTTGACCAGCTCCTCGACGGCCTGGACGAAGTCGGGCACCTCGAGGACGGGCAGCGCGAGGCGGTGGCTGGAGCGCTTCATCCGCTCGGCGTTGGCCTCGGGCCGGAACAGCCACAGCGAGTCGTCCGCGTGGCGGTAGGCCTTCATCCCCTCGAAGGTCTCCTGCGCGTAGTGCAGGACGGCCGCCGCGGGGTCCAGGGTGATCGGTCCGTACGGCGTGATGCGCGCGTCGTACCAGCCCTTCTCCTGCGTCCACTCGACGGTGAACATGTGGTCGGAGAAGTACGTGCCGAAGCCGGGGTTGGCCAGGATCTCTGCCAGCCGGGCGTCGTCGGTGGGGTTCGCAGAGAGCGTGGTGGTGATCTGCATGGTCATCAGGTTAGTCCTCGTTAACGCGGGAGTGGAATGGGCCGTCTGCCCGCGTGCAGGGGACTCCCCTGCGACGGGCCTAGGCCGTGTCTCCCGATCGGCGGTGGATGGACACGCCGTCCAGCGCGTGCGATGGCAAGGCGCCGGTGCGCGGGCAGACCGGGCGTCTTTCGAGCATCGGCAACGCCGCCAGCGTGCGTGATGGGCGGCGTGGCCGCCGCCGAGGGTCGGGAGACACGGCCTAGCCAGCTACTCGGGCGGCGATCGCGTCGCCGACCTCGGGCGTACGACGCTGCTTCGCGGGGTCGCGCGACTCGAGGTCGGCGAGCACCGCGGCCTCGATCGACGCTGCGGCCTCGGGGTGGCCGAGGTGGTCGAGGAGCAGCGCGCCGGACAGGATCGCGGCGGTGGGGTCGGCGATGAGCTGGCCGGCGATGTCGGGCGCCGAGCCGTGGACTGGCTCGAACATCGACGGGGCCGTGCGGTCCGGGTTGACGTTGCCCGAGGCCGCCAGGCCGATGCCGCCGGTGATCGCGGCGGCGAGGTCGGTGACGATGTCGCCGAACAGGTTGTCGGTGACGATGACGTCGAAGCGCTGCGGGTCGGTGGTCAGGTAGATCATGACCGCGTCGATGTGGCTGTAGTCGGTGGTGACGTCGGGGAACTCCTTCGCCACCTCCTCGAACAGCCGCCACCAGACCGAGCCGGCGTTGACGAGCACGTTGGTCTTGTGGACCAGCGTCAGCTTCTTGCGCGGGCGCTTCTGGGCGCGGGCGAAGGCGTCGCGGATGACGCGCTCGACGCCGAAGGCGGTGTTGACGGAGACCTCGGTGGCGACCTCGGCCGGCGTACCGACGCGCAGCGCGCCGCCGTTGCCGGTGTAAGGGCCCTCGGTGCCCTCACGGACGACGACGAAGTCGATGTCGCCCTTGCCGAGCACGGCGTCGGACAGCGGCGCGACCGAGCCCGGGAACAGGCGCGACGGACGCAGGTTGACGTAGTGGTCGAGCTCGAAGCGCAGCTTCAGCAGCAGTCCCCGCTCGAGGATGCCCGGCGGCAGGTTCGGGTCGTTCGGCTTGCCGCCGACGGCACCGAGCAGGATCGCGTCCTGGCCGCGGATCTCCTCCAGCACGCTGTCCGGGAGCACCTCGCCGGTCGCGAGGTAGCGCTCGGCGCCCAGGTCGTACTGCGTCTTCGCGAACTTCAGCTCGGCGGGCGCAGCGACCTCGAGGACCTTGAGCGCCTCCGCGGTGACCTCGGGACCGATGCCGTCTCCGGGGATGACGGCGAGGTCGACCTGTCCGGTCGCGGGCGTGAAGGGGGTGCTGTCGGTCATGGTGAAGACGTTAGTTGTCGTCCGGGAACGCGTCGTCACCGTCTCGCAGGGCAGTCCCGTACGCCGGGGTCTCGAGGGCGTCGACGTGGAACGGGTGCTCCGGGTCGTGCTTCGCCGGGCCCCACTCCTGCGAGTCGCGGTACTGGGTCGTGGGGCGGGTGGTGGTGAACATCGTGGTCTCCGTGAGGGCTGGTGCTGCTGGGCTGATGGTGGGGATCAGTCCTGGCCTCTCCCACCGCGGCGGGTGGGCGTCAGCTCGTGGATCTCACGGGAGCTCGACTGCGACGGGGGTACGGATCACGCGTTGCCGGCCGGTGGGCCCGCCGCGGTGCAGTCTGCGGAGAATGCCAGGACTTCAGTTGGATCTGAGAAGCCCCGGCGCGAATCGGGGAACGCCGCAATCACCGCGGCGAGGTGGCCTCTCTCAGGCCTCGCCGCGGCGCACGATTACGAGAAGAGCGCTCCGCATGATGGGTGCACTCTAGACCGATGCCGGACGCGATGTCGCGGAAGCGTCCACGATGCGGGCGCGTCGGGGGGTGCATGAATCCCCGGTCGACCGGGGATTCATGCGCTTGTCAGGCGTTGCAACACCTGACAAGCGCATGAACCGCCCCCTCGCCGTGACCGGTGGTGCTGGTGGGACTCCGTACGCCGCAGCGGCAGCCGGTACGACCACGATCCGAGACCGCCGTCCCGGGCCTTGAACGCCGGGTGAAACTCGTTGCATGAGCGCGCCCCCCGACCTGCCCGACGTGGTGACCCGCGCTTTCGACGTGTCCCGGCGCGCCGGCTACGTGTCCTTCTGCCGCAACGAGACCGGCCGACTGCTGGCCGCGCTCGCCGCGACCCGTGAGGGGACGATGGCCGAGTTCGGCACCGGCTGCGGCGTCGGCACCGCCTGGCTGCGCTCGGGGGTCCGCAACGACAAGGCCCGCATCCTCACCGCGGAGCTCGAGCCGCGTCTCGCCGCGGCGGCGAGCGAGATCTTCGTCGACGACCCGCTGGTCGACGTACTCGAGGCGGACTGGTCGACCCTCATGGACAAGGGACCGTTCTCGCTGCTGTTCCTCGACTCCGGCGACCCGACCGCGGTGCGGGTCGACAAGATCGCCGACCTCGTGGAGCCCGGCGGGATCGTCGTCCTCGACGACTTCGTCCCGTGCGAGATGTGGCCGCCGATCACCGGCGGCCGCGTGGACACGCTGCGCGAGGAGTGGCTCACCGACGAGCGCTTCACGACCGTCGAGGTGATGGTGGCGCCGGACGCGTCGGCGCTGATCGCGACGCGGCGCTAGCTGTACCCGGCCAGGACGTTGGTAGCGGCGAGCCTGGTTGAACAAACGAGAACCTCCGAATGGGATGTGGCTTGTCTAAGGCCCACTTCCACCCGGAGGTTCTCGTGTCCCACGGTAGTGCCCGGCTGACCGTTCATGGTCGTCGGCTGATCGTTGCCCGCCACCAGGCTGGCTGGCCTCAGGCCCACATCGCCGCGGCGATGGGCGTGTCCCGCAAATGTGTGAAGACCTGGATCGACAGGTTCGCTGCTGAAGGCGAAGTAGGGCTCATGACCCGGTCGTCGCGCCCGCACTCGATGCCCACCAAGACCCGCGACGAGGTCGAGCAGAAGGTCCTGGCTGCGCGTGCCGAGCGTCGTGACGGCCCCGACGTTCTCGGACCGAAGGTCGGCGTGCCCGCGCGCACGGTGTCGCGGATTCTGCGCCGCCACCATGTGCCGTACCTGCGCGAGCTAGATCCGATCACCGGTGAGGTGATCCGGTCCTCGAAGCAGACTGGCGTTCGCTACGAGCGCGAACGACCAGGCGAGCTGGTGCACATGGACGTCAAGAAGCTCGGCAAGATCCCCGCCGGCGGTGGGTGGAAGGCCCACGGCCGAGGGGCCGGATCGATCATGCGTGATCGCAGCACCAAGGTCGGATACGACTACGTGCACTCGCTCGTCGACGACCACTCCAGGCTGGCCTACAGCGAGATCCTGCCGGATGAGAAGGGCCCCGCCTGTGCAGAGTTCCTCGAGCGAGCCATCGCCTACTTCGCCGCGCACGGCATCGCCCGGATCGAGCGACTGATGACGGACAACGCCTGGGCCTACCGATGGTCGCTACGAACGGTGTGCGCCGATCACGGCATCACACAGAAGTTCATCAAGCCGCACTGCCCGTGGCAGAACGGCAAGGTAGAGCGCCTGAACCGCACCCTGACTACCGAGTGGGCCTACCGCCAGGTCTTCACCAGCAACGACGAACGCCAGGCCGCCCTTGCGCCCTGGATCGAGCACTACAACACTGAACGCCGCCACAGCGCACTCGGAGGCAAGCCGCCAGTCAGCCGGCTGCTACCAACCTGATGGCCGGGTACAGCTAGCGCCTCCCGCGAGGCGGATCAGCCCTCCCCCGCCGCCTTCCGCTGGTCGTTGGCCACGTTCCGCGCGCTCGTCGACCGCCCCAGTGCCCGGACCTCGGCGTCCATCCGCGGCAGCAGGTCGGGTACGAACCGCAGGATCGGCAGGTTGCCGACGGCGGAGTTGATGACATTGCGGTTGAGGCCGGCGCCCCGGACCCAGCCCGGGCAGTAGACGTGCCGCGAGCGCTTCTCCACCCCCTTCACGAACGCCTTCACGCACGCGTCCACGTCCGTCGTCTTGTTGAGCGGCGGCGGGAGCTTGGTGAGCATCTCCTGGAAGGTCGACAGGTCCTTCTTCGCGTCCTGCACCAGCGGGGTGTCGATCCACGACATGTGCGCGCACCCGACCGCGATGCCGAGGTGGGACACCTCGAGACGCAGCGCGTTGGCGAAGTGCTCGACCCCCGCCTTGCTGGCGTTGTACGCCGCCAGCCCCGGGGCGGCCGCGAAGGCGGCCAGTGAGGAGACCACCAGCAGGTAGCCCTTCGTCTTCTCCAGCTCCGGGATCGCGGCCCGCGCGGTGTTGAAGACGCCGGTGATGTTGATGTCGAGGGTGCGCTGGAAGGCCGCGGGGTCGATCGCCATCACCGAGCCGTAGCTGGCGATGCCGGCGTTGGCGAGGACCACGTCGAGGCGGCCGAAGCGCTCGACGGCGCTCGCGACCGCGCCCTCCATCGCCGCCAGGTCGGTGACGTCGGCGACGATCCCCGTGCAGGCGTCGTCACCGATCGCGGCGACGGCCTCCTCCAACGCGGGGCTGTCGAGGTCGGTGAGGACCAGCCTCGCGCCCTGTGCCGCCAGCGCCTTCGCGGTCTCGAGCCCGATGCCGCGGGCGCCGCCGGTGATGAGGATGACCTGGTCCTTGATCGCCATGGCGGCGATGGTTCCACAGCCCGCTGGCCGTGGTCTTGGTGCGCCGGACCAAAGATGAGCCAGGATCAGGCGGTCTCGCCCGGCTGTGCCCTCCGGATCACGATGCGCGTCCAGGCGCCGAGGTAGACCCGGTCGTCGGGCCCGATCTCGCGCTTCTCCCCCGCCGGCAGCGGGTCATTCGGCAGCGGCCCGACGGCCGAGCCGAGATAGGTCCCGTTGGACGAGCCGAGGTCCTCCACCCACCAGCGCGTGCCGTCGGTGGTCAGCTGGCAGTGCCGCCGGCTGATCCCGTTGTCGGCGCCGAGGTCGATGTCGGGGTGGATCCCGCGGCTGCGTGACGTGCGGCCCACGAGGATCGACGTCGTCCGCAGGGGTACGACGACCGGCACGCCCGCCGAGGGCAGCGGATCGGTCGACTCCTGGTCGGCGTACCAGTCCGGGTCGATCCAGACCTCCGCGACCCAGGCCTCCCCCAGGGGTGGCGCCACCGAGGAGGGCGCCGACTCCGCGGGCGGGGCCACCGGTCCCGTGGCGGCCGGCGAGTCACCGGCATCGGCGGACGGGTCGGCCGCCGCGGTGCCGACGGGGGTGTCGAGGTCGAGCACCGACGGGGTCACCGGGCGCGGCATCGACCCGGTCGTGTAGTCGTAGCCGCACGCCTCGCAGAAGAGCGCGTTGGGCGGGTTGGCGGCCTGGCAGTTCGGGCAGGCCGACGTGGTCGGCGCGGGCGTCGGCTCCGGTGCCGCCGGCGCGGGGTCGGGAGCAGCCGGAGCGGCGGTCGTCGTACCACCGCCGGCAGGGATGGGCAGGCCGCAGACGTCGCAGTAGTCGTCCGAGCCGGACTCGTGCCCGGACGGGCAGGTGGAGGTCACGGCGTCTCCTTGCGGATCCTCGTGGTCTTGGTGGACGCGGTGTCGAGCGCCATCTCGTCGGCCTTGTCGACGGCACGCTTGAGCCGGACCGTGCCGGTCTCCTCGTTCTCGACGTCGACGACCTTCCGCAGCTTGCTGGTGGCCTCGTCGTTGCCGGTCTCGGCGGCGAGCTGGACCGCACGGCCGAGCTTGGTCGTCGCGGTCGCCTCGTCACCGGAGGCCTTGGCCGCGAGGCCCTCCTGGATCATCTGCGCGAGCTCGGTCTGCCCGGTGTAGTGGGCGACCTGCTGGTCGATGCGGGTGGTCAGCTCGGAGTTGTTGGACCAGGTCGCCTTCACCAGGCCCTGCGTCACGACGTCGTCGCCGATCGCGAGCTGCACCCGCGCGGCCAGCTGCTCCTGGCCGATCGCCTTCGCCGGCACCCGGACGGCGACGTGGTAGTCACGCGACTCGTCGGACCAGGCGCCCGTCGGGTAGTCACCGGTCAGCGGGTTGACGGGGGTACGACGGCTGGTGAGGTCTTCGACCGTCGGCGACACCTGCCGCACGAAGAGCACCTCCGCGCCCTGCGGCGTCCACACCCGCAGCGACGCGTCGGCGACACCGCGGGACATGGCGTTGCGCATGATCTCCTCGAACTGCGCCTTCATCTCCGCGGGGCTCGGGATGATGTCGACCGTGCCGAGCAGGGCCTGCGCGATCCGGCGGATCTCGGCGACCTGCCAGTCGGTGCCGGCGCCGCGGCAGTCGGCCTGGAAGTAGCCGGTGGCGCGGTTGATCGCCTCGTCGAGGCGGCCGGGGCGTTCGCGGTTCTCGCCGTCGGTGAGCAGCAGCACGTGGCGCTGGGTCACCTCGGCGACCGATGCGAAGAGCTGGCCGGCGAGGTCGAGCCAGGTGCTGATCGCCGTACCGCCGCTGCCGACGAAGCGGCCGATCGCGTCGGAGGCCGCCTGGCGTGCGGAGGGGTCCATGCGGACCATGCCCGGGCCGCTGGAGACCTGCGGGAAGGCGAGCATCGCGCGGTCGGCGCCCGCGATGACGGCGAAGTAGGTGCCGTCGACGATCTCGGCGAGCGCCGCCTGCGCGGCCTCCTTCGCCGCGGCCATCGTCGCGGGCCCCATCGAGCCGGAGGTGTCGACGATGATGATCTCGCCGGCCGAGCCGGAGCCGCCCTGTCCGGCCGTGCCGGCGCCGGAGCAGGTCACCGTCACGATCGCGTTGACGTCGGTCCCGCCGTCGGGCAGGAACTCGTTCTGGTAGACGGAAGCGGTGAACTCAGCCATCGCTCGGCTCTCCTCCTGGGGTCGGCGTCTGGCCATTCTGCCCGAGGGCGGTCTGCCCGGGATCGACGCGGGCCAGCGCTGCGGTGATGTTGTCGTGCCCGCCCGCGCCGTTGGCGAAGGCGACGAGTGCGGTGGCGATCGTGAGCGGCTCGGTGGAGCCGACGGCGTGGACCTGCTCGGCGATCGCCTCGGGGGTCGAGGCGTAGTTCCACAGGCCGTCGGAGCAGGCCAGGAGCCAACCCGGCTCGGTGACCTCCAGGCTGCCGACGGTCGGCACGAAGTCCTCCGAGTCACGGCCCAGCCACTTGGTGATCGCGTGGGCCTGCGGGCCGTTCTCCGCGACCTCCCGCGGTACGCCGGAGGCGATCTGCGCCTGTGCGACGGAGTCGTCGACCGAGAGCTGCACCGGGGTGCCGGCGTCGGGGATCCAGTAGGTCCGCGAGTCACCGATGTTGGCCCAGCTGATCCGGGCGCCCTCCAGCACGGCCGTGGTGAAGGTGGCCGAGGCGGGGTTGGTCGAGTCGGGGTCGGTGACGGCGATGATCGCGGTGTTGGCCGCGGCCGCGGCGTTGGCGAACACCTTGGCGACGGCGGCGTCGCGGCCCTGCGGCGTCCCCATGCCGGCGGGGAGCGGGACGCGCAGCACCTCGCGCGCCGCCCGGGCGCCGGCGAGCGAGGCGACGTCGGAGTCGATCGAGTTGGAGACCCCGTCCATCACGACCAGCACGGCCCGTGAGCCGGGCGCCTGGCCGGCGAGGAGCGCCATGGCGTCCTCGTTGCGGCTCTTGCCGATCGCCTTGTCGCACACGCCGGCCACCCACGGGGCGGGCTGCTCCTCGAAGTGGTCGCGCTCGCTGGGGGCCTTCGTCCCGCACTCCAGGCAGTAGAGGTCGGGACCGACCTCTCCCCCGCACTCCGTGCAGGGCCGACGGCCCGCGGGAGCGGGCGGGTCCGGCAGCGCCGAGGCGGGCTTGCGGGTGGGCGCGCTGATCGGCGCGTCGCCGAGGGGGTGGTCGGCGTCGCCCCCGGGCGCAGTCATCGGCGCGGCGGGAGCCGCGACCGTCGTACCGAGCTGGGCGCCGCAGGCCTCGCAGAAGCGGGCACCCTCGGTGACGGCCGTGCCGCAGGAGGGACAGGTCACGTCAGGCTCCAGTTCCGCACGGCGTTGGCCTGGTTGACCAGCTCGACCCGCTCCTTCACGTCGATGGCGTCGCGCGCCAGCGAGCGCAGGGCGTTCTCGAGGCCGTCGCGCACCCCCACCTCGGTCGCGGCGACGGAGCCGATCCGGGCGCCCTCGGGCACCTGCCCGTTGCCGGAGACGACCGGCAGCGCCTCGGTGAGGATCCGCACCGTGTAGCGCTGGCGGGTCCTGCCGTCGATGCTCGAGGACTCGATGGTCCGCATCGCCTGGTCGAGCACGGCGAGGTCGTGCGCACCGCCGGAGAGCAGCACCTCCGCCCGCTGCTGGCGGGCCTCGGTGTAGCCGCGGCTGGTGTTCGGGACGAGGTCGAGCGCGGCCACGGCACCCGGGGTGTCCTTGCGGTCGGCCCGCACGCGGGCCATGCCGAAGGCCGCCGGCGGGACGTACGCCGCGTCCGTGGCGACGCACACCTGGTAGAGCCCCTCGGCCACCTCCGGCAGGCCGCCGCGCTCGCAGGCGAAGGCCAGCGCCAGCTTGGGCGCGAGCTCGCCGGGGACCTGCTGGTAGACCGCGTTGAAGGACGCCTTCGCCGTCTCCCAGTCCTGCGCCTGTACGGCGGCCAGGCCCTCGATCCACAGCGCGCGCCACTCCCAGGGGTCGGCCGCGAGGAGCGCCTGCGCGTGCGCCTGCGCGCCCTTCGCGTCGGACAGCTCGAGGGCGGCGCGGGCGCGGGCCAGCCACACCTCGGCGCTGTCCTCCGGTGCCTGCTGCAGGTCGGCGAGCCGCTTCTTCGGGTCGTCGGCGCTGATCGACGACAGCCAGCTGTGCTGTGGGTCGGTGGTGTCCTCGCGCAGCTTCGGCAGCTGGCTCCACTCGGTGATCGGTCGCGAGGTCGCCGGCGACTCGAAGAGCACGGAGGCCGCCGACGTGGTCGCGGTCCCCTGCCGCTTGCGGGCCACGACCTCGCGCAGCACGCCGAGCACCTGGGAGCGCATCTCGTCGACGGAGGCGAACCGGTCGGCCGGGTCAGGGGCGCAGCACTTCGCGACCAGCTGGTAGAGCGAGTCGTTCTCCTGGAACAGCGGCGTGGAGTCGACCGGCGGCAGGCTGTGCAGGTAGGTGCCCTGGTAGCCGCGGAACTCCATCGTCAGCACGACGAGCGTGCGCCCGATCGTGTAGATGTCCGAGGCGACCGACGGCCCGATCTCCGCGACCTCCGGCGCCTGGTAGCCGACCGTGCCGTAGATCGCCGACTCCTCGTCGTCGATCCGGCGGACGCCGCCGAGGTCGATCAGCTTCATCGCGTCGCCGACCTGGATCATGTTGTCGGGCTTGAAGTCGCAGTAGACGAGGCCGAGGTCGTGGAGGTACTGGAACGCCGGCAGCAGCTCGAGGATGTAGGCCAGCGCCTGGTCGACCGGCAGCGGGTCGTAGGCGCCGTTGTTGGCGGCCATCCGCTGCTTGAGGATCTGCTTGAGGGACTTGCCGCCGACGTACTCCATGACGATGTAGCCCGCACCCTCGTGCGTCACGAAGTTGTAGATCTCGACGATGAGCGGGTGCTCGACCTGGGCGAGGAACTGCTGCTCGGCGATCGCCGCCGCCAGCGCGTCCGGGTCGCCGGAGTTCAGCAGGCCCTTGAGCACGACCCAGCGGTTGGACACGTTGCGGTCGCGGGCGAGGTAGATCCAGCCGAGGCCACCGTGCGCGAGCGCGCCCGCGACCTCGTACTGCCCCGCGACGAGGTCGCCCTGCTGCAGCTTCGGGGTGAACGAGAACTGCTGGCCGCAGTTGGGGCAGAAGCCCTCGCTGCGACCGGGCTGCCCGTTGATGCTGCGTCCCACCGGGTTGCCGCACTTGGAGCAGCTGCGCTTGTCCTCGGGCACCTGCGGGTCGGCCATGATCGCCTTGGCGGCGTCCACCGGCGGTGCGGGAGGTACGACGGTCAGGCCGGCGCCGAGCCGGGCCGAGCGCATCCGCTGCGAGCCGGTGCGGGTGCGCCGCGTGGCGTAGCTGCCCGTCGTACCGGCGCGCTTGGAGCCGATCGCCGCCGACTGCACGCGGCTGGCGGCCGTGGCGGACGTCCCCTCGCGGCCCGAGAGCGGCTGCGACTCCGCGATGGCCGCGGCCTCGGCGACGCGTGCGCCGGGCAGGGCGGGCGAGCCGCACACGTCGCAGTAGCCGTCGAGGATCTTGCCGGTGCACCCGGGCTGCGGGCAGGGGTCGCCGTTGGCGCCGCGGGAGGCCTTGAGCGTGCCCGTGGCCGTCACGCCGGCGGGGCCGGGCAGTGCGGACGCCGCCGTCGCGGCAGGGGCTGCGGGGGCTGCGGGGGCTGCGGCGGCGCTGTCGCCGGCCATGCCGCAGACGTCGCAGTAGCCGTCGACGATGCTGCCCGTGCAGCCGGGCTGGGTGCAGCTCATGGCGTCTCCTTGGTGAGCCAGGTCTGGTAGGTCGTGACGAGCTGGCGGGCCACGGCCATCGGGCACGGGCGACGCTCCAGCAGGGCGCGCGCGGCGCGCTCGCTCTCGGCCAGGTCGGGGTTGTCGGCGAGGCGAGCGGCGCGGGCCTTCGCGACGTAGCCGTCGAGGAGCCCGACGAGCTGGGTGTGCTCGTCGAGCGCGGCGGCGTACGCGTGCTGCGCGACCTCCATCGCCTGCGCCACCCGGTCGAGGCGCTCCAGGTAGGGCTCGATCCCCTCCGGGGTGACCGGCACCGGACCGAGCAGCTCGACGTCGGGGACGGCGTAGCGCGGCGCCGGGTCGACGGTGGCGACCGCCGTCTCGGCGAGCTTGGCCAGGGCGGCCTCGCGGGCCTCGAGGTCCGCGCGGAGCTCGCGTGCGGAGAGGACCTTGCTGCGGGCGTCGCGGCGGCGCGCGTTGCCGACGATCAGGTCGCGCTCGAAGGTCGTCGCCTCGGCCTCCAGCGGACCGAGCATGCCCCCCACGTCGCCGCCGCGCTCCGCCTTGGCCGTCAGCACCTCGAGCCGGGCCATCAGCTCGGCCAGGCGCTCGATCGCGGCGTCGCGGCTGTTGGCGGGCTCGAGGCCCACCTGGTCGCGGATCCGCTCCAGCTGGGCGCGCAGCTCACGGATCCGGGTCGCCGACCTGTCCGCGTCGGGCACCAGCGCGAGGCGGGTGCGGAGCTGGCCGGTCAGCGCGTCGCAGAGCCGGCCGGCCTCGGGCAGCGACACCGCCAACCCGCCGGGCAGCTCGGACGCGCTGTCGAGGCGCCCCCACACGAGCGCGGAGATCCGCTCCCGCTCCTGGCGGAGCACCCGTCCGCCGTCCCACGTCGCGAAGACGAGCTGGTAGCGGTCGGCGATCGCCTTCCAGAGCGCCAGCGCGAGGGACATGTCGCCCGCGAGCTCGCCACCCCGACCCGCCGCGATCGCGGCTCGGTCGAGCTCGTCGAGCTCCGATCGTCGTACCCGCAGCCAGGTGTCGAGCTCGGCCAGGTAGGTCTGGATCGCCGCAGGGTCCAGCGCGTCCCCGAGCTTGCCGGGGGCGGTGGGGGCGGTGGCGGTCGCGGCCTGCTGCACGGTCACCGGCCGTACTGCGGGGTCGGCGGCGTCGCGTCGCCGAGGTAGGGCTCGAGCCACTCGTCGTACGACGCCTGCCAGTCGCCGTTGCTGCGCCGCTCCTCGAGGACGGAGTTGACGAAGCGGATCAGGGCGACGTCGTCCTGGTTGGCGCCGATGCCGTAGGGCTCGTCGGTGAGCTTCTTCTGCTCGGGAACCTCGGCATAGGGGTCCTGCGCGGCCAGACCGGCGAGCACCGTGTCGTCGCCGGTGATCGCGTCGACCTCACCCTGCTGGAACTTCACCAGGCATCCCGTGTGGTTGGCTGCCGCCACCGTCACGACGTCGGGCTGGATCTTCTTGATGTTGTCGATGCTGGTGGACCCGGCCGGAGCGCAGACCTTCTTGCCCGACAGCGACTTCACGCCCTTCTTCTCGAAGGCCGCGACGTCGTCCTCGCGGACCAGCACCTTCTGTGTCGCGTTGTAGTAGACGGCGGAGAAGCCGATCTGGCTCCAGCGCGTGCAGTTCATCGTGTAGTTGCGGGCAACGAGATCGATCTCCTGCTCGTGCGTCTCACCGTCGATGGTCGCACCGAGCAGCGTGGGACGCTCGGCCGCGCTGATGACGCGCAACTGGAGGTCGACGCCGAGCGCGTCGGCGATGGCCTGGGCGACATCGATGTCGAAGCCCTGGATCTCACTGTCCTTGAAGGGATTGGCCCATCCCATCTGGAAGGTGTCTGCGGAGACTCCGACGACCAGCCGGTCCTCGTTGAGCAGCTGCGCCCTGGCGGCACCGCGGTCAGTGCTCGGCGCGTACGACTGGGTCGGGTTGTCGCACTCGACCGGCTTCGTGCCGGCGGCAGGCGTGCTCCCTGCCGCCTTCGGCGGCGGGACCACGGTCTCGTCGTAGCCGCAGGCGCCGAGCAGGAGCAGTGCAGCCGTGAGCGTGGTGGCGAGCACGCGCGGCGTCGTCGCACGGATCACGAGAACTCCCTCCGTCGCTCGCCGATACCTCGGGCGACGAAGGCCGCTGCGCCCAGTCCGAGCAGCAGGGACAGGATGCTGACCGCCAGCGCCAGTCCCCGACCGCTCTCGAGGTCGCCGGTGACGTTGTCGCTTGCCGTCGCCACGATGGTCTCCGATGCGCTGTCGAAGGCGTTGAGCGGCTTCGACGAGCCGTCATCACCGGTGGTCGTCGCGAGGTCGCGGGCCTTCGTCCAGTGGCCGCCGTCGTCCTGCTTCCGGATCTCCCGGTAGACCGCGTCGTAGTCGCTCCACTGCTCACCGGTGTCACGGCGAGACGATTTCTTGACGACCTCCGCCGACTTCTCCCAGTTGGTCACGTAGGTGGCACCGGAGCCGCGCTTGATCAGCGCGAGGCTCTCGTTGGCCTTGGCGTCGTTCGCCGCGGTCCGGGCGTTGGCCTGCGAGATCGCCAGCGCGAGGTCGCCCTCACGCAGGCTGTCGTTGGAGTTGTCCCGCAGCCACGCACCGACGACACCCACGATCGTCACGACCAGCACGATCGCGCCCGCGATGGCGACACCCTTGTTGACCCGCCTCCGGAAGGCGCCGGCCAGCTGCTGGTTGATGACGAACAGAGCCGCGAGGGCGAGGACCCCGACCAGCAGCAGCCAGAACGGGTGCTGACCGTTCATGGAGCCCTCTGCTCGGTCGGTGTTGGCTGCGACGAGGGCGGCGAGGATCGGGATCGCGGCGTCGATGGGGTCGGAGGTGTCGGTCGCGGGCACGGAGTTGCGCAGCGCGGTGCTGGCCCCGCTGAGGTACTCCGCGCCGACGGGATAGCCGAGACGGTTGTAGTCGCGAGCCTGGGCCACCGCGGTGACGTAGTCGTTGACCCGGAGGGCCAGCTCCTCCAGGACCGCACGATCCTTCGGCTGCGCGTCGGCCGCGGCGGTGATGCCCGTCAGCACGTCGTCGATCGCGGCGTCGTACTCCGCGCGCTGCCCTGCATCCTCCAGGCCACCGACCAGGAAGGCGTTCGTCGCGAGGGCGTCCGCACGGAGCAGCGACGACTGGATCTTCTGGACGCGGACGAGCTGCTGGGTGTCGTCAGCCGCCCGGCCGTCCGCCTGCCACCCCAGGAACTGCACGAGCGCGCTGACGATGCCGAACACGATCGCCACCGTCATCCCGATCAGCTGCCAGCGGTTGAGCAGGGCGGGGGTGTCGACGTGGCCCTGGTCGGCTGACGCCGTCGCCGACGTCGTGGCGGGGGCGGCCGCGGGAGCGGGGGCCGCAGGCGGCGGGGCTGCCTGCGGGGGGGCGGTCTGGCTCACGACTGCTCCTCGGGGGCGGCGGGCCGGTCGGGCCGGCGGGGGTGCTGGGGCAGGGTGGTCTCGGTGCCGAACGGACCGGCCGCCTCCTGCGCCGGAGGTGCCGGCGGCGGGGGTGGCGGGGGCGGCGGGGCCGCGGACGGCTTGACGATCAGGGTCGCCTCCGCGCCGCTGAGCGGCGACGCCTCCAGCTCCGGCTCCGGAACGGGCTGGGGTTCGGGCTGAGGCTCGCGCTGAGGCTCCGGCTCGGGCTGGGGCTCGGGGACGAACGGCTCCACCGGCTCGGCCGGCGGCGCGTCGGCCGGCGGCACGACCTCGCCCTCGGCTGCCGGCGCATCGGCCGCATCCGGCGCGGTGTCGTTGGGGTCGACGACCAGGTCCTCGGGCTCGAGGGTGCGCAGCTGCTCCAGCGTCGGCTCGGCGATGTCGCGCAGGCGCCAGGCGTGGCGGCCGATCGCGGCCTCCATCAGGTTGCGCACGAAGCGCGCGTTGCCGAAGGACGGACCCCGCGGGGTCTCGGCGAGGATCTCCTTCAGCCGCGTGACGACCGCGTCGCTCGCGTCGTAGTCGGCGCCGGAGACCATCGAGCTGAAGATGCCGACCAGCTCGTCGTCGGTGTAGTTGGCGAAGTCGATGGTGGTGCGGAAGCGGCTCTCGAGGCCGGGGTTCTCGGAGATGAAGACCGCCATGGGGAGCGGGTAGCCGGCGACGATGACCACGAGGTCGTCGCGCTTGTCCTCCATCTCCTTCACGAGGGTGTCGATCGCCTCCTTGCCGTACTGGTCGCCGGAGAGCGAGTACGCCTCGTCGATGAACAGCACGCCGCCCTCGGCCGACGCCACGACCTCGGCGGTCTTCGCGGCCGTCTGGCCGAGATAGCCCGCGACGAGCTCGGAGCGGTCGACCTCGACCAGCTGGCCCTTCGAGAGCAGCCCGAGGGCGCGGTAGATCCCTGCGACGAGCCGGGCGACCGTCGTCTTGCCGGTGCCCGGGTTGCCGTTGAAGACCAGGTGGCGGGTGATCGTCGGGGTGTCCAGGCCGGCCTTCTTGCGCAGCCCCTCGACCCGCAGCACCGCGGCCTGCCGGTGGATCTCGCCCTTGACGTTGGCGAGACCGATGAGGGCGTCGAGCTCCGCGAGGAGCTCCTCGACCGTCTTGGTCGGCTCCTCCGGCTTCGCGGGCTCCTCGGCCGGCTTCTCCGGCTCCGCCGCCTGCGTCTGTACGCCGTCAGCGGGGCCGCCCGCGGACGGAACCGCCGGCGCAGGACCGGTCACCGGGTCGGCGGGGAGGAGCGGCGCGGCGTCGTTGAGCGCGCCGAGCTGGCGTCGTACCTGCTCACCGACGCGGCGGACCTGCTCCAGCACCTCGTCGCCAACGCCCGGGACCGGCTGCCGCTCGGGCAGCTGGAAGGCGCCCGGACCGCCGACGGGCGGGGTCAGTCCGGCGCTGCCACCACCCAGCTGGGCGGTGGTCACGGTGGTCGCCGCGCCGACGGCGTCGGGCCCGGGCTCGCCGAGCCGGGAGCCGGCGAGGGCGGCGTCGGCGAGCGCGCCGGCGTAGTCGGCGGAGTGGGGGGACTTCTCCAGCAGCAGCTGGGCCATCAGCGGCGTCGGCCCGGCCCGGAAGCGGTTGCCGCGCTTGGCGGCGAGCATGTGCTCCTCCGCCGACCGATCCCGCCCGGTCTGGATGCACCAGTCGACGAACGCGCCGCGCGAGCGCTCCGAGACCGTGGCCGCGACGGCCTCGCCCTCCGCCCGGGCGGCTGCCTCGTCCGCACCAGCGGCACGGGCGACGGCCGCGAGCGCGTCGAGCGCGTCGGCGAGGCTGCCGACCGGCGCCGTCACTGCGACCCCAGGTTGAGGTCGCCACCGGTCGAGGAGTGCCCGAACTTCGCGTCCAGGAACTGTCCGTGCGCGACCAGCGCCTGGGCGTCGGCGCGGTTGGCCGCATCGAAGATCTTGTCCATCGTGGCTCCGAGCAGCTCGAGTTGTTCGATGAGGATCATCAGCGCGGTCTTCTGGCCGTCGATCGGCCGGGTGTCGGCCCAGTCGCGGGGCAGGCGGAGGTAGCCGTCGACCGCCTCGGGCAGGTAGTCCGTCGCGGTCGCGACGACCGAGAAGGCCTCGAGGCTGCCGAGCCCCATCTGCTGCAGGCGCGGCAGCGTCTGGTGGATCGTGCGCGCGATCCGCACGACGCGCGAGACCACCACCGGCGGCGCGTTGCCGTCCCGGAGCATCGCGTTGATCCGGTTCAGCGCCGCGAGGATGTCCTTCTCGGTCGGCGGTGGCGGGGCGGCGTACTGCTGCTCCTCAGCGTCCCTGCCCCGCTTGAACCACGACTTCAGCCCCACCCGATCCCGTCCTGTCCCCTCGGCCGGCGACCGCGCGCTCAGCCGATGTCCAGCGTGCCGGCGGCATTGCGCGCGTCGTGCTGCTGGACCCGGTCGAGGTACGCCTTGGACTTCTGGACCTCGTTCTCGAGGACGCCGATGGTGGTCGACATGTTGTCGAGCGCCTTGAGCTTGAACTCGTCGATCGAGTCCATCGTGGCGTAGATGTTGGCGAAGGCGGCCTGGAGCTGCTCGATGCCGATCGTCGACGACGCCGCCTGCTCCTGGATGCGCGCGGAGTTGTCCTTGAGCATCTCGGAGGTGCGCTGGATCATCGCCGAGGTCGTCGTGTTGAGCGCCGTGATCTGGTCGAGGACCAGCTTCTGGTTGCTCAGTGCTTGGGCGACGATGACCGCGGTCCGCAGGGCGGAGATCGTGGTCGTGGTGGCCCGGTCGACACCCTTGATGAGCTCGATGTTGTTCTTGATGATGATGTCGATCGCCAGGTAGGCCTGGATCGACACCGCGAGCTGGGTGAGCAGGTCCTGGTGCTTCTGGCGGACGTAGAACAGCACGTCCTGCGAGAGCGTCTTGGCCGTCTCCGGGTCGCTGAGCTCGAGCTCGGCGATCTTCGCGGACAGCTTGGCATCGAGCTTCTCGGCGACGTAGATGTACTGGTTGAGGCGTCCCATGACCGACCAGAGGTTGGTCTTCTCGAGGTTGAGCGCCACGTTGTCCTTGGTCAGCTCGTCCTGGCCGCTGCGCAGCGAGTGCAGGATGCCGTTGAGCTGGGTCTGCGAGGACTGGTACTTGCGGAAGTAGTCCTCGATCTTGTCGTTGAAGGGCAGCTTGTTCCACCACTTCTTCGCGCCGGTGGCCTGGCCCGGGTCGAGGTCCTCGACCGTACGACGGAGGTCGAGCAGCGTCTTGCCGACGGTGGAGCCCTCGGACAGACCGCCCGCCTTGAGCGCGCTGACCGGCTTGTCGAGCATCCGGTTGGACGTCTCGGCGGCCTTGCGGATGTCGGCGTCGCCCATGGTGCGGACGTTCTCCGCCTGCGCCGCGAACTCCGGGCTGCCGGCCTTCGTCGAGGTCAGCGAGGTGAGGAAGTTGTCGACCTTCGCGTCGAGCTCGGGCACCATCGCCGCCTCGACCTGCGGCGCCATCTTCGGCGCCTGGGTCTCGACGACGGGCGCGGCCGGCTCGGGCGCGGTGAGTGTGAGGGCAGGCTCGGGGGGTGCGAGCGGGCTGGGCTCGGGAGCGGGTGCCTGGGAACCATCGGTGGTCATGGCCCCGAGCCTATCCACGGAACCCACCCTTCATGCAGGGTCAGCGCAGAAGTTCAGGGTCCGCCTCAGGGATGCCACCGACCCGGCCGAGCGGGCCCAGATCGACGAGGAACCACGGCATCATCCACTGGGCGATCGGCCCGATGGCGAGCGCGTAGGCGACCGTGCCGACGCCGAGCGTGCCGCCCAGGAGCAGGCCGATCACGACGACGGCGACCTCGAGGGCGGTGCGCACCAGCCGGATCGAGAGACCGGTACGACGGGCGAGGCCGGTCATCAGGCCGTCCCGGGGTCCGCGGCCGAGCTGGGCGCCGATGTAGAGCGCGGTGGCCAGTCCGCAGAGCACGATGCCGCCGACCATCAGCGCCACCCGGGCGGCCATCGCGTGCGGGGCGTCGAGCACGGCGAGCGTGAGGTCGGCGGAGAGACCGACCACGATCGCGTTGGAGATCGTGGCGATGCCGGGCTTCTCCCGCAGCGGGATCCAGAGCACGAGCACCACGAAGCTGAAGAGGACCACCGCCTGGCCCAGCGTGATCGGCACGTGGCGGATGAACCCGGAGTGCAGCACGTCCCAGGGAGCCAGGCCGATGTCGCCGCGCACCATGAGGGCGAGGCTGGCGCCGTACAGGAAGAGGCCGACGTAGAGCTGGACGAGACGGCGCGGCAGGCGGCCGGCACGGAGCTGGGTGATCGGGCCGAGGTCGGCGAGCTGCACGGTCGAGCTGGACATGGGACCAGCCTGTCCGGGATTGGACTGTTTCCAAATAGCCAATCATGAGAGAGTGGCCTGTATGAGCCAGACCACCTTGACCGCCGCACGGCTGGCGGCCCTCGTCGACGGCTTCGACCGCTCCCCCGCGTACGCCGGCCTCGCCGACGCCCTGCGCGAGCTGATCGGCGACGGCCGGATCGGCTACGGCACCCGCCTGCCCAGCGAGCGCGACCTGACCGAGGCGCTCGGCGTCTCGCGGACCACCGTGACCCGCGCCTACGCCCGGCTCCGCGACACCGCCTACGCCGAGGCCCGGCAGGGGTCGGGGACCTTCACCCGCCTGCCCGGCGGTCGCACCCGGGCGCTGGACCGGGCCCTGTGGCCCAGCGACGTCGGCAACGGCGTCATCGACCTGGTCTGCGCGGCCGCCACCGCTCCGCCCGGCATCGCCGCGCTGTACGCCGAGGCCGCCGCCGAGCTGCCCGCCCACCTCGGCAGCCACGGGTACTTCCCCGCCGGCATGCCCGCCCTGCAGGCCGCGATCGCCGCGAGGTACGACGCCCGGGGGCTGCCGACCGATCCCGACCAGGTGATCGTGACGCCCGGCGCGCTGGCCGCGACCGCCGTGGTCGGCGCCGCACTCGCGGGTCCGCGTGACCGGGTGCTGATGGAGTCGCCGACCTACCCCAACGCGGTGCAGGCGCTGCGCAGCGGCGGTGGGCGGCTCGCGACGACCACCCTCGACCCGCTGGGCTGGGACCTCGACGCGATCGGCGCGGCACTCGCGCGACACCGGCCGCGCCTGGTGCACCTGATGCCCGACTTCCACAACCCGACGGGGCTGGTGATGTCGGAGCCGGACCGCGCGGCCTATGCCCGGCTCCTGGCCCGCCACGACGCCATCGCCGTCGTCGACGAGGCCCACCACCTGCTCCACCTGGACGAGGATCCCGCGTTCGTCGCGCGGCGCCCGTTCGCGTCGTACAGCAAGGACGCGATCTGCGTGGGCAGCGCCAGCAAGAGCGTGTGGGGCGGACTGCGGCTCGGCTGGATCCGTGCACCGCACGCGCTCGTCGACCGGCTCACCCGCGCCCGCGTCGGGCTGGACCTGGGGGCGCCGGTGCTCGAGCAGCTGGTCCTCACCCGGCTGCTCACCAGCAGCATGGACGACGTCGTGGCGATCCAGCGCACCCGCCTGCGCGAGCAGCGCGACGCCCTCGCCGGCGCACTGGCCGAGCGCCTCCCCGACTGGGAGTTCCGGATGCCGGCCGGCGGGATGGCGCTGTGGTGCCGCCTGCCCGCGAGCGGGGCGACCGCACTGTCGACCGAGGCCGAGCGGCACGGCGTACTGCTGGCTCCCGGGCCGTCCTTCGCACCGGAGGGTGGCCTGGACCGCTACCTGCGGATCCCGTACGCGATCGCGGCGCCCCAGCTCGTCGAGGCCGTGGACCGGATCGCCGACGCCTGGGCCGTCGTCAGCAGCGGGCGGACGGGGTCGCCCACGCCGCCGTCAGGCAGCGAACCGGTCCTCGTCGCCTGACGGTCAGAGGATGTCGACGGCGTGGATCGAGGTGGCCTCGATGGCGGCCTCGATCTCGGCGAGGGTCTCGCCCGGGATCGCGGAGTCGACGGACAGCGCCACCAGCGCCTCGCCGCCCTTGGTCTCGCGGGAGACCTGCATGCCGGCGATGTTGACCTGCGCCTGGCCGAGGATCTGGCCGACGGTGCCGACCATGCCGGGCCGGTCGACGTAGGTGAAGAACGCGAGGTGGTCGGTCGGCTCGATGTCGATGTCGTAGCCGTTGACCTCGACGAGCCGCTCGCGCTGGTGGATGCCGACCAGCGTGCCGCTGACGGACACCTGGGTGCCGTCGGCGAGGGTGCCGCGCAGCGTGATCAGGTTGCGGTGGTCGGGGCTGTCGCTGTCCGTGACGAGGCGTACGGCGACGCCGCGCTCGGCCGAGAGCAGGGGCGCGTTGACGTAGGAGACCTGGTCCTCGACGACGCTGCTGAACACGCCCTTGAGGGCCGCGAGCTCGAGCACCTTGACGTCCTGCTCGGCGATCTCGCCGCGGACCTCGACATCGAGGCTCTGCGCGACCTCGCCGGCCACGGCCGTGAAGATCTGGCCGAGCCGCTCGGTGAGCGGGATGCCGGGGCGCACGTCCTCGGCGATGACGCCGCCCTGGACGTTGACCGCGTCGGGGACGAGCTCGCCGGACAGCGCGAGGCGCACCGACTTCGCGACGGCGATGCCGGCCTTCTCCTGGGCCTCGTCGGTCGAGGCCCCCAGGTGCGGCGTGGCGACGACGTTCTCCAGCTCGAAGAGCGGGCTGTCGGTGCAGGGCTCCTTGGCGAACACGTCGAGGCCGGCTGCGCCGATGCGACCGGTCTTGAGGGCGTCGTACAGGGCCGCCTCGTCGACGATGCCGCCCCGGGCGGCGTTGACGAGCACCAGCTGCGGCCGCGCCTTCGCGAGCTGCTCGGCACCGATCAGGCCGACCGTCTCGGGCGTCTTCGGCAGGTGGACCGACATGAAGTCGGACTCGGCCATGAGGGTGTCGAGGTCGACCAGGCGCACGCCCATCTGCGCGGCGCGGCCGGGCTGCACGTAGGGGTCGTAGGCGATGACGTTCATGCCGAAGGCGGCGAGGCGCTGGGCGACGAGGACGCCGATCCGGCCGAGGCCGACGATGCCGACGGTCTTCTCGAAGAGCTCGATGCCGGTGTACTTCGAGCGCTTCCACTCACCGTTGCGCAGCGCGGCGTGCGCCGGCGAGACGTGGCGGGCGGCGGCGAGCATCAGCGCGACGGCGAGCTCGGCGGCGGACACGATGTTGGAGGTCGGGGCGTTGACGACCATCACGCCGGACTGGGTCGCCGCCTTCACGTCGACGTTGTCGAGCCCGACCCCCGCGCGGGCGATCACCTTGAGCCGCTTGGCCGCCGCAAGCGCCTCGGCGTCGACCTTGGTCGCCGAGCGGACGAGGATCGCGTCGACGTCGGCGATCGCGGGCAGCAGCTCCGCACGGTCGGCACCGTTGCAGTGCCGGATCTCGAAGTCCGGGCCGAGCGCCTCGACGGTGGCGGGGCTGAGCTCTTCGGCAATGAGGACGACGGGGCGATCAGTCACAGCGGTGTCCTTCGCGGGAACGTGCGGGTGGAGACGTGCACGACGCTGTGCGCGCTCGCCACAGTACCCCCACGGGGAGCGTGTTTCTAACTTGTGAACACGGAGTGGTCAGGCCCCGTGATCACGCGAAGAGCGCCTGGCCGACCCACTCCCCCTCGGCCACTCCGGGGGGTACGGCGAACAGTGCCTGGCCGGTGAATCGGAGGTACTCCATGAGCGCGTCGTTCCTCGACATCGCCCGCTGCAGCGGGATGAAGTGCGTGCGCGGGTCGCGCAGGTAGGCGATGAAGAACAGCCCCGCGTCGAGGCCACCGACGTCGTTGCTGCCGTCGACGAAGTTGTAACCGCGGCGCAGGATCCGGACGCCGTCGTTGGCGTCGGGGTGCACGACGCGGACGTGCGCGTCGGTCGGGATGATCGGCCCGTTCGAGCCCGACATCGCGAAGTCCGGCTCGGTGAACTCCTCGCCGCCCGACAGGGGCGCGCCGGAGCCCTTGGTGCGCCCGACGAACTGCTCCTGCGACTCGAGCGGCTGCCGGTCCCAGACCTCGATGGTCATGTTGATCCGGCGGGTCACCAGGTACGAGCCGCCGGCGAGCCAGCCGGCCCTCGGGTCGTCCTCGGCGCCGACCCAGACGTGCTCGTCGAGGGCGGCGGTCTCCTCCGCCTTGATGTTGGCCGTGCCGTCCTTGAACCCGAAGAGGTTGCGCGGCGTCGACTGGCTGGTCGAGGTCGTCGAGGTCCGGCCGAATCCCAGCTGCGACCAGCGCACGGCCGTCGTACCGAACCCGATGCGGACCAGGTTGCGGATCGCGTGGACGGCGACCTGCGGGTCGTCCGCGCAGGCCTGGATGCAGATGTCGCCGTCGCTGCGGGCCGGGTCGAGGACGTCGGCGGAGAAGCGCGGCAGCTGCTCGAGCGCCTCCGGGCGGCGGTCGGCGATGCCGAACCTGTCCTTGCCGTCGGCGTCGACGAACAGCCCCGGGCCGAAGCCGAAGGTGATGGTGAGCCCGCTCGGCGGCAGGTCGAGCGCCTCGCCGGTGTCGTCGGGTGGCACGTTGCCGGGGCCGTCGACGGCGCCGACGGGGCCTGCGGACTCGCCGTTCGTCATCCGCGCAGCTGCCTCGGTCCATGCCTTCAGCAGCGCGACCAGCTCGTCGCGGTCGTCGGTGGTGACGTCGAGCGCGACGAAGTGCAGCCGGTCCTGGGCGGGCGTGACGATGCCGGCCTGCCGCTCGCCGTGGAAGGGGTACGACGCCACCGGGCCCGCGACCGGAGTGGTCTCGGGAGCGGTGAGGCGTCCGGCGGCGAACGCGCCGGCGACCCCGGCGGCGGCCGCGCCCCCGCCGAGGAGGCCGCGCCGGCTGAGCCGGGCCGGGCCGCCTGCCGCGGTCAGGACGTCACCGCCGGCGTGAGCCTGGAGAGCGGCTCGGAGAGCGCGTTGACGGCGTCGGAGAGGGCCTTGACCTCGTCCTTCGACAGCTCGGTGTAGGACACGAAGCCGTCGCCCGACCGGTGCTGGTCGAGCAGCTCCTGCAGGGCGCCGAACTTGGCGTCGAGCTCGTCGGCGAGCGCGGCGTCCTTGGTCGCGAGCAGCGGCTTCACGCCCTCGTAGGCGACGCGGGCGCCGTCGACGTTGGCCTGGAAGTCCCACAGGTCGGTGTGCGACCAGGCCTCCTCCTCGCCGGTGATCTTGCCGGTGGCGACCTCCTCGAGCAGGCCGATCGAGCCGTTGGCGATCGCGTCGATCGGGTAGGTCAGCGCGTCCTTGCCGGTGGCGTGGATGCGCCGGTCGAGCTCGGTCGTGTTCGCGAGCAGGTCGTCGGCGTAGGTCGCGCGCTGCTGCGGGGTGAGCACCCGGTAGCCCGTGGCGTCCTGCGGCCACAGGTCCTTCTCGATGCGGTGCCAGCCGGTCCACTTCTCGCCGGCCGCGAAGTCGACGTCGGCCTCACGCGCGTCGGTCTTCGGGTCGAGGTCGCCGAAGGACTCCGCGACGGTCTCGATGCGCTCCCAGTGCTCGCGCGCCTTCGGGTAGAGCGCGCGCGCCTCGTCGTCCTTGCCGTCCTTGTAGAGCTGGACGAACTCCTTCGTCCGGAGCAGCAGCTGGTCGGACTGGTCCTGCACGTAGGAGCGGTAGTTGGCCTGCGCCTGGTCGATCAGCTCCTGGTCGGAGGCGCTGACCCCGGCCTCGTCGTCGGAGTGGCTGACCGCGAACTTCGCGCGGATGCCCTCGCCGACCATGCCCGGCTTGCAGGCGGTGAAGTAGTCGCCCTCGGGCGCGTTGACCGTGAGCTTCTTGGTCAGGTTGGGACCGATGTTCTCGACCTCGCCGACGATCCGCAGTCCGTCGCTGCCGAGCAGGTAGAACTCGGTCACGTCGCTGCCGGTGTTGGTGACGTCGAAGGTCAGCGTGCCCGCGGGGGCCTCGACCGCGGACAGCTCGCACGCGACGTCGCTCGACGTGACCGTCACGGCGCGGGCGTCGCCGCCCTTGTCGCCGTCCGAGGAGGCGTTCTCGGTGCACGCCGCGAGGGCGGGTACGACGGCCAGCGTGGCCACCGAGGCGAGGAGGGTCGTGCGGATGCGCATGGAGGGGTGCTCCTGGTTCAGGACGCCGCGGGCGTCGGACGAGAGGTGGGGATCCGGGTGCGGAACAGGAAGAGGAGGCCGACCGGCACGACGTACACGACCCAGGCGAGGGCCTCGAGCCTCGTCGTGGCGGGCGAGAAGTTGAAGACGCCCTTGAGGAGCGTGCCGTACCAGGACGACGGCGGGATCACGTCGGAGACGTCGAAGGCCAGGCTGTGCAGGCCCGGCAGGATCCCGGCCTCCTGCAGGTCGTGGATGCCGTAGGCCAGGACGCCGCCGGCGACGACGATCAGGAAGGCGCCGGTCCAGGTGAAGAAGGCGGTCAGGTTGAGCCGCACCGCTCCCCGGTAGATCAGGTGGCCGAGGAGGACCGCGACGAGGATGCCGAGCAGGGCGCCGACGAGCGGCTCCCAGGTGGGCGTCACCGAGCCGGCTGCGTCGCGGGTGCCGGCCTGGGTGGCGGCCCACAGGAAGAGCGCGGTCTCCAGGCCCTCGCGCCCGACCGCGAGCATCGCGACGAGGGCGAGCGACCACCGGCCGGCGTCGGCGGCCCGGTCGACCTGGCCGCGCAGCTCCGCGCCGAGCCCGCGCGCGGCGGTGGACATCCAGAAGATCATCCAGGTCACGAACGCGACGGCGACCAGCGACAGCGTCCCGCCGATGGCCTCCTGGGCCTCGAAGGTGAGCCCACGGGGACCGAAGGTCAGCGCGGCGCCGAAGGCGAGCGCGACCCCGACGGCCAGGCCGACTCCGGCCCAGATCCGCGGCAGCAGCTCCCGGCGCCCGGACTTGACCAGGTAGGCCACCAGGATGCTGACCACCAGCGCGGCCTCGAGGCCTTCGCGCAGTCCGATCAGGAAGTTGGCGAGCACGGTTCGCCAATGTACGCCGTTTGCTTAGCCTCACCTAACCGGGGTCCATTTCCGATGGCACCGGATGCGCGTAGCCTCCCGTCATGGGGAAGGGGTCGCGCGACCTCGAACGACCGGGCCTCCTGCTCGCCGGGGCCCTGGTCCTCCTGCTGTGCGTGCTGGCGACCGCGTCCGGGCAGGGCGTCGACTGGCCGGTCCTCGAGTCGGACCCGCCCTCGGTGTCCGAGGGCGAGCGGCCGACCGACGACATCACCGGCGAGCGGGGCGGCGAGCCCGAGGAGGCGGACCACGACCGGGACCGGTCCGGCGACGGCGACGGCCTGCTGCTGCCGGGCCGCGCCGCCGCGGTCGCGCTGGTCGTCGCGCTCGGCCTGGTGCTCGCCGCCGTGCTCGTCCGGCTGCGCTTCTCGCTGCGCCACCGCCGGCGCCGGGACGGCCGCCCCGCGGCCGGCCTCCTCCTCGACCCGGTCGAGCCCGAGACGCTCGACGACGCCGACGCGCTGGCCGAGGCGCTGGCCGAGGGCATCGCCGACCTGGACGCCGGAACCGCGCGCAACGGCATCGTCGCGGCCTGGCTCCGGCTCGAGGCCGCCACCGAGTCCGAGCGCTTCCACCGCGATCCCGCCGACACCCCGGCCGAGTTCGTGGCGCACGTGCTGGCGTCGTACGACCTCGATGGCGGGGCGATCGACCGCCTCGCCGTGCTCTACCGCGAGGCGCGCTTCTCGCAGCACGCCCTCGGGGAGGCCCAGCGGTCCGAGGCCGCGGCCTGCCTGGCCACCCTGCTGCGGGGCCTGCCCGCAGCGCGACGGAGGAACGTCCGATGACCCTCGCCCTGATCGCTGCCGTCGTCGCGACCGCGACCCTCGTCGTCCTCGCCCTCGTGCTCGCCGGGGAGGTCCCGGAGATCGTGTGGCCCGACGAGGAGCCGCTGCACGTGCGCGACGACCGGGCCCACGACCTGCAGCTCACCCACCTCGCCCGGCTGGTAGCCGCCCAGGACCCGACCGCCCTCCATGCCGAGGTGGTCGAGGTCGTCGACCAGCTCCTGGGTACGACGGCCGTCCTCGCGGGTCCTGCGGGGATCGCCCCGCGCTCGGCCCTGCCCGGGGAGGTGCGCCGCTTCCTCGACCGGCCACCCCTCGACTCCCCCGACCGCTACCGCCGGCAGCTCGCCGGCGTTCTCGACCGGCTGGAGGAGCTGTGAGCGCGCCGGTGGTCCCCGCGACGACGCCGGCCGAGGCGTCGGCGATCGCCCAGCGGGTCCTGGACGAGGTCGAGACGGCGATCGTCGGCAAGCGGCCCGCCCTCACCCTCGTGCTCAGTGCGATCGTCGCCGGCGGCCACGTGCTGCTCGAGGACTTCCCGGGCCTCGGCAAGACGCTGGCCGCGCGGTCCTTCGCGCAGGCGCTGGGCCTGGACTTCAAGCGGGCGCAGTTCACGCCGGACCTGCTCCCGGCCGACCTCACCGGCTCGTTCATCTACGACCAGCGGGAGGCGGCGTTCACGTTCCGGCCCGGCCCGCTGTTCACCGGCCTGCTGCTCGCCGACGAGATCAACCGCACCCCGCCGAAGACGCAGGCCGCGCTGCTCGAGGCGATGCAGGAGCGGCAGGTCACCGTCGAGGGCGAGACCTTCCCGCTGGCGGCGCCCTTCCACGTGCTCGCCACGGCCAACCCGGTCGAGTACGAGGGCACCTATCCCCTGCCCGAGGCCCAGCTCGACCGCTTCCTGCTCCGGGTCGAGCTCGGCTACCCGGGCGCCGACGAGGAGTGGGAGGTGCTGCGCCGCCGGCTCGAGCGCGGACGTGAGGAGGTCGCCGTCCGTCAGGTCGTCGACGCGGCCGGACTGCTCGGCGTGCAGCAGGCGGTCGAGTCGGTGACGGTCGACCCGGACGTGGGCCGCTACTGCGTGGCCCTGGCCGCCGCGACCCGTACCCACCACCACACGCTCGTGGGCTCCTCACCCCGCGGCGGGCTCGCCCTGCTCCTGGTCTCCCGCGCGCACGCGGTGGTCGCCGGCCGCGACTTCGTGACCCCCGAGGACGTCAAGGCGGTGGCGGTGCCGGCGCTCGCCCACCGGATCACGATCCGTCCCGAGCTCTGGATGAGCGACGTCACCGGGCGCTCCGTCGTGGAGTCCGTCCTCGGCCACGTCCCGGCGCCGTCGGCGCGGGAACGACGGTGAGCACCATGGGTTGGCACCCCACCCACGCCCACCTGCGGGCGGTGACCCTCGGCTTCGGCCTGCTCCTCGTCGGCATCGTGCTCGGCCGGATCGACCTCGTCGTGCTGGCGACCCCGCTGCTGCTGGTCGCGCTCGCCGGCGCCGCGTCCCGCCCGCGCGTCGTACCCGCCGTGGCGGCGACCGGCGGCTCGCTCGCCGTGCACGAGGGCGAGGACCTGCTCTGGTCGGCGACCGTCGAGGACCTGCCGCCCGGCGGCGTGGTCGCCGCCCACCACCCCGGCCAGCGCTGGCTCGAGGTGGAGCCCGCGGACGGCCTCCTCGTGCCGGAGGAGGGCGGGGTCGCGCGGGCGGAGATCGGGCTCCGCCCGGTCCGGTGGGGCCGGCGCACGCTGGGCGCCCCCGCCGTCACCGCGTACGACGCCTGGGCGGCCTGGCGCTGGGTGGCGGACCGCCCGCAGCCGCTCCGGCTGACGGTCCTGCCGTCGAAGGAGCAGGTCGACACGACCGCTCCCGCACCCCACCCGAACGGGCTGGTCGGGCAGGAGCGGGCCGGCCGTCCGGGCGAGGGCACCGAGTTCGCGAAGGTGCGCCCGTTCGAGCCGGGCGACCGGCTGCGGCGGATCCACTGGGCGGCCTCGGCCCGCACCGGGACGCTCCACGTGACGGCGACGCACGCCGACGAGGACGCCCACGTCGTGCTGCTGGTCGACGCGGTCAACGACGTGGGCGCGAGCGAGGGCATCACGGGCGCCCGCAGCAGCATGGACCTCGCCGTGCGCGCGGCGGCGGTGCTGGCCGAGCACTTCCTGCGCCGGGGCGACCGGGTCGGGCTGCGGGTGTTCGGCGACTGGCGGGTCAGCTTCCTGCCCTCGTCGTCGGGCCGCCACCAGCTGCGACGGCTGCTCGACACGCTCGCCCTGGTGGAGCCCGGCACGGCCCGTGGCGAGGACGCGCTCGCGGCCCGCCAGGGTCTCGGCGCGGGCACCCTGGCGATCCTGTTGTCCCCACTGATCGAGCCCGCGTCGACCCAGCAGGTCGCCATGCTGACCAGTGCCGGCATCGACGTGGTCGTCGTCGACACGCTGCCGGCCGAGCTGGCGAGCGGCGCCGGCCCCGGCGGCACGCCCGAGGAGCGGCTGGCCTGGCGGCTGCGGATGCTGCAGCGCCGCGTCGAGCGCGACCGGATGGCGTCGCTGGGCATCCCGGTCGTCACCTGGGCCGGTCCGCACAGCATCGACCGCGTCCTGCGCGACCTCACCCGGCGCTCGTCGACGCCACGCATGGTGCGGCGATGAGCGGCCTGCAGGTCACCGTCCGCGACCGCCGGGGTCGCTGGGTCGCCACCCTGTCCCCCGCCGCCGTCGGCCGTTGGCTCCTCGTGGTCGGGCCGATGCTCGCGGTCGTGGTCGCCGTCGCGACCGCCGCACCCGACAGCCCGTGGTGGCCGGCCGCGGTCGTCGGGCTGCTCGCGCTCGGGTCCGCCGAGCTGCCCGACAGTCCTGCTCCCCTGCTCACCCTGGGCGTCGCCGCGGCATGGTGGGTGGCCGCCGTCCCCGACCCGACGGGCGGTCCCGTCCTCGTCGTGGCCGTGGCCTTCCTCGTCTTCCACACGACGACCGCGTACGCCGCCTCGGGCCCGCCCGGCCGCACGGCGGACCGCCGGGTCGTGCGCGCCGTGGTCTCCCGGACGACGCCGATCGGGGCGGCGACCCTCGCCGTCGGGGTGCTCGCGGTCGCGGCGGAGGGGACGGACGTCGTACCGGGGGCGGTGGTGGTGGCGCTGCTCGCCCTGGCCGCACTGGCGTGGCTGACGACCAGGCAGTGAGACCCGGCGGGCCCCGGTGCGCGGCGGTCCCGGTGACTACTAGGGTCGGATCCAGCGAGCTTCACGGGACGAAGGAGTCAGGCATGCGGGTGTTCACGACGTTCGAGGAGGTCGCCGAGGCGGCCGGCACCGATCTCGGCACGAGCGAGTGGGTGACCATCGACCAGCGCCGGGTGAACCAGTTCGCCGACGCGACCGGCGACCACCAGTGGATCCACGTCGACATGGAGCGCGCCAAGGAAGGCCCCTTCGGGGGGACCATCGCCCACGGCTACCTGACCCTGTCGCTGGTGCCGTGGCTCGGCAGCCAGGTCTTCACGCTGCGCACCCCGGGCGCCAAGCTCAACTACGGCGTCAACAAGGTCCGCTTCCCCCACCCGCTGCTGGTGGGCAAGCGGATCCGCCTGCACGTGAAGATGGGCGAGGTCGTCGACATCCCCAGCGGCAAGCAGCTCACCGTGCAGCACACGATCGAGATCGAGGGCGAGGACAAGCCCGCCTGTGTCGCGGAGACGGTCGTCCTGCTGCTGCCCTGACGCTGCATGAATCCCCGGTCGACCGGGTATTCATGCACTTGTCAGGCGTTGCAACACCCGACAAGTGCATGAGCTGCCGGACGAGTCAGGCGTCGGCCCGGCTGCTCCAAGCCTGCTCGAGCGCCTGCTCGAACAGCTCGGTCGGCTGCGCGCCGGAGATCCCGAAGCGTCCGTCGATGACGAAGAAGGGCACGCCGGACGAGCCGTAGGCGCGCGCCTGCGCGACGTCGGCCATGACCTCGTCGCGGTACTCGTCGCCGGCCAGCACCTCGTCGACCCGGCCCGCGTCGAGACCGGCCTCGGCCGCCGCCTTGCGGAGCACGTCGTGGTCGCCGAGCGACTCACCACGGGTGAAGTACGCCGCCAGCACCTGCTCCATCAGCTCGTGCTGCCGGCCCTCCGCCTCGGCCAGGTGCAGCAGCCGGTGGGCGGTGAGGGTGCGGGCGTGCAGGGCGTCGGCGTGCGCGAAGGTGAGCCCCTCGCCGGCGGCGACCTCGTCCGCGCGCGCCATCATGGCGCGGGTGCCGGCCTCGTCGGCGCCGAACTTCCGGCCCAGCACGGTCACCGTCGACTCGGTGCCGACCTCGGGGGCGAAGGGGTCCAGCTCGTAGGAGCGGTAGACGACCTCCACCTCGTCCGCGTGCTCGAACCCGGCGACCGCCTTCTCCAGGCGTCGCTTGCCGATGTAGCACCACGGACAGACGACGTCGGCCCAGATCTCGATACGCACGAGGGGTGCAACGCGTCGTACCCCTGAATGCTTCCCCTGACCCGCCTCAGGGTCGGCTCAGGGGTCGGTCAAGGGATCTGCCCGAAGCGCCCGAGGCCTGCTCCCGGCGAGGCTTCGGGCCATGATCACAGTCGAGTCGCTCTCCAAGACCTACGGCAGCTTCACCGCTGTCGACAACGTGTCGTTCACCGCCGCGCCGGGCCGGGTCACCGGCTTCCTCGGCCCCAACGGTGCCGGCAAGTCCACCACCATGCGGGTCATGGTCGGACTGACCAACCCGGGCAGCGGCGAGGTCCGCGTCCTGGGCCGTCGGTTCCGCGACCTGCCCGACCCGGGCCGCGAGGTCGGCGTGCTGCTGGACGCCTCCGCCCAGCACGCGGGCCGCACCGGTCGCGAGATCCTCACCATCGCCGCCCTGACGATGGGCCTGCCGCGCACCCGCGTGGACGAGATGCTCGAGCGGGTCAGCCTCACGCCCGACGAGGCCAGCCGCCGCGTGCGCAACTACTCCCTCGGCATGCGCCAGCGGCTCGGCATCGGCACCGCGCTGATGGGCGACCCCGAGGTGCTCATCCTCGACGAGCCGGCCAACGGCCTCGACCCGGCCGGCATCCGCTGGATGCGCGACCTGCTGCGCGACTTCGCCGACCAGGGCGGCACGGTGCTCCTGTCGAGCCACCTGCTGCACGAGATCGAGGTCATCGCCGACGACATCGTCGTCATCGGCAACGGCCGGATCGTCGCCCAGGGCACCAAGGACGAGCTGCTGGCCGGCGCCGGCACCCTCGTTCGCTCCGCCGACGGTACGGCGCTCGCGGGCGCCCTCCAGGCCGCCGGCATCACCGCCCGGCCGAGCTCGGGCGGCGCCGTCCTCGCCGAGGCCGACCTGACCCGGGTCGGCCAGGCCGCCTTCGCGGCCGGCATCGCCGTCACCGAGCTGCGCGCCGCCGACGGCGCCGGCCTCGAGGAGATGTTCCTCGCGCTGACCGCCGAGAGCCAGCGCGACACCGTGAACCACGCCTCGACCACCGAAGGAGCAGCAGCATGAGCGCCACCACCCTCGAGCAGGCCTCCGCAGCCGTCGTACCCGCTGCGGCGCGGACGCGTCCGGCGCCGGCCGCCACGCCGTTCCGCCGCGTCGTGGGCGTCGAGCTCCGCAAGATGTTCGACACCCGCTCCGGCTTCTGGCTGATGGCCAGCATCGTGATCGCCTCGGTGATCGCGACCACCCTGACCGTCCTCCTGGGCGACCGGGACTCCCTGACCTTCGACTCGTTCGCGGCCGCCGTCGGCAGCCCGATGTCGATCGTCCTCCCGGTGATCGGCGTGCTCGCCGTGACCAGCGAGTGGAGCCAGCGCACGTCGCTGACGACCTTCACCCTGGTGCCCAGCCGGCCGCGGGTGCTCGCCGCCAAGCTGCTCAACACCCTCGCCATCGGCGCGCTCGGCATGCTCGTCGCGCTCGCGGTCGGCGCAGCCGGCAACCTGATCACCTCGGCGATCACCGGTGTCGACGCCCAGTGGGACATCTCCGCCGGAACCTTCGCCCAGATCGTGCTGGCCAACGAGCTCGGCATGCTGCTCGGCTTCGCGCTGGGCCTGCTGTTCCGCAACTCCCCCGCCGCGATCGTCGGCTACTTCGTGACCGCGCTGGTCCTGCCCGGGCTGACCAGCGCCCTCGCGTCCACCCAGCAGTGGTGGGCGGACAACGGCGCGTGGTTCGACCTGAACCAGACCCGCTTCCTCCTCTTCGACTCGACCCTCACCGGCCAGGAGTGGGCGCAGCTCGCCGTCACCTCGGCGCTGTGGATCGTGCTCCCGCTGCTCGTCGGCCTGCGCCTGGTGCTGCGGTCCGAGGTGAAGTGAGCCATGACCGCCACCACCGTCGAGACGGGCACGGGCAGGGGCGCCGGCCAGGCCGCCCCCGCCCGTGCCGTCCCCGCCGCGACCCCGTTCCGCCGCGTGCTCCACGTCGAGCTGCGCAAGATGTTCGACACCCGCTCGGGGCTCTGGCTGATGGTGGGCGTCGCGGCCCTCTCGGTCATCGCGACCGTCGCCGTGATCCTGTTCGCCCCCGATGACCAGATCACCTACGAGAGCTTCGCGACGGCCATCGGCCTGCCGCTCTCGGTCATCCTGCCGATGATCGCCATCCTCGGGATCACGAGCGAGTGGAGCCAGCGCAGCGGACTGACGACGTTCACCCTGGTCCCGAGCCGGGGCCGGGTGATCGGCGCCAAGGCCGCCGCGACCCTCCTGGTCGGCGTGGTGTCGATGGCCGTCGCGTTCGCGGTCGGTGCCCTCGGCAACCTGGCGGGCTCGGCCGTGGCCGGCGTCGACACCGTCTGGAACGTCTCGCTCGGCGCCGTGCCGCAGATCGTGCTCGGCAACCTCGTCGGGATGGCGGTCGGCTTCGCGCTCGGCGTCGTGCTCCGCAGCTCCCCGGCCGCGATCGTCGGCTACTTCGTCGTGTCGTTCGTGATGCCGGGCATCCTCGTGCTGCTGGCCGAGGTGCGCGAGTGGTTCGCGGACCTCCAGCCGTGGGTCGACTGGAACACCAGCCAGGTCACGCTCTTCGACGGAGCCACGGACACGGCGCGGGAGTGGGCGATGCTAGGGACCACCTCGGCCATCTGGATCGTGCTGCCCCTCGTCGTGGGCGGGTTGTTCGTGCGCCGCTCCGAGGTGAAGTAGGACGCGACGTCGACGGCTCGTTCCCGCACTCGTGCCGGGGGCGAGCCGTCGGCGTTCTTGCCCGAAATGGGTGAGTCGCCGGAGGTCGAATGGTGCGACTCTCGACTCGTCTCGGCCGAGTCAATGGGGGGCACCTGTGCGTCATCCACACCGTCGGACCCTGAGCGTCGTCCTCGCCGCGGCACTGGCCGCCGCCGCCCTCACCGCGGCGGCCGCCGGCCCACCGGCCGGGGCGCAGCCGGCCCACCAGCGACTGATCCCGTCCGCGGTCCCGGCCACCACACCCAACATCCTCGACGGCCGGATCCTCGCGATCGCCGAGGTCGGGCGCAAGGTGTTCGTCGGGGGGACGTTCACCATCGCCCAGAACCCCGGCACGAGCGCGCAGCTCCCCACGCCGTACCTCCTCGCCTACGACCGGCTCACCGGCACCCTCGACCAGACCTTCGCACCGGCGCTCGACGGCAGCGTCAACGCGCTGGTGCCGTCGGCGGACGGAAGCGCCCTGTACGTCGCCGGGACCTTCAAGCTCGCCGGTACGACGAAGGTCCGCAACATCATCAAGATCGACACGTCCACCGGCGCCCTGGTGACGGCGTTCCGCAACCCCAGCCCCAACGGCAGCGTGCTGGACATCGCACTGGTCGGCAACCGGCTGCTGCTCGCCGGCAGCTTCACGACCGTGGCGACCCTGCCCCGCGCCGGGCTCGCGTCCCTGGACGCGACCACGGGGGCCGTCGACGACTACCTGAGGATCGCGGTCGACACCAACCACAACTGGCCCTCGGGCACGGCGAAGGCGCCGGTCGGCGTCGCGAAGCTCGCCGCGAGCCCGGACGGCACCCGGCTGGCCGCGATCGGCAACTTCAAGCACGCCGACGGGCTGGACCGCGACCAGGTGATGCTGGTCAACCTGGGGCCGGACAGCGCCACGGTCGCCCCGGACTGGAAGACGCTGCGCTACACGCCGGCGTGCCAGAAGAATGCCTTCGACTCCTACGTCCGCGACGTCGACTTCTCCCCCGACGGCTCCTACTTCGTGGTGGCGTCGAGCGGCGCCGGCTACAACGGCACGCTGTGCGACTCGGCCGCTCGCTTCGACGTCGCGGTGACGGGCCAGGACGTGCAACCGGTCTGGCAGGCCGCGACCGGCCAGGACTCGCTGCTCTCGGTGTCGGTCGCCGACAACGCGGTCTACGTCGGCGGTCACCAGAAGTGGCTGAACGCGATCCAGAGCGGCGCCGACGAGCAGGCCGGTCAGGTGCCGCGGCCCGGCCTGGCCGCGCTCGACCCGGACAACGGCATCCCGCTGACGTGGAACCCCGGCCGCAACCCCACGGGCGTGGGGGCCGAGGAGCTGCTGGCCACTGACAACGGCATCTACGTGGGCAGCGACACCGAGTACATCGGCGACGGACTCTACCGCCGTGCCCGGCTCGCCTTCTTCCCCGTCGACGGGGGCAGCGCGCCCGTCTCGATCGCCGATCCGGTTCTCCCGCGCAGCCTCTACCGGCTGTCCGGTACGACGGTCACCACGCGGGCCTTCACCGGCACGACGGCCACCACGCCGACGACCGTCCCGACCACCGGCGGCGCGAACTGGAACAGCGTCCGTGGTGCGTTCATGGTCGGCACCAAGCTGGTGTACGGCGCCAACGACAACAAGCTGCACTACCGGACCTTCGACGGCTCGGCCTTCGGTCCGGACACCGTGATCGACCCCTACAACGACCCGGTGTGGAGCAACGTGACGCTCAGCGGCGGGACCCGCACCTACCGCGGCCGGGTGCCCACGTTGTACGGCCAGCTGTCGGGCGTCACCGGAATGGCCTACGCCCAGCACCGGCTGTACTACACGCGCTCGGGGCAGAGCAAGATCTTCTGGCGGTGGTTCTCCCCCGACAGCCTGATCGTGGGCGCCCAGGAGTTCAGCGTCCCCTCCTCCGCCTTCCCGGTGCTGCGCGACGTGCGCAACCTCTTCTACGCGGACGGACGGCTCTGGGCGGGGATGACCACCAACGACCTGTGGAGCATGCCGGTGACGAACGGCATCGCGAGTGGCGGCTGGACGCGGATCAGCGGCGGCGGCATCGACACCAACCCGCAATGGTCCTCGGGCACGATGTTCCTCGGCCCGTTGACGAACCAGCTGCCCACGTCGTCGTTCACGACCACCTGCGCGGGCCAGACGTGCGCCTTCGACGGCCGCGCCTCGACCGACGCCGACGGCACCGTCGTCGGCTGGTCCTGGGACTTCGGCGACGGCACCACGGCGACCGGGCCGCAGCCGAGCCACCTCTACACCGCGGCGGGGACCTACCAGGTCACCCTCACCGTGACCGACGAGAGGGGCGGCACGGGGTCCTCGGCCCAGCCCGTCGTGATCGAGGGCACGACCAGCCCGGTGGCGTTCCGCGACTCGACCGGCAAGGTCACCAATGCGACGAGCATCGTGTCCCCGATCCCGGCGACGGCCCAGGCCGGCGACGGGCTCGTCGCGGTGGTCTCGACCGCGACGACCACGGTGCCGGCGGCGCCGGCCGGGTGGACCCAGGTGGGCCAGGCGGCGACGACCGACTCCATGACGACCGTGGTCTGGCAACGGGTCGCTGCCGCCGACGACGCGGGGCGCAATGTCACCGTGGCCTTCGGCGCGACCGCCGTCAAGGCCACCCTGACGGTGCTCGCGTACTCCGGCACCGACCCCGGCGGCCCCGTCGCCGCGCTCGCCGGCGCAGCCGAGACGACCGCCACGACGGCCCATCGCAGTCCGACGGTCACCACTCCCGGTGGCTGGGTGGTCACCGTGTGGTCCGACCGCTCGTCCGCGACGACCACCTTCGCGGAACCGGCCGGCTCGAGCGTGCGCCAGCGCCTGATCGGCGTCGGTGGCGGGCACGTCGACCAGCTCGTCGTCGACACCGGCGGCCCCGTCGCGGCAGGACAGTACGGCGACCAGGTGGCCTCGACCGACGCCGCCGCCAAGGGGTCGAGCGTCGTCATCGCCCTGCACTGACTGCCCGGCCGGTGCCGTCCTGTGTCCCCACGACGGCATCGGCCCGGGTAGCGTCGGGACATGGAGCTGACCTCGGCGTGGTGGTTCTGGGCCCTGCTCTCGGCCGTCTTCGCGGCCCTCACGGCGATCTTCGCCAAGGTCGGCGTGAAGGAGATCGACTCCGACGTCGCGACCTTCGTTCGCACGGTCGTGATCCTCGTGACCCTCGGCCTGATCCTGCTGGCGCTCGGGAAGTTCCACTCCCCCGGCGAGGTCGGCGGCCGCACCTGGCTCTTCCTGGTGCTGTCGGGCCTGGCCACGGGCGCGTCGTGGATCTGCTACTTCCGGGCGCTCAAGGTCGGCGACGCCTCGTTGGTGGCGCCGGTCGACAAGCTCAGCGTCGTGCTGGTCGCGGTCTTCGGCGTGACGCTGCTCGGGGAGCGGCTCTCGCTCCTGCAGTGGGGCGGGATCGCCCTGGTCGGCGCCGGTGCGGTGCTGCTGGTGGTCAGCGGCTGACGTCGGGCTGGAAGTCCGGCAGCAGGTCGACGATCGGCACCTCGAGCACCTGGCTCAGCGACACCAGGGTCAGCAGCTGCGGGTTCATCGGCGTGCCCGGGCGCGACTCGCCCTTCTCGAACTTCTGGTAGGTGAAGCCCGCGATGCCGGCGAGATGCGCGACCCGCTCCTGGCTGAGGCCCTTCGCGAGCCGGGCCCGCTGCAGGTTCACCCCGAGCTCGCGCGCGTAGGCCTGCCAGCTGTCGTCCGCACGCTTGCCCGCCACGCCCACCATCATCCACGTATGACCACCCGGAAGGGACCATACTCGTATGCTAATCGGACAACTGGCTGCCTGCCGACGACCTGTGGACGACGGCCCCGGCGACGGGTGCATGCGTCGGGCGCGGGTCCTAGGGTCCGGCTGACGGAGCAAGGGACATCTCGGGGGTGAGGCGCATGACCGGTGGCGACGGCGTGCGGGCGGCAGCACAGGCGGGCCGCCCGCCCTGGCCCGACGGGCGCTGCCCACCGTGGTGCACCCGCGAGCACGCCGCCGACGACCACCCCGAGGACCGCTACCACCAGAGCGAGCCGGCGCTGCTGCCGGTCGTCGCGGGCCCCGCCGACACGGTGCCGGTCACGGCCTCCCTGCGGCCGCTCACCCTCGTGGTGCGCGCCGGCCGCCATGACGCCGACGACCGCACCTGGCTGGTCGTCGAGGCGACGGAGGCCGCCCGGCCCCGCATGGTGCTGACCGTCGAGGGGGCCCGGGCGCTGGCGGAAGCCCTCCTGGCCCAGCTCGACGCCGTCGGCGTCGACGGGTGAGACGGGTGAGACGCGGACGCCCCCGGATCCACACGGGATCCGGGGGCGTCGGGCGTCGTACGACGGAAGGTCAGCGCGCGGCCGAGCCCTCCGTGTAGTCGTCGTCGGTCTGCTTCCACGAGAAGTGGGCGCGCAGGGCCTTGCCCGTCGCCTCGATCGGGTGGGCGGCCTCCTCCTCGCGGAGCTTGAGGAACTCCGTTCCACCGTTGTCCTGGTCGCCGATGAACCGCTCGGCGAAGGCCCCGCTCTGGATGTCGGCCAGGACCGCCTGCATCGACTCCTTGACGGCGGGCGTCACGACGCGCGGGCCGGAGACGTAGTCGCCGTACTCCGCGGTGTCGGAGACCGACCAGCGCTGCTTGGCGATGCCGCCCTCCCACATGAGGTCGACGATCAGCTTGAGCTCGTGGAGCACCTCGAAGTAGGCGATCTCCGGCTGGTAGCCCGCCTCGGTGAGGACCTCGAAGCCGGCCTGGACCAGGTGCGAGACGCCACCGCAGAGGACGGCCTGCTCACCGAACAGGTCGGTCTCGGTCTCCTCGGTGAAGGTGGTCTTGATGACGCCGGCGCGGGTGCCGCCGATCGCCTTCGCGTAGGACTTCGCGAGGTCCCAGGCGGTGCCCGAGGCGTCCTGCTCGACGGCGATGATGTCCGGGATGCCGCGGCCGGCGACGTACTCGCGGCGCACCGTGTGGCCGGGGGCCTTCGGGGCGACCATGATCACGTCGACGCCCTCGGGCGCCTTGATGTAGCCGAAGCGGATGTTGAAGCCGTGGCCGAAGACGAGGGTGTCGCCCTCGGTCAGCGCCGGCGCGATGTCGTCGGCGTACAGCTTCCGCTGGTGCTGGTCGGGGGCGAGGATGACGATGACGTCGGCCTCCTCCGCGGCGTCGCGCGGGGTCAGGACGCGCAGGCCCTGCTCCTCGGCCTTGGCGCGGCTCTTCGAGCCCTCCTTGAGGCCGACGCGGACGTCGACGCCGGAGTCGCGCAGGTTGAGCGCGTGGGCGTGGCCCTGGCTGCCGTAACCGATGACCGCGACGTTCTTGCCCTGGATGAGGGACAGGTCGGCGTCGTCGTCGTAGAAAATCTCAGCCACGTCGGGCTTCTCCTTGCTGGTTGGGTTGGGGATTTCAGGCGTTGGCGGCAGGCGGGACCGGTACGGCGACGGGCTTGCCCCGCTCCGAGATGGAGCGCGACCCGCGGCCGATGGCCACCATGCCGGACTGCACGAGCTCGCGGATGCCGAAGGGCTCGAGCACGCGCAGGAAGTCGCTGATCTTGTCGGCGTTGCCGACGACCTGCATCGTGATCGCGTCGGAGGCGACGTCGATCACCTTGGCGCGGAACAGCTGGACGACGTCGAGCACCTGGCTGCGGTTCTCGGCGGTGGCGCCGACCTTGACCAGGACCAGCTCGCGGTTGACCGAGGCGGCCGGGTCGAGCTCGACGATCTTGATCACCTCGACCAGCTTGTTGAGCTGCTTGGTGACCTGCTCGAGCGGCGAGGAGTCGACGTTGACGACGATCGTCATCCGCGAGATCTCCTCGTGCTCGGTCGGGCCGACCGCGAGCGAGGTGATGTTGAAGCCGCGACGGCTGAACAGTGCGGAGATCCGCGCCAGGACGCCGGGCTTGTCCTCGACGAGGACGGACAGGGTGTGCTGGGCCATCAGAGGTCGTCCTCGTCGAACTGGGGCGCGAGGTCGCGCGCGTACTTGATGTCGTCGTTGCTGGTGCCGGCGGCGACCATCGGCCACACCATGGCGTCACGGTGGACCCGGAAGTCCACGACGACCGGGACGTCGTTGATCTCCATCGCCTTGGCGATGGTCGCGTCGACGTCGTCGGGCGACTCGCAGGCCAGGCCGACGCAGCCGTAGGCGTCGGCCAGCTTCACGAAGTCGGGGATCCGCTTCGACTGCAGGTCGGTGTTGGAGTAGCGGCTGTTGTAGAACAGCGTCTGCCACTGGCGCACCATGCCGAGCGACTCGTTGTTGATGACCGCGACCTTGATCGGGATGTTGTTGATCGCGCAGGTGGCGAGCTCCTGGTTGGTCATCTGGAAGCAGCCGTCGCCGTCGACCGCCCACACCGTCTGGTCGGGCATCGCGACCTTGGCGCCCATCGCGCCGGGGACGGCGAAGCCCATGGTGCCGAGGCCACCGGAGTTGATCCAGGTGTTCGGCTTCTCGTAGCTCACGAACTGGGCCGCCCACATCTGGTGCTGGCCGACGCCCGCGGTGTAGATGGTGTTGTCGCCGGAGATCACGCCGAGGCGCTCGATGACGTACTGCGGGGAGAGGCCGCCGTCGGTGGGCGTCTCGTAGCCGAGCGGGTACTTCTTCTTCACCCCGGCGCAGAACGCGACCCAGCCCTCGTAGTCGCCCGTGTTGCCGGCCTCCTGCTCGGTGCGCAGGGTCGTGATCAGGTCGACGAGGACCTCACGCACGTCGCCCACGATCGGGACGTCGGCGTAGCGGTTCTTGCCGATCTCGGCCGGGTCGATGTCGGCGTGGATCACCTTCGCGCCGGGCGCGAAGGAGTCGAGGTTGCCGGTCACGCGGTCGTCGAAGCGGGCGCCGAGGCTGATGATCAGGTCGCTCTTCTGCAGCGCGGCCACGGCAGCCACGGTGCCGTGCATCCCCGGCATGCCGAGGTGCTGCGGGTGGCTGTCGGGGAACGCGCCGCGCGCCATCAGCGTGGTGATCACCGGGATGCCGGTGAGCTCGGCGAGGGTCGCCAGCTCCCTGGCCGCGCCGGAGCGGATGGTGCCGCCGCCGACGTACAGGACGGGCTTGCGGGACTCGAGGATCAGCCGGGCCGCCTCGCGGATCTGCTTGGCGTGCGGCCGGGTCACCGGGCGGTAGCCGGGGAGGGTGACCTCGGTCGGCCAGGCGTACGACGTCGTCGCCTGCAGTGCCGACTTGGTGACGTCGACGAGTACCGGGCCGGGGCGACCGGTCGAGGCGATGTGGAAGGCCTCGGCGATCTTGACCGGGATCTCCGCCGGGTCGGTGACGAGGAAGTTGTGCTTGGTGATCGGCATCGTGATGCCGCGGATGTCCGCCTCCTGGAAGGCGTCCGTGCCGATCATCGAGGCACCGACCTGGCCGGTGATCGCGACCATCGGGACCGAGTCCATGTGCGCGTCGGCGATCGGGGTGACCAGGTTGGTCGCCCCCGGGCCGGAGGTCGCCATGCAGACGCCCACGCGGCCCGACGCCGAGGCGTAGCCCTGCGCGGCGTGGCCGGCGCCCTGCTCGTGGCGTACGAGGATGTGCCGGATGCTGCTGTCCATCAGCGGGTCGTAGGCCGGGAGGATCGCGCCTCCCGGGATGCCGAAGATGTCCGTGACACCTGCCGCCTCGAGCGACCGGACCAGGCTCTGCGCGCCGGTCATCGTCTCGCCCGAGCCCTGCTGCTCAGTCATCCGACTCATTCCTGTCTCTGCTGCTTGCCGGCCTGCGCCGGCGGGGGTGTGGTTCGTCGTACAAACAAAAACCCCTCTGTTGCGGAGGCAACGAGGGGTGGGACGCGACGTCTGACGAGGTCAGGCGGCGCGTCCGGTGCGTACGAGAAGCTGCTGATGCATGCGCCCACCGTACGCCGCCCCGGTCGTGCCGTCGAATAACGTAGCGCCCCCGTCCCAGATACCAAGACGCGCGTCTCATGGAATGACCTCGGCACGGAGTGCGGAGAGGGTCTCGTCGAGCCCCGCGAGGGCCTCGGCAGCGAGCTTCTCGGCGTGCCCGGCGACCAGCTCGTACGACGCCCGGTCGGCGCGGTCGGCCTGCCCGGCCGCGCACCGGCGCACGTGCTCGGCCAGCAGCAGGGCGTCGCGGTGGTCGCCGAGCGCGCCCTGGACCCGGTGCCCGAGCCCGCCGAGCACCCGCAGGGAGCCGTCGACGTCGACGGAGGCGACCGCGTCGGCCGTGTGCCGCAGCCGCCGGCCGGCCTTGCGGAGGCCGTGCCGGGCCTCCTCGACCCCCTCGGCAGCGACGACGGCGTCGGCGCGGGCCAGCACCCGGCGGGCCTGGCGGCGTACGGCCTTCGTCGCCACGCCGGCCGCGGGCCGGCGGGCGCGGCGGGCCAGGGCCGGTGACTCGGTCCAGGTGGCGAGCAGTGCGTCGAGCGCCCGCACGCCGGGGCCGGCGTGCCAGCCGACCAGTGCGGCGTGGGCGGCGGCGTGACGGACGAGCAGGGGGCCGACCAGCGCCTCGCCGAGCGCGTCGCCCCGCGCGTCGGCCAGTCCGAGGGCGTCGAGCGCGGCGGTCACGTCGGCGGCCCGGACCTCCAGGTCACGGCACTCCCCCAGCAGGTCGCCGTACGACGCCAGGGCGGCCGCGAGCTCCGCCGACCGGTCCGGGTCGAAGCAGCGGCGGAAGGCGGCGAGCACGTTCCGCAGGCGTCGTACCGTCGTGCGGAGCTGGTGCACCGCGTCGGGCTCGTCGGACAACGCTCCTGCGCGCCGGGCCGTCAGGTCCGCGGCGAGGCGGCCGATCTCTGCGGCGAGCAGCTCCCCAGCCGTGGTCACTGCCCCATCCTCCCATCCGGACACGACGTCCCGGACGGGGCAGTGACCCCGGGGTCCTTGCTACTTCAGCGAGCCGATGACCAGCGACACCTGGATCGGCATCGGGCGGCCCCAGTCACCGTCGAGCGCCGTCACCGGGATGTCGTTGCGGGCCAGCGCCGTCGTGTCGGCGTTGCGCCGGGTCTCGGTGGCGGGCGCGCCGGCCACCAGGCGGTAGGTGCCACCGGTCGCGGGGACGTCGTCGAGGAAGGTGAGGCCCAGGTCGCTGCTGTAGCCGACATCGGCCTGGACGGCCTTGCCGAGCGTCTCACCGGCCCCGACGAAGGGGTGGTTGACGTTGAGGACGAGGCCGGCCGTCAGCGCGTTGCGCTTGCGCAGCGCGGTGACCAGCTTGACCGCGAAGTCGGCGGTCGCGGCGAAGGGCACGTTCGGGATCTGGGCCAGGTCGCGCGGCGCCTCGGCGCTGAACGCGATCGCCGGGACGCCGTACTCGTGCGCGGTGACGACCGCGCCGACCGTGCCGGAGTGGTTGAGCGTGGCGCCGATGTTCTGCCCGAAGTTCGTGCCGGAGAGGACGAGGTCCGGGCCGGCGGGCCAGTAGTTGGCGGCGAAGCGCTTGAGCGCGATGTTGACCGCGTCGGCCGGGGAACCGGACGGCGTCGTCGAGGAGCAGGGAGCGGCGGCGACGCAGACGCCGAAGACCGCACCGGCGCTCGGGCTGCCGGCGCAGTCGCCCGCGTACGCCGCCGGCGGCGTGACGGCCTGGACGGTCATCGAGACCGGGGCGAAGCCGGGCGAGGTCATCCGTGCGCCGGCGCCGCTCTGCTGCGACCACGGCGCCACGACGAGCACGTCGGCTCCCGCGGCACACAGCGCCTTGCGCAGCACGTACAGGCCCTTGCCGTCGGTGCCGTAGCCCGCGTCCAGGCCGCGCGCGCTGTCGTCGTTGGTGAGCAGCACCTTGAGCCCGGCGAGCGCGGGCGAGGCGGCCGCGGCGACCGGCGCCGGGGCCGGGGCGGCACTGCCGGGGGCCGCGACGACGGCACCGGCGAGAGCGGCGGCCAGGGCCACGCCGGCGGCGGCGAGGCGCGGGGCCCGGCGCGGGGACACGGACGGAACACGCATGACGACTCCTCGAACGGGGTGCGAAGGAAGTGGAACGCGTTCTAGATTCGTGGCGGGCGTCACACGACGTCCAAGACCCGTTCGGCATGCCCGGGAGAGAGGAGGCGGACGGTGAACATCCAGCAGCTGCGGTACGTCGTCGCGACGGCCGAGCACGGCAGCATGACCGCGGCCGCGGCGGCGGTCCCGGTGGCCCAGCCCGCCCTGAGCCGCGCCGTGCGCCAGCTCGAGCGCGAGCTCGGGACCACCCTGTTCGAACGGTCCGGGCGCGGCGTCGCCCTCACGGCCGACGGGGAGTCGTTCGTCCGGCGGGTCCGCGAGGTGCTGGCCAGCATCGACGCCCTGCGCACCGCCGCGACCAGTGCCGATCCCGCCGCTCCCCTGGTCATCGCGGCGTCGCCGACCCTGCAGGCGGCGATGGCGATCCCGATCCTAGCCGCGCTGCGCGACCACGGCGTCGTCGTACCGACGCGGCTGGTGGGGTGCGCGTCGTCGAACGAGGTGGTCGACCTGGTCGAGGCCGGTCGCGCCGACCTCGGCATCTGCGACAGCGCCGTGACCACCGGGCTGACCGTGTCCGGCATCGGCCGGGCCGAGGTCCGGCTCTACTCCCCCGCCGCGACCGACCTGCCTGAGCGGGTGACCTTCGCCGACCTCGCCGGCCTGCCCCTCGTGCTGCCGACCGCGGGCACGGCCCGGCGCGAGGCACTCGACGGCTTCTTCGCCCGGTGCGGCGTCACCCCCGAGGTGGCGGTCGAGACCGACGAGCGCAACGCGTGGCTCGCCGCCGTCAGCCACGGCCTCGCGTCGTGCATCTGGCACAGCGTCGACCGCTCCCGCGACCCGCTGCCCGGCGTCGTCGCCCGCAGCTTCGAGCCGCCGATGCACCGCGACCTGGCCGCCGTGCACCGCGCGGGCAACCCGTCGCCGGCGCTGGTGCCGCTGCTCGACGTGCTGCGGCAGGTGGGGTCGCTGGTCGGCTGAGGTCAGTCGGGCAGCACGATCGCCGACAGCCCCGGGTCGGGGTTGAACGCGATCTCCCACCAGAAGCCTCTGCCACGACTGGTCCGCCGAACTAGAAGCCGACTACATCTCACTTGTTGCGCCAATCAATCAGCAGCAGGGCCGGCACCTCGTGAAACACGCGGGAATGGCCGCCGTTCCTGCTGGTGAACCACACGCCGCCGCGAACCGTCTCCTTGAGACCCTTCGTGGCTACAGAATCTTGGTAAGCCGATGCGGCCGCGTCAGCCGACGGGCGCAGCCTCCGAGCCGTTCCTGAGGATCCGGCCGATCCCACGCCCGAGTTTCGCTGCCCCGCGAGCCAGTGACCGCTCCGGAGCAATCGAACCAATCACGTCCGCAGCCAAGTACTGGAATGACTGCGGCGGTCTGAGAGTCGGGTCGATCTCGGAGAGCGGTAGGGGCGAGGCGAGGCGCTGCACACGCCGGACCTTGATCACGTGTGCAGTGGCAGCACCGGCGTAGTAAGCGTTGAAGGCGGTCTTCTCGATTGCACCGACATCGCTGTACTTGCGCCAAGCACTCGACGGACTGAGTGCCTCGACCCCGTCTACTTCGAAGATGCCCACCACCATCTTCGTCGGGGCCGTCGCGTAGACAACGACGTGCGTTACGTCATCGGCGAGCGGCGTCCGACGGAACTCGACCGACTTGGTCCCAGCCAGAATCGCCTCGGCGTACTGCGGGTGGATCGAGAACAGTGCTACGCGCCCAATCGCTGCCGAAGCCATTGCGCTCCTTCGGGTCGCGTGCGTGTGATTGCTTGTGGCCAGGTCCGTGCGACGCCCGCCCGTTTCAGGTCTTCCAGCGTGATGGGGTCCTCCCTTAGAACCCGGTCCTGTCGAAACAACACGACTAGGACCTCTCCGTTCCGCACACGATCCTCGATCTGCGCGTAGGAGTAGACCGTCCGCCGACCGACCAACGCCGCGATCTCGGCGGGGTCTCGGCTGACGTACGTCTGCTCACACACACCCACCACAAAGACCGCCTTCTCATCGTGACTCCGATAAAACAGCAACGGAGATCCCGGCACGAGGAGGCGGGTCGGCGAGTTGCAGAGATACGCCTTCCGGAGCGCGTTTCCGAACGGCTGAGTCTGGTGTCCCAGCAGTTCCGGGAAGAGACCTCCCTGCGGATCGAATGGCTCGGCATCCGGAAACAGCACCTGATGCCAACGCGGCTCGATCGGCACCAGAAAGGGTTGCACCCCGACCATCCGCAGTGCGGGCGGCCCATGCGTCACGTGGAACTCAAGTGGAGACATCGAGGCAGGTGCGAGGGACCCTCGCAGATCTTTCGCCAGAACCAACTCGCCTGCGTCGGTCGTGACAGGCTGCACCCTGAACCCGAAGTCATCGAGCAAGTCGATCAGCGCCTGCTGCTTGGCAAAGACCGTGACGAAGATGCCCGCCATCTCGTCGGTGTGGGCTTGTTCAAAGATGGCCTTGAGGAGCAACTCTCCGTACTTCTGCCCGCTGTAGTTTGAAGCGACCTTGAAGGTACTGATCTTCAACAGCGGGCCAGGAACTCCGTGCTCTCCGCTTGGTTCAATCTTGAGCAGCGCGATCGCAGCGTGTGCATCGTTCTGTCCATCGATTAGGAGCGCGTCCCGCCCACCTTGCGCGGCCTTCTCCTGAAACCACCTATCGAAGGCCGCCCCTCCGTAGTCCTGGCGAAGACCGTCGAAGATCTCGTCATCCAGCCTCAGCTCGTGGGCCTTCACCCGGCGAACCGACGGCGGAGGAGTCGGAGGCGCCGGGTGCAAATTACGGAGGAACGCGATCGCGTCCGCAAGGGTCAGGACCCGGTCACCGATGCCGAGCCGATGGGCCTTCGAATGGATGCCTTGATCCTGTGTGACCAGATAGCCCACCGCGTGTCCCAAAACGGCGGCGAGCAGGTGTTGATCGACATCGTCGTTCGAGCCAGGAGTTGGCACACCAAGTTCGGCCCGCTGGTCGTCACTGATCGCGGGAGGACTCACGACGCGCTCGTACCGCTCGAACACGGTCAAGCGTGCCGATCGCTTCGCTGCATCCTTAATCCGCGCAAAGTCGTCCAGCGAGGCGGGATGCACCCGGAGGTCGTGGTGATGGGTCGTGGCCAGCCGGTGGAACTCCATCGCGAGGGCAGCGTCCGGCTCGACCGTTATGGACAGCGGATCACTCTTGATCGCGATGTTGCTGTCGAGCAGGAACAGCATGCCGACAGCATGGCGGCCGAACAGCGCTAACCAGGCGATTTCGACCGGAAATGCGGGGGCAGATCCAGACTGAACCGGCAAAATCGCCCGGTCAGCATCACCGAAAGGCGATTGGCACTTGAGTACAACGCGCTAGGACGATCGAACCGAGTCCTGGATCGATCCGTGGCTAGGATCGCACCATGTGGCGTCGCCATCAGCGCACGTGGTTCGTGCCGGTGCAGGACGGCGTGGTCGGCTGGGTTTCGGGAGGAGAGCCGATCGACGGCTGCGACCTAGTGTCGGCACTTATCTTCGCTCCCACGCCGGAGGCGGTAGAGCAACGGATGGAGCAGATCGGGCTGTGGAGCCCGTACACCATGCCGAAGTTCTACAAGCATGGCCGTTCTGGCGTCGCGGCCGCCGTTGCCGATCCCGAGGGTTTCGTCTGGAATCGTGCCGACGGAGGCTCATGGATGCCGTCGTCGGACTTGCCGCGCCCGCTGAGCGGTCCACCGTCGGAGTAGCCGAGTTTTCGCGACCTGCGGCGCTCTACCCCGGCAAGACGATCCGCCCAGACTGGGGTCTGGGTTGAAGGGGACCTCCCCACCGGCACCCGCCCGGGTCTGAGCAATCGCCCGCGTACCCGTGAACGAATCTCGGGGTGGTTCGGTCTGCCAAGAACCCGGTCATACCCGGACCTGTCGGCCTATCCGAGGACTCTTCTCAGGTGCTTGTCGGCAGCCTTCTGCGCCTCCTGCGCCGAGGCTCGCCATTGCCCGCCTCCCCCTGCGCCGCACGAACATCGCCATCGAAAGGGACCAGTGCGGAGACGTTCGTTGCTGGCGATCACCTCAATGATGTGTCCGTCCGTGAGTTCATCGTCATCCGTCACCACAAGTCACCAGACCCAGTGCTTCGACTGCTGGTCGAGTTCGGCGATGCCCGGCGCGTACAGGCGCACTGCCTCTGGGCCGACCCGGGCGTCCTCGTCCAGCGGGAACGCGAGACGGTTCTCTCCCGAGTCGATTGCGACGTAGCGATCCGGAACGACCTCTACATGATCAACCCGCTTACCGATCAGATAGGGCAGCGTCTTCTCACCTACGCCCCAACACGCGATCATTCCAAACGGCTTCGTATAGCCGGTCAGAACGATATCGCCGAAGTGCACCTCGATGAAGTCATGTACGAACGCGACGGCGGTGATCCTTTCACCCACGAGCACAGCGGCCAGCCCGGAATCGTCCATGGAGTGATCGTGCCTAATCCGGCAGCACAATCGCACCTAGTTTCGGGTCCGGGTTGTAGGCGATCTCCCATCGGTAGCCGTCCGGGTCTGAGAAGTAGCCCGAGTACCCGTGAACGAACCTCGGGGTTCCGTCTTCCAACAACCCGGTGTAGCCGCCCCAGTCGCGCCGTACGGCCTCCTCGACGTGGGGCGAGCCGGCGGCGCGGGCGGTCGACAGCACGGCATCGACGGCCTCGGGCGTGGCGAGGTTGTGGGCGATGGTGATCGGCGCGACGCCGTGGCCGGTCATCAGCGCGCCGACCTCGGCCTCGAAGTGGCTGCGCTCCCACAGCGAGAGCACGAGGTGCTCGCCGGCCCGGAACATGATCACCTCCCCCGGCACGTCGAGCTCGGGGGTCCAGCCGAGCCCGTCGACGTAGAAGCGGCGGGTGACGTCGATGTCCGCGACAGCGAGGGTGACGAAGCTGATCCGCTGGTCCATGTCCTCGACAGTGCCACGGCACGCCGACATCGCTCGCGCAGCTCGTCGACACGAGTGACGGCGGTCACTCCGGCTCGTTGGACCGGGCATGCTCCGACGCCGTCCCCCCACCCGTCCGGCTGCCCGCACCGCTGCCGTCGTGGCCGCGCTCACCTCCCTCGCACTCGCCCCGGCTGTCGCCGGCGGCGACGCTCCCGTGGCGCACGCGGAGCCCGCGGCGTCGTACACGGAGTACGTCGCGCTGGGTGACTCCTGGTCCGCCGACGTGGTCCTCTTCGACCGCAACGGCTTCCCGGACGCGACCCACGCGCCCGTGGACTGCTTCCAGTCGCACACCAACTACCCGAAGCTGGTCGCGAAGGCGCTCGGCGTCACGACCTTCCGCGACGCCACCTGCGGCTCGGCGACGACCGAGCACTTCACGCAGCCGCAGGAGCTGCCGATGGGCGGGGTCAACCCGCCGCAGTTCGACCGGCTCACGCCCACGACGGACCTGGTCACGGTCGGCATCGGCGGCAACGACGCGGAGGTCGCGAGCGGCGCGATGAGCTGCATCTCCGCCAGCCCGGTCAGCCTGCCCGCGCCGAGGCTGCCGCTGCCCGACATCATCCCGCTCATCGACGAGTCGACGCTGCCGCTCGGCGCGTGCAAGGAGCGCTTCACCGCCGGGGGCGTCGACCGGTTGGCCGAGAACGTCGCCGCCTCCGAGGACAAGGTCGTCGAGGCGCTCAAGGAGATCAGGCGCCGCTCGCCGCACGCGCGCGTGCTGCTGGTCAACTACCTGGACGCGATCCCCGAGCGCGGCTGCTGGCCGATCGTGCCGATCACCAACACCGACATGGCCTACCTGCACTCGGTCTTCGTGAAGCTCAACGACATGCTCGCCGAGGCGGCTCGCCGCGGCGGCGCCGAGCTCGTCGACACGCACCCGCTGAGCACGGGGCACCACGTGTGCACCGGTCCACTGACCCGGTATGTCGAGGGCCTGGGCATCGTCTCGCTCAACGACCTCGCCGTCGCCGTACCCGCCCACCCGAACGCCGCCGGAGCCCGCTCCCAGGCGCGGTCGGTGCTGGCGCAGCTGGGTCGCTAGCGCCGGGCCGCGAGCGAGGTCCGCTGCACGCCGGCGTCGTCGAAGTTGGCGGGGTCGAGCCAGCGCTGGTGCGCTGCGCGCACGGCCGGCCACTCCGCGTCGGTGACCGAGAACCAGTCCGTGTCGCGGTTGCGGCCCTGGGTGACCATGTGGTTGCGGAAGCGGCCCTCCTCGACGAAGCCGAGGCGCAGGGCGGCCCGCCGCGAGGGCTCGTTGAGGCTGTCGCACTTCCACTCGAAGCGGCGGTAGCCGAGCTCGTCGAACGCGTGCGCCATCAGCAGGTGGATCGCCTCGGTGGCCGCGCGGGTGCGCTGCAACGCCTTCCCGAGGAGCACCCCCGCGACCTCCACCTGTCCGTGCCCCGGCTCGATGCGCGTGTACGACGCCAGGCCGGTCGCCCTCCCCGCCCGCTCCCCCTCCAGCGGCACCAGCGCGAAGGTCACCAGCGCGGGGTCGTCGAGGTGGGCGGCGAGGTGCATCCACAGCTCCGCGAGCGTGGTCGGGCGCGGGATCGGCCGGTAGGTCCAGAGGTCTCCGTCGTCGGGCCCGCAGGTCGCGGCGTGGAGGTCGGCGTACTGGGCGGACGAGAGCGGGCGCAGCTCGACGTAGCGGCCGGTGATCGTGACCGGCTCCGGCCACGGACGCGGCTCCCAGCCGGGGACCTCGTCGCCGACGGCCTGCCCGAAGGCGTTGGTCACCACGGGGTCACCAGCGGTCGCGGAGCCGGGCGTCGACGTCGGAGGTGACGGGGTCGTCGGCGGAGCGCACGAACACGGCCGTCACGGTGCCCCCGTCCGTGCCGAGCCGGTCACGAAGGTCCCGCCAGTCGGCCAGGTTGGGGTGCTCGACGGCCGTGCACGCCTCCGCCGGCGACAGCGCGGTGATCGCCTCGTCGAGCTGCTCGGCGCTGACCTCCAGGCTCGCCGTGGACCCGTCGTGCTTCAGCACGGTCGCCAGGACCACGGCAGGCAGGCCGTGGACGCCACCGGGCCGGTTGACCAGGCCCGGCTCACCGTCCAGCGCGAGGCCGAAGGAGACCGGGAAGCGCCACCCCTCGATCTGCGCCGCCAACCGGTCCCGGATCGTGCGCAACCCCTCGACGGTCGACCACTCGCCCAGCGGGTCGAAGTCGAAGGCGGGCAGGCCGTCGATGCTGGTGCGGTTCTTGCGGCGGCGGTAGTCGGCCGAGCCCTCGATCCCCTTGCGCTCGAAGTACGGCTGCAGCAGGTCCCGCTCGCCGGCGTACTCCATCAGGGGCACGCCGAAGCCGCAGGAGTCGGAGATCCGCTCGATGTCGACGACGATCACGGCTCGGGCGCCCGGCAGATCGACGAAGAGCGGCTCGAGCAGGACGTACTCGTCGTCGTAGCGCGTGACGACCCGGCCGCGGCCGTGGAAGCGGACGATATTGGGCGCCCCCTCGAAGGCGCAGAACATGACCGTGACGCGACCGTTCTCGCGCAGGTGGGCGATGGTCTCGCTGCCGCTCCCCGAGGTGTCGAGCCAGGCGAAGGTGTGCTCGTCGAGCATCCGGAAGGTGCCCGGGATGCCGCGGGGCGAGAGGTTGACGTGGCCGTCCTCGGCGAGCGGCGAGGTCGCCACGAAGAACATCCGCTGGCTCTCGACGAAGTCGAGGAGGCGGCCGGTGACGCGGGAGTGGATCTTCATCGGCCGGTCCTACGACGTCACGGCGCCGACGGCGGCGGACTGGACGGTCCTGGCGTACTTGCCGAGGACGCCGCGGGTGTACTTGGGCGGCAGCGGCTCCCAGCCGGCCCGGCGCGCCGCGAGCTCGGCCTCGTCGACCGCGAGCTCGAGGGTGCGGTTGGCGACGTCGAGGGTGATCCGGTCGCCGTCGCGGACGAACGCGATCGGGCCACCGTCCACGGCCTCGGGAGCGATGTGCCCGACGCACAGACCGGTGGTGCCACCCGAGAACCGGCCATCGGTCACCAGCACGACGTCCTTGCCGAGCCCGGCGCCCTTGATCGCACCGGTGATGGCCAGCATCTCGCGCATGCCCGGGCCGCCCTTGGGACCCTCGTAGCGGATGACGACGACGTCGCCGGAGACGATCCGGCCCTCCTCGAGGGCGTCCATGGCCGCCCGCTCGCCGTCGAAGACGCGGGCGGTGCCGCTGTAGACCGAGTCGTCGAAGCCGGCGCTCTTGACGACCGCGCCCTCCGGGGCGAGGGAGCCCTTGAGGATGGTCAGGCCGCCGCTCTTGTGGATCGGGGCGTCGAGCGGACGGATGACCGTGCCGTCGACCGCCGGCGGGGCGAGCTCGTCGAGGTTCTCGGCCATCGTCTTCCCGGTCACGGTCAGGCAGTCGCCGTGCATGAGCCCCGCGTCGAGCAGGGCCCGCATCACCATCGGGATGCCGCCGATCTTGTCGACGTCGTTCATGACGTACCTGCCGAACGGCTTCATGTCCGCCAGGTGCGGCACCTTGTCGCCGATCCGGTTGAAGTCGTCGAGGGTCAGCTCGACCTCCGCCTCGTTGGCGATCGCCAGCAGGTGGAGGACGGCGTTGGTGGAGCCGCCGAGGGCCATCACCACGGCGATCGCGTTCTCGAACGCCTCGCGCGTCATGATCTGGCGGGCGGTGATCCCCTGGCGCAGGAGGTTCACCACGGCCTCCCCCGACCGGTGCGCGAAGCCGTCGCGGCGCCGGTCCACCGCCGGCGGGGCGGCGCTGCCCGGCAGCGACATGCCCAGGGCCTCGCCGACCGAGGCCATGGTGTTGGCGGTGTACATGCCGCCGCAGGCACCCTCGCCCGGGCAGATCGCGCGCTCGATGCGGTCGACCTCCTCGCGGGTGATCTTGCCGGCGAGGCACGCACCGACGGCCTCGAAGGCATCGATGATCGTCACGTCGCGGCCGTCGACCTGTCCGGGCATGATCGAGCCGGCGTACAGGAAGACACTGGCGAGGTCGAGCCGCGCGGCCGCCATCAGCATCCCCGGCAGCGACTTGTCACAGCCCGCGAGCAGGACCGAGCCGTCGAGGCGCTCGGCGTTCATCACGACCTCGACGGAGTCGGCGATGACCTCCCGCGAGACCAGCGAGAAGTGCATCCCCTCGTGGCCCATCGAGATGCCGTCGGACACCGAGATCGTCCCGAACTCCAGCGGGTAGCCGCCGGCCGCGTGCACGCCGTTCTTGACCGCCTTGGCGAGCCGGTCGAGGGACAGGTTGCAGGGGGTGATCTCGTTCCAGCTGGACGCGACGCCGATCTGCGACTTCGCGAAGTCCGCGTCGCCCATGCCGACCGCGCGGAGCATCCCCCGGGCGGCGGCCTTCTCGAGGCCGTCGGTGACGTCGCGCGAACGGGGCTTGATGTCGGGGGCGTCGCTCATGTCCCAAGGTTAGGGCGTCGCCCCCGCCCGCCGGACCGTCAGTCCGGAACCCGCCGGTAGGCGCCGTCGGAGGCCGCGGTGGCCATCGACGCGTAGGCCCGCAGCGCTGCCGACACCGGCCGCTGGCGGTCCTGCGGGGTCCAGGGCCGGTCCCGCTTCTCCTGCAGCACCCGGCGCTCGGACAGCGTGTGCTCGTCGACGTCGAGGTGGATCGACCGGTTGGGGATGTCGATCGAGATCGGGTCGCCGTCGTCGATCAGCGCGATCAGGCCGCCGCCGGCCGCCTCGGGCGAGATGTGGCCGATGGACAGGCCGCTGGTGCCGCCGGAGAAGCGCCCGTCGGTGATCAGCGCGCACTTCTGGCCGAGCCCACGACCCTTCAGGAAGGCCGTCGGGTAGAGCATCTCCTGCATGCCGGGGCCGCCCTTGGGGCCCTCGTAGCGGATGACCACCACGTGGCCCTCCTCGACCTTCTTGCCGAGGATCCCCTCGACCGCCGCGTCCTGGGACTCGAAGACGATCGCCGTGCCCTGGAAGACCAGGCAGTCGTCGGGCACGCCGGCGGTCTTCACGACGCAGCCGTCGACCGCGATGTTGCCGGTCAGGATCGCCAGCCCGCCGTCGGCGGAGTAGGCGTGCTCGAAGTCGCGGATGCAGCCCTCGGCGGCGTCGGTGTCGAGCGTGCCCCAGCGGTTCTCGGTGGAGAACGGCTCCGTCGTACGCACGCCGCCGGGCGCGGCCTGGAAGAGCTCCAGCGCCTCGGGCGACGGGTCCTCGCCGCGGATGTCCCACTTCCCGAGCCACGCGTCGAGGTCGGGCGAGTGAACCGAGTGCACGTCCTCCTTGAGCGCGCCGCCACGGCGCAGCTCGCCGAGGAGCGCGGGGATGCCGCCGGCGCGGTGGACGTCCTCCATGTGGAACTTCGGGGAGTTCGGCGCCACCTTGGACAGGCACGGGACGCGGCGCGAGATCGCGTCGATGTCGTGGACGTCGAAGTCGAGCTCCGCCTCGCGGGCGGCCGCCAGCAGGTGGAGCACGGTGTTGGTCGAGCCGCCCATGGCGACGTCGAGGGCGACGGCGTTCTCGAACGCCGACCGGCTGGCGATGTTGCGCGGCAGGACCGACTCGTCGTCCTGCTCGTAGTAGCGGCGGCACAGGTCCATCACGACCCGGCCGGCCTCCTCGAAGAGCGCACGGCGCTTGGCGTGCGTGGCCAGGGTCGAGCCGTTGCCCGGCAGCGAGAGGCCGATCGCCTCGGTGAGGCAGTTCATCGAGTTGGCCGTGAACATGCCCGAGCAGGAGCCGCAGGTCGGGCAGGCCGAGCGCTCGATGGTGTCGAGCTGCTCGTCGGTGACTGCGTCGTTGGCGGAGGCCACCATCGCGTCGACCAGGTCGAGCTTGCTGTGGACGATGCCCTCGATGGCGGTGGTCTTGCCGGCCTCCATCGGGCCGCCGGACACGAACACGACCGGGATGTTGAGCCGCAGGGCCGCCAGCAGCATGCCCGGGGTGATCTTGTCGCAGTTGGAGATGCACACGATGGCGTCGGCACAGTGCGCCTGCACCATGTACTCGACCGCGTCCGCGATCAGCTCGCGGCTGGGCAGCGAGTAGAGCATGCCGCCGTGGCCCATCGCGATGCCGTCGTCGACGGCGATCGTGTTGAACTCCTTGGCCACGCCACCGGACGCCACGACCGACTCCGCCACGATCTTCCCGAGGTCACGCAGGTGGACGTGTCCGGGGACGAACTCGGTGAAGGAGTTCGCGATGGCGATGATCGGCTTGCCGAAGTCCGAGTCGGTCATGCCGGTGGCGCGCCAGAGGGCACGCGCGCCGGCCATGTTGCGGCCCGAGGTGGACGTCGCGGAGCGGAGGGTGGGCATGGGTCAAGGGTACGGCTCGGCCTGTGGCGGGAGATTCACCGGCCGACCGGTGAAACTCCCGCACCTGGACGACGAAACTCACGCTTGGACGATGAAACTTCGTCGTCCAACCGTGAGTTTCACCGGCCGGCCGGTGAAACTCACGCGGCCTCGGCAGCCGCCTTCAGCGACGCCAGCCCCTTCGTGAAGTCCCTGCCGATCGCCTTGTCGAAGAACAGCTTCCCCAGCACCGCGAACGCCAGGTTGCGCTGGCCGGCCATCGTCCATGCCACCCTGGTGCCCTCGCCCGCGGGGGCGAGGTCGAAGGTGACCACGTTGCTGGCCTTGAACGGCTTGAGGAACTCGAGGTCGACGACCACCTGCTCCGGGGTGATCGAGGTGAAGGTCATCGACCCCTCGCCGGCCTTCTTGTTGCCGGACCAGGCGTACGACGCCCCGACCCCGGCGCCGTCGTACACACGGTGCAGGTCGGGGTCGAGGTCCTCCCACGGCGACCAGGCGCGCCACTCGTGGAAGTCGGCGACCAGGCCGTGGACCACGGCGGGCGGGGCGTCGATGGTCGTGGAGTAGGTGTGCGAGAACGCAGGCATGGTGCGAACGCTACTGAGGATCGGCGTCAGGCGACGCCGGCCTTGACCGACATCACGTCGGGCAGGTCGGCCGCGATCTGGCGCCACGACTCGCCGTCGTCGGCGGAGGCCCAGACCGAGCCGTTGCGGGCCCCGAAGTAGAGCCCGGCCGGGTCGTGGGAGTCGGCACACATCGCGTCGCGCATGACGCCGACGTAGAACGCCTCCGGCAGGCCCTTGCCGTACGGCGTCCAGGACTCGCCCGCGTCGTCGGAGCGCCACACCCGCGGCTCGGCGCCGGGCGGGTAGCGCCGGTCGCCGCCGCCGAGCGGGAAGACCCAGATCGTGTCCGGCTGGTGCGGGTGGACGACGATCGGGAAGCCGAAGTCGCTCGGCAGGTCGTCGCCGATGGACGTCCACGAGCCGCCCTCGTCGTCGGAGCGGTAGACGCCGCCGTGGTTCTGGGCGTAGAGCCGCTCGGGCCGCGACGGGTGACGGGTGACCTTGTGGACGCACTGGCCGAACTCCGGGTAGCGCTGGTCCTCGGGCAGGAAGTCGGCGCGGATGCCCTGGTTGCGCGGCTCCCAGGAGGCTCCGCCGTCGGTCGTGCGGTAGACGCCGCCGGTCGAGATCGCCACCGTCATCGACGACGGGTCGCTGGGGTGCGGGAGGACGGTGTGGAAGGCCTGGCCGCCGAAGCCGGCGCCCCACTCCGCACGGTGGGGGTGGTTCCACAGCCCCTCCTCGAGGGCGAAGGTCGCCCCGCCGTCGCGGGAGGTGAACACCGCCCCCGGCTCCGTGCCGGCGTGCAGGACGCCCTCACCGGCGCCGGGCACGACCTGCCAGATCCGCTCCACCGTCGCGCCGGCTCCCTCGGGGAAGCGGATCGCGCCGTTGGGGGTCTCCTGCCAGGTCTCGCCGAGGTCGTCGGACCACCGCAGCTGCGGGCCGAGCCAGCTGGAGGAGGCGCCGGCGAAGAGCCGTGGCGCACTCCCCCGGGTGTCGACGAGGCAGGAGTAGACCTCCTCCATGTCGTGGTGCGGCCCGGTGAACGACCAGTCCTCCCGGTCGTCCGAGCGGCCCACCCACAGTCCCTTGCGTGTCCCCACCATGAGGATCGTCGTCATCCCAGCCTCCAGCTCGTCGTCCCTGTCTCCCCACTGTGACCCCCACCACCGACAAAAGTCATCGGCGACCGGCCGGTCGTCCGGGCCGATCGTTGAGTCCGTGCCCGCCACGGATGTAGCGGGCCCGCCGCGGCCCCGACAGTGGAGCCATGACGACGCTGCTGGTGACGCTCGACCTCACTCCCGAGCGGAGCGAGGACGTCCTGGTCCGGCTCCGCGGCGAGGCGGCGCCCTGGCTGCGCCGGCTCCCCGGGTTCGCGACCAGCCGCTGGCTGCTGACCGGCGCCCACGACCGCTGCTATGTCGTCGTCGAGGTCGAGGACGGGTACGCCGACGACGCCTCCCGAGCGCTCCACGACGCGATGGCCCCCGGCGCCCACGACACCGCCCGGTCGTGGTGGTGCGAGCGGATCGAGGACGTCGTCGACCTCGGCCTGGCCGCGCGCCCGCCCGTCACTCCCTGAGCCGTCACTGCGTGAGGTACGACGCCAGGGCGCCCCGGTCCGCCGCCCCGGTCCGCTGCAGCAGCCGGGTCACATGGGTCTCGACCGTGCGGACGGAGAGGTAGAGGCGCTCGGCGATCTGCTTGTTCTGCAGCCCCTCGACGACGAGCTCGAGGACGTCGTACTCGCGTGCGGTGACGCCGATCCGCTGCAGGTGGGCGGGCACCCGCTGGCTGCCGGCCGCCTTGCGCGGCACCGCGAACCCGGCGTCGCGCATGGCGACGCGACAGCTCGACGCGGCCTCGGTCAGCCCGTAGCCGACCAGCCCGTCGAGGGCGTGGCGGAACCACCGCTCGGGCTCGCCCCAGCCGTCCCTCGCGGCGGCGATCGCGACCAGGAGCCGCGCCTGGAGCTCCGGCCAGGGCTCGCGGCCCGGCAGGCCCCACTCGGCGTCGGCGAAGACCCGCTCGGCCTCGGCGCGCTCGCCGGCCCGGCCGAGCGCGATGGCGTCGGCGTAGCGCAGGGCGAACCAGTTGTGGGGGCTGTTGGCCTGGGGCCCGCTACGGACCTCCTCGCGGGCGTCGGCGCCGTCGCCGAGGGCGGTCTCGAGCAGCGCCCAGAGCCCGCGCAGCGAGAAGGGCAGGCTCGGGAACCGCCGGTGGTAGTCCATCGCGGTGGCGAGGTGGCCCCGGGCCTCGTCGTACCGGCCGTGGGCGAGGGCGACGAACGACCGCACGTGGCCGGGGACGCCGACGGCGCGGACCGCCTCGTCCATCGGCTTGTCGGCGGCCGCGGCGAGGTCGGCCTCCATCGCGTCGAGCTGCCCCGCCAGGCCGCGGGTGGCGGCGCGGAGCACGTGCGCGACGGCGAGGTCGGGCAGCCGGAGCCGCTCCATCATCGTGATCGCGTTGTCGATCGCCTCCATGGCGTCGTCGAGCTCGAGGTAGCGCATCCGCAGGAGGTTGAGGTCGAGCTCGATGCGCGCCGCCGTCGCGATGGCGCCCGCCTCGAGCGCGACCCGGCGGGCCGCCGCGAGGCGCTCGTCGGTGGGCCGGCGGGCGGCGAGGTCGAGCGCGCCGAGCGCGGCGAGCAGGCGGGCACGCCACAGCGGCAGCCCGACCTCCTCGGCGAGCCGGTAGCCGGCCTCGAAGGCCTCCTCGGCGGCGACGAAGTCGCGAGCCCGCTCGGCCCGGCCGAGCACCTCCCACGCCTCGCAGGCGATCTCCGGACGGTCCGCGCCGACCACCGCCAGCGCTGCCTGTGCCCGCTCCGCGGCGCCCAGGTCGTCCTGCCGGCCCAGCGCGAGCCGGGCCGCGAGGACCTCCTCCTGCGCCGGGTCGTGACCGGCGGCGGCGACCAGCTGGGCCTCGGCCTGGTCCCACTCGCCGCCGGCGAGCAGCGCCCGCGCCAGCCGGAGCCGTACGACGGCCAGCCGGCCCGGCTCGTCGACGAGCTCCTCGGTCAGCCGCTCCCCCGCGGCGAGCGCCCGCGGCACGTCACCCGCGAGGGCCTGCACCTCGACCTCCAGCTCCCGCGCCTCCCGCTCGGCCGCGCTGCCGACCGGGACCCGGTGGAAGGCACGGTCCAGCGCCTCCTGGGCGCTGGCGAGCGCGCCCCGGGTGACCGCGTCGCGTGCGGTGGCGAGCCACAGCCCCGCGGAGCGGCCGTCGTCGCCGGCAGCCTCGTAGAGCTCGGCGAGCTGGAGGTGGTCCTCGGCCTCGTCCGCGGTGCGTCCGGCCAGTGCGGCGGCCAACAGGCCGGCGAGCCGGGACCGGTCGGGCGCGAGCAGGCCGGCGAGCACCGCCTCGCGGGTGAGGGCGTGCCGGAAGGCGAACCGGTCGGGCGGGACGCTGACGACGAGCCGCTGGTCCGCCAGTCGGCGCAGGCCGTCCGCGAGGGCGGCCTCGTCCAGCCCGAGCGCGTCCCCGACGGCCCGCCAGTCGAACTCGACGCCGAGCAGTGCCGCCGCGCCGGCGATCTCGCGCCCGACGGCACCCGCCGCGTCCAGGCGGCCGTCCACCGAGCGGGCGAAGGGCCGTGGGACCACCACGGCGACCGGAGCGGTGAGCACCCAGCGCCCGTCCTGCTCGGCCAGCACGCCGCTGTCCCGCAGGTCGGCGAGCATCTCCTCGACGAAGAGCGGGTAGCCCGCGCTGTACTGCTGCAGCCAGCCCACCAGCTCCGCGGGCGGCTCAGCGTCGAGGCAGGCGCGGGCGACCGCGGCGACGTCGTCGTCGGGCAGCGGCTGCAGGTCCACCACGTCGGCCGAGCGCCGCCACTCGAGCGCGGTCACCAGCTCCTGCACCGCCGGCGCCTCGTGGAGGCGGACGGTCGCGACCACGACCAGGGGCACGTCGCGGGCGTTGTCGGCGACGTACTCGAGCACGGCGAGGGTCTCCGGGTCGGCCCAGTGCAGGTCCTCGACGACCAGCACCATGCCCGGCTCGGGGACGGCCTGGGCGAGGCGCAGCAGGCCCTCGCCGAGCAGCATCACCGACGACGGGCTGTCCGGCGCCGTCGGGCCGAGCTGGGGCGCGAGCCGCGCCATCGTCGGGAGGTACGGCGCCAGCGAGCGGTCGTCCGGGACGTCGTTGCGCCGCAGCCAGGCCAGCAGCGCCTCGCCGAGCGGGCGCAGGGGCGTGGGGGTGCCCGACGGGACGGCCCGCCCGGACAGCACCGCGAGCCCCCGGTCGGCGGCCTCGGCGAGCACCGCGCTCGCGAGCCGCGACTTGCCGATGCCCGGGTCGCCGCGCAGCACCCAGAGCCCGCCCTGACCTGCGGAGACGCCGTCGAGGGCGGCGCGGAGGCGCGCTCGCTCCACCGTCCGCGAGACGAGCACCGGGGAGCGCACGCCCGCATCGTAGTGAGGTTGGCTCCGCCTTGGGTCCGTGTTGTCTCCGTGCTGCCCTCCCTTGCTTCCGTGGCGGCTCCGGATGCCCGCGCACCCCGCCCCGGACGAACGTTGGCGACACCAGCCGGATCCCCCACCGGAAAACCTGCAAGGTCCACCGGCCCCGGCGCTCCCACTCCCAGGAGCAGGTCCCCCCAACGAAAGGCAGATCCCCATGCGCAGCAAGGTTCTCGGACTCGCCGCCGCAGCCATCACGGCCGGCGCCCTCACTTTCGTCCCCTCCGTCCCGGCAGGGGCCGTGGGGGGCATCGACGGCGGCAACATCAGCGGCTCGGGCGACGTCCCCAACTCGGTCGACGTCGCCGCCTTCGGCTCCGGCGACGCAGTCGCCGCGTGGGCCCGCCCGGTCCCCGGCGGCACGAAGGTGTACGCCGCCATCGCCACCAACGGCGTGTGGGGCGCGCCCAAGGCCGTCACCGCGGCGGCGGTCACCGACGCACACGACGTGCACGCCGTCGCCAACGACGCCGGCGACCTCGCGGTCGTGTGGAACCAGACCACGGGCGGGGAGCACAAGGTGCGCGGATCGCGCTACCTCCCCAACGGCACCTGGGACGGCTCGACCCTGCTCAGCCCGGCCGTCGACATCGAGACCGTCACCGGTATCGGTGCTGGGATCGACGGCGCCGGGCGTGTGCATGTCGCCTACCAGTCCGAGGACGCGGACATCGAGACGGCCCGCGCGACGTTCTGGATGAAGGACGCCGCTCCCCAGTTCACCGACTTCGGCGCGAACAGCTTCAAGCCCTCGATCGACGTCAACCCCGCGGGTGCGGCCCTGCTGTCGTACTTCAAGTTCACCAACGGCGGCTCGATCTTCGTCACCCGCCGCAATGCGTCGCTCGGCTGGCTGGGCCCGAAGGCGGTCGCCTGGCCTGACAAGACCACCGACGAGAGCGTCGTCGGGCTCGCCGACGACGGTCGCGGCGCCGTGCTGATCGGCGGCCTGGAGGACGCCAAGGCCCGCGCCGTGGTCTCGAAGGTCGGTACGAGCGGCAGTCTCGGCGCGGTCAACGTGCTGTCCAGCGGCAACACGGCCATCCACCGGGACCTCGCGGTCAGCCCGAACGGCACCCTGCAGGCGTCCTGGTCGACGTACGAGAACTCGTCGTACGTGATCCGCCAGGCGGTGGCGAAGCCCGACGAGGGCTTCGGGACCAGTGGCCTCGCCGACCCTTCCACCGTGACCTACCAGCCCCACGTCGGCCTGATCGGCGACCGCCGCAACCAGGTCGTCGTACACGACGACGCGGACGCCCTCACCCTGCGCCACCGCACCAACCCGATCCTGCCGTTCAGCACCTACGCCGCAGGCACCCAGGACAGCGGAGCGTTCGCGGCCGACATGGACCGCGACGGGAACGCCGTCGTCGTAGGCGTCCGGGAGAACGGGCTCTCCTCGTTCGTCAATGCCGACTGGCTCGATGTCACGGGCCCGCGGGCCGACGTGACCGCTCCGGGCCCCCAGGTGACGTCCAAGGCCTTCGACGTGACCTGGTCGGCGACGGACTCCCTCGCGGGTCTCAAGTCGAGCGACGTCATCTCCAGCTCGGCCGCGTGGAACAGCGGGACGTTCAGCGACCCGGAGGTCGTCGGCTCCAACCTGGTCTCCGGCCCGCTCCACGTCAGCGGCGGCCTCGGCCGGACCTACTGCTACGAGGTCCAGTCCGAGGACCTGGTCGAGAACATCGGCCAGCGGTCGGCCCGCCGGTGCACGTCGGTCCCGCTCGACGACACCGCCCTGCTCGGCTCCGGCTGGAGCCGCGCGGCGAAGTCCGGCCAGTTCAACGGCACCTGGACCACCACCTCCACCAAGGGCCGCACCCTGACCCGCGCCGGCATCAAGGCCAAGCGCCTCGCCCTCGTCGCCAACCGGGTCCCCAACGGCGGCCTCGTCGAGGTCCGCTGGAACGGCACCCTGCTCAAGAAGGTCAGCCTCAAGGGCAGCGCCGCGACCAAGAAGGCCTACCCGATCGTCACCTGGGCGGGCCTGCACACCGGGACGCTGACGATCAAGGTCATCAGCGCCAGCGGCCGCCCCGTCCGCATCGACGGCCTCGTCGTCGCGAAGTAGTCGAGGACGCGGCCGGAGAAAGTGCAAGGTCCTCCGGCCGCGTCGCTCCTACCCGCACGAGCACCCGTTCCCTCCTCCACGAAAGGCACGACCATGCGCACGCAGCTCCTCGGACTGGCCGCCGCGGCCCTCACCGCCGGCACCCTCGCCCTCCCGACCTCCCCCGCCCAGGCCATCGGCGGGCTCGACAGCGGCACCATCAGCGCGACCGGCACCCTCCCCACCGCCGTCGCCGTGGCCGGTACGACGCCCGGGGACGCCATAGCGGCATGGGTCCGCCCGGCTCCCGGCGGCTTCCGCATCCAGGCCTCACAGGGCACCGACGGCGCCTTCGCCCTGCCCGTCAACGTGACGCCTGCCGCGGTCACGTCGGCCACGGACCTCCAGCTCGTGGCCAACGACGAGGGTGACGTCGCCGCGCTGTGGATCCAGACCATCGACGGCGACGAGGTCGTCCGCGGCGCCCGCTACGTCGGCGGCGGCCAGTGGGACGGCGCCACCACCCTCAGCACCGTCGGCGTGACCGACGTCGACGGGTTCGACGCGGGGATCGACGGTGCCGGCAACGTGCTGGTGCTCTCGGCGATCGAGGACGGTCCGAGCGACGAGGTCCACCTCGCCGTCTGGCCGCACGGGCAGGACGCCGCCGCCGTGAGCCCGTTCGCCAACCAGGCGACCGACGCCACCCTGGCGGTCAACGAGGCCGGGCGCGCCGTCCTGGCGTGGTCGAGCGCCGGTGTGGTCAACAAGGTGCGGGTCACCACCCGCGGCGCCAACGGCGCGTTCACCCCGATCGACGAGGTGCCCTTCCCGAACAACACGATGAACCTCGAGGCCGGGATCGCGGACGACGGCCGGGCGACGGTCGCCTTCCTGGGCATCGACAACGGGGCGTTCCGGCTGGCGGCGAGCGACATCGACCTGGACGGCGGGGCCGGCTTCGCACACATGATCTCGCCGGCCGGCCTCCAGGCCGAGCCCTACTCCTTCGAGGTCGCCCGAGACGGCCGCGCCACCGCCAGCTGGGTGAGCACGGTCGACGGCGCCGAAGCCCTGCGGATGGCCAGCCGCGCGCCGGGCGGGTCCTTCGGCGGCTACAGCACCGTCCAGACCGGGCTGTCCGCGAAGGTGCCCTCCCTCGCCTTCGCCCGCAGCAACGGCGCGCAGGTCGTCGTCCACGCGTCCGGGTCGCAGCTGACCCTCCGCCACCGGTCGAACCCCGCCTTCACCTTCGCCACGTACGCCGCCGGCCCCGCCGACGGCCCGTTCGCGGCCGACGCGGACAGCCAGGGCAATGTCGTGGCCGTCAGCGTCGTCGACAACGGCGGGTCGTCGTACGTCCAGGGCGACTGGCTGGACACCACCGCACCCACGGCCGCGGTCACCGCTCCCGGCGCGCAGGTCGTCGCGAAGGCCTTCGACGTGACCTGGTCGGCCACGGACTCCCTCTCGGGCGTCAAGACGACCGACGTCATCTCCAGCTCGGCCGCCTGGAACAGCGCGACCTTCAGCGACCCGAAGGTCGTCGGCGACAACCTCGCCACCGGCCCCTTCCACCAGAGCGCCGGCTTCGGCCGCACCTACTGCTACGAGGTCCAGTCGATCGACAAGGCCAACAACCTGGGCCAGCGGTCCGCCAGGAAGTGCACCGCCGTCCCGCTCGACGACACCGCCCTGCTCGGCTCCGGCTGGAGTCGCGCGGCGAAGTCCGGCCAGTTCAACGGCACCTGGACCACCACCTCCACCAAGGGCCGCACCCTGACCCGCGCCGGCATCAAGGCCAAGCGCCTCGCCCTCGTCGCCAACCGGGTCCCCAACGGCGGCCTCGTCGAGGTCCGCTGGAACGGCACCCTGCTCAAGAAGGTCAGCCTCAAGGGCAGCGCCGCGACCAAGAAGGCCTACCCGATCGTCACCTGGGCGGGCCTGCACACCGGGACGCTGACGATCAAGGTCATCAGCGCCTCCGGCCGCCCGGTCCGCATCGACGGCCTCGTCGTCGCGAAGTAGCCGGTCGGCACCCGCGAGCCGCCGGTCCCTTGTGGGGAGGGATCGGCGGTTCGTCGCGTCCGGGGCAGACGTCCTATGTTCGTCCATCGTGACCGCACGCACCGAGCACCACCGGCCCGCGCTGCCGGCCGCGGTCGGCCTCGTGCTGGTGGGCATCGCCTCGGTCCAGCTCGGCGCGGGCTTCGCGAAGCTCCTCTTCGACGACATCGAGCCCAACGGCGTCGTGTGGCTCCGGCTCGCGACCAGCGCCGTCGTCCTGCTGCTGTGGGCGCGTCCCCGACTGTCCGGACGGAGCCGGGTCGACTGGCTCGTCGCAGCCCGGTACGGCGTCTGCCTGGGCACCATGAACTGGGCGATCTACCAGTCGTTCTCGCGGATCCCGATCGGTGTCGCGGTCACGATCGAGTTCATCGGTCCGCTCGTCCTCGCGGCCATCGGCTTCCGCCGTCCCCGCGACCTCGGCTGGGTGGCGCTCGCCGCGCTCGGCGTGGTTCTGCTCGGCTTCGAGCGGGGCCACCTGGACGCCGCCGGTGTCGGCTACGCGCTGCTGGCCGGCGTGGCGTGGGCCGGCTACATCCTCTCCAGCGCCGCCACCGGCGAGCGGTGGCCGGGCATCGACGGACTCGCCGTCGCCGCCCTCGTCGCCGTCCTGCTGCTGTCGCCGCTGCTGCTGACCGTCGACGGCGGCGACCTCGTCGACGGCCGGATCCTGGCGATCGGCGCCGCGGTCGGCCTGCTGTCCTCGGTCGTCCCCTACAGCGCGGAGCTGGTGGCGCTGCGCACCCTGCCCGCGGCGACCTTCGGCGTCCTGATGAGCCTCGAGCCCGCGGCCGCCGCCCTCGCCGGGCTGGCGGTGGTCGGGGAGGACCTCGCCGCGATCCAGTGGGCCGCCATCGGCTGTGTCGTGGTGGCGAGCGTCGGCGCCACGCGGGCGACCCGCCCGGACCGCGCGATTCACCCAGATGTCACCTCGGAGTGACCCGCGCTGCACGTGCGCATCCCTAGGCTGGAGCCTCCCCAACCTCGTCCGGAGGCCACCGCCATGACCCTCCTCAACCTCGCCCAGGCCTGGACCCGGTCCTGGGCCCAGCAGTCCCAGCAGCACGCCCGGCGCAACGCCATGATCGCCCTGACCGAGTGCACCCAGCGACGTGCGGAGCGCGAGGAGGTGGAGCGCTACCTCGCCGAGCGCGGAGCCGCGCGGGCCGCCCGACCCGCGCCGCGCGAGGTCACCGTCTCGCTGCACGCCTGACCGGTCGTCGTACACCTCCCTCGCGGGAGGGGCGGCGTCGGGCACAATCGCGGTCATGGCGACCCCTGCTCCCCGGCCCGAACAGGCCGTCCGGTCGGCTTCCCTGGCCTTCCGCGACATCCTGTCCGACGACGGCACGCACGTCCGGGCCTGGACGAACGACCCCGACGGGGTCATCGACGGCCCGACGGTGGTGCTCTGCAACGGCCTCGGCACCAACCCGTACCTCTGGCCGTGGCTGCTCGACCCCGCGTGCGGGGTCCGGATCGTGTCGTGGAACCACCGGGGCGTCGGCGGCTCGGAGCGCCCCCGGGACCGCAAGCACGTGGAGATCGAGCACTTCGTGCAGGACGGCCTGTCCGTCATGGACCACTTCGGGATCGACCACGCGGTGCTGATGGGCTGGTCGATGGGCGTCAACACCGCCTTCGAGCTCGCCTACCGCCACCCGGAGCGGGTCCGCGGCATCTTCGCGATGTGCGGCGTCCCGGGCGACACCTTCGCGACCATGCTCGCGCCCTTCCACCTGCCCCGCTTCGCGGCCCGCGCGATCACGGTCAACGCCTGCCGGGTCGCGCAGTTCTCCGGCTTCGTCGCCAACCCGGTCGTCCGCCGCATCCCGATGGGCCCCCGCACGGTCCGGCTGCTCGGGCGCACCGGCTTCATGTTCCCGGTCGCCGACCCCGAGGCCGCCGCGCTGGGCCTGCAGGAGTTCCTGACCACGCCCGTCGACTGGTACGCCCGGCTCGCGATCGGCACCTCCCGTCACGCGCGGGTGCGGCTGAGCCGGATCGACGTCCCGACGATGTTCGTCTCCGCGACGTACGACGTCCTGGCGGGCGCCCGCGACATGGCCAGCGCCTCGCGGCGGCTCGCGGACCGCGGCATCGACACCGAGTACGTCGAGCTCAGGGGCTCCCACTTCGTCCAGCTCGAGCAGCCCGAGCGGGTCCACCAGCTGCTGCTCGACTTCCTCGCGGGCGTCGAGGGCAGCGAGGGCCGGGCGTGACCCGCCACGCCCTGGCCGGCTCCCTCGCGGCGCTGGCACTGCTCGCGACCGCCTGCGGGCAGGGCGGCAACGAGGTGGACATCGACGTCTCCGGCACGGCCACGGCGGCGCCGACCGGCACCGTGCAGGACGGCAAGATCACCTTCGAGGTCGACGGCGTCCCCGACGTCGTCGCGACGATCGCGTCCGGCCTGGCCGTCCCGTGGGGCATCGACTTCCTTCCCGACGGCCGCGCCGTCGTGACCGAGCGCGACTCCGCGCGCGTGCTCGTCGTGACGGCGCCCGAGGTCGCCGGGGGCAAGCCCACGAAGGAGGAGGGCGAGGTCGTCACCGCCGGCGAGATCGCCGAGGCCGACCCGGGCGGCGAGGCCGGCCTGCTCGGCGTGGCCGTCTCCCCCACCTTCGAGAGCGACAGCCTCCTGTACTTCTACGTCTGCACCGCCACCGACAACCGGGTGGTGCGGGCGCAGCTCACCAGCAAGGGCCTCGGCGCGACCGAGGCCGTGCTGACCGGCATGCCCACCGGCTCCAACCACGACGGCGGCCGCCTCGCGTTCGGACCGGACGGCTACCTCTACGTCTCCACCGGCGAGACCGGCGACCGCAAGCTGGCGCAGAGCAAGAAGTCGCTCGCCGGCAAGATCCTGCGGATCACCACCGACGGCAGCCCCGCGCCGGACAACCCGTTCGGTACCGCCGTCTGGTCGTGGGGCCACCGCAACGTCGAGGGCCTCGCCTTCGACACCGACGGCTCGCTGTGGGCCTCGGAGTTCGGCGACAAGCGCGCCGACGAGCTCAACCGGATCCTGCCCGGAGAGAACTACGGATGGCCCGTGGTCGAGGGCACGGGCGGGCCGAAGAGGTTCACCCAGCCGCAGCTGACCTGGCGCACCGACGAGGCGTCCCCCTCAGGGCTCACCTACGCCGGGGGCTACCTCTGGATGGCCGCCCTCCGCGGTGAGCGGCTCTACCGGATCAAGGTCGCCGCCGGCCAGGTCAGCGACCCGGCGGCGTACTTCGAGGGCACCGCGGCCGGCGAGTACGGCCGCCTCCGCACCGTCGCCCGCGCCCCCGACGGCCGCCTGTGGCTGACGACCAGCAACAAGGACGGCCGCGGGACGCCCGGCGCGGACGACGACCGGATCCTGCTCATCGAGCCGTAGACCCGGTCGTCGCCGCAGCGGAGCAGTCAGGCGGTCAGGCTGCCTTGTTGGCGTGCATCACGCCGGGCTGTCCGAACGACCCACCCGCGTCCTTCGAGAATCCCGTCAGCTGGGCGTAGGCGCAGCCCGCCGGGATGTTCTTCACGGTGACGGTCAGGTTCTTCTTTCCCAGCTTCGCGAGTGGAGGGGACTGGTAGGTCCCGGCGAGTGCTGCGGCCGTCACGTCGAGGCTGCCGTCCTTCACTGTCACGGTCCCGCACCCGTAGGGGCCGTCGATGCGGAAGCCGATGGTGGCGGGCGTGCTCGACGTGGAGTTCTGCAGGATCGCCGTGAAGGTCGCGACCTGGGTGCCGGAGATCGTCGGGGCGGTGGCGATCTGGTAGCCCCGACCGGGACCGCCGACCGCGGCTTGGCTGCCCTGCTTGATGAACAGGTCGTGCGACGTGGCTCCGGTCAGGAAGGCCGGCTCCTCGGCGATGAGGTAGAAGGAGTCCAGGTAGGTGCCGTCGGTCGCGTAGAGGTTGACCGTCGAGTAGTGCTCGTACGCCGCCGTTCCGCCGGGGACGGCGATCTTGATGGTCAGCGTCTGGTTGCCACCCGCCGGGATCGCCTTCGTGTAGTAGCCGTCCGGGCTGCTGGCCAGCGGCTTCAGGAGCAGTGACCCGTCGTACAGGTGTGCCTGAGCGCCGGTCCAGTCGTTGATCTGGATGCGGAACTGGGCGAGCGTGCTGCCCGTGTTGCGCACCTGGAACGTGTAGGTGAGCGTCACGCCCTCCTTCCCGACCTGGCTCACGAGGTAGCCGTCGGTGTAGGCGGAGCCGCCGGGTCCCTTGACGACGAGGTTGCCGTCGTGGCTGGCGGCCGAGGCGGACGGTACGACGGCGAGGGAGGCGGCCAGCACGGCGACCGCCCCCAGGACGAGGACGACCAGCGTCCTCCGGATCTTCTTCAGGACAGGCATGGTGGAACCCCCGGGGAGCTCGGGTTGCGGGTCACCCCCATGACGACCCGCTGACGCTCGCGACGCTAGTGCCGCGGGCCCTCCCCGACATGGCCCGAAGTGACCACTTCGCCCCGTGTGATCCGTGCCTTGCGCGCGGCCCGGCGCAGGGTGGTCAGCACCGCGGGGCCGAGCAGCGCGATGGCGAGCGCGTTCATGATCGCCCGCCCGGTGTCCCAGCCGCCGGTCGACGTCAGCAGCGTGTAGACGAGGAAGTGGTGCAGGTTCTCGAGGACGGGTGCGCCGGGCACGTAGGACAGCTCCGTGGAGTCCTGGCCGGGCACCTGCACGCCGGCGATGAACGGCCAGCCCTGCAGGTTCATCAACAACCCGTAGAGGTACGCCGACACCACGCCGTAGGCGACGAGCATCGCGATCTCCGCGCGGCCGGTGACGCGGCGCGGCAGCAGGCCGGCGCCCATGCCGACCCAGGCCGCGACGAGCATCTGGAAGGGCAGCCACGGCCCGACGCCCGCGGTCATCAGGGCGGAGGCGAAGAGCGACGTGCAGCCCAGCACGAAGCCGAAGCCGGCGCCGAACACCCGGCCCCCGAGGATCAGCAGGAAGAAGACGAGCTCCAGGCCCGCCGTACCGGCGCTGACGACGCGGAGCACGGCGTTGACCGCGGACAGGACCCCGAGCAGGGCGAGCACGCGCGCGTCCATGCCGCCCTCGCTGACCTCCGCCGCGACGACGGCGAGGATCAGCGGCAGCAGCGCGAGGAAGAGGAACGGCGGGTCGACCCGCTCGGCGCTCGGGTCGACGTCGAGGAGCAGCGGCCACGCGAGCATCAGCAGCCCGATCACCGACGTGAGGGCGAGGACCAGCCGGGAGCGGCCGGCGAGCGGGACGGCGACGCCGTTCACGGCGCCTCCTGCCCGGTGGCGGGCTGCAGGGCGGCGGCGACCTCGGCGACGGTGAGCCAGCCGTGCCCGAGCACCTTCGCCACCTGGGGCGCGAAGGCGGGCGACTCGGCGACGGTCTCCGCGACCGGGCCGTGGGAGACCACCTCCCCGTCGGCGAGGACGACGAGCTCGTCGGCGACCTGCGCCACGAACTCCACGTCGTGGGTCGCCACCAGCACCGCCCGCTGCGCGCTCGGCTCGGCGGCGAGCTCGCGCACCACCTCGGCGAGGGCGTGCTTGGCCGGGTAGTCGAGGCCGCGGGTCGGCTCGTCGAGGAGCAGCACCGGCGGCCGCGCGGTGAGCACGATCGCCACGGCCAGCGCCAGCCGCTGGCCCTCCGACAGGTCGCGCGGGTGCTGCGCAGCATCGATGCCGGGCGCGAGGCGCTCGAGCAGACCGGCACAGGTGCCGGCCGCGGCGTGGGCCGAGGAGTCCGCGGCGGCGCACTCCTCGGCGACGGTCTCCAGGTAGAGCAGGTCGGCGGGGCTCTGCGGCACCAGTCCGGTCGTCGCGCGGCGCTGCTCCGCCCTGAGCTGCGCCGGGTCGGCGCCGGCCACCCGCACCGTGCCGCTCGCCGCCGCGTGGCGCCCCTGCAGGGTCCAGAGCAGCGTGGACTTGCCGGCGCCGTTGCGGCCCATGAGCGCGGTCACCACACCGGGCCGCAGGCTCAGGTCCACCTCGCGCAGCACGGGCGTGCGGCCGTGGCTCACCACGAGACGTCGTACGTCGACCACGGGCTCGGTCGCGGCCGGCACGGGCCGGACCGGTGCGGCCGGCAGCCGCTCCAGCAGCGCCGGCGCCCTGCGCCGCGCGTCGCGGACCGCGAGCGGCAACGGGTCCCAGCCGGCCAGGCGGCCGAGCTCGACCAGCGGCGGTGCCGTCGGTGCGTCGCGCAGGACCTCGGCGGGCGCGCCGATCCGGACACTGCCCGGCCGGTCGGCGTCGGCGCCGAGCACGCAGAGCCGGTCGGCGAAGGGCACCACGCGCTCGAGCCGGTGCTCGGCCAGCAGGACCGACACGTCGAGGTCGTGGACCAGCCGGGTCAGCGTGGCCAGGACGTCCTCGGCGGCCGTCGGGTCCAACGCCGACGTGGGCTCGTCGAGCACGAGCAGCCGCGGGTGGGTCGTGAGCACGGAGCCGATCGCGACCCGCTGCTGCTGGCCGCCCGACAGCGTGCGCAGGTCACGGTGACGCAGGTCGGCGATGCCCAGCAGGTCGAGGGTCTCCTCCACCCGGCGGCGCATGGTCGCGGGCGCGAGGCCCAGCTGCTCCATGCCGAAGGCCAGCTCCTCCTCGACCGTGTCGGTGACGAACCACGCCGGCGGGTTCTGCCCGACGAAGCCGATCGTGTGGGCGCGCTCGCGCGACGGAAGGTCGATCACGCTGGTGCCGTCGAGCAGCACGTCGCCGGTCAGCGTCCCCCCGGTGAAGGCCGGCACGAGGCCGGCCACCACCCCGAGCAGGGAGGACTTGCCGACCCCGGTGGGACCGGCGAGCACGACCAGCTCGCCGGACTCGATCGTCAGGTCGACCCCGTCGAGCACGGGGTGCGCCCGGTCGTCGTACACGAGGCGGAGGTCGCGCAGCTCCATCATGCGGCCACGACCTCCCGGCTGCGAGCCGTCAGCGGCGGCGGCGCGGTCCACACCGGCACCACCGCGACCAGCACCGCGGCGAGGGCGGGCAGGGTGACGACGGGGACGGCGAGGACCCCCGGGTGGGCGACCGCGACGTCCCACTCGGCGAGCGCCCACAGGCCGGCGCCGGTCGCGACGCCGGACAGGGCGACGACGACCTCGGCCGCGCGCCAGCGGTCGGGGCGGTAGCGGGTCCGCTCCACGCGTCGGCCGGCCGAGACGAAGCCCGCGAGCGCCAGGGCGGTGCCGAGGGCCAGCATCGGCAGCGCGAGCAGCCGCGGTGCCGTCGAGTCGAGCATCGCGTAGACGCCCACCACGACGCCGAGCAGCCCGGCGACCATCAGGGTGCCGGTGGTCCGGCGCTGGCCGGGCGTCGCCGCGCCGCTGCGACCGTAGCCGCGCGCGTCCATGCCGGCCGCCAGGGCGAGCGAGCGCTCGAAGGCGTCCTCCAGGACGGGGACGAGCAGGCGTCGTACACCCCGGACCCGGCGGAACCGTCCCTCCGGGCCACCGCGCAGCTGCTGGGCCGCCCGCACCCGAGCGGCGCTGTCCGCGAGCTGCGGCAGCACGTTGATCGCCACCGTCATCGCGGTCCCGATCTCGTAGAGCGCCGGCGGCAGCGATTTCATCAGCCGCTTCGGGTTGGCCAGCGCGTTGGCGGCGCCGACGGCGATCAGCAGGGTCGCCAGGCGCATGCCCTCGTACGTCGACGCGAGCAGCTCCTCGCGGGTGAACGGCCCGAGCAGGTCGATGCCCGCCGCGACGTCGGGCAGCGGGACGCTCGGCAGCGTGAACAGCACGTGGCCCGGCGCGTTGCCGCCGAGCAGGATGCGGAAGAGCACCCGCACGACCACCACGACCACCCCGAGCCAGACGTACAACCGGAACGACCGCGCCCACGGCTGGTCCGAGCGGCAGGTGAGCACGGTGAGCGTGATCGCGCCGAGCAGGAGCCCGAGCAGGAACGGGTTCGTCGTGAACGACGTCCCCACCGCCAGCCCGAGGGCCCAGACCCACCAGGCGACGGGGTGCAGGTCCCGCGCGATCCTCATCTGCTCGCCCGCCGGTGGCTCAGCCGAGCCGGCGCCGGATGAGGGGTACGGCGCCCGCCGCACCGAGCACGCCGACGCCCAGGCCGACCAGGGCCCAGGTGGGGAACGGACCCGACTCGTCGTCGGTGTGCGCGACGTCGTCGGTCTCCGGGCCCGCCGTGATGTCCTCGGCGCCCGGCACGGCGCTGCTGGACGCGTCGGTCGGACTCGCCGTCGCCGTCCCGCTCGACTTGCCGGTCGGGCTCGCGCCGGCCGAGGGGGTCCCTGACGGGGTGGCGCTGGTGCTCGGGTCGGTCGGGGTGTCCTCGTCGCCACCCTTGTCGCCAGCCTTGTCGCCCTTGTCGCCCTTGCCGCCGGTGCTGCCGCCGGTGCTGCCGGAGTCCTTGGTCGGGCTGGTGGTCGGCGTGGACGTGCGGGGATCAGGTCGTACACCCGGCGGGGTGCCCTGCGTGCCAGAGCCCTCGTGCCATGAGAAGGCGACATACCCGCCCGCCGGGGCGTCAAGCGAGTCGACCCCGAGGGTCGAGTACTTCCACGGCCCACCCTGGCCGTCGGCCCACCACAGGCTCCAGTAGGCGTCGGCTCCCGTGCAGTCGCGATCGGCAGGCTTCTCGTTGACGGTGCAGACATAGCCCTGCATGCCCGGCGCCGGGCTGTACGCCAACCGGAAGCCCGCCTGCTGGAACGCCTCCGCTGCCGTGCTGGCGCTCGCTGCGCATCCCTTACGGAGGTCGTCACTCCCGCCGACGAGCTCGTTGAAGTCAACGAACACGACGGTGCCCGCCGTGCCGCCGCAGCCCGCAGCTGCCCTCGCCTCCGCGGACGCGCCGAACAGCCCGGTCGCGGCGACGAGCGCCACGGCCGGGCCGATCCCAATAACGAGTCGGCGGAGGAGCACTCAACTCACCCGGAAGGACTTGGTACCCACGCGGTTGGCGAAGGCGCCCTGGACCCGGACCGACTTCAGGCCCGTCGTCCGACCGAGGGGGAAGGCGTAACCGTAGGTTCCGGTCGACGTGGCCTTGCCGGTCTTGATCACCTTGCCGCCGTAGATGACCTTTACTGGCTCGTTGGCGGCGAGACCGGTGACCCGGACCGTCTGCGTCCCACCGCGAGGCACGACCGTGCGGGTCACCGTCGGGCTGAGCGTCTTGGCGGCGAGGGCCTTCACCGTGGTGGTCGCGGACGTCCCGTCGGCGACCGTCAGGGTGATCGTCTTGGTGCCGGTCGCTCCGGTCGGCACCTTGGCGCTGATCGAAGCCGTGCCGGCGAGGCCGGCCGAGCCCGGGACAGTGCCGGCGCACACCCAGGAACCGGGAGTCAGGCCCGTTGCCTTGACGGTGGCGCGGCCGCCGGTCTGGACGTACGTCGTCGGACCAGTGAGGGTCGGGGTGCTGGCGGACGTCGGCGCCCACGTGAGGGCCGGGAGGGCCTGGGCCGACCCGAGTCGCCACTGGTACTGCTTATCGATGGGGATACCAGCCGTCCGCCCGCCCGCCAGCGCGGCGTCGTCGTAGGCGATCGCACCAACCTGGGTCGCGAGCTGGTCCGTGCATCCCGTCACCGTCTGCACCTGGTGGCGGCGCAGCCAGATCGCGGCGTTGGTCGCAGCGTCGACGTCACCTAGCTCGCCGAGCGCCCATCCGGCAAGGCCGGTGCTGTTGGTGTTGGAAGAAGCGGTCGAGGCACCGCCGTTGAACGAGCCGTCCGTCTTCTGGCGCGACAGAAGCCATGCCTCCGCCTTGCCGACAGCACGTGCGACCCGCGGAGTGGCGTTCGCGACGTCCTCGCCGAAGACGATGAGGAAGAAGGACGTGACATCGGGGTCGGCCGCATCATTGCCCGGGCAGCTTCCCTCTTCCTGCCCGATGTCGAGTGCGAACCCACCGCCCTCGCACTGGTGAGCCAGCAGCCAATCGGTTGCCTTCTCTGCCTCGGGGCTGCTGGCCGTAGCGAGCGTCTTGGCGGCGAAGGTCTGGGAGATCGTGTTGGCGTAGTTGCCAAAGGTCGATGTGTCATTGGCCGCGCCGGTCGTGTCGTCGACCTGCGTCTCGAGGCGCGTGATCAGGTTGACGCCGCCGAAGCTCGTCGCATCGCCGCCGGTGGTCTGCGCGAAGTAGGCGCTCTTGGCGACCGGTCCGGCATAGGTGCTTCCCGTGTCACCGAAGGCATCACCCGTGATGTAGCCCTCGATCTCGCCGGCGACCGCATCCCTGATGGCGGCGACGTCCGCGTCGTGGTCGCCGACGACCGCCAGGGCAAGCGCGATGTCAATGCTCGTGCTGTAGTCCTGACTGTCGTACTGATCGTTGTGCACGATGCCGCTGGTCAGCTGGCTGATCAGCCACGTAGCGCCGTCGCCGACCGGGGCCGCCGTGGCTGCGTGCGCCTGCGGGGCGATGAGGAATGACGACGCGGCCAGGACGCTGACGGCGAATGCGCCGCCGACGCGACTTCCGGTGCTCGCGAGCATGCTGTTTCCTTCCCGCTGCACGCAGGCGGGAGGCGGTCGAGCCGACATCCCGCTGCTCTCCACGACAGCGATTCGTGTCAGGACGTGCGCAGCAGGTGCTCCGGCTCGCCACCCCGAGGCGGCCTACGGTTGCGGGTCAGCGCCGGACTTCGACCGGCTTCCCCCACCACGGACGTGGACTGTGAACTATCGACCGCAGGATACCTCTCTGCGACCGATCGGCCGCCTCGACGAACCTCCGGACATGCCGCTGGCCCCGCCGGAGGGCGGGGTGTGGGGCTTGGTGGTCAGTAGCCGTCGAGTGGTGTTGTGCCGGCGGGGCCGACGTGGAAGTGGTGGCCGTGGGGGCTGGTCCACAGGTAGTGGCCCGGCGCGATGACGAGGTAGCGCCATTGGCTGTGGGTCTTGGCGCGGTGGTGCCTGCGGCAGAGTGGGACGAGGTTGCACGGGCAGGTCTTGCCGCCCCCGCCGTGGGGCTTGGCGTGGTCGAGGTCGCAGCGGACCGCCTGTTGGGGACAGTTCGGGAACCGGCAGGTGTGGTCGCGGAGCCGGACTCGTCGCTGGTGGCGGTCGGGGATCTCGTAGGAGTCGACCGGAACGCAGTCGGCCAGGTTGATGACCGGTCGCACGATGACGGTCGTGCCCGGGACCTGCAGCCACTCCTTGACCTGGGTGACGTGGACGGGTGACCTGGTCTCCTCACACCGCCCGACGTTGTTGTCGCCGGTGAAGGCGGTGTCGGTGATGTGGACGTTCAGCTCCACCCGCCGGCCGGGAGCTTGGGCGATGACCTCGCCAGTCGTCTCGTCGGCGATCAGCAGGTCGAGGGCGAGGTCACGGCGGGCGATCGCACCCACGGCCTTCGCCCGCCGGACGTCGAGGGAGTCGGTGTCGCCGAGCTGGCCTCGCAGTGCTGCTTCGCGGGCGACGGCTTGGTTGAAGTCGTGGCCGTCGGCCGCATCGAGGTAGGCGTCGAGGTGCACGCCGCCGTGCTCATCGGTGTCGGTGATGTTGCAGTGACGGTGCTCGTTCGCGGCCTGGCGTTCGGCCTCGGCGCGTTCGGGGTCGAACCGGAGGATCGCCTCGGTCACGAGGCGTTCGAGCTGGGCCCAGCCGACGCCGCCGACGGCGGCGTTGAGGTGCCGGTCCACGAACTCCGCTGCTTCTGCCGGCAGCGACCTCGTCAGGTCAGCGATGCGCTGGGCCCGCCACGGCGCAACCCGGCCGTCCACCACCGCGGCGTACAAGAGGGGGAGGCGCCAGGCGCACTCGATCACCTGACCCACATACGACCGCCCACCATCCGGCGACCTGCCAAGCACCGCGATCAGCTCCATCAGCTGGAACTCCGACACGAGCGGGGCACCCGGGCCGGCGATCGGGACACCCGTGTCGAGGTAGCCCTCCGTCAGGGTCGCGGCGCCCTCGGGACTGTCGACGATGTTGGCCTCGGCCCACGACGTGATGGCCTGCCACTCGCGGACGATGAGGGCGTCGCGGAGGTCGACACCGTCACGGATCTCGGACAGCAGCGACGCTGTCGAGACAGCTGTCGCGGTGCCGCTGATTCCGAGATCCATGACTGGATTCTCCCATCGACCTCCGACACAACGAAGCGACGGAAACCCGCCTGTGGACAGGGGAAAGTCCCTCGACGGGGTGTGCAGAACAAGTGGCGCAACGAGCGAACACGAGGCCGCCGGACCGCACCCGACCGCGCAACCGAGCCCCGCGCCCAGCCTCCTCGTCGCTGCGCTTGAAGACCCGACCACAGGCATACCGCAGGGCACAGCAGGTGCACCGGAGCAAGAGGTTTCGAGGCTCGGCGCTGGCGCGCCTCGCACCTCAACCAGCGGAGGGGGCACAGCGGGTGCACCGGAGCCAGGGGTCTCGAGACGGTCGCTGCGCGACCTCCTCGACCACCGAGGTCGCTGCGCGACCTCCTCGACCACCGGAGGCGTCTCGCAACTTTCCGGGCGGAGCCGGCGTCTCCTCCAGCAGCACTCCTTCTCGGAAAGGTCGAACCATGAAGCGCCTCACCCTCACCCGCTCCACACTCGCCGGGCTGCTCGTCGCAGCCGGCACCGCCCTCGGCTTGGCCGCACCGGCCGGGCCGGCGCTGGCCGACGTCACCACGCACGCCGCGGCGCCGACGTACACGGGCGTCGTGACCTCGGCGACCGGGCTCACCCAGCGCGTGGCGCCCAGCACGCACGTCCCGCGCTCGGGCACCGCCATCCGGCGAGGCGCCGTGCTGGTCCTCGACTGCCAGCTCAACGGGACCGTCGTCGACCGGAACCAGCGCTGGTACAAGATCCACGGGCGCAACGCCTGGGTGTCGGCGCGCTACGTGCGCAATGTCGGTGCCGCGCCGCTCGGTTGCACGGCCGGTGACTGGGCCTACGAGGTCAAGGTGGGCACGAACATCCGCCAGGGGCCGAGCACGCTGGACCGCGCGATCGGCTCGCTGGCGCGCGGCACGGAGCTGAACACGCGCTGGATCACCCGCACCGGGCAGGCCGTCGACGGCAACCGCACGTGGGTGGCCGTCGCCACGGCGAGCGGCAACCGGGGCTGGATCTCGGTGACCAACCTGCGCCTCGTCGGCTGACCGGGAACCCGTGGGCGCGGCGGCGCGTCGGACCACCATGCGACGACACGCCGCCGCGGCTCTCGGGACCCTGCTGCTCGCCGCCCTCACCGGCTGCGCCGACGACGGAGCCCCCGCCCCCACCGGTACGACGGCAACGCCGGCCACCATCGCGAGCCACGCCCCCGACGTCCTCGTCTCCGTCAGCTCCACCGGCGGCGAGGGCTCCCCCGCCCCGGGAGTCCCCGACGTCGAGGTCCGCGCGGACGGCACGGTCTTCCTCCGCACGGACGACGGCCTCGGCGTCGCCACCGCCACCCTGTCCGGGGACGGCCTGGCCCAGGTGCGCGAGGCCTTCGCGCCGGTGTCGATGCGGCAGGCCGACTACGCGGAGAGCGACTGGACGGACCAGCCGACGACGTCGGTCCTCTCGACGCTCGGCGAGCGTCCGGCGTCGATCAGCGTCTACGGCTTCGGGCACGACGACGAGGTCGACGACCCGGACTGGGACCGCCTCGCCGCGGCGCTGGAGACCCTGGACGACCTGGCCGCGGCCGCGACTCCCGCCGCCTACCGCCCGTCCACCGTCACCGTCGTCCTCTCCCCCGTCACCGAACCGGGCCGGGCATGGCCGCTCACCCCACTGGCCCGGCTCGCGCAGGGCTGGACCGCGACCGGGCAGCCGTGCGTCCTCGCCCGGGGCCGCGACGTCGCCACCCTGCAGGAGATCGCCACGCACGAGGGGCGCGAGGGCCTGGTCTGGGCGGGCCTGGCGGTCGACGTCCGGCCGGTCCTGCGTGACGCCCCCTCCGGCTGCGCGGCGGCGCCAGCCGACGGGATCGGCATCGGCTGGTTCCACCGGGTGCGCCTGGCCCCGGCTCCGCACCGGCCGACGCCCGTCGAGGCGTGGCGGGCCGCCGAGGCCATCGAGGTCGCGGCCAGCGCTGCGACCGGCCAGGAGCCGCCTGAGGGGCAGCTGTCGTCGTACGACACCGTCTGGAGCGCCGGCGGCGCCGGCCGGCACCGCTGGATCGAGGTCCGCGCGACCTACCCGGCGCAGTTCCGCGACGACCGGCCCGACGTCCCCACCACGTGGCGGGTCCGGGTGGACGCCGCCACGGGCGAGGTGCGCGCCCTCGAGGTCGAGGGCGCGGACGTCAGGACAGCTTCTCGAGGATGAGCTCGCGCACGCGGGCGGCGTCGGCCTGCCCGCGGGTCGCCTTCATGACCGCGCCGATGACCGCGCCCGCGGCGGCGTGGTTGCCGCCCCGGATCTTGTCGGCGATGTCGGGCTGCGCGGCGAGGGCCTCGTCGATGGCGGCCAGCAGCGGGCCGTCGTCCGAGACCAGCGCCAGGCCGCGCTTCTCGATGACCTCGGCGGCGGTGCCCTCACCGGCGATCAGGCCGTCGAAGACCTGGCGCGCCAGCTTGTCGTTGATGGTCTTCGCGTCGACCAGTGCCTGCACCTCGGCGACCTGCTTCGGCGTGACGCCGACCTCGGACAGCTCGACACCGGCATCGTTGGCGCGGCGCAGCAGGTCGGCGACCCACCATTTGCGGGCCGACTGCGGGGCGGTGCCCTCGGCGACGGTCGCCTCGATCAGCGGCAGCGCGCCGGAGGCCCAGACGTCACGCATCTCCAGGTCCGAGAAGCCGTACTCCTCCTGCAGGCGCGCCCGCTTCTGGGTGGGGTTCTCGGGCAGCGTGGCCCGCAGCTCCTCCACCCACTCGCGCGACGGCGCCACCGGCACCAGGTCGGGCTCGGGGAAGTAGCGGTAGTCCTCGGCGTCGGACTTCTCGCGGCCCGACGAGGTGGACCCGTCGTCCTCGTGGAAGTGCCGGGTCTCCTGGAGTACCTTGCCGCCCGCGTCGAGGATGCCCGCGTGGCGCGACATCTCGTAGCGGACCGCACGCTCGACCGAGCGCAGCGAGTTGACGTTCTTGGTCTCCGAGCGGGTCCCGAGCGTCGTGGAGCCCTTGGGCGCCAGCGAGAGGTTCACGTCGGCGCGGATCGAGCCCTGGTCCATCCGGGCGTCCGAGACGCCGAGGGCCACGATCAGGTCCCGCAGCTGGGCCACATAGGCCCGGGCCACGGCCGGCGCCTTCTCGGCGGGCACGAGGATCGGGCGGGTCACGATCTCGATGAGGGGGATGCCGGCCCGGTTGTAGTCGACCAGCGAGTAGTCGGCGCCGTGGATCCGGCCGGTGGCGCCACCGACGTGGGTGGACTTGCCGGTGTCCTCCTCCATGTGGGCACGCTCGATCTCGACCCGGAAGGTCTCACCGTCCACGTCCACGTCCAGCCAGCCGTCGAAGGCGATCGGCTCGTCGTACTGCGACGTCTGGAAGTTCTTCGGCATGTCCGGGTAGAAGTAGTTCTTCCGGGCGAAGCGGCACCACTCGGCGATCGAGCAGTTCAGCGCCAGGCCGATCCGGATGGCGCCCTCGACGGCCTTGCCGTTGACGACGGGCATCGCGCCGGGCAGGCCCAGGCAGGTCGGGCAGACCTGGGTGTTCGGGTCGGCGCCGAACTCCGTCGGGCAGCCGCAGAACATCTTCGTGTTCGTGTTGAGCTCGACGTGGACCTCGAGGCCCAGGGCCGGGTCGTACTTCGCGACGACCTCGTCGAACGGGACCAGCGTGTCGCTCATCGTCCACCCTCCAGGGTCGGAGCCTTCGCAAGGATCGGACCGCCCCAGCGGGACGTCAGCGCCGCCTCGACGGCCGCGCCGACCCGGTAGAGCCGGTCGTCGGCGAGCGCCGGGGCGAGCACCTGGAAGCCGACCGGGAGGCCGTCCTCCTCGGCGAGGCCGGCGGGCACCGAGATGCCGGGGACGCCGGCGAGGTTGGCCGGGATGGTGGCGAGGTCCTGCAGGTACATCGCCAGCGGGTCGTCGAGCTTCTCCCCCAGCGGGAACGCCGTGGTCGGGGAGGTCGGCGACACGAGGACGTCGACCGACTCGAACGCCGCGGCGAAGTCGCGCGAGATCAGCGTGCGCACCTTCTGCGCCGTCCCGTAGTAGGCGTCGTAGTAGCCGCTCGAGAGGGCGTAGGTGCCGATCATGATGCGGCGCTTGACCTCGTCGCCGAAGCCGGCGTCGCGGGTCGCCTTCATGACCGCCTCGGCGCTCGGGTCGCCATCCGGTACGACGCGCAGGCCGTAGCGCATGGCGTCGAACTTGGCGAGGTTGGAGGAGCACTCGGCCGGCAGGATGAGGTAGTAGGTCGCCATCGCGTGCACGAAGGTCGGGCAGGACACCTCGGTGACCTCGGCGCCGAGCTCCTTCAGCAGGTCGACCGTCTCGGCGAATCGCTGCATGACGCCGGGCTGCCAGCCGTCGCCGGCGAGCTCCTTGATCACGCCGACGCGCAGGCCGGAGAGGTCGCCGGTCGCACCCTGGCGCGCCGCCTCGACGTAGGCGCCGACGGGGACGTCGACCGACGTCGAGTCGAGCGGGTCGTGCCCACCGATCAGCTCGTGCAGCAGCGCGGAGTCGAGGACGGTCCGGGTGACCGGGCCGACCTGGTCGAGGCTGTTGGCGAGCGCGACCAGGCCGTATCGCGACACCCCGCCGTAGGTCGGCTTCACGCCGACGGTGCCGGTGACGGCGCCCGGCTGGCGGATCGAGCCGCCGGTGTCGGTGCCGAGGGCCAGCGGGGCCTCGAAGGCCGCCACGGCCGCGGCCGAGCCGCCGCCGGAGCCGCCCGGGATGCGGGTCTGGTCCCACGGGTTGCGGGTCGGGCCGTACGCCGAGTGCTCGGTCGAGGAGCCCATGGCGAACTCGTCCATGTTGGTCTTGCCGAGGATCGGCAGGCCTGCGGCCTTGATCTTGCGGACCACGGTGGCGTCGTACGGCGGCACCCAGCCCTCGAGGATCTTCGAGCCGCACGTCGTGGGCAGGCCCTGCGTGGTCAGCACGTCCTTGACGGCGATCGGGACGCCGTCGAGCAGGTGACGGGTCTCGCCGGCGGCGCGGCGGGCGTCGGACTCGGCGGCCTGCACGAGGGCGCCCTCGGCGTCGACGTGGAGGAAGGCGTGCACGCCGGCCTCGGCGTCGCCGTCGACCGCGGCGATCCGGTCGAGGTGGACCTGGGTCAGCTCGACGGACGTGGTCTCGCCGGCGGCCAGGGCGTCGGCCAGCTCGGCGGCGGTCTTGCGGATCAGCTCGCTCACTGCTCGTCCCCCAGGATCCGCGGCACCCGGAAGCGCTGCTCCTCGGCCTCGGGCGCGCCGGAGAGCGCCTGCTCGGCGGTCAGGCCCGGCACCACCACGTCCTCACGGAAGACGTTGGTGAGCGGGACCGGGTGCGAGGTCGGCGGCACGTCGTCGCCAGCCACACCACTGATGGACGCGACCGCCTCGAGGATCACGTTGAGCTGGGGGGCCAGGTGGTCCAGCTCGGCGTCGTCGAGGTCGATCCGGGCGAGGTCGGCCAGGTGGGCCACCTCGTCGCGGGACAGTTGGGACATGCCCGCGATTCTAGGGCGGAGAGCAGTCCCTAGAATCCGCCGGGTGGACCTCCCTGCCCCGATGCCGCCGCGGCTCCCGCAGCGCGTCGTCGTCGCGGGCAGCCCCGCTCCCCTGCTCACGACCTTCCTGGAGCGGCTCGCCGCCGTCCTCGACCTGCCGCTGGTGCCGCTCTCCGAGCTCGCGGGCCGCGCCGACCTCGAGGCCCTCGCGGCGTTCGACGGCTGGGTCACCACCGCCGAGAGGTACGACGCCCGGGCGGTCCTGCTCGAGCGCGCGGACCTGGTGGTGACGGTCCTGGCGGAGGAGCCGGGCACGTTGCGGAGCCTCGTGCGTCGTACCGTGCGCCGGATCAGGTCGGACGCGCCGGAGGTCGACCTGGCCTGGGTGGAGGCGCTGCCGGTGTCGCACCCCGACCTGCCCGCCGTGCGGCTCGTGGGCAGCGACGCGGTCGAGGCGTGGCTGGCCGGCCTCGGCGCGTGATCAGCGGCTGACGCCGACCAGGATCGAGCCGTCCTCGTCGACGTGGGCGTCGACGCTCGTGCTGCCGGTCTCGGTGAAGCCGTCGGACGTCCGCGCATAGCGACGGGCCTCGGCGGTGTTGCGGTCGACCAGGACGAGGTCCGTCGTGCCGTCGCCGTCGGTGTCGCCGGCGACCGAGCGGGTCCGGTCGAAGGCCAGGTCGCCGATGACGACCTCGTCGTCCTCCTCCAGCCTGGTGCCGTCGGAGAGCAGGGTGGCGACGCCGAGTCCGTCGCCGCCGAAGTCGCGCAGCGCGACCACATCGGCGTCGCCGTCGGCGTCGACGTCACCGAGGCCGATCCGCGTGGTGTTCCAGGACCAGTCGCGTGCGCTGAACCAGCCGCGGTTGGCGTCGAACGTGCCGCCCGCGAGCGACGCGAAGACCCGGATGTCGATGCCACCCTCGGGCGGCTGGCCCATCTCGACGAAGTCCGCGCGCCCGTCGCCGTCGACGTCGGCTGCACCGATCCGCATGTCCTCGTAGGTCCAGCCGTCGATGCCGGCCCACGACTCAGGCGTTCGGAAGCCCGTCCCGTCCGCCAGCGCGACCTCGATCGAGATCGCCCCGGTCCCCGCGCCGGTCAGGAAGGCCAGGTCGTCCTGGCCGTCGGCGTCGAAGTCGCCCGCGGTCACGCGGAACTCGTCCGGCAGGTCGGGTGTCGCCCACTCCACGGGCTTGCTGAACCTTGCGCCGTTGGACGCCGCCACTCGCACCAGTCCGGGCTCGGCGAGCGCCAGGTCGGCCCACCCGTCGCCGTTGAAGTCCCCGCGCACGACCAACGCGTCGCCGTACGCACTGGTGCTCCAGCGCTGCTGCGCGCCGAAGCCGCTCTGGCTGCGCGGGTCGGAGAGGAGCACGACGGTCTCGTCGTCGAGGTCGTCGAGCAGGATCGTGTCGTCGAAGCCGTCGCCGTTGACGTCAGCCGGGGCGATCGGCCCGTCGATCGGTCCCGGTGCGCCCGCGGAGCGCGGCGAGTCCGACGAACCGGGGCTGGACCCGCCCGTGGCGGAGCCGGCGGCCGACGGGCTGTCGCCGCCGTCCCCCGTGCTGCCGTCGCCCTTGCCGTCGTCGCGCAGCAGGCTCCAGCCCACGCCCCCACCGACGCCCAGGAGGACGGCGAGGACGACCAGCGCGGCGACCAGTCCGGTACGCCGCCGCGGCTCGTCGCGGCCGGGCGGCATCAGCGGCGTGGGATGGGGCGCGGGACGCGGCACGGGTTGGGGAGGCGGCGCCTGCGGGACCGACGCGGTCGACGGCGCGGACGGGTACGACGGCGCCGACGGGTGCGAGCCGACCGACGGGATCGGCGAGGTCGGGGGCGCCGGCGGGTAGGAGCCCGCCGAGCCGGCCGAGGACGGGTACGACGGCACGGGCGGCTGCGGGGGCGCCACGAACTGCCCGCTGGGGAGGCCGCCGGCGGCCCGGATCGCGCGCAGGTGCGCGGCCGCCGCGCCGGCCGACGGGTGCCGCGCCGCGGGGTCCTTGGCCATCGCCCGACGGAGGAAGGCGTTGAGCTGGGCCGGGGCGCCGGGCAGCTGCGGGATCGGCGAGAACTCGTGCTGCGTCGCGAGCTGGACCGGCCCGCCGTCGTACGGCGCACGACCGGTCAGCAGGAACCACACCAGGCAGCCGAGGGCGTAGATGTCGCTGGCCGCCGTGGCGGGCTCACCACGGAACCGCTCGGGCGCGAGGTAGGCGTAGGTGCCGGCCACCACCCCGCTGCTGGTCAGCGACGACTCGTCGTCGCGGGCGATGCCGAAGTCGCAGAGGTAGGCGTGCACCTGGTCCTGGCCGGCGCGCAGCAGCACGTTGTGGGGCTTGACGTCACGGTGCACGACGCCGACCGCGTGGGCGTCCGCGAGCGCCGAGGCGACCTGCGCGGCGAGGTCGAGCGCGCTGTCCGCGGGCGGCAGGCCGTCGCTGGCCACCCGGGCCGCGAGGTCGCCGCCCGGGACGAACTGGGTGGCGAGGTAGAGGACGCCGTCGTGCTCGCCGTGGCTGTAGACCTGGATGATGTGCGGGCTGTCGCTGCGCGCCAGCACGGTCGCCTCCCGCAGGAAGCGGCTGCGGAACTCCGGCTCCTCGGCGAGCTGGACGGCCAGCACCTTGAGCGCGACCCGTCGCCCGAGGCCCTCCTCGACCGCCTCGAAGACGACGCCCATGCCACCGGCCCCGAGCTGCCGGGTGATCCGGTAGGGGCCCAGGGAGTCACCGACACCGGGGATGCGCGCCACGGCGACAGCGTAGTGACTTCGGCGTCTCTCAGAGCTGCCGTCTGAGGAACCGGTCGGTCCGCTGCATCGACAGCTCGAACTGGGGCCCGAACGCGTGTCCCTCGCCGGGGTAGGTCCGCAGGGTGACGTCGACGCCGGCGGCCCGCATCAGCCGGGCAGTCTCCCGGCTCCAGCGCAGCGGGCAGGTGTCGTCGGCGGTGCCGTGGTGGATCAGCACCGGCTCGGTGACGTCGCCGAAGTAGGTGCGGGCGCTGATGCCGGCCCAGAAGTCCGGGTTGTCCGCGGGCTCGCCGTACCGCCGCAGGACGAGCGCGGCGATGCCGCCGCGGCCCGGGGCGTCCCGGACCCAGCGGTCGAAGTTGTCGACGGCGTCGGAGCTCACCGGCGCGAACGCCACCCCGGCGCGCACGAGGCCCGGCTTGGCGGCCAGCACGTTCATGACGATCCCGCCGCCCATCGAACGGCCGACGAGCGCCACCCGGTCGTCGTCGACCGGCCCCCGCCACGCCCGCAGCGCGAGGACGGCGTTGACGACGTCCTCGGTGTAGCCCATCCGCATGTCGAGCCCGCGACTGCGGTCCGGGGAGGACTCGGCGTGGCCGCGGTAGTCGACGTGGAGGGCGACATAGCCGTGGTCGGCCAGCCACTCGCGCTCGCGGGTCAGGCCCTGCCCGTTGCGGTAGACGGCCGGGTCGATGTAGCCGTGGGCGAGCACGACCGCCGGGAACGGCCCGTCGCCCACCGGCACCGCGATCCGGCCGGAGATGGTGAGGTCAGCGCTGCGGTAGGTGACCCGGTACTGCCGCTGGGTCGCGGTCCGCAGGACCTCCTCCCCCAGTCGCAGCCGGCCGCCGTTGAACGACTTCTGCGCCAGCGCCGGCAGCGACACCGGGTCCGGCTCAGGTACGACGGAGGCCGAGTCCGTCGGCGTACCGGAGGTCGCGGAGGACGACGCCGGGCCGGGCTGGGGCGATCGCCCCGAACCGGCGTCGGGCGCGCCGGAGCACGCCGCGAGCAGCGCACCCACGGCGAGGAGCGCGATCGCGTGTCCGGCGCGGCTCACGGCGTCAGCCCGCCGCGTCCGGGCCGTTCTCCAGCAGCCGCTTGAAGCCGTCCTCGTCGAGCACCGGCACGCCCAGCTGCTCGGCCTTGTCGGCCTTGGAGCCGGCGTTCTCGCCGACGACGACGTAGTCGGTCTTCTTCGACACCGAGCCGGCCGCCTTGCCGCCACGGGACAGGATCGCCTCCTTGGCGGAGTCGCGGGAGAAGTCGACGAGGGACCCGGTGACCACCACGGTCAGTCCCTCGAGGGTGCGGGCGACGGACTCGTCGCGCGCGTCCTCCATGGACACGCCGGCGGCGGTCCACTTGTCGACGATCGCGACGTGCCAGTCGACCTCGAACCACTCGATGACGGCGCGCGCGATGGTCGGGCCGACGCCCTCGGCGGCGGCGAGCTCCTCCTCGGAGGCGGCGCGGATCGCGGCCATCGAGCCGAACTCCTGGGCCAGCGCGCGGGAGGCGCTGGGCCCGGTGTGGCGGATCGAGAGCGCGACGATCACGCGCCAGAGCGGGACGTCCTTGCGGGCATCGAGGTTGGCGAGCAGCTTGGCGCCGTTGGCGGTGAGCTGCGGCCCCTCCTCGTCCTTCTTGGGGGCCCGGGTGAAGAGGTCGGTCCGGCGGAGCTTGTCGGCATCGAGGTCGAAGACGTCGCCCTCGTCGGTGATCACGCCGGCGTCGAGCAGCGCCACCGCCGCCTCGTAGCCCAGTCCCTCGATGTCGAAGGCGCTGCGCCCGGCGACGAAGAAGACCCGCTCGCGGATCTGGCCCGGGCACTTCTGGTGGTTGGGGCAGCGGCGGTCCTTGTCGCCCTCCTTCTGCTCCACCAGCCCCGTGCCGCACGCCGGGCAGGCCGTGGGCGCGACCCACGGCTCGAGGCCCTCGGGCCGCAGCGGGAGAACCGGGCCGACGATCTCCGGGATCACGTCACCGGCCTTGCGCAGGATGACGGTGTCGCCGGGGCGGACGTCCTTGCGCTCGACCTCGTGGAAGTTGTGCAGCGTGGCGTTCTCGACCGTGGAGCCCGCGACCTTGGTGGGCACCATGACGCCGTACGGCGTCACGCGGCCGGTCCGGCCGACGTTGACCGCGATGTCGAGGAGCTTGGTGTTGACCTCCTCGGGCGGGTACTTGAACGCGATCGCCCACCGCGGCGCCCGGCTGGTGGAGCCGAGCCGTCGCTGGAGGGCGACGTCGTCGACCTTCACCACGACGCCGTCGATCTCGTAGGGCACGATCGTGTGGCGGTGCTCGCCGGCGTGGGTGATGTAGGCCTCGACGTCGGCCAGCGTCGGCACGACCCGCACCTGCTCGCTGATCGGCAGGCCCCAGGCCGCGAGCGCGGCGTACGCCTCGGACTGCGCCTTCGGCTCGAAGCCCTCGCGCGCACCGATGCCGTGGCAGACCATGCCGAGCGCGCGCGAGGCGGTGACCCGCGGGTCCTTCTGGCGCAGCGACCCGGCCGCGGCGTTGCGCGGGTTGGCGAAGGCGGGCTTGCCGGCCTCGGTCATCGACACGTTGAGCGCCTCGAACGCGGCGACCGGGAGGAACACCTCGCCGCGCACCTCGACGAGGTCGGGCACCGGGTAGTCGTCGGTGCCGGTGAGCCGGTGCGGCACCGCCTTGATCGTCCTGACGTTGGGCGTGACGTCCTCGCCGGTGCGGCCGTCGCCGCGGGTCAGCGCCCGGACCAGGCGGCCCTTCTCGTAGAGCAGGTTGATCGCCAGGCCGTCGACCTTGAGCTCGCACAGCAGCGCCGCGTCGGACGCTCCCTCGCGGTCGAGCCGCGCGTGCCACGAGGCGAGCTCCTCGAAGGAGAAGGCGTTGTCGAGGCTCTCCATGCGCTGCAGGTGGTCCACGGCCGTGAAGTCGGTCGAGACCGCCCCGCCGACCTTCTGCGTGGGCGAGTCCGGCGTCCGGAGCTCGGGGTACTGCTCCTCCAGCGCCTCCAGCCGGCGCAGCCGCTTGTCGAAGTCCGCGTCGGAGAGCGTCGGGTCGTCGAGGACGTAGTAGCGGTAGCGCGCCTCCTCGATCTCCTCGCTGGTCGTCGCGTGCTCGTCACGCACCTCGGGAGGTACGACGGGGAGGTCGGCCTGGCTCATGGGGAACATCTTGCCGGGCGCCACCGACGGCCGGGCCCGGGAGGCGGGCACGCGCCGATGTCGGTGCTCTCCGGAAGGCTTTCGCACGCCCGGGAATGGATCCGGCGACAACGCGCTTGACAGAACGAAACCGTTCCGTACTATCTACTTGGAACGAAACCGTTCCGTTTCATCGAAGAACCCGGAGTAGCCATGGTCCCCCGCATCAGCCGCCGTGAGGCACCGGCCCGACCCCGCGTCGAGGGCGACCGTGAGCAGGAGATCCTCGACGCGGCCATCGCCGTCCTCGTCGACGCGGGCTACGACCGGCTGACCATGGATGCCGTCGCCACGAAGGCCAAGGCGTCGAAGGCGACGCTCTACCGCAAGTGGGACGGCAAGGCCGACCTGGTCATCGACGCGCTCATGTCGCAGAAGACCCCGCTGGAGACGCCGCCCGACACCGGCAGCCTGCGCGGCGACCTGCTCAGCATGTACTGCGGCCACGGTGGACTCACCGACGAGCACCAGACCGCGCTCCTCGGCAGCGTGGTCACCGCCATCGGCCGTGACCCCGAGTTCGCGGCGGCCTTCCGCGACCGGTTCATCGCCCCCAAGGTCGAGGTCGGCCGCGTCGTCTACGAGCGGGCCCGCCAGCGTGGCGAGCTCCGCGACGACGTCGACCTCGACATCCTCACCGCGGCGCTGCCCGGCATCGTGCTGCACCGCGGCTTCCTGCTCGGAGACCCACCGACCCAGGACCTGATCGCCCGCGTCGTCGACCAGGTGATCCTCCCGGCCGCGACCCGCGGCTGACGAAGCGCCCACCTCCCTCACCATCCACACGAAGGAACCTCCATGACCGACGTCGAATCCCTCGACCCTGCGGCGACGACCTCGCCCGCAGACGTCGAGGCAACACCCACGAAGCACGCCGGCCTCGCGCTGGTGCTGATCCTCACCGCGCAGCTGATGGTGGTCCTCGACTCGACCATCGCCAACATCGCGCTGCCCTACATCGGCAACGACCTCGACATCTCCCAGGCCAACCTGACCTGGATCGTCACGGGCTACGCGCTCGCGTTCGGTGGCCTGCTGCTCCTGGGCGGACGCCTCGGTGACCTCTACGGCCGCCGGCGCCTGTTCACGATCGGCCTGGTGACCTTCGCGGTCGCCTCCCTGCTCGGTGGCGTCGCCGCCAACGAGGCGATGCTCCTCGGCTCCCGCGCCCTCCAGGGCGTCGGTGCCGCGATGGCCGCGCCGGCCGCCCTGGCCCTGATCACCACGACGTTCCCGGCCGGACCGGCCCGCAACCGCGCCATGGCGGCGTACGCCACCATGTCGGGCGTCGGCGCCGCGATCGGCCTGATCCTCGGTGGCTGGCTGACCGGCCTCGACTCGTTCGCCGGGCTCGACGTCGAGGGCTGGCGCCTGACCTTCCTCATCAACGTCCCGATCGGTCTCATCGCCGCCGCCGCGGTCCCGCGGATCCTCGCGGAGTCCGAGTCGCACCCCGGCCAGATGGACATCCCCGGCGCCATCACCGGCACCCTCGGCCTGCTCGGCATCGTCTTCGGCCTGTCGCGTGCGGGCGAGGAGGCCTACGGCTGGGACCACGCCCAGACCATCACGTCGCTGGTCGCCGGTGTCGTCCTGCTGGTCGCCTTCGCGATCGTCGAGTCGCGGGTCGAGCACCCGCTGCTGCCGGTCCGGATCTTCGCCAACCGGACCCGCGCCACGAGCTTCGTGGCGATGATGATCGCCCCCGCCGCGATGTTCGCGATGTTCTACTTCCTGAGCCTGTTCATCCAGCAGATCATGGGCTTCAGCCCGCTCGAGGCCGGCTTCGCCTTCCTGCCGTTCTCGTTCGGCATCGTGATCGGCGCGGGCCTGGCGTCCAACCTGGTCGCCCGGGTCGACGCCCGCTTCCTGGCCGGCACCGGCACCCTGCTCGCGGCCGCCGCGCTCTTCATGTTCTCGCGGATCCCGGTCGACGAGTCGCCGAAGGCGGTCCTGACGGCGCTCGCCGACGGTGGTGCCGACATCAACTACTGGACCCACCTGTTCCCGTTCATCGTCCTGATGGCGATCGGCATGGGCCTGGTGTTCGTCCCGATGACCCTCACCGCGGTCCACCACGTCCGCGCCGAGGACTCGGGCATCGGCTCCGGCGTGCTCAACACCATGCAGCAGGTCGGCGGCGCCCTCGGCCTCGCCACCCTGAGCACGGTCGCGCTGCACTTCACCAACGACCAGGCCAGTGAGGTCGCCAAGCCGATGGCCGAGGCGATCACCGCCACCGGCGGCGACCCGACGGCCGTCGTGCCGGGCACGGACCTCAGCTTCCTCGAGGCCGCGATCTTCGGCTCCAGCTTCCCGGAGGGTGCGGTCCACGCCTTCCTGGTCGCCTCGATGCTGATGCTGGCCGCCTCGGCCGTGATCTGGACGTTCCTCAACGTCAAGCACACCGAGCTCGCCACGGACGCACCCGAGGGTGTCCACGTCGGCTGACCCTGCCGTCGCACCTGATCGAGGCCCGCTGGAGGAGATCCCTCCGGCGGGCCTCGTCGCGTCCGTCAGGAGGCGTCGCCCGACCAGCCCGGCAGCGGGGCGTCCGCGAGCTCGGCCGGAGCGACCAGCCCGAGCCGGTCGTCGGCCAGCAGCTCCTCGAAGCGCGACACGGGGACCTCGAGGCCGGCCTGCTCCCGCGGATCGCCGGTGATCGGCTGGCCGGCGTAGAAGACCTCCTCGAGCACACCGTCGTCGAAGTGCCGGAGCACGAGGAGCCCGGGGTCCTCCTCGGGGGCCTCGGTCTCCCAGACCAGCTGGAAGTCGCCCTCCTCCGCCGACCAGTCGGCGCACGCCGCGTCCGCGCAGGCCGGCAGGCCGTCGGCCTCGGCCACGGTGAGCACCACCAGGTCGCCGTCGTCGCCCTCGCCGGCGTTGAACCTGATGCCGACGCCGATGCCCTCGTCCTCGCCCGGGGACTCGAACGAGTCGGGCTCGATCCCGAGGACCTCGGTGGCGAGCACCGCCAGCGTGCGCGCGGTCGTCGGCACCGTCGCTTCGTCCTGCTCCGCGCTGTCGGCGTCGCCGCACCCGGCCAGACCCGTCAGGACGCCCACCACGGCCAGCCCCGCCACTCCCCGTCGACCCATGCCCGAGATCCTCTCCTGCCGTCGTTGGTCGGTGTGACGCACGGCCGCCCCGAAAGGTTCGGGCGCCCTAGCCTGCGCCGAGCGACCTCGCCACCGAGCGCACCAGCTCGGTCGCCCGCCGTGCGTCGGCCGCAGCGGAGCCGGCGAGCCCGCACGCCGGGGTGACGACGATCCGCTCCCCCACGACCGCGGGGTCGAGGCCGACCATGTCGAGCCAGCGCCGCACGCGCTCCACGAGCGCCTTGTCCGACGGCATCGCCCCCGAGGTGGGTACGACGCCCAGCGCGATCGTGTCCCCGGCCTCCAGGGCCTCGGCGGCAGCGTCGTGGCCCTCGGCGCCGAGCAGCGCGAGGTCGACCATCACCCCCCGCGCACCGGCCCCGCGCAGCAGGCCCAGCGGCACGTCCGGGGCGCAGCAGTGGACCCACGGCTCGGCACCGGCGTCGCCGGCGGCGCCGAGGACCCACTCAAGGGCCTCGCTGGCCTCGGGCGGGTGCACCGTGCGGTGCTTCCCGAAGCCGGACGCGGTCGGGACCGCGCCGGCCAGCACGGCCGGGAGCGCCGGCTCGTCGAGCTGGAGGACGACCCCGGTCGCGCCGGGCACCCGTCGGCGCACGTCGGCGACGTGGTCGGCGACCGCCACCGCGAGGGCCTGGGCCAGGTCTCGGCGCGCGCCGTGGTCCGCGAGCAGCTTGTCGCCGCGGGGCCGCTCGACGGTCGCCGCCAGCGTCCACGGTCCCGCGAGCTGGACCTTGACCGGACCGGCGTAGTCGGCCATGCGCTCCTCGAACGTGTCGAGGTCCTGCGCGACCAGGCTGCGGGCACGACGCTGGTCGAGCGTCGGGGCGCCGGAGGTGCCGGTGAGGCGCCAGCCGCTCGGCTGCAGGTCGGCGTCGAGCTCGCCGACGAGACCGAGCGAGCGACCGGTCATGGCCGCGACCGCGCCCCGACCGGGGACCTCGGGGAGGAACGGGATGCCGCCGTCGGCCGCCAGCTCGCCGAGCACGACGGACAGGGCCTCGTCGAAGTCGCGCTGGGAGTCGCCGGGGAAGGACCCGACACCCGTGGCCCGGACCGTCACCCGGCCGCTCCCGCGGGGACCCGGTCGGCGCGGGTGATCGTGGCCGAGCCGACGACCCGGGTGCCGTCGTACACGACGACGGCCTGGCCGGGGGCGATGCCGTGGGCCTGCTCCACGAGCTCGACCTCCAGCTGCCCGTCGAGGACCCGGACGACCGCACGGTGCTCGGCGCCGTGGGCGCGCAGCTGGACGGTGACGTCCGGCCCGTCGAGCACGGTCCCGGCCGGGAGCGGGGCGCCGCACCAGCGCAGCCGGTCGCCGGTGATCCGCTCGACGGCGAGCCGCTCGCGGGGGCCGACGGTGACGGTCCCGCTGACGGGCTCGATGTCGAGGACGTAGCGCGGGCGGCCGTCCGGCGCGGGGTGGCCCAGGCGCAGGCCCTTGCGCTGGCCGATCGTGAAGCCGTAGGTGCCGGTGTGCTGCCCGAGCACCGTCCCGGTCGCCTCGTCGACGATCTCGCCGCCCTGGTTGGGCGCCCGGTCGCCGAGCTTCTCCCGCAGCCACCCGGTGTTGTCGCCGTCGGCGACGAAGCAGATGTCGTGGCTGTCCGGCTTGTCGGCGACGAGCAGCCCGCGGGCGGCCGCCTCCTCGCGGACCTTTGTCTTCGGGGTGTCGCCAAGTGGGAACAGCGAGTGCCGCAACTGCTGCTCGTCGAGCACGCCGAGGACGTAGGACTGGTCCTTGGCGCCGTCGACCGCGCGGTGCAGCTCGACGCCTGCCGGGCCCTGGACCACGCTCGCGTAGTGGCCGGTCGCCACCGCGTCGAAGCCCAGCGCCAGCGCCTTGTCGAGCACCGCCGCGAACTTGATCTTCTCGTTGCAGCGCAGGCAGGGGTTGGGCGTCTGCCCGGCCGCGTAGGTGTCCATGAAGTCCTCGACCACGTCGGTGTGGAAGCGATCGGAGAGGTCCCAGACGTAGAAGGGGATGCCGATGACGTCGGCCGCGCGGCGGGCGTCGTTGGCGTCCTCGATCGTGCAGCAGCCGCGGGCGCCCGAGCGGTATGACTTCGGGTTGCGCGAGAGCGCCAGGTGGATGCCGGTGACCTCGTGGCCGGCCTCCTTGGCGCGCGCGGCGGCGACGGCGGAGTCCACTCCCCCGGACATGGCGGCGACGACCTTCAGCGGCTCCACGGGCTCGCCCCCGGATCAGGCGCGGGCCGCACGGGCCCGCTCCACGCAGGGAGCGATCGCGGCGACCACGGCGTCGACGTCGGCCTCGGTGCTGGTGTGGCCGAGGCTGAACCGCAGCGAGCTGCGGGCGTCGGCGGCGTCGCGACCCATCGCCAGCAGCACGTGGGAGGGCTGCGGGACGCCGGCCGAGCAGGCCGAACCCGTCGAGCACTCGATGCCCCGGGCGTCGAGCAGCATCAACAGCGAGTCGCCCTCGCAGCCCGGGAAGCCCAGGTGCACGTTGCCCGGCAGGCGCTCCACCGGGTCGCCGTTCAGCACCACGTCGGGCACGGCGTGGCGCACACCGGCGATCAGCCGGTCACGGAGCACGACCAGCCGCGCGGCGAGGTCGGCCTGCTGCTTGACCGCGATCTCGACCGCGGCGGCGAACCCGGCGATGGCGGGCACGTCGAGCGTGCCGCTGCGCACGTCGCGCTCCTGGCCGCCGCCGTGCAGCAGCGCGGTCAGGTCCACCTCGCGTCGTACGACGAGAGCGCCCACGCCCTGCGGACCACCGACCTTGTGCCCGGAGACCGACAGCGCGTCCACGCCGCTCGCCGCGAAGTCGACGGGGACCGAGCCGATGGCCTGCACCGCGTCGGTGTGGACGGGGATGCCGTGCTGGTGCGCGAGGGCGACGACCTCGTCGATCGGCTGGAGGGTGCCGACCTCGTTGTTGGCCCACATCACGGTGAGCATCGCGACCGTGCGGGGATCGCGCTCGATCGTCTCGGCGAGGGCGTCGACCCGCAGCCGTCCGAGCCCGTCGACGGGCACCAACACGACTGCCGCGGCCTCGTGCTCGTCGAGCCACTCGAGCGGGTCGAGGACGGCGTGGTGCTCGACCGCGCTGGCCAGGACCCGGGTGCGGACCGGGTCGGCGTCGCGGCGGGACCAGAAGAGGCCCTTCACGGCGAGGTTGTCGGCCTCGGTGCCGCCGGAGGTGAAGACCACCTCGCCCGGGCGGCAGTTGAGCGCCTGCGCCACCGTCTCGCGGGACTCCTCGACGATCCGCCGCGCCCGGCGGCCGGAGGCGTGCAGCGAACTGGCGTTGCCGACCTCGCGCAGCCGCGCGGTCATGGCCTCGACCGCGACGTCGGTCATCGGCGTCGTCGCGGCGTGGTCGAGGTAGACCGTCGGTGCTTCCATGGCACCCCCAAGGTTACGGCGCGTGCCCACGGCGTACCCAACCCGGCAGCGGGCGGGGACACAGGAGGCGGCCGTCCCGCAGGGACGACCGCCTCCGGTGCGTCAGTCCAGGCCGTTCGCGGCGAGGAACTCCTTCGCCACGTCAGCGGCGTCCTTCTTGTCGAGCACGACCTGCTCGAGCAGGCCGGCGAGGGTCTCGGTGTCCAGCGCCGCCGACACCGCGTTCAGCGCGTCCGTCACCGTCTCGTCAGCCTTCGACTTCGCGATGAGGGGCACCACGTTCTGGGCCGCGAAGAGGTGCTCCGGGTCCTCCAGCGCCACGAAGTCGTTCGCGGGGATGTTCGGGTCGGTCGTGAACAGGTTGGCCGCGTCGACCTGGCCGTTCTTGAGGGCCTGGACGCTCAGCGGGCCGCCGGCGTCCAGCGCCCGGAAGCTGTCGAACTTCACGCCGTACAGCTTCTCGAGGCCGGGTACGCCGGTCGGGCGCGTCTTCCACTCCGGCGGGCCACCGAGGGTGAGGTCACCCGCGACCTCCTTGAGGTCGCCGATCGAGGCGAGGTCGTACTTGTCCGCGGTCTTCCGCGTCACGACGACGGCGTCCTTGTCCTCCGCGTCGGACTTGTCGAGCACGATGAGGTCCTTCGGCAGCGCGGCCTGGAGCTCGGTGTAGACCTCGTCGGAGTCCGTGGCGGAGGCGTCCTTGTCGAAGTACTGGTCGAGGACACCGGTGTACTCGGGGATCAGGTCGATCGACCCGTCCTGGAGGGCGGGGATGTAGGCCTCGCGGCTGCCGATGTTGAGCGTCTTCTTGACCTTGATGCCCTTCGCCTCGAGGGCGCCGGCGTAGATCTCGGCGAGCAGGGTGCTCTCGGTGAAGTCCGCGGACCCGACGACGACGGTGCCGGAGTCGGAGCGCGGCCCGCTGTCGTCGGAGGCCAGCGGGTCCTCACCACCACAGGCGGACATCGTGAGGAGGCCGGCAGCGATGGCGCTGACCAGCGGGATCGTCCGTCGATTCATTTTCGGTCTTCCTTCTCTGAGGGTCAGGGAGCGGGTTGCAGAGCGGCCGCGGCGGCGCCGGCGCGGCGGTTTCGGGAGCGGGACGCGCGGCCGACGCGGCCGGTCAGGCCCGGCGAGACGACGTAGCGCTGGACCAGCGCGAACACGAGGTCGACGATCAGCGCGAGTGCGGCGACCAGGACGGCACCGGCGGCCATCTGCGTGTAGTCACGCACCGCGAGGCCGTCGATGAGGAAGCGGCCGAGACCACCCATGCCCGCGGTGGCGGCGATGGTGGCCGTGGCGACCACCTGCAGGGTTCCCGAGCGCAGTCCGGAGAAGATCAGCGGCAGGGCGCAGGGCAGCTCCACCTTGGCCAGGACCTCGGTGCCCCGCATGCCCATGCCCTTGGCGGCATCGCGGGCGGCCGGGTCGACCTCCTCCACGCCGGCGTACGCACCCGCCAGGATCGGCGGGACCGCGAGGACGACCAGCACGATCTCGCTCGGCACGAGGAAGGCGGCGTCGCCGTCGAGCCGCGGTCCGAGCAGGAGGACGGAGACGAAGAGCAGGCCGAGGCTCGGGATGGCGCGGATGGCGCCGACCAGGTTGACCACGACGAACCGGCCGCGGCCGGTGTGGCCGATGTAGAGGCCGAGCGGGATCCCGATGAGGGCTGCGATCACCACCGCGGTGAAGGAGTACTGCAGGTGCTCGAGGAGGCGGTTCGGGACGCCGTCCTCACCCGTCCAGTGCTCGGATGCGGTGATCCAGCTGATGACGCCGTTCATCAGGCCCTCCTGACTCGTTGCCACGGGGTGATCAGACGCGTCGCGCCGATGATAGCGAGGTCGAACAGCAGCGCGAGCAGCACGCACGCGATGATGCCCACGACGATCGGGTCGGTGTAGTTCAGCCGGAAGCCCTCGGTGAACAGGGACCCCAGCTGCGGCACGCCGATGATGGCCGCGACGCTGACGATGCTGACATTGCTGACGGCGGCCACGCGCAGGCCGGCCGCGATGACGGGGGTGGCGAGGGGCAGCTCGACCATGAACAGCCGGCGCACCCGCTTGAAGCCCATCGCGGTCGCCGCCTGGTTGACCGAGTCGGGCACGGCGCTCAGCCCGTCGGCCACGGTGCGCACCAGCAGCGCCACGGTGTAGATCGTCATCGCGACGATGACGTTGAGCGGGTCGAGGATCCGGGTGCCGATGACGAGCGGCATCAGGATGAACAGCGCCAGCGACGGGATCGTGTAGAGCAGCCCCGTGCCCATGATCAGGGGCGCGTGGAGGAACCGGTAGCGCTTGGCGAGCCAGCCCAGCGGGATCGCGATGACCAGGCCGAGGACCAACGGCAGGCCGGCGAGGACGATGTGCTTGCCGGCCAGCGAGAGCACATCGGAGTAGTGGTCGAGGAACCAGGTCATGTCGCGCTCCCGAGCAGGTCGGTGGCGCCCGCGTCCGCCGCGGGACGCTCGGCGTTCTCGATCGCGGCGAGCACCTGCTGGCCGAGGACCGTGCCGGCGAAGACGCCGTCGGCGTCCACGATGACGCCGCGTCGGCTGGGCGAGGACAGGGCCGCGTCGAGCGCCGCCCGGAGCGTGCCGTTGACCGCGGCGACGGTGCCACCGCGGTGGAGGGTCTCGCGCTCGACGACCCCCTCGATCCGCTGCGGCTCGATCCAGCCCAGCGGGCGACCGTCGTCGTCGACGACCAACGCCCATCCGTCGGCGCCGGCAGCGCGCGCCTCCTCGCTGGTCGCGCCCACACGGATGGTCGTCTCGGACCGCAGGCTCAGCTCGGGCACCGTTTGGAAGCCCAGCCCACGGTAGCCGCGGTCGCGTCCGACGAAGTCGGCCACGAAGTCGTCGACCGGGTGGGCCAGGAGGTGCGCGGGATCGCTCAGCTGGGCCAGCTTGCCGCCCACCCTGAGGACGGCGATCTGGTCGCCGAGCTTGATCGCCTCGTCGATGTCGTGGGTGACGAAGATGATCGTCTTGCCGAGCTCGCTCTGCAGCCGGAGGAACTCGTCCTGCAGCTGCTCGCGGACGACCGGGTCGACGGCGCTGAACGGCTCGTCCATCAGCATCACCGGCGGATCGGCCGCCAGGGCGCGGGCGACGCCGACGCGCTGCTGCTGCCCGCCGGAGAGCTGGCTGGGGTAGCGGTTCGCGAAGGACAGCGGCAGGCCGACGCGCTCGAGGAGCTCCATCGACCGGGCCCGCGCCTTCTTCTTGTCCCACCCCAGCAGCAGCGGCACCGTGGCGATGTTGGCCGCGATGGTGCGGTGCGGGAAGAGGCCGGCGTGCTGGATGACGTAGCCGATGCCTCGCCGCAGCTCGGCCGCGTCCATGGTCGCGGTGTCGCGGTCGTCGGCCCAGATGCGCCCGGCGGTGGGCTCGATCATCCGGTTGATCATCCGCAGCGACGTCGTCTTGCCGCAGCCGGAGGGCCCCACGAGGACGGTGATCTTGCCGGTGGGCGCGACCATGTCCAGGCCTCCCACTGCGACGGTGCCGTCGGGATATGTCTTGGTCACTGAGTCGAACCGGATCATCCGGAGCTCACCTCGATTGCTGTCATGTCGGGTCCGCGCCCGGTGCGCGTGATCCGTGCCTCATTCCACGCCGACGGCCACCTGCGTGTACATGGCCTCGGCGTCCATCATGTCCGATATCCCAGACAACCCGCACGAGGCGCGTTCCTCAGATGCCCGAGAGCTCCGGAAGAAGACCGGCGGCGAGCTCGACGTCCGCGGTCAGCGAGCGGTCCTCGAGCGCGGGTTCGAGGACTTCCACGGCGCGGTCGAAGGCTTTTCCGACCGGCAGGTGGGCGATGTCGGCGTCCTGCATCCGCAGTGCCCGGACGGCGGCCACCAGCTCGCAGGCGAGCACGAGCCGGAAGGAGTCGACGGCGGCGGTCGCCTGGCGGGCCGCCTGGGTCGAGAAGCTCGCATGGTCCTCCAGGCCCCGCGAGACCACGGCCGTCCCGAGCGTCACCGGCAGCGCGGCGTGCCGGAGCTGCGCGAGCGCGTCCTGGGCGACGTACTCCAGGATCATCACGCCCGAGCTGCCCGGCGGCCCCGATGCGAGGAACGGCGGCAGGTCGGTCATCCCCGGCTCGACCAGGTCGCCCAGGCGCGCCGTCGACAGCTCGGCGACGTGGTGCAGGGCCGCCCGCGCCTGGTCGAGCGCGACCGCGACGTACGCCGTGTGGAAGTGCGCGTGGTGGAAGACGTCCCCGAGATCGGTGGAGACGAGCGGGTTCTCGGCCGTCGCGTTGACCTCGATCTCCAGGATGCGCTCGAGGTCGGCGAGGCTGTCCAGGGCCGGCCCCTGCACCTGCGGGAAGGCCCGCAGCCCGAACGGGTCCTGGATGCGGCGCCCCGCCACGGCCGAGCCCTCCATGCCGAGGAGCCGACGCATCTCGGACGCGCAGAGGACCTGGCCCGGGTGCGGCTTCGCCCGGTGGACGGCGGCGGCGTACGCCTCGGGCGAGCCGCCGAGCGCACGGTAGGACAGCGCGGCCACGACGTGGCTCGCGCGCAGCAGCACCTGGAGGTCACCGCAGGCGAGCGCGGCCTCCGCCAGCGTCGCGGCGTTGCTGCTCATCAGCGCGAGGGCGTCGCCGAGATCCACCTGGACGGCCGGCAGCCCGCCGACCGCCCACGGGCGCTCCCCCGCGAGGGTGAGCCCGATCTCGGCGAGCATCGTCAGGTCCCCCGTCCCGATGGCGCCGAGCCGGTGCACCGCGGGCAGGGCGCCCTCGACCAGGGTCCGCGCGAGCGCCTCGAGCATCCGCGGATGGATGCCGGACCCGCCGGCGGCGAGCTGGTTGAGGCGGACGACGAGGGTGGCCCGCACGTGGTCGTCCCGCAGGAGCGGGCCGGCGCCGCCGGCATGGCTCCGCAGCAGCCGCAGGGCGTGCCCCACGGCCGCCTCGCCGTCGACCGCCTCGTGGCGGTTGGCTCCCACCCCCGTGGTGCGGCCGTAGACCTGTCGTCGCTGGGCGATGCTCTCGGCCTGCTCCCAGGCCTCCCGCGCGCGCTCCAGCGCCGCCGGATCGAGCTGGACGCCGACGTCGTCCCGCGCGACCTGGGCGATGGTGCGGCAGCTGAGGCTGTGGCCATCGATGCGGAGGGTGGCCTGGCCCTGCGTCATGTGTGCTCCTCGTGGTCTCGTGGGCTCCCATTCCACGGCGCGCGTGGCGGGGACACCAGTCGTCCGCAGGCGATATCTGTCCGGGATCCCGGACACTAGGGTGATCCCTGGGCGCGAGGAAGGGAGGAGCCATGGGAGTGCCGGCCGCGGAGCAGACGCTGGCCATCCTCCGCTACCTGTCGAGCCAGGCCCGGCCGGTGCAGGCCACGGCGATCTCCCGCTCCCTCGACCTCCCCCGCTCGACGACGTACCACCTGCTCAACACCCTGATCGACTACGGCTTCGTCGTGCGCTACCCCGACCAGCGTGCGTTCGGGCTGGGGTTGGGGGCGCACGAGCTCGGCAGCGGCTACGCACGACAGGAGCCGCTGCAGCGACTGGCGCGGCGTCCCGTCGCGACGCTGGCCGACCGCTGCGGCAACAGCGCGCACTTCTCCGTCCTGCTCGGTCGCGACGTGATCTACGTGATCGAGGAGCGCGCGCCGGGTCGGCCGCTGCTCGTCACCGACGTCGGCGTGCGCCTGCCAGCGATGACGACCGCATCCGGCCGGGCGATGCTCGCGGCACTGCCGCCGGCCCAGGTCAAGGCGCTCTACGGCGACCGAGACGCCTTCGTCGGCCACGGCCCGGACGCACCGACCTCGCTCTCCACGCTCCGCCGGCTCCTGGTCGACGTCCGCGCCCGCGGCTGGTCCACCGAGGACGGCGAGGTCAGCGAGGGCATGGCGTCGATCGCGATGCCCGTCCTGGACGGGACGGGCTATCCCGTCGCAGCCGTCGCCGTCACGTTCCCCGAGGCCGAGCGGACCCCGGACCTGGTGGAGAAGCTCGTCGCCGAGGTGCAGGAGACCACGAGCGTGATCTCGCGACGCCTGACCGGTTGACCCGGCTCAGAGCACGACGAGGTCGTCGCGGTGGATGACCTCGCGCTCGTAGCCGGCCCCGAGCTCGCGCTTGAGGTCCTTCGAGGACCGCCCTTGCAGCGTCGGGATCTCGGAGGCGTCGAAGTTGACCAGCCCGCGGCCGACCACGCGGCCCTCGGGGTCGAGGATGTCGACCGGGTCGCCGGCGGAAAAGTCGCCCTGCACGCCGGTGACGCCGGCCGCGAGGAGGGAGGCCCGGCGCTCCACGACCGCCCGGACGGCACCGGCGTCGAGGAGCAGCGCGCCCTTGCCCTCGGTCGCGTGGCGCAGCCACAGCAGCCGGGTCGGCCGGCGCTTGCCGGTGGCGTGGAAGAGCGTGCCGACCGGCTCGCCGGAGATCGCGGCCGCGGCGTTGTCGGCCGAGGTGAGGACGACCGGGATGCCGGAGCCCGTGGCGATCGAGGCCGCCTCGACCTTGGTCACCATGCCGCCCGTGCCGACCCCCGCGGTGCCGACGGAGCCGACCGTGACGCCCGCGAGGTCCGCCTGCCCGCGCACCTCGGCGATGAGTCGGGTGCCGGGGCGCGACGGCGGGCCGTCGTACAGGCCGTCGACGTCGGAGAGCAGCACCAGCAGGTCGGCGTGGACGAGGTGCGCCACGAGGGCGGCGAGCCGGTCGTTGTCGCCGAACCGGATCTCGGTGGTCGCCACCGTGTCGTTCTCGTTGACGATCGGGATCACGCCGAGCTCGAGCAGCTGGGTGAAGGTCTGCGAGGCGTTGCGGTAGTGCGAGCGTCGCGTGACGTCGTCGAGCGTGAGCAGCACCTGGCCGGCGGTGAGGCCGTGGCGGGCCAGCTCCTCGGTGTAGCGGTGCACGAGCAGGCCCTGGCCGACCGAGGCGGCCGCCTGCTGGGCCGCGAGGGCGCGGGGGCGCTTCTTCAGCCCCAGCGGCGCCAGGCCGGCGGCGATGGCGCCCGACGACACCAGCACCACCTCCGCGCCGCGCTCGCGGGCGGCGGCGAGGACGTCGACGAGCGCGCTGATCCGCTCCGGGTCGATGCCGCCCGAGGCGGTCGTCAGGGACGAGGAGCCGACCTTGACCACGATCCGGCGGGCGGACGTCACCGCCCCGCGCTCACTCACCGGGGTCGTCCTCCAGCCAGTCGTCCTCGAGCGAGACCGGCCTGGCGTCCGGGTCGTCCTCGGAGCCGATCTCGTACGACGTGGGGCCGTACTCGTCGGGCCGGTCGAGTCGCCGGGCCACGTCGGCGCGGGTCTCGTTCTCGGCGCGCTCGTCCATCTGCTCCTGGATCTCGCGGCGGCGCGCGGCGGCCGGACGGGCCTCGTGGAAGCGGTCGTCCTCGCCGCGGCGCGAGAGGTTCTCGGCGCCCGCGTCGATACCCGGCTTGAAGTCGAACACCACGGCGTCGTCGACGGAGCCGATGAGGACGGCGTCGCCCTCCACCGCGCCCAGCTCGAGCAGCTTCGCCTCGACGCCCAGGCGGTTGAGCCGGTCGGCGAGGTAGCCGACGGCCTCGTCGTTGCTGAAGTCGGTCTGCCGCACCCAGCGCTCCGGCTTGGTGCCCACCACCCGCCACCCGGCGCCCGTGCGCTTGACCGTGAAGCCGTCGTCGTCGAAGGCCTTGGGCCGGACGACGATCCGCGCGGGGATCTCGGCGGCCTTCGCCCGCCGCGCCTCAGCGACGATCTCGGCCATCGCGTAGATCAGCTCGCGGGTGCCCTCGCCGGACACCGCGGAGATCTCGAAGACCCGCAGACCGCGCTCGCGCAGCTCCTCGATGACCAGCTCGGCGATGCCGCGACCGTCGGGGACGTCGACCTTGTTGAGGGCGACCAGGCGCGGCCGGTCCTCCAGGCCGCCGTACCGGCGCAGCTCGTCCTCGATCACGTCGAGGTCGTCGACGGGGTTGCGGCCCGGCTCGAGGGTCGCGGTGTCGAGGACGTGCACCAGCGCGGCGCAGCGCTCGATGTGGCGCAGGAAGTCGTGGCCCAGGCCGCGGCCCTCGGCCGCGCCCTCGATCAGGCCGGGCACGTCGGCGACGGTGAAGGTGGTGTCGCCCGCGGTGACGACGCCGAGGTTGGGGACCAGGGTGGTGAACGGGTAGTCGGCGATCTTGGGCCGCGCCCGGGAGATCGCGGCGATCAGGCTGGACTTGCCCGCGCTCGGGAAGCCGACCAGCCCGATGTCGGCGACGACCTTGAGCTCGAGGACGACGTCGAGCTCCTCGCCCGGCTCGCCGAGCAGCGCGAAGCCGGGCGCCTTGCGGGTCTTGGAGGCCAGCGACGCGTTGCCGAGGCCGCCGCGGCCGCCCTGGGCGATCACGATCTCGGTGCCGGGCGCGACGAGGTCGGCGATGACCGTGCCGTTTCGCTCCTTGACCACCGTGCCGGCGGGTACGGCGAGCACCAGGTCGGCCCCGTGGGCCCCGTTGCGGCGGTCGCCGGCGCCGTGGCCGCCGTGCTCGGCCTTGCGGCGCGGGCTGTGGTGGTAGTCGAGCAGCGTGGTGACATCGGGGTCGACCCGCAGGATCACCGAGCCGCCGGGACCGCCGTTGCCGCCGTCGGGGCCACCGAGCGGCTTGAACTTCTCGCGGTGGACCGATGCCACGCCGTTGCCGCCTCGACCGGCTGACACGGAGAGGGTCACGCGGTCGACGAAGGTGGGCACAGCCATGGGATCAGTCTTTCAGCAGAAGGTGGGGAAAATGAACGAAGGGCGTCCCGTGCGGGACGCCCTTCGCTTCCAGATGGGTGAGCGTCAGCTCACGCCTCCGGGACGATGTTGACGACCTTGCGGCCGCGCTTCTTGCCGAACTCGACGTTGCCCGCGACCAGCGCGAACAGGGTGTCGTCGCCACCGCGACCGACGCCCGAGCCCGGGTGGAAGTGGGTGCCACGCTGGCGGACGATGATCTCGCCGGCGTTGACGAGCTGGCCGCCGAAGCGCTTGACGCCGAGGCGCTGGGCGTTGGAGTCGCGGCCGTTCTTGGTGGACGCGGCGCCCTTCTTGTGTGCCATGTTTCAGTCCTTCGGAGTGAGGTGCCGAGCCTGGAGGGGCTCAGAGCGAGATGTCGGTGACCTTGACCTGGGTGTACTTCTGGCGGTGACCCTGGCGCTTCTTGTAGCCGGTCTTGTTCTTGTACTTCTGGATGATGATCTTCGGGCCCTTGGTGGCGCCGAGGACCTCGACGGTGACCGTCGCCTTGTCCAGGCCGGTGCTGGTGACGGTCTCGCCGTCCACCGCGAGCACGACCGGCAGGGTCAGGGTGTCGCCGACCGGCGTGGAGACCTTGTCGATCTCGATGACGTCGCCGACAGCGACCTTCTCCTGCTTCGCGCCTGCGCGCACGATCGCGTACACCACCGCGGTCTCCTTAATCATCAACGTCTGTCCGAAGGTCTCGGGTCTGCAGCACACACAGCTGTCCGGCGGGACGCCGGGTGCCAGCAGAAACGGCGCGCCTCGGCGGCGCACCGACGATCAATAGTACGGGTGGCGCCGGTTTCCGCATAATCAGCAAGCCGGCGCCCTCCGCTCAGCGCTTGCGGGCGCCCTTCTTCTTGATCGGGACGTGCTCGACGTGCGGCTCCTCGGCCGGCTGGTCGGCCGCCTGGTCGGCCGGCTGGTCGGCTGCCTCCGGTGCGTCGGGCGCCGCCTCGGGCGCTGCCTCGTGCGCTGCCTCGGTCGCGGCCGGCGGGCCGGCGGGACGGGTCGCCGCGCTGCGCCGGGTCCGCGTGCGGGTGACCACCGTCGTGGTGGCGACCGGTTCGGGCTCGGGCTCGGCAGCCGCCTCGGGCGCCGGTACGACGGCCTCGGGCTCCTCGAGCGGGGCGGCCACCTCGACCACCTGCTCCTCGGCAGCCGCGACGGGCTCCTCGGCCAGCGGCTCCTCGACCACGGGCTCTGCCACGGGCTCCTCAGCCACGGGCTCCTCAGTCACCGGCTCCTCAGTCACCGGCTCCTCAGTCACGGGCTCCTCGACCGCGGCCGGGACCTCGACAGGGGTCTCCTCGACCGGGGTCTCCTCGACCACGGTGGCCGCCTCGTCGACCGGAGCGGCCTCGTCGGCCGGCACCTCGTCGTCGGCGGGCACCTCGTCGTGGTGCTTGGCCATCGCGGCGACGTCCTTCGGCGAGGGCACCGGCTTCGGGGCGGCCTCGGCCGCGCCGTTCTCGCCGCCCTGGCCACGTCCCTTGCGGCGCCGGCTCGGGCGACGCGACTCCTCGGACGACTCGCCGCCGCCCTGGTTGCCGCCGCCGCGCTTCGGCTCGACCGGGAGGTCGTGCACGACGATGCCGCGGCCCTGGCAGTGGCTGCAGTTCTCGCTGAACGCCTCCAGCAGGCCGGTGCCGATCCGCTTGCGCGTCATCTGCACCAGGCCGAGCGAGGTGACCTCGGCGACCTGGTGGCGGGTGCGGTCGCGGCCCAGGCACTCGACGAGGCGGCGCAGGACGAGGTCGCGGTTCGACTCGAGCACCATGTCGATGAAGTCGACGACGATGATCCCGCCGATGTCGCGCAGCCGGAGCTGGCGGACGATCTCCTCGGCGGCCTCGAGGTTGTTCTTCGTGACCGTCTCCTCGAGGTTGCCCCCGGAGCCGGTGAACTTGCCGGTGTTGACGTCGACGACCGTCATCGCCTCGGTACGGTCGATGATCAGCGAGCCGCCGGAGGGCAGCCAGACCTTGCGGTCGAGGCCCTTGGCGATCTGCTCGTCGATCCGGTACGTCGCGAACAGGTCGGGCGCGTCGTCGCCGGTCTGGTGCTGCTCGAGGCGCTCGACGAGGTCGGGAGCGACGTGGTCGACGTACTCCTTGACCGTCGCCCAGGCGTCGTCGCCCTGGACGACGAGCTTGGCGAAGTCCTCGGTGAACAGGTCGCGGACGACCTTGAGGGTCAGGTCCGGCTCGCCGTAAAGCAGCTGCGGGGCGTTGCCCTTGGCGACCTTGGACTCGATGTCCTCCCACCGGGCCTTGAGCCGCTCGACGTCGCGGGTCAGCTCGTCCTCGGAGGCGCCCTCGGCGGCCGTGCGGACGATGACGCCGGCAGTGTCGGGGACGATCTCCTTGAGGAGGTTCTTGAGGCGCGCGCGCTCGGTGTCGGGCAGCTTGCGGGAGATGCCGGACGTCGTGCCGTCGGGCACGTAGACGAGGAACCGGCCGGCGAGGCTGACCTGGCTGGTGAGCCGGGCACCCTTGTGGCCGATCGGGTCCTTGGTGACCTGCACCAGGACGGTCTGGCCGGACTGCAGGACCGACTCGATCTTGCGCGGCTGGCCCTCCTTGTGGCCGAGCGAGGCCCAGTTGACCTCGCCGGCGTACAGGACGGCGTTGCGGCCCTTGCCGATGTCGATGAAGGCGGCCTCCATCGAGGGCAGCACGTTCTGGACCCGGCCGAGGTAGACGTTGCCGATCAGCGAGGTCTGCGACTCGCGGGCGACGTAGTGCTCGACGAGGACCTTGTCCTCGAGGACGGCGATCTGGGTGAGGTCCTTGCGCTGGCGGATCGCCATCACGCGCTCGACCGACTCCCGGCGGGCGAGGAACTCGGCCTCGCTCACGATCGGCGCCCGGCGGCGTCCGGCCTCACGGCCCTCGCGGCGGCGCTGCTTCTTGGCCTCGAGCCGGGTGGAGCCGGAGATCGACGTGATCTCGTCGTCGGCCGAGCGCGGCTTGCGCACGCGGGTGACGGTGTTCTCGGGGTCGTCCCCGCCGTCGTCCCCGCCACCCTCACCGGCGCGGCGGCGGCGGCGCCGGCGGCGCGACGAGCTGCTGCCCTGGCCTCCCCCGCCGTTCTCCGACGCCTCGGCGTCGTCGCCGGAGTCGCCCGACTCGGTGGCCTCGGCCTCGGTGGTCTCGCCCTCGGCGCCTTCGGGCTGGTCCGTCTCGCCCTCGGTGTCGTCGGCGTCGTCGCCCTCACCGGCACCCTGGCCGGCACCGGCCGGCTTGCGGCGGCGACGGCCGCCACGGCGACGTCGGCGACGGGCCGGGCCGGTGGTGCCGTCGGCGCCCTCGGCGTCGTCCGACTCCTCGTCGTCCTCGTCGGCGGACTCGTCGCCCTCCGCCGGCTGCTCCTCGGTGGCCTCCGCGGGCGCCTCGACCGGGGTCTCGGCGGTCTCCTCCGCGTCCTCCCCGGTGGCCTCGGCGTCCTCGACCGGCTCCTCCACCTCGGGCTTCGGCTTCGGCTTCGCGGACGACCGCTTGCGGGTGGTCACCTTCGGCGCCTGGAAGAGCACGGCGGCCGAGGTGGTCCCGTCGGCGGCGGTGTCAGTGGCGGCGGTGTCGGTGGCGGCGGTGTCGGTCGGCTCGTCCTCGTCGGGCGTCAGCACCAGCTGCTCCGACTCCGGGGCGGGCTTCGCCTTCGCCTTGCTCGCCGTCTTCGCGGCGGCCGGCCTCGAGGCGGCGGCCTTCTTCGCCGGCGCCTTCTTCGCGGCCGCCTTCTTGGCGGGCGCCTTCTTCGCCGGCTTGGCGTCGTCGCCGTCGGCCGTGGCCTCGGCGCCCGCGTCGGCGGCCGGCTTGGCGGCGGCCTTCTTCGCCGTGGTCTTCTTGGCAGCGGCCTTCTTGGCCGGCGCCTTCTTCGCGGCGGCCTTCTTGGCCGGCTTCGCGGGCTTCTCGACCGCCTCCGCGGGCGGGTCCGCCGGCGCCTCAGCAGGCGGCTCGGCGGGCGCCGGGGCAGGCGTCTCGGCGGGGGTCTCGGCCGTGGTGGCCTCGATCGGGGTCTCGGTGGGCGCGTCCGTCATTGCGCTACTCCTCCACCCGGCCGCCTCGCAGCCGGGGTGTCATCGGCAGTCGCGCCACGCACGCTGCCGTAAGCCTTCGTGGGACGACACCCTCCGCGGAGCGTCACTGGAGCCAGGACCCTCACCTGCCGCGGTCGCCGTGTGCGTCGCGTCTGGCGGGTGTCCGTGCTCCACCGTGCCGTCCGATCGTGCCGGGCGGCGAGAACGTCGTCAGATCGTCGCGCGCGGTCCGGTGGGACGCTCGCGGAGTGATCTGTGGCGAGTATCGCACACGCCGATCAGGCGACCGGCATCAACGCTCGGCCAGCGGGTCGCCGATGGCCCCGGCGTCCCGGTCGAGGACACCCTGGGCGACCCGGGTGAGCAGCACGGCCTGCGGCACCTCGAGGCCGCCCGCCTCGCGCAGCCCGGTGAGCACGTCGTCGGGCCGGACGGCCGGCACGGTGTGCTCCAGGAGCAGGTCCAGGCCGCCCTCCGGCGTCACGGTCAGCCGTACGACGGCGGCGCGGCAGTCGAAGGAGCGCATCCCCTTCTTCGTCATCCGCTCGACGGTCACCGAGTCGGTCGCCAGGAACGCCGCCACGCCCGCCTCGACCGCGTCGGTCGGCGTGTCGCCGAGGTCGACCAGCCAGTGGCTCGCGGTGAGCAGGTCGGACAGGGAGCCCGCGGTCGAGGTGGCCGCGTCGACGGTCGCGACGATGTCGAGCCCGTCGGGGAGCACGGCGTCGAGGGCGGCCGCCACGTCGGCGGGCTCACGGACCTCGGCGAGCCCCAGCTCGACGTACTCGGCCTCGCTGGCGGCGCCGGTCGGCGACGCGCCGGCGTACGAGATCCGCGGGTGCGGGTGGAAGCCGGACGAGTAGGCCATCGGGATGGCCGCGCGGACGACGGCGCGCTCGATGGCCCGGCTGACGTCGCGGTGGCTGGTGAACCGCAGGCGGCCGCGCTTGGCGTACCGGATCCGGAGCTTCTGGACCGGGGGTGCCTGCTGCTCGGGCTGCTGACGACTCACGGGAGCGAATCGTAGGTCAGGGCAGCCGGGCGCCGCGCATCTGCGGCGAGGCGTAGACGTTGGTGATCCGGACCCCGTCCAGCCAGGACGTGAGCCGCTCCGCCTCCGCCTCCAGCGCCTTCCGCCCGGCCGCGGGGACGTCGTCGCGCAGCACGAGGTGGACCCGGGCGGCGTCGTCCTGCACCCAGCAGCCCACCACCCGCCCGTCCCACCAGGCGGTGTTGCCGGCGTTGCCGTTGCTGTCGAAGAGGTACGGCGTGTCGGCGGCGTCGAGGTAGAAGGAGCGCTCCTTCCAGCCCATCACCGTCGGGTCCAACGTCGGGAGCAGGGCCGCCCACGGCCGGACGTCCGCCTCCTCGTCGGTGACCGGGGCGGTGTCGTCGGGCAGCACCCATCCGGCGCCGCCACCCTCCAGCCCCACCTGCACCGCGTCGAGGTCGGCGAGCGCCCGGCGGACCGCGGACTTGGTGGCGCCGAGCCACCAGACGATGTCCGCCTCGGTGCCGGGACCGAAGGTGGCCAGCCAGCGGCGGACGAGCTCGGCGTAGCCGTCGGGCTCGGGCAGCGGGGACGGGGCGTCACCGAGCCAGGCCTCCGTCGTGGTCCAGGCCGGCTTGTTCAACCGCCAGTGCCCGGCGTTGGCGGCACGGACGATGCGCCCCTCGGCCCCGAGGAGGCTCATCACCCTCGGGGCGAGGGGCACCTCCGCGGCCCACCTCGAGCCGGGGGTGCCGCGCTGGACGGTGCCGGCGAGCGAGGACACCTGCTCCCGGACCTCGGCGGTCGTCCGCGCGGTGCCGTCGGCGAGCAGGGCGAGCACGTCCGCCTCCGCCCTCGCCAGCCAGGCGTCCGTGTCGGCGACGCCGCCGGCCACGAGGTCCTTCACCATCAGCGCGCGCTGCTGCCCCGCGACGCGGCGGGCGGCACTCCCCCACGCCGCCGGCAGCAGCTCGCGCGGGAACGCGAACAGCGTGCGGCGCATCGCCAGCTGCTTCACGACGCTGCGGTCGTCGTACAGGGCGCGGTCGACGTCGGCGACGGTGACACCGTCGACGCGGGCCCAGAGCGCGAGGTGCACGGTGGCCGCCTCGGTCGCGTGCAGCACCGTCATCGCCCGGGTCGCCGCCTCGACCGTGTCGAGCCGGTGGGCGAGGCCGTGGCGCACCGCCAGCCGGCGGCGCCGGTCGTCGTCGGTCAACTCCACCACGCCGCCCATCCTCGCCCATTAGGGTGACCGCGTGAGCGATCCCTACGGCAGCCCCTCGGGCAGCAACCCGTACGGCCAGAACCCCTACGGCCAGCAGCCTCCCGCGCCCCAGCCCTACGGCGGCGGCGGTTCGTACGGCGGCGGGGGTCCGCAGGGCTACGGCGGTGGCGGCGGCTTCGGCGGCCAGCCGCCCAAGACCGACGGCGTGTCGATCGCGTCCTTCGTGCTCAGCCTGCTCTGCTGCACCGGCCTGATCGGCCTCATCCTCGGCTTCGTCGGCCTGTCCCGGACGAAGAACGGCCAGCGCAAGGGCCGCGGGTTCGCGATCGCCGGCATCGTGCTCGGCATCCTCTCGGTGCTGCTGGCGATCGGCGGTGTCGTCGTGGTGGCGACCGGCGTGCTCGGCGAGCGGATCAACGACCTCAAGGACGGCCAGTGCCTCACCGGCAACGGCCTCGACAAGAGCGCCGACGAGGGCGTCAGCGGCATCCACGTCGTCGACTGCAGCGACAAGCACGACGCGCAGGTGATCGCCACGAAGACCCTCTCCTCCGAGGAGGCGGACGACTTCGACTTCGGCGACCAGTCCCAGATCGTGGAGCACTGCACGCCGATGCTCGACTCCGGCGAGGCCGGCCTGCTGCTCGACCCGAAGTACTACGTCATCGCGCTCACCCAGGAGAGGAAGCCGTCGTCCGGCGACAAGGTCGTCTGCGTGATCACGCTCGCCGACGGTGGTTCCCTGGACGAGAAGCTGCCCTGACCGCATGAACGATCCGTTCGGCAGCGACGGGGGCCCGCCGCCGGACCCGTTCGACCCCTACCAGCGTCCGCTCGCCGACTCGTTCCGCACGGACCCGTACCTCATCCAGGGCGGACCCGCCCTCGACGGGATCGCGGTCGCGTCGTTCGTGTGCTCGCTGACCTGCTGCGCGGCCCCGGTGGGGATCGGGCTGGGCATCGCCGGCATCGTGCGGACCCGTGACGGGCGGCGCGGCGGTCGGTGGATGGCCGTCGCCGGGTTGGTGCTCGGCGTGCTCCTCACGCTCGGCCTCGCCGCCGGCGCGACCGGCCTGGTGCTGCTCGGGACGAGCACCTACTTCTTCGACGACGCCCGCGCCGGCGACTGTGTCGACATCGACGAGCAGGACGACTGGCTGGACATCAGCCCCGCCGACTGCGACGAGCCGCACGACGCCGAGGTCGTGTACGCCGGCCGCTTCACGGCCGAGCTGCGGACGTCGTACATCGAGGACATCGGCTTCTGCCACCCGCTGGCGAAGTCCGCGGGGTACGACGGCCTGGTCGCCGGGGGCGCGCACCGCATCGACCCGATCGTCGAGTCCGACGACGTGGAGGCTCCCGAGATCGGCGACTACTTCGTGTGCGTCGCCGAGGCGGCCGACGGCGACCAGCTCACCGAGCCGCTGCCGCGGCACGAGCCCAGCGGAGGCGGCCACCCCGGCCGCGACGAGACCGACAGCGACCGGGAGACGATCAGCAGCCTGGACCTGCGGCGCGGTGACTGCTTCGACGAGCCCGAGCTGGACGAGGACGACCTCGTCAACACCGTGACGCGGGTACCGTGCAACGCCCGGCACGACTACCAGGTGGTCGGCAACGTGGTGCTCCCGAAGGGTCGGTACCCCGGGGAGAAGGCCCTCGACGCGCGCAGCGACAAGTGCCTCGACCTGTTCCGCGACTTCCTCGACATCGCGTACGACGACTCCCGCTTCGAGCTCGACTACTACTCACCCACGGCCCAGTCCTGGCGCAAGGACGACGACCGTGCCATCACCTGCCTCGCGGTGCACCCGCGGGGCCGCAAGCTGACCCGGGACCTGGAGGGGATCGCACGATGAGCCCAATGGCCGACGCCCGGAGACCAGCCGGGCGCCCCGTACGGCGGGTACGGCGGGTACGAGCCCGGCCAGCCCGCCGCCCGTACCGACGGCGTCTCGATCGCCGCCTTCGTCTGCGCGCTCACCTGCTGCGCCGGCCCGATCGGCGTCGGCCTCGGCATCGCCGGCATCGTCCGGACCAAGGACGGACGCCGCCGCGGCCGCTGGGCTGCCGTCACCGGCCTCGTCCTCGGCTCGATCGGGACGCTGGCCCTGATCGGCGTCTTCGTCGCCTTCGTCGTCGCCATCTCCAACACAGTCCTGGAGGAGGACGCCGAGGTCGGGCAGTGCGTCAACACCGGTTTCCTCGGCACCGACAGCAACGACCTCTGGGACGCGACCTGCTCGGAGCCCCACGACGCGGAGGTCGTCGCGGTGGAGCTCGCCGACGACGCGCTGGAGTCGCGGTACGACGCCGGCGACTCCATCCGGGAGATCTGCACCGACCTGGCCGATGACGGGTACGGGCCAGTGCTCGCCGACAGCGAATACCTGGTGGACTTCGCGACGGACGCCTTCAGCGAGGACATCGAGTCCGGCAACTGGGTGGTCTGCTACGTCGAGCGCGCCGACGGCGAGCAGCTGGACGGTCCGCTGGCGGGCGGGTCGTCCGGGGCCTGATCGTCCCGGTGTCCGGGGAGGTCGCCGGTGGTCGGGGAGGACCTCGGTGGTCGAGGAGGTCGCCGGTGGTCGAGGAGGTCGCGCAGCGACCGTCACGAGACCCCTGGCTCCGGCGCACCCGCTGTGGCCTTCGGTTGAGTGGGTGATCGGGTCTTCAAACGCAGCGACGAGGAGGCTGGGTACGGGGCTGGGTTCGGCGGTCGGGTGCCGTCCGCCCGGTGGTCGAGGAGGTCGCGCAGCGACCGTCACGAGACCCCTGGCTCCGGCGCACCCGCTGTATCCCCTCCGCTGGTTGAGGTGCGAGGCGCGCCAGCGCCGAGCCTCGAAACCTCTGGCTCCGGTGCACCCGCTGTGGCCTTCGGTTGGGTAGGTGGTCGGGTCTTCAAACGCAGCGACGAGAAGCGTGGGTGCGGGGCTGGGTTCCCGCGGTCGGGTGCGGTCCGGCGACCTCGTGATCACTCGTTGCGCCGCTTGTTCTGCACATGACCGGGATGGACTTTCCCCTGTCCACAGGCGGGTTTCCGTCGCTTCGTTGTGTCGGAGGTCGATGAAAGAATCCAGTCATGGACCTCGACAACAGCACCGTCTCGACAGCGTCGCTGCTGTCCGAGATCCGTGACGGTGTCGACCTCCGCGACGCCCTCATCGTCCGCGAGTGGCAGGCCATCACGTCGTGGGCTGAGGCCAACATCGTCGACACCGCCGAAGGTGCCGCGACGTTGACGGAGGGCTACCTCGACACCGGTGTCCCGATCGCCGGCCCGGGTGCCCCGCTCGTCAGCGAGTTCCAGCTGATGGAGCTCATCGCGGTCCTCGGCCGGACCCCGGATGGTGGCCGGTCGTATGTCGGTCAGGTCATCGAGTGCGCCTGGCGCCTCCCCCTGCTCTACGCCGCCGTCCTCGAGGGCCGGGTCACGCCGTGGCGAGCCCAACGCATCGCTGACCTGACGAGGTCGCTGCCGGCAGAGGCAGCGGAGTTCGTGGACCGGCACCTGAACGCCGCCGTCGGCGGCGTCGGCTGGGCGCAGCTCGAACGTCTGGTGACCGAGGCGATCCTGCGGTTCGACCCCGAACGCGCCGAGGCCGAACGCCAAGCCGCGAACGACCGCCGCCACTGTGACGTCCACCTGGACGAGGTCGACGCACACGGCGGCGTGCACCTTGACGCCTATCTCGACGCGGCCGACGGCCACGACTTCAACCAAGCCATCTCCCGGGAAGCAGCACTGCGCGGCCAGCTGGGCGACACCGACTCCCTCGACGTCCGACGTTCCAAGGCCGTGGGTGCGATCGCCCGCCGTGACCTCGCCCTCGATCTGTTGATCGCCGATGAGACCACCGGCGAGGTCATCGCCCAAGCCCCCGGCCGGCGGGTGGAGCTGAACGTCCACATCACCGACACCGCCCTGGCAGCACAGGCACAGGGGTCTCGTGACGGTCGCTGCGCGACCTCCTCGACCACCAGCGGCAACAACGTCGGGCGGTGTGAGGAGACCAGGTCACCCGTCCACGTCACCCAGGTGAAGGAATGGCTCCAGGTCCCCGGCACGACCGTCATCGTGCGACCGGTCATCAACCTCACCGACTGCATCCCCGTGGACTCGTACGAGATCCCCGACCGCCACCGACACCGCGTGACGCTGCGAGATCACACCTGCCGGTTCCCCAACTGCCCCCACCAGGCAGTCCGCTGCGACCTCGACCACGCCCAACCCCATGGCGAGGGCGGGAAGACGTGTCCCTGCAACCTCGTCCCGCTCTGCCGCAGGCACCACCGCGCCAAGACCCACAGCCAATGGCGCTACCTCGTGATCCAGCCCGGCCACTACCTGTGGACCAGCCCCCACGGCCACATGTTCCACGTCGGCCCCGCCGGCACCACGATCCTCGACGGCTACTGAAGACCGAGCCCCGCACCCCGCCCGCCCGGGCGGGGTCACCGGCATGTCCGGGTCAGCCTGCGCTCCCGGTCCGCTTCCTCTCGACCACGCTCGTCCCCGTGACGACGCTCATGGGCGGGACGTCCCGGGCCACCACCGTGCCGGCCCCGACGACGCTTCCTCGTCCGATGGTCACGCCCGGAGTGACGGTGGCTCCGGCGCCGATCCAGACGTCGTCCTCGACGGTGATGGGTGCGTGGGTGATGAAGTCGTACCGCTCCCGCAGCTCGACCGGGTGCCCTGCGGTGGTGAGCGTGACGCCCGGCCCGATCATCACCCGGTCGCCGAGGGTGATCCCGCCGAGGTCGAGGAAGTAGCAGCCCTGGTTGATGAACACCCGCTCCCCGAAGGTCGCGCCGAGCCCGTAGTCGCTGTGGAAGGGCGGCAGGATCGACAACGAATCCGGAACCGTGCCACCGAAGATCTCACCGAGCAGCACTCGCCTGCCTTCGAGGTCGTCGAAGGGCAGGGCGTTGAGGCGCGCGCACAGAGCCATCGCGACCTGCACCCGCTCCGCGAACGCACGCGACTCGGGCGTCCGGGTCGGGAGGCGTTGCTCGTCGCGCACGCCCCGATGCTGGCACACCGGCCGCGCGGGACGAGCGACGAGGTCAGACGACCGACAGGGGCAGCAGCTTCTGCCCGGTGGGCCCGATCTGGATCTCGGTGCCCATCTCCGGGCACACGCCGCAGTCGTAGCAGGGCGTCCAGCGGCAGTCCTCGACCTCGACGTCGGAGGACCCGTCGCCGACGGCGAGGGCGTCCTCCCAGTCGGCCCACAGCCAGTCCTTGTCGAGGCCGGAGTCGAGGTGGTCCCAGGGCAGGACCTCGTCGTACTCGCGCTCCCGGGTCGTGAACCAGTCGAGGTCGACGCCGGTGCCGGCGAGGGCCTTCTCGGCGGAGGCGACCCAGCGCTCGAAGGAGAAGTGCTCGCTCCAGCCGTCGAAGCGGCCGCCGTCGCGCCAGACCTCCTCGATGATGCGCCCGACGCGGCGGTCACCGCGGGACAGGAGTCCTTCGACGATGCCCGGCTGCCCGTCGTGGTAGCGGAAGCCGATGGCACGGCCGAACTTCTTGTCGGCGCGCACGACGTCGCGCAGCTGGCGCAGACGGTCGTCGGTGGTCTCGGCGTCGAGCTGCGCGGCCCACTGGAAGGGCGTGTGCGGCTTCGGGACGAAGCCGCCGATGGAGACCGTGCAGCGGATGTCGTTGCGCCCGGAGACCTCGCGGCCGGTCTTGATGACCCGCTTGGCGAGCTCGGCGATCTGCAGCACATCCTCGTCGGTCTCGGTCGGCAGGCCGCACATGAAGTAGAGCTTCACCTGCCGCCAGCCGTGGGAGTACGCCGTCGCGACGGTGCGGATCAGGTCGTCCTCGGTGACCATCTTGTTGATCACCTTGCGCATCCGCTCGCTGCCGCCCTCGGGCGCGAAGGTCAGGCCGGAGCGGCGACCGTTGCGGGAGAACTCGTTGGCGAGGGTGATGTTGAAGGCGTCGACCCTCGTCGACGGGAGGGAGAGCGAGACGTTGGAGCCCTCGTAGCGGTCGGCGAGGCCCTTCGCGACGTCACCGATCTCGGTGTGGTCGGCGGAGCTGAGCGAGAGCAGGCCGACCTCCTCGAAGCCGGTCTTCCGCACGCCGTTGTCGACCATCTGGCCGATGGTCTCGATGGAGCGCTCCCGCACCGGGCGGGTGATCATGCCGGCCTGGCAGAACCGGCAGCCGCGGGTGCAGCCGCGGAAGATCTCGACCGAGAAGCGCTCGTGGACGGTCTCGGCGAGCGGCACCAGCGGGTTGCGCGGGTAGGGCCACTGGTCGAGGTCCATCAGCGTGTGCTTGCGGACGCGGTCGGGCGCCTCCGGGTGGTTGGGTACGACGGCAGCGATCGCGCCGCTGTCGTCGTACTCGACGTCGTAGAACCGCGGCACGTAGACCGCGCCCGAGACGGCGAGCCGGCGCAGCAGCTCCTGACGGCCACCGGGGCAGCCCTCGCCCTTCCACTCGCGCACCAGCTCGGAGATCTTGAGGACGACCTCCTCGCCGTCGCCGAGGACGGCGGCGTCGATGAAGTCGGCGATCGGCTCGGGGTTGAAGGCGGCGTGGCCGCCGGCGATCACGACCGGGTGGGTCTCGTCGCGGTCGACGGCGTGCAGCGGGATGCCGGCCAGGTCGAGGGCGTTGAGCAGGTTGGTGTAGCCGAGCTCGGTGGAGAAGCTGACGCCGAACAGGTCGAACGCGCCGACCGGGCGGTGGCTGTCGACGGTGAACTGCGGGATCTGCTGCTCGCGCAGCAGCTTCTCCATGTCGGGCCACACGGCGTAGGTGCGCTCGGCGAGGATCCACTCGCGCTCGTTGAGCACCTCGTAGAGGATCTGGACGCCCTGGTTGGGCAGGCCGACCTCGTAGGCGTCGGGGTACATCAGCACCCAGCGGACCTCGGCGGCGTCCCAGTCCTTCGCGACCATGTTGAGCTCGCCGCCGACGTACTGGATCGGCTTGGACACCGACAGCAGGTGCGGCTCCAGCCGGGGGAAGACGGACTCGACGGACATGCCCCCGATTCTACGAGGGCAGGCGGGTCCGACCGGCATCCGCGGACCCGGGCCGCTGGTCCAGCCCCGTAGGGTGTGGCCCATGAGCGCCTCCACCTCGGGACGACTGGGGTGGACGGTGTTCACCCCGCCCATCGCCGCCGTCGTCCTCGGCGTGAGCTGGGGAACGCATCCCGGCCCCCTCGCGGCCTCGCTGATCGGCATCGCCCTGATCGGGGCGGTCCTCGCCGGCGTGCACCACGCCGAGGTCGTCGCCCACCGCGTCGGCGAGCCGTTCGGGTCGCTGCTGCTGGCGGTCGCGGTCACCGTGATCGAGGTCGGCCTGATCGTGATGCTGATGGTGTCCGGCAACGGCGAGACCTCGACGCTGGCGCGCGACACCGTCTTCGCGGCCGTGATGATCACGGTCAACGGCATCGTCGGGCTGGCGCTGGTCGTCGGCGCCCTGCGCCACCACCTCGCCGTCTTCAACCCCGAGGGCACGGGGTCGGCGCTCGCCACGGTCATCACCCTCGCCGGGTTGACCCTCGTCGTCCCGGCGTTCACGACGAGCGAGGAGGGCCCGGTGCTGACCGGGTCGCAGCTGACCTTCGCGGCGCTGGCCTCGCTGGCGCTCTACGGCTCGTTCGTCTTCACCCAGACGGTTCGCCACCGCGACTTCTTCCTGCCCGGGGCCTCGACCTCGATTCCCGGCGGCTGGACCCCCGACGACGACAGGGACGGCGACGGGCACGCCGACCCGCCGACCGACCGCGAGGCCTGGACCAGCTTCGGGCTCCTGGGCCTCTCGCTGGTCACGGTGGTCGGGCTGGCCAAGGTCGAGTCCTACTCGATCGAGGACGCGGTCGAGTGGCTGGGCTTCCCCCACGCCGTCGTCGGCGTCGTGATCGCGATGCTCGTACTCCTCCCCGAGACCATCGCGGCGGTGCGGGCCGCGCTCCTCGACCGCGTGCAGACCAGCCTCAACCTCGCCTACGGGTCGGCGATGGCCTCGATCGGCCTGACGATCCCGGCGATCGCGGTCGCCTCGATCTGGCTCGACGGCGACCTCGCGCTGGGCCTCGAGCCGCTGCAGCTCGTGCTGCTGGTGCTCTCGGCCGTCGTCGGCGTGCTGACCGTCGTACCGGGCCGGTCGAAGCCGCTCAACGGCATCGTGCACCTCGTGCTGCTGGCGGCCTTCCTGCTCCTGACGGTGGCGCCGTGAGCACCCGCACCCTCCGTCGTACGACGGCCGCGCTGGCCTGCCTCGCCCTCGCCACCGGACTCGCCGGCTGCTCGGGCGACGACGGTGGCGGCGACCCCGACCGGCTGGTGGTCACCCCCGTCACGGACGGGTCGACGTCCGGGCTCAGCCCGCGCGGCGACGGCACCCGGGCGAGCGTCGCCGGCTACACGATCGAGGACGTCCGCCTGCCCGGCGCCGACCGGACCGGCGAGGTCTCCTTCCGGATCGTCGACGAGGCCGGGAAGGCGCTCACCGACTACACCCCGGAGCAGACCAAGCTGCTGCACCTCTACGTGGTCCGCGACGACCTCGGCGAGTTCCGCCACGTGCACCCCGAGCTGGGCGAGGACGGCACCTGGCGCGGCCGGGTCGACCTGGGCGGCGGCGGGTGGTGGCGGGTCGTCACCGAGTTCATCCCGCAGGGTGCCGACCGCCCGGTCGTGCTGGGCACCTCGCAGCGGGTGCCCGGGAAGTGGCGGCCGGCCGTCGTGCCCACCGGTGACGCGGCCGCGACGAGCGACGACGGGGTCGTCCGGATCGGGCTGGACGGCCACGGGGAGGTCGGCTCCAACGGTCGGCTGCGCATCTCCGTGGCCACCCCGCACGGCGAGCCGCTGCAGCTCGGCAGCTACCTGGGCGCGACGGCGCACCTCACCGGCTTCGCCATCGGCACCGGCGGCTTCGTGCACGTGCACCCGCTCGGTGCCCCCGAGGTGACCGACGACGGCACGATCCTCACCTTCCACACGACCTTCACCGAGCCGGGCAGCTACCGCATGTTCGTGCAGGTCCGCGTCGACGGGCTGCTCCACCAGGTCGCGGTGACCGCCACCGTCGACCCCGAGGCGTGATCCCGCGCGTGGCGGGTAGTCGTCTGCGCGCACCATCCGAGAACCCCGAGGAGAACCGCATGACCCTCAAGACCGTGCCCGCGTCGATCGCCGCGCTGCTGGCCACCTCCCTGCTGCTGGCCGGCTGCAACGACGACTCGTCCGGCGACGCCGACGGTGGGAAGTCCAGCGACGCCCCCACGTCGGCGTCGACCGGGTCCTCCGACAGCTCGTCCGGAGGGGCGTCGGAGAGCGAGGGCGCGTCCGGCGGCGAGCTCACGACCGCCAACTTCTTCGACGAGGTGCTCGAGGCCCAGCAGGCCGCCGGCTCGTTCAAGGGGCGGGCGACCACGACCACCGCCGGGACCTCGATGACCATCGAGACCGAGGCGAAGTACGAGGGCGACGAGGCCCTGTCGCACGGCAAGACCACGGCCGGCAGCCCCCAGCAGCTGGAGACCGTCAGCGCGTCGGGCGTCGTCTACCTCAAGTCCGAGGGCCTCGGCGTGCCGGCCGGCAAGTGGCTGAAGATCGACTCCAAGGACCCCGCCAACAAGGACAACCCGTTCGCGGCCCTCGCCGCCGTCTCCGACCCCGAGACCGCGCTGCGCGCGATGGGCGACCTCGACTCGCTCGAGCTGGTCGGCGCCGAGGAGGTCGACGGCGTGGACGCCGACCACTACAAGGCCGTGATGAACACGAAGAGCTACGCCAAGGTCCTGGGGCTGCCGGCCGACGCGGCGACCACGCTCCCGAAGACCATCCCGTTCGACATCTGGATCGACGGCGACAACCGCCCGGTGAAGTACGAGGTGAGCCTGTCGGTCCAGGGCGTCACCACCTCGACCAGCCAGACCTACTACGACTACGGCGCCGACGTCGAGGTGAGCGTGCCGAAGGACAGCGACACCGTGCCGCTCTCGGAGACCGGCCTCGGCTGAGCCCGGCTCCCCCGAAGACGGACCTCCCGGTCACTGGGTGACCGGGAGGTCCACTGTCGTCACGGGGCTGCTGAACTCCTCCGCACGGATGCTGACCTGCAGCTGCCAGGTCCCGCCCACGGGGAAGACCACGTCCGCCTGGTAGGTGCCGGCGCCCACGGGCACCACCGGCACCTCGCCGAGGTCGACGTCGCCGTTGCGCAGCGCGACCGCCGGGGCGTCGTACAGGTCGACGGGGTCGCTGGTCTCCAGGTCCTGGACCTGGACGATCAGGCGTCGCTGCAGGCCACTCCCGGAGTCCAGGACGGCGAGCACCTTGAGGTCGTCGCCGGCCGTGCCGGTCACGGTCCCCGTGTCGGCCGTGGCGGGCGGTGCGTCGCCCTCGCCACCGGGCGGCTTCTGGGTGAGGAACCCGGTCACGGCGAGGACGGCGACCAGGCCCACGGCCTCGGCCACGAGGGCGCGGCGCACCAGCCCCGCCGCGGTACGACGACCGTCGTGGCCGACGCCCTCGGTGACCCGCGGGACCAGCCGGAACCGGTTCCAGGCGGCGATGCCGAGGACGACCAGCACGATGCCGACCTTCACGAGCAGCAGCCGGCCCCAGGTCTCGCCGAACAGGTCCGACCACGACCCGACGATGCGCCAGCCGAGCAGCACGCCGGCCGCCGCGAGCGCCGCGACCAGGCCGCCGGCCAGGGTCGAGAAGCGGCTCAGCAGGCGAGCACCGTCGGCCGGACGCCCGGCGACGGAGGGCAGCGTCAGCGCGAGACCCACCAGGCCGCCGAGCCAGATGGCGCCCGCGGTGAGGTGCAGGGCATCGGTGACGACGAGGAGGGTCGTCGGCTCGTAGGCGCGGGTGTGCCCGACGAGCGCCGGCGACCAGACCGCGAGCGCGGTGTTGAGGTCGACCAGCAGCGAGGACCGCTGGAGACCGACCGCCCACGAGGTCACCGCCAGGCAGGCCAGCTGCAGGGCGAGCACCCGCAGGTCGTCCTGCACCAGCGTCGGGTCGAGCACGTCGAGGTCGAGGAGGCCGCTGACCCCCGTACCGAGCTGGTAGGCGCCGGCGAGGGGGACGGCGGCCGCGGCCGCCAGGACCGCCACGAGGGCGGCGCCCCGCAGCGTCCGGACCAGGCGGCGTCGTACGGCATCGGTGAGCCGGACGTCGCGGGTCGTCCACCCCAGGAAGACCGCGAGCCCGCCCGCCAGCAGGAGGGCGACGTAGTTGATGCCCTGGACGACCGCCTGGATGGTGGGTACGGCGCCCGGGTCGGTCGGGCCGAGCTTCGGCGCCTCGACCCTGGGGCTCGGCGCGCCGACGTGGAAGGTGAGCGAGCCCGCGATCGGGTGGCCGTCCTCGGACACCACGCGCCAGGTGACGACATAGGTGCCGTCGTCGAGCTCGTCGGGCAGGTCGCCGGTGACCTCCTTGCCGCTGGCCGAGGCGTCGATCGCGACCTTCTCACCGGCCGCGTCGAACGCGAGCAGGCCGTTCGGCACCAGCTGCACCGGCTCGTCGAAGGTGAACACGACCTCGCCCGGCGCGCTCGGCAGCACCTCGCCCTCGGCCGGGGTCGAGGAGACGAGCGTGGCGTGCGCCGACGCAGGCGCCGCCAGCCCGAGCACCGCGGTCGCGGCGACGAGCAACGCGGCGAACCACGCCGGCACACGCTTCAGCATCGGTGCGTCAGGCCTTCTTGCCGGAGCGGGCGAGGGCGAGGCCGCCCAGCGCGAGCCCGCCGATCCCGGCGACGAGACCGCCGACAGCCAGGCCGTCGCCGTCGCCGTCGTCGTCACCGTCGGCGTCCGCAGCCTCGTGCTCGTCCGACTCCCCCGCGTCGTCGTCGGTCGCACCACCGTGGTGGCCCTCGCCGGACGCGGCGGTGATGGTGAAGGCCGGTGCCGGGCTCTCGAGCTCCTCCTCGTCCTGGCCCTCGGCCGGCGTCTCGATCCACGACGTCTGACCCTTCTGGCAGGTCTGGATGACCGGGAAGGTGACCGTGTCGCCCTCGGCGTCGGGCACCTGCACGGAGAGCTCGAAGGTGTCGCGGAAGCCGTCGGCCAGCGGCGTGCGCGCCGTGTAGACGACCTGGCTGACCCGCTCGGTGAGCTTGTTGCCGTGGGCGTCCTCGATCGGCTTCGCGAGCTTCTCGGAGACCTTGCGGACGGCCCAGCCCTGGTTGAGCGTCGGGGTCACCGAGGGGATCGCCTCGGGCATCTGGATGGCGATCTTCGTGGTCGGCGAGCCCTCGCAGCCGTGGCCCACGCTGAAGGTCAGCACGGTGTAGGACCCGGCCGCGGTCGTGCTCGGCGTGACGGTGACGTGCGCGCTCGCGGCGCCGGCGCTGAGGGCGACGATGCCCAGGGCGGTGGCGCCGGCACCGGCGATGCGGACGGGGGTGGGCAGGCTGAAGCGTCGGTTGTTCATGGTGTGTCTCTCTGTCTGAGGTCGGTGGTGCGGGCAGGCAGCAGCGACCAGCCCGGCACCGGACAGGAGATCCGGGGCTCAGGCCGTCGCCGGCAGGCCCGCCGGCGGACCCCGCGTCGGCGCGACGGCCTCGAGCAGCCGGCCCGACGCCCGTACGACGACCGGGAGCACCCGGCCGCGCTGCGCGGCCGGCACCGGCAGCAGCCCGGGGTCGGACCAGTGCACGAGCACCTCGACCACGCGCCGGCGCATCGCCCACATGACGCCCGTGACCACGGCGGCCACGGCGTGCGCGGCGAGCATCGACGGGCTCAGCCCCAGCAGCAGCCCGCCGTCGTGGCCGTGGCCGGCGTGCGCCGCCGGGGCCAGCGCGACCAGCCAGGCGTGGCCGAGCACCTGCGCGACGACGAGCGCCGGCAGGACGAGACCGATGCCGGCCCGGCGGCGGAGCACGGGCAGGCTGGCGGCGTACACGAGGGCGCCGAAGGCGGCCAGCCACAGCGGCTGCGGCATCTCTCCCCCGGCGGCGACGTGCGCCAGCGCGAGGGCCGACACGCTCTCGAGGCTCCCGAGGGTCGCCGGCAACGCCACGCGACGGCGTGGGGCACAGCGGACCGAGAGCACGGGCCTATCCTGCCGCAGGCCGGGTCGCGCGGCGCAAGGCCCACCAGCCGACGGCGACGAACGGGACGGGGGCGAGCGTCGCGACCGCTCCCCCGCCGGCGCCCACGGTCGGGACCGACGCCGCGCCGACGACCATGTCGAGGCTGTCGCTCGCGAGCGCCGAGCGCCCCCAGTGCACGGCCGACGCGCCGGGCGCGAGGACGGTCCCGGCGCCGATCACCAGGTCTCGGACGCCGATCGTGCGCATCAGCAGCTGGAAGGACGGGTCGTCGTTGCGCCCGACCAGCCGCGGCGCGGCGAGCAGCGCGATGCCCACGGCGAGCCGGGCCGCGCCCAGCGCCCGGACGGCGCCCGTCGATGCCTGCGTCACCCACCGGACGCTAGTGGTGGCGCGGCTCGGGGACAATGGTCCGGTGCGCGTGACCGTCCTTCCCTACAACCCTGCGTGGCCCGAGGCCTTCACCACGATCCGGGCCGCGATGGCGGCGGCGCTGGAGGACGTGCCGGTCGTGGCGATCGAGCACGTCGGCAGCACGTCGGTGCCCGGGCTCGCCGCGAAGCCGGTCCTCGACATCGACGTCGTCGTCCGGCGGGCCGACCTCGACGCGGCGATCGCGGCGCTCGTGGCCGCCGGCTACACGCACCGGGGCGACCTCGGCGTGCCCGACCGGCACGCGATGGCGGCGTCCACCACCGACGAGCACGCGGCCGTGACGCGCAACGTGTACGTGTGCGTGGAGGGCTCGCTGTCGCTGCGCAACCACCTCGCCGTCCGCGACACCCTGCGGGCCGACCCGGAGCTGCGCGACGCCTATGCCGCGGTCAAGCTGGGCCTGGCCGCGCAGGAGCTCGACGGCATCGAGGACTACATCGACGGCAAGAACGAGGTCGTGCAGCGGATCCTCGCGGCCGCCGGGATCTCCGAGGACGACCGCGGGTCGATCCTGACGGTCAACACGAAGCCGGCGTCGTAGGACCCTGCCGGGTCACCCGCGGACGAGGACCCGCTTCTGCGGAGCGAGGCGGGACGCCGGCGCGGAGAGCGTGCGCAGGTGGATGTTCTGCAGCAGGCCCACCGCGAGCATGCCGGCGAACATCGACGAGCCGCCGTAGGAGACGAAGGGCAGCGGGACGCCGGTGACCGGCATGATCCCGAGGCACATGCCGATGTTCTGGAAGGCCTGGAAGCCGAACCAGCAGGCGATCCCGGCCGCGACGATCCGGCCGAACATGTCATCGGTGCGGGTCGCGATGACCAGCGCCCGCCAGAGCACGACGCCCAGCAGCGCCACGATGAGGGCCGCACCGAGCAGACCGAGCTCCTCGCCCGCGACCGTGAAGACGAAGTCGGTGTGCTGCTCGGGCACGAAGCCGGACTGGGTCTGCGAGCCCTGGAAGAGACCCTGCCCGAAGAGGCCGCCGTTGCCGACCGCGATCCGGGCCTGCTCGACGTTGTAGCCAGCACCCTTCGGGTCGAGCTCGGGGTTGGTGAAGGCGAGGAAGCGGTCGACCTGGTACTCCTTGAGGAAGCCGCTGACGACCGCGAAGACGGCGACCGCGACCCCTCCGCCGGCCAGCAGGCCGAGCCAGCGGCGGTCGGCCCCCGACGCGGCGATCACGCCGAACACGGTCGCGGTGAGCACCAGCATCGTGCCGAGGTCGGGCTGGGCGAGGATCAGCACCGCGGGGACGCCCGCGACGACGAGCATGAGCAGGACGTCCGTCGTACCGACCCGGTCGCGCCAGCGGCCCTCGCTGCGCTCCGCGACGACCAGTGCCATGCCGACGACCACCGCGAGCTTCGCCAGCTCCGAGGGCTGGAAGGACATGCCGCCGATGATCAGCCACGAGCGGGAGCCGTTGATGGTGGAGCCCATCGCGAGGACCAGGACCAGGCCGACGATCGCGGCGAGATAGGCGATCGGCGCGAGGATCCGGACCCAGCGGTGGTCGGTCGCGACCACGAGCGCCATCAGCCCGACGCCGATCACGACGTTGACCAGCTGCTTGACGAGGAAGGCGCGCTCGTCGCCGCCGGTGAGGTCGTCGCGCTCGATGGTCGCCGACCAGATCAGCAGGCAGCCGACCAGCGAGAGCACGAGGACGGCGACCAGCAGGATCCGGTCGATGTCACCCCAGCGCAGGAACGAGACCCGGCGCGACGCGGTGGTGCGGGTCGGGCGCGCCGTGGCGCGGGAGGCCTGGATGCGGTTGCTCATGACCTCACTGCTCCTTCCGGGCAGGCGGCAGGATCGAGCCGTCGTCGCCGAACGTCGGGAGCGTCGCCGGCTGCGTGACGCCCGGGATCGCGGCCCTGCCCTCGCGCACCTGGTCGCCGTCGACGCCGTACAGGGCCTCCCAGATCGCGCGGACGCCCTCACCGGTCGCGCCCGAGCCGGTACCGGCCTGGCTGATCATCATCACGACGACGTAGTCCTTCGTGTACGACGCCACCCAGCCGGTCGACTGCTTGCCGTAGACCTCGGCGGAGCCGGTCTTGGCACGGATCGTGACCTTGTCGAGCGGGAAGCCGCCGAGCTTCCACGCCATCGTGCCGCGCGACGCGACGCCCTGGAGCGCCTCGTCGAGGTAGCGCAGCACCTTCTTCGGGATCTTGAGCTGGCGCTCCTTCTTCGGCGCGATCTCGCGGATCACCTTGCCGTCGGGAGAGACGACCGCCTTGCCGACGCGCGGCTCCCACAGCGTGCCACCGTTGGAGAGGGCGGCGTACGCCCGGGCCAGCTGCAGCGGCGTCACGATGGTGTCGCCCTGGCCGATCGCGAAGTTGGCCGAGTCGGTGATCTTGTACTTCCAGCCCTCGATGCAGAACTCGCGGGCGAACTTGTAGACGAAGTCGGAGGTCTTCGCGTCCTGCGGCTTGTCGGCGATGCCGCAGTAGTAGTCCTTCATGGACTCGTAGTAGGCCTTCTTCCACTTCCGGTCGGCCACCCGGCCGGACGCCTCGCCGGGCAGGTCGACGCCGGTGCGCTCGCCGAAGCCGAACTTCTCGGCCTGGCTGACCAGCGGGTCCTTCGCGTTGACGTCGTCGGGGTCCGAGCCGAGCGTCTGCCAGAAGTGCATGCCGACCTGGAAGAAGAAGGTGTTGCAGGAGACCTCGAGCGCGCGCGCGAAGGTGATCGGGCCGTAGGCCGACGACTCGTGGTTGTGGAAGGCGCGGTTGCCGATCTGCACCGCCGACGAGCAGGGCAGGATCGTGTCCGGCGAGTATCCGTGCGTCAGCGCGCCGACGGTCATGAACGGCTTCCACGTCGAGCCGGGCGCGAACTGGCCCTGGAAGGCCCGCGACAGCAGCGGCGTGCCCGCGGCCTCGGAGTAGAGCCGGGCGAGCTGCTTGTCGGTGATGCCGCCGACCCACACCGACGGGTCGTACGTCGGCTGGCTGGCCATCGCGACGATGCGGCCGGTCCTCGCCTCCAGCACCACGGCGGCGCCGGAGTCGGCCTCGAACTTGCGGTCGGTGACCGGGTCGAGCGTGTTGCGCTGGGTCTGGATCATCTTCGCCAGCTGCTCCTCGACGACCGACTGCACGTTGGCGTCGATCGAGGTGACCAGCGTGTCGCCGGGCTGCGCCGCGAGGTCGGAGACGTCCTGGCGGACCCGGCCCTTCGAGTCGACGGCGACCTGCTGGTAGCCGGGCTGGCCGCGCAGGAACTCGTCGTACTCCTTCTCGACGCCGGCGCGGCCGACGACCGAGGCACCGTTGACGGAGCTGTCGCCGTCGTCCTCGGCGTCCTCGAGCTCCTCCTTGGTGATCGGGCTGAGGTAGCCGAGCAGGTGGGCCGCGTTGATGCCGTACGGCGAGGGGTACTGCCGCACGCTCTGCCGGTCGACCACCACGCCGGGGAAGTCCTCGGGCTGCTCGAGGATCCGCAGGGCGGCGGTCTCCTTGACGTCCTGGGCGATCGGGACGGGCTGGTAGGGAGAGCCGTTCCAGCACTCCCCCGCGACCGATCCCTCGTCGCCGCAGAGCAGCAGCTTGGCGCGGATCCTCGGCACCTTCACGCCGATGGCGCGGGCGGTGCGCGCGAGCAGCTCGGTGCGGTCGGCCTCGGACATCCGGCCGACCAGGGTGCGGTCCATCGACACCACCCAGGTGAGCCGGTTGGTCACCAGCGGACGGCCCATCGCGTCGACGATGAGGCCGCGCTGCGGCTGGACCACGATCTCGCGCACCGACTGCGACGCGGCCTGGCCCTGGTACTCCTCGCCGGAGATGACCTGCAGGTAGTAGAGCCGGGCGCCGAGGGTCGCGAGCAGCGAGAAGACCAGCGTCTGGATGACGATCAGGCGCAGCCGGCTGCGGTGCGAGGCGGCGGTCACGTCCGGGCCCACAGTCCCTGCGCGACGCGGTCGCGGCCGAGGCGCCGGAACAGCCAGTACGTCGCCGGGACGACCAGCAGCGCCGCCAGGGTGTCGAGGACCAGCGCGACGAGGGCGACCTCGAGCAGGTCGCCGACCGTGGCGGAGGAGTCGCCGAGGAAGAGCCCGCTGAGCGCGTAGACGGACGTGCCGACGAAGGAGCCGCCGGCAGCCGCGGCCAGGACGAGCGTCACCGGCGGACGGCGGGTGCCGTCGAGCTCGAGCCGACCGACGTCGGCGGTGTCGTCGTGGGCGAGTCGCCCGACGACGTACCCGACGACCATGAGGGCCAGCGCCCAGCGGCCGGCGACGTGGTCGGCCGGCGGGGCGAGGTCGAGCAGCAGCCCGGCGAAGAAGCCGGTCAGCATGCCGTAGCGGGTGTCGGTGGCGAGCGCGCTCGCGACCACGACGAGCAGGACGACGTCGGGGACGACGCCGAGGCCGCCGACCTCCCACGCGAAGGGGGGCAGCACGGTGACCTGGACGAGGAGGGCCACCAGCGTGGCCACGAGGACGGCGACGAGGCGCCCGGTCGAGCTGGTCCTCATGGGTGCATGCTCCCGTCGACCTCGATGACCCGGTGGTCGTAGGTGCCCGAGGGGACCACCACGCCGACCAGGTCGAGCGCGGTGAAGTCGACCGCCGGCACGATCACCGCGCGGTACGAGGTCTCGCGCACCGACTCGTAGACCTTGCCGACCGTGCCGATCGGGACGCCCGCGACATAGGGCGCGCCGCCCTCGCTCCCGCGGGTGAGGACCTCCTGGCCGACCTTGGGCACCACGTTGCGGTCGGCCAGCTCCATCTCGAGCCGGTCGTCGGTGCCGAGCGCGCCCTTGCCCTTCACGAACCCGATCTCCATGTTGTCGCCGATCCGGCCGCCCACGTTGGAGGTGTCGTCGACGATCAGCAGCACGGTGGCGGTGTGGCTGGTCACCGACGTGATCCGGCCGACCAGGCCCTGTGCGGCGACCACGGTCATGTCGGGGTGCAGGCCGGAGTCGGACCCGGCGTCGATCGTGATGGTGCTGGAGAAGCTCTGGGCCGGGCCGATCGCGATCATGCGGGCCGGCACGAGCGCGTAGCCGATGTCGCCGGCGAGTGCACGGAGGCCGTCGAGCGCGGCGAGCCGGTTGTCGTCGTACCCGGCCTTGGCGAGCAGCGCGTCCTTCTCGGCGACGTCGGCCTCGAGGTCCTCGACCTGCTGCCGGAGCTGGTCGTTGGTCCGGAAGGCGCCCGGGATGCCGGCGACGGGTCGTACGACGGTGGCGACGCCGGCCTGGACCGGGCCGACGACCTCGCCGACCCCGGCGCGGATCGCGGCCACCGGGGAGCCGTCGCCGCCGGCCTCGTCGACGACCATGAGCGTCGCGCAGGCGAGCAGCAGGGCCACCACGAGCGAGCGCGACGGGCGGCCGCGGTCGTCGCCGGGGTCGCGCTGCGGCGCGGGCCGGCGGGCGGGACCGGCGGGACCGGGGCTCGAGGACCGGATGGGACGGGTGTCGATGGCCATGGGTCTCAGAACCGCCGCGGGTTGGTGACCAGCACCTGCTGGAGGGCCTCGAACTCCTCGACGCAGCGGCCCGCGCCCATCGCGACCGAGACCAGCGGGTCCTCGGCGACGTGCACCGGCATGCCGGTCTCGTGGCGGATCCGCTCGTCGAGGCCGCGCAGCAGCGCTCCCCCGCCGGTCAGCACGATCCCGCGGTCCATGATGTCGCCGGCCAGCTCGGGCGGCGTCTGGTCGAGGGTGACGCGCACGGCGTCGACGATCGCGTGCAGCGGCTCCTCGAGCGCGTGGCGGATGTCGGCGCTGGTGACGGTGACCGTGCGCGGCAGGCCGGTGACCATGTCGCGGCCGCGGACCTCGCCCTCCGGCTCGCCGGGGCGCGGGAACGCCGAGCCGAGCGTGATCTTGACGTCCTCGGCGGTGCGCTCGCCGAGCATCACGCCGTGCTCCTTCTTCATCCACGCGATGATCGCGGCGTCGAGGTCGTCGCCGGCCGTCCGGATCGACAGCGACGTGACGATGCCGCCGAGCGAGATGACCGCGACCTCGGTCGTGCCGCCGCCCACGTCGACGATCATGTTGCCGGTGGCCTCGTGGACGGGCAGCCCGGCGCCGATCGCGGCGGCCATGGGCTCCTCGACGACGTACACACGACGGGCGCCGGCCTGGTAGCCGGCCTCCTTCACCGCGCGCTGCTCGACCGGCGTGATCGAGCTCGGCACGCAGATGACCATGCGCGGCTTGGCGAAGTAGCGCCGGCGGTGCACGCGGGCGATGAAGTGCCGCAGCATCTGCTCGGTCGCCTCGAAGTCGGCGATGACGCCGTCGCGCAGCGGGCGCAGGGCGGTGATGTTGTCGGGGGTGCGGCCCAGCATCTGCTTGGCCTGGTGGCCGACCGCGATGACCTCGCCCGTGCTGTCGTTGAGCGCCACGACGCTCGGCTCGTCCAGCAGCACGCCGCGGCGGCGGACATAGACGAGGGTGTTGGCGGTGCCGAGATCGACGGCCATGTCACGGCCGATGATGGAGTTCGCCCTCACGCTTCCTCGCAAGACGTCGCCGGGCAGGGTCGGGTCGACCACGCCCTCGTGTGCTTTCGGGGAAGCCGTCACCTCTCCCGCTGGCTGCGGGAAGTGCGCCGGGGAGGCCGGCAGGCACACGATCCGCCGGTCTCCGCTTGCGAGCGTAAGGAAGCGGGAGGGGTCTGCCGGGGAGCCACGCCGGTACGGCGTGGCGCGGGCTCAACGCTGGGCGTGGTACAGGCTCTCGTCCAGCGGGCCCTTCGGGTCCACCAGGAGGCAGGCGACGTACTGCAGGTCGCTCGACCAGCCCTCGCTGCTGGGCGCGAACCAGGTGACCTCGAGCTCGGACCTGGCATAGGCGATCCCGACGAAGGTCGAGAAGGCCTTGCGGTAGCACGCCCGGGCGCGGCGCTCGATCGCCTTCTCCCCGGGGAAGTCGACGACGTCCACCGGCAGCATCTCGAAGACCTCGACGTCATGACGGGTGTCGCACTCGACCCGACGGACGTCGCCCTCCTCGTCCCGGAAGGACGGATCGACGAGGCAGTCGCCGTACTCGAGGTCCCCGATGCTCATCACGACGGCCGGGTCGGCGTTGACGGGAGGGAGCGCGTCGTACGCCGTCGTGGTCTCCGAGGTCCCGAAGACGGCGAGGACGTAGCCCGTGACGACGAGCGAGCCCAGCCCGAGGGCGTTGATGGCCAGCGCCGCGATCGCCAGGCCCTTGCCGCGGTCCTCGCCGGTGAGGCGGGCGTGCGAGAGCACGCGCAACGCCATCACCGTCGACACGACGTTGCCGATGTAGCAGCAGCTGAGGATCGACCACGCGAGCGCCCAGCCCGCGGTGGCGTCGGTGACGGTCGCCGGAGCGTGACCTCCCACGCTCGGCGGCCGGTGGGCGCCCGGGCGGGACCAGTCCGCGGCGCTCATGCCGACGCCCCGATGGGCGCACCGAGCCGGCCGCCCTCGACGTCGCCGGCAAGGCACAGGAACTCCTCGCCACCGGAGGCGTCCCACGGCTCGCCGAGGAGGATCACCCGCATCGAGTACCGGCCGGTGGCCATCTCCTGTCGGTAGCGCTCGCCGAGGGCGACGGTGCAGAGCTCGGCGGCGGACCGGTCGAGGAGCTCGGAGGCGTCGAAGACGTCGAGCCTGCCCCGGTGGACGACCTCGGCGTCGTGCGGCTCGTTGCACGGGCTGTCGACGACCTGCGCCTCGTAGGTCCTCCCGACCACCTGGACGTCGACGCAGTCACCGACGACGACGCCACCGAGCGGGTCGGCCAGGCGCTCGAGGGGACCCCGCAGGAGGAGGCCGCCCACCACCAGCAGGATCATCAGGGCGCCGCCGACGACGCCGAGCACGGCGCACCACCGGCCCCGTCGCTCGCCGTCCCGGGTCGCCCGGATCCCGCGGACGCCCAACCACACGGACACGGGCGCGGCGAGGACGGTGCCGAGCAGGAGCAGGGACGCGACCGACCGCTCGTCGTACGGCGGGCGCGGCCGTGGCGGGCCCCAGTGACCCTCCGCATAGGGCCACACCGGGCCCGTCCCCGATGGATCGTGCATGTCGCCCCCGTGCTCGCCGAGTCGAGCGCGGGCGGGTATGCCTGTGCTCCTCGACGGACCCTAAGGACCGACGGGGAGGCGTGTCAGGAGATTCGCTCAGGCGAGGCCGGGGAACCAGAGCGCGATCTCGCGCGCGGCCGACTCGGGCGAGTCGGAGCCGTGCACGAGGTTCTCGCGGTTCGACAGCGACAGGTCGCCGCGGATGGTTCCCGGGGCGGCCTTGCGGCCGTCGGTGGCGCCGTTGAGCGCACGGACGACCTCGATCGCCTCGTCGCCCTCGAGGACCAGCGCCACGAGCGGGCCGCTGGTCACGAAGTCGCGCAGCGGCGGGTAGAAGTCGCGCTCGACGTGCTCGGCGTAGTGCGCGTCGGCCTGCGCCGCGTCGATGTGGCGGTGCTCCATGGCGACGATGCTCAGCCCCTTGGCCTCGAACCGGGCCAGCACGTTGCCGACCAGGCCGCGCCGGACCGCGTCGGGCTTGAGGAGGACGAGAGTGCGTTGGGTCACGCCCGCGACCCTATCGGGACCCGCCTCCGGCGCGGTCAGCGGCGGTCGAGGGACTGGGTGATCAGCTTGTTGGCGGAGCGCTGGAAGCCGCGGACGATGGCCTCGAGGGTCAGCCGGCGCAGCGTGCCGATCGTGTTCTCGAGCTGGGCGGCGTCCTCGCGGGAGTGGCTGTCGCGGCGCCAGGGCTCGACCACCTCGTCGTGCAGGACCCGGGTGAGCTCCTCGGCGAGGGCCGACATGTGGCGCTCGATCGCCTCGCCCGCGGCGCGCATGCCCTCGACGGGGATGTCGACCTGGAGCAGCTCGACGGCGACGTCGAACCCGTGGACCGGGGTGAAGCGCTCGGCGGCACCCTCGCCGGCCCGCCGCAGCAGGCCGAAGTCCTCGATGAGCGAGACCTCGTCGTCGGTCAGCCGGCGCCCGGCGTGCTGGTCGAGCTGGCGGCGGGTGAGCTCGTGCGGCTCCCCCACGGTCCACGACGTCAGCATCGCGCGCTGGACCGCGAGGTCCTCGACCCCGGCGTCCGCGGGGAGCGAGGCGAGGTACTTCTCGATCGCCTGCAGCGTGAACCCGTGGCCCTGCAGGGCGCGGATCATCTCCAGGCGCGCGAGGTGGGTGTCGTCGTACCACGCCATCCGGCCGCGGCGGGCCGGCGGCGGCAGCAGGCCCAGGCTCGCGTAGTAGCGGGTCGTGCGGACCGTCAGGCCCGCCGCCGTCGCGAGCTCGTCGATGGTGCGCAGCGCGCCGCCGTCATCGGACTCATGGGTCGGGTCGACCCCCACTGCTGCGCTCATGACTGTCACAGTACGACTGTCAAACAATCTGCGCAACGCAGACACACAGGACCATCTCAGGCGCGGATTCGACCCGATCCAGAATCTTCAACGATCGGGGTTGACGTAGGTCACACGGCCGTGGACAGTACCGGTGTGACAGTTCTACTGTCATTATCGGCTGCCACCGCACCGACCCGAGCGAGCACAGGAGCACCATGCCGGCCACGAGCGAAGCGCGCGCCCTGACGGCGCTCGGCAAGCCGCTCGCCGAGGTCCTCGCCCTGCTCCGCTTCACGCGTCGGGTCTTCGGCGCCGTCGTCTCGTCCGTGTCCGGGCGGCGCTTCCCGCTCGCCGAGACCGTGGTGCAGACCTGGTACGCCGTCCGGGTCTGCACGCTGCCGGCGCTGGCCGTGTCGGTCCCGTTCGGGATCATCCTCGCGCTGCAGGTCGGGGTGCTCGCCCAGGAGGTGGGCGCCGTCGCGTTCACCGGGGCGGGCAACACGCTCGCGGTCGTCCGGCAGGCCTCTCCCCTGATCACCGCGCTGATGCTCAGCGGCGTCGCCGGCTCGGCGATCTGCGCCGACCTCGGCTCGCGGCGGATCCGCGAGGAGATCGACGCGATGGAGGTCATGGGCCTCTCCGTCATGGAGCGCCTGGTCGTGCCGCGGATGTTCGCGATCGTCGTGGTCGCGGTGCTGCTCAACGGCGTCGTCATGTTCTTCACGATCCTCACCACCCTGTCGATCAGCGTGGTGATCCAGGACCTGCCGCCCGGCAGCTACCTCGCGTCGGTCACCACGCTGGCCCAGCTCTCCGACCTGTGGCTCTCGCTGACCAAGGCGGCGATCTTCGCGGTGATCTGCGCCGTGGTGGCGTCGTACAAGGGGCTGGGCGCGAGCCGCGGCCCGACCGGCGTGGGCGAGGCGGTCACCAGCGCCGTGGTCACCAACTTCGTCCTGCTCTTCGCGGCCAACTTCGTCATCTCCCAGGTGCACAGCACGTTCGCGGGAGGGCCGATCGGATGACGCAGGCAGTCAGCGCCGTCGACCAGGCCGTGGACCGCGCGGTCATCGGACCGCTGGAGGGCATCGGCCTGCAGCTGGTGCTCGCGTGGCGGGCCGTCGCCGCGCTTCCGGTCGCGCTCACCCGCTACCGCGGCGAGATCGCGCGCGTGCTCGCCGAGGTGACCCTCGGGTCCGGCATCTTCCTCGTCGGGGGCGGGGTCGTCGGCGTCGTGCTGCTGCTGTCGACGCTGACCGGCACCGAGGTGGGTCTCGAGGGCTACCAGGGTCTCGACGTGATCGGGCTGGCTCCGCTGACCGGCTTCATCTCGGGCTACGCCAACACCCGCGAGCTGGCGCCGATGGTCGCTGCCCTCGGCTTCGCGGCGCGGATCGGCTGCGGGTTCACCTCGCGGATCGGCGCGATGCGGATCAGCGAGGAGATCGACGCGCTCGAGGCGATGGCGATCCGCCCGATCCCCTACCTGGTCAGCACCCGCCTGGTCGCCGCCTGGGTCGTCGTCCTCCCGCTCTACCTGATCGGCCTGGTCGGGACGTACGTCGCCACCGACTTCATGGTGACCACCTTCTACGGGCAGTCGGCCGGCACCTACGACCACTACTTCCGCACGTTCGTCGCGCCGGTCGACGTCCTCTACTCGGCGATCAAGGTCGTGGTCCTGACCACGGTGGTGACGCTCATCCACTGCTACCACGGCTTCACCGCCAGCGGCGGGCCCGAGGGCGTCGGCCGCGCGACCGGGCGCGCGATCCGCGCCAGCATCATCTCCCTGACCGTCGTCGACATCCTGCTGACGCTGCTCCTGTGGGGCGCGGACCAGCAGGTCCAGATCTCGGGGTGAGGGGGTGAGCCAGTTCCTGTTCCCGCACGTGCGGACCGATCGGCGCGAGCTCCGCCTGCGCCTCGCGCTCATCGGGCTCGCCGGGTTCGCCGCGCTCGGCCTGCTCACCGGCGTGCTCGCCCTCCAGACGCTGGGCACGCTCAGCGGCGACGTGCGCGTCACCGTCCAGCTCGCGACCGTGGGCGACACCCTCGGCATCAACTCCGACGTCAAGTACAACGGCCTGCGCGTCGGGCGCGTGATCGAGGTCGACCCCGTCGCCCGCGAGGCCGAGACCGGTTGGGACGGTCCGACCGCGACCGTCCTGGTCGAGCCCGAGCACGCCGACCTGATCCCGGCAGGCGTCACCGCGCGGGTGCTGCCCGGCACCCTCTTCGGCAACGAGTACGTCGACCTGGTCGCCACCCGCGCCACCGGCACCGGCCCCGCCTCCGCATCGGCGGCGACCCACCTGGCCGATGGCGACGTCGTACGGGCGGACACGTCGAGGGCGACGCTGCGGTTGATGGACACCTTCTCCGCCACGCAGCGGCTGCTCGCGGCGGTCGACCCGGCCCAGTGGGACGTGGCGCTCTCCCAGCTCGCCGACTCCCTCGACGGACGCGGGACGCGGCTCGCCGCGATGGTGCGCGACGGCGAGGCCTTCCTCGGCCGGTGGGAGGACCTCCAGCCCCAGGTCCGGCGCGACCTCCACCTGCTCACCACGGACACCGACCTGGCCGCCGACATCGAGCCGCAGTTGGTCGCCGCGCTGCGCGACTCGCGTCCTCTGGCGCGCACCCTCGTCCAGCAGGAGAAGGACACCACGACCCTGCTGCAGGGGGTCTCCCGGCTGGTCGGCGGCAAGGACGGCCTGGCCGTCTTCCTGCGCGCCCACGGCGCGGAGACGGCGCGCCTGCTCAACGCGAGCGCCGCCAACCTCGAGGTCTTCGCCCAGCGCTACCCGGCCTTCGCCGCGCTGCTGCGCAAGGTGCCGGCGCTGCTGCGCAACGGCGCGGCCGCTGCGGTCAACGGGCGGATCCAGATGGAGGGCGTGCTCTCGCCGCAGTTCCTCGAGCCCTACGACGCGAGCAACCCCGACGACTGCCCGACCTACCGCGGCCTGAGGGGAGCCTGCTGATGGGTCGCCAGCTGAGCGAGCTGCGCCGCCACCCGAGCGCCACCGCCGGGGTGGCCGTCTTCGCGCTCGTCGCGGTGCTGCTCACCTCGATGGTGGCGGGCACGCTCTCGCGCTCGCAGCGGGGCGACTCGATCACGGTCACGGCGCTCTTCCGCGACGCCACCGGCCTCCGCCCCGGCGACGACGTCCGGGTCGCGGGCGTGCGGGTCGGCCGGGTCACCGGCACCCGGGTCGGCTCCGGCGACGACAAGGGCCTGGCCGTGGTGACGATGAGCGTCTCCGCCGACCAGGTGCTGCACGACGACGTGACCGCGTCCATCGACTACCTCAACCTGATGGGCCAGCGCTATGTCGCGCTGACCCGGCCCGACCGGAGCGCCGACGCCGCGCGGCTCGCCGACGGCGCCCGCATCCCGCTCGATCGGACCCGGCCCGCGCTCGACCTGACGGCCATGTTCAACGCGTTCAAGCCGGTCTTCGACCTGCTGCAGCCCGGCGACGTCAACCTGCTCGCCACCAACATCGTCCAGGTGCTCCAGGGGCAGGGGCCGACCATCCAGCACCTGCTCGAGCAGACCGCCGAGCTCACCTCCGGCCTGACCGACCGCGAGGACACCCTCGCGCGGGTCGTCGACAACGTGACGCTCGTGCTCGAGACCACCGACGACCACCGCGCCGAGATCACCGACCTGGTGCGCGGGCTCGACTCGCTCACGGCAGGGCTCGCGAAGGACCGCGACCGGATCGGGACCAGCCTCGAGGGCATCGCCCGCCTGTCCGCGACGACCGCCGACCTCGTCGACGCCACCCGGCGCCCGCTCGGCGACGTCGTGGCGTCGACCGGCCCGTGGTTCGACCACCTGGCCTCCCGCACCGGCCTGCTGGTCCGCACCGGCGCCGCGCTCCCCCAGCAGCTCGAGGTCTACCTGCGCACCCTCGGCTACGGCAGCTACCTCAACACCTACGTCTGCACGCTCAACGCGTCCGTCACCGGGGTGCCGCTGAAGCTGGACCTCGGCGTCACCGGCGACCGGTTCTCACGGAGGTGTCGCGGATGAGGACGACGACGGCGACCTGGCGGCGTCTCGGCTGGCCGCTCCGGCTGGTGGCGGTGGCGGCGGTGCTCGGCCTGGTGCTGGTGGGCGTGCGCAGCCTGGCCGGCGAGGCGTCGTACCACGTCCGGCTGCGGCACGCCGCCGGCATCGAGCCCGGCGACGACGTGCGGGTGGCCGGCCTCAAGGTCGGCAAGGTGACGGCGGTCGAGGCCGACCGCGACCAGGTCGACGTCGCCTTCTCGCTCGACCAGGCGCCCGCCGACCTCGGCCTGACCGACGACAGCAGCGTCGAGGTCAAGCTGCTCTCGATCCTCGGCGAGCGCTTCCTCGCCCTGACGCCCGGCGCCGGCGCGACGCTGGCCGACGGCGGCACGATCGCTGTCGAGCACGCGATCGACAGCTACACGATCGAGCGGTTCTGGCTGGAGTCGACGCCGCAGGTCGACGCCCTCGACCTGAAGCGGATCCAGGAGGCCGTCGACGTGCTGGCCACCGACCTGAAGGTGACGCCGACGGCCCTGCGTGACGCGGTCGACGGGATCGCCGGCGTGTCCGCGATCGTCACCGACCGCGAGGAGGAGATCGACGCCCTGCTCACCTCCACCCGCAAGGTGACCTCGCTCGTGCTGGAGCAGACCGACGAGCTCGACCGCGTGATGACCAATGGCACCGCGGTGATGCTGATGGTCCAGCAGCGCAAGGAGGTGCTGCGGGCGCTGCTGCGCGACGCGCACCGGTTCGTGACGGGGCTGGCGGCCGTCGTACAGGAGACGGCGCCGCAGCTGGCTCCCGCCCTCCGCGACCTGCGCACGGTGCTGTCGACGCTGCGCAGGCACAGCGAGCAGCTCGACCGGACGATGCGGCTGGCCGGCCCCACGATGCGGGTCTTCACCAACGCGACGGGCGACGGTCCGTGGCTCGGCGTCAACGCGCCGTGGGCGATCGTCCCCGACGACCTGGTGTGCTCGATCTCGCCGGAGGACTGCCGATGAGCCGCCGCACCGTGCTGATGGGCCTCGGCGGCGCGATCGTGCTCGCGCTCGCACTCTCCGGCGCACGGCTGGTCGGCTGGCTCGGCGGCGAGGACCCGGACGACCTCGTCGTCACCGCGGACTTCGCCGACACCACCGGCGTGTACGTCGGCAACGACGTCACCTACCTCGGCGTGAAGGTCGGCGAGATCGTCGCCGTCGAGCCGAGGGGTACGACGATGCGCGTGGTCATGCACCTGGAGCCCGACACCCGGGTGCCGGCCGACGCCGGCGCGGAGATCCTGCAGGGCTCGCTGGTCACCGACCGCTTCATCGAGCTGGGGCCGGCCTGGGACGGCGGGCCGACCCTCGCCTCCGGCGCCCACATCACGGCCGACCACACCCGCTCCCCCGCGACCGTCGACGAGATCGCCAAGGCGATCGACGACCTGGTGCTGGCGCTGGACGCCGGCCTCGGCCGGAAGGGCGGGTCCGCAGGCCTGGGCGACATGCTCGCGACGACGGCCGCCGCGCTGGAGGGCAACGGCAGCCACCTGCGGCGCGCCCTCGCCGAGAGCCGCGACGCCCTCGAGGTGCTCAACAGCAAGGACACCGACCTGACGGCGGTCTCGAAGAACCTCGTGCAGCTGGTGACGACCCTCGCGAGGCGCGACCGCCAGATCCGCGACTTCACGAGCGCCGCCGCCGACACCACCGGTGTGCTGTCCGACCAGCGCCAGGAGCTGGTCGCCACGCTCGACAGCCTCGACCGGCTCACCCGCCTGACCAACGCGTTCCTGAAGGACAACGGTGACGTGCTGGGCGACGACCTCACCGGCCTGGCCGACGTGGTCGGGATCGTGCAGCGCAACCAGGGCTCCCTCGAGGAGGCCTTCGACGTGATGCCGACGATGGCGGAGAACTTCGCCCGCGCCTACGACTGGGACCTCGGGCGCCTGCGGGTGCAGTTCGCGTTCAGCGCCGGGCCGTTCTCAGCCGCCTTCCGCAGCCACTCCTGCGCGGTCTTCGCAGGCAGGATGGGCGGCGAGGCCGGCGTCCAGCTCTGCAACCTGCTCTTCACCAGGGACGGCACCGGCATCCTCGACCCGCTCCTCGACGGCCTGTACGACGGCCTCCCGGCGGGGTTCCCGTGACCGGCGTGCGCGGCTGGGTGGCCGCTGTCGTGCTGGCCGTGGGCGCCGGGACCGCCGGGTGCGGGCTGAGCCTCGAGGACGTGCCGCTCCCGTCGCTGGTCGACGGTCCGACGTACGACCTGACGGTCGAGTTCGAGGACGCCCTGAACCTCCCGGTCGACGCTCCGGTGAAGCTGGACGGCGCGACGGTCGGGCAGGTCACGTCGGTCGAGGCCGGCGAGTACGTCGCCGAGGTCGGGCTCGCCCTGTCGACCAGCGTGCGGCTGACCGACACCTCGCGCGCCGAGATCCGGCTGACCTCACCGATGGGCACCGCGTTCGTGCAGCTCTTCCCCGGCACGGGCGGTGAGCTGCTCGCCGAGGGCGCGACCCTGCCGGCCGCCGCGACCGGCTCCGCGCCCGACGTGACCGACCTGCTGTCCGCGCTGTCGACGGTCGTCACGGGCGGCAGCTTCTCCGACATCTCGACGATCATCACCGAGCTCAACACGGCGCTGACCGGCAACGCGGGCGACGTACGCCGCCTGCTCGCCCGGCTGGACACGGCCGTCACGGACCTGAGTGCCGAGTTCCCGCGGGTCGACCGGCTGACCGCCGCGCTCGACCGGTTGACGACCCGCCTGGCCGGCGACCTGCCGGAGGTCACCCGCTCGCTCACCGACCTCACCGCGCTGGTGAGGTCGTTCGACCGCCAGCGCGCGGACCTGGTCGCGGCGATGGACTCCCTCCACCGGTTCGACGTCGTCGCCACCCCGCTCACCAGGGCGGTGAAGGCCGACCTCGTGGCCCAGCTGGAGGACATGCGGCCGGTGCTGCGGACCCTCCTCGCGGGGCGCAAGGACATCGACGGCGTGATGCGCGGCCTGGTCGCCTTCGCGAGCGGCAGCGACAAGGCCTCCCCCGGCGACTTCGTGAACTTCGACCTGACCGTCCTGCTCGACCCCGACGCGCTGTCCGACACGGGGGGCCGCTGATGGCCCGCCCGATGACGCCCGCCGAGGAGCTCGCGAGCAGTGCCCGCCTGTGGCGCCGCCGGATCCACACCGCGCAGGTGCTGATCCTGGTGATCCTCGTGGCCGGCGTGCTCTACGTGGCCGACACCGTCGTGGGCGGGTCGCTCTTCCGCAACCCGTACCACCTCACGGTGGAGCTGCCGCAGGCCGCGGGCCTCCACGAGGGCTCCGTGGTGACCTACCGCGGCCAGCGCATCGGCGAGGTCACCGCGGTCCGGCTCAGCGACGCCGAGGGCGTCGGGGCGGTGGCCGAGCTCGAGATCGAGTCGGACGTCGAGATCCCCACCGACAGCGCGATGGAGGTCCGCAACCTCTCGGCCGTGGGCGAGCAGTACCTCGACGTCCGCCCGCGCACCGCCAGCGGGCCCTTCCTCGCCGACGGCGCCACCGTGCCGGTGGCGTCGACCAGCGTGCCGGTCAACGTGCCCGACGTGCTCGCGCACGCGCAGGGCCTGATGTCCCACCTCGACGTCGCCGACATCCGCACCATCGCCGACGAGACCGCGGCGATCTTCGGCAACGGCGACGAGGACGTCGACCTGCGCGCGCTGGCGATCGAGATGGAGACCGCGTTCGCGATGCTGCGCCGGCTCGAGCCCGACCTGACCACGCTGGCGCGGCGGTCGGAGAAGCCGCTCGCCACCGTCGCCGACCTGTCCCCCGAGATCCGGCGGATGGCGGCCGACCTGGAGGCGATCGCCGCGGCGCTGGCCGACGCGACCCCCGCCCTGCGTCGTACCGTCGTCACGTCGCTGGACCTCCTGCCCCGCCTCGAGCGGTGGTGGAGGGCGGCGTCCCCGGATCTGCGCCGGCTGCTGCGCTCCGGCGTGCCGCTCACGGAGATGGCCGCCCGCCACCTGCGCGGCCTCCAGCACTGGCTCGACTGGGTGCCGCTGCAGGCCGACGTGATGGCCGGCAGCACCCGCGGCGGCAGCGGCCGGGTCGTGCTCGTGCCGCGCATCCTGAAGAACTGCGTCTACGACCGCAGCGTGCAGCGCGACATCCAGGACCTCACCCGCCGCGAGCCGGTGACGGGCGTGCGGTGCACCGACCCGCCCGAGGGCACCCAGGGCCGCGGCTCCGCCAACGTGCCCCAGCAGTGACGCCCACCGACCTCCCCACCCCCATCCCGAGAGGAACAACGATGAGCACCGACACCCTGGCCGTGCGCGCCGAGATCGAGGCGCAGATCGCCGGACTCACGCTGCCGGTCGCGTTCGCCCGCACGGTCGACGCCGAGGGCGACGGCCCGGCGTACTCCGACAAGGTCGGCGTCGACCTGTCCGGCGGCTACGCGCCCGGCTGGCGCACGGTCGGCTGGAGCGAGCTGCGGGAGCGGGCGCTCGACGTCGCCGGCGCCCTGATGGCGGCGGGCGTCGCCCGCGGGGACCGGGTGGCGCTGATGGCGAGCAACCGGATCGAGCACGTCGTCGCCGACCTCGGCGCCGTCCACGCGGCGGCCGTGTCGATGTCGGTCTACAACACGCTGTCGCCCGAGCAGGTCGCGTACGTCGCCGGGCACGCCGAGCCCACGGTCGTCGTCCTCGAGTCGGCCGACCACCTGGCGCGCTGGGAGAAGGCCCTCACCGATGCGCCGTCGGTCCGGCAGGTCGTGCTCATCGACGCCGAGGCGCCCGCCGGCGACGACCGCTTCACCACGTGGGACGCCTTCGTGGCCGCGGGCGCGGCCTGGCGGGCGGAGCACGGCACCGAGCTCGACGCCCGCACCGCCGAAATCCGCCCCGAGGACCCGCTGACGATCCTCTACACGTCCGGCACCACCGGCAACCCCAAGGGCGTCGTGCTCACCCACCACGCGGTGCTCTACGAGTGCGTGTGCTCGCTGCGGGTCGCCGCGCCCACGCAGCACAACGAGTTCATCTCCTACCTGCCCTTCGCGCACATCGCCGAGCGCACGCTCGGCATCTACATCCCGCAGGTGATGGGCGCCCACATCCACCTGATCGCCGATCCCGCGCTGCTGCTCGGAGCGCTCGGCGAGGTGCACCCCACGCGCTTCTTCGGCGTCCCGCGGGTCTGGGAGAAGATCAAGACCGGCATCTCCGCCAAGCTCGCCGCCGAGACCGACCCGGAGAAGCGGGCCCAGGTCGAGGGCGCGCTCGCGATCGGCCTGGAGTACGTCGAGGCGCTGCAGTCCGGCCACCGGGTCTCCCCCGAGCTCGAGGCACGCTACCGGGCCGCCGACGAGGGCCTGCTGTCCTTCCTGCGCGCGCTGCTCGGCCTCGACCGGTGCGAGTGGGCGGCGTCCGCGGCGGCGCCGATGCCGCTGGAGGTCGCGCGCTTCTTCGCCGGCCTCGGCATGCGGATCTACGACGTCTACGGCATGACCGAGACCTGCGCGGCGGTCACCTCGTGCGGCCCCGACCAGTTCCGGCTCGGCACCGTCGGCCGGGCGCTGCCCGGCATCGAGATCAGCCTGGCCGAGGACGGCGAGATCCTCGCCCGCGGCCCGGTCGCCTCCCAGGGCTACTACAGGCAGGGGGCCGCGACGGCGGAGCTGATCGACGCCGACGGCTGGGTGCACACGGGCGACATCGGCGAGATCGACGAGGACGGCTTCCTCAAGGTCGTCGACCGCAAGAAGGAGATGATCATCACCTCCTCCGGCAAGAACATCGCGCCCTCCAACATCGAGAACCACCTCAAGGAGAGCCCGATCGTCGGCCACGCCCTGGTCTTCGGCGAGGGCAGGCCGTACGTCGTCGCGGTGCTCACCCTCGACGCCGAGATCGCGCCGCTGGTCGCCGCCCAGCTCGGCATCCCCGCCGGCACCTCGCTCGCCGAGCTGGCCCAGCACCCGGCGATGCTCGCGGTCGCCCAGCAGGCCGTCGACGCCGCCAACGAGCGGCTCTCGCGGCCCGAGCAGGTCAAGGCGTGGGAGCTGCTCCCCGTCGAGTGGACCGCCGAGTCCGAGGAGCTCACCCCGACGCTCAAGCTCAAGCGCCGCGTCGTCCACGCCAAGTACGCCGACGTCCTGGAGAGGCTCTACTCGTGACCGCGCCGACGACCACCACCACCGCCACCACCTCCGCCACCACCTCCGTCCGGCCCGGCTGGGTCACCGACGAGCGGGTCGCCGAGTGGAACCGCTGGGTCTTCCGCGACCCGGCCGGCACCGCCACCAGCACCGCCACGGCCCCCTACGACGGGCTGCCCACGGCTCCCGTGCCGGTCTCCACCGCGGCCGACGTCGCCGACGCGATCACGAGCGCCCGCCGCGCCCAGCGGCCGTGGGCCCAGCTCCCGTGGGCGAACCGCGCGGGCGTCGTACTCCGGTTCCACGACCTGCTCGTCGAGCGGCAGGACGAGGTCATCGACCTGATCCAGTGGGAGATGGGCAAGGCGCGGTTCAGCGCCTGGCAGGAGATCCTGCAGGTCGCCAACATCGCGCGGCACTACGCCCGCCACGGGCGGCACTACCTCGGCACGAACAAGGTCCGCGGCGCCATGCCCGGGCTGACGAAGGTGCGCGAGGTGCGGGTCCCCAAGGGCGTGATCGGCATGATCTCGCCCTGGAACTACCCGCTCTACCTGGCGGTCGGCGACGTCCTGCCGGCGCTGCTCGCCGGCAACGGGGTGGTGAGCAAGGCCGACTCGCAGACGCCGCTGACCCTGCTGTGGACGCGTGCGCTGATGGCGGAGGCCGGGCTCCCGACCGACCTGTGGCAGGTCGTCGTCGGCCCCGGCTCGGTGGTCGGCGACGCGCTGATCGGCTCGCCCGACGGGCCTGCGGGCGTCGACCACATCTGCTTCACCGGCTCGACCGCCACCGGCCGCTCGGTCGGCCGCCGGGCCGGCGAGATGCTGATCGCGGCGTCGCTCGAGCTCGGCGGCAAGAACCCGCTCATCGTGCTGGCGGACGCCGATGTCGAGAAGGCGGCCGCGGGCTGCGTCGCGGCGGCCTTCGCCAACACCGGGCAGATGTGCATCCACATCGAGCGCGTCATCGTCCACGACGCCGTGTACGACGCCTTCCGCTCCGCCCTGGTGGCGGCGACCGAGGCGCTGACCCTCGGCCAGACCTTCGACTACTCCGTCGACGTCGGCTCGCTCGCCTCCCCCGCGCAGCTCGAGGCGGTGACCTCCCACGTCGCGTCGGCCGTGGCCGCGGGGGCCCGGGTGCTGGCCGGCGGGCGGGCGCGTCCCGACCTCGGCCCGCTGGTCCACGAGCCGACCGTGCTCGAGGGGGTCACCGAGGAGATGCCGGTGTGCCTGGAGGAGACCTTCGGGCCGGTCGTCTCGCTCTACCGGGTCGGCTCCGACCAGGAGGCCGTGCTGAAGGCGAACGAGGGCCGCTACGGCCTCTCCGCGAGCATCTGGTCACGCAACACCGGCGCGGCGGAGGCCCTGGCCAACCGGATCCGCTCCGGCTCGGTCAACGTCAACGACGGGGCGGCTGCCGCGGCCGGCTCGATCGAGGCCGGGATGGGCGGCATGGGCGACAGCGGCCTGGGCCGGCGCCACGGCGCCGAGGGCATGCGGAAGTACACCGAGTCGCAGACCGTGGCCACCCAGCGGCTGGTTCCGCTCGGCCCACCGTCCGGAATGGCACTGGAGAGGTTCGTGGGGCTGGGCAACGCCCAGCTCAGGCTGCTCCGGAGGCTGCGAGCTCGCTGAGGAGCGCCGGAGCGAGGTCGCCCCTCGGGGCGACCTCGATCCGCTCCAGGCCCAGCCACCCCGCCAGCCGGTCGAGCTCGGCGGCCAGCTCGGCGGCGGTCTCCGGCGGCGCGTGGCCCTCGGCCCATGCGGACTGCACCAGCAGCCGCGACGTGGCGCGGTCGGCCTTGAGGTCGACCCGCCCGACGATCCGGTCGCCGAGCAGGAACGGCAGCACGTAGTAGCCGTGCACCCGCTGGTGGGCCGGGACGTAGATCTCGATCCGGTAGAAGAAGTCGAAGAGCGCCTCCGCGCGGTCGCGCTCCCACACCACCGGGTCGAACGGGCTCAGCAGCGCCCGCGCGCCGACGCGCCGCGGCAGCCGCGCGTCGCGGTGGAGGTACGCCGGCCGGTGCCAGCCCTCGACGCGCACCGGCTCGAGCTCGCCGGCCTCGACGAGGGCGTCGATCGCGGGACGCGCCTCCCCCACCTTGAGCCGGTAGTAGTCGGCCAGGCACTGCGCGCTGGCCACGCCGTGCGAGCGCGCCGCCCGGCGGACCAGCTCGAGGTGGGCGTCGGCCGGGGACAGCGCCGGCGCGTCGACGTACACGGCTGGGAGGACGCGCCCGGGCAGGTCGTAGCGGATCTCGAACTGGCTGTTGCGCCCGGCGATCGCCAGCTCGCCCACCATGTAGAGGTAGTCGAGCATCCGGCGGGTGCGCGACCAGTTCCAGCCCCAGTGCTCCTTGGCACGCGGCAGGCCGTCGTCGAGCTCGCGGGCGGTGCTGGGGCCGCGCTCCGCGATCTCGGCCAGCAGGGCCGCCTCGAGCGCGTCGCCCTCCTCCACCGCGAACCACTTGCCGCGCTTGGTGCGGTAGACGTCCATCCGGTGCCGCATCGCCGGCCACAGGTCGACCGGCATGAAGGCCTGCACGTGCGCCCAGTACTCGACGACCCGTCGCTGCCGGCCCGACGCAGCGCGCCGGAGCAGGTCGACGTCGTAGGGACCCATGCGGGAGTAGAGCGGCATGAAGTGCGCCCGCTGCAGGACGTTGACGCTGTCGACCTGCAGCACGCCCGTGCGCGTGAGGGTGCGGTCGAAGGTGCGCAGGGTGGGGACGGCGTGCGCCGGGTCGAGGAAGCCCTGGGCCGCCAGCGCGATCCGGCGGGCCTGGGCGCGCGAGAGGGTCTGGGTGCTGCTCACGGGGCGACCCTACGGACGCGCACCGACAGCGTCAGTCGAGGTCCACGAGCTTGGCCCGGACGGCGTACATGACCGCCTCCATCCGGGAGTGCAGCTGCAGCTTCTCCAGGATGTTGCGGACGTGGTTCTTCACCGTGTTCTCGCTGATGGCGAGCTGCGAGGCGACGTCGCGGTTGGACAGGCCGCGCGCGACCAGGCGCAGCACCTCGAGCTCGCGCTCGGTGAGCTTGAGCGCCGGGCCGGCGCTGCGCTCCGGCTTCGACATCGTCTTGAACTCGTCGATCAGCTTCGCGGCCATCGACGGGCTGATCAGGGACTGGCCGTCGGCGACCACGCGGATGCCCTGGGCGACCTCCTCGATGGAGGAGTCCTTGAGGAGGTAGCCCGAGGCGCCGCTCTTGACCGCCTCGTAGAGGTCGGCCTCGTCGTCGGACATCGTGAGCATGATGATCTTCGTGGTCGGGACCGCTTCCTTGATCGCGACACACGCCTCGATCCCGGACTGCTTCGGCATGCGCACGTCGAGCAGCACCACGTCGGGGGCGGAGCTGACGACCAGGGCCACGCCGTCGGCGCCGTTGCTGGCCTCCCCGACGACCTCGATGCCCTGCTCGATGCCCAGGAGCATGGTCAGACCGCGCCTGAACAGCTCCTGGTCGTCGACCACGACCACACGTACCGGCTCGCTCACAGGGTGTCCATGTCCTGGGGCCGCCGGTGGATTCCCACTCGCCACACGGGCATCATTCCACGGCTGACCGACGGAATGGCGGGACGTCCCAGATCCGCCACGCCGTCGGCACCGAAAACGCCCAGCCGCCCGATCGGCTGCCGACTCATCGTCCGGTCACCCTCCCTGGTTGTCGACGTCGAGCGAGATCACTCCGTAGTCGTACCCACGACGGCGGTAGACAACGGCCGGCCGCTCGCTCTCCTTGTCGACGTAGAGGTAGAAGTCGTGGCCGACCAGCTCCATCTCGTAGAGCGCCTGGTCGAGGGTCATCGGGCTCGCGGGGTGGGTCTTCTCGCGCACGACGAGCGGACCGTCGCCGGTCACCGTGATCGGGCCGACCTGGCGCTCGATCGCGGCGTCCTCCTCCTCGACCGCGGTCCCGCCCAGGCCGTCGAGCGGGACGTCGGAGAGCGCGCGGCCCACGGACACGGGGGTACGACGGCCGCGGTGCACCCGGCGGCGGTCGGCGGCGCGCCGCATCTGGGCAGCCATCTTGTCGAGGGCGAGGTCGAGGGCGGCCATCTTGTCGTCGGCCGACGCCTCGGCACGGATCACGGGGCCCTTGGAGATCGCGGTGAGCTCCAGATGGACGCTCTGGTCGTGCTGACGGGGGTTCGGCTCGCAGTCGACCTCCACATGGACCCGGATGATCCGGTGGTCGTGCTTCTCCAGCTTCGTGAGCTTCTCCGCGGCGTGCGCCCGGAACCGGTCCGAGATCTCGCAGTGCCTTCCGGTGACCACAACGTCCATCAGTTACCTCCAAGGGGTTTCGGTGATGGGGTCGCCCGCCGTTTCTGGACGGGACGTTCAAAGGGTGCGGCGTCACGGGAACCGCGCGCGCGGCAGCGCGGCGGAGCGAGGCGACGACGCGCTCGCGCCATTGAAGGCAGTGGAGTCCGCCCGGCCGACCTGGTCTTCGTCCCCACACCCGCCTGCTGAGGCTTCCGCAGCTTCTTGCCACTACCGACCTTCTCCCGGAGGCGGACGCATCTGACGTCCGGTCCGAGGCAGGACTTACGACTAAGCCGCACCGTGATCGCCGACCCGGAGGTCGACTTACGTGGGCCGTTTCGCCTGCGACTGGCATCGGCTTGCCGCACCGGGCAGGGCGTCTGCCCGGCCTGTGCGGCGCAACCACGGACCCGGGCGGACTCCATGTAGAGACGTTAGTCCGTCGTCGGTTGCGACGAAAGGCTTGACCCGCAAGTCGGGACGTTCTACTCCTCGCGAAGGGCCCTGCGACGCGTGGCCGCGACCGTCGCCGCGGCGAGCACGGGGAGGCCCACCGACTCGAGCGCGCGCTGCGCCTCGCGGAGCGTGGCGCCCGTGGTCAGGACGTCGTCGCAGACGACCACGTGGGCTCGAGCGCGGCGGCGCCCGAGACGTCGTACGACGTCGCCGCAGACCGCCATCGACCCGGCCAGGTTGGCGGCCCGGGCGGAGGCGTCGAGGCCGGCCTGGTCGACCACGCCGGGCCGCACCCGGAGCAGCCGGGCGCTCACCACGTCGCGCTCGGCACGCAGGACGGCGGTCGCCGCCCGGACCATCGCCGTCGTCGGGTCGTGCCCCCGCGCACGCACCGCTGCGGGCCGCGACGGCACCGGCACGAGGACGACGCCACCGGCAGCGCCCGCGTCGGCGAGGGCCTGCGCGACGGAGGCGGCGAGGAGTCCCCCGAGCGGGCGCGCGAGCGACAGCACCCGCCTCTCCTTGTGGGCCAGCACGAGGGCGCGGAGCGGGTCCTCGTAGGCGCCCACCGCATAGGGCGGCACCAGGCCCGGCGGGACCGGGGTGGGCCAGTGCGGCGCGGCCGCGCGGGGCAGCGCGTCGCGGCAGCCCCGGCACAGCGCGCGCCCGGGGCGCCCGCACCCGAGGCAGGCGGCACCGAGGACGAGGTCGCCGAAGCCGTCGGCGAGATCCTGCAGCAGCGGCACTCCCCCACTCCACCAAGGTCCGCGCCGGGCGACAACGCGGCCGGGGCGGCCTGTGGAGAACCGAGGTGGAGAACCGCGGCGGAGAACCGAGGTGGTGGACCGCGACCGGGCGTCAGCCCGCGTAGTCGAGCTGCGTGAGGGGCGCGCCGTCGGTGTACTCCTCCTGGTCGACCATGTCGACGTAGCGGTCGGCGTACACCGCGAACATCGGTGTGCCCACCGACGGGGCGGCGGCGAGACCGAGCAGCCGCCCGGACACGATCGTGGAGAGGACGTCGACGCCGACCGTCGCGCCGTCGGCCGCGACCACGTCGACCTCGTACAGCGACCCGGGAGCGGTCGTCGTGAGCAGGCCGACCCGGATCGGGCTGGTCCACGCGAGGTCGTCGATCACGGTCCCCTCCGCCTCCCTGATGAGGAAGGGAGCCTTGGTCCGGGAGACCCGGCCGCGCCCGTCGAGGAGGACGCGGACGCCGACCACCTCGTCTCCCCCGGCGGTGCGCACGACGCCCACGAGCCGGGTGCCGTCACGGGAGACCACCAGTGCCCGCGCGTCGCGGTCGCTGATGCCGGGCACCTCGACCTCGCGGACCCGGTCGTCCTCGACGAGGAGGACCCGGGCGCCCGTGCGCCGCCGGTCCAGCACCCAGAGACGACCGGCGAAGTCCCAGGAGGGCCGGGCGTAGGTGCCTCCGCTGAGGATCGTGCGGGGCACGGCCGCGGCTCCCTGCCGGGCCCGGACCGGTCCCACCCGGACGCGGTGGCCGTCGGAGTCCACGGCCGCCGCGACGGCGGCGTCGGGACGGGCGGAGATCGCGTCGAGGTCGGCGTCCTGGTCGCCGAACGGCCCCGTCGCCGTCACGAGGTTGCCCGAGCTGCCCCACACCATCCGGCCGCGGGTGAGTCCGAACAGCAGCGTGGTGGCCTCGTCGCCCGCGGGGTCGAAGGCCTGCCCCCCGTCGACGGCGAACTGGGAGGCACCACCGGGGATCTGCAGGTCCTCACCGCCGACGGACACCCGCAGCGCCCGGATGGCCGGGTCCTGGCGCAGCGTCCACGCCAGCTGCGCGAGCATCAGCTCCGACTCCTCGGCCGTCAGCCGCGGCGCGTCGCCGACGAGGTTGATCTCCGCGACGCCGCGCTCGTCGACCGGCACCGAGAGCCCGACCGAGAGGCCTGACGGCACGAACGAGCGCACCACGCCACGGGCGCGCGGCGGCGGCCCGGCCAACAGGCCGGCGACCAGGCTGGTGGCGAGCTGGTCGCCCTGCGGGACGAAGACCGGCTCGGGGACGAGGATCTGCGCGATCGGGTCGAAGAAGTAGAGGGACACCTGCCGGTAGCGCTGCTGGAACCAGCTCGCCGGGACCACGAGGGCGTCGGCCGGGTCGGCGATGCGGAACTCCCCGCCCTCGACGGTGAGGCGGAAGCTGAGGTCGAGGTCGTCGCCGGCCAGGGCTCCGCGCCAGGCGCCCGCGCGGTCGAGGGCGTCGGCAGCGCCGAGCCGCACCCGGACGGTGTTGCCCGCCTCGCGGGTCGCGAGCGGGAGGTCGCTGTAGACCACAGTCTCGCGCTCCGGGTTCCACCCCGCGGCGGCTTCGTCGGTCAGGAACTTCTTCGCGACGTTGATCTGCACCGGCCACGCCGTCATCGCGTCGAGGAAGCCGCTGACGACCTCCGAGCGGGACGCCCCCTCCGCGGGCGGGCGGGCATCGATGTCACTGGCCTGGTGGGTGTCCTCGGCGTCGATCACGTCGCTGTCGACGACCGGGCCCTGGGTCGGGAGCGACACGCAGCCGGACAGCAGGAGGGCGAGCGCCCCGAGGACGGGGAGCGCGCGGCGTCGTACGGACCTCACCGGTCGACCTCCTGCACGGGTACGACGGCATCGGGTCCCGCGACGACGGCGGCGTCCGACGAGACGGCGTCCTCGGGGATGAGCGGGAGCGGGCTGTGCCGCAGCGTGGCACCCGCCCGGCGCGGCAGGGTGAGCCGGAACTGGGCTCCCTGCCCGCTGCGGCCCCACGCCTGCAGCCACCCGCCGTGGAGGTGGGCGTCCTCCTGCGCGATGGCCAGGCCGAGCCCGGTGCCGCCGCTGGTGCGGGCCCGCGCGGGGTCGGAGCGCCAGAACCGGTTGAACACCATCGCCGCCTCGCCGGGGGCGAGCCCGACGCCGTGGTCGCGGACCGTGATCGCGGCCGCCTCCTCGTCCGACGCGAGCCGGACGACGACCGCCTCGGTCGGGTCGTCGGCGAGGGCGTGGTCGATGGCGTTGGTGACCAGGTTGCGCAGGATCCGCTCCACCCGGCGACTGTCGACCTCGGCGCGGACCGGGTCGTCGGGGTGCTCGACCATGACCCGGACGTGGCGCTGGTCGGCCAGCGGCTGGGCCGCGGTCACCACCCGGTTGACGATGTCGTCGAGGTTGACGTCCTCGGGTGCGAGCACGGCCGCGCCGGCGTCGAAGCGACTGATCTCGAGCAGGTCGACGAGCAGGTTCTCGAAGCGGTCCAGCTCGGCCTGCAGCAGCTCGGCCGCGCGGGCCGAGGCCGGGTCGAAGCCGGCACGGGCGTCGTGCAGCAGGTCCGAGGCCATCCGGACGGTGGTCAGCGGGGTCCGCAGCTCGTGCGAGACGTCGGAGACGAAGCGGCGCTGCACCCAGCTGAGCTCCTCGAGCTGGCGGATCTGTCGCTGCAGGCTGGTCGCCATCTGGTTGAACGAGTAGGCCAGCCGGGCGATGTCGTCCTCGCCGGTGACCTGCAGCCGCTCCTGGAGACGCCCGGCGGCCAGCCGCTCGGCGATCTGCCGGGCCAGTCGGATGGGCGTCACGACCTGGCGGGTCACCAGCCACGTGAGGCCGGCGACCAGCGCCAGCAGCAGGCCGGCGGCGGTCAGCAGCGCCCGGGTGACCAGGCCCAGCGTCTCCTGCTCCTCCGACAGCGGGAAGAGGTAGTAGAGGGTGTAGGTCTTGCCGTCGGACGGCAGCTGCACCTGCGAGCCCACGATGATGCCGGGCACGGACGAGGACTCGCCGGACTCCTCGCGGACGATCTCGGTGTAGGTCCACGCCGTGGCTCGGCCGACGCCGTCGAAGTGCGCCTCCATGTCCTCCGGGACGCTGACCAGGTCGAGCCCGCTCGTGTACTCGCCGCCGCCCTCGCGCAGCGGGATGTCCTCGCCCTCGGGTCCGGCCAGCACCACGCTGTAGCCGCGGCTGGCGCCCCGGTCGATGATCGGGTCGACGAGGTCGCGCTGCTGCCGGCCCACGTTGACCTCGCGGCCCGACGCGGCCTCGAGCCGGTCGCGGGCATCGCCCATCTCGGCGTCGACCTCGCCCAGCACGACGTCGACGCGGTGCTCGAGGAGTCCCTGCCGGACCTGCTGCAGGAGGATCCAGCCGACCGCGCTGACCACCAGCGCGGACAGCACGACCGTGCTGGCGACCACCCGCGCCTGGATCGACCGGCGCCAGAAGGTGAGCGCTCGTCGTACCGCGGGTGAGAGGCGGGTCCAGAGGTCGCGCAGCATGGCAGGACTACGCCGAGCCGGCCTTGTAGCCGACCCCCCGGACGGTCAGCACGATCTCGGGGTGCTCCGGGTCGTGCTCGACCTTGGACCGCAGCCGCTGCACGTGCACGTTGACCAGCCGCGTGTCGGCGGCGTGGTGGTAGCCCCAGACCTCCTCGAGCAGCACCTGCCGGGTCAGCACCTGCCCGGGCCGGCGGGCCAGGCAGAGCAGGAGGTCGAACTCCAGCGGTGTCAGCGGGATCTCGGCGCCGTCGCGGGTGACCGAGTGCCCGGCGACGTCGATCTGGAGGTCGCGGATGGCGAGGGTCTCCGGCGGCACCGGCTCGGTGCGGCGGACCCGCGCCCGGATCCGGGCGACCAGCTCCTTGGGCTTGAACGGCTTGACGACGTAGTCGTCCGCGCCGGACTCCAGGCCGACGACCACGTCGACGGTGTCGCCCTTGGCGGTGAGCATGACGATCGGTACGCCGGACTCCGCCCGGATCTCCTTGCACACGTCGATGCCGTCCTTGCCGGGCAGCATCAGGTCCAGCAGGACGAGGTCGGGCCGGTAGTCGCGGAACTCGGCCAGCGCGGTGTCTCCCCGGGGGCAGACCCGGCTCTCGAAGCCCTCCTGGCCCAGCACGATCGCGAGCATCTCCGCCAGCGGGGCGTCGTCGTCGACGACGAGGACGCGGCCCTTGGTCGGGAACGGCGCGCCGGCGGCGGGTGTCATGTCACCCATCCTAGGAGAGACGAGCACGAAGCCCCCGCACCCGGAGTGGGTGCGGGGGCTTCGGTGTCAGCGCTCAGTAGCGGTAGTGCTCGGGCTTGTAGGGCCCGGCCACGTCGACGCCGATGTACGCCGCCTGCTCCTTGGTGAGCTCGGTGAGCTCCACGCCGAGCGCGTCGAGGTGGAGGCGCGCGACCTCCTCGTCGAGGTGCTTCGGCAGGACGTAGACGCCGATCTCGTAGTCGTCGGTCTTGGTGAAGATCTCGATCTGCGCCAGGACCTGGTTGGTGAACGAGTTCGACATGACGAACGACGGGTGGCCGGTCGCGTTGCCGAGGTTCAGCAGGCGGCCCTCGGAGAGGACGATGACCTTCTTGCCGTCGGGGAAGATCCACTGGTGGACCTGGGGCTTGATCTCGTCCTTGACGATGCCCGGGATCTTCGCCAGGCCGGCCATGTCGATCTCGTTGTCGAAGTGGCCGATGTTGCCGACGATGGCCTGGTTCTTCATCTTCTCGAAGTGCTCGACCTTGATGATGTCGAAGTTGCCGGTCGTGGTGACGAAGATGTCGGCGTACTCGACGACGGACTCGAGGCGCTTGACCTCGTAGCCGTCCATCGCGGCCTGCAGGGCGCAGATCGGGTCGATCTCGGTGACGATGACGCGCGCGCCCTGGCCGCGCAGCGACTCCGCCGAGCCCTTGCCCACGTCGCCGTAGCCGCAGACGACCGCGACCTTGCCGCCGATCATGACGTCGGTGGCGCGGTTGATGCCGTCGACCAGCGAGTGGCGGCAGCCGTACTTGTTGTCGAACTTCGACTTGGTGACCGAGTCGTTGACGTTGATCGCCGGGAAGAGGAGCGAGCCCTCCTTGAAGCGCTCGTAGAGGCGGTGGACGCCCGTGGTGGTCTCCTCGGTGACGCCCTTGATGCCGGCGGCGATGTTGGTCCAGCGGGTGGGGTCGTTGTCGAGGGAGCGCGCGAGGACCCGGAGGACCTCCTTGTACTCCTCGTTGTCGGTGCTGTCCTGCGAGGGGACCGCGCCGGCCTTCTCGAACTCGAGGCCCTTGTGGACGAGCAGCGTGATGTCGCCGCCGTCGTCGAGCAGCATGTTCGGGCCGACCTTGTTGCCGTCGGCGTCGGTGAAGTCGAAGACCTTCTCGGCCTCGTCCCAGTACTCCGCGAGGGTCTCGCCCTTCCACGCGAAGACCGGCGTGCCGGCGGGGGCCTCGATGGTGCCCTCCTTGCCGACGACGACGGCGGCGGCGGCGTGGTCCTGCGTCGAGAAGATGTTGCAGGTCGCCCAGCGGACGTCGGCGCCGAGGGCGGTGAGCGTCTCGATCAGGACGGCCGTCTGGATGGTCATGTGCAGGGAGCCGGCGATCCGGGCGCCCTTGAGCGGCTGGTCGGCGCCGTAGCGGGCGCGCATCGCCATCAGGCCGGGCATCTCGTGCTCGGCGAGCTCGATCTCCTTGCGGCCGAACTCGGCCAGGCTCAGGTCAGCAACCTTGTAGTCCATGAAAAGTGATCCTCGAGGTTCGAGTGTCGAATGACAGCTGGGTCCTGCGGCGCATCTGCGCATCGTCGGGATCTCCCGCGCATGACGTGGACCACCTTACAAGCGGCCCTCGACGCGCGGGCAATCATCGGGAGGACCCGAGGGGCCCCTCCTCCGGGGTCAGTGGGCGGCGGGCGCGCCGTCGTCGTACCGCTCGATCGGGTCCTTGTCGCCCGTGAACGGCAGCAGGCGTACGACGACCACCACGACCGCACCGACGACGAGCCCGATCACGGCGGAGATGCCGGTGTTGGCGAGCCAGGCGAGGGCGCTGCCGGCGAAGCCGTGGACCGCGTGCTCGATGTCGTGCTCGATGCCGTGGACCCAGTCGTAGGGGGCGTTCCAGAGGTCGATCCCGGAGCCGTGGTTGTCGGCGATGTTGACCATCAGGATGTGGCCGCCGACCCAGAGCATGGCGATCGTGCCGACGACGGAGATGATCGCGAGCAGCCGCGGCATGAACGCGACCAGGCCGTGCCCGAGCCGCTTGGCGAAGGCGGAGGAGCGCTGGGTGAGGCTGAGGCCGACGTCGTCCATCTTCACGATGAGCGCCACGACGCCGTAGACCGCGATCGTGATCACGACGGCGACGACGAGCAGCGTGCCGAGCTTGGTCCAGAAGCTCTCGTCCTTCACCGAGTCCAGGGCGATGACCATGATCTCGGCCGACAGGATGAGGTCGGTGCGGACGGCGCCGGCGACGAGGTCCTTCTCCGCGTCGGGGCCGATCTCGGCGACGGGCGCCTCGTGCTCCTCGTGGTGGGAGACCATGTGCCAGATCTTGTGCGCGCCCTCGTAGGCGAGGAACGTGCCGCCGAGCATCAGGATGATCGGCAGGAGGTCGGGCAGGAACTCGCTGAGCAGCAGCGCCGCCGGCAGGATGATCAGCAGCTTGTTGCGGATCGAGCCGACCGCGATCCTCTTGACGATCGGCAGCTCGCGCTCGGCGGCGAGGCCGTGGACGTACTGGGGCGTCACCGCGGTGTCGTCGATGACCACGCCGGCGGCCTTGGCGGTCGCCTTGCCCGCGGCGGCGCCGACGTCGTCCACGGAGGCCGCGGCCAGCTTGGCGATCGCAGCGACGTCGTCGAGGAGTCCAAAGAGGCCGGCGCTCATGGCCCGAAGGCTACCGGGCCGCTAACGGGTCCCCACCGCCACCGGCTCGGAGTCCTCCTCGTGCGCGGCGGCGACGACCGCGAGGTCGACCGCCTCCCGCAGCTGCCGCTGGGCCGGGCCGAACGGGTCGACCACGCGACCGAGCACCCGCCGGACCGGCGGCGCCGCCAGCCCGAGCGCCACGGCCAGGCCGAACCCGGTGGCGGCGAGCAGCCCCAGCCACGGGTGGCCGTCGAACCAGGCGGGGAAGCCGGCGTACTCGATGCCCTTCACGGCGAAGCCGTGGAAGAGGTAGACGATCATCGTCGCGGCACCCATCCGGGTGAACCAGCCGCTGCGCCGCGGCACGAGCGCGAGCCACGCGAAGGTGCCCGCGAGCCCGACCGCCATCACCAGCAGCCGGGTCAGCACGGCGGTGGAGTCGGGGACGTCCATCAGGTCGAACGGCCGCTGGTAGAGGTAGCCGGTCGACGCCCAGCGGTCGAGGTTGACCGCCAGCACCGCGATCACGGCGAAGGTGACCGCACCGAGGACGGCCGGGAAGCGGCCGCGCACCCACTCCAGCGCCTCGGGCGTGGTCTTCAGGCCGAGCACGAAGAACGGCAGGAAGCCGAGGATGCGGGGCAGGTCCAGCAGCGCCATCCACTCCCCCTGCAGGAAGCCGCTGCCGATGCTGATCGCGACCGCCACGACGACGGCTCCCGGCAGCGGTCGCAGCAGCGGCGTGACCAGCCGCCACGCGACCAGGGCGAGGAGGTACCACATCGGGAAGTGCGGATCGAGCCACAGGTCCTGCAACCGCTCGCCCCCGACGTGCAGCCGGAACCACGCGAGCAGGCCCTCGAAGAGCACATAGGGCACGAGCAGGTCGGTGACCAGCTGCCACATCCGCGCCGGGCTGTAGTGGAAGCCCCGGGAGAGGTAGCCGGAGAGGAACACGAAGGCCGGCATGTGCCAGAGGTAGACGAAGTCGTAGAGGTGCCACGCGGCCTCGGCCTCGGACGGCAGGAGCGCCCAGGTGTGGCCGAGGACGACGAGGACGACGAGTCCCATCTTGGCGTTGTCGAGCGAGGGGTCACGAGGAGTGGCCATCACTCCTTGGTACCCAAGAACGCTGGGAGGAGTCCAAGTGTCAGACAAAGCGTGGCTGTGAGCCGCGCTGCCCCGTCGCGGGCTCCGGGACGCTCAGTCGGCGACGAGGCCGAGGCGGAGGTACTCGGCCGCGTAGGTGCCGTGCAGCAGCAGCGACGCGTAGCGCGCGACCTCGCCGACGGCCTCCGAGGAGACGTGCTCGATGCGCACGTCGTGAGCGGTCGCGCCCTCCTCGAGGCGGATCCGCTGGTCGCGGACCACCGGGTCGTCGACGCCGTCGTCGAGGATCACCAGCACCGGGCGCCGGTCGCCCGTGTCGTCGGCGAACGGGTCGGCGAAGACGTTGCGCGGACGCGCGGCCTCGATGACGGGGAGCAGGTGCTCGGCGTCGCCGGCGAGGGCCGTGCGCCCGGAGGTACGACGGGTCGACTCCGCGACCCGGCGGGCGGCCCGGGCGGCGAGCACCGACCCGCCCCAGATCAGCGGGCTGGCGTCGGCCAGCGAGATCGCCAGCATCTTGGCCGGGTTGATCGAGATGTCGCGGTGCGGCGAGCAGGCGATCGCGACCGCGTCCAGCGCCTCCGCGACCGACTCGGGGTCGGCGGTCGGGCCGAGGTGGACCTGGTCGAGGAAGGACAGCATCGCGACCGCCGTGGCGAGCTGGTCGCCGGTGCTGGTCGGCAGCAGCGTCGCCCAGCGGCCGGTGGCGTGCTCGGCGACGACCGAGTCGCGGGGCGTCGCGACGACCAGCTGGCAGCCGCGACGGGCGGCCTCGGCCACGGCCAGCGCCGTCCCCGCGTCACCGCCCTCCGGGGCGAGCACGACCACGAGGTCGAGGCTCCCGGCCCAGCCGGGCAGCGCCGGCGACGGCCACGCCACGAACGGGACCGGGCAGAACGGCTCGAGCACCGCCCGCAGCAGGCGGGAGTCCGGGCCCGCGGCGATCACCGCACGCGGCCGGGCCTCGCTGGCCCGCGCCACCGCCTCGGCGATCGCGTCCGCGGAGTCGCCGACCTCACGTCGTACCCGGGCTCCGGACTCGGCGAGCGTGCGCAGGCGGAGGTCCGCCGACGCGAGCGCGCCCTCGTCGTCCAGCCGGGACTCGTCGAACCAGACCATGCCGCTCCCCTGTCTCCGGTGGGCTAGGCGGGCTTGCGGGCCTCGTCGACGAGCAGCACCGGGATGCCGTCGCGCACGGGGTAGGCCAGGCCGCAGCCGCTGCAGACCAGCTCGGTCGCGTCACCGGCAGCGGTGAGCGCCAGGTCGGACCGGCAGGCCGGGCACACGATGATCGCCAGCAGCTCCGGCGAGATCTCGGGGGCGCTCACTGCTCGCCCCTGATGGTGGTGAGGACCTCGTCGCGGACTCGGGCCATGGTGGACTCGTCCTTCCCTTCGGCGTTGAGCCGCAGCAGCGGCTCGGTGTTGGAGGCGCGGACGTTGAACGCCCAGTCCGCGTGGCTGACGGTGAGGCCGTCGAGCTTGTCGACGCTCACGCCGTCCTTCGAGCTCCAGGTCTGCTCGAGCTCGGCCAGCACGGCCGCCTGGTCGGCCACCGTGCTGTTGATCTCGCCGCTCAGCGGATAGCGCTCGTACGACGCCAGCAGGGTCGACAGCGGCACGTCGGCCTCGGCGAGGGCGGCCATCGCGTGCAGCGCGGCCAGCATCCCGGAGTCGGCGCGCCAGAAGTCGCGGAAGTAGAAGTGGCCGCTGTGCTCGCCGCCGAAGATCGCGTCGGTCTCGGCCATGGTGGCCTTGATGTAGGAGTGGCCGACCCGGGTCCGGACGGGCGTGCCGCCGAGCTCGGCGACGATCTCCGGCACGGCGCGGGAGGTGATCAGGTTGTGGATCACCGTCGCGCCGGGCTCCTTGGCGAGCTCGCGGGCGGCGATGAGGGCGGTCAGCGTCGAGGGCGAGACCAGCTCGCCGCGCTCGTCGACGAGGAAGCAGCGGTCGGCGTCGCCGTCGAAGGCCAGGCCGATGTCGGCACCCTCCGCGAGCACCCGCTTCTGCAGGTCGACCAGGTTGGCCGGCTCGATCGGGTTGGCCTCGTGGTTGGGGAACGTGCCGTCGAGCTCGAAGTACATCGGCACCATCTCGACCTGGTCGGCGAGCCGGTCGAAGACCGCGGGCGCGGTGTGCCCGGCCATGCCGTTGCCGGCGTCGACGACGACCCGGATGCGGCGACCCGTGACCGGCGCGAGCGACAGCAGGTGCGCGGCGTAGGCCTGGAGTACGTCGTGCGAGCCGATGGAGCCCGACCCGCCACCGTTCGCGACGGCCGTGCCGGTCGCCACGCGGTCGCGGATCTCGGCCAGGCCGCTCTCCATGCCGACCGGCTGCGCGAACGCGCGGCACATCTTGATGCCGTTGTACTGCGCGGGGTTGTGGCTGGCCGTGAACATCGCCCCCGGCAGGCCGAGGTGGCCCGAGGCGAAGTAGAGCTGGTCGGTCGACGCGAGGCCGATCATGGTGACGTCGGCGCCGGCTCCGGTCGCGCCGTCGGCGAACGCACCCGCGAGGGCGGGCGAGCTGGGCCGCATGTCGTAGCCGACCACGATCGCGTCGACACCGAGCACCTCGACGTACGCCGCTCCGGTCGCGCGCGCCAGGTCCTCGTCGAGCTGCTCGCCGACGATGCCGCGAACGTCGTAGGCCTTGAAGACCTTGCTCAGGTTGTCCGGTGAGGTCGTGGCACTGGCCATGACCCGGACACTAGTGCACGACTGTCCCCGCCGGACTACTCGGTGGTGAGCATGCGCAGGTGGCCCTTGCGGGCGACCTCACGGCCGCTCTCGCGCGGCTGCTCGACCACCGGCTGCGGGACCGGACGAGCCGCCTCCCGGACGGCGTCGGCGAGCGCGAGCAGGTCGTCGCCGCTCGGTCCCTGCTGCTGGGTGCCGAGGGAGAGCCGGACGACCTCCCAGCCGCGCGGTGCGGAGAGCCGCTCGCTGTGCTGGTCGCACAGGTCGTAGGCGTGGGGCTCCGCGAAGGTGGCGAGCGGTCCGAGGACGGCGGTGGAGTCGGCGTACACATAGGTCAGGGTCGCCACCGCACGCCGGGCGCACGCGGTGCGCGAGCAGGTGCGCATGCCCTGCGGTGCCGGAATCGCGCTCACGCGGCAGACGGTACCGCCCGGAGGGTGATCCGCTGGATAGGCTCGCTGGACGATGAGTGAGGACGAGGAGACCCGGGTCGCCCGCCCGCGGCGCGACCGTCGCGGACGCGGCATGCGCGGCCCCGCGGTCCTGCCGCTGACCTGGCCGGACACCAGCCACCGCCCGCCGCGGCCGTTGCGCCGCCGCGAGCTGTTCGACCGGATCATGCTCGACGTCGTCACCGAGATCGACGCGCGCTGGTCGCAGCACCTCGGCCTGCTGGAGTACGCCGTCGAGGACACCCCGCAGCTGCCGGACGACTGGGACTCCGGCCACGTGCCGCTGTCGTCGCTCGTGCGCGGGAGCGGTACGAAACCCACCCGCCTCGTCGTGTTCCGCCGGCCCCTGGAGCACCGCGCGGGCGACCGGGCCGACCTCGAGGCGATCATCCTCACCGTCGTGGTGGAGCAGGTCGCCGAGCTGCTCGGGATCGAGCCGGCCGAGGTGGACCCGCGCTACCCCGGCGACGACGACTGATCAGCCGGTCAGTCGGGCTCGACGACCGGGATCTCGGCCCGCAGCTCCGCCGGCCGCACCCGCAGGGTCGCCAGTCCCGGCCGCCTGCCGCCGGTGGCCGCCAGGACGACCGCCTGGATCCGGGTGTTGCGGGAGACGACCGAGATCGACGCGGCGTCGTCCGGCAGGCTGAGCGTGGCGCCGCGGTCGGTGCCGATCTCCACCTTGTCCGCGCGGATCTCCTTGCCGGCGGCGTCGTAGGACACGACGTCGACCACTGCCGTGCGCTCGGCGCCGCCGAGCACGACGCTCTTCCGGCCCGAGGGGACGACGGCCGCGGCCGGCTCGTCGAGCGAGGGCGTCGGCGCCAGCAGCACGAGGTCGTCACCGGACAGCGCCATGAAGGACGACGCCACCGGCCCGGACGCCTCGAGCTCGATGCCGACGACGCCGTCCGCGGTCGCGCCCTTGAACAGCTTGGTGAGGTCGACCGTCTCCATCGCCTGGGGCGGGACCGAGATCTCCGGGGCGCCGGTGGGCGTGAAGGCGGCCTGCTCGGTCACGAACCGGACGGCGACGCGCACCTCGTCGTCCCCCGGGTTGGCGAGCTGGAGGGTCGGCTGCGCGGGCTTCTTCGGGACGCCGAGGATCAGGCTGCTGCTGGAGGGGCTCGTGTCCGCGGGGAGGAAGTCGGTGCTCACCACGCCACGGCCGAGCGGGTCCCAGGTGTTGCGCGCGGTCGCGGTGACCCGGCCCCGGACGACGGTCAGGTGGGCGGCGGTCGCCTCGGCGCGCGGGGCGGCCGTGGCGAGGTCGATGCGCTTCACGCCGTGCGGCGGCACCTCGATGCCGCGCAGCGCGGGCTCCTCGACGGGACCCGTGGCGTCGTGGAGGGCGAGGTCGACGACCGCGTCGCCGTCGTCGGGGTTCACCAGCTCGATCGTGGTGGCGTAGCGGGCCGACGCCCCGACGCCCACCAGCCACTCGTCGTACGACGGTCCGCGGCACTCGGGCACCGCGAGCTCGCCGTCCCGTCCGGCCGCGATGCCCGGGGCCGCGGCGCCACGGCCGTCGAGGACGGTGGGACCGGTGCTCGACGGCACCTCGACGGTGCTGCCCTGCTCGACCGTGACCGGCTTGCCGGCCTTGGTGGCGCTGCTGCCGGAGGCGCCGCGCGCGGCGGGCGCCGTGGCGACCGCGAGTTCACCACCCGGCACGTCGGGGGTCCGGGTCACGCGGACGGCACCGTCGTCGCCGGTCAGTCCGCCCGGGCAGACCATCGTGGCGGACGTCAGGGCGGAGGTCGTGGGCGGCTGTGGGCCGGACAGCGGGTTGTCCTCGCCGCCGATGACGCCGACGCTCAGCGCGACGACGGCGGGGGCGGCGATCGCGAGGGCGACCAGGAGGTCGATGCGGCGGCCGCGGGAGACCGACGCGCGGCGGCCGGCGCCGGCCTTCTCGGTGGATCCGGGCTCAGTCATCACGGCTCCTTCGCAGGGGCGGGAGGGCCAGCACGACGAGGACCGGGATCGCGATCCCCTGCACGAGCAGGAGCAGCGCGCGGACCCAGTCGTGGTGCTCGGGCAGCGGTCCGGGTGCGGGGTCGACCTGCCAGGCGCGGGTGCCGCGGCTCGAGCTGGCCTGGACCAGACCGGAGGTGGCGTCGAGGCTGGAGGCCACGGATCCGTCGGCCGGGGCCGCCTGGACGACGTACAGGATCCCGCGACGCGACAGCTCCTGCACCGCGTCGGGATCGGGCGCGGTGACCAGGCTCCGGATGACCGCGGTGACCTCGGCGTCCTCGGGGGTCAGCGCGGCGATCTCGTCCTCGCCGAGGGTCATGCCGTCGCCGCGGTGGACCTCGTAGGAGAGCCCGTCAGCGATGCTGCCGCGCAGCACGAGGATGCCGTCCTGGTCGGCCTGCTCGGCGCGCTGTGCCATGTAGACGGGCACGTCGGACGGCGGGTCGTCGGTCAGGTCCTCGCCGCCCCACACCGCGAACCAGACCAGCCCGACCAGCGGGGCCACCAGCCCGGCGAGGCCGGCGAGCGCGAGGCCGGCCTGGACCGGCCTCCTCTGGTCGCCGAGGTGGTGCAGCGAGAGGCCACCGAGCAGGGCGGCGGTGAGCCACGCGCCCTGCAGGACGAGCAGCACGATGCCGAGGCCCGGCTGCTGGCCGTCTCCCCCGGCGAGGCCGACCGAGGTCACCGCGAGCGGGACCCCGACGGCGGCGGTCACGGCGGCGACCACCCAGCAGGCCACGACCGGGATCCGGGTGGCCGCTGGGATGAGCGACAGCAGGGCGAGGACGGGGAGGACGAGTCCGACGGCCGCGGGGGCGCCGAGGTCGCCGACCCGGCCCGCCAGCAGGTCCCAGCCGGACGTCGCGGCGCTCGGCCAGCGGCCGATGTCGAGCACGAGCGTGCCGGCGGCGCCCTCGAGGACGGCCGGCAGCCACCACGGCACCAGCACGAGGAGCGGGACGGCGAGCGCGGCCACCGGCGGCCCCCACACGGACCGCTCCCGGACCTCCCCCGGCGCGAGCCGGAACGCGAAGCCGACCAGCACGCCGATCAGCACCGCGAGGACCAGCCAGGACGACGGCGCGACCGCGGTCAGCAGGGCGAGCGCGAGGCCGGTGCGCCAGCCGGCCCGCCAGCGGTGCGCGGCATCGGGGTCGGCGAAGCCGAGGGCGGCGTGCGCGAGCCACGGCAGGATCGCGGACGCGACGACCACGCCCCAGCGCCCGCCACCCCAGGCACCGGACGCGAGCGGCACGAGCGCCCACATGACCGACCCCCACAGGAGCAGCCAGCGCGGCGCGCCGTACGGCGTCACGAAGCGGCCCACCACCCGCAGGAAGCGCCAGGCACCCCACAGCGCGACCGGCGCCGCGAGGGCCATCACCAGGCTGATCAGCGTGGAGGGGCCGACCGGCCAGGCGAGGAGGGCGAGCGGGAGCACGTACGCCGGCGCGGGCACGTCGGAGCCGAAGCCGATCGGGTGCCACCCCTCGACGTGCAGCCGCCACCAGTCGCCGGCACTGCCCGGGGTGGGCGACAGCGCACCCCCGCTGAAGCCACCGACGATGTCGCGAACGCCGATGAGCAGCGCCAGGACGACGAGGGCCGTGGCCATCGCGGTGGGGCTGGTGAAGAACCGGACGACCCAGCCGGTGTCGGCGTAGTCGTCCTCCTCGTCGCGGTGGCGCGCCGGCGGCGGCGCGACGGCGGCATCGCGCTCGGCGGCCGCGGCGCGACGCCGCTCGGCGACGTCCGCGGCCTGGTTGGTGGCGGCGGCAACGAGGTCGCCGAGGAAGTCGAGCCCGTGGCGGTAGGGCAGCCACCAGGGCGCCAGGAGCCGGCGGACCCGCTCCCGGTCGGGTCCGGCGTCGCCGCGCAGGGCGGCGACCGCCTCCCTGCGGGTCCGGCGCGCGGCCAGGACCCGGCCCGGGTGGCGCAGCACGGAGAACAGGGCGGCGAGCTCGTCGAGCGCCTCACCGACCGCGCGCACGCACAGCAGCCCGACCATCCGCAGCAGGGTGCCCAGCGCCAGCCGGACCACCTGGAAGGGCAGCGTCGCGCCGCGGGCGTTGACCAACAGCGTGAACAGGGCGGCCCGGCGCTCCTGGAAGTGGGTGTGGCGGCCGGTCAGCGGCGTGCGTCGTACGCCCCGGTGGGCGGCCTCCGCGTGGAAGACCACGGCCTTCGGCACGATCACCGTGGTCCGACCCGCGGCCGCGGCGCGCCAGCCGAGGTCCAGGTCGTTGCCGAAGATCGGCAGCGCGGCGTCGAAGCCGCCGAGCTCCTCGAGGACCGTACGACGGACCAGCATGCCGGCGGTGTTGACCGCGAACACCTCGCGGACCTCGTCGTGCTGGCCCTGGTCGTACTCGCCGCGCTCCAGCCCGGTCTCGCGCCGGCCGGTGCCGCTGATGGTCACGCCGAGCTCGAGCAGGCGCCGCAGCGAGGGCCACTCGCGCAGCTTGGGCCCGAGGATGTCGGCCTCCGGGCGCTGCGCGGCGACCGCGAGCAGCTCCTGCAGCGCCGTCGGCGCCGGCTTCGCGTCGTCGTGGAGGATCCAGACCCACTCGGGGTCCCGGCCGGCCGCGGCGAGTGCCTGCAGGCCGTCGGCGACCGCGTCCGGGAACCCGGCGCTGGCCGGCATCCGGCGCACCGCCAGCGGGACGTGGTCCTCCAGTGCCTGGCGGACGATCTCGGGGCTGTCGTCCTTGCTGCCGGTGTCGATCGCGACGACCGAGTCGAGGGGGGCGGTCTGCGCGCGGAGGCCGTCGAGGACGGCCGGGAGCCACGAGGCACCGTCGTGGCTCACCAGGAGGACGGCGACCCGGACTTGTTGCGACACGAGGTCAGACCCTACGTGGGACGGTCCGAAGGGGGCGAACCGTCAGCGTCGGGCCTGACCGGCGTCAGCGGGCCGTCAGACGGCCCTCTTCTTCAGCTTGCGACGCTCCCGCTCCGAGAGGCCGCCCCAGATGCCGAAGCGCTCGTCGTTGCCCAGCGCCGCCTCGAGGCACTCCAGGCGCACCTCGCAGGTCTGGCACACCTTCTTCGCCTCACGCGTCGATCCCCCCTTCTCGGGGAAGAACGCCTCGGGGTCGGTCTGAGCGCACAGCGCGCGCTCCTGCCACCCCAGCTCTTCTGTCTCTGCCTCGACCAGGAAGAGTTCTCTCACGATTTCGCCCCTTACAACTCGACCCCGTGCCCGAACGACACACGTGGAATTACATATGTGTCATACCCGAAGAGTCAAGGCCGAATCTGCTATACGCAGCCCAGCAGGACGATCGTCCCTGCCTTCAGGCAGAGTTCTCCCCCGTGGACTCGAGCAACGCGACACCGGATCTGACGACGACCGATGTGATCAGGAACATCACCGTGCTGTCGGGCGGCATGGGCGGGGCGAGGTTCCTGCAGGGCCTGCTGCACGGCATCGAGGGCGACCTGCTGCCCGGGGTCTCCCCCGACGCGCGGGTCACCGTCATCGCCAACACCTGCGACGACTGGTGGGTCCACGGACTCAAGGTCTGCCCCGACCTCGACACCGTGATGTACACCCTCGGTGACGGCATCGACCTCGAGCGGGGCTGGGGACGCCGGGCCGAGACGTGGAGCGCCAAGGAGGAGCTGGCGGCGTACGGCGTCGAGCCGACGTGGTTCGGACTGGGCGACCGCGACATCGCCACCCACCTGGTCCGCACGCAGATGCTGGACGCGGGCTACCCGCTCTCCCAGGTGACCGAGGCGCTGTGCCGCCGCTGGCTCACCCCCCGGTACGGCGACCGGCTGACCCTGCTCCCGATGACCGACGACCGCGCGGAGACCCACGTCGCCGTCGCCGACCCGGAGTCGCCGAGCGGCACCCGCGTGGTGCACTTCCAGGAGTACTGGGTCCGGCTGCGCGCCGCGGTGCCCGCCGAGACGCTGGTGTTCGTCGGCCTCGACCAGGCGACCCCCGCCCCCGGCGTGCTCGACGCGATCACCGGCGCCGACCTCGTCGTGCTGCCGCCGTCGAACCCGGTGGTGTCCGTCGGCACGATCCTCGGCGTGCCCGGCCTCCGCGAGGCGATCCGCGGCACGACCGCGCGCGTGGTCGGCCTCTCCCCCATCGTCGGCTCCTCGCACGTGCGCGGGATGGCCGAGCAGATGCTGACCTCGATCGGCGTCGAGGTGAGCGCCGCCGGCGTCGGCCTCAACTACGGTGCCCGCACAGGTGGCGGAGTCCTGGACGGCTGGCTCATCGACGAGCGCGACGCCGACCAGGTCGCCCGGCTCGAGGCGGCCGGCATCGCCACGGCCGCCGTGCCGCTGATGATGACCGACCACGACGCGACCGCCGCGATGGCGGCGGCCGCCGTGGCACTGGTGCGCTGATGGCCGGCTCGCTCTCCGTCCTGGCGCCCGACGGCGTCCCGGAGATCACGGCGGGCGACGACCTCGCCGCCGTCCTCCTCGACGCCCTCGCGCCCGAGCAGGTCGCCGACGGCGACGTCCTCGTCGTGACCAGCAAGGTCGTGAGCAAGGCCGAGGGCCGGGTCGTCACCGGCGAGCGCGAGGAGTGGCTCGAGCGCGAGACCGTGCGGCTGGTCGCCGTACGGGGCGCCACCCGCATCGTGCGCAACCGGCTCGGGCTGACGATGGCCGCGGCCGGGATCGACGCGTCCAACGTGGCGAGCGGGTCCGTCGTACTCCTGCCGGAGGACCCGGACGCCTCGGCACGCGCCCTGCGCCGCGCCGTCGCCCAGCGCAGCGGCGCCAACGTGGGCGTGGTCGTCACCGACACCGCCGGACGGGCGTGGCGCGAGGGCCAGACCGACATCGCCATCGGCGCGGCCGGGCTGACCGTCCTCGAGTCCTTCGCCGGCCGGGTCGACGCCCACGGCAACGAGCTGGCCGTGACCGCGCCCGCCGTCGCCGACGAGATCGCCGCGGCCGTCGAGCTGGCGCAGGGCAAGCTCGGCTCCCGTCCCTTCGCCGTCGTCCGCGGCCGGGCCGACCTGGTCCTGCCGGCCGGCGACGACGGCCCGGGCGCCGCGACGCTGATCCGCCCGGAGGGCGCCGACCTGTTCGGGTACGGCGCCCGCGAGGCCGTGCTGCGCGCCGTCGGCGGGCAGCCGGGCGACCGGGCACCCTTCGGCGCCCCGGTCGGCGCCGAGGAGCTCGTGGCGGCCCTGTCGCGCGCCGGGATCGCCGCCCGGCCGGGCCCCGCGGGCGACGTCATCTGTGCCGCCGAGCGCCGTGCCGCGGTCGACATCGTGGCCTTCGCCCACGGCTGGGCGGCCACGGAGTCGGGCACCGACCTGCGGTTGCAGCCAGTCAGTCCGTAGACTCCCCACGTTCCGCGCACCCACCAAGACGAGGTACCCCGCACCGTGGCCAAGTCCAGCAAGTCCGAGAAGTCGGACCGCCGTCAAGTCATCGACGAGATCCGGCGCAAGCAGAAGAGCGCCGAGAAGCGTCAGGGCCGGGCCATCGTCGGCGTGTGCGTGCTCGTCGCGCTCCTGATCGTGGGCGCCGCGGCGTACAGCCCGATCAAGACGGCGATCGAGAAGGCGCGCTACTCCGGCAAGGACCTCGCCGACATCGGCGCCAAGGCCGACGTGTGCGGGAAGATCACCGAGAAGGAGGCCACGGGCAGCGGCGACCACGTCCCCAGCTCCCAGCAGGTCACCTACAAGGACGCCCCGCCGGCCTTCGGCTCGCACTGGAACGAGGCGGGCCTCGCGCCGGCCCCGATCACGGACCGCTACTACACCGAGGGCACCCGCCCCGAGCTCGAGTCGCTGGTGCACAACCTCGAGCACGGCTACACGATCCTCTGGTACGACGACACCGCCGCCGACGACTCCGGCGAGATCGCCGCGATCAAGGCCATGGCCGCGACCCTCGACGCCAACGACACCAACCAGCGGCTGAAGTTCAAGGCCGCCCCGTGGACCGCGGCGGACACCAAGGAGACCGGCAAGGGCTTCCCGAAGGGCCAGCACATCGCCTTCACCCACTGGCGCAACGACGCCGCCGCCAGCAAGTCCTACGGCGTGTGGCAGTACTGCTCCGAGGCGAGCGGTGCCGCGCTGAAGGCGTTCATGGAGAAGTACCCCTTCACCGACGCCCCGGAGCCCTTCGTCTACTGAGTCGAATGGGCCGAGCGTGTCGCTCGTTCCTCGCGACACGCTGCCGGCCCGCAGTTGCCTCCGGCGGATGGTTGCGTCCGCCTGGCGGCAAGACGGTCGGCGCGCGCAACGACGCCTCCCTGCGCCTCCGGTCGCTCGTTCCTCGCTCCCTCCGGCTCCGGGCCGGCGTCGTCCCGCGACTTGCCGACCCCCTCGAGTGGGCACGCAGGCGCCGCGCAGCGGGCGAGCGAAGCGAGCTCCTTGACGCCGGGGGCCGGTCGACTACGCGCGCGGCCGCCCGACACCAACCCCGCAACAGCCCTCAGGTGAGGTCGGCGCGACCCTGGTCCTTCAACGCCGCCACGACGGCCTTGACCTCCTGGGCCCGGGCCCGGGTGGTGACGAGCAGGGCGTCCGGGGTGTCGACGACGACGACGTCGTCGAGGCCGATGACGGCCACCACGCGGCCGGAGCCCGGCACCACGATGCCGGAGGCGCCGCGCAGCTGTACGAGCGACTCGTCACCGAGGACGGTGCACTCCTCCTGCTCGCCGAGCAGGGTGGCCAGTGAGTCGAAGTCGCCGATGTCGTCCCAGCCGAACGAGCCGGGCACCGTCGCCACCCGGCCGGCGGCCGCCGCGGGCTCGGCGATGGCGTGGTCGATCGCGATCCGCGGCAGCTTCTCCCACAGCTCCGTGAGGCGCTCGGGCTCGGCGGCGATCGCGCGCAGGTTCGCGGCGAACTCCGGGTCTTGCTCGCCGAGGAGGTCCAGCAGGACGGACGGCCGGACGACGAACATGCCGGCGTTCCAGCGGTAGCGACCGGTCGCGAGGTACTCCTCGGCGACCGACACCGACGGCTTCTCCACGAACTCGACGACCCGGCGCACCGACGGGTGGCCGTCGAGCGCGTCGCCCTGGTGGACGTACCCGAACGCGGAGGAGGCGAAGGTGGGCTCGATGCCGATCGTCACCAGCCAGCCGTCGCGAGCGGCCGCGACCGCGTCCGCCACGGCGGCGTGGAAGCCCGCGTCGTCGGCGATCACGTGGTCGGCGGCGAAGGAGCCCATCACCTCCGCGCCACGGCGCTCGAGGACCGCGGCCGCGAGGCCGATGGCCGCCATCGAGTCGCGCGCCGACGGCTCGGCCAGCACGCCGTCGTCGGGCAGCTGGTGCAGCTGGCGTCGTACGGCGTCGCGGTGGGCGGCGCCGGTGACGACGAGGACCCGGTCACCGACGATCGGCGAGAGCCGGTCGTGGGTCTGCTCGAGCAGGGTCCGGCCGGAGCCGGTGAGGTCGTGGAGGAACTTCGGCGAGCCGGAGCGGGACAGCGGCCAGAGCCGCGTGCCGGCACCCCCCGCGGGGACCACGGCCCAGAAGCCGGGGATCTCGTCAGCGACCATGCGCGGCACCATATCTGCGGTCTCCTATCCTCGGGACGTGAGCCCCGGAACGCCGACCACCTTCGCCGACGTCCTCGCGACCCGGCTCCGCAACGACCCGGGCCAGCCGCTGGTCACGTTCTACGACAACGCGACCGGCGAGCGGGTCGAGCTGTCGGTGACCACCTGGGCCAACTGGGTCGCGAAGGCGGGCTCGCTGCTCGTCGACGAGCTGGGCCTGGAGCGCGGCGACCGGCTCGGCATCGACCTGCCGCCGCACTGGCTCGGCACCGTCTTCCTGGGCGCCGCCTGGAGCGCTGGGCTGGTCGTCGTCCCCGCGCCCGAGCCCGGTACGACGGACCTCGCCGCCGTGGTCTGCGGACCCGACAGCGTCGCGGCGTGGGCCGCGCAGGCGCCGGGCACGGAGGTGCTGGCCTGCGCGCTGCTGCCGCTCGGTGTCCGGTTCAAGGAGCCGCTCCCCGCCAGGGTGCACGACGTCGGCGTCGAGATCTGGTCCCAGCCGGACGCCTTCACGCCGTGGGACCCGCCGACCGGTGACGACGTGGCGATCGCGCCGGACGTCCACCAGGCCGAGCTGTGGAGGGAGGCAGCCGCCGGCACGATGGTCGGCGGCGGCCGCCTCCTCTCGGTGGCGAACCCCGTCACGGAGCCCGTCACCTTCTGCGAACCGCTCACCCAGGGCGGTTCGCTCGTCCTGGTCGCCCGGGCCGAGCAGCCGGCGCTCGAGGCGGCGTACACCGCCGAGCGCGCAACCGCTCGCTTCCCTGCCCAGAGCGACCAGGACAAGATCTAGCCCGCCAGGTCGTACCCCGCCTTCTTGCCGATGAGCGCCGGCTCGCGAAGCCCGGCAGCGGTGCCGCGGATCCAGTACACGTTGTCGCTGGTCGCGTTGCGGGCGAGGATGTCGGTGTGCCCGTCGCCGTCGACGCTGGACACCCCGAGGAACCAGTCGTAGCCGGTGGCGGTCTGCACGAGCGTCTTGCTCGATGTCCAGCCGCCCGGGCCGTTGCCGTAGTACATGGTGAGCTTGCCGCCCTGGCGCACCAGGCTGTCGGGCGCGCCGTCGGCGGCGTTCCAGCGGCCGACGCCGATCTGGACCCCGCCGGCGACAGCGGCGTACGCCGGGTAGCTCGACTTGAACCCGTTCATACCCTGGCCGGGGTAGATCCGCATGACCCCGTTGACCGGCTGGCCCATCAGGTCCGGCCACCCGTCGCCCGTCATGTCGCCGACCGGTGCCAGCAGGCCGATCCGTCCGGCGTTGGACATCAGGGTCTTCGGCGCGGCCAGCTTGCCGCCGCCCAGGCCCCGGTAGATGACCAGCATGTTGTCGCTGGAGCGGATGCCGAGGACGTCGACGTAGCCGTCGCGGTTCCAGTCCCCCGCCTTCCAGATCTTCTTCAGGCCCTTGAAGCTCTGGCCGGTGTCGATGGCGCTGCTGAACGCGTAGCCGGAGCCGCTCGCCCGGATCGGGAGCACGAAGCCGCGTCCGTCGGAGGCACGCCTCGCCACGATGTCGGGCTGCTGGACGCCCACCATGTTCGACTCGAGGTTGCGCCCGGTCCAGCTGGCCTGCAGCGCGGCGGCCTTCTTCCGGATCGTCGGGATCTGGGCGTAGAGGTAGCGGCCCGGGCAGGCGGTGGACCCGGCGTCGCGGTGGCCGTTGATGGCCTGGAAGGTCGAGCTGCCGACCCGCTGCGAGGTGCTCGCGGCGCGCACGCCGTGCAGCGACAGCTTCCACGCGAAGAGCTGGGCGTACGCCGTGACCATGGCGCTGCTGGGCTGGGCGGTGTCGTAGTTGCCGATCGCGGACATCGCGAAGGAGTACTGGTTGTAGCCCTGCGTGTGGGCACCGACGACGGGACGGTCGACGCCGCCGTACCGGCCCTCCCAGATCCGGCCGAACTTGTCGACCAGGAAGTTGTAGCCGATGTCGCTCCAGCCGCGGGTGCGCACGTGGTAGCTGTAGATCCCGCGGATGATGCCGGGCACCTCGGCGGAGGTGTAGTTGTTGGCGTTCACCGTGTGGTGGACGAAGCCCGCGTGGACCTCGTAGTAGCTGAGCGAGGGCTTGTCGCGGATGCGCTCGTCGGCGCCCCACTGGGCCCGGGAGTAGATCTTCGGCTTCGGCGTGAAGGCGCCGGCCTGCAGGGACAGGTCGTCACCGCCGGTCCCGGTGCCGTCGGTCGGGTCGGGCTCCTCGGCCGGCGGCACGTCGGTGGAGCCGTCGGTCGCGAGCTTCGCCGTGTCGATCGCCGGCTGCTCCTTGGCGGTGGTGGAGGCCTTGCCCGGGTCGATCACGGCGAGCTTCATGTCGGCCGGCGCGGCATCCTCGGTCGTGACCTTCACCTGGACGGCGTCGACGTCGCCCACCAGCAGCGCGTCGGTGCCGGGGCGGGCGTGCTTGCCCTCCTCGGTACGCGGGTCCGGTCCGTGCTCGTCGTGGTACTCAGCGGCCGTCCAGCCCGACCACGTGTTCCCCGTGCGGGTGCGCACCTGGATGTCGATCGCGTCGTCGTCGAGCCGCGTGCCCGGCGCCCAGGTGACCCCGACCGTGCCGTACCCGTCGACCGGCACCACGTCGCTGTCGATGACCTGCTCGCCCTTGACGCTCGCCTGCTTCGCGACCCGCAGCGACGCGCGGACCTTCGCCGACGCCGACTTCCCCTTCGGCGTCGTCAGCGCGTACTGGTCGACCTCGGACTCGACCGCCTTCGTCGGCACCTCGACCGGCGCGGACTGCAGCGCGACCTCGGACGGTACGACGTCGACGGGCTGCGCCGGCCGGACGTCCATCGTCACGGTGCGGGCCGCAGGCGTCAGCACGGCGACCACGACGGCCAGCGCGAGCAGCTGCTGGCTGAGGGTCACGAACCTCAGCCGATGGCCCTTGTCAGGGGTCTCCGGGATGTAGCTCGACATGGTTCTGCTCCAGACGTGTGTGCGGGGAAGTTGTCACACGAGTAGCAACTTTCACACGCGTCACACGAGTCTGTGAAGGTCTCGTGAGTAACTACAAGGATGTAATTTCCACTCGACACGCCGAGAGCAGCCAGATTGTCGAATCGGCGCTTCGGGGCGCTCCTTGAGGGGTGCGGACCGTTGCTCGTGGTCGGCCTCAGGCGGCCGCGCACGGTATCCGCCGTTCGCGAGTGCACCGATGGGGCACGAACTGCAGAGAAATCACCCTGCGGCATGCCGTTGTGCCCACTCGACGGGTCGGCGAGATCGCGGAGCACCGGACCATGCAGAGCCGGCTTGCCGCCAGGCGGACGTCACCATCCGCCGGAGGCAACCGCGGCGCGGCAGCGCGGCGCCCCGCGCCGCAGGCGCGTCGATGCGCGCCCGCGGACCGAGCGGAGCGAGCGTCCGTGCGGTGCGCATCGACCGGCGACGCGCTCGCGCGATCAACTCAGATGTCGTTGCCCATCTCGTCGTCCGTCAGCTCGACCTCGTTGTCGGTGTCGGGCGTGTCGTACTCGAGGTAGTGGATGGCGGCCTTGGGGTCGCCGTCGAAGCCGAGCTTGCCCTTCTCGAGGACGAGGACGCGGCTGCACATGCGCTCGACGGACGCCGGCGAGTGGCTGACGTAGACGAGGGTGCGGCCGGAGTCGCGGATCTCGAGCATCTTCTTCATGCACTTGCTGCGGAAGGGCTTGTCACCGACGGCGAGGACCTCGTCGGCGAGGAAGATGTCGGAGTCGACGTGGATGGCGACCGCGAAGCCGAGGCGGGCGCGCTGGCCGGACGAGTAGTGCCCGACGGGCGCCTCGAGGGTGCGGCCCAGGTCGGCGAAGGCGACGATGTCGTCGTACTTGCGCTTGAGCTCCTTCTCGCTCATGCCGAGGATCGCGGCGTTGAGGACGAGGTTCTCCGAGCCGCTCAGCTGCGGGTGGAAGCCGGCGCCGGTGGCGATCAGGCCGGCGATCCGGCCGCGGGTCAGCAGGGTGCCCTCGTCGGGGCGCATGACGCCGTTGATCAGCTTGAGCAGCGTGGACTTGCCGGAGCCGTTGAGGCCCATCAGGCCGATCGACTCCCCCTCCTCGATCTTGAAGGAGACGTCCTCGATGGCGTTGAACTTGTCGCTGGTCTTGACCCCGCGCGCCTTGGCGACCGTGACCTCCTTGAAGGTCCGGTGGTAGCGCAGCGTGAACTCCTTGGTGATGTTCTCCGCGACGATCGAGACGGCCATGTCAGAGACGCTCCGGGATCTTGTTCTCGAGGCGGGTGAAGACCCACTGGGAGAAGGCGAGGATGACCAGGCACGCCAGGAGCGCGAGCACACCGTGGGTGATCAGGTGGTCGGGCATGATCTGGGTGCCCTCCGCCTTGAGCCTCGCGTGGTCGGCATCGGTCAGGGTCGGGTACCAGAACGCGCGCTGGAAGAGCACGACGGCGTCGGCCAGCGGGTTGAGCAGGTAGTACTCGGCGAAGCGCCCGAACCGGTCGTGGACGATCGCGTAGGGGTACATCATCGGCACGCCGAAGCGGACGAAGTTCGTCAGCACGTTGACGATATTGCCGAAGTCGCGGAAGAAGACGTTGGCGGCGCTGAAGAGCAGCGCGCCGGACAGGCCGATCGCCGCGATGATGAGCAGCGCGAGCACGAGGCAGGCCACCCCGACGAGGTCGGGCGACCAGCCGCTGAAGAGGCAGGCAACGAGCAGGACGACGACCTGCGGGCCGACGTGGTAGAGCGAGACGAGCATCGTGGCGACCGGGAACATCTCCCGGGGCACGGCCATCTTCACCACCAGCGCCTTGTTGCGCATGATCGAGCGCGTCCCGGCGTTGAAGGTCTCGTTGAAGAAGTGGACGAGGATCAGCCCGGCGAACAGGTGGATCGGGAAGTTCGGGACGTCCTTGTGGAGCTGGAACAGCACCCCGATGACGAACCAGTAGATGAAGAACTGGGTCAGCGGGTTGATGTAGGACCAGAGCAGCCCCAGGAACGAGCCCTGGTAGCGCGCACTGATCTCCCGGCGCACCAGCAGCTTGAGGACGTAGCGCTGCTTGAAGACGGCGAACAGGCCGCTCTCGGGCGCGGGCGGACGGAGCGGGACCTCCTCGGCCGCCGTCGTGACGGCCTCACTCATCGGCACCGCCTTCGGTCCAGGGGGCGAAGGTCCTCTCCCACGCCTCCGGCGAGGTGATCTCGTCGAGGGCGTCGCGGTACTGGCGCGCGAGCTCGGGCCACTGCTTGGCGAAGCGGGCGTGCAGGTCGATCGTCCGCTTGAGCAGTGCGCGGTAGGTCTCCGGGTCGCGGCGGTAGAGCGCGGCCGACGTCCCGTCGTTCATCGAGACGATGGCGGAGTCGAAGCCGGCGAGGCGGTACCACTTGGCGTCGACCGCGGGGATCGCCGCCTCCGGGTTGGTCCGCGACAGCGCCCGCGGGGCCCGGAGCTGCCGCAGCGGCGCGAGACCGGCGCTGATCAGCTGCGACTTGCGGGTCGGGACCTCGGTGAGGTCCTTCTTGAGCGGCTTCTCCATCCGCGGCGGGGGGAGCGTGTCCACGTCGGCCACGAGCTGGGCGTCGCTGAACTCCTTGCGGGTCGCGTTCACCTCCGCGAGCCGGGTCGGGAGCATCTCGTGCAGCGCCTGCGGGCCGCGCAGCACGTCCTCCATCGCCTGGAGCCGCAGCTCGGCGGTGGAGTACTGCATCGCGACCAGGTGGGCGAGCTGGTTGTTGAAGACCTCGCGGATCACCCGGCCGCCGCGCGGGAAGGTCGAGTGCAGCAGGGCGGCGACGAGGCGGTTGCGCAGGTGGAAGTACGACTGCCAGTCGAGCGCGTCGTTCTTGTCCGTCCACGGGACGTGCCACACCGCGGCACCCGGGAAGGTGACGGTCGGGAAGCCGTGGGCGCGGGCGCGCAGGCCGTACTCGGCGTCGTCCCACTTGATGAACAGCGGGAGCGACAGTCCGATCTCGTCGATGACCTGGCGCGGGATCAGGCAGGAGAACCAGCCGTTGAAGTCGACGTCGACGCGCTTGTGCAGCCACCGCGCGGAGCGGATGTTGCGGGTGCCGAAGTCCCACTGCATGTAGCCGTCCTCGGGCGTCTTCCACCAGAAGCGCCACGGGTGGACGATCTCGCCGAAGCTGTGGAGGCGCGAGCGGGCGTAGAGGCTGAACATGTGGCCGCCCACGATCGTGGGACGGCGGGCCAGGTCGCCGAAGGTGACCTGCCGGATGATGCCCTCGGGCTCGCAGACGACGTCGTCGTCCATCATCAGCGCGTACGTCGCGGTGCCCTTGCGCAGCGACTCGAGCTGGCCGCGGGCGTAGCCGCCGGAGCCGCCGAGGTTGCCCTGCTTGACGATCCGCAGCTTGTCGCCCAGCGCCTTCTCGACGTCGGGGAACAGCTCGGCGTCCTCGACCAGCTGGGTGCCCTGCTCCATCACGAAGACGGTGTCGAGGTAGGGCGCCAGGTCCTCGTCGGCGAACTGCAGGAGCAGCTCGGAGCAGAACTCCGGGCGGTTCATGGTGGTGATCGCCACGTCGACCGAGCCGTGGGCGGCGCGGTCCGCGGGGACCTCGGCGGTCCACTCGGCGGAGACCACGACCGGCTGCTCGCCGGCGAGCACGTCGTACCAGTACCAGCCGCCGTCGATGAAGGGCTTGAGGCTGAGGTCGAAGACGAAGGCCTCGGTGCCGCTCCCGGTCGACTCGGCGGACTCGACGCGCTGGCTGTTGCCGTTGGCGAGGGACTTGTTGACGACGACCGTCGCGCCGGCACCCTCGACGGTCACGGTGAGCCGGACCTGGTCGACGATCGTCCAGCGCCGCCAGTAGCTGGCCGGGAAGGCGTTGAAGTACGACGCCAGGCTCACCGTCTGGCCGGCGTCGACCCGCAGCCGGGTCCGGTCCAGGACCTGCTCGGGGCGCAGCTTCTCGCCGCCGACGGTGGCCTGCCGGATCTTGGTGTTGTTGAGGTCCTTGGCCGCACGGCTGCCGCCGACGACGTACTTGTCCTCGTCGAGGTCGGGCTCGGCGAGGTCGACGTAGAGCGGGAAGACCTCGGCGTCGCGGTCGAGCGGGAGGATCTGGCGCTGCAGCAGGCGGGTCACGGTGCCGCCGGTGGGCTCGCTCATGCGTCCACCCCGCCGCTCTTGAGCTCCGCGCCGTCGGCGAAGTGGGGCCGCAGCGTGTTGTCGTACATCGACAGCGCCGAGGCGATGGCCATGTGCATGTCGAGGTACTTGTAGGTGCCGAGGCGGCCGCCGAAGAGCACCATCGGCTCGCGCTCGGCGAGGTCGCGGTACTTCAGCAGCTTCTCGCGGTCCTCGGCCGTGTTGACCGGGTAGTACGGCTCGTCGGTCTCCTCCGCGAAGCGGCTGTACTCCCGCACGATGACGGTCTTGCCCTCGGGGTAGCTGCGCTCGGGGTGGAAGTGCTTGAACTCGTGGATCCGGGTGAAGTCGACGTCCGGGTCGGGGTAGTTCATCACCGAGCAGCCCTGGAAGTCGTCGACGTCGAGCACCTCGGGCACCAGGTCGACGGTGCGCCACGACAGGCGGCCCTCGCTGTTGTGGAAGTACTCGTCGACCGGGCCGGTGTAGACGATCGGGACCTTGCCCTTGTAGCGCTCGGCGACGCCGTCGGCGAGGAAGTCGGTGTCGAGGACCACCTGGATGTTCGGGTGGTCGGCCATCCTGGCCAGCCAGGCGGCGTACCCGTCGACGGGCAGGCCCTCGTACTTGTCGTTGAAGTAGCGGTTGTCGTAGTTGTAGCGCACCGGGAGCCGGCTGATGATGTCGGCCGACAGCTCCTCCGGCGAGGTCTGCCACTGCTTGGCGGTGTAGTGCGCGATGAACGCCTCGTAGAGCGGGCGCCCGATGAGGGAGATGCCCTTCTCGACGAAGTTCTCCGGCTCCTTGTCCCCCAGCTCGCTGGCCTGCTCCTTGATCAGCGCCCGCGCCTCGGCCGGCGTGTACGCCGCGTCGAAGAACTGGTTGATCGTGCCGAGGTTGATCGGCAGCGGGTAGACCTGCTGGTTGTGGGTCGAGTAGACGCGGTGCTGGTAGCCGGTGAAGGCGGTGAACCGGTTGACGTACTCCCAGACCCGCTCGTTGCTGGTGTGGAAGAGGTGCGCGCCGTACTTGTGCACCTCGATCCCCGTCTCCGGCTCGGGCTCGCTGTAGGCGTTGCCACCGAGGTGGGAGCGGCGCTCGATGACGAGCACCCGGAGCCCGAGGTCGTTGGCGCAGCGCTCGGCGATGGTCAGGCCGAAGAAGCCGGAACCGACGACGACCAGATCGGGCAGATCGGGCAGGTCGGGGAGGTCCGGGTTCGACGAGGTGAGGGTCACGGAGGGTGAGTTTACGGACGAGTTCCCCGCCGGACACATCTGACGCGCGTCCCCCGAACGGGGACGTGACGAATATCCTGTTCTGGTGAATGACCACCAGACGGGACGTCGGGGGGCTCCCTCGTTCGCGCTGGCGTGGGTGGCGGGCCTCGGTCTCGCCACGCTGACCGTCGTGTTCTCCCTGCTCGAGGACATCCCGGTGCAGGACCCCGACAGCCTGATCCCCGGCTACATCCGCTTCCCGGCCATCGTCCTGGGCGCGATCGCGATCGACGTCGTACCACGGATGATCGCGGCCGCCGGCCGCCCCGGCGGCGGCTGGCTGCGCCGGTTCGGCAGTGCCGGCCGGCGGGTGATGCGCGAGCGCTGGCCGCTGACGCACTGGAGGTTCGCGCTCAACGGCGTGGCCGCGTGGTACCTCTGCTACGCCGCCTTCCGCAACGTCAAGAGCATGGCCCCGTTCGTCCATGAGAAGATCTACGACGAGCCGCTGGCCGACGTCGACCGGTTCCTCTTCGCCGGGCACGACCCGGCCGCGACGCTCCACGCGTGGTTCGGCACCGGGGTGGCCGCGCACTTCTTCTCCGCCGTCTACATCGTCTGGATCGCGCTGGTCCCGGTCACGATCGCGATCGCGCTCGTGTGGACCCGGCACACCCGGGCCGGCGAGTGGTTCGTCACGGCGGTCGCCGTGGACTGGGCGCTCGGCGCGGTCCTGTACGTCGTCCTGCCGACCGTCGGCCCCATCTACTCCGACCCCGGCACCTTCGCCGCGCTGCCGGAGACCTACGTCAGCCGCCTGCAGGAGAGCATGTGGTCGGACCGGGTGGCCACGATGGCCGACCCGGCGACGGCGGGCCTGCAGACCATCGCGGCGTTCGCGTCCCTGCACGTCGGGATCATGGTGACCATCTGCCTGGTCGTGCACCTCGTGGGTCTGCACCGCTGGGTCCGGATCGCGTCCTGGACCTTCCTGGCGCTGACCGTGCTGGCCACGGTCTACCTCGGCTGGCACTTCTTCGTCGACGTGATCGCCGGCGCCGCGCTGGGCGCCTTCGCGGTGTGGATCGCCGGCATCGCGACGGGCAACCGGATCGGCTGGCGGGCCCGGCTCGTGCCCGAGCGGATCAACGTGGCGACGCCGGTGGGAGGGCCCGCATCCGCCGGGCATCCCGAAGCGCTCGCGTCACGTTCCGCGCCTCTGCCCGACCACCCCGCAGCGGACTGAGCAGCACCACCACGAGCGCGACCAGCCACGGCTTGAGCCGGACCAGCACGTTCTCGCCGTACCGGAAGTGCACGACGAAGAGGTTGCGGTACATGTAGTAGCCCTTCCAGCCGGCCAGGTCGTGCTGCTGGTCGAAGGAGAGCTGGCGGACGAGCACGGCGTCGCGCACCGCGCGGATCGGGAAGCCGGCGCGCCGGGCGCGGATCGCGAAGTCCACGTCGTCGTAGAAGATGAAGTACGACGGGTCGGGCAGCCCGATCCGCTCGACGACCTCGCGGCGGACGAGGAAGCCCTCGAAGGCGACGTTCTCGACCTCGACGGTCGCGGGCATGTCGGCGCGGGTGGCCCAGGTCGAGTCGATGCTCGCCGTCTTCGGCCGGATCGCGAGCGGGTTGCGCAGGTCGAAGCGGACGGCGGACTTCTCCACGAGCGCGCCGGTGAGGTCCTCGCGGACTGCGATCAGGCAGGAGCCGTCGGCCTCGAGCAGCCGGGTGAGGCAGTCGGGGGCCGGGACGACGTCGTCGTCCATCAGCCACATCACGTCGAAGCCCTTGTCGTAGGCGGTCTTCAACCCGAGGTGGAAGCCACCGGCACCGCCGAGGTTCTCCGTCGTGTGGATCGCCACCAGCCCGGGCAGGGTGCTGCGCTCGAGCACCTCGCGGGTGTGGTCGGTGCTGGCGTTGTTGACGACGAACACCGCGTCGGGCGCCCGGTCCAGGCCGCCGAGGCCCGCGAGCATCCGCTCGAGGAGGTCGGCGCGGTTGAACGTGACGACGACGACCGCGACCTGCGCGGCACTCATCGCAGGTACCTCCGGTGACCGCTGAAGTCGCCCCGCAGCCCTGCCGCCGCCGCTCGGGCGCTCAGCGGGATCCGCGCCGGCTGCGGCTTCGTGAACAGGTAGAACCACACCGTCTTCAGCCAGAAGAGCAGCACGTGCACCCAGCCTCGGTAGGCCCGCAGGTTGAGGGTGTTGTTGCGCGCCATGCAGTAGTGCTTGAGGTCGCTGGGCGTGTGGTTGTACGTCGTCCGCCCGAACATCATCGGCGTCCCGAGGTCGTCGGTGGCCGGGTGCAGGAAGTGGGCGTCGACGACGGTCGCGATCCGGGCGCCGGCCCGCTCCGCGCGCCAGAGGTACTCGACGTCGTCGCCCCAGATGAAGAACTCCTCGCGCGGCAGCCCGATCCGCTCCACGAGGTCGCGGGTCACCAGCACGCCGTTGAACGGGATCACGACGTCGTCGATCAGCCCGTCGCGGGCGGCGGCCTCGACCGCGGCCATCTCGTGCACGACGCGGGTGCCGCCGGGCAGCCGGATCGGGAAGCACAGCCGCGACGGGTCCTGCTCGGCCAGCACGGCCGGCCCGCAGAACTCCAGGCCGTCGCGCTCCTGCCGCTCCAGCAGGAGCTCGAGGCAGTCCGGCGCCGGCAGGCCGTCGTCGTCCATCAGCCAGACCAGGTCGGCGCCCTCGCGCACGGCCCAGCCGAGTCCGTGGTGGAAGCCGCCCGCGCCACCGGTGTTGGTCGCGAGCGTCTCGTGCCGCACCAGGTCCTCGTCGAGACCGGCGAGCCACTCCCCCGTGCCGTCCGTCGAGGCGTTGTCGACCACCAGGATCCGCTCGAGGCCCGGGGTGGCGAGCAGCCGCGGCACGAGGCGCTGCAGCATCGCCAACCGGTTGAAGGTCACGACGACTGCCTGCACACGCACGGAGCAGACCCTACTGGCCGGAGCGCTCCCAGCCGGACTTCAGGACTCGTCGGGCAACTCGGTCAGCAATGCGTCCGGGTCGAGCCGCGGCGGCACGCTCGCCAGGGCCAGCTGGACGAGGGCCGTGCGGGCCTTGACCTCGACCGCGCGGCGCACCCGACCCTTGTCCTCCCCCAGCAGGCCGGCGACGACGTCGGCGACCACCTTGTCGTCGTACGACGGCCGGGTGCCGGGCTCGACGTCGATGTCGGGCAGGGCGACGAGGACCGGCAGGACCTGGTCGCCGAGCGCGTCGAGCATCTGGAAGCGGGCGTAGCGGTCCATCTCGGCCCACGCGGTCTCGACGTCGACGCCCTTGCGGCGCAGCTTGCGGTCGGAGGCCAGGAAGTGCTTCGCCGTCCCGGTCAGGGCCGCCGTCAGCTCGTGCTCGGTGAAGCGCATGGGCCCAGTCTCCTGTCTGCCGGAGGCGCGGGCATAGTCGGTGGTCATGGTGCGTGCATCGCAAGGCGGCTGTGTGACGCCAGACCGGGCGTCTTGCGAGCACGGCCAACGCAGCGAGGTGCGTGCCAGGGCCGCCGAATGGGACTGTGCATCCGGCAGACAGGAGGCGGGTCTCTCCGATGCGGTCCCGGCGGCGGCCATGGCCTAGCGTGGAGGTGTGGACACCGCCGCCGTGCTGACCCTCCTCCAGGACGTCGCCGCGGAGGTGATCAACCCCCGCTTCCGCGCCCTCGCCGACGAGCAGGTGTCGGAGAAGAACCCCGGTGACCTGGTCACGGTCGCGGACCACGAGTCCGAGGCGCTCATCACCGCCGCCCTCAACGCGGCCTACCCGGACGCCGTCGTGCTCGGCGAGGAGGCGATGGCGGCCGACGCATCGCTGCTCGACGCCTTCGCGGCCGCCGACCACGGCTTCACGGTCGACCCCGTCGACGGCACCAAGAACTTCGTCAACGGCTCGCCGGACCACGCCGTGATGGTGTCGGAGGTGGTCGCCGGCGAGATCACCCGCGGCTGGATCTGGCAGCCGCAGCACGAGAACGCCTATGTCGCCGAGCGCGGCGCCGGCGCCTGGCTCAACGGCGAGCGGCTCAACGTCACGACCGGCACCGGCGCGCCCTTCCGCACCGCGCGGCGGCAGTGGGTCGGCCGCGGCCTCGGCGACCTCGGCACCCTGGAGCTGACCTGGGCCTGCTGCGGCGTCGACTACCCGCACCTGATCGCCGGTGACGCGGCTGCCCTCGTCTACAGCCGCAGCATGCCGTGGGACCACCTGCCCGGCGCGCTCATCCTCACCGAGGCCGGTGGCGCCATCGGACGCCACGACGGCGGACCGCTGGTGCCCCAGCGCCTCGAGGGCGGAATCGTCGCGGCCCCCGACAAGGCGACGTACGACGCCGCGGTGGCCGCGCTCCCCGTCTGAACGCTCCTGTCCGACCGGGCCCCGTCCAACCGGCCCCAGTCCGGCCGGATCAGCAGGCGGCCGCGACGTCGTCGGTCTCGTTGGCGACGTACCCGTCGTTGCGCGAGCCGAGCGAGCCGCCCGTGACCTTGCCCTCGCCCTTCTTCTTGCGGCCCGGGGTGGGCTTCGCGTCGCCCTCGGAGCGGTCGATGGCCTTGCGAACCATCGCGCGGACCTTGTCGAGGTCAGGGTGCGCGGTGTTGACCTGCGGCGGCACGAGCGAGACGGTCGCGACCTTCTCGTCGCGGGCGCGCAGGGCCAGCTGGGCGAAGTCGGCGAGCGCTCCGCCGGGCACGTCCGTCCTGATCATCGCGCTCGACGCCTTGGCGATCTCCTGGAAGTTCGTGAGCGCCTGCTTCGGGCTGACCTGCGTGAGCAGCGCCGTCATCACGCACTTCTGGCGCGCCATGCGCGAGTAGTCGTCGCTGCCCTCGCGGGAGCGCGCGAACCACAGGGCCTGGTAGCCGTTGAGCTTGCGCTTGCCGGGCTCGATGTAGCCGGTCACGTCCTCGCCCAGGCCGCCGACCGGGATCCGCTCGCGGACGTTGAGGGTGACGCCGCCGAAGGCGTCGACGAGGCGGCGGAAGCCCTTCATGTTGACCATCACCCAGTAGTTCATCTCGAGGCCGGTGATGCCCTCGATGGCCATCACGGTGGCGTCGATGCCCGGGGTGTCGGAGTCGAAGAGGTCGGTGTGGTCCTCGGCCCAGGTGCTGACGCCGTTGAGGTAGCACCCGTCGCAGTCGAAGCCCTTCGGGAACTGCTCGTCCATCACCGAGCCCTCGCGGAACTTGAAGTTCTGCATGTTGCGCGGGAGGCCGATCATGACGGTCTTGCCGGACGTCGCGTCGATCGAGGCGATCGTCATCGAGTCCGGTCGCAGGCCCCAGCGGTCGGCACCGGAGTCGCCGCCGAGGAGCAGCACGTTGAAGCGGCCGTCGTGGGCAGCACCGATCTCGCCGTCGACGAACATGGTGAGCCAGTCCCGCTGCACGGCGGCGAGGTGGGCGCCGAACAGCATGGTGCCGGCGACGGAGAAGCAGAGCACGCCGTTGACGCCGACGACCGCCCGGCGGTGCTGCATCCGCAGGCTCAGCGGCTGGCCGATCCGCCAGGCGTCGACGAACAGCGCCGCCCACGCGATGGCTCCGCCGATGAGGTAGAGGCGCAGGAGCAGCAGGAAGGTCGGGTTGAGCGCGAGGGTCAGCGCGTAGGACCGGTCGAGCAGCAGGCGGATCCCGAGGAAGGCGAGCACCGCGAGGGTCGCGAGCCAGACCCGGACGGCGATCCGGCCGACCTGCCGGTTGCCCGCCACGAGCTGTGCCGAGCCGGGGACGACGAGGGTGAAGGCCATGAGGGTCAGGGCGCGGCGGAAGCGCACGCGGGCGGCCCGCTCGGCCACGACCATCCGATCCCCAGACACCCGCCCAGTATCACCAGTCACACGCGTCCCACCGGTGCCGACGCGCCGTCGCGCGCCGGGCGGAGCGCTCAGGCGGCCGTCGACACGGCGCCGAGCCGGGCGATCTCGTCGGCCGAGGCGTTCGCGCCCGTGCACATCACGGCGACCGGGCCGGGCCGCCCCGACCGGTCCGGACTCCGGGGGACGAGAAGGCCGGCCAGGGCGGCGGCTCCGGCACCCTCGGCGAGGGTGTGCGCCCGCGTCGCCAGGAGGCGGGCGGCGTGGTCGATCTGGTCGTCGGCCACGAGCACGAAGTCGTCGAGCCGGCCGCGCAGTACCCGCTGGGGCAGGGGGTACCCCGTGGTCGTGGCGAGCCCCGAGGCCCGCGTGGTGGCGGGCGCGGTCTCGATGGTGCCGCTGCGCCACGACCTCCAGCCGGCGGGCGCCGCCTCCGACTGGACGCCGATCACGCGGGTGCCGGGCGCCAGGGCGTCCCGCACGAGGCAGGCGCCGGCCGCGCCCGTGCCGCTGCCGATCGGGACGTAGACCGCGGCCAGGCCGCTCGGCAGGACGGCGGCCTGCCGGAACAGCTCGAGGTACGCCGTCGCGTGGCCGAGCACGATCCGCCGGTCCGTCGGGCAGATGAAGGAGGCGCCCGAGGCGGCCGCCAGCTCGCGAGCCGCGGCAGCGGACTCCCCGAGGGTGTCGCCGCGGACCAGGACCTCGGCCCCCAGCGCCGCGACTGCGTCCCGCTTGACCGCAGGGGCGGAGGACGGCATCACGATCGTGGCGCGCACGCCGGCCAGCCGGGCGCCGTACGCAACGGACTGGGCGTGGTTGCCGGTCGAGCAGGTGACCAGGCCGTGCTCCTGCTCGGCGGCGGAGAGCGTCGCGGCGAGGTGGACGCCGCCGCGGACCTTGAAGGAGCCGGTCGGCAGGACGTGCTCGTGCTTGACGAGCACCTCGGCGCCGACCGCGCTGTCGAGGAGCGGGTGGGACTGCAGGGGCGTGGCCGGGAGCTCGCGAGCGACCACCTCGGCGGCCCGCAGCACCTCGTCGAAGGTCGGGTCGTCGGGGAGGGATGCGCTGCGCTGCTCGGCCATGGCTCCATGGTCCCGGTCCGGGCATTCATCGGTCCAATAGTTCTTGTCGCAACCATCCATCGACGACATCGATCGATAGAGTGCCGTCATGATCGACCTGCGCCGCCTCGAGGCCCTCGTCGCCGTCCACCGGACCGGCTCGGTCTCCGCCGCGGCCGCCGAGCTGCACTACGGCCAGCCGACCATCTCCCACCACCTGCGCCGGCTGGAGGCCGAGACGGGCGCGGTCCTGCTGCAGCGGGTCGGGCGGGGCGTGCGGCTCACGCCCGAGGGCGTGCTGCTCGCGCGCCGCGGCGAGGAGGTGCTGGGCCTGCTCGCCCGGGCCGAGGCCGAGCTGGCCGCGGTGACCAGCCTGCAGGCCGGGCGGGTCCGGCTGGCGGCCTTCCCCTCCGGGGCGGCGACCCTCGTCCCCGACGCCCTCGCGCTCCTGGCCGGCCGGCACCCGGGCATCGAGCTGGAGCTCACCGAGGCGGAGCCGCCCGAGGCGCACGAGCTGCTGCGCGCCGGCACCGTCGACCTCGCCCTCACCTTCGCCTACCCCGACCAGCCCGAGCCGGAGCAGATCACCTCCGTGCCGATCCTCGACGACCCGCTCCACCTGGTGACGCGCGACGACGCCGCCCCGTCCGCGGGGCCGGTCGAGCTCGCGGCCTGGTCCGGGCAGCCGTGGGTCGCCGGCTGTGAGCGCTGCCGGCGCGAGCTGCTCGCGCTCTGTGCAGACGCCGGCTTCACGCCCGCGATCGCCTTCGCGAGCGACGACTACGTGGCCGTGCAGTCCCTCGTCGCCGCGGGGCTGGGCGTCACCGTGCTGCCCGGGCTCGCGCTGCGCGCCCACCAGCACCGGGGCGTCGCCACCCGGCGACTCGCGGCGCACCGCCGGATCCAGCTCTCGACGTACGGCGCTCCCCCGCGTCCCGCGGCCGTCGACGCGGTGGCCGCGGCGCTCACCGAGGTGGCCGGCTGATCGGTGCCGGTCAGCCCAGGCGGACGGCCTCGATCTCCCGGCGCTTCGCGAGCCGGTGGGCCCGGCGGATCTCCGCCTCGCGCATCCGCCGGCGGTCGTCGTCGGTCTCGGGCTCGAGCGCCGGGACCGGACGCGCGGCACCGGCGCCGTCGATGGCGACGAAGACGAAGTACGCCGAGCCGACGTGCCGCAGCTCGGTCGTCGCGTCCCACGGCTGGGTCTCGATCCGCACGCCGATCTCCATCGACGAGCTGCCCACCCAGTTGATCTGGCCGAAGGTGCGCACGATGTCGCCGACGCGCACCGGCTCGAGGAAGGCCATCTCGTCCAGCGCGGCCGTGACGGCGGGGCCACCGCTGTGCCGCTGCGCCACGACACCGGCGGTGGAGTCGGCCAGCTTGAGCACCTCGCCGCCGTGGATGTTGCCCAGGAGGTTGGCCTGCGCACGCGACGACACGGTCGCCAGCTCGATCCGGGAGTACGACGGCGTGCGTGCCGCAACGATCTCGCTCACGGCCAAACGGTAGCGTCACGGGCATGGCGGGGCGCGGCAATGGCAACGGGGACGACGGTGACTTCGACTGGATGTACGGGTCGGGAAACGAGAAGGGCGTCCCGCGACCCGAGCGGGGCGGGGACGACCCCGAGCCGACGCGACGCATCCCCGTGCAGCCCCGCCCGGGCGCGTCACCCCCGCGGATGCCCGACCGGCTGCCGCCGGCCGAGCAGTACGGCGCCACGCCCGAGCCGGCCGGCCGGCCGCCGGCGCCGCCGTGGTCGCCGCGCAGGAGCCGGTGGAAGCGGCCCGGGACCTGGGTCAGGCTGGTGCTCCTGCTGCTGGTGCTGTGGCTGGTGTTCCTCGTGGCGGTCCCGCTCTTCACGTGGAGCAAGGTCGACAAGGTCGCCTACGAGCCGTCGGGCGAGCGTCCCTCCGAGCAGCCCGGAACGACCTACCTCCTCGTGGGCAGCGACTCGCGGGCCGGCCTGTCCAAGGCGGAGCGCCGCAGGCTCCACACCGGCAACGAGACCAGCGAGCTGACCGACACGATCATGCTCCTCCACACCGGCGAGGGTCCGACGACGCTGGTCTCGATCCCGCGCGACTCGCCCCTCGACATCCCGGGCCACGGGGTGTCGAAGGTCAACTCGGCGTTCAGCAAGGGCGGCACCCCGCTCCTCGTGCAGACCCTGGAGAAGGCCACCGGCGTCCGGATCGACGGCTACGTCGAGATCGGCTTCGGCGGGCTGGTCGGTGTCGTCGACGCGGTCGGCGGGATCGAGGTGTGCCCGAAGAAGCGCATCCGCGACAAGCCGTCGGGCCTCAACATCAAGAAGGGCTGCCAGGAGGTCGACGGCGCGACGGCGCTCGCCTACGCCCGCGCCCGCAAGTACAGCCCGATCTCCGACCTGGCCCGGGTGCAGCAGCAGCGCGAGGTCGTGGCCGCCGTCGGCAAGAAGGTGCTCTCGCCCTGGTCCGTGGTCAACCCCGTGCGCTACTGGAAGCTCAACGCGGCCGTGCCCGACTTCTTCCGGTTCGGCGAGGGCATGGGCCCCTACGACGCCTCGCAGTGGGCGCTCGCGATGACCGACGCCCCGAAGTCCTGCACGGTGCCGCTCGCCAGCGCCGACGCCACGTGGGACACCAAGCGCGCGCGCAAGCTCTTCGACACCCTTGCCGAGGACCGCACCGACGACATCACCGCCGACCTGTGCACGGCCACCGGGCTCGCCCCGTGAGCCGACACCTCCTCACCACCGCAACGAAGGACTGACGTGTACGAGACCCTGACCTGGGAGGTCGACGCCGACGGCGTGGCCACCCTGACCCTGAGCCGACCCGACGCCCTCAACGCGTTCGACCTGACGATGGCCCGCGAGCTCGAGCAGGTCTTCCTCACCGACGCCCGCGACGACGCGGTGCGCGCCGTCGTGGTCACCGGCGAGGGCCGGGCGTTCTGCGCGGGGATGGACCTGAGCGCCGAGGGCAACGTCTTCGGGCTCGACGAGACGCTCTCGCCGACCCCCGAGGAGTTCCGGGCGTCGTACGACGCCGAGCCGTTCGCCTCCGGCGTGCGCGACACCGGCGGCAAGGTCACGCTGGCGATCCACGCGCTCCCCAAGCCCGTGATCGCGGCGATCAACGGTCCGGCGGTCGGCATCGGGGCCACGATGACCCTGGCCATGGACATCCGGCTGGCCTCGGAGAAGGCCCGGATCGGCTTCGTCTTCGGCCGCCTCGGGATCGTGCCGGAGGCCTGCTCGAGCTGGTTCCTGCCGCGGATCGTCGGCATCCAGCAGGCCCTGGAGTGGGTCTACTCCGCCGACATCCTCACCGCGGAGCAGGCGCTCGCCGGACGGCTGGTGCGCAGCCTGCACGCGCCGGAGGACCTGCTGCCGGCGGCGCAGGAGCTGGCCCGCTCGTTCGTGAAGGACCGCTCCCCCGTGGCGCTGGCCCTCGCGAAGCAGATGCTCTACCGCAACAGCGCGGCCGCCGAGCCGCTCGAGGCGCACCTGACCGACTCGCTGGCGATGTACTGGACGTCGATCGGGGACGGCAAGGAGGGCGTCGCGGCCTTCCTGGAGAAGCGGGCGCCCGCGTTCACCGGCAAGGCCTCCGCCCTGCCGCGCATCGTCTGACGGCCCGTTCGGGCGATGTGGGCGGTGTGGGCCTCGGGCTCACATCGCCATGAACAGGATCTCCTCGCGGGAGTACTCCCGGCCGGGGTGCTCGGCCGCGAGGTGCTCCTGGGCCTTCTCGACCAGCTCGTCGTCGGTCTCGCCGCGCAGCGTGACGGAGCAGGGGCAACGCAGGGTGGGCATCGGTACCTCCCGGGGTCGGTGTGGGATCCACTGTAGTGGCCGAAAACGACCTCCGGCCGCCCGTGGGCGGCCGGAGGATGGATCAGGGGTGCAGCAGGTCAGGCGGGGACGCCCTGCTGGCGACGCCGGCCGTAGCCGACCCCGCCGACGCCGGCGCCGACGAGGGCGGTGCCGAGCAGCAGCCACATCACGTTCGGGCCACCGGTGTTGGGCAGGTTGCCGTTGTCGTCGTCGTCACCGCCGGGTCCGGCACCGAGGCGGAAGGCCGTGGTGTCGTCGGACGGGAGGAAGAGCTCGGTGTTGTCCGGCGTCAGCGCCGCGGTCGCGATGTACTTGCCGCGCGGCAGCGAGGGGCCGGTGACCGGGACGGCGTCGTCGACGAAGTGCACCGTCGTGGTGAACAGCGGGGCCGAGGCCACGGCACGCGCACCGCGCGCGGTGCCGGACGCGGCGAGGATCTTGACCTCGATGTCGCCCTCGGGCGGCGTCGGGTAGTTGGCGCTCGCGCTCACCTCGAGCTCGACGGGCTTGCCGATCTCGGCGTCGACGACGACGATCAGCGTCTCCGTCGGGATCTGCATCCCGCTGTATCCGTCGTCAGCAGTGGCGGAGCCCACGGGCGTCACGACGACCGCAGCCGACAGTGCGGCGAGCGCAGCGATCTTCCTCAGCACAACTTCCTCCTACAGCCAGTCCCCATGCAACGACCCGGCTCGTCTCTGGGACGGGAAGTGCGTTGCACATGATCCTAGTGGGTCAGGACGCGTTCGTGGGAACAGACTCCACCAAGTGGCCGAATGCGACGGACCGGTTGTCGGTGTGGAAGATCTCCGAACAGGTCAGCAACGTGATGATGTGGGTGTTCGGATCGCCGTCGATCGTGTCCGGCGGCTGGGTGCCGCCGTCGGGGTTGACGGGCTTCGGGTCCAGGACCCAGGTCTTCGTGAACGGGATGATCAGGTCCTCGCCACCGCTGTCCAGGACATAGGTGTACGTCGCCGCGCGGGTCATCACGAAGATCTCGTCGCCCGGCTCGAGCTTCGGGAAGTCGGCGAAGGGCTCACCGTGGGTGACCCGGTGGCCGGCCAGCACGTAGTTGCCCTCCGCGCCGGCGTCCGCGGTGTTCTCCATGTGGCCGACGCCGGCAGCCAGGACCTCGTCGGAGGACCCTTCGAGCACGGGCACCTCGTAGTCCTTGCCGAAGCGCGGGATGACCAGGATGGCGCTGGCGTTGCCGAAGTCGGTGCGTACGACGTCCTGTCCGTCGGCCCAGCCGTCGCGCAGCGAGATGGCCACCTGGCCCTGGCGGCGCTCGGACACCCAGTTGGTGCCCCAGAACTGCCAGGCCACCCACGCAAGCACGGCGAGGCCGGCGGCGATCAGGCCGCAGCCGAGCCAGAACGAGACACGTCGTCCGGTCGACACCGGAGGCTTCGCGGTGGTGCTGCCCGACCCGTTGCCGGGGCGTTGACGGCGCCGGCGGACGCGGACCGTGCCCTCGCCCTCATCGCTCGTGGCGCCCTCGTCGGGTCCGTCAGGTGCGTCGACCTGCGACATGGGTGTCCCTCCTCCAGCGGCCCCACTGACCGCTCCCGCTCATCCAACGCCATGGCGGCGCAAGCGTCACGCGAACGGCCGAACCACGGGACGCCTCCGTCCCGCGGAGCGTCAGGCGAGCGCCCGGGGGCGCCGGCTGCCGCCGGCGAGGCCGCCGCCCGCGACGACCAGCCCGAGGCCGGCCAGCAGGATCCACAGGTGCGGACCACCGGTGTTGGGCAGCGTGCCGTTGTCGTCGTCCTCACCGCCGGTGCCACCGCCTCCGACCCGGAAGCCGACGGCGTTGCGGCAGCCCGTGAGCTGTCCGTCGTCGGGCGTGAACGCCATGGTGACGCGGTAGCGACCGCGCGGGAGCACCGGGCCGAGGACCTCGATCGGGCTGCCTTCGTAGCGCACCGTCTTGGTCCACACGACGCCCCGGGCCGCGGCGCGCGCGGCCTGGCGGGCGCTGGCCGTGGAGATCGTCAGCTTCACCGTGCCGACCTCGGCCACGTTCGAGTTGGACGCGACCTCGATGACGAGGTGCACCCGCTTCCCGACGGCGACGTGCGGCACGTTGATGTTGCAGCTCGTCGGGAACGTGGGCGTGTAGGTGTCGTCGGCGACCGCGCGCCCTCCCGGCACGAGCAGCGCTCCGACAATGGCAAGTGCGGTGAGCAATCGACGCATCTGGCCCCATCTCCCCATAGGTGAACACCGGCATCGGAACCGCTCCCCGAGCGGGGCGGACAGGTGTGTTCGATGATTAAACCGGAAGCGGCGCAGAGAGTTACGTCACGCACCACGGAAATCTTCTCGGATGCGATATTTCGGCGCGCGGAGGCGGCTCCGGATGTGCAAGGAGCCGCCTCGCGCGAACCGGTCAGAGCTCGCTCTGGACCCCCGCGAGGAGCTGGCGGGCCATGACGATGCGCTGCACCTGGTTGGTGCCCTCGTAGATCTGGGTGATCTTCGCGTCGCGCATCATCCGCTCCACCGGGTAGTCGCGGGTGTAGCCGTAGCCGCCGAGCACCTGGACGGCGTTGGTGGTGACCTCCATCGCGACGTCGGACGCGAAGCACTTGGCCGCGGCGCCGAAGAAGGTGAGGTCGGAGTCGCCGCGCTCCGAGCGGCCGGCGGCGGCGTAGGTCAGCTGGCGGGCGGCCTCGACCTTCATGCCCATCTCGGCGAGCAGGAACTGCAGGCCCTGGAAGTCCGCGATCGCCTTGCCGAACTGCTGGCGCTCCTTGGCGTAGCCGAGGGCGTAGTCGAGGGCGCCCTGGGCGACGCCGACGGCCTGGGCGGCGATCGTGATGCGGGTGTGGTCGAGGGTCTTCATGGCGTACTCGAAGCCCTTGCCCTCCTCGCCGATGATCCGGTCGCCGGGGATCCGGACATTGTCGAAGTAGACCTCGCGGGTGGGCGAGCCCTTGATGCCGAGCTTCTTCTCCGGGGCGCCGAAGGAGACGCCCGCGTCGGACTTCTCGACCACGAAGGCCGAGATGCCCCTGGTCCGGGCGTCGGGGTCGGTGGTCGCGAGGACGGTGTAGAACTCCGACTCCCCCGCGTTGGAGATCCAGCGCTTGGTGCCGTTGAGGATCCAGTCGTCGCCGTCGCGGACCGCACGGGTCTTCTGGTTGGCGGCGTCGGAGCCGGCGTCGGGCTCGGAGAGGCAGTACGAGAAGCCGCCCTCGCCGGCCGCGAGCTTGGTGAGGTACTTCTTCTTGATCTCCTCGCCACCGCCGATCATCACGGGCAGGGAGCCGAGCTTGTTGACGGCGGGGATGAGCGACGCGGACACGTCGGCCCGGGCGACCTCCTCGATGACGAGGACCGTGGCGAGCGCGTCGGCGCCGGCGCCGCCGTACTCCTCGGGCACGTGGGGCGCGTGGAAGTCCGCCGCCTGCAGGGCGTCGTGCGCCTCCTGCGGGTAGCGGGCCTCCTCGTCGACCGCGGCGGCGAAGGGCGCGACCTTGGCGTCGCAGATCGCGCGCACGGCCTCGCGGATGGCCTGGTGCTCCTCGGAGAGGGCGTACATCGGGTAGTCGCTCACGCGTGGCTCCTGTGCTCGGGCTCGAACGGTACTCAGTATCATAGTAGCGAGACTCCGTTCCGTCGAGCTAGCCTGAGCCGGTGCCCACCCCCACCCGCGAGCGCCTCGTCGCCGCCGCCTTCGAGCTCTTCGAGGCCCAGGGGTACGACGCCACGACCGTCGACGACATCGCGGCCCGGGCCGGCACCGGGCGGAGCACCTTCTTCCGGCACTTCCGCGGCAAGGAGGAGGTCGTGCTCCCCGACCACGAGGCGCTGCTCGGCCGCCTCGCCGACCGGCTCGCGGTGGCCTCGCCCGGCAGCGCCGGGACCGCCCTGCGCGAGGCGGCCGGCATGGTGCTCAGCCACTACCTCGCCGAGGGCGGGACCGCCCGCGCCCGCTACCGGCTCTCCAGCAGCGTCCCGGCCATCCGGGACCGGGAGACGGCGAGCGTGCAGCGCTACGTCCGGCTCTTCTCGCAGCACATCCACGGCTGGCTGGACCAGGAGCCCGACGGCCCGCTGCGCGCCGAGCTGGTCGCCTCCTCGGTCGTGATCGCCCACAACCACGTGCTGCGGCGGTGGGTGCGCGGCGAGACCGACGACCCCCGCGGCGAGCTCGACGACGCGCTGACGCTCGCCCTGCGGCTGCTGCGCGACCCCGGGGCCCCCGACCAGCCGACGATCGTCATCACCGGCGGGGTCGACGACGTCGACGACGTCGTACGACGGGTCCGCGAGGCGCTCGCGCCGGGGAAGAACCGCGGCCGTCCGGGTATTGCACCTACATGACCTCGGCACCCGCCCACCTGTCCCACGACGCCATCGACCTCATGCTCGACGACTGCGAGACCTGGGCGGTGGTCGGCCTGTCCGCCAACACCCGCCGGACGGCGTACGCGATCGCGCAGGTGCTGCAGGCCCACGGCAAGCGGATCGTGCCCATCCACCCCGTGTTCGGCACGCCCGACGGACCGGAGGAGGTGCTCGGCGAGCGCGGCTACGCGACGCTGGCCGACGTGCCCTTCCCGGTCGACGTGGTCGACGTGTTCCGGCGCTCGGAGGAGGCCGGGCAGTTCGCCGACCAGGCGGTGGCGATCGGTGCGCGCGGCGTGTGGTTCCAGGTGGGCGTGGTCGACGAGGCGGCCTTCGAGCGGACCCGTGCCGCCGGGGTGGCGATGGTGATGGACACCTGCCCGAAGATCGAGTGGGTCAACCGGTCCGTACGCCGCGCCTGAGCCGCCGACCCGGCCAGCCGACGAGCCACTCCAGCGGCCCGCGGCGCCCCAGCAGCGCGAAGACCGCGCCGACGCCGAGCACGACGGCGACGTGCCAGCCGAACGTCCGCTCCTGCTCGGCGGGCCACACGTCCGGCGTCCGCATCACCACGTGCAGCGTGTAGAGCGACAGCGGCATCGCCCCCGCCCCGGCCAGCACGGCGAGAGCGGCGCGTCCCCACCGCGGCAGGACGTCGGCGAGCGCGAGGGCGAGGCCGATCACGACCAGCGCGCTCCCGATGGTCTGCGCGAGATCGAAGGGCGTGGCCGAGTGCGGTGACACGACGAGCAGCCACTGCCAGGCGCCGTCGGTCGGCGTGGTGCCGTGCTGGCTGCCGCTGAGCATCCGCAGCAGCTCGTCCTCGGTCGTGACCCGGTGGGGCACCAGCGCCGTGCGGACCTCCAGGGACGACGTGCACAGCCGTGACACCGCGGTCGCGACCACCGCGAGGCCGAGCCCGCACGCGGCGAGCCGCAGCGGGGTCCGCCAGCCGGTGAGGTCCGTCCGGCCGATCGCCATGCCGGCCAGCAGGTAGGCCAGCCACGGCACCGCCGGGTAGTAGCCGGTCAGCAGGAGGTCGGCGAGCAGCGGTCCCGGATCCACGAACCGCGAGAAGTCGGGGCTCGCGAAGTCCCGGACGGGCAGGCTCGGGCGCACCAGGTGCGACGCCACCGGTGCCGCCACCAGCCAGACCCCCGCCAGCACCGCGAGCGGCACGGCGCGCAGGCCGATGAACGGCAGTCCCAGCAGGAAGAGCACGCCGTAGTAGGCGAGGATGATCGCCAGGCTGGTCTCCAGCCCGCCGAGGGCGAGCCCGAGCAGCGCGACCAGGACCGCCCGGGCCGCCAGGCCGAGCACGGTCCGGGTGCGCTCGCTGCCGCGGACCGGGTGCGCTCCCCCGCTCATCAGCGCGATGCTGACGCCCGCCAGGACCGCGAACAGCGCGGAGGCCCGGCCGCCGGCGAGCCACTGGACGGTGGTCAGCTCGCCGGTCGTCGTACGGCCGTCGAGGACGTGGGTCGCGATCATGCCGACCAGCGCGACGGTGCGCGCCACGTCGATCCCGACGAGGCGCCCCTCGCGCAGCGGCGCGACCCGGAGCATCAGTGGCCCCGGACGACCGCGCCCTTCGCCTCGGCGGCGGCCTTGAGCTCGGCCTGGAAGTCGCTCATCCGCTGCTGGAGCGCGGGGTCGCTCGCCGCCAGGATGCGTACGGCGAGCAGCCCGGCGTTGCGCGCACCGCCGATCGCGACGGTGGCGACCGGCACCCCGGCGGGCATCTGCACGATGGAGAGCAGGGAGTCCATGCCGTCGAGGTACTTCAGCGGCACCGGCACCCCGATGACCGGCAGCGGCGTGACCGCGGCGAGCATGCCGGGCAGGTGGGCCGCGCCGCCGGCGCCGGCGATGATCACCGACAGGCCGCGACCGGCGGCCTCCTTGCCGTAGGCGAGCATCTCCTCCGGCATCCGGTGCGCCGAGACGACGTCCGCCTCGTGGGCGATGCCGAACTCCTGCAGGGCCTCCGCCGCCAGCTGCATCACCGGCCAGTCGGAGTCCGAGCCCATCACGATGCCCACACGCGCAGTCATGGGCGGGAGCCTAGTGAGTCCGGACGACGGCGGGTCACTCGCTGTGGTTGCCGAGATCGCCCCGGAACCACGCCGCCGCGTGCCGCGCCCGCTCGAGGCAGTCCTCGAGGTCGTCGCCGAAGGTGTTGACGTGGCCGACCTTGCGGCCCGGACGCAGGTCCTTGCCGTAGAGGTGCACCCGCAGCCGCGGGTCCCGGGCCAGCGCGTGCGGGTAGCCGTCGTAGAGGCGACCGACGTCGGGGTTGTCGCCACCGAGGATGTTGACCATCACCGTCCACCGGGCGCGGGGCTCGGGCGAGCCGAGCGGCAGGTCGAGCGCGGCGCGCAGGTGGTTCTCGAACTGGCTGGTGACGGCGCCGTCCTGGGTCCAGTGGCCCGTGTTGTGCGGGCGCATCGCGAGCTCGTTGACGAGCACCTGCGGGTTGCCGTCGGCGTCCACGGCCTCGAACAGCTCCACCGCGAGGATGCCGGTCACGCCGAGCTCACCGGCGATCCGCAGCGCCAGCTCCTGGGCAGCGGTGGCCAGCGCCGGGTCGAGGTCGGGCGCCGGCGCGACGACCTCGCGGCAGATGCCGTCGACCTGCAGGCTCGCCACGACCGGGTACGCCGCCGCCTGGCCGCTCGGCGCGCGAGCGACGAGGGCCGAGAGCTCGCGCCGGAAGTCGACCAGCTCCTCGGCGAGGAGCCGGACGCCGGCCTCCTCGGCGGTGGCGAGGGCGTCGGCCGCGTCGGCGGTCGTCCGGGCGAACCAGACGCCCTTGCCGTCGTACCCGCCGCGGCTCGTCTTGAGCACGCACGGCAGGCCGAACGTCTCGACCTCCGCGACCGAGGTGACCACGGCCCAGCGCGGCTGCGGGGCGCCGAGGCGGGTCATCGCCTCGCGCATCACGATCTTGTCCTGCGCGTGCACGAGCGCCTCGGGCCCGGGGTGCGCGACCACGCCGTCGTCGGCCAGGGCGCGCAGGTGCTCGGTCGGGACGTGCTCGTGGTCGAAGGTGACGACCGAGCAGCCCTCGGTGACCGCCCGCAGCGTCGCGAGGTCGCGGTAGTCCCCCACCTGCTGGTCCGGGATGACCTGCGCGGCCGAGACACCCTCGGCCTCGGCCAGCAGCCGCAACGGCACGCCGAGCGCGATCGCGGGCTGGGCCATCATCCGGGCGAGCTGGCCGCCGCCGATGACGGCGATGCGGGGGGAACGTTCGGTCGCTGGCACGGCCGAAGCCTAGGACGCGGCCGCCGTCGGTGCGGAATCAGGCGGGTCGCTCAGGCGGGTCGGTCAGGCGGTGTCGGTCAGCCCGGCGGGCTCGCCGGCCTCGAAGCGCAGCCCCTGGCCGCGGATCGTCGTGATCAGCCGTGGCTGGCGGGTGTCGTCGCCGAGCTTGCGGCGTACCCAGCCCAGGTGCACGTCGATCGTCTTCGAGGAGGTCCAGAAGGTGACCCCCCAGACGTCGCGCATCAGCTCCTCGCGCGTCACGACCGTTCCGGCGCGGGCGATGAGGGCGTGGACGAGGTCGAATTCCTTGCGCGACAGCAGGACCTCCCGGTCCCCGCGCCACGCGCGACGGGTCGACGGATCGACCCGTACGTCCTGCACCTCGATCACAGAGGTCAAGGTAAGGACGCGGGGTGGTCACCGGAGGGGAAACGGCGAGAATTTTGCCTAGCGAATCCGTTGGACCAGATCCGGGAATTCGCCGAACGCAGTCCGTCAGGCGCGTCGTACGGCGACCGGCTCGACCACGCCGAAGCCGCGCACCGGGCGCGGCGGCAGCGGCCGCGACTCGATCTGGTCGGCCGGCAGCAGGTCCGCGGTGGCGTGGTCGACGATGATCCGGTTGCGCCGTGCGACCTGGGTGAGCCGGGCGGCGAGGTTGACCGGCGGGCCGAAGACGTCGCCGAGCCGGAGCACGACGCCGCCGCTGGCGAGGCCGACCCGGACGTCCGGCATGCGGGGGTCGCGGCCGATGACGTTGATGATCCCCTCGGCGGTGGAGAAGGCCGCCATGGGGTCGTCGTTCACGAAGAGGACCGCGTCGCCCATGCTCTTGATCAGGCGACCCTGCTCGCGGGCGATGACGTCGCCGCAACGGGACTCGAAGACCTCGACGAGCTCGCCGATCCGCTCGCGGCTGACCTCGTTGGACAGCGCCGTGAAGCCGACGATGTCGGCGAAGCCGACGCTCAGGTCGGTCGTGTGCGGGTCGGCGTCGATCGCGCGCACCGACTGCATCCGGTCGACCGCGGCGGCCAGGTGGCGGCGCCACGCGTAGACGAGCAGGTCCTCGAACCGGGCCCCGAAGCGGTCCATCACCCAGGCCGTGGAGTCGCCGTCCTCGGCGCCGCCCTGCTCGGCGAACGCCTCGTCGACGTGGTGGACCAGCTCGCCGACCTCCCAGTCGGCCAGCCGCGCCATGCTCAGCCCGACCCCACGGGCGACGTTGAGCGCGACGTCGAGGTCGATGATGCCCTCGCCGAGCAGGTCGACCACCAGCCGGAGCGCGGCGACGTCGGCCTCCGTGTAGGCGCGGGCGTCGCCGCGCTCCGGGAACCCGAGGGTGCGCCACAGCCGGCGCGCCTGCGCGAGCGGGATGCCCGCCTGGTCGGCGACCTCCGCCGCGGTGAGCTGGGGCTCCTCCCCGAGGAAGGTCAGCTCCGGGTCGGTGTCAGACACCTTCGTCGCGGCGCACGCCGGGCCCCTGGTGGAGGTCGTGCAGGAGCTCGTTGAGCTGGCGCTGCGCGGCCTCGACGTGGGGGATGTCGTTGAGCCGGACCATGCCGTGGGTCGACGCGTCGGCGATCAGCAGGCTGCCGCAGCCGAAGGGCCGGTCGATCAGGTTGATCTCGATCGAGATGTCGCTCACCCGGGCCAGCGGGATGTCGTGGCCGCGGCGGGTCAGGATGCCGTTGCGGGTGATCAGGCGCCGGTCGGTGAAGGCGTGGACCGTCGTCAGCCAGACGAGGAAGGGCCGCACCGAGAACCACAGGATGCCGAGGATCGCGAGCACCCACACGATGTAGCCGACGACCTGCTGGAAGCCGTCGTCGTCGAGGTTCGCCTCGGCGACCACCCCGATCGCGAGCAGGACGACGAGCGCGAGGATCGGCACGAACAGCGCCTTCGGGTGCTGCCGCGTGCTCAGGATCAGTCGCTCACCGGGGTTGAGCAGCTTCTTCGAGATGGCCACGGGGAGATCATCCCACCCTTCGCCCGGTTCGGCTGCGCACGCGGCGACTCAGTCGGTCGCGCGCACGTGTACGACGTCTCCGGCACCCACCCGCTCGGTCCCGGACGAGGTCTCGACGACGAGCCGGCCGTCGGGGTCGATGTCGGTGGCGCGGCCGGTCAGCTCGCCGCCACCGGGCAGGTCCACCCGGACCTCGCGACCGAGCGTGGCGCAGTGGGAGCGGTAGGAGGTGGCGAGCCGCTGGGTGCCGAGGTCGCCGCCGGCCTGCCAGACGTCGTACCCCTCCCGGATGGCGGTGACGGCCTCGATCAGCACCTGCGTCCGGTCGGGCGCGCCCGGCGCCGCGACCGCGAGGCTGGTGGCCGTCTCGACCGGCAGTTCGTCGGCCGTCATCGACACGTTGATGCCGACGCCGATGATCGCCGCCGGGCCGTCGGGGGTCTCGACCCGCTCGACGAGGATGCCGGCGACCTTGCGGTCGTCGTCGAGGAGCACGTCGTTGGGCCACTTCACCCGCGCGTCGTAGCCGAGCGCGACGAGCGCCTTGGTGACATTGTGCCCGACGAGCAGCGGGAGCCACGGCCAGGACGAGGCCGGCACGCTCGGACGCAGTACGACGGAGAAGGTCGCGGCGGTGCCGGCCGGCGTCTCCCAGGTGCGGTCGAGGCGTCCGCGGCCGGCGACCTGGTGGTCGGCCACGACGACGAGCCCCTCGGCGGCGCCCGCCCGGGCCCGCTCGGTCGCGACCTCGTTCGTCGATGGCGCCTCGGGCAGCAGCTCGAGGGCGAGGCCGGGGGTCTGCCCGAACGCCGCGGCGAGGCGCTCGCCGTCGAGGGGTCCACGGGCCGGGTGCTGGTTCGAGCCGAGAGTCACGGGCACTACCCTGTCGCAGCAGGCGCCCTGAGGAAACCCCGGGGTGCTGGAGAACGAGGAGGCCCCCTTGACCGCCCAGCCGCAGCCGGCAGAGATCGACATCCACACCACGGCCGGCAAGCTCGCCGACCTGGAGCGCCGGACAGACGAGGCCGTGCACGCTCCCGCCGCGAAGGCGCAGGAGAAGCAGCACGCCAAGGGTCGCAAGACCGCGCGTGAGCGGATCGAGCTGCTCTTCGACGAGGGCTCGTTCGTCGAGCTCGACGAGTTCGCCCGCCACCGCTCGACCGCGTTCGGGCTGGAGAAGACCCGCCCCTACGGCGACGGCGTGATCACCGGCTACGGCACGGTCGACGGCCGCCAGGTCTGCGTGTTCTCCCAGGACTTCACCGTCTTCGGTGGCTCGCTGGGCGAGGTCTACGGCGAGAAGATCACCAAGGTCATGGACCTGGCGATCAAGTCGGGCTGCCCGATCATCGGCATCAACGAGGGTGCCGGCGCCCGCATCCAGGAGGGTGTGGTCTCGCTCGGCCTGTACGGCGAGATCTTCAAGCGCAACGTCCACGCCTCGGGCGTGATCCCGCAGATCTCGCTGATCATGGGCAACTGCGCCGGCGGGCACGTCTACTCCCCCGCGGTCACCGACTTCACGATCATGGTCGACCAGACCTCGGCGATGTTCATCACCGGCCCCGACGTGATCAAGACCGTCACCGGCGAGGACGTCACCATGGAGGAGCTCGGCGGCGCCCGGGCCCACAACACCAAGTCCGGCAACGCCCACTACATGGCCTCCGACGAGGACGACGCCATCGAGTACGTCAAGGGCCTGCTGTCCTTCCTGCCGCAGAACAACCTCGACGAGGCCCCCGCCTACGACGAGCAGGCGGACCTCACCCCGACGGCCGAGGACCTCGCGCTCGACACGCTGATCCCGGACTCCCCGAACCAGCCCTACGACATGCACGACGTGATCACCACGATCGTGGACGACGGCGACTTCCTCGAGGTCCAGGCGCTGTTCGCGCCCAACATCATCACCGGCTACGGCCGCGTCGAGGGCCGCCCGGTCGGGATCGTGGCCAACCAGCCGATGCAGTTCGCCGGCACCCTCGACATCGACGCCTCCGAGAAGGCCGCACGCTTCGTGCGGTTCTGCGACGCGTTCAACATCCCCGTGCTGACCTTCGTCGACGTCCCGGGCTTCCTGCCCGGTGTCGACCAGGAGCACCTCGGCATCATCCGTCGCGGCGCGAAGCTGATCTACGCCTACGCCGAGGCCACCGTCCCGCTGGTCACGATCATCACCCGCAAGGCCTACGGCGGCGCCTACGACGTCATGGGCTCCAAGCACCTCGGCGCCGACATCAACCTGTCGTGGCCCACCGGCCAGATCGCGGTCATGGGCGCCCAGGGCGCGGCCAACATCGTCCACCGCCGCACCCTCAACGAGCTCGCGGCCGGCGGTGCCTCCGCCGAACAGGTCGAGGCCAAGCGCGCCGAGCTGATCGACGAGTACGAGACCACCCTGGCCAACCCCTACATCGCGGCCGAGCGCGGCTACGTCGACGGCGTCATCATGCCCTCGGAGACCCGCGCCGAGGTGGTCAAGGCCCTGCGCCTGCTGCGCACCAAGCGCGAGACCCTGCCGCCGAAGAAGCACGGGAACATCCCGCTGTGAGCGACGTCCAGGAGACCGTCGAGGCGGCCACGCAGCCCGAGGAGCCGGCCCAGCCGCTCCTCCGCATCGTCACGCCCGACACCACGCCGGAGGAGGTGGCCGCGATCGTCGCGGTCCTCTCCGCCCTCGGCGGTGGCGCACCCGCACCCGAGCCGCCGCGCTCGGAGTGGGCGAACCCGGCCCGCCAGGTCCGGTCCACGCCCGGACGCACCCTCGCCCAGGGGCGTGGTGCGTGGCGGGCGAGCGGCCTGCCGCGCTGACGGGTCCCCGGCCCGCGGCCGATGACCTCGCAGGTCATGGCCCCGGGCACCGGACCGGGCGCACGATGGCGCCATGAACCCGCTCATCGCGACGGGCGCGGCGGCGTACGCCGGGCTCGGCCTCGTGTCCTTCCTCAAGCCGGGCGTGGTGCCCGCCGTGATCGGCTCCACCGCCCCGAATGCGGACTCGCGCACCGAGATCCGGGCCGTGTACGGCGGCCTGCCGCTCGCCTTCGCCGCGACCCTCGCGACGAGCCCGGCCTCGGCGACGGCGATCGGCGTCGCGACGGCCGGGATGGCGGCCGGCCGGGCCGGTTCCGCCGTCTTCGAGGGCCGGCCGAGCGCGAAGATGGTCGGCTTCATCGCGCTGGAGGTGGCCGTCGCCGGTGCGCTCCTGTGGGGCGCCCGGACGCACCGCAGCGCCTGACCGGAGCGGCCAGGCGCTGCGACGGGGACCGTCAGGCGAAGAACGCCCGCAGGTCGGCAACGACGTCCTGCGGCACCTCCATCGCCGCGAAGTGCCCGCCGGCCGGCAGCTCCGACCAGTGGTCGATGCCGGTGTTGTCGCGCTCCGCGAGCGAGCGGATCGTCTGGAAGTCGTCCTTGAACACCGCGACCCCGATCCGGCCGGCGCTGACAACGGGCTCGGCACCCGAGCGCTGCTCGTCGTAGTAGTAGCGCACGGCCGAGGCGTAGGTGTTCGTCAGCCAGTAGAGGGTCGCCTGGGCCAGCACCTGCTCCGGCGTGACCAGGCTGGTGCCGTTGCCGAAGCTCTCGAGGAGCTCGCTGTAGGCCAGGACGGCGACCGGTGAGTCGGCGAGGCCGGCGGCGATCGTCTGCGGGCGGCTCGCGTTCATCGTGTTGTAGCCGCCGACCGACTGGAACCACTGCATGTGCTCGAGGGCGGCGTACTCCTTCGGGCCGAAGGCCTCGAACTCGGCCGGGTCGCCGCTCGGGAACGAGAAGAGCTGCAGCACGTGCGCGCCGCGGAAGCCCTCCGGGTCGGTGACGGCGAGCTCGCGCCCGACCATCGCGCCCATGTCGCTGCCGTGCACCCCGTAGGCGTCGTAGCCCAGGCGCCGCATCAGGACGTCGTACGCCGCTGCCGCGCGCTTCGCCGTCCATCCCGCGTCGGCGACCGGGGTCGACCAGCCGAAGCCCGGCATCGACGGGATGACCAGGTGGAAGGCGTCCTCCGCGCGACCGCCGTGGGCCTCGGGGTCGACGAGCGGCTCGATCATGTCGACGAAGTCGAGCACCGAGCCCGGGTAGGCGTGGGCCAGCAGCAGCGGGGTGGCGTCGGCGTGGCGCGAGCGGACGTGGAGGAAGTGGATCCGCTGGCCGTCGACGTCGGTGACGAAGTTGTCGTAGGCGTTGAGCCGGGCCTCGACGGCCCGCCAGTCGAAGTCCTGCCACTGCTCGACCATGGAGCGGAGGTAGGACTCCGGGGTGCCGTGGTCCCACGAGTCGCCGGGCGCGGCCGGGGCGAAGCGGGTGCGGGCGAGGCGCTCGCGCAGGTCGTCCAGGTCGGCCTGCGGGACGTCGATGACGAAGGGGGTGATCTGCTCGGTCATGGTCGTGCCTTCCGGTTCTCGGTGGGGGTTCCCTCCTTGGTGTCTCCGACGTTAGAAGCGATACCGGAACACTTCTTTCCTGTTAAAACAGGTGGGTGCAGACAACTTCCGGGCGTGTCCTCGAGCTGCTGGGCCTGCTGCAGTCGCGGGTCGAGTGGACCGCCCCCGAGCTCGCCGCGCGCCTGGGCGTCACCGAGCGCACCGTGCGCAATGACGTCACCCGGCTGCGGGAGCTGGGCTACCCCGTCGACGGCCTCCGCGGCCGGACCGGCCACTACCGGCTCGGCGTCGGTGCGAAGCTCCCGCCCCTGCTGCTCGACGACGAGGAGGCCGTGGCCGTCGCGGTCGGCCTCCGCACGCTGACCGGGGTCGCCGGCTTCGAGGAGAGCGGCGGGCGCGCCCTGACCAAGCTGGAGCACGTGCTGCCCGACCGGCTGCGCCGCCGGGTGACCGCGCTGCGCGACGCGACCGAGGCCGGCCCGGTCAACACCGACTCCAACGTCGAGGACCCCGAGGTCGACGCGGGCGTGCTCGCCGAGATCGCCGACGCGATCCGCGACCACCGCGGCCTGCGTGCGTTCTACGGCCCGCCGGGCGGCGAGGACGGGGAGGGCGAGGACGGGGACCGGGAGCGGGTGGAGATCGAGCCGTACCGCGTGGTCGCGTGGCAGCGGCGGTGGTTCGTGGTCGGCCGCTCGCCCGCGACCGGGGCGTGGGCGCCGTACCGGGTCGACTGGCTGACCCTGCGCCTGCCGGGCGGGCGCCACTTCGTACCCGCCGAGCTGCCCGGCGACCTGACCGAGCTCGTCGTGCGCGAGGTGGCCCGGACCGGCTGGGCCGTGCACGCCCGGCTGGTCATCGACGCCGCCCCCGAGGAGGTCCTCGCCCGGATCAACCCGGCGGTCGGCGTCGTCGAGCCGCTGCCCGACGGCCGGTGCGTGCTGGTGACCGGTGGCGACAGCCTCGAGATCGTCGCGGTGTGGATCGGCATGCTCGGCATCGACTTCACCGTCGAGTCGCCCGCGGCGCTCGTCGACCACCTCCGGGTCCTGGCGGAGCGATATGCCGGTGCGGTTGTCGGGAGCGCTGGCTAGGGTCGCCCGCATGACGCGACTCGTGGACGCCCGCACCGACCAGTTCGTCGAGGACCTGGCCGCGCTCGACCCGCTCACCGCGACCTACGCCGGCATCCCCGGCCACGAGGGCGAGCTGCCGGACCTCTCGCCCGACGGCTTCGCCGCCCGCGAGGAGCTGCACCGCCGCGCGCTGGCCGACGTCGCGGCCCTGGCCAGCGCCGACGAGCGCGAGGAGGTCGCGAAGAACGCCTTCCTCGAGCGGGTCGGCCTCACCGTCGAGCGGGCCGACGCCGGCGTCGAGCGCAGCGAGTTCTCCGTCATCAGCAGCGCCGCCCACGCCGTGCGCGAGATCTTCGACCTGATGCCGACCGAGACCGCCGAGCACTGGGACGCCATCGGCGACCGGCTCGCCGCCATCCCCGCAGCGCTCGAGGGCTACCGCACGACGCTCCTCGAGGAGGCCGCCGCCGGTCGCGTCTCCGCCCGGAGGCAGTACGCCGAGGTGGCGAGCCAGGTGCGCGGCTGGACCGGCCAGGAGGGCGCCGCGGGCGACTACTTCCTGCGGGCGGTGGCCGAGGCGCCGGAGTCGGCCCGTGACGCGCTGACGACGGCGGCGCAGGCCGCCTCGGCGGCGTACGCGGAGTTCGGCCGGTTCGTCGAGACCGACCTGCAGCCGAGGGGCCGCGAGACCGACGGCGTCGGCCGCGAGACCTACGCGCTGGCGTCGCGCTACTTCCTCGGCGCGGCCGTCGACCTCGAGGAGACCTACGCCTGGGGCTGGGAGGAGCTCAAGCGGATCGAGGACGACATGGCCGCCACCGCGCAGCGGATCGTCGGCGGCGGGTCCGTCGCCGACGCGGTCGCCGCCCTCGACGCCGACCCGGACCGCGACTGCGGGAGCCGCGAGGCCTTCCAGGCGTGGATGCAGGCGAAGTCCGACGAGATCCTCCGGGCCTTCGACGGCGTCCACTTCGACATCGCCGAGCCGATCCGCACCCTGCAGTGCAAGGTCGCGCCGATCAACGACGGCGGCGCCTGGTACTCCCCTCCCTCCGAGGACTTCTCGCGCCCCGGCACGATGTGGTTCTCCTTCACCGACGACCACGAGCACTACTCCACCTGGCGCGAGACCACGACCGTCTTCCACGAGGGCGTCCCCGGCCACCACCTGCAGTGCGCGCAGGTCGTGCACCAGGCCGAGCTGCTCAACCGCTGGCAGCGGCTGCTGTGCTGGGTCAGTGGCCACGGCGAGGGGTGGGCGCTCTACGCCGAGCGGCTGATGGACGAGCTCGGCTACTTCGACGACCCGGGCGACCGGCTCGGCTTCCTCGACATGCAGGGCTTCCGCGCCGCGCGCGTCATCGTCGACATCGGCGTCCACCTCGGGCTCGAGGTGCCGAAGGACAACCCGTTCGGCTGGCGACCGGGCGAGGTCTGGGACGCCGACCGCGTCCTCGAGTTCATGCGCGCGCACTCGCGGATGGACGACGGGGCGCTGAGGTTCGAGGTCAACCGCTACCTCGGCTGGCCGGGCCAGGCGCCGTCGTACAAGGTCGGCGAGCGGATCTGGCTCGACGCCCGCGCCGACGCCCAGGCCCGCCACGGCAGCGACTTCGACCTCAAGGCCTTCCACACCGCGGCGCTGAACCTCGGCTCCATCGGCCTCGACCCGCTCAAGGCGGCGCTGGGCCGGCTGTGACCCACCTCGACCCCGGCCAGGCGCGACGGATCGCGCTGCGCGCCCAGCTCCTGGACGCGCGGCGCAGCCGCTCGGTGGCCGAGGTCGTGGAGGAGCTGACCCTGCTGCAGGTCGACCCGACCGCCGCCGTGGCGCCCAGCGTGGACCTCGTGCTGTGGTCGCGCCTGGGGGACGAGTACGAGCACTCCGACCTCACCTTCGCCCTCGAGACGGAGCGCTCGCTGGTCGAGCACTCGTCCTTCGTCCGGCCCGTCGACGACATCGGACTCGTGCTCGCCACGACCACCGCCGACCTCCACCCGCGGGTCCTGGCCTGGGTGGCGGCCAACGACCGGTTCCGGGCCGACGTACTCGCCCAGCTCGCCGCCGAGGGGCCGCGGACCGCCGCCGAGATCCCCGACACCTGCCAGGAGCCGTGGGCATCCAGCGGCTGGAACAACGACAAGAACGTCAACCGGATGCTGGAGATGCTCACCCTGCTGGGGGACGTCGCGATCAGCGGCCGCCGCGGCCGGCTCCGCGTCTACGACCTCGCCGAGCGGGTCTACCCCGCCGACCTGGTCGTGCCGTCGTACGACGACGCGCGGGCCGCGCTCGACCGACGGCGGCTGGCGTCGCTCGGCATCGCCCGCGCGACCGCCAAGGGCAACGGCGGCGAGGAGCTGGGCGCGGGCGGCGCCGGCGAGCCGGCGACCGTCGAGGGGGTCGACGGCGAGTGGCGGGTCGACCCGGACGCACTGGCAGCCGCGGACGAGCCGCTCGAGGGCCGCTGCGCCTTCCTCTCGCCCTTCGACCGCCTCGTCTACGACCGCGACCGCGCCCGCGAGCTCTTCGGCTTCGACTACGTCCTGGAGATGTACAAGCCCGCGGCCCAGCGCCGCTGGGGCTACTTCGCCCTCCCCATCGTGTACGACGACCGGCTGGTCGGGAAGCTCGACGCGAAAGCCGACCGCAAGGCCGGCCTGCTCCGCGTCCACGCGGTACACGAGGACTTCCCGTGGGAGCCCGCGATCGGCGACGCCGTGGAGGCGGAGCTCGACGCACTGGCGGGGTGGCTGGGGATGGCGCTCACCCGGGCGTGAGCTCACCGGGTCGCGAAGCGCTCCCAGTGGCTCCCACCGTCGGCGCTGCGCCACACCTCGCCGTCGGCACCGGGCACCCAGAGGACGGGACCGTCGAGGTACTCGACGAGGAGCGGAGCGGCATCCGAGTTCCCAGTGACACCCGGCTGGTCGCTGGCGACCGGCTCGAGGGTGTCACCGACGACGCGCCACACTCCGGCATCGAAGCCCTGCCCGATGTCGTCCCAACGGGTGGCCAGCACGCGGACCTCCCCGTCCTGGAGCCAGGCGGCCGTCGTGGTGACGTGGCTGTCGGGCACGTCGATCGGGGTGCGGGTCCAGTCGGCCGGCGTCGCGGACGGAGCCCGGTCGACCACGTCCAGCGGGAAGAGCGTGGCGCCGTCCCCGCCCTCGATCACGGCGTGGTCCTGGCCGACGGCCGTGAGGACGAGCCCCGGCAGGAAGGAGCCGGACAGGTGGTGACGCTGCCAGGTCGTGCCGCCGTCGTCGCTCCAGTGGTAGTCGATGCCGTCCGCCGCCGAGGCGAACCCGGCCAACCGCAGGCCGAACCAGGTGACCTGCTGGAGCCCGTCGGGCGCGGTGACCGGGTGTCCCGTGCCGTCGCTGCCGACCGCGACCAGCCGGTGCTCCGCCGTGTCGGGGTCGAGCGTGTCGACCGGGACCTCCCCCGCGGCGAGCGGCCCCTCAGCCCCGCTGATGCGGACCGCTTCCTCGCGCCCGTCCGTCGAGACGAGGGCGATGCTGGAGTCGCCCCACCCCCGGCGCACGACGAACCGCCCTTCCGGACCCGCGGTGACCTGCGACCCCGACGGCAGCTCGATGAGCCGCCGGGTGGCGAACCCGTCGTCGGTCACGGCGAGCACGTCGCGCACCTCGCCGTCCTGCCACAGCGTCGCCATCGCGTCGGTGTCGCCCGGCGCCACGGCCAGGGCCAACGGCGGTCCGTCCTGTCCATCGACGAACGCGGCGAGCGCGGCCTCGGACGTGCTGTCGCTGGTCGTGGTCGGCCCGGGACCGACCGGATCGGGCGGGCCGGAGGTGTCCTCGCCACCGACGACCTGCACCACCCCCATCACGCCCGCGACCGCGAGGGCGGCGGCGCCGACGGCCGCGACCTGGCGGCGGGTACGGCGGGCTCGACCACGGCGGGCGAGGACGGCGAAGTCCGGGACGGTGGCCGCCTCGGCGGCCTGGCGGGCGACGACGGCGGCGTCGTCGCCGAAGAGCTGGTCGACGTCAGTCACGGGAGCCTCCGTGGACGAGGGGGTCGGTGGTGAGCGCCGCGGCGAGCGCGATCCGGCCGCGGCTCAGGCGCGCCTTCACGGTCCCGACCGCGACACCGAGGGTCTCGGCGACCTCCGCGACCGGGAGGTCCGCCAGGTAGTGGAGCGCGAGCGACTCGCGCTGCGCGGCCGGCAGCGTCCGCAGGGCGGCGACCAGGGCGAGCCGGTCGTCCGACAGGTCGGCGTCACGTCGTACCTCCGGACCGGGACGCCGGCCCAGTCGCTCGGCGATCGCCGACCTGCGCCGGCGGGTGCGCGCGACGTTGACGGCGACGGTGCGCAGCCACGCCTCCGGCCGCTCCACCCGCTCGAAGGTACGACGGGAGGCGACCGCCCGCGCGAACGCCTCGGCCACCACCTCCTCCGCCTCGGTCAGGTCACCGCAGACGGCGTACAGCTGGCCGACCAACCGGCGGTAGCTCGCGTCGAAGCACCGCTGGATCGGGTCCTCTGGCTCCTCGGCCACCGCACCTCCTGGATCGCTGCGCATCGTGTCATCCGTACGACCCGCACGTGCGCCGAAAGGTTGCGCCGACCCGCTGGTTAGGGTGAGCGGGTGCCGCAGCTCGTCCTCGCCTCCGCGTCCCCCGCCCGGCTGGCGACCCTCCGCAGCGCCGGCTTCGAGCCGCGGGTGGTCGTCTCCGGCGTCGACGAGTCCCAGGTCTCGGGCGTCCCGCCGGCCGAGCTCGCGCTGCGCCTGGCCCAGCTGAAGTGCCGCGCCGTCGCGGGCGGCGAGGACATCGCGTCGGACGCGCTCGTGCTCGGCTGCGACTCCGTCCTCGAGCTCGACGGTGAGGCGCTGGGCAAGCCGGAGGACGCCGACGAGGCGGTCCGGAGGTGGCAGGCGATGCGCGGGCGCTCCGGTGTGCTGCACACCGGGCACTGCCTGCGCGACGTCGCTGGCAGCAGGGAGGCCGCGGCCACGGCGTCGACCACGGTGCACTTCGCCGACGTGACCGACGACGAGGTCGAGGCGTATGTCGCGACCGGCGAGCCGCTGCACGTCGCCGGCGCGTTCACCGTCGACGGCCTCGGCGGTGGCTTCGTGACCGGCATCGAGGGCGACCACCACAACGTCGTCGGCGTGAGCCTGCCGCTGCTCCGCGGCCTGGTCAGGGAGCTCGGGCACTCGTGGACCGGTCTCTGGGCGCGCTGACGACCCTCGCCACCGTCGTCCTCCTGGCGGCGGCACCCGCGGCAGCAGCTCCGGACGACGACCCCGGGCCCGCTCTCGCCGGCACCCCGGTCAGTGGCAGCACAGGCCCCGACGGCGCGCCCGAGCTGACGACCGGTCGCTATCTCGACCACCTGCCGCCGCGGGGCGGCCTCTCCTACGTCCTGCCCCGCACCGCCGAGGGCAGCACCTTCCACGTCGCCGCGATGTTCGTCGGCGCGGGCGACTCGGTGGGCGAGGGTGTCCGGATCGAGGTCGGTACGACGCCGGGCGACAAGGGCTGCGGCAGCGGCGGCGTCTTCCGGCCGACCCTCGGTGAGACCGATCCCGTGCTCTTCACCAATGTGTCCACGTGGACCGACGTCGACGACCACCGGTGCGCGACGGCCGACCGGCTCTGGTTGACCCTCGGCGCCGCGGACGACCCGGCGGACGCCGGCCGCGACGTCGAGCTGCTCGTCTACGAGGAGCCACCGCTGTCCGACTACAACCTCGACCTGCTGCCCGAGCCCGAGCCGCTCGCGTGGGCCCCGCTCACGCCGACCGCGCCCCGCGACGTCCCCGTCGGTACGACGCCGACCAACGCCCCGGTCGTGCGCGACGGCAGCTACGCGGTGGTCCTGCGCCCCGGCCGGACCGCGGTGCTCGCCGTCCCGCTCGACTGGGACCAGTCGCTGCAGGCCCAGCTCGACGCCCGGCTCCCCGCGGGCTCTCCCACGCCCGACGGCATCACCGTCGACGTGGTCAGCCCGCTGCTCGGCACCAGCGAGGTGTCGTTCACCGCCGGCCGGCCCGACGACTGGACGGTCCCGCTCGACGGCCGCGGACCGCTGCGGATCGGGGCGCAGTCGCAGGTGGTGGCCTACGGCAACCGCGACTCCTACGACGCGACCTTCACCACCGAGGCGCTCGCCGGCATCCACTACGTCGTGGTCCGCTGGACGGGCACCGACGAGGCCGGTCCCGGCGCCGCCGGCCTGCGGGTGCCCGCGACGCTCACCCTGCACACGACCGGCGCGGCGGGCGACGGCCTGCCCGCCTACACCCCGGCGACCGGTCTGGTCGGCCCGCAGGCGACCTCCCGGCTCGTCGACGGCACGCTGCGCGAGCCCGCCGCGGTCGAGCCGGTCGCGGAGCCGGCCGAGGATCCCGTCGTACCGCTGGGCGGGCGGGGGCTGGCGGCGGCCGCGATCGCCGGCGGGCTCGCCGTGCTGGGCCTGGTCGTGCTGCGGCACCGCCGCGCGCACCCGGGTCGGGCGCGCGGCCGGCACCGCACCTGACTACTCGACCGGCAGGCCGAGGCCCCGCGCGATGAGCATCCGCTGCACCTCGGAGGTGCCCTCGCCGATCTCGAGGATCTTGGCGTCGCGGTAGAACCGGGCGACGGGGTACTCCTCCATGAAGCCGTAGCCGCCGAAGACCTGGGTGGCGATCCGGGTCGCGGTCACGGCGGACTCCGTGGCGTAGAGCTTGGCCACCGACGCGGCGTGCTTGAACTCCTTGAGCGACGGCCCGCGGCCACCCTCCATGGCGTCCTTCATCGCGGCGGCCCGGTAGGTCAGCATCCGCGAGGCGTGCAGCATGACCTCGAGGTCGGCGATCTGGAAGGCGACACCCTGCTTGCGGCCGATCGGGCCACCCATCGTCTGGCGGTCGAGGGAGTACTCGACGCAGAGGTCGACGCAGGCCTGGATCAGGCCGACGGCGAGCGCCGCGATCGCGACCCGGCCGTCGTCGAGGATGGCGAGGAACTGGGCGTAGCCGCGGCCGCGGTCGCCGACCAGGTTGTGCTCGGGGACCCGGCAGTCGGTGAACGACAGCGGGTGGGTGTCGGAGATGTGCCAGCCGAGCTTGTCGTAGGGCGGCTCGGCGACGAAGCCGGGGGTGCCGGCCGGGACGATGATCGCGGAGATCTCGGGCTTGCCGGACTCGGAGACGCCGGTGCGGGCCGTGACCGTGACCAGGCTGGTGATGTCGGAGCCGGAGTTGGTGATGAACTGCTTGCCGCCGTTGATCACCCACTCGCCGTTGTCGAGCTCGGCGCGGGTCTTCGTGGCGCCGGCGTCGGAGCCGGCACCCGGCTCGGTGAGGCCGAAGCCGGCGAGCCGCTGGCCCGTGACCAGGTCGGGCAGCCAGGTCTTCTTCTGCTCGTCGCTGCCGTAGGTGAGGATCGGGTTGATGCCCAGGCCGACACCGGCCTCGAGCGTCACGCCCATCGACTGGTCGACCCGGCCGAGCTCCTCGATCGCCAGGCACAGCGAGGTGAACGGGCCGTCCGCCGCCTCGAGCCCGGCGCCGCCGTACTCCTCGGGGGCGGTGAGGCCGAACAGCCCCAGCTCCCCCATCTTCTGGACCACGTCGGTCGGGAAGTGGTGGGCCTTGTCCCACTCCGCCACGTGCGGGCGGATGGTGGCCTCGGCGAAGTCCCGGACGGTGCGCCGGAACTCCTCGTGCTCGCGCGACAGCTCGAACTGGCTCATGCCAGCATCCTACGACGTCAGGTTAACGTTTGCTAACCCCCGAAAGAGGTCAGTCGAGCAACGATGCCCGCAGCGCCCCCACGACCCGGTCGGCCTGCTCCGCCGTGAGGTTGTTGAAGAAGGGCAGCCGCAGCAGCCGGCCCGAGACGTCCTCGGACACGGGGCACTCGCCGGGCACGTCCGCGAAGCGCCGGCCCGCGTCCGAGCTGTGCAGCGGGACGTAGTGGAAGGTCGGCTTCACCCCGCGCGCCCCCATCCCGGCCAGCGCCCTGTCGCGCAGCGCCTGGTCGGGGAAGAGCAGGTAGAACATGTGGAACGCCTGGCGCGCACCCTCCGGCACGACCGGCAGCGTCAGCCCGAACTCGTCGGCGACCGGGGCCACCAGCTCGGCGTACCGGTTCCACACCGCCGCGCGCTTGCCGAGGATCTGGTCGTGCATCTCCAGCTGGCCGTAGAGCTGCGCGGCGAGGGTGTCGGAGAGACCGAAGGAGGACCCGGTGTCCTTCCAGGAGTACTTGTCGACCTGGCCGAGGAAGAAGGCCTGCCGGTTGGTCCCCTTGTCGAAGAGCACCCGCGCCCGGTCGACGTCCGCCGGGTCGTTGATGAGCAGCGCGCCGCCCTCGCCGCAGATGAAGTTCTTCGTCTCGTGGAAGCTCAGCGTGGCGAAGCGGCCGAAGCTGCCGAGCGGCTGGCCGTGCCAGGTCCCGAAGAGACCGTGCGCGTTGTCCTCGATCAGCGTCGCACCCGGCCACTGCGCCAGCACCTTGCGGATGCCGTCGAGGTCGCACGCGACCCCCGCGTAGTGCACGGGTACGACGGCCTTCACCCGCTCGTCCATGAGCGTGGCCAGGTGCTCGGGGTCCATGCCGAGGGTCCGCGGCTCGATGTCGCAATAGCGCAGCGTGGCACCCGCCCGGGCATAGGCCAGGGCGGTCGTGGTGAAGGTGAAGTCGGGGACCACGACGACGTCGCCGGGACCGATGTCGGTGAGCATGCCGGCCAGCTCGAGGGCGGCCGTGCAGGACGTGGTCAGCAGCACCTCGGTGGCCCCGCTCGCCTCGGCGAGCAGGGCACCGACCTTCTTCGAGAACGGCCCGGAGGCGGAGGTGTGCCCGCCGTCGAGCGCGGTCCGGACGTACTCCAGCTCGCGGCCCTCGATCGCCGGGACGTTGAAGCGGATGGTGTCCTGGGCGGTCATCGTGCCTCCGTGGTGGTGCCGGTGGTGGTTCGGGTCGCCCAGGGCAGGTCCCGGTGGAGCAGCCGGGACAGGGCGAGGTCGCTGTCGACGAAGTGGTCGCGCAGGGCGGTGACCAGGTCGGCGGGGAGGTCCGGCTCGTCGCCGGAGGACGCGTTCACCGGTCCGTCGGGGGGCGGCGGAGCGCTGGCGGGGTCGACGCCGACCGCGTCGTACACGGCCGCCAGGGCGGCAGCGCCGAGGTCGGCGTCGGTCACCTCCTCGAGGAAGCAGACGTGGGAGCTGTCGGGGAACGCCTCGAGCCAGGGGGCGAGGTGGTCGACGTACCGGCCGCGCTCGAGGTAGGCGTACGGCGAGACGGAGGTGAGCGTCGGGTCCCAGGGGCGGGAGCCCTCAAGGTTGTCGCTGAGGGCCTGCTCCAGCGTGCGCTCCTCCAGGCCGAAGCCGTGCGTGAAGCGGTAGTTGGAGACGGCGCGGGCGACCGGGTCGCGCAGCTGGGCGACGACCACCGGTGTGCCGAGCAGCGCCTGGGCCCGGCCGATCGCGGACGGGTGCTCGATGTAGCTGGTGGACTTCTCGCCGAGGACCGCCTCACCGGCGGCGTGGGCGAAGAAGGTGCGCCGGTAGCCGTCGAGGCCGGCCCCGAGGATGGCGTCGTCGAGGAACACCTTCGGCTCCGGCCGCGCCGGGCGGGCCATGGTGATGTCGGGGTGCGCGTCGAGCAGGCCCGCGAGGTAGGTCGTGCCGCAGCGCTGGCCGCCGATGACGAGGAGGTGGCGGGTCATCCGGCGCTGACCCGCTTCACGACGTGGTAGCTCTCGTGGGCGCTGACGGCGTTGAGCGTGCGCACGACGTACTCCCCCAGCATCGAGAGCATCCCGATGATGAACCCGTTGAACACGGCGAGGAGGACCACCAGGGTCGTCCACCCCTGGACGTCGCTGCCGAAGAACAGGCCGCGCAGCAGGTAGACGATGCCGATGAGGAAGGCCAGCCCGGCCACCGCGAAGCCCGCCATGGCGGCGACGCGCAGCGGGAAGGACGAGTAGGAGAACAGGATCGTGAAGACCAGCTTGAGGATCCGGGCCAGCGAGTAGTTGCTCTTGCCGACCGCGCGCGGCTCGTGCCGCACCGTCACGTTGGAGCGGTTGCTGGAGTAGAGCAGCGCCTGCCCGGTGATGTAGGGGTACGCCGTCCGGGAGGCGTTGATCCGGTCGACGACGTCGCGGCGCAGGATCCGGAAGTTCGAGACCGCCAGGTCGGTGGGCTGGCCGAAGATCCTGCGGTTCATCATCGAGATCAGCTGGCTGCCGATGCGCCGGTAGCCGGCCGCCTGCTTGCGCTCGAACTCCCCGAAGACCACGTCGCGACCGGTCATCGCCTCGTCGATGAGGACCAGCGCCTGGTCGGGCGGGTTCTGCAGGTCGTCGTCGAGGGTGATGACGTAGTCGCCGGTGGCCTCGCGGAAGCCGGCGAGGTTGGCGTTGTGCTGCCCGTAGTTGCGCAGCATGTCGAGGGCGACCACCCGCGGGTTGGCACGCGCCTTCTCGGAGATGACCTCCCAGCTGCGGTCGCGGCTGCCGTCGTTGACGAGGATGACCTCGTAGTCGAGGCCCGCCCCCTCGAAGGTCTCGACGATCCGGTCGACCGTCGTCCCGACGATCGCCTCGCTGTTGAACACGGGCACGACGAGCGAGTAGCGGAACCGCCCACGGTCGAGCAGGGCCGGAGTGGTCATCGGCGGCAGCGCCATCCCTTCCAGGGGTCGAGGTCCGCACGAGGATAACCGCGTGAGCGGTCCTGCCTCGAACCGTGATCGGCCATGGCGTGCACCGGAGCCGGTGGCATACTGCCCGGCGATGACCACACCACGGACCGGACTCGCCCGCGAGGTCGCAGTGCTGGCGCCGCCCGTGCTGGCCCTGCTCGCCCTCCTCCAGATCGCCACCGGCCCCGACACCGGCCACCTGGCCCTGGCGCGGGCCGGCCTCGTCGTGGCCGTGGGACACCTGCTCCCCGGCGCGGTCGTGTGGCGGCTGGTGCGCCCCGAGCGCGGCTGGCTGGTCGAGGACGTCGTCATGGGTCTCGGGATCGGCCTCGCCCTGGCGGTCCCCGGGCACGTGCTGGCGGTCGTCGTCGGCGTCCCGGCGCTGGGGATCGCACTCCCCCTGCTGGTCGGGGCGAGCGTGCTGGCCGTCCCGGCATCCCGCGCCCGCGTCCTCTCCCGACGCTGCGAGCCGCTCCCCTGGCTGTGGGGCGCCGCGACGTCCGCGAGCGCGCTGCTGCCGGCGCTCGGAGCCTGGGACGCCTGGGCGCAGCGCCTCGACGTCCGCGGCTGGACGGTCCAGTACGTCGACCTGCCCTACCACTCCGCACTGGCCCACGCGGTCTCCGAGCGGTTCCCGCCGCACTACCCGCAGGTCGCGGCCGAGCGGCTCACCTACCACTGGTTCGCGCACGCGTGGACGGCCCAGGTCTCCGCCGTCTCGGACACCGGGGTCGACCAGCTGCTGTGGCGCTTCAACCCGGCGCTCCTCGCGGTCGTCGTCCCCCTGGCGACGGCGGTGGTGGCCGTGCGGATCACCGGGCGCGCCTGGGCCGGGCCCGCAGCCGCGGCGGTCGCCTTCCTGCTCCTCGACGTCCGCCCCTGGGGCGTGTCCGGGCTCAGCAACCCGCTCGCGTCGCCGATGTCGCCGACCCAGCAGTTCGGGCTGCTCGTGCTGCTCACCCTGCTCGCGGTCCTCGTGCTCCGCTGGCGCGGGGAGGTCGGCGCCCGGGCCAGCCTGCCGGTCCTGCTCCTGCTCCTCGTCGTGACCGGCGGCTCCAAGGGCAGCATGCTCCCCGTGCTCGTCGCCGGAGCGGTCGCGGCGGCCGGTGTGCTGCTCCTGGTGCGCCGGCGTGACGCGCTCCGGGTCGTCGGCGCCGACGCTCTCCTGGCCGGGGTGACGCTCCTGGTGCTCAACCGGCTGATGTTCGGCGGCGGCGACGGCGGCGTCAGCCTGGACCTCGGCGCGGACTACGTCGCCGCGCGCAGCCAGGGCCTGCTCGGCCGGGAGGTGGAGCTCGCCAGCGCCCTGGGCGTCCTCGTGCTCGTCCTCGCGACGCTGCCCCTCGTGCTCGCCCTCCTGGGCGGGCTCGCCCTCGCCGTCGACCGGGGCACCCGCACCGACCCGGTCACCTGGCTGCTGCTCGGCGGCGGCGTCGCCGGCGTGGGCGCCGTGGTGGCGCTGACGCACCCGGGCGGCTCCCAGGGCTACTTCTACAAGGCGGCCGAGCCGCTGCTGGCGCTCGCCGGGGTGTGGGGCACGGTCGTGCTCTGGGAGCGGGCGGGGGCCCGCCCCCGCCTGGTCCTGGCCGGGGTCGTGACCGGCCCGGTCGCGCTGCAGGCGACGCTGCTCGCCTTCGACCACGGGCGTGCGCCCGGTGCCGGCGGGGCCCTGCTGTCGGTCGCGGTCCTGCTCGCCCTCGTCGCCGCCGGCGCGTACGCCGCCAGCCGCGCCAGCGGGGCCGGCCGGGCCGGGTTCGTCGCGACGGCCGCGCTCGCGCTGCTGGCCGCCGGCGTGGTGCCCACCGCGCACGCGGTCGTCGAGTGGGAGCGCCCGACCGCGATCGCCTCCGACCGACCGATCCCCACGGGCATCAACGGCACCGACATCCGGGTCCTGCGCTGGCTGCACGACCACTCGGAGCGCGGTGACCTCGTCGCCACCAACAAGCACTGCCTCGGCCGGGTCGCGGACCCGTGCGACCGGCGGCGCTTCTTCATCGGCGCCTACAGCGGGCGCGGTGTCGTGATCGAGGGCTGGACCTACAACCGCCGCGTGGCCCCGCTCTACCCCGACTACGGGACCGCGCAGTTCCGCGACGACCAGTTCTGGGACCAGGACCTGCTCGCCCTCAACGACGGCTTCCTCACCGCACCCGGCGCCGAGGGTGCCGCGGCCCTGTGGGACCTGGGCGTGCGCTGGCTCGTCGTGTGGCGCGACGCCCCGCACGCGGCCGACCTGGCGCCGTACGCCGAGAAGGTGCGCTCGGGCCGGACCCTCGACGTCTACCGCCTGACGCCGGCCGGATGAGCGCCCGGCGCGACACGTCCGCCCTCGCGGTCGCCTCCCTCGTCTCCGGCGCCCTGGCCTATGTCGTCTTCGCCACCACCACCCGCGCCCTCGGCACCGAGCAGGCCGCCCCGGTCGCGGTGCTGTGGACCTGGTGGGGCCTGTCGGCGGCGGCGATCACCTTCCCGGTCCAGCACTGGATGGCCCGGTCGGTGGCGGCCCACGGGGGCTTCGCGGCGGTGCGGGCGGCGCTGCCCTCCGTCGCCGGCCTGAGCCTCGCGGTCGCCGGCCTGGCGGGGGTCGTGGCGTGGTTGCTGCGCGACCCGCTCTTCCACCGCGACGACGCCGGCTTCCCGGCGCTGGTCGCGGCGCTGACCTTCGGCTCCTTCGCGATGGGCGCGGTCCGCGGTGCGCTGACCGCCCACGAGCGGTTCCGGGACCTCGCCGTGACCATCGTCGCCGAGAACGGCCTGCGCACCGTCGGCGTCATCGCCCTGTGGGCGGCCGGCGTCGACTCCCCACTCGCCTACGGACTCGTCCTGGTCGCGGGGCACGCCTGCGGTCTCGCGTGGACCTCCGCGCTCGCGCTCCCGGCCACCGGCGAGCCGGGATCGGACCCACGACGTTCGGCGCTCTCGCTGCTGGCCGGCGCCTCGGCGGGCCAACTGCTGGCCCAGTTCGTGCTGACGGGCGGGCCGCTGGTGCTCGCCGTGCAGGGTGGCGCGGCCACGGACGTGACCGCGCTGTTCGTGGCTTTGGCGGTGTACCGCGCGCCGTTCATCGTCGCCCTCGGCGTGGTGCCGCAGCTGACCGGTCGCGTCACCCGCTCCGTCGTCGAGGGTCGACACGACGAGGTACGCCGCCTGCGCCGGACGCTCCTCGCCGGCACCGCTGTGCTCGGCGCGGGAGCCGTCGCCGTCGGGCTCTGGGTCGCTCCCCCGATCGTCCGGCTCGTCTTCGGCGCGGACGCCGACCTCCCCGGCCGGCCGAGCGCGCTGCTGGCGGTCGGCAGCGTGCTCGCCGTCGCGAACCTGGTCGCGACCGTGCTTGCGATCGCCCACGGGCACGCCCGGATCGCCGCGGTCGGCTGGCTGGCCGGCATGGCTGGCGCCGCCGTGGTCCTCCTGACGGACCTGGCCGCGCTCGACCGCATCGGCACCGCCTTCCTCGTCGCCGAGGCGATCGCCTTCGCGGTGCTGCTGGGCGTCAGGAGCCCTCGAACGCCCCGGTCCGGCTGAGCAGGCGCCACACCGGGCGCTGGCGCGCCTTCACGTACGCCGCCGTGTAGTGGTGGTCGTCGCGCCAGACGACCTGGCCGTCGACCACCGGCAGGCACCACGGTGCGCCCTCGCAGAAGGCCGGGTTGAGGTTGAGCAGCTCGACGTTGGGGTGCTCGGCCGCCACGGCGGAGACGTAGCCGTCCACCGGGGTGCCGCCGTCGGGGACCGGCACGGAGCACTGGCCGAGGGTCGAGGCCGAGGCCAGGCAGTCGGTCGGGTCGAAGGTCTCGGGCATCACCAGCCGGGAGACGACCAGCACGTGGGGCACCAGCGCGCTCACCTTCTCCAGGGTGGCGCTCGTGGTCTCCCAGGTGAGCCTGTCCAGCGGCTCGCGGGGGCCGTCACGGCGGGACACCACGTCGCCCCACTCCTCGACGTCGTCACGCGGGCGGGCGAGGAGGATGACGACGTCCGGGTCGAGCTGGGGCAGCACGTCGTCGTACCAGCCCTCTCGTGCCCTGCGGCAGTCCTCGGAGCCCTCGGCGCCCATCTTCGAGTTCGTGAGCTCCTCCTGCCAGGTGCAGCCGGGGAGCACGTTGAACGACATGTCCCAGTCGCGGTCGCGGGCGAGGCGGCGGAACATCGGGACCATCATCTGGGCCTGGCTGTCGCCGACGAGCAGCACCCGGGTGCCGGCGCCGCGGTGATCGCGGCAGGCGTCGACGTCGTCGACCGTGCACGACTGGACCGCTCCGTGGTCGTCGACGACCTTCTTCCAGTCGATGTCGGCGGGCACCGACGCCCGGCCACCGGGCGCGCCCGACGCCGGCCCGGCCGCGGCCGCGACCTCCGGCCGGCGGTCCTGCTCGAGCAGGCCCGGCGCGACGACGACGGCGACCAGGGTGCTCACGGCGAGACCGGCGACGACGCTGGACCACCGGAGCCGGTCGAGCACGGCCGCCTTGCGGACCGGCATCTCGAGGACCTCGTACGACAGCGCCGCGAGGCCGGTGCTGACACCGGTGGCGAGGACGGCGATGACCAGCGGACCGGAGTCGAGGACGGTCGTCAGCGCGACGATGACGGGCCAGTGCCACAGGTAGGTGCCGTAGGAGATCTTGCCGAGGAAGACCGGGATCCTCGTGCCGAGCACCCGGTTCAGGGCGGCGCCCTCGGTCTGCGCCAGCGCCCCGAGGAGCACGACGGCCGCGGCGCAGGCGCCGAGCCCGCGCCACGACGCCGACACGTCGAGCAGGCCGCTGCCGAGGACGAGCAGCGCCAGGAGTGAGAGCCACCCGGCGGCGACGGCCACGCGGCGCGGGGTCGGCTGCGGTCGCCGCTGCAGCGCCAGGGCCAGGAGCACACCGGCCAGCAGCTGGTAGAGGCGGGCGTCGGTCCCGTAGTACGCCCGGTCCACGTCGACCCCGGCCCAGTACACCTGCGCGGCCACGGAGCAGACCAGCAGCGCGCCCACGATCCAACGGAGCAGCGCGACCCGCTTGAGGACCACGAGGAGCAGCACGAGCAGCGGGAAGAAGACGTAGAACTGCTCCTCGATCGACAGCGACCAGAAGTGCAGGAAGGGGCTCTTCTCGCTGTCCGCGGCGAAGTAGTCGCCGGCGGCGTCGGCGAAGTGCCAGTTCGAGTAGTAGAGCAGGGCGGAGCGCGCGTCACCGACCAGCGAGATCCGGGCAGGCACGGACCAGAGCACCGTGAAGACACCGGCCACGGCGACCACGACGACGACCGCTGCGGGCAGCAACCGCCGGGCGCGACGGGCGTAGAAGCGACCCAGCGCGAAGGAGTCCGTGCGCTCGACCTCGGCCAGGATCACGCTCGACACCAGGAAGCCGGAGAGCACGAAGAACAGGTCGACACCGACGAACCCGCCGGTCGCGAGCGCCAGGCCGGAGTGGAAGAGCACCACCAGGTAGACCGCGACGGTGCGGAGCCCGTCGAACTCGGGCCGGTAGGTGCGGATCACGCGGGCAGGCTAAGCGCTCCCCGGCACCGGACCCAAGCCGCAGCGGACGGCGTCGGCGTCCATGTGCCGAAGGGGCGCGTCGACCCCCGGCAGGTAGCCCCTAGACTGCCCGGGCAGTCGCACAACCGTTGTTACGCCACCGAAGCAGGAGAGTCCGCGTGCCTGAGACCAAGCCGTTGCAGAAGGTCCTCGTCGCCAACCGTGGCGAGATCGCCGTCCGGGTCATCCGTGCCGCGAAGGACGCCGGCATCGGCAGCGTCGCGGTGTACGCCGAGCCCGACGCCAACGCCCTGTTCGTCCGGCTCGCCGACGAGGCCTACTCCCTCGACGGAACCACCCCGGCCGACTCCTACCTCGTGATCGACAAGATCATCGACGTCGCGAAGAAGTCGGGCGCCGACTCCGTGCACCCCGGCTACGGCTTCCTCGCCGAGAACGCCCAGTTCGCCCAGGCCGTCATCGACGCCGGGCTGACCTGGATCGGCCCCTCCCCCGAGGCCATCGACGGCCTCGGCGACAAGGCCAAGGCCAAGCAGATCGCCCTCGCCGCCGGCGCCCCCCTCGCCCCGGGCCTCAAGGACCCGGTCGAGTCCGCCGACGAGATCGTCGCGTTCGCCAAGGAGCACGGCCTCCCGGTCGCCATCAAGGCGGTCTTCGGCGGCGGCGGCCGCGGCCTCAAGGTCGCCCGCACCCTCGAGGAGATCCCCGAGCTCTACGAGTCCGCCACCCGCGAAGCCATCGCCGCCTTCGGCCGCGGCGAGTGCCTGGTCGAGAAGTTCCTCGACAAGCCCCGCCACGTCGAGACCCAGTGCCTGGCCGACAAGTACGGCAACGTCGTGGTCGTCTCCACCCGCGACTGCTCCCTGCAGCGCCGCCACCAGAAGCTGGTCGAGGAGGCCCCCGCGCCGTTCCTGACCGACGAGCAGAACAAGCGCCTCTACGAGTCCTCCAAGGCCATCCTCAAGGAGGCCGGCTACGTCGGCGCCGGCACGTGCGAGTTCCTCGTCGCCGCCGACGGCACGATCTCCTTCCTCGAGGTCAACACCCGCCTCCAGGTCGAGCACTGTGTCTCCGAGGAGGTCACCGGCATCGACCTGGTCCGCGAGATGTTCCGCATCGCGGCCGGCGAGGAGCTCGGCTACGACGACCCCGAGGTCCGCGGCCACTCCATCGAGTACCGCATCAACGCCGAGGACGGCGGCAACAACTTCATGCCCGCCCCCGGCACCCTCACCAAGTGGAACCCGCCGCAGGGCCCGGGCATCCGCGTCGACGGCGGCTACGAGAACGGCGAGACCATCCCGGGCGCGTTCGACTCGCTGATCGCCAAGCTGATCGTCACCGGCCGCGACCGCACCCAGGCCATCGAGCGCTCGCGGCGCGCGATCGCCGAGTTCGAGGTCGACGGCATGCCCACCGCGCTCACCTTCGACGAGGTCATCGTCAACGACCCCGCCTGGGTCGCCTCCTCGAACCCGACCGGCGAGGGCTCCTTCGACGTCTACACCACGTGGATCGAGACCGAGTTCGACAACCAGATCGAGCCCTACAAGGGCACCGCCGGCGAGACCGACGAGCCCGAGGAGAAGCAGAAGGTCGTCGTCGAGGTCGGCGGCAAGCGGATCGAGGTCGTCCTCCCGGCCGGCCTGGGCGGCATCGCCTCCGGTCCCGCTGCCGGTGCGAAGAAGCCCAAGCGTGCCGCCGGCAAGAAGGCCGCCGCGGCCGCGTCGGGTGACGCCGTCACCTCCCCGATGCAGGGCACCATCGTCAAGGTCGCCGTCACCGAGGGCCAGGAGGTCGCCGAGGGCGACGTCGTCGTGGTCCTCGAGGCCATGAAGATGGAGCAGCCCCTCAAGGCCCACAAGGCCGGCACCATCACCGGCCTCACCGCCGAGGTCGGCGCCACCATCGGCAACGGCGAGGTCGTCGCCGAGATCAAGGACGCCAGCGCCTGAGCCCGCTGCGCGGGGCGGACGCAGGTCACGCCGTACGACGCACGGACGGCCCGGCCTCCCCGGCCGGGTCCGTCCAGCGCACGGCGTGCGCCCGCCCGGCGGCCTTGGCGCGGTAGAGCGCCTCGTCCGCACGGGCCATGGCCTGTCCGATGTCGTCGTCCGGCTGGACCGCGGCGAGGCCGAAGCTCGCCGTCGACGGCTCCGCTCCGCCGGACGCGCGGTAGTGCTGCGCGACGTCGGCCGCGACCTGCTCGGCGCGGTCGTCGAGGGTCAGCAGCACGAACTCGTCGCCGCCCAGGCGACCGACGAGGCCGCGGGCCCCGACGACCTCCTCGCAGGCGTCGGCGAAACGGGTCAGCGCGCTGTCGCCGGCGGCGTGCCCGAACCCGTCGTTGAGCTCCTTGAACCGGTCGAGGTCGGCGACGAGGACCGCGGGCGCCTGGCCGAGGCCGCCCGTGGCGATCTCGCGTCGCGCCAGGCGCAGGAACTCGTCGCGGTTGAGCAGGCCGGTCAGGCCGTCGCGGGTCGCACGGCGGCGCAGGTCGGAGGTCTGCTGCTCGTGGCTGAGCGCGGACATGCCGAAGGTGACGACGACCAGCAGGATCATCGTGAGCAGCGTGGTCGCCTGCGACCCGAAGCCGGCGAGGAAGACGGGGTGCCGCGGCCCGACGGCGACGAAGACGCCGGTCCGGGCGAGGTAGAAGGCGCCGATCGCGGTCGACGCGACCGCCATCGACAGCACCGCGAAGTGCACCTGCGCCCGGGACTCCGCCACCAGGTCCCGCTCGCCGAGGAGGCACCACAGCTCGACGGCGGAGCGGCTGATCAGCAGCGCCATCCCGGCGAGGTAGAACGCACCACCGGCCCACACGTCGTGCGCGGGGTCGTCGAGCAGCGACGCGGGCAGCACCACGGCCGGCCCGACGGCGAGCTGCCAGCGCGGCAGGGCCCGGCCCCGCAGCGAGCGCGCTCCCGCCCACACGCAGCCCGCGCCGAGAACGCCGGTGGCATTGCCGAGCGGGTTGGCGACGGCCTGGACCGGCGTGCCGTTGAGCACGAACAGCGACGCGCTGACGATGAACAGCCCGAGGGACACGCACCACCAGCCGCTGTAGGCCGACCGGGTGGACCGGTAGGTCGCGCCCCAGAAGAGCACCAGGACGCACGCCGCGACCAACCCGAAGGCGACGCGGAGGGTCAGGGTGTCCAGCACGTCCTCAGGCTAGGCACGCCCGTGTACGACGGCAGGCCGTTGCGTGAGGAGCCCGCCGATCATGACCGGACGAGGTGGCGCAATGGTCACTTCGAGCCGGGCCGTCGGCGCCGGTGCGGGACCTAGGTCCCTGCTCACGGCGCTCGGATCCGGCTCGTAGGGTGGCCGCGTGAGCCAGCTGCGCGACCCCGCCCACCGGGTCAGTCCCCGCGCCCGCACGATGTGGCAGCTCGAGGCGGGGATCGAGGCGCTCGTCGCCGTCGTGGTCGGCGTCGTCGCCGCGCTCGTGTGGGTCCCGGGCGGCCTGCGCTGGGGGCTGGCGCTGGCGGTGGTCGTCGGGTGCGTGGGGCTCGCGGTCGTCGTACCGCTGTGGCGCTACCGGGTGCACCGCTGGGAGGTGTCCGCGACGGCGGTCTACACCCAGCGCGGCTGGTGGGCGCGCGAGCGCCGGATCGCGCCGATGTCGCGGGTGCAGACGGTCGACTTCGCGCAGGGTCCCCTCGCGCGGCTCTTCGGCCTGGCGACCGTGACGGTGACGACCGCGTCGGCGGCGGGGCCGCTGCAGATCGAGGGCCTCGACCGCGACGTGGCACTCCGGCTGGTCGACGAGCTGACCCGCAAGGCCGACCTCGTCGAGGGCGACGCGACGTGAGCCTCCCCGTCGCGGACGAGGCGCCGTGGCAGCGGCTGGACCCGCGCATGCTGCTGGTCCACCCGATCACCGAGCTCGTCAAGTTCCTTCCGGTCCTGGTCGGCCTGCTCGTCGCCGGTGGCGCGTCGGGCACCGGCCCGTGGGCCCTCCTCGGCGTCGGCTTCCCGGTCGGCCTCGGCGTGGTCCGCTACCTCACGACGACCTACCGCGTCACCGGCTCGCGCGTCGAGCTGCGCCGCGGCCTGCTGCAGCGGCACAACCTGTCGACGCCGGTCGACCGGGTCCGTACGGTCGACCTGACCGCCTCCCCGATCCACCGGGTGCTCGGCCTCGCCGCGATCGTGATCGGCACCGGCAGCGTGGCCAGCGACGACGACGAGCGGCTGCTGCTCGACGCCCTCCCCCGCGAGCAGGCGAGCGCGCTGCGCGCCCAGCTGCTGGCGTCCCCGGCGACGGGCGCGGGTGCGGGCTCGCCGGACGCGGCCGGCCTGCCGGGCGTCGTACCGGAGGCGGTGGTGGCGCGCTTCTCGCCGCGCTGGCTCTGGTACGCCCCGTTCAGCGGCGCCGTGCTGGTCGCCACCGGTGCGGTCGTCGGTACGACGGCCCCGCTCCTGCAGTCCGTCGACATCCGGATCAGCGAGGACGACCTCGACGTCTTCTCCCCCGGCGTCGTCGGCGCCCTCGCGGTCGCCGTGCTGCTGCTGGTCGCGACACTCGCGGTGGTCGGGTACCTCGTCGTCAACGGCGGCTTCCTGCTCGCCCGGCAGGGCGCGACCTGGCACGTGCGCCGCGGGTTGCTCACCCAGCGCGAGACCAGCATCGACGTCGCCCGGCTGGCCGGCGCCACGATCGGCGAGCCGGCCGCGCTCCGGCTGGCCCGCGGACGGCGCGTCAACGCGATCGTGACGGGGCTGCGCGGCAGCCAGCAGTCCTCGACCGTGCTGCTCCCCCCGGCGCCGTACCCGACCGCGGTCACCACGACGAGCGCCGTCCTCGGCGACCAGGCACCCGTGACCGGCGCGCTGCGCGGCCACGGCCGGGCCGCGACCACCCGTCGCTTCACCCGCGCCCTGCTGGGCGCGGCACCCTTCGCGGCGTTGCCGGTCCTGGCGGTGCTGGCCGGGGCATCCGCGGGACTGCTCGTCCTCCCGCTGGTCGCGGTCGCCGCCGCGCTCGCCCTCGCCGCCGACCGCGCCCGCGCCCTGGGCCACGCGCACCTGGCCGGCCACGTGGTCACCCGGTCCGGGTCGGTCCTGCGCCGACGTGACGCGCTGGCCGACGCCCACGTCATCGGCTGGAACCTCCGCGCCACCTGGTTCCAGCGCCGCGCCGGCCTGGTCACCGTCGCCGCGACCACCGCCGGCGGCACCGGCCAGGTCGCCGTGTACGACGTCCCGGCGCCCGATGCGATCGCCCTCGCCCTGGCCGCAACCCCCGGGCTGCTCGACGAGTTCCTGGAGGACGCCGGATGAGCGACACGACCGACCCGACCAGCGACCCGACCAGCGTCCCCGACGGGACCTACGCCCCCGTCCCCGACGGCCGCCCCGACCCGGGCGAGGTGGTCTGGGCGTGGGTGCCCTACGAGGACGACCCGCAGCAGGGCAAGGACCGCCCGGTGCTCGTCATCGGCACCGCAGCCGGGTCCGCCGGGGAGCAGCTGCTCAACTGCCTGGTGATGACCAGCAAGGACCACGACCGCGACGCCGCGCAGGAGGCGGCCGCCGGCCGCTTCTGGATGGACGTCGGCTCCGGGGCGTGGGACCCGCGCGGGCGCCCCAGCGAGGTCAGGCTCAACCGGCTGCTCGTGATCGCCGCCGACACGGTCCGGCGCGAGGGCGCTGCCCTTCCCGCCGACGTCTACGCGGCGGTCGTCGAGGCCCGACTGCCGTTCGCCTGAGCCTCAGCGCATCAGGAACGAGGCCCGCCACACCTTGCGGTCCCGCTCGCCGACCATGCCGTTCTCCTGCAGCACCGGCATGACCTTCTCACCCATCCAGGCGATCGTCTCGCGGTAGGCCTCGTTGCCGAGCGCCTGGCGGCGGGCCTCCTGGGGGTCGAGCCCGACGGCGGCGTACACGTCGGGGTGGACCAATGAGCGCATGGTGACATAGGCGACCTGGGCGGTCAGGGCCTGGTGCCAGCGCAGCTTCGCGCGGCTCAGCCCCTTGACGGCGGAGGCGAGCTCGTCGCGCGCGAAGGTGACGTGACGGGCCTCCTCGGTCACGTGGATCCGAGCGATCATCCGGGCCAGGGGCTGGATCCGCTCGTCGCGCATCAGGTCGCGCTGCCAGCGGTCGACCGGTTCCTCGCCGATCAGGATGCCGGCGTACGCACTCGCGCCGCGCAGCGCGACCGGGCCCAGCCGCGCGAGGCGGTACGGCGTCCGGCGCGGGCCGTAGGCGCGCACGCCCATCGCCTCGATGGCCCGCCCGAACATCACGGTGTGGCGGGTCTCGTCGCCGACCTCGGTGAGCATGAACTGGGTGCGCGCGGAGCGTGGGTCCTCACGGTAGGCGTCGCGCAGCAGGATCTGCATCAGCACGACCTCGAACCAGATCCCGACGCTGACCATGCTCGCGACCTCGTGCAGCGACAGCTCGATGCGCTGCTCCTCGCTGAGCCGGTCCCACAGCGGCGTACCGTAGAGCGACATCCGCTCCGGCTGCATCCACCACAGGCCCGGCACCGGCGGCGCGCTCCAGTCGATGTCGACGTCGGGGTCGTAGGACTGGCGGGCCGTCGAGCGCAGCAGCCGCTCGGACAGGGCCTCGGCGTTCGGGGAGGCGACCTCGGCAGCGGGGTCGAGCAGGGTCATCGCGGGAGATCCTTCGAAAACTAGATGTGACCATCGGTAACGTCTAACTGTACTGTTGTGCCCATGGCCTCCAACGTCAAGAGCGACGGGCGCACGACCCGCTGGGAGAAGCACCGGGCTGCCCGGCGCGAGGAGTTCGTCCAGGCGGCGGTCCGCGCGATCGACACCCTCGGCCCCGACGCATCGGTGGCCGACATCGCCGCCGAGGCGGGCGTCAGCAAGCCGGTGCTCTACCGCTACTTCGCCGACAAGTCCGAGCTGCACGCCGCGGTCGGCGCCTGGGGCACCGACCTGGTCCTCGAGCGGGTCATCGCCGCCGTCCTCCTGCCCGCGAGCTCCCGCGAACGGGTGACCGCGGGCGTCGAGGCCTACCTCGGCACCATCGCCGAGCACCCGCAGGCCTTCCTCCTGCTCACCCGCCAGCACGCCGGCGGCGACCCGCTGGCCGCCGGCAAGGACCTGATCGCCTCCAAGCTCTCCCGGATGCTCGGCGACGCCCTGCGCCTGCTGGGCGGCGACGCGGGCGCCGCCGAGCCGTGGTCGCACGCGATCGTCGGGCTCGGCAGCTCGGTCGGCCAGTGGTGGCTCGAGCGCCGCACCATGTCGCGCGCCGCGGCCGCCGCCTACCTCGGCGAGTTCATCTGGCACGCGCTGTCCGGAGCCGCGGCCGAGCACGGCGTCGACCTCGCCGCCCTCGACCCCCAGCTCGGCGCGGACAACGTCCGACCGCTGCGCAAGGAGCCGAAGGAGTCCGGGCGATGAGCGTCGCGCACGAGCCCCAGGAGCTGTACGACGGCCCGGCGGTCGTCCACGTCCACGGCACCGACCACGGCGTCGTCGTCACCCTGCGCGGCAGCTTCCAACCCCTCGACGGCCTGTTCCACTGGTACGGCCGCGTCGCCGCCGGCACCCCCGTCGACGACGTGCGCAGCGGCAGCACGGTGACCCTGCGTACGGAAGCCGGCGAGGCGACCGCCCGGCTGTCCGACAAGGACACGTGGGGGCGGTTCCGGATCACGGGGACGGGGACGCCTCCGTTCTGAGGCAGGGCCGTCCGCCAGCGGTAGCGTCACGTCCATGTCGACCGACGACGCGTGGAGCCAGTACGAAGCCTTCGGCGAGGGTGATCGTTCGACTCTGACGCCACGACAACGTGCGGTCTTCGCCATCTGCGACCTACGCCAGGAGATCAACTCCGGCGGGTTCGACTCCTACTTCCGCTCCTGGGGAGGAGACACCGCACCCCTTGCTCTCGCCGCCCTCCCCGAGGCACTGGGCGAGCGGTGGGCCATGCTGCTGCGGGAGGGGATGCAGGTGCTCGGCCCCGACTACCCAGCGAGCGCCGATGCGCGGTTCGACGTACTCGACTCCCACAATCTCGACGCGGTGCTGGACGGGCTCGACGAGAGGTTCTACGACCTCGAGGCCGCGACCGACGCGAACGACCTGATCGACGCCTACCTGCAAGCCGGCTCCTAGTCACCGGTCCACGAGCCCGTCCGGCCACGCCCGTCCGGCCACGCCCGTCCGGCCACGCCCATCCGGTCGTCCACAGGGACCGCTTGCCACTGGCTATCGAACGCATGTTCGCTTATCATGGATGCATGGCCGAACTCGCCTACCTCGATGCGGCAGCGTTGCTCGCTGCCGAGGAGTCCGGGGTGCGCCAGCGGCGCCAGGCCGACGTCGAGGCGATGGACCGCCTGCTCGCCTGGTGCGACCACCACTCCGAGGACCCGCAGTCCCAGCCCGGAGCGGTCCCGGGCATCGGAGGCGACCGCCTGGTCACGATCGGCGGTGAAGGAACGCCGCCGGTGGCCGAGCTGTGCTTCGAGGAGTTCGCGATCGCCGCCCACGCCGGCGTGATCGCGACCGCCAACCGGGCCGCCGACCTGCTCGACCTGCGCCACCGCCTTCCGAACGTGTACGACGCCGTGCGGGCCCTGCGCCTTGAGCTGTGGGTCGCGCGCAAGGTCGCCTCGATGTCACGCAGGCTCGACCGCGACCGGGTGACGGTCGTCGACATCGCCGTCGCAGCCGCCGCTGACGAGTCTCCGTCGCGCGTCCTCGCGCTGGCCGAGGCCAAGGTCATCGAGGCCGACGTCGAGGCCCACCGTCGGCGGATCGCCGACGACGAGGCAAGGAAGGGCGTGTGGCTGCGCCGCAAGCGCCCCGGCGAACGCGCCGGTGGCATCGCCGCCGAGGCGGACGTCCAGAGCCTGGGGATGCGGCTGTCCACCGCGGGAGCCGAGGAGCTGGCCGAGTTCATCGACCACCTCGCCGGCACCATCGCCGACCAGCACGTCCCGACCCACCCCGACGACGTGAAGACGATGGACCAGTTCCGCGCCGAGGCGGCCGAGCTGCTCGCCGACCCCGCCGCGGCGCTCGCCCTCCTCACCGGCCCGCCCGACCAGCCCGACGAGCCCGACCAGCCCGCACCCGAGTCGCTCGCGGCGAAGCGCCACCGCCGCCCCGCGACCATCAACGTCTTCCTCAGCCAGGACGTCCTGTCCGGCAACGCCGACGGTGTCGCCCGGGTCGACGGAATCGGCCCGCTGCTGCTCGACCAGCTCGCCGCCCTCCTGCACCGCCGAGACATCGCCGTCCTCCCGGTCGTGGACCTCACCATCGGGCGCGCCGTCAGCGGCTATGAGCATCCCACGTCGATGAAGCGCCGCACGCTCCTCCGCACCCGGCGCGACGTGTTCCCCCACTCACCCCGCCGCGGCACCAGCCTCCTCGACCACGACCACCCCTCGCCGTACGACCCCACCGGCCCACCCGGCCAGACAAGTGACCACAACGACGCACCCCTGGCCCGCCGCGACCATCGCGCGAAGACCCATCTCGGCTTCCGCGTGGTCCAGCTCGGCCTCGGCGCCTACCGCTGGGAGACACCCCACGGACTCGCCCGCGTCGTCACCGGCAACGGCACCACCTCCGTCGAGCTGATCCGCGACCGGAAAGGCAAGGCGATCGGCGAGATCTACCCGGCCCACCGCCGCGTCGCCTGCGCTCTCTCGACGATGTGACGCTCACGCGGCGGCAGGTCGCCGTAGGGTCACGGCATGACCGTGATCCCGGCGACCCGCCAGGAGCCTGCACGTCGCGACCGCAGGGCGGGCGTGGTCGCCACGGGGCTGTCCGTCGCCCTCTACGCCGCGTCGGTGCCGAGTGGGCTGGGGTCCGACTTCGACGGATACATCTGGGCCGCACGCTTGCTGGACCACCAGTTCCTCCTCGGCGCCCTCGGCTGCACCCTCTCGATCCTCGGCGCCGTCACGCTGCTGCGCGGTTGGCGCCTCGGCATCGGCCTCGCCGTCGCCCTCAGCCTCGGCGTGCTGTGGACGGGGTGGGGCGCGTTGGGCGCCGCCTTCGCCGACAGCCATGACGAGCGACTCTCCGGAGTCGAGAACCCGGACCGCACGCTCCGGACCCGCGTGCTCCTGTCCGGTTTCGTCGATCCGATCTACGAGATCCAGGTGGAGCAGACCGACCGCGGGTTGCTCAACCGCAGGTTCACCCTCGGCTGCATCGACGGCGACGCGCTCTCGATCGACCAGTTGCGGTGGGACGACGGCGCACTGATCGTGGACTCGTCCGCCGGGGCTGTCGCCGTCACGGTCGACGAAGGTGGACGGCCGGGCTACATCCGCCCGTTTCCCGACTCCTCGCTCGACGAAGGCTCCGTGGGTCCGGTCAGGCTCTACCCCTGCTAGCAGCGACCACCGGCGCTCTCACCCCGGCGTGACGATCACGTTGACCGCCTCGAACCCCTCGACCCCACCCCGGTAGGAGTGCGGCCGGTCGGCGGCGAACCGCACGTGGTCCCCCGGCCCGAAGGCGACCACCTCGTCGTCGTACTCCACCGACCCCGAGCCGGACAGCACGACCAGCTGCTCCTCGACGCCCGCCACGTGGGCGCCCGATCGCCGCTCAGCTCCGGGCGCGAGGCGGAGCAGGTAGACCTCGGTCGTCCGGCCCGGCTCGCGCACGACCCGCACGCGTGTCGCGAGGATGCCGTCGTCGGCGATGACCGCGCCGTCGCGGTCGTCCATCAGCGCCGCCATCGGTACGCCGAGCGGCGTCGCCACCGCGTACAGGGTGTCGAGCGTCGGGTTGCGCTGCCCGGTCTCGAGCTCCGAGAGCGTGCCCTTGCCGATGCCGGCCTCGGCGGCCAGGGCCGAGAGGGACAGCCCGCGGGCCTCGCGCAGCGCGCGGATCCGGGCGCCGACGCCGGCGCGATCGGGACCCGGGCCGTCCACTCGCGCCATCGGCGTCCCTTCACCTAGAGTGTTCCGTATACAGAACGCCGCGCAGGTGTTCGCGAGAGCCAGTCGGAGGAGGCGGCGTGTCCGAGGAGACTACCCACGGCCCGGTGCTCGCCGGTGTGGTCACGGCGGTCGTCGGGTTCAGCAGCTCGTTCGTCGTGGTGCTCGCCGGCCTCACCGCCGTCGGCGCGTCCCCCGACCAGGCCGCCTCCGGCCTGCTCACGCTGCTCGTCACCCAGGCCGCCGGGATGCTGTGGCTCTCGGTGCGGCACCGCACTCCCGTCGTCCTCGCCTGGTCCACGCCCGGCGCCGCGCTGCTCGCCTCGGCCACAGGCGTCACCGGCGGCTGGCCGGCCGCCGTCGGTGCGTTCGTCGCGACGGGGGTCCTGATCGTCCTGACCGCGCTCGTCCCCCGGCTCGGCGACCTCGTCGCAGCCATCCCGCAGAGCCTCGCCCGGGCCATGCTGGCCGGTGTCCTGCTGCCGCTGTGCATCGCGCCGGTCACCGCCGTCGTCGACGCTCCCCAGGCCGTGGCGCCCGTCGTCCTCACCTGGCTGGTCCTGCTGCGGATCGCGCCCCGCTGGGCCGTGCCGGCATCGCTCGGCGTCGCCCTGGCCACCGTCCTCGTCACCGCCGACGTCGACGCCGCCGCGCTCGCCCCGACCCTGGCCTGGACCACCCCGCACTGGTCCGTGCCGGCGCTCGTCGGCGTGGCCCTGCCCCTGTACGTCGTCACGATGGCCTCGCAGAACGTGCCCGGTGTCGCCGTCATGGGCACCTTCGGCTACCGCGTGCCGTGGCGCGAGACGCTCGCCGTCACCGGCATCGGCACCGTCGTCGGCGCCCCGACGGGTGGCCACGCGATCAACCTGGCCGCGATCAGCGCGGCCCTCGCCGCGGGCCCCGCCGCGGGGCCGGACCGCAGCCGCCGCTGGATCGCCGCCGTGAGCGCCTCGGTGACCTACCTGGTCCTCGCCGTCGCGAGCAGCGCGCTCGCCGCGATGGTCGCGGCTGCCGAGGACGGGCTGATGCAGGCCGCCGCCGGCTTGGCCCTGCTGGGCACGCTCGGCAGCTCGCTGGCCGACGCGCTCGCCGATCCCCGCGAGCGCGAGGCCGCCGCCGCGACCCTCGTCGTGGCCGCCTCCGGGGTCACCGTGCTCGGGATCGGCGCCGCGTTCTGGGCGCTCGTCGTCGGCCTCGGCTGCCGGGCCGTGCTCCACCGCCCGGCCCCCGAGCCGGACCCGGAGCCCGAGAAGGCGCCGGCCTGAGCCGGCTCAGACCTCGCAGCCCCGCCGGACCTCGGTGGAGCAGATGTCGGCCCCGGCGCCGCCGTACCCGATGTCGCGGCCCTTGCCGCCGTCGAGGATGTCGGTCCCGCTGAGCCCGTAGAGCTTGTCGCCGCGGCCGCCACCCGAGAGGTAGTCGTTGCCCGACGAGCCGGTCAGGACGTCGCTGTACGACGTGCCGTAGGCGAGGTTGATCGACCTCAGGGTCGCCAGGCCGGTGCTGTCCCAGCGCGCCTCGCCGCGGCCCAGGTTGATCCGCACGGCGCGGTCGAAGCCCTGGAAGCTGATCGAGTCGTCGCCGGTGCCGCCGTTGGCATAGGGACGCGCCTTCCTCGTCCGGACGACGAAGGTGTCGTCCCCGCCCTCGCCGTAGGCGGTCGACTTGCCGTCGCGGAGCCGGAAGAGGTCGTCGTCGGCGCCGCCGTAGCCGCGGGCGCCGAGCGAGAGCTGGACGTTGTCGGTGCCCGCGTCGCCACGGGCGACCCCGCCCTTCATGACGACGAGGTCGTTGCCGGCGCCGCCGCTCGCCGTACCGCCACCCGCGACGAGGGTGTCGTCGCCCCCGTTGCCGGTGATGGTGTCGTCGCCGGCCACACCGACGAAGCTGTCGGGGCCGGGGCCGCCGACCATCGTGTCGGCGTCCGCGGTGCCCTGCAGGGTCTCGATCTGCAGGTAGACGTCGTGCCCGTCGCCGTCGACCGTGCCGGCGGCACCGTCGACCGTGATCGGGTGCAGCGCGGTGACATAGGTCAGCAGGTCCTTGTCGCGACCGCCGTTGATGCGGTCGTCGTCGGCGCCGCCGTAGAGCGCGTCCGCACCGGTGCTGCCGAGCAGGTAGTCCTTGCCCGGGCCGCCGGAGAGCCGGTCCGCGCCGGCCTCGCCGTTGACGGTGTCGTTGCCGTAGCCACCGGAGATCGAGTCGTTGCCCGTGCCGCCGCACACGACGTCGTCGCCGGCGCCACCCTTGAACCTGTCGTTGCCCGGACCGAGCCAGACCACGTCGGCGAGCGGGGTCCCCTCGAGGTCGTCGTCACCCGTGGTGCCGACGATCGTCGCGGTCAGCCCACGGCAGGTCTGCGTCGCGGCGTCCGCCGGTCCGGCCACGACGACCGCACCGACCATGACCAGCGACGCCCCGGACAGCAGGGCCAGCAAGCTCTCGCGCATACCCCATACCTGTCACCGGGGTGGTCGCCCGTTACACGCGGCGGAAGTACGTCGACAGCAGCCCGATCCGCGACCGGAAGGTGTCGGCCGGGACGTCGACCGTCTTCAGCGTCCCGGTGACCCGCACGGTCACGGCGCGACCACCCCAGTCGCCGTGGCCGTCCCGGGCGACGACCGTCACGGCCGTGGCGGTCCCGATGCCCGGCGCCGCAGCCCGCAGCTCCGCCTGGGTGAGCGTCCAGTGCCAGGTGCGAACCGGGTCGTAGGGGTCGGCCCGCGCGACGAGATAGGGCTGCGAGCCCTTCACGGTCCACCCACCGTTGCTGGACGAGAACTGCGTGAACGCCGGCGTGCCGCCGTAGGCCCGGATCTCGCCCCGGGTGGCCGCGATCGCCGCGTCGGTCTGCGGCTGCTCGTCGCCCGCGCCGCCGTAGACCTGCGACTGGGTGGTGTCGTAGACGTCGAAGTGCCCACGGCTGCTGTTGGCGCGCTCGTAGGCGGCGTAGGAGCGGGCGGCGACCGCCTGCGCCTTGAGCGCCTCGGCCTTCCACAGCGCCGGCATCTCCCGCGGCACGACGCCGCGCAGGTAGGTCTCCAGCGACACGATGTTGACCACGTCGCGCTGCCCGCCGGCGCTCGCCGAGCGCAGCTTGCCGCGGTAGACCTTCGACCCCGACGGCAGGTAGAGCCGCATCGACGGCGCGACGAACTCGGCCTGGCCGGCGATCGAGCGGACCAGGTGCCAGCTGTCCGTGTAGACCCAGACCCTGCTGGTCGCGTTGTCGGACGACGGCGTGATCCGCCAGCGGGTCGCCCCCGCCCGGCTCAGCGGGTACGACGCCCCGCTGGACACCGAGCGCACCGACAGCCCGCTGCGGTGACCCACCACCAGGGCCTGACGGGTCTCCGCCGTGAGCAGGACGCGGATGTCGCCCGTGGCCGACCCGACGCGGGTGCCCGGGTAGTAGAAGTTGACGATCTGCCGGAAGCCCAGCCCCTTGGTCGCGGCGCCCTGCGCGCCCCACTGCGACATCCCCTTGCCGTGGCCCCAGCCGCGTCCGTCCAGCTGGAACTCGGCTGCTCCGGCCGCCGAGGCGACCGCCGGGCCCGGCGCCACCACCCCCGGCACCACCGCCAGCGGGGCGACGGTCGCGAGCGCGGTCAGGGCTGCACGGGCGAGCAGGCGCATCGTCCGAGGTTAACCCGCGGTTCAAGGCTGGAGGCCGTTGCGAACTAGGATCCTTGTCCATGAGCGAGCTCGAGAGCCAGCAGACCCCGGACCCGACCAGCGCCGACGCCAGCGCTGTCGTCGTACCGGACAAGCCGGCCCTGGAGGGGCTCGAGGCGAAGTGGGCGGAGCGCTGGAAGGCCGAGGACACCTACGGCTTCGACCGCACCCAGCCGCGCGAGAACGTCTACGCGATCGACACCCCGCCGCCGACCGTGAGCGGCAGCCTGCACGTCGGCCACGTCTTCTCCTACACGCACACCGACCTGATCGCCCGCTTCCAGCGGATGCAGGGCAAGTCGGTCTTCTACCCGATGGGCTGGGACGACAACGGCCTGCCGACCGAGCGCCGTGTCCAGAACTACTTCGGCGTGCGCTGCGACCCGTCCCTGCCCTACGACCCCGACTTCACTCCCCCGGAGAAGCCGGACCCCAAGCGCCAGGTCCCGATCAGCCGCCCGAACTTCATCGCCCTGTGCGAGCAGTTGGTCGAGGAGGACGAGAAGGTCTTCGAGGCGCTGTGGCGCACCCTGGGCCTGAGCGTCGACTGGAAGATCACCTACACGACGATCGGCAAGCACGCCCAGACCGTCAGCCAGCGCGCGTTCCTGCGCAATCTGGGCCGCGGCGAGGCCTACCTCCAGGAGGCGCCGACCCTCTGGGACGTCACCTTCCAGACCGCCGTCGCGCAGGCCGAGCTCGAGGCGCGCGACTACGCCGGCGCCTACCACCGGGTCGCGTTCCACAAGGCCGACGGCTCGCCCGTCCACATCGAGACCACCCGTCCCGAGCTGATCCCGTCCGTCGTCGCCCTGATCGCGCACCCCGACGACGAGCGGTACGCCGACCTGTTCGGCCAGACCGTCACCTCGCCGGTCTTCGGCGTGGAGATCCCCGTCCTCGCCCACCCGGCCGCCGAGAAGGACAAGGGCGCCGGCATCGCGATGTGCTGCACCTTCGGTGACCTGACCGACGTGCAGTGGTGGCGCGAGCTGCAGCTCCCGGTCCGCACGGTCATCGGTCGCGACGGCCGGTTCACCCGCGAGACCCCCGAGTGGCTCGGGTCCGAGCAGGCGTCGGCGGCGTACGAGGACCTCAAGGGCAAGACGGTCCACTCCGCCCGGGAGGCGATGGTCGCCAAGCTCAAGGAGACCGGCGACCTCGACGGCGACCCGAAGCCCACGCAGCGGATGGCGAACTTCTACGAGAAGGGCGACAAGCCGCTCGAGATCGTCTCCACCCGCCAGTGGTACATCCGCAACGGCGGCCGGGACGCGTCGATCCGCACCCAGATGCTCGACCGCGGCAACGAGATCCAGTGGCTCCCGCCGCACATGAAGCACCGCTTCGACAACTGGGTCGGCGGCCTCAACGGCGACTGGCTGATCTCGCGCCAGCGCTTCTTCGGCATCCCGTTCCCGGTCTGGTACCCCCTCGACGCCGAGGGCGAGCCCGACTACACCCGGCTGCTGCTGCCGACCGAGGCCGAGCTGCCGGTCGACCCGTCGACGCAGGCGCCCACCGGCTTCACCGAGGACCAGCGCGGCAAGCCCGGCGGCTTCATCGGCGACCCCGACGTGATGGACACCTGGGCGACCTCCTCGCTCACCCCGCAGATCGCGGGCGGCTGGGAGTCCGACCCCGACCTGTGGTCGCGCGTCTTCCCGATGGACCTCGCCACCCAGGCGCACGACATCATCCGCACCTGGCTGTTCAGCCGGGTCGTCCGCGCGCACTTCGAGAACGGTGCCGCGCCGTGGTCGCACGCGATGATCTCCGGCTTCATCGTCGACCCCGACCGCAAGAAGATGTCGAAGTCCAAGGGCAATGTCGTCGTCCCCGACGAGATCCTCGGCAAGTACGGCGCCGACGCGGTCCGCTGGCGCGCCGCGATCGCCCGCCCGGGCCTCGACTCGCCGTTCGACGAGACGCAGATGAAGGTCGGCCGACGGCTGGCGATGAAGGTCCTGAACGCGTCGAAGTTCGTCCTCGGCAGCGTCGGCGCGACCGAGTTCAGCGCCGCGCGGGTCAGCCAGCCGGTCGACACCGCCCTGCTCGGCCGCCTCGCCGGCGTGGTCGGCAAGGCCACCGAGGCGTTCGAGGCCTACGACTACACGACCGCGCTCGAGGTCACCGAGAAGTTCTTCTGGGAGTTCTGCGACGACTACCTGGAGCTGGTCAAGGAGCGCGCCTACGCCCAGGACGGCGACGCCTCCGACTCGGCCCGCGCCACCCTGGCCGCGGCCCTCCAGGTGCAGCTCCGGCTGCTCGCGCCGTTCCTGCCCTACGTGACCGAGGAGGTCTGGTCGTGGTGGCAGGAGGGCTCGGTCCACCGGGCCGCCTGGCCCACCGCCACCGAGCTCGGCTCCCCCGCCGCCTCCGACGGCACCGCGATCGACGCCGTCGCCGCCGCCCTCGCCGGCATCCGCGGCGCGAAGTCGCAGGCCAAGGTCAACATGAAGACCCCCCTGTCGCGGGTCGAGGTCAGCGGCCCCGAGAAGGCCGTGCGCGACGCCGAGGCGGCCTCCGCCGACCTCGTCGCGGCCGGCAAGATCACCGGCGACCTGGTCTTCACGGTCGACGCCGACGCCACCGAGCTGCGCGTCACCGCGGAGATCGCCGAGCAGCCCGCGGAGTGATGCGGGTCCGCACGCTGGCGGCCGCGGCCGTCGTACTGACGCTCGCGGCCGGGTGCCGCGCGACCGAGTGGCCCTCGGACGCGGACCCGGCGGAGTTCTGCGACGGCTTCACCGGCCTTCAGTTCACCGAGGACGGGATCGACGAGGGCCTGCGGCAGCTCGGCACGCCGCAGGACCTGCCGTTCGAGGCACGGCGCTACCTGCTCGACCTCGACGAGGGCAAGGACCCCGACCCGGCCGGGGAGCAGGCGTTCGAGGAGTATGTCGCCGCGTACTGCTGACGACCCGGCAGCCGTAGCAGCAGCGTCAGGCGGACTTTTTCTTCTTCGTCTCGCGCAGCACGAGCGTGGGCGCGACGTCGTCGTCGACGACCTCGCGGGTCACGACGACCTTCTCGACGTCGCCACGGCTCGGCACGTCGTACATCACGTGGAGGAGGACCTCCTCGATGATGGCGCGCAGGCCTCGGGCGCCGGTGCCCCGCTCGAGCGCCTTGTCGGCGATCGCGGCGATGGCGTCCTCGGTGAACTCGAGCTCGACGCCGTCGAGGTCGAAGAGCTTCTTGTACTGCTTCACCAACGCGTTGCGCGGCTCGGTGAGGATCTGGACGAGCGCGTCCTGGTCGAGCGGGCTGACGCTCGCGATCAGGGGAAGTCGGCCGATGAACTCGGGGATCAGGCCGAACTTGGTGAGGTCCTCCGGGCGGACCTGCGAGAGCAGGTCGTCCGCGGCCCGCTCGGCCTCGCCGCGCGGCTCGGCGGTGAAGCCCAGGGACTTCTTGCCGACGCGCTGCTCGATGATGTGCTCCAGGCCGGCGAAGGCCCCGCCGACCACGAACAGGATGTTCGTGGTGTCGATCTGGATGAACTCCTGGTGGGGGTGCTTGCGGCCACCCTGCGGCGGCACCGAGGCGGTGGTGCCCTCGATGATCTTCAGCAGCGCCTGCTGCACGCCCTCACCGGAGACGTCGCGCGTGATCGAGGGGTTCTCGGCCTTGCGGGCCACCTTGTCGATCTCGTCGATGTAGATGATGCCGGTCTCGGCCTTCTTGACGTCGTAGTCGGCGGCCTGGATCAGCTTGAGGAGGATGTTCTCGACGTCCTCGCCGACGTAGCCGGCCTCGGTGAGCGCCGTGGCGTCGGCGATCGCGAAGGGCACGTTCAGCATCCGGGCGAGGGTCTGCGCGAGATAGGTCTTGCCGCAGCCGGTCGGGCCGATCACCAGGATGTTGGACTTGGCGACCTCGACGACCTCGTCCTTGCTGTGCTTGCCCGACACCGGCTGCACGCCGGCCTGGACCCGCTTGTAGTGGTTGTAGACCGCGACCGCGAGGGACTTCTTCGCCTGCTCCTGGCCGATGACGTAGGAGTTGAGGAACTCGAAGATCTCCTTCGGCTTCGGCAGCTCCGCGAGGTCGACGTCGGAGCCCTCGGCGAGCTCCTCCTCGATGATCTCGTTGCAGAGGTCGATGCACTCGTCGCAGATGTAGACACCCGGACCAGCGATGAGCTTCTTGACCTGCTTCTGGCTCTTTCCGCAGAACGAGCACTTCAACAGGTCGCCACCGTCACCGATGCGTGCCACGGGTCCTCCTCAAGTCTGAACTCCCCGACGGTACTCCCTGCGGCGCCGCAAGTGCAGCGTGACACGGGGAGTACCGGGTCGGGTTCGGGGAGGTCATCGGTCGTACGTCGTTCTCTTCGGCAGCCCTGGTCCGGATCAGACCAGTGCGGGGGTCTTCAGCGACTCCAGGATGGAGTCGATCAGGCCGTACTCGACGGCCCCCTGCGCGGTCAGGATCTTGTCGCGCTCGATGTCGCGGCTGACCTCGTCGACCGCCTTGCCCGAGTGGTCGCTGATCATCTTCTCGAGCAGCTCACGCATGCGCAGGATCTCGTTGGCCTGGATCTCGATGTCCGAGGTCTGGCCGAAGGTGCCCTCGGTGTAGGGCTGGTGGATCAGGATCCGGCTGTTGGGCAGCGCGAGGCGCTTGCCCTTGGCACCGGAGGCGAGGAGGATCGCCGCCGCCGAGGCCGCCTGGCCGATGCACACGGTCTGCACGTCCGGCTTGATGAACTGGATCGTGTCGTAGATCGCGGTCAGCGCCGTGAACGAGCCGCCCGGGCTGTTGATGTAGATGCTGATGTCCTGGTCGGGATTCATCGACTGCAGGCACAGCAGCTGGGCGATGACGGCGTTGGCGACGTCGTCGGAGATCGGGGTTCCGAGGTAGATGATGCGGTCCTCGAAGAGCTTGGCGTAGGGGTCGATGCGACGGAAGCCGTACGACGTGCGCTCTTCCCACTGCGGGATGTAGTAGTTCATGCGTTGATCACTCAGTCCTTCTTGTGGGCCGGCCGGCCCTCGTCGGAGGCTTCCTTCGCGCTCTTGATGACCTGGTCGACCAGGCCGTACTCCAGCGCCTCCTGGGCGGTGAACCAGCGGTCGCGGTCGGCGTCCTCGGTGACCTGGTCGACGCTCTGGCCGGTGTGCTCGGCGATCAGGTCGAGCAGCACCTTCTTGATGTGCAGCGACTGCTGCGCCTGGATCTTGATGTCGGAGGCCGAGCCGCCCATGCCGGACGACGGCTGGTGCATCATGATCCGCGCGTGCGGCAGCGCGTAGCGCTTGCCCTTCGCGCCGGCGCAGAGGAGGAACTGGCCCATCGACGCGGCCAGGCCCATGCCGACCGTCGCGACGTCGTTGGGGATGTAGTTCATCGTGTCGTAGATCGCCATGCCGGCGTCGACCGAGCCGCCGGGGCTGTTGATGTGGAGGAAGATGTCCGCCTCGGGGTCCTCCGCCGACAGCAGCAGCAGCTGGGCGCAGATCGCGTTGGCGTTCTGGTCGCGCACCTCGGAGCCGAGGAACACGATCCGCTCGCGGAGCAGCCGGCTGTAGATGTTGTCGTCGAGGAAGTTGATCCCCGCGCCACCGTTCATCTCATGGCCAGCCGCGTGGCCACCGGGAAGAATCTGAGTCACGCGAGCGACACTAGCCGTCCGGGGCGGCAGAACCACGTGTTGCACGCCGCTGTTCGCCGACAGCAGATTTCACGACCCGCCGGCGGTCAGCCCTCGGCGGCGGCCTTGAGCCCGGCCACCGTCGTGGCCATCCCGTGCTCGAGCTCGTCGGCGTGCTCCTCGTTGCCGCCGAGCGCCAGCGGCGCGACGATCCGGCTGCCGAGGGTCAGCCTCGAGGGCACCGGGCGGCGGTGCACCACACGGGTGCGGCCGGCGTCGACCGGCTCGAGCTCCCACACCCACTGGGCACCGCTGGAGGGGGTGTCCCACGCCAGCCGCCGCCCGGGGACGACGTCGGCGACGACGGAGCGCGTCGGCCACACGAAGCCCTTGCGGCGGTTGATGCCGAGGTACCACTGGCCGACGCGGAGGCCACCGCGCTTGAGCGGCACCATCCGCACCGTCTCCGGGCTCCAGCTCGCCAGCTGGGCGAAGTCGGTCAGCAGCGCCCACACGTGCTCGGCGGGTGCGTCGACCTCGGCCTCGGCGCGGAGCTCGCGGGCCGCGTTCGGTGTCGCCATGGGCCCCATCTTGGCAATAACCCGGCCCGGCGTCACGGCGTTGTCCGCGGTGGGATCCGGGCCCGCCACGACGCCCTTGCGCCCAGGAGGAACCCGATGCCTGCCGGCTTCTGCACCCAGTGCGGCTCCGCCCTTCCCGCCGGCAGGAGGTTCTGTACGACGTGCGGCAGCCCGGCCCCGACGCCGGCCGCGCCCACGGTGCAGTCACCGCCTCCCCCGCCTCCCCCGGCTCCCCTGGCTCCCCCGGCTCTCCCGCCTCCCCCACCTCCTCCGTCTCCCGTCGGCCGCCGGCGCCGCGGCGCGGCACTGCTCGTCGGCGTCGGGATCGTGGTCCTCGCCCTGGTGTCGGGTGGCGTGACGGTCTGGCTGCTCAACCGCGGCGACGAGGACACGTCGGCCGGGCGCGGTGACGCCCTCGACGTGCTCCCGGCCTCGATCGGCCAAGGGGTGTCGGTGCTCGGCGAGCCCGGCGAGGTGTGGACCCTCGACGCGGACGACGTCGTCCCGGGCGGCCGGTTCTTCCCGCTGCAGACCTTCGACGACGGCCAGGACGAGACCCCCAACCTGCTCGCGTTCGGCGACGTGGTCGTCGTCCGCGCCTCTGGCGAGGGGGACTCCACCCTGGCCGGGGTCGACGCCCGCTCGGGCGAGGTCGACTGGCGCCTCGACGAGGGGCTCGGCGAGTGCCTCGGGACCGCGCGCCACCTCTACTGCCGCGACGCCGAGTGGAAGGGCCTCAGCGCCGTCGACCCCGCGGCCGGCAAGGTCACCGGCACGACCGACCAGTCACCGCAGTACAGCGTCCACCCGGTCGAGGAGGGCGACCGGCTGTTCGTGCTGGCCGGCGACGGCGACCAGGGCTACACGGCACTGGCCCTGGACCCGGTCACGCTCGCCGAGGTCTGGTCGACACCGATTCCCGGCTCCGGCGACTGGGAGTTCGAGTCCGGCGAGACCACGGGCGCCCTCGACGTCGGCGGCACCACCGTCACCATCACGCTCAACGACATCGAGGGTCCCGGCTACGTGACCCGGGTCGACCGGCGGACCGGCACGCTGCGAGGGGTCAGCGCCAGCGGTGACGACGGCGGGACCGCGGACGGCGACTGGCTCGTCGACGAGGACTGGGAGCACGAGGCCGTCACCGTCAGCCGCGACGGCGAGGTCGCCCTCACCGCCCCCGGTTCGCCGTGGCCCCGCTACAGCGAGAGTGAGTGGGGCTATGTCGTCGACGGCCGGATCGGCGTCGGCACCGCCCTCTACGACATCGCGAGCGGAGCCCCGGCCTGGGACCGCGACGACCTCCCCGACGGCTACTACCAGTGGGCCACCGACGGCGACCAGGTCGTCCACACCACCTCGTGCGACAGCTACTGCACCCCGACGACATCGGTCCTCGCCGCCGACGACGGCCACACCGAGTGGTCCACGGACGGCTCGGTCGGCAGCACCTGGACCCGGGACGCGGTGCTCGGCGTCGACACGGAGGCCGACCTGCTGACCGTCCGCGACCGCCACGACGGCACGCAGGCGTGGACCCAGCCGCTCGGCCTGTACGACGAGGACGCCGACGACGGCGGCATGGGCGGCACCTGGTGGCGGCCCGAGCTCACCGACCACGCCGTCGTCGCGATCGGCAGTGACCGGCTGCTCGGGGCGACCGACTTCCCGGCGTCGGCACCCGGCTCGGGCAGCGAGCCCGGCGGGTCCGGCGACGCCGACGACGACACGGCGTACGTCACCGCCTGCGGGCGGCCGCCGGAGTTCGTCCCCGTGGCGTCCGAGACGGCGTTCGGCGGTGTCACCATCACCTACGAGGTCCACGCGACGTGCCCCGGCGGGCAGTGGCTCAACCACAGCCAGCTCAGCGTGCCGTTCCTCGTCGACGGCTACGCCTACGCCGCCGGCTGGTTCGACTTCAGCGACGCTCCCTACTGGGTCCCCGACGACGGGGTCGAGCTCTCCCTCGTCTACCCGTTCGAGAACACCCAGGTCCCCGAGCCGCAGATCCGGCAGGCGATCGAGGAGGACGGCGGGTCCGGCGACGTGGTCGTCGTACCGTGCGAGCCGGGGCCGGACGACCAGCCGGGCTCGGTGCCGAGCGACCCGTCGTACGGCACCGACCCCGACGAGCCGGCGACGGCCGACGGCGCGCCCGACGAGGCCACCGACGAGGAGCGCGACGAGACCGCGCTGGAGGCCCTGCAGCGGATCGCCGCCGAGGACGAGTCGGCGGTCGAGGCCCTCGGCACGAGCTGGACGGCGCAGCTGTCGTCGAAGAAGCCCGGGACCGCCGACGACGGGATCGTCTACGACTCGTACGACGACATCCTCGCGCTGCACCTGCGGCACCGGGCGCGCTACCCCGACGCGCTCCTGGTGTTCAGCACCGACTGGCCCGGCAGCTTCGGGCCGTCGAGCCGCGACTACTGGGTGACGCTCGCCGGGCAGTCGGAGTCGACGACGGCGCCGGTGCTGCGCTGGTGCCGCAGCGAGGGCTGGGGCGAGGGCGACTGCTGGGCGAAGCGGCTGCGGCGCAGCGGCGACCCGGACGCCAACACCGACCGCGGCGCGCCGGACGAGCGCAACAACTGAGCCGTCAGAACGAGGGCGTGAGGAAGGACAGCCACAGCACGACCGGCGCCCCGGCGACGACCACGGCGATGATCGCGAGCACCAGGCCCGCGGTGCGCCGGGCGAGCAGCCAGCCGAGGCCGGCCAGCAACGCGCCGGCTGCGCCGGGCACCGCGATCACCAGCGCGATGAGGTAGCCGATGCCGACGAGCGGGTCGTCCGACGTGCGCGCCGCCTCATCGGTGGCGATCCACGCCCAGGCGGCGAAGCCGAGCTCGAGGACGGCGAGGACCAGGGCGACGACGGCGGTCACGACTGCCGCGCGGCGGGTGGGCGCGTCGGGGCGGGCGGGGCTGTCGGGCGTGAGCGTCGTCATGCCTCCAGCGTCGTACGACGCCCGCGGCGGCGGATGAGTAGTCGGACTCAGTTTCAGCCTGCTGCAGCCGCCGGGACGGGCTCGGCGAGCCACCGCGTGAGCGCGGTGTGGACCTCGGGGTGGTTGAGCAGGCCGAAGTGGTCCGTGCGGGCGAGGTGGAGCACCTCGGCGCCGGGGAACAGCTCGGTGCCCCGGCGGTCGCGGCCGGTGGCCGAGCGGGGGGTGACGAGCAGGTCGCCGATGGCGCTGGCCACCGGGTGGCGGGGGGACCTGGTGAGGGTCGCGGAGACCAGCCGGTAGCGGGCGTGCGGCAGCGGCGGCACGTCCTGGGCCAGGCCCTCGATGAGGTCGTGGATGCCGGGCGCCTGGCGGTCGATGATCCGACCGAAGGCGGCGCTCTCGGGGAACCGGGCCAGACGACGGCTGGCCCGGTCGGCGCCGACGGCGAACCACGAGCCGAGGTGCGGGGTGCCGAGCGTGACGACGTCGGACACCAGCCGCGTCCACGGCGCGGGGGCGTCACCGTCGGCGACCACCGCCGAGGACGCCCGGATGATCAGCCCGCCCAGCGAGTGGCCGACGAGCGCGATCCGGGTGACCTCGGTCGGCCACGCGTCGACCAGGCGCTGCAGGAGGGACGCGAGCACGACGCCGTTCTCGCGCAGGGGCAGGCCGGTGTTGGCGCGGAGGTAGACAGGCGTCCAGCCGCGGCGGGCCAGCGTCTCGCCGTACGTCGAGCCGAGGCGGTCGCGGTGCCGGCGCCAGTAGTCCTCGGTCTCGCAGAGGCCGTGGAGGAAGACCACGAGCTGGCCGGTCGCGTCCCGGAAGTCGGCGGCGACCTGGCCCGGCGTCAGGACCACGTCGCGCCCGTCGCGGCGCACGGCCATCTCGATCGCCAGCTGCGGGCGTTCGCGGCGCAGCTCCTCCCCGATCAGGCCGTTGACGGCTGCGCTGACGAAGCGGCCGCGCGGGCCGTCCTCCAGGCGCGGCCCGAGGCCGGTCTCGGCGAGGCGGGACAGCCCGGCGCTCGCCCCGCGCAGCGAGACGCCCAGGGCGCCGTACACGGTGGCGGCGATGCCGCGGTGGAGCACCTCGGCGGGACGTCCGGCCGGCCCGAGGCCGAGGCCGACCGTGCCGTGCACGCGGCGGGAGATGGCCTCGTGGGTGTCACGCGCGGTCGCGACGACCAGGTCGTCGAGGACCGCCGTGGCCAGCGCTGCGGCGTCGACGAGGGTCGGTTGCTGCCTCATGAAAACGGAGACTACCCCGTTGAGTGCACAGTCGTACACTCAACGGGGTAGCGAAGCGACGAGGCTCAGGCCTCGGTGGTCTCCTCGGCGGCGGCCTCCGGGGCCTCCTCCGACGCCTCGGCGGCCTCGGCCTCCGGGTCGCCGATGCTGCCGTCGGCCTTGAGGTTCTTCAGCTCGAGGACGTTGCCGGCAGCGTCCTTGACCTCGGCACCCTCGACGAGCAGCTGCAGCGCCTTGCCGCGGCGGATCTCCTGGACCAGCTCGGGCACGTGGTTGTGCTCGAACATGTGGTTGACGAACTCCTGCGGGTCCTGGCCGGACTGCTGGGCGCGGCGGATCATGTGCTGGGTCAGCTCGCCCTGGTCGACACCGAGCTCCTCCTTGTCCGCGATCTCGTCGAGGAGGAACTGCGCGGCCACGGCGTCCCGGACCCGGCGCTCGAGGTCGGCCTCGAACTCCTCCTGGGTCTGGTTCTCCTCCTCGAGGTACTTCTCGAGGGTCAGGCCGGAGAACTGCAGCTGCTGCTCCAGGTTGGCGCGACGGGCGTTGAGCTCCTCGGTCACCATCGTCTCGGGCAGCGGGACCTCGACCTTCTCCAGCAGCGCCTCGAGGACGGCGTCGCGGGCGGCAGCGGCCTGCTCGAGGCGCTTGCCGCGGGTGAGCCGCTCGCGCACGTCCTCGCGGAGCTCCTCCAGAGTGTCGAACTCCGAGGCCTCCTGGGCGAAGTCGTCGTCCAGCTCGGGGAGCTCCTGCTCCTGGACCTGGGTGACCTTGACCTTGACCTCGACGTCCTGGCCGACGAGCTCGCCGCTGACCAGCTGCGTGGTGAAGGTCTTCTCCTCGTCGACCGCCATGCCGACCAGCGCGTCGTCGAGGCCGTCGATCATGCCGCCGTTGCCGACCTTGTAGGAGAAGCCGGCGATCTCGGCGCCGTCGACGACCTCGCCGTCGTTGGTGGCGACGAGGTCGATGACCACGAAGTCACCGTCCTGCACGGCGCGCTCGACGTCGCTCAGGGTGCCGAAGCGCTCGCGCAGGGCGTCGACCTGCTCGGCGACGTCCTCGTCGGTGACCGCCAGGTCGTCGACCGACGCCTCGAGGCCCTCGTACGACGGGAGGTCGATCTCGGGCTTGACGTCGACCTCGGCGGTGAACTCCAGGCCGTCGTTGTCCTCGAACTTCGTGACCTCGATGTCGGGCTGCGCCAGCGGGGTCAGGTTGTTCTCCTGCAGCGCCTCGACGTAGGCCTTCGGGAGGACCTCGTTGACGGCCTCGTCGAGGACGACGCCGCGGCCGACCTGGCGGTCGATGACCTGCGGCGGGACCTTGCCACGGCGGAAGCCGGGGACGTTGATCTGCTTCGCGATCTTCTGGTACGCCGCGTCGAGGCTCGGCTTGAGCTCCTCGAAGGGCACCTCGACGGTCAGCTTGGCCCGGGTCGGGCTCAAGGTCTCGACGGCGCTCTTCACAGGTGTTCTCCTACTGTCTGATGAATGGGGCGCGGGCCGGGGCCCGCTGGTGCGATCGGGGTGATCTGTCGGGGCGACAGGACTCGAACCTGCGGTCTCCTGCTCCCAAAGCAGGCGCGCTAGCCACTACGCTACGCCCCGTCGAGCGGACCGCTGACGGGCAGCCGACCGCAACTTCGAGGGGATGACGGGAATCGAACCCGCGTAATCAGTTTGGAAGACTGAGGCTCTACCATTGAGCTACATCCCCGGATGCTCACGGCTCGCCCGCTGGCGCGCCGAAAGACCCGGGCAATCGTGCCACACGGCACCTACCGGGCCCCAACTCAGGGGCGTCGGTGGACGAGCAGCAGCGCGCGGTCGTCGTCCGGCGATCCGACGGCACCGACCAGCCGGTCGGCGAGCCCGTCCCACGACTTGCGCAGTAGCGACTCCGCCGCCCCCAGCATGTGGTCGATGCCGAGCTCGATGTCGCGCCGCGGCTCCTCGACCATCCCGTCGGTGTAGAGCAGCAGGCTGTCGCCCTGGTCGAGCTGGCCCCGGATGCAGGCGTACTCGACGTCCTCGACGATGCCGAGCACCGGCCCCTCCGCCTGCAGCATCTCCCACCGGCCCGAGCCCGCGTGCCGCTGGACCGCGGGCGGGTGCCCGGCGCTGCGCAGCTCGAAGACGCCCGTGGCGAGGTCGACGGAGACGTGGACGGCCGTGGCGAAGCCCTCCTCCCAGGCGCGCTGGAGGAGGTAGTCGTTGGCCGCGGGGAGGAAGCCCGCCGGAGGCAGCGCGCCGACGAGGCCACCCATCGCGCCGGACAGCTGCAGCGCCCGGGTCCCGGCCGCCTCGCCCTTGCCGGAGACGTCGACCACGACCAGCTCCAGGCTCTCGCGCCAACGGGTCGTCGCCACCACGAAGTCGCCGGCGAAGGGCGAGCCGCCGGCGGAGGACAGCGCCGACTCCACGAGCCACTCGCGCGGCAGGGTCGGGATCTCGCCCTGGGCGAGGATCCGGTCGCGCAGGTCGACCAGCATCGACTGGCCCCGCAGCGGCCCGACGCCGATCTGCCCGCGACGCAGGGACATCACGATGACCAGCACCGAGATCGTCGCCATCACGCCGAGCGCGGTCGCGATCCGGATCGTGTACTCCTCCTGCAGGACACCCGCGGTCACCAGCGTGAGGAGGATGTAGCCCGCGAACCACGGCAGCATCCGGCTGCTCAGGAACAGGATCCCGAGCACCAGCGGCAGGAAGATCAGGTTGATCGGGACGTCGACGGGCTCGAGCCAGATGCCGACGACCACGAGGGCGGCGAAGAGGGCCAGCACGGACGCGATCCCGAGGTCGCTCAGCACCCACCGCCGGAGGACGCGGATCATCGCGCCGCCCGGGAGCGGAAGGTGGGCTGGCAGCGGGCGCACCAGAAGAGGTTGCGCCCGCCCAGGACCTCGGTGCGGACGGCGCGCCCGCAGACGTGGCACGGCTGCCCCGCGCGCCGGTAGACGTAGACCTCGCCACCGTGGTCGTCCACGCGCGGCGGGCGCCCCATGGCCTCGGGCAGGTGGGCAGGCCGGACGGTGTCGATCCGCCCGGTGCGCACTCCCTCCCGCATCAGCACGACCAGATCGTCCCAGATCGCGCGCCATTGCGAGACGCGAAGCGTCCGGCCGGGCCGCATCGGGTGGATCCGGTGCCGGAAGAGCACCTCGGCGCGGTAGACGTTCCCGACGCCCGCGAGGACGGCCTGGTCCATCAGCAGCGACCCGATCGGGGCGCTGCTGCGACCGATCCGCTCCCACGCCCGGTCCGGCTCCGCGTCCTCCCGCAACGGGTCCGGCCCGATCCGCGCGGTGACGGCGTCGCGCTCCGCGGCGGTGACCAGCTCGCACCGGGTCGGGCCGCGCAGGTCCGCGTACGCCGCCTGCTCCCCCGCACCGGCCGGGCGGACCAGGCGCAGCCGCACCTGGCCGACGGGCTCGGGGACGGCCGGCACGTCGTCGTACACGTCGAAGGTGCCGTAGAGGCCGAGGTGGACGTGCACGAAGCGCTCGCCCTCGAACCGGACGAACAGCTGCTTGCCCCACGCCTCGGCATCGAGCAGGCGGCTGCCGTCGACCTGGCGGGCGCCGGCGTCGAAGCGTCCCTGCGGGCTGCCGACACGGACGAGGCGGCGGCCGAAGACGGTCGTGATCTCGCCGGCCAGGCGATGGAGGGTGTGCCCCTCGGGCATCAGGCCTGGCCGTGCCCGAGAGCGGACTCGGGCAGCGGCGGGAGCTCACCCGTCGTCTCGTAGGACGCCATCTGGCCGATCCGGCGCACGTGGCGCTCGTCGCCGGGGAACGGCGTGCTGAGGAAGACCTCGACCAGCCGGGTCATCTCGTCGATGGTGTGCATGCGGCCACCGACGGCGACGACCCACGCGTCGTTGTGCTCGCGGGCCAGGCTGGCGGTCTCCTCCGACCACGCGAGCGCGGCGCGGATGCCCTTGACCTTGTTGGCGGCGATCTGCTCGCCGTTGCCCGAGCCGCCGATCACGACGCCCAGGCTGTCGAGCCCGGCCTCGCGGTCGGCGCGCACGCCCTCGGCGGCGCGCAGGCAGAAGACGGGGTAGTCGTCGAGCGCGTCGTAGACGAAGGGACCGTGGTCGACCGGCTCGTAGCCGTTGTCGGTCAGCCAGCTGGTGAGGTGGGACTTCAGCTCCAGGCCGGCGTGGTCGCAGCCGAGGTGAACGCGCATGGCCGCCATTCTCTCAGGCATCACGCCTGGTGGAGTCGGCGGGCCGCCTCCGCGATCGAGCCGCTGATCGACGGGTAGACGGTGAAGGTGTTGGCGAACTCGTCGGCCGTCAGCCGCTCCTTGACCGCGAGCGTCACCGGGTGGATCAGCTCGGAGGCCCGCGGGCCGACGACGACGCCGCCGAGCAGCACCCCGGAGCCCGGGCTGATGAAGAGCTTCACGAAGCCGTCGGTGATGCCCTGCATCTTGGCGCGCGCGTTGGTGGCGAGCGGCTGCAGGACGACCTCGGCGGCGGTCTTGCCCGCGTCGACCTGCTGCTGCGTCACGCCGACCGTCGCGATCTCCGGCGAGGTGAAGACGTTGGACGAGACGTCGCGCAGGTCGAGCGGCGCCACGGCGTCGCCGAGGAAGTGCCACATCGCGATCCGCCCCTGCATGGCGGCGACGGAGGCCAGCATGAACACGCCGGTGCAGTCGCCGGCGGCGTAGACACCGCGGGCCGAGGTGCGCGAGACCCGATCGACCTCGATGAAGCCGCCGTCGTCGAGCCGGACCCCGGCCTCCTCGAGCCCGAGTCCGGTCGTGTTGGGCACCGAGCCGAGGGCCAGGATGCAGTGCGAACCGGTGACCTCGCGGCCGTCGGCGAGCGTCACCGTGACCACGTCGCCGTCGCGGGCCACCGACTGCATGCGCGACTGGCCGAGCACGGTCATGCCGCGGCGGGTGGCGACGTCCTCGAGCACCTGGGCGGCGTCCTGGTCCTCGCCCGGCAGGATCCGCTCCCGCGAGGAGACGAGGGTGACCGGGATGCCGAGCGCCTGGTAGGCGCTGGCGAACTCGGCTCCGGTGACACCCGAGCCGACGACGATCATGTGCTCGGGCACCACGTCGAGGTCGTAGACCTGCTCCCAGGTGAGGATCCGCTCGCCGTCGGGCTGGGCGCTGGGGAGGGTCCGCGGCGCGGCGCCGGTCGCGACGAGGATCGCGTCGGCGTCGTACGACGACTCGGTGCCGTCGTCGTGGGTCGCGACCACCCGGGCGGGGCCGTCGAGCCGGCCCCGACCGTGGACGACGGTCACCCCCTCGCGGGCGAGCCGGCTCTCGATGTCGGCCGACTGGGCGAGCGCGAGCAGCTTCACCCGCGCGTTGACCTTCGCCAGGTCGACGCGCGGCGAGTCCACCTCGATGCCGAGCTGGCCCGCCTCGAGCAGGTCGGTCATCACCTCGGCGGTGGCGATCAGCGTCTTGCTCGGCACGCAGTCGGTCAGCACGGCCGAGCCGCCGATGCCGTCGGAGTCGACGACCACGACCTCCGCCCCGAGCTGCGCGGCGACCAGCGCCGACTCGTAGCCACCGGGTCCGCCGCCGACGATCACCACTCGGGTCATGGCCGTCATTCTTGCAGCCGGTGCCGGACGCCGGGACGCCGCCGGGGCGCCGGTCAGGGCAGGGCGACCGGCTCGGAGCACCGGGTCGTCTGGCCCTCGGCGGCCCGGCCGTGGTTGACCCGGGCGATGCCGCCGTCGTCCTTGAACCCCCAGGCGGGCTCGCGCCCCGAGAGCACCCCGACGCAGAACACGACCGACGTGGCCGGTTCGGGCAGCCGGACGTCGTCGCCGCCCGGCGCCGGGGGCGCGTAGGCCCGCAGGGGCAGCGGCATCCGCACGGTCTCGCCCAGCTCGCGACCGTCGCCGAGCTCGGTCACCCCGATCCACGGGAACGCGTCGCCGACCGCGTCGGCGGCCACCGGCAGCACGCGCTTGGCGAGCTCGACCCGGCCCGGCTCGTCCCCCGGCAGCACGTAGGTCTGGTCGGGACCGTCGGAGAGCCGGCCGGAGTCGTCGGGCACCCGGTTCGTGACCAGGACGGGCGCGCCCGAGCGGTTGGTCACCGACCACGTCACCACCACCGCGTCGGCGTCGACCTCGACCGACGCCTCGACGGCGAGCCGGGTGCTGTCGAGCGTCGCGGTCGGCGTCGGCGTCGTCGGGGCCGCCGGTCCGGCGCCCGGCCCCGTCGGGTCGCGGTCGTCCCGGTCGTCACGGTCGGTGCGGTCGCCACCACAGGCGGCGAGGGCACCGAGGACGACCGGGAGGAGCGCCGCGAGCGCCACCCTCCGGCGCGCCCGCCGCGGCCGGTCAGCTGTAGGACTCACGGCGGTCCCAGCCGAGCTCGTCACGCAGCCCGTTCTCGGTCAGGACCGCGGGGTGGTCCGGGTCGACGCGCTCGGGGGTCGACGGGTCGTGGTCGTGGTCGACCGGCAGCCCCACGGCGGTGCGCTCGCCCTGCGCGACGCCGTGGTCCACCGTCGCGTCACCGTCGTACGGCGTGCCGTCGAAGTTCTCGCTGAAGAAGTCGTAGATGTGCGCCATCTCGTGGTACAGCCCGGCGATCGGGGGCCGCCCCTCCCCCGAGCCCTGCCGGTGCGGGTTGTACTCGATGGTGCCGTCCTCGTGGGCGTAGTTGTTGTCCTCGCCGAGCTCGCGAATGGTGACGGTGTCGCGACCGATGCCCAGGAAGCCGGAGTCGTCGTGCTCCGCCTTGAGCCGGGCGAGCATCTCCTGGCCGGTCGGCGACGCGGCGAGCAGGTCCAGGTCGGCCTGGGTGCGCGCGACGAACTCCGGCGAGCCCTCGATCCGGATGAAGTCCGACAGGTCGTCCAGCTCGATCCGCACACGGGTCCGTGTCTCGACGTCGCCGGCGTGGGTGTCGCCGTCCTCGCCGTAGGCCGTGTCGCTGCCGCTGCCGCCGTACGTCGTGTCGTCGCCCCGGCCGGCGTAGGCGACGTCGTCGCCGGCCCCGCCGACGAGGGTGTCGTCGTCACGGCCGCCGGAGACCACGTCGTCACCGGCTCCGCCGAGGACCAGGTCGTCGCCCCGCGCGCCCTCGAGGTAGTCCTTCCCCTCGCCGCCCGCGACCGTGTCGTCGCCGTCGGTCCCGTAGACGGTGTCGTCGCCGTGCCCGCCGTAGAGCTGGTCGTCGCCACCCTCGCCGTCGAGGTAGTCGCGGTCGGCGCCACCGGAGACGTAGCTGTCGCCGCCGCCGGCGTCGACGCTGTCCTGGCCGTCGCCGCCGAGGACCGTGGTGTCGCCGTCGCTCGTGCTCCGGACCGTGTCGTTGCCCTCGCCACCGACGACGGTGACGTCGACGTCCGCGCTCGAGGAGACGGTGATCGTGTCGTTGCCGTCGCCGGCGCGGACGACGACCGTCTGCCCGACCGGCACGCGGTAAGGCACGCCGTTGACGATCACGAAGGTCACCCCGGTGGCCGGGTTGGTCCACACGGTGACCCGGTCGTCGCCGCTGCCCGTGTTGACGATCGTCTGGCCGCCGACGTTGAGGACGCCGACGCCGTCGGCGCCGGCGGGCACGTCGAAGCCGTCCTCCTGGCCCGAGGCGACGCGCTGCCAGGTGGCCGCGATCGCCTCCCACTGGCCGGTGAGCTCCTTGAGCGCGGCATCGCACCGGCCGAGCTCGCCGTCGAGTGCCGAACGGATCTGGGTCGCCTCCGCCTCGGCGTCCTTGACCCGCTTCTCCTCGGCATCGTCGGCCGGGTAGAAGGTCACCCAGCCCAGGAGGCCGAAGTGGCGGATGCCCGCGACCTTCGCCCACGACGCGTCCAGCTGCGACTCCGCCGCGCGCACGCTGCCCGCACCGTCGCGCAGGACCCGCGCGGCGTTCCGCGCGATCTCGCTCGCGGTGTCGAGGGACGCCACGATGCGCTGGCGGTGGCCGGCGTAGGAGTCGGCGGTCGCTCCCTCCCAGCCGGCGGCGTACACGGAGCGCGCGCCCTCGTTCACCCGGTCGCCGGAACCGGCGAGCAGGCCGTCCAGGTCCTCCCAGCCGGCGGCGGCCGCGTCCAGGTCGGGGGCGTCCTCACCCAGTCGCCAGATCCCCAGTGCCATCGCCTACACCAGCCCCAGCAGGCCCTGCAGGAACGGGTTCGTGGTGACCTCGTCGCGCGTGGCCCGGCTGAGCCGGGCGGCCTCCTCGTCCTGTGCGGTCAGGTCGAACGCGGTCGTGTAGAGGTCGTCCATGTCGCCCTCGAGGACGGCCGCGAGTCGTCCGACCGCGAGGTCACCGGCGTCGACGCACGCGACGTGGCTGGCGACGAGGGCGGGACCGCCCGCGGAGTTGCCGGCCGCACCGGCGTCGACCTGCAGGGCGACCGCGCCGCTGCTCCAGCCCTTGTTGATGCCCTTCGACTCCGCAAGGCAGATGTCGGCCAGCTTGCAGAGGTCCTGTGGTGTGACCTGCATGGTCGCCTCCCGTCCGAGAACGTCGGGGTGGCGTCGTCTCCCCGACCGGACGGGACCTACCCCGGGAGTCCCGGGGCCAATCCCGTCCGGCCGGCGGAAGGTGTCGAGCCGGGCCGGCCCTACAGGTTGATCATGTGGCCGGCGATCCCGTGGATCGCCTCCTTGACGGCCTCGGACAGCGTCGGGTGGGCGAACACGTTGCGGCCCACCTCGTCGGCGGTCAGGTCCCACTTCTGCGCCAGGGTCAGCGCCGGCAGGAGCTCGGTCACGTCGGGGCCGATCATGTGGGCACCGAGGATCTCGTTGTGCTCGGCGTCCGCGACGATCTTCACGAAGCCGACGCCCTCGCCGAGGCCTTGGGCCTTGCCGTTGGCCGAGAACGGGAACGAGGCCGTCTTGACGTCGTACCCCTTGTCCTTGGCCTGCTGCTCGCTGTAGCCGAACGAGCCGATCTGGGGCTGGCAGTACGTCGCCCGCGGGACGAAGTCGTACTCGACCGGCATGGTCTCCGCACCCGCGAGGGTCTCGGCGGCGACGATGCCCATCGCCTCGGCGACGTGGGCGAGCATGAACTTCCCGGTGACGTCGCCGATGGCGTAGACGCCGTCGACGTTGGTGCGGCAGTACTCGTCGATCGCGATCGCGCCGCGGTCGGTCAGCGCGACACCGGCGGCCTCGAGGCCGTAGCCCTCGACGCGCGGGGCGAAGCCGAAGGCCGCGAGGAACTTGTCGGCCTCCAGGACCTGCTCGTCGCCACCGGCGGCCGGAGCGATGCGGACCTTGACGCCGGAGCCGGTGTCCTCGACGCCCTTGACGGCGGTCGAGGTCAGCACCTTCACGCCGAGCTTCTTGTAGTGCTTGGCGAGCTCCTTGGACACGTCGGCGTCCTCGGTCGGGACCATCCGGTCGAGGAACTCGACGATGGTCACGTCGACGCCGAAGTTCTTCAGCACGTAGGCGAACTCGACACCGATCGCACCCGAGCCGCCGATGACGATCGACGACGGGAGGTTCTCGTCGAGGATCTGCTCCTCGTAGGTGACGATGTTCTTGCCGTTGGGCTCCACGCCCGGGACCGACCGGACGGTCGCGCCGGTGGCGAGGATCAGGTCGTCGCAGGTGTACTCGGCGGTCGAGCCGTCGTTGAGCGCCACCGAGATCGTCTTCGGACCGGTCAGGGTGCCCCAGCCGTCGACCTCGGTGATCTTGTTCTTCTTCATCAGGTAGTGGACGCCCTTGACGATGCCGGCGCTCACCTGGCGGGAGCGGGCGTGCGTCGGGCCGTAGGCCATCGTCGCGTCGCCCTCGATGCCGTACTTGGCCTTCTCGTGCGTCAGCGTGTGCGCCAGCTCGGCGTTCTTGAGCAGTGCCTTGGACGGGATGCAGCCCACGTTGAGGCACACACCGCCCCAGTACTTCTTCTCGATCACGGCAACGGACTTGCCGAGCTGGGCGGCGCGGATCGCGGCGACATACCCACCGGGGCCGGCACCGAGGACGAGGACATCGAAGTGGGTCACGACCCAAGCCTAGTAGGGGGTGTGCTTGTGTCTCACATCACGCTGGGGCAGAGTGCGGGCTACTCACCGGTACGGCGGCTGAAGGGGTCGCCGACCACGATCGAGGAGTGCTCCCCCATGTCTCGGATTCCCGGATTCCTTGCTGCCTGCGCGCTCGCGTGCGCGGGCCTCGCGGCCGTCCCGTCAGCCACCCAGGCCGCCCCCGCGGCCACGGAGGCGAGCGGGCCGGTCAAGGTGATCGTCACGCTCGAGCCGGGGGCCGACGCCCCCGCCGCGGCCCGCGCCCTCGCCACCCGGAGGGGCGGCAAGGTCACCCACGTCTACTCGCACGCCCTCAGGGGCTTCTCGGCGACCGTGCCGGACGCCCTGCTCACGCAGCTGAAGGGCGACCCGCGGGTCCGCTCGGTCGAGCTCGACCTGCCGGTGCGGATCAGCGACACCCAGACCCCCACGCCGAGCTGGGGTCTGGACCGCGTCGACCAGCGCAACCTCCCGCTCGACAGCTCCTACTCGTCGACGGCCACCGGGCAGGGCGTCGACGTGTACGTCGTCGACACCGGCATCCTGACCACCCACCCCGACTTCGGCGGTCGCGCGGTCTCCGGCACCGACACGGTCGACAACGACGGCAACGCCACCGACTGCAACGGTCACGGGACCCACGTGTCGGGCACGATCGGCGGCTCGTCGTACGGCCTCGCCAAGAGCGCGCACCTGATCGGCGTGCGCGTCCTCGACTGCAACGGCTCGGGCGCCACCTCGGGCGTCGTCGCCGGCCTCGACTGGGTCGTCGCCCACCACCAGGCCGGCCAGCCGGCCGCGGCCAACATGAGCCTCGGCGGTGGCGCCTCGACCGCGCTGGACGCCGCCGTCGACCGGGTCATCGCCGACGGGGTGACCATGGCGGTCGCCGCGGGCAACGAGAACACCGACGCGTGCACGAAGTCGCCCGCCCGGGTCCCGAACGCGCTCACCGTCGCCGCCAGCGACCGCAACGACGCCCGCGCCAGCTTCTCCAACCGCGGCACCTGCGTCGACCTGTTCGCGCCCGGCGTCGACATCACCTCCGCGTGGCTGGCCAATGGCACCAACACGATCAGCGGTACGTCGATGGCGACCCCGCACGTGGCCGGCGCCGCCGCGCTCTACCTGGAGTCCCACCCGTCCGCGACGCCGGCGGCCGTCGGCACCGCCATCGTCGGGGCGAGCACGAAGAACAAGGTCACCGGGACCGCGCGCACGTGCGTGCTGCTGGTCGTCTGCTCCCCCGCCACGCCGGCCAACCACCTGCTGTACACCGGCAGCTGAGGGTCGTCGAGGTACCGGATCACGACACGCGTCTCCCGGCCCGACCGTCACGTCGGGCCGGGAGGCGCGTTGTTCCTGCGGGGGACGTCGTGGGGGCGCGCCCGGACAGGAGTTGGTCCGACGATGATGCGCATCGGCAGTGTGGTTCTCGCGAGCGTGCTCGCGCTCGGCGTTCAGGCGGTGGCCGCACCGGCTCCCGCACCGGCCCGGGCGCCCGCGACGGCGGCGCCGGCGGGGCTGCTCGACGTGGTCGTCACGCTGCAGCCCGGCACCGACCCGGCCGCGGCCGCCCGTTCGCTGGTGACCAGCCGCGGTGGGCAGGTCACGGCCCTGTTCTCCAGCGCCGTCGACGGCTTCGCCGCCACGCTGACCGACTCGCTCCTGACGCTCCTGCGCGGTGACGCCCGGGTCCGCTCGGTGGAGCTCGAGAAGACCTACCGCACCACCGCCACCCAGACCCCGACGCCGAGCTGGGGCCTGGACCGGATCGACCAGCGCTCGCTGCCCCTGAACCGCGCCTACACCTACGCCCGCACCGGCTCCCGGGTGAACGTCTACGTGGTCGACACCGGGCTCCAGACCGGTCATCCCGACTTCGGCGGCCGGGCCGTGTCCGGCACCGACACCGTCGACCGCGACCGGACCGCCCAGGACTGCAACGGCCACGGCACCCACGTCGCGGGGACGGCCGGCGGATCGCGGTACGGCGTCGCGAAGCGGGTGCGCCTGATCGGCGTACGGGTGCTCGACTGCGCGGGCAGCGGCGAGACCTCGCAGGTCGTCGCGGGCCTCGACTGGGTGGTGCGCCACCACCGCGCGGGCCAGCCGGCGGTCGTGAACATGAGCCTCAGCGGGCCGGTGTCGGCGGCGATGGACACCGCCGTGCGCAACGTGATCGCCGACGGGGTGAGCGTCGTCGTGGCGGCCGGCAACGACAACGTCGACGCGTGCAAGACCTCACCCGCCCGGGTGCCCGGCGTGCTGACCGTCGCGGCCTCCGACCGCACCGACGCGCGGGCGACCTTCTCCAATTGGGGCACCTGCGTCGACCTCTTCGCCCCCGGCGTCGAGATCACCTCGGACTGGAAGGGCAGCACGACCCGGACGATCAGCGGCACCTCGATGGCCACGCCGCACGTCGTCGGCGCGGCCGCCCTCTACCTCGACGCGCACCCGAGCGCGTCGCCGGCGACGGTGCACTCCGCCATCGTCGGTGCGACGAGCAAGGGCAAGGTCACGGGCGCGGAGAGGCAGTGCCTGCTGCTCCTCTGCTCGGCCGGCACCCCGAACAGCGGACTGCTCTACGTGCCGCGCTGATCCGGCTGCCCGGGACGGCGTGCTCCACGCACTAACCTGACCGGGTGACGACGTACGCCGCCTACGGGACCAACCTCGATCCCCTCCGGATGGGCGAGCGGTGCCCGCACTCCCCGTTGCAGACGACGGGGTGGCTGACCGGGTGGCGGCTGACCTTCGGCGGCGAGGAGCACGGCTGGGACGGCGCGCTCGCGACGATCGTCCAGGACCCGACCACCGCCGTGTACGTCGCCGTGTACGACGTCAGCCCGCTCGACGAGCCGAACCTCGACCAGTGGGAGTCGGCCGACTCCGGCCTCTACCGCAAGACGAAGGTCCGGGTCTCGACCATGGTCGGCGAGATCGTGGCGTGGACCTACGTGCTCGACGCCTACGAGGGCGGGCTGCCCTCGGCGTCGTACCTCGGGGTGATCGCGGACGCCGCCGAGTCGGCCGATGCCCCGGCCGACTACGTCGAGGCGCTGCGCCGGCGCGACTGCCGCTCCACCGGCCTCTGACGGGGAGGCCGTACCCCCGGCGAACCTGAATCGTTGTCAGGTAATGCTGCGTCGTCTCACCCTGGCCACGACCGCCACCGCCCTGTGCGTCGCCTCGCTCGCCCTCGTGCCCGGCGCGGCCCCCGCGCAGGAGCCGCCCACGCGGCTGCGTGACGTGATGTGGGTCGGCAACAACTGGGCCGGCACGGCCAGCATCGTCGACGCCGACGACTTCACCGTGCTGAAGCGGGGCGTGGACCTGATCCCGGACAAGGCGCAGGAGCTCGCCGACATCCGCAAGGACCTGGTCGCGCAGGCCTACTTCCTGCTGATCCGCTACGGCCCCGGCGAGGGCCACGACCAGTTCGTCGACGACATGTTCACCACCCGCGACGGCCGCTACCTCGCCGTGTCGCGGCCGAGCTTCGCCGACGTCGTGTGGATCGACATCGCGAAGGCGACGGCCGGCGACCCGGACTCGATCGTGCGCGAGCAGCCGATGGACGGGCACCGCAGCGACCACATGGCCGTCTCCCCCGACGGCCGGCGGCTGCTGGTGTCGGACTCGACCGAGCGCCAGGTCATCGAGTTCTCGATGGTCGACGAGGTCCTCCCCGACGGGACCGTGGTCACGATGGGCGACCGGATGCGCACCTTCGCCTCGGGCGAGACGCCCCACGAGAGCAACTACACCCGCGACGGCGAGCAGATCTTCCACGCCTCGATCGGGCTGGTCTACACGCCGGGTGACCTGCCGCTGCTCGACGGCCTCAAGGGCGACCGCTGGTTCCAGGTGGTGCGCAGCTCGGACTTCTCGGTCCAGCGCCGCTGGGGCATCGGGCGCGAGCTGGCCGAGGCCGGCTACCCGGACATGAGCAGCGCCGTACGACCGATGGCGGTCTCGCCCGACGAGCGCTACGTCTACTTCCAGGTCTCCTTCTTCCACGGGTTCGTCGAGTTCGACACCCAGGCGCCCGACCTCAACGGCAGGACCGACTACAAGCTCGGCGGCGTCCCCGAGCCGGCGGTCGGTGCCGTCACCCGGCTGGTGCCGCTGCCCAACCGCGTGCCCAAGATGCCGCGCGAGCAGTACGTGAACGACTCGGCCCACCACGGCCTGTCGATCAACGCCGACGGCGACACGCTGTGCGTCGCCGGGACGATGGACGACTACGCGGCCCTGGTCGACCGGGAGTCGGGCCGCTACCGGATCTTCGACGAGGCGACCACCGGTCACACCTACCTGAAGCCGTACTGGACCACCGAGGGCCTCCACGACACCTGCTGGGTCTCGCTGTCCGGCAGCGACGCCGTCGCCGTGATCGACACCGAGACCGGCGAGGAGCTCGCCTACCGCGAGGTCGGCGACCACCCCCAGCGGGTGCGGCACGGGTTCGTGCCGGAGGCCCTCGTCGACACGTGGTGACGGGCCGTTGACGAGTAGTCTCGCCGCGTGAACGACACGCCCTCGCCGTACGCCCTGGCCGAAGAGGCCGCCGCCCGCCTCGCCGAGCTGACGGGGGTCGCCCGCCACGACGTCGCGCTGGTCCTCGGCTCCGGCTGGCTGCCGGCCGCCGAGGCGCTGGACCCGACGGGCGAGAACACGACCGAGATCTCCGTGACGGACCTCCCCGGCTTCGGTGCGTCGGCCGTCGTCGGCCACTCCGGCAAGGTCCGCTCGATCCGGCTGCCCGGCGAGGACGGCGACCGGCACCTGCTCGCCTTCCTGAGCCGCACGCACTACTACGAGGGCAAGGGCGTCCCGGCCGTCGTCCACGGCGTCCGTACGGCGGCCGCCGCGGGCTGCCGCGCGATCGTGCTCACCAACGGCTGCGGCGGCCTCAAGGAGACCTGGACGCCCGGCACCCCGGTGCTGATCAGCGACCACATCAACCTCACCGGCCAGTCCCCCATCGTCGGCGCCAACTTCGTCGACCTCACCGACCTGTACTCCCCGCGGCTGCGCGAGCTGTGCCGCGAGGTCGAGCCGAGCCTCGACGAGGGCGTCTACGTCCAGTTCACCGGCCCTCACTACGAGACCCCGGCCGAGGTGCGGATGGCCGGCATCCTCGGCGGGCACCTGGTCGGCATGAGCACGACGCTCGAGGCGATCGCGGCCCGGGAGGCCGGGATGGAGATCCTCGGCATCAGCCTGGTCACCAACCTCGCCGCCGGCCTGAGCGGCGAGCCGCTCGACCACGCCGAGGTGCTCGAGGCCGGTCGCGCCGCGGCCACCCGGATGGGGGCACTGCTCGGCGAGGTCGTCCCGCGGATCTGAGACCCGCGGGACGACCTGGGGAGCCGGCGCTCAGCTGGCGCGATCCATCGTCCGCACGCCTGCCCACAGCCCGAGCGCACCCACCACGAACGACGCGGCGAAGCCGGAGACGATCGTGTCCACCGGGAACGAGCCGGCGAACAGCGCGCGCTCGGCGTCCACGAGGTACTTCAGCGGGTTGAGGTCGGACGCGGTCTGCAGCCAGCCGGGGGCGCCGTCGAGCGGGAGCAGCACGCCGGCGAGCAGCAGGAGCGGGAAGATCACGGTCTGCTGGACGGTCCAGAAGATCCACGCCTGCTCCTTCGCGGCGATCGCGAGCGCGAGGCTCAGCGCGCCGAGGCCGACGCTGAAGGGCACCAGCACGACGATGCCGAGAAGCACGCCGCCCAGGTGCAGGTCGAAGGCGAAGGGCGTCACGACCGCGACGATGATCGCGGTCTGAAGGACGAGCGGCACCATCTCCCGCAGCGCCTTGCCGATCATCAGCGAGGAGCGGCGCACCGGCGAGACGAGCAGCCGCTCGAACGAGCCGCTGATGATCTCCTCCGACAGGTTCGCGCCCGTGAAGGACGCGCTCATCAGCGCCGTCATCGCGACGATGCCCGGCACGAACCACTGCAGCGCGGAGCCGTCCGGGCTCTCCGGCAGCAGCGGCGCGAACAGGCCGAGGAACACCAGCGGCTGCACCATGGCGAACAGGACGGACGCCGGCTGGCGCAGCACCGGCTGGAGCTCACGGAGCAGGACGTTCCAGATGTCGGCGGCGAGGCCGACGGGCCGCGCCGCGACAGGGGTACGACGGCGGGCGGGCACGGTGGGGGCGGCGCCGCCCAGGTCGGTGGTCATCTCGATGGTCATGCCGCTGCTCCTTCGCTGGGGGTGGACTGGTTCTCGCGCAGGCTGCGCCCGGTGAGGTTGAGGAAGACGTCGTCGAGGGTCGGCCCGACGACCTCGAGGCGGGTGACCGGCGTACCGGCGGCCGCCAGGTCGGCGACCAGGCCGGGGGCGGCGTCGCGCCCGAAGGCGGCCCGCAGCTCGACGTGGCTGCCGGTCACCACCACCTGTGCGCCGGCGACGCGGTCGGCCCGCTCCGCGGCGGCCCGGGCGGCGTCGGCGGAGGCGAAGTCCATCGCGACCAGGTCGCCGAGCGCCGACTTGAGCGCGGCGGCCGAGTCGTCGGCGATGACCTGTCCGTGGTCGATGACGATGACGCGGCCGGCGAGCGCGTCGGCCTCCTCGAGGTAGTGCGTGGTCAGCACGATCGTGGTCCCGAGCTCGGCGTTCAGGCGGCGCACCTGCTCCTGGAGGTTGACCCGGTTCTGCGGGTCGAGGCCCGTGGAGGGCTCGTCGAGGAACAGGATCGGCGGCTCCTGGACGAGGCCGATGGCGACGTCGAGCCGGCGGCGCTGGCCGCCGGAGAGCCGGGCGACCGGGCGGTCGGCGTGCTCGGTCAGGTCGAACGCCTCCAGTAGCTCCTCGGTCCGCACGCGGGCGTCCTGCCGCGAGAGGCCGTGCGCCCGGGCCTGGCTCATCACCTCGTCGCGGCCGCGGAACTGGTGGCCGGCGGCGTTGCCCTGGCCGACGTACCCGATCGAGCGGCGGACCGCGGCGCGCTCGCGGACGACGTCGTGGCCGGCGACCTCGGCGGTGCCGGAGGTGGGGGCGATGAGCGTCGTCAGCATCCGCAGGGTCGTCGACTTGCCGGCGCCGTTGGGGCCGAGGAAGGCGACCAGCTCGCCGGCCGCCACCTCCAGATCGAGGCCGCGCACGGCCTCGATCGTCTGCTTGTTGCGCGTGTAGTGGCGGGTCAGTCCGGAGGTGCGGATGACCGGGCCACTGCTGCCTGTCCTGCTCGTGTTCTTCTCCATGACCACCACGCTAGGATCGATTTAGGTCAACTTCTGTCCTGATTCCGATCTAATCTCGGAGACATGTCGACGAGCGCCCGGATGCTCCGCCTCCTGTCCCTCCTCCAGACCCACCGGTTCTGGACCGGCGGCGAGCTCGCCGGGCGGCTGGAGGTCTCCGAGCGCACGCTGCGCCGCGACGTGGAGCGCCTGCGTGACCTCGGGTACGACGTCGACGCGGTCCGCGGGGCCGCCGGCGGCTACCAGCTGCGTGCCGGCGGGGCGATGGCGCCGCTGCTGCTCGAGGAGGACGAGGCGGTCGCGGTCGCGGTCGGCCTGCGCGCCGCGGCCAACGGCGGCGTCCCCGGCTTCGAGGACACCACGCTGCAGGCGCTCACCAAGGTGATCGCGCTGATGCCGCCACGGCTGCGCCGGCGGATGGCCGCACTGCAGACGCAGACCGAGGGCATGGCCTGGGCCGGCGGGCCGGCCCTCGACCCGGCCGTGCTGACCACGCTGGCCCAGGCCTGCCGGGACGACGAGGCGGTCTCGTTCGCCTACACGGCCGCCGACGGCAGCGCCACCGTGCGGCGGGTGGAGCCGCACCGCCTGGTCAACCTGGGGCGGCGGTGGTACCTGGCGGCGTACGACCGCGACCGGCAGGACTGGCGCTCCTTCCGGGTCGACCGGGTGGAGGGCACGCCCACGACCTCGGGCCAGCGGTTCCGCCCGCGGGAGATCCCGGGCGGCGATGCTGCGGCGTACGTCAGCCAGGGCCTGCGCACCCGGCCGCGCCAGCACCGGGTCGTGGTCACGATGGCCGTGCCCGCGGCGACGGCCGAGGCGAGCGTCGGGCGGTGGGCGAGCATCGAACCGCTCGGCGAGGACCGCTGCCGGATGACGATGGACACCGACACCCTGGACTGGCCGGTGCTGGTCCTCGCCGGGCTGGACTGCGACTTCGAGGTGGAGGCGCCGGACGAGCTGCACGCGCTGCTCGCCCGGTTCGCCGCCCGGATCAGCCGGTAGCCCGCAGGAAGCTCCCGGTACGGCGGGCGCCGACGACGTCGGTCGGCACGCCCTCGGCCACGACCAGCTCCCCGCCGACGAGCACCGCGGCGACCGTGGCGTCGTTGCGGTTGACCATCCGCGAGAGGTTGCCGAAGGCCGGGACCGGCGCCTCGGCGTACTCGTCGAGCGACTCGTCGAGGCGCTCGGGGTCGATCACGACGAGGTCGGCCCGGTCGCCGACGCGCAGGTGCCCGGCATCGAGGCCGTACCAGTCGGCGAGCTCTCCGGTCAGCCGGTGCACGGCGTGCTCGACGCTCATGAAGGGCCGCGGCGTCGACTCCGCGTCGCGGACCCGCCGCAGCAGCCGCAGGCCGAAGTTGTAGAAGGCCATGTTGCGCAGGTGCGCGCCCGCGTCGGAGAAGCCGAGCTGCACACCCGGGTCGGCCGTGAGCTTGTCGAGCACCTTCGGCCGGTGGTTGGAGATCGTCGTGCGCCAGCGCACCTTCTCGCCGTGCTCCACGACGAGGTCGAGGAAGGCGTCGACGGGGTGGATCCCGCCCCGCTCGACACCGACCTGGCCGAAGGTCCTGCCCACGACGTCGGCGTCGGGGCACTCGGTGATCTCGGCGTCGAAGAAGTCGCGGTGCCACACACGGGGCCCGTACTTCTTGTCGTAGTCCTTGCGGAACCAGCGGCGGTAGTCCTCGTCGGCGAGCAGCGCCCGCTGCTCCTCGATCTGGTTCGACAGGTGCAGGGCGGCAGCGCCCGAGCCGAACTCCTCGAAGACGGGCAGCGCGATGCCGTCGGAGTAGACCTCGAAGGGCACCGGCAGGTGCTGGAAGCGCAGGTCGCCGCCGCAGCGGTTCACCGTGCGGGCGATCAGTGGGAACAGGTGCGCGACCATCGGGATCGCCTTGATGTCGGCGGCCGACAGCAGGCTCACCTTGAGCGCGGGCTTGCGGCCCCAGCCGGCGCTGCTGAACGCCATCCGGGCCAGGCTCTGCGGCTTCGCGACGTCGGGTCCGCCCTGCAGCGCGCGCCCCCTCCTGCGCAGGACCCGGTTCAGCCGCCGCCGCTCCTTGCCCTTCGCGTACGTCGACGGCAGGGTCCGCGAGCGGCAGGTCTCCCCGTCCAGCTTGTCGAACATCAGCTCCTGCGAGGACATCCCGATGAAGCCCTCGTCCAGCGCATCGACCAGGTCCGCCTCCATCCGGGCCAGCTCGGCCGCGGTCGGCCTCACCGCGGGGTCGGTCGAGCGGGCCAGCCCCATCCGCGCGGAGCGGATGTCGGAGTGGCCGATGAACGCGGCGACATTGGGTCCGAGCGGCAGTTGCTCCAGCGCGGCGACGTACTCCCCCGCGGTGGTCCAGGTCTTCAGCTGCTCGAGCGCGCCGACGACGTAGGGGCGCGGGATCGCCTCGACGCGGCCGAACAGGTCGCCGGCGTCCTCGGGCGCGGCGTGCACGGTGGAGAGCGAGCAGGACCCGAGGAAGGTCGTGGTGATGCCGTGGCGCAGCGACTCCGACAGGCCGGGCTGGACGAGCACCTCGACGTCGTAGTGCGTGTGGATGTCGACCATGCCCGGCAGCACCCAGTGCCCGGTGGCGTCGATGACCCGCGGGCAGCCGGTCTCGTCGAGGGGCTCCTCGCTGACCGCGACCACGCGGCCGGCACGGATCCCGAGGTGGCGCACCGCGGACGGCGCGCCCGTCCCGTCGAACCAGCGGCCGCCGCGGACGATCGTGTCGAAGCTCATGCGTCGCTCCTGACCAGCTCGGCGTAGTGGTGGTCCCGCTCGCCCCGCGACCAGAGCAGGTCGTCGGTGTCGAGGGCCTGGGCCCGCAGCTCACGCTTGAGCACCTTGTTGGTCGCCGTGCTCGGCAGGGCGGCGGCGATCCGCACGTGCCGCGGCCACGCCTTCGGCGACAGGTCGGGCTGCTGGGCCAGGAACGCCGCGAAGTCCTCCGGCGCGAGCGAGGCCCCGTCGCGCAGCACCAGCGCACACATCACCTGGTCGCCGACCCGCTCGTCGGCGACGGCGTACACGGCCGCCTGGGAGACCGCGGGGTGCCGCAGCAGCAGCTGCTCGACGGGCGCGGCGGCGAGGTTCTCGCCGTCGACGCGGAGCCAGTCGTCGGTGCGGCCGGCGAGGAAGACGAAGCCGTCCTCGTCGCGGTAGGCGAGGTCGCCGGACCAGTACATCCCTCCGTCCAGCCGCTCCGCCGTCGCCCGCTGGTCGTTGTAGTAGCCGGCGAAGAAGCCCGCACCCTGGGTGTTGACCAGCTCACCGACGGCCTCGTCGAGGTTCGTCACAAGGCCGTCCGCGTCCCGCACCGCGCGCGGGCACTCCTGCCGGGTGAGCCTGTCGTAGACCGCCACCCCGTCGAAGGGGACGCCGATCGAGCCGGCCGGGGTGTCCTCGGTGCGGGTGATGATCACCGCCGACTCGGTCGAGCCGAAGCCGTCCCACACCGAGCAGCCGAAGCGCGCCGCGAACTCGCGGATGTCGCGGTCGGAGGCCTCGTTGCCGAACGCGAACCGCAGCGGGTTGTCCGCGTCGTCGGGGCGCTCGGGCGTGGCCAGCACGTAGGCGAGCGGCTTGCCGACGTAGTTGAGGTAGGTCGCCCCGTAGCGCCGGACGTCGTCGATGAAGTGCCGCGCGGAGAACTCCGCGAGGGCCAGGGCAGCGCCGGAGGCCGCACTCACCGCGAAGCCCGCCATCACCGCATTGCTGTGGAACAACGGCATCGAGCAGTAGACGACGTCGGTGGCGTCGAGGCCGTACTTGTCGACGAGCACGCTGCCCGCCATGACGACCATGAAGTTCGCGACCTGCACGGCCTTCGGCTCACCGCTCGTGCCCGAGGTGAAGATGAGCATGAAGGTGTCCGTCGTCGAGGCCACCCGGAAGCCGTCGGTCGTCGTCGGCGCGGCCGCGACCTCCTCCCGCCAGTCCGGCCGGTCGGTGTCGACGACGACCGCGCCACCGAGGTCGAGACCCTCCAGCAGCGGCAGGTGGGTCCCGTCGGTGAGCAGCACCCGGCAGTCGGCCCGTCGTACGTCGGCGGCCAGCGCCTCGCCGCGGCGGGTCCGGTTGATGCCGACCGTGACGTGCCCACCGACCGCACCGGCGGCGATGGCGAACGCCATCTCGGCGCTGTTGGGCAGCAGGACGCCGACGTGGAGCGGGTCGCCGTCGCGGGCGAGCGCGTGCAGCACGTGCGCGCGGGCGGCGCTCCCGGCGACGACCTCGCGCCAGGTCCACGTGTCGTCGCCGTGCCGGAAGCCGGGGGTGTCGCGGTCGGCGTGCGCGAGCAGCAGGCCCTGGACGGTGTCAGCCATTGACCGGCTCCAGCTCGGGTGCGGGCACGGAGACGTGGCGGCGCAGGAAGTGGAGCGCGTGCTCGAGGGCCGCCTCGTGGAAGGGCTTGCCGGCGAACAGGTCGAAGTGGTCGCCCGGGTAGTGCCGGACCTCGGCCCGGCCCGCATAGGCCGCCTTCATCGCGGCCTGCAGCGGGGCGCTCCGGTCGAAGTCGGCGACCTGCACCAGCCACGGCACCTCCAGCGACGCCGCGGCCTTCGCGGGCGCGCGGGTGCCGAGCTCCAGCACCACGTCGGCCGCGATCTCGTTGCGCCAGGTCGGACCCGCGATCGAGAGGTAGTCCTCGTAGGCGCCCTCCAGCGTCAGCGCGCCGGGCTCACCGGGGCGGGCCACGACGGGGATCATCGAGGGACCGCGGCCGGCCCTGCGTCGTACGGCGCTCGCGAGGCCGCGACCTGTCGACGCCAACAGCTGACCGGGCGCGTGGTGCTTCGTCGCGAGCCTGGCCGCCGCCAGCCCGTCCACCATGGGTACGACGGACACCACCGCGGCGACGTCGTCCCGCTCGGCAGCGGCGGAGACGACGTGGCCGCCCCCGAGCGAGACGCCCCACAGCACGACGCGACCCGCGTCGACACCGGGCAGGCGCTTCGCGGCGTCGACCGCCGCGTGGAGGTCGGCGACCTGGCCGGCGAGCGAGACGACCTGGCGCGGCGAGCCGTCGCTCGCGCCGAAGCCGCGGTAGTCGAAGGTGACCGCGTGCAGCCCGGCCGCCGCGAAGGCCTCGGCGAACGGGAACATCCCGGCGTCCTGGGTGCCGGCCAGGCCGTGCGCGAGGACGACGACCGGCGCGCCGTCGGCACCGGCGAAGTGGGTCGCGGCGCAGCGCACGCCCGCCGAGGTGAAGTCGAAGGTGGTGCTCATCGCGTGCTCCCGTAGATGCTCTGGATCCAGATGTGGGTGATCGCGTCGATGTGGGCCTCGCGCTCGGGCCCGACGCCCATCGCGTGCCGCTCGACGGCGTGGTCGTTGAGGTCGAGGAGGACGGCGGCGAGCACGTGCGCGTCGCCGCCCGCGGGCGCGTGCCCGACGGCCCGCTCGCGCTCGATCATCTCCGCGGCCATCTCCGCGAACTCGGCCCGGCCGGCCTCCCACAGCTCGCGCACCGCGGGGCTGGTGGCGCGCGCCTCGAGGAGGGCGCGATAGGTGTGCGGGGTGCGGTCGACCGAGTCGAAGAGGGTCGCGACGACCGTGCGGATCCGGGCCCGTGGCTCGCCCTCGGCCTTGACCAGCAGGTCGGTGGCGTCCGACGCGTCGTCGTACAGCTCGGCCATGAGGGCCAGGACCGCGGTCGCCTTGCTCTCGAAGTAGAAGTAGAACGCCGAGCGCGTCACGCCGGCGCGGCGCGAGATCTCCGCGACGTTGACCTCCTCGAGGGTCTGCTCGCGGAGCAGCTCGTCGAGGGCCTCCAGCAGGGCCGCCCGACGCTGGTCGCCCCGGTTGACGCTGCGCCGGTCGACCATCCGTGCCCAGAGCCGCTCGTCGCTCATCGCGCGGCCCCCTGGCCCGCCCGGGCGAGTCCGGCCGGGATCTCCTTGACCCGCAGGTCGTGCTCGTAGATGAAGTAGTCGAGCTGCTGGGTGTGCCGTGCGGTCTGGACCATGTGGCCGGTGTACTTCTGCGTGTCCTCGTCGATCACCCGCTCCATCTCCGCGACCGACGGCGTCGCGTAGCGGCCGACCAGCCAGGCCGCGACCATCCGGGTCTGGCACTCGACGAACGGGAACAGCGTCGGCGTCGCCTGGGCGAAGCCGATGAAGGCGAGGTCGTCGAAGCCCGGCTTGAAGACCCGCTTGTAGAGGCGGATCTCGTTGTCGGGCGCGCTGATCAGCTCGGGGTCGAAGAAGGGGAAGGTGATGTTGTAGCCGGTCGCGTAGATGATCACGTCGAAGTCCGCGCTCGTGCCGTCCTCGAAGTGGACGGTCTCCCCGTCGAGGCGGGTGACATTGCCCTTCGGGGTGACGTCACCGGACTTCAGCCGCAGGGGCAGCTCACCGGACTGCGTCGGGTGCGCCTCGAAGAACTTGTGGTTGGGCGCGGGCAGGCCGTAGAGCGTGGGGTCCGAGGCAGTGAGGACCTGGCCCATCTGCATCAGCTTGCGCTGCCACGCCAGTGGGAGGTGCGGCGTGGTGCGGAAGTTCATGTCCGCCGCCTTGCCGTACATCAGCTTCGGCACGATCCACGCACTGCTGCGCGTGGACAGGGTGACCTGGTTGCGCATCGCCTTCTGCGACAGCTCCACGGTGATGTCCGCGGCGCTGTTGCCGATCCCGACCACGAGGATCCGCTTGTCCATCAGGTGCAGGGGCGTCCACGGGTCGATGTAGGCGTGGGAGTGGATCGTCTCGCCGGTGAACTCGCCGGGGAACTCCGCGAAGCGGGGGTCCCAGTGGTGGCCGTTCGCGACGAGGAGCACGTCGAACGGACGCGTGCGGCCGGCCTGGTCGGTGATGTCCCAGCCGCCGCCGGGGCGGCGCTCGGCGCTGACCACGCCGTTCTCGAACTCGATGCGCCGGCGGATGTCGAAGGCGTCCGCGTAGGCGTCGAGGTAGTCCTTGATCTGGGTGTGGTGGGGGAAGTCGGGGTAGCTGTCCGGCATCGGGAAGTCCCGGAAGGACAGCTGGTGCTTCGAGGTGTCGATGTGCAGCGAGCGGTAGGCGCTGCTGTGCCCGTTCGGGTTCCCGAAGGCCCAGTTGCCACCGACCCGGTCCGACGACTCGAAGGTCGTGAACTCCAGGCCGTAGTCGGCGAGCATCTTGCTCATCGTGAGGCCGCTGATGCCCGCGCCGATCACGGCGACGGTGGGACCACTCATCGGTACTTCCTTCCGGTGTGGCTCCGGGCGGAGCCTCGACGAAGCCTTGACAAAGCCAGGTGACGGGCGTCACGTTAGGCCTGTCATTTGACACGTGTCAACAGATTCAGACGAATGTCAGCAACGAGTCAGCGGAGGGCAGCATGCAGGTAACCGTCGTCGTCGGAGGCGCCTCGGGCATCGGGGCGGCCACCGCCCGGGTGCTGGCGGAGGCCGGTCACGAGGTGGTCGTCGCCGACCTGCCGGGCACGCCTGCGGACACCTTCGTGGACGTGACCGACGAGACCTCGGTGGCGGCGCTGCTCGACCAGGTGGTGGCCGACCACGGCGCGTTCCACGGCGTCGTCAACTGCGCCGGCGTGAGCACCCTGGCCCGGGTCGTCGACCACGACGAGGCCGAATGGCGACGGGTCGTCGACGTCTGCCTCACCGGCGCCTTCCTCGTCCTCAAGCACGCCGGCCAGCGGGTGGCCGACGGCGGCTCGCTGGTGTCGCTGTCCTCGCTCAACGCACGGCAGCCCGGCACGGGGCTGGCGGCGTACTGCGCGGCGAAGGCGGGCCTGGTCGCGCTGACCGAGGTCACCGCGCTCGAGCTCGGACCGCGCGGCGTACGGGTCAACGCGGTCGCCCCCGGCCTGGTGGTCACGCCGCTGACCGCGCCGGCGATGGACATCCCCGGCGTGCGCGACGACTACCTCGACAACACGGCGCTGGGGCGCTCGGGCGAGCCGGACGAGGTCGCCGCCGCGATCCGCTTCCTGCTGTCCGACGACTCGCGCTGGATCACCGGCGAGACGCTCGACATCAACGGGGGCGCCCACCTGAAGCGCTATCCCGACCTGGTCGGCCTCGTCGAGAAGGCCTTCGCATGAGCACCCTGGGCGGCAGCACCGCGATCGTCACCGGGGGCGGCTCCGGCATCGGCGCCGCGCTGACCCGTGCCCTGGTCCGTGAGGGCGCGCACGTCCTCTGCGGACCTCGACCTCGCGGCCGCGGAGTCCGTCGCCGCCGGCGTCTCCGGACCCGGTACGGCGACCCCACGCCAGGTCGACGTGACCTCCGCGCAGGACCTCGTGGACGCCGCGGACGCCGTCGTCGCGGAGCACGGCCGGCTCGACCTGATGTTCAACAACGCCGGCATCACCTTCCTCGGGAACACCGAGGACCTGACGCTCGAGCAGTGGAACGCGATCATCGACGTGAACGTGCGCGGCGTCGTGCACGGCGTGCATGCGGCGTACCCGCGGATGATCGCCCAGGGCGGCGGGCACATCGTGAACACCGCGTCGATGGGCGGACTGATGGCCGCCGGCCTGATGACGTCGTACGTCACGACCAAGCACGCGGTCGTCGGGCTGTCCCTCGCCCTGCGCACCGAGGCCGCGGCCCACGGCGTCGGCGTCACCGTCGTGTGCCCCGCGGCCGTCGACACCCCGATCCTCGACAAGGGCGAGATCGGGCGGTTCAAGGGTCGCGACTTCTACCTCGAGGGGCAGGGTGTCAAGCACCCCGTCGACCCCGGCGTGCTCGCGCGGCGGGTGCTCGCGGCGGTCGCCGACGACGAGGCGTACGTCGTCGAGCCGCGCCAGGCGCGGATCGCGTGGCGCGTCGGCCGGCTCTCCCCCACCTTCGTCAACAAGATGGCGACGAGGTTCATCGCGAAGCAGCGCGCGCAGGCCGGCTGAGCCGCGATCGGCGGGCCGGCGTCGAATCGGTGGCGTTGGGCCGGGGTCGATAGCCTCTGGCCCCATGGTCGGGTTCGGGGGCACCGGGGTGATGCTGCTCGGCGTCGTCGTCGCGGGTGCCGCCTGCGGCCTGCTGGGCCTGCTCCTGGTCCGCCCGCTCGGCTGGGTCTCGGCGGCCGCGATCGCAGGCTTCGTGTGGTCGGTCGCGGTGATCGGCCTGGTCACGCTCGTGCCCGCCGAGGCCAACCCCGGCATCGTCCCGGCCGAGGGCCGGCTGACCTCCTGCTCGTGGGACATCGGCGGGCCGGCACCCGACGGCTTCTGGATCTTCCAGTCCGGCCAGCGGGCGCTCAACACGGTGCTCTTCGTGCCGGCCGGCGCCCTGCTCGTGCTGGCCGTGGGCCGCTGGCGGGCCGGCTGGCTGCTCGCGCCCCTGGGCGTGGCCGCGCTGGCCGGCTACTCCGTGGTGATCGAGAAGACGCAGCTCGAGCTCGCCCGGATCGACCGCGCCTGCGACGTCACCGACATCATCGACAACTCCACGGGCGCCGCGCTCGGCGCCCTCATCGGGCTCGTCCTGCTCGTGGTGCTCCAGCCCTGGCGGCACCGGCGGCGCAAGCTCTCAGGCGCCCACCACTGACAGGCGCCGGGCGAGGCCGTCGCGACAGCCCGCCATCATCCGGGCGTGGTTCCAGGCCAGCACCGGCCTGCCGGCGTACGACGCCAGCGCGAGCAGGCCGTGGACGACGACCTCCTGCCGGAACTCCAGCCGGGTGCCCGTCGCCGTCGGCGTGAGCCCGAACCGGGCGTAGCCGTCGAGGTCGCCGCTCAGCGCGACCTCCACGACCGGCGGCGTCCGCGAGACCGCGTCGAGGACGAGGTCGAGGGTGTAGGGCAGCGCCGAGCGGCAGCGCACCCAGGCCGTGTCCGGCCCGAGCTTCGCGACCGCGCGCACCTGCGGCCACCACCGCGGGTAGTGCTCCAGGTCCGTGAGCACGCCCGCCACGTCGTCGACGGACGCGGCGACCTCCCAGGCGTCGGCGAACTCGTAGGCGCGGACCATGCGTCCATCATGCCGTGGTCGTCCGCGGCGGCCTTGACCTGGAGCACGCTCCAAGGGGGAAGATCGGGACATGACGGGACTCACCATCGCCGAGGCGTCCGGCCAGCTCGGCCTGAGCGCCGACACGCTGCGCTACTACGAGAAGGACGGGCTGCTGCTGCGCCCGGTCCCCCGCTCGTCCAGCGGGCACCGGCAGTACGACGAGCCCGACCTGCGCTGGATCAAGCTGGTCACCTGCCTGCGCGCCACCGGCATGCCGATCCGCGACGTCCGTCGCTACGCCGCGCTCGTGCGCGAGGGCGACGGCAACGAGGAGGAGCGGCTCGCGCTGCTGCACGCCCACCGCGAGAGCGTGCTGCGCGAGCTCGCCGAGGTCACCGCCCACCTGGGCGCGATCGACCACAAGATCGGCATCTACGAGCACAAGCTGGAATTGCTCGAGCAGAGCGCTTGACCTGGAGCGCGCTCCAAGGAGTTGGCTGGTGGTCATGACGATCCCCACCCGCACCCTCGGTACGACGTCCCCCCTCACCGTCTCCGCCCTCGGCCTCGGCTGCATGGGCATGTCGGAGTTCTACGGCTCCCCCGACGAGGCTGGCGGCATCGCGACCATCCACCGCGCGCTCGACCTCGGTGTCACCTTCCTCGACACCGCGGACATGTACGGCCCGTTCACCAACGAGCGCCTCGTCGGCAAGGCGCTGGCCGGGCGCCGCGACGGCGTCCAGCTCGCGACGAAGTTCGGCAACGAGCGGCTGCCCGACGGCACCCGCCTCGGCGTCAACGGTCGCCCGGAGTACGTCCGCAAGGCCGCCGACGCCTCCCTGGAGCGGCTCGGCGTCGACCACATCGACCTCTACTACCAGCACCGCGTCGACAAGACCGTGCCGATCGAGGAGACCGTCGGCGCGATGAAGGAGCTGGTCGAGGCCGGCAAGGTCCGCCACCTCGGGCTGTCCGAGGCGTCGCCGGAGACCATCCGCCGCGCGCACGCCGTGCACCCGATCACCGCGCTGCAGACCGAGTACTCGCTCTTCACCCGCGACCTCGAGGACGAGATCCTGCCGACCCTGCGCGAGCTGGGCATCGGCCTGGTCCCCTACTCCCCGCTCGGCCGTGGGCTGCTGACGGGTGCGATCGGCGCGACCCCCGACACCGGCGACAGCCGCGCGACGGCGTACTTCCCGCGCTTCCAGGGCGACAACCTCGCCACCAACCTCGCGCTGGTCGACAGGATCAAGCAGCTCGCGGCGGAGCACGGCTGCACGCCCGGCCAGCTCGCCCTGGCGTGGGTGCTCGCCCAGGGCGAGGACATCGCCCCGATCCCGGGCACGAAGCGGGTGCGCTACCTGGAGGAGAACGTCGGCGCGGTCGCCGTCGAGCTCACCGCCGACGACCTGGCCGCCCTCGAGGCCGCGGTGCCGCGCGACGCCGTCGCCGGTGAGCGGTACGGCGACATGAGCACCATCGACGCCTGAGGATCGCGAGGATCCCGAGGAGCCCGAGGAGTCAGCGTGCGGGTGCGATCCGCACCCGCACGTTCTTCATCAGCGGCTGGTCGCTCTGCTCGCTGTAGTCGCCGGCGCCGATGAGCACGTTCATCTCCGGCATGTAGCCGGCGGCGCTGCCGCGGGGCAGGTCGTAGCGCAGTGCCGTGTAGTTGCGCAGCTCGCGCGTCGACCCGTCCTTGCAGGTGGCGACGATGTCGACGAGCCCGCCCTGCTCGATGCCGCGCGCCTTCATGTCGTCCTTGTGCAGGAGGACCAGGGTGCGCAGGTTCTTCACGCCGCGGTAGCGGTCGTCGTCGGAGTAGATCGTGGTGTTCCACTGGTCGTGGGAGCGCATGGTCTGGAGCACGAGCACGTCGGGGTCGTCGGGGACCACGTCGGTCAGCGGCGCCGACGAGAACTCCGCGCGGCCCGACGGCGTCTGGAAGACGAGCTCGCGGGCCGGCTGCTTGAGCCGGAAGCCGAGCGGCAGCCGGACCCGCCGGTTGAAGTCCTCGAAGCCGATCAGCGCCTTCGCCATCGTGTCGCGGATCCGGTCGTAGTCGTCGACGTACCACTCCCACGGCGTCGCGCTGTCCGGCAGCGCCGCCCTCGCCATCCCGGCGATGATCGCCGGCTCGGACAGCAGGTGCGGCGACGGCGGCCTCCGCCTGCCGCGCGAGAGGTGCACCATGCTCATCGAGTCCTCGACGGAGGTCTCCATGAGCCCGTGCTTCTGCTGGTCCTTCTCGGTGCGCGCCAGGCAGGGCAGGATCAGCGCCTTGCGGCCGTGGACGAGGTGGCTGCGGTTGAGCTTGGTGCTCACCTGGACGGTCAGCTCGCAGCTGCGCAGCCCCGCCGCCGTGTACGGCGTGTCGGGAGCCGCCATGACGAAGTTGCCGCCCATGCCGACGAACACCTTCACGGTGCCGTCGTGCATGCCGGCGATCGTGGAGACCGTGTCGCGTCCGTGCTCGCGCGGCGCGGTGATCCCGGTGGCCGCGTCGAGCCGGTCGAGGAACTCCGGCGAGGGCCGGTGGTCGATGCCGCAGGTCCGGTTGCCCTGCACGTTGCTGTGCCCACGGACCGGGGACGGACCGGCGCCCTCGCGGCCGAGGTTGCCGCGCAGCAGGAGCACGTTGACGATCTCGCGGATCGCGTCGGGACCGTGCTCGTGCTGGGTGACCCCGAGGCACCAGCTGATCAGGGTCCGGTCGGACTCGGAGTAGATCCGCGCCGCCTTGCGGATCTCCTTCTCCTTCAGCCCCGACTGCTCGACCAGCTCGGACCACGGCGTCGCCTCGACGACGGCCCGGTAGTCCTCGAAGCCGTGCGTGTAGCGCTCGATGAACTCCATGTCGAGCGCCTTGGGGTCGGAGCGGTACTCCTCCAGGAGCGCCTTGGCCATCCCGCGCATCAGCGCCATGTCCCCGCCGGGACGGACCTGCAGGTTGAGGGTTCCGGTGCGCGTGGCCTTGAACAGCGCCATGTCGACCATCTCGTGCGGGATGATCGCCTTGCGCGACGCGGCCTCGATGAGCGGGTTGACGTGCACGATCTGCGCGCCGCGGTCGAACGCCTCGGTGAGCGCGGTCAGCATCCGCGGCGCGTTCGACGCCGCGTTGACGCCCATGATGAAGAGCGCGTCGGCGGCCTCCCAGTCCTTGAGATCCGCCGTCCCCTTGCCCGTGCCGAGCGAGGCCTGCAGCGCCCGGCCGGACGCCTCGTGACACATGTTCGAGCAGTCGGGCAGGTTGTTGGTGCCGAGCTCCCGCGCCATGAGCTGGTAGAGGAAGGTGGCCTCGTTGCCGAGCCGGCCGGAGGTGTAGAAGGCCGCCTGGTCGGGGCTGTCGAGGGCACGCAGCTCCGCACCGACGAGGGCGAACGCCTCGGCCCAGCCGATCGGGACGTACTTGTCCGACTCCGCGTCGTAGACCATCGGCTCGGTCAGCCGGCCCTGGTCCTCGAGGGCGAAGTCCGACCAGCCCTCCAGCTCGGTGACCGTGTGCTGCGCGAAGAACTCGCGGCCGACGCGCTTCGAGGTCATCTCCCAGACGACGTGCTTGATGCCGTTCTCGCAGATGTCGAGCTTCAGGCCCTTGAGATCGTCGGGCCAGGCGCAGCCCGGACAGTCGAAGCCGTCGTTCTCGTGGTTCATGCGGAACATCGCGGCGCTCCCCCGGCCGAACGCGTGCTCCTTCGCGAGCACCTTGTTCACCGAGATCGCGGCACCCCAGCCTGCTGCGGGGTGGTGGTAGTCCTTCTGCGACCAGCTCTCGTCCGCCATGGTGCGAACCTAGTCCGGAGGGCACGTCGCGCGACAGAGCGTCACGGACAATCGCCGGGCGTCGGGTTGGGCGCGGTGCACTGGCCGGGGCGGCTACCGTGGCCCGGTGACCACGCCCGACACCGACGTCCTGATCACCCGGGCCCAGGCCTGGCTCGCCGAGGACCCCGACGAGCACACCCGCGACGAGATGACCCGTGTGGTCGCCGCCGTCCAGGCCGGGGACGCGGATGCGCGCGACGACCTCGCCGACCGGTTCCGGGGCACGCTCGAGTTCGGCACCGCGGGCCTGCGTGGCGCGCTCGGTGCGGGGCCGAACCGGATGAACCGCGTCGTCGTCATCCGCGCCGCGGCCGGCCTGGCGTCGTACCTCCTGCAGGAGGGGACGGACCCGGGCACCCCCGTCGTCATCGGGTACGACGCCCGCCACAACTCCGACGTCTTCGCGCGTGACACGGCCGAGGTCATGGCGGGCGCCGGGCTCAAGCCGCTGCTCCTGCCGCGGCCGCTCCCCACCCCGCTGCTGGCCTTCGCCATCCGCGAGCTCGGGTGCGCCGCCGGCGTGATGGTCACCGCCAGCCACAACCCGCCGCAGGACAACGGCTACAAGGTCTACCTCGGCGACGGCAGCCAGATCGTGCCGCCCGCCGACAGCGGCATCGCCGAGCGGATCGCCGCCGTCGGCAACCTCGCCTCCGTGCGGCGGGTGCCGCTCGACACGACCGGCGGTCGGGTGCTCGATGAGGGCATCGTCGACGCCTACCTCGACACGGTCGCCGCGATCGCCGGCGACGGCCCGCGCGACCTCGCGATCGTCTACACCCCGCTCCACGGCGTGGGCGGCGGCGCCCTGCCGGCGGTGCTGGAGACCGCCGGCTTCTCCGCCCCGACGATCGTCGCCGAGCAGGAGCAGCCGGACCCCGACTTCCCGACGGTCGCCTTCCCCAACCCGGAGGAGCCCGGCGCCATCGACCGCGCGGTCGCCCTGGCCCAGCGCACCGGCGCCGACCTGGTGGTCGCCAACGACCCCGACGCCGACCGGTGCGCGCTGGCCGTGCCCGATGCCGGCGCCGACGGTGGGTGGCGGATGCTGCGCGGCGACGAGGTCGGCGCGCTGCTGGCCGACCACCTGCTCAAGGCCGGCCGCGCCGGGGTCTACGCCACCTCGATCGTGTCGTCGTCCCTGCTCGGCACGATGGCGAGGGCCGCGGGCCAGCGCTACGCCGAGACCCTCACCGGCTTCAAGTGGATCGGCCGCCTGCCCGACCTGGTCTTCGGCTACGAGGAGGCGCTGGGCTACTGCGTCGACCCGACCCATGTCGCCGACAAGGACGGGGTCTCGGCGGCGCTGATGCTCTGCGAGATCGCCGCCGAGGCGAAGGCCGCCGGCCGCTCGCTCACCGACCTGCTCGACGACATCGCGGTCGCGCACGGGCTGCACGCCACGGACCAGCTGTCGGTGCGGGTCACCGACCTGTCGCTGATCGCGGCCGCGATGGAGCGGCTGCGCACGCAGCCGCCGGCCGTGCTCGGCGGCTCCGAGGTCACCGCCGCCGACGACCTCACCCGGGGCTCCGCCGACCTCCCGCCGACCGACGGCCTGCGCTACCGCACCGCCGACGGCAGCCGGGTCGTCGTCCGACCGAGCGGCACGGAGCCGAAGCTCAAGTGCTATCTGGAGGTCGTCGTCCCGGTCGTCGACGGCGTCGACGGTGCCCGCGAGGTCGCCACGGCCAAGCTCGCCGCGCTGCGCGCGGACATCGCGGCCGCAGCGGGGATCTGACGGTCAGCCGACGAGCAGGGCGACGAGGGTCGCGACCCCGAGCACGGCCAGCGCCACGATCTCGGGCAGCGCCCAGACCCGGCGCACCTCACCGCGTTCGGTGAACGCGTCGTGCGGCTTCATCCGCCGCCGTACCTTCTCCTCGACCAGCCAGCCGACCGAGTGCTCCTCGGGCCGCGCGCCCGGGCCGGCCTTCGCGTCGCGGTTGATGGTGAGCCGGCTGCGCCCGAAGCCGCTGCCGACGAACCGGTCCTCGTCGACCACGACGACGGTCATCTGGTTGATCTGCACCGAGGTGATGCGGGCGAAGGGGATGAACCGGCTGTGCAGCACGTTGCGCAGCTCCACCTCGTCGCGGTGCAGGAGGACCGCCGGCCGCAGCAGGACCGCCCAGACCAGCACGCCCGCGAAAAGGAGCGCGGGATAGGCCCAGGGCGCGAAGCCGTCGCGGTCCGACACCAGTCCGTAGCCCAGCATCGCCGCCACCGCGACCAGCCCGACCACACCCGAGACCAGCCCGCCCGAGCTGTACCGCTCGGCCTTCTCGCCACCTTCGCTCTGCACCCTGCGAACTCTATGCTGGGCCAATGCCGACCTCCGCCCCCACCGATCCCGTTCCGGGACTCGCGGCGTACTCCGAAGTGACGGCCAGCGACGCCTCGCTGCGCCGGTTCCTCCACGGCCTGCCCGGTGTCGACCAGGTCGGCGCGGAGGCCCGCGCCGCCGGGCTCGGGACCCGCTCGATCAAGACCACCGCCAAGGCGTGGGCGCTCGACCTCGCGATCCGGATGGTCGACCTCACCACGCTCGAGGGTCAGGACACCCCCGGCAAGGTCCGCGCGCTCGCCAACAAGGCGCTGCGGCCCGACCCCGCCGACCCGACCTGCCCGTCGGTCGCCGCCGTCTGCGTCTACGGCGACCTGGTCGGCGAGGTGAAGGCGATCGTCGGCGACCAGGTCAACGTCGCGGCCGTCGCCACCGCGTTCCCGAGCGGCCGCGCGTCGATGGACGTCAAGCTCGCCGACACCCGCGACGCCGTCGCCAACGGTGCCGACGAGATCGACATGGTGATCGACCGCGGGGCCTTCCTCGCCGGGCGCTACCTGCAGGTCTTCGAGGAGATCGTCGCCACCCGGGAGGCCTGCGTGCGTCCCGACGGCACGCACGCCCACCTCAAGGTGATCTTCGAGACCGGTGAGCTGCAGACCTACGACAACGTCCGCCGCGCCTCGTGGCTGGCGATGCTCGCCGGCACCGACTTCATCAAGACCTCCACCGGCAAGGTGCAGCCGGCCGCGACCCTGCCGGTCACGCTGGTGATGCTCGAAGCCGTCCGCGACTTCCGCGAGGCCACCGGCGTCCAGATCGGCGTGAAGCCGGCCGGCGGCATCCGCACCGCCAAGGACGCGATCAAGTACCTCGTCATGGTCAACGAGATCGCCGGCGACGACTGGCTCGACCCGGACTGGTTCCGCTTCGGCGCCTCGACGCTGCTCAACGACCTGCTGATGCAGCGCACGAAGATGACCACCGGCCGCTACAGCGGCCCCGACTACTTCACCCTGGACTGAGGGACTCAGACAATGGCGTTCGAGTACGCACCGGCTCCGGAGTCGCGGAGCATCGTCGACATCAAGCCGTCCTACGGCCTGTTCATCGACGGGGAGTTCGTCGACGGGCGGGGCTCGTCGTTCAAGACGATCAACCCGGCCACCGAAGAGACGCTCGCCGAGATCGCCGAGGCGTCCGACGCCGACGTCGACCTCGCCGTCCGCGCTGCCCGACGGGCCTTCCGGGGCTGGTCGCGGCTCTCCGGCAAGGAGCGGGCGAAGTACCTCTTCCGGATCGCCCGGATCATCCAGGAGCGCGGCCGTGAGCTCGCCGTCCTGGAGTCCATCGACAACGGCAAGCCGATCAAGGAGAGCCGCGACGTCGACGTCCCGATCGTCGCCGCGCACTTCTTCTACTACGCCGGGTGGGCGGACAAGCTCGAGTACGCCGGTCTCGGCCCCGCCCCCCAGCCGCTGGGCGTCGCCGGGCAGGTCATCCCGTGGAACTTCCCGCTGCTGATGCTGGCATGGAAGGTCGCGCCCGCCCTGGCGTGCGGCAACACGGTCGTCCTCAAGCCGGCCGAGACCACTCCCCTGACCGCTCTGCTCTTCGCCGAGATCTGCCAGCAGGCCGACCTCCCGCCGGGCGTCGTCAACATCGTGACCGGCGCCGGGGCGACCGGCCAGGCCGTCGTCGCGCACCCCGACGTCGACAAGGTCGCCTTCACCGGCTCCACCGCCGTCGGCAAGGCGATCGCCCGCGCGATCGCCGGCACCGACAAGAAGGCCACCCTCGAGCTCGGCGGCAAGGCCGCCAACATCGTCTTCGACGACGCCCCCATCGACCAGGCGGTCGAGGGCATCGTGGGCGGCATCTTCTTCAACCAGGGCCACGTCTGCTGCGCCGGCTCCCGCCTCCTGGTGCAGGAGTCGGTCGCCGACGAGGTGCTCGCGAAGCTCAAGCGCCGGATGGGCACGCTGCGCGTCGGCGACCCCCTGGACAAGAACACCGACATCGGCGCGATCAACTCGGCCGAGCAGCTGGCCCGGATCCGGGAGCTCTCCGAGATCGGCGAGTCCGAGGGTGCCGAGCGCTGGTCGCCCGCCTGCGACCTGCCGTCGTCGGGCTTCTGGTTCCCGCCGACGATCTTCACCGGCGTCACCCAGGCCCACCGGATCGCCCGCGAGGAGGTCTTCGGACCGGTCCTGTCGGTGCTCACCTTCCGCACGCCTGCCGAGGCGATCGAGAAGGCCAACAACACGCCCTACGGCCTCTCCGCCGGCGTGTGGACCGAGAAGGGCTCGCGCATCCTGCACATGGCCTCGCAGCTGCGGGCCGGCGTGGTGTGGGCCAACACGTTCAACAAGTTCGACCCGGCCAGCCCCTTCGGCGGCTACAAGGAGTCCGGCTACGGCCGCGAGGGCGGACGCCAAGGTCTCGCCGCCTACCTCAAGGGAGCCGACCTCTGATGGCCCGCATCGACGTGCGCAAGACCTACAAGCTCTACATCGGCGGCGCGTTCCCGCGCTCCGAGTCGGGCCACTCCTACGAGGTGACCGACAGCAAGGGGAAGTTCGTGGCCAACGCCGCCCTCGCCTCCCGCAAGGACGTCCGCGACGCCGTCGTCGCCGCCCGCAAGGCCTTCGGGTCGTGGTCGGGCCGCACGGCCTACAACCGCGGGCAGATCCTCTACCGGATCGCCGAGGTCATGGAGGACCGCCGCCCGCAGTTCGAGGAGGCCGTGCGGCAGTCCGAGGGCGGTACGGCCGCCGCCGCCCGCGCGCAGGTGGACGCCGCCGTCGACCGCCTCGTCTGGTACGCCGGCTGGGCCGACAAGCTCGCCCAGGTCGTCGGCAACGCCAACCCGGTCGCGGGTCCGTTCTTCAACCACTCCGCCCCCGAGCCCACCGGCGTCGTGGGCGTCCTCGCCCCGCAGGGCTCCTCGCTGCTCGGGCTGGTGTCCGTGGTCGCCCCCGTGATCGTCACCGGCAACGTCGCGGTCGTCGTGTCGTCGTACACGCGTCCGCTGCCGGCGGTCACCTTCTCCGAGGTGCTCGCGACCTCCGACGTCCCCGGTGGTGTCGTCAACATCCTGACCGGCGACGCCGCGACCCTCGGGCCGTGGCTCGCCGCGCACATGGACGTCAACGCCATCGACCTCGCCGGCGTCGCGGGCTCGGCCGAGCTCGCGACCTCCCTCGAGGTCGCAGCCGCCGACAACCTCAAGCGGGTACGACGCGCGCCCGACGCCGAGCCGGACTGGTCGGCCGACCCCGGCCTCGGCGCGATGACGGCCTTCGTCGAGACGAAGACCGTCTGGCACCCGATCGGCGTCTGAGGCATGGGCTTCTGGTCCCTGCGCCCCGAGACCGGACTGGGATGGGCGCTCTGGTCGGCCTGTCTGGCCGTCCAGCTCCTGGCGGTCGTGGCCATCGTCCGGGAAGTCCGCGAGCGGAGGATCAACGGCTGGGACGTCGTGGCGCTGCTCTTCGTGACCGTCGGCGGACCGGGCCCGGCGCTCGCCTTCCTGGCGGTGCACGCCTTCCTCGAACGCCGCGCCATCCGCAAGGAGCGGAGCGCCATCGCGCGCGCAGCCCGAGCGCACTGACACCCGGACATGCCACAGGCCCCGCCGGGTCTGGCGGGGTGTGGGGCTCGATGGTCAGTAGCCGTCGAGTGGTGTTGTGCCGGCGGGGCCGACGTGGAAGTGGTGGCCGTGGGGGCTGGTCCACAGGTAGTGGCCGGGGCTGGTGACCTGGTAGCGCCAGGCGGAGTGGGTCTTCGCACGGTGATGCCGTCGGCAGAGCGGGACGAGGTTGCACGGACAGGTCTTGCCGCCATCTGCGTGGGGCTTGGCGTGGTCGAGGTCGCAGCGGACTGCCTGGTGGGGGCAGTTGGGGAACCGGCAGGTGTGGTCGCGGAGCCGGACGCGTCGCTGGTGGCGGTCGGGGACCTCGTAGGAGTCGACCGGAACGCAGTCGGCCAGGTTGATGACCGGTCGCACGATCACGGTCGTGCCGGGGACCTGCAGCCACTCCTTCACCTGCGTCACCTGGACGGGTGACCTGGTCTCCTCACACCGCCCGACGTTGTTGTCGCCGGTGAAGGCGGTGTCGGTGATGTGGACATTCAGCTCCACCCGCCGTCCGGGGGCTTGGGCGATGACCTCGCCGGTGGTCTCGTCGGCGATCAACAGATCAAGGGCCAGGTCGCGGCGGGCGATCGCACCCACGGCCTTCCCACGCCGCACGTCCAACGAGTCGGTGTCGCCGAGCTGGCCCCGTAGTGCTGCTTCCCGGGAGATGGCCTGGTTGAAGTCGTGGCCGTCGGCCGCGTCGAGGTACGCGTCGAGGTGCACGCCGCCGCGCTCATCGGTGTCGGTGATGTTGCAGTGACGGTGCTCGTTCGCGGCCTGCCGCTCGGCCTCGGCGCGTTCGGGGTCGAACCGCAGGATCGCCTCGGTCACAAGACGTTCGAGCTGCGCCCAGCCGACCCCGCCGACGGCGGCGTTGAGGTGCCGGTCCACGAACTCCGCCGCCTGCTCGGGAAGGGAGCGGGTGAGGTCGGCGATCCTCTGAGCCCGCCACGGCGTGACCCGGCCCTCGAGGACGGCGGCGTAGAGAAGCGGGAGGCGCCAGGCGCACTCGATGACCTGCCCGACATACGACCGGCCACCGTCAGGTGAGCGGCCGAGCACCGCGATCAGCTCCATCAGCTGGAACTCCGACACGAGCGGGGCACCCGGGCCGGCGATCGGGACACCGGTGTCGAGGTAGCCCTCGGTCAACGTCGCGGCACCCTCGGGACTGTCGACGATGTTGGCCTCAGCCCAGGCGACGATGTTCATCCACTCCCGGATCAGGAGGTGGTCACGGACCTCGGCGTCGTCAGCGATCCACGACAGCAACGACGCTGTCGAGACCGCCGTCGCGGTGCCGCTGGTTCCGAGATCCATGACTGGATTCTCCCATCGACCTCCGACACAACGAAGCGACGGAAAACCGCCTGTGGACAGGGGAAACTCCATCCGGGGCATGTGCAGAACAAGTGGCGCAACGAGTGATCACGAGGCTGCCGGACCGCACCCGACCGCGCGACCCAGCCCCGCACCCACGCCGCTCGTCGCTGCGCTTGAAGACCCGACCACAGGGAAACCGAAAGCCACAGCACGTGCACCGGAGCCAGAGGTCTCGAGACGGTCGCTGCGCGACCTCCTCGACCACCGGCGGGCGGGGCACAGCAGGTGCACCGGAGCCAGGGGTCTCGTGACGGTCGCTGCGCGACCTCCTCGACCACCGAGGTCACTCCGCGGGCAGCACCGCCCGCAGCACCCGCAGCGTGTTGCCACCCATGATCGCGGCGATCTCCGTGTCGTCGTACCCGCGGTCGACGAGCTCCTGGGTGATGGCGGCGAGGTGGGTGGTGTCCCAGCCGACGGTGGTCGCGCCGTCGTAGTCGCTGCCGAGCGCGGCGGTCTCGACGCCGGCGATCTCGACGACGTGGTCGATGGCGTCCACGACCGCGTCGACGGTCAGGTCGCAGACGGCGGCGTCCCAGTAGCCGACGCCGACCACCCCGCCGGTCGCGGCGACGCCACGGACCTCCTCGTCGGTGAGGTTGCGGTTGACGTCGCAGGTGGCCTGTACGCCGCCGTGGGACAGCACCACCGGCTTCGTGGCCAGGTCGAGCATCTCGGCGACGGCGTCGTGGCTGGCGTGCGCGATGTCGACGACGATGCCGCGCTCCTCCATCTCGGCGAACACCTCGCGGCCGAGGTCGGTCAGCCCGCCCTTGTCCTCACCGTGCATGGACCCGGCGACCTCGTTGTCGAAGAAGTGGGTGAAGCCGGCCATCCGCATGCCTGCGTCGTAGAGCTTGTCGAGGTTGTCGATGTCGCCCTCGAGGTTGTGCAGGCCCTCCACGGAGAAGAGCGCTCCGGTGACCTGCTCGCCGTCGACGCGGTCCGCGATCAGCCGGTCGAGGTCGGCCCGGGAGCGGATCAGGCGCAGCGCACCGTCGGAGTCGTCGGCGGCGTTGCGCAGCTTCTCGGCGTGGTAGAGCGAGCGCTCCAGCAGCGAGCCCCAGGTGCGGAAGGGCTGGAGCTGCGCGATGGCCAGCAGGGTGATGTTGTCGCCGGCGTCGGTGGGGTTGCTGTCGTAGTTCTGCCCCTTCGGCGACTTCGACACCGACGAGAAGACCTGGAGCGCGACGTTGCCGTCCTCGAGCCGCGGCAGGTCCATGTGCCCGCGGTCGCCACGGTCGAGGAGGTCGCGGTCCCACATGAGCGTGTCGGAGTGCATGTCGACGACCTGCAGCGAGTCGTGCAGCCGCTGGGTGTCGGCGGTGACCTCGGGGAGCTCGGCGGGCTCGATCCGGTTCCGCATCCGCTCGATCTTGCCGGGCGCATAGCTGAAGAAGGCGACCGCCAGCACGACGACGAGGGCCAGCAGGGACAGTCCGGTGATCTTCACCCGGCGGCGGTTGATCCAGCTCACCCGCGGACGCTACCAACGCGACGAGGGTCCGGCTCAGCCGCCACGGCGGACCTCACCGATCACGGCGGCGCACAGCTCCTCGACGTCCGACGCGAACCCGTCGGCACCGGCCGCGTCGTCGGCGGTCGCGAGCGCCCGGGTGCCGCCGCAGGCCAGCGCCTGGTCGGCCGTGGTGGCCACCAGCACGACCCGGACGACGCCGGGGTGCACCGGCTTCCTCGGGATCGCGACCGGCGGCGCCGTGCAGGTGAAGGCGGCGTCGTACCCGTGCGGCTCGAGGTCGTGGCACTGCGCCGCGTACGACGCCTGCCAGGTCGCCCCCGCCTGTCGCAGCGCGTCCTGGCCGGACCCGTCGAGCAGCCCGCGAAGTCGCTCGGCCGTGGTCACGCCGGACGCCTCGAGGTCGGCCTTCGCGCCGACCGAGATGCTGACGACGGTCCCGGACGCGCCCCCTCCCCACCAGCACGACGCGGACGCACGTGCGCCGGCGGCCGCGCCCGTCGGCGCACCCTGCGCCCCCGACGAGTCGAAGCTGGACCGGGTGTCGGAGCCGGCGACGTCGGCCACGGCGTCCCCGAGCTCGTTGCAGAACTGGTCGGTCCGGAAGTACGACGGCCTCGGCGGCGCCTCGTCGTCCAGCACCGCGACCGCCGCGGCAGCCCCACCCGCGACCACCGCGGCCGCGGCCACCCCCACGAGCACGCGCCGACCACGGCGGGCCCGGCGGGGCGGTTCGGCCGGGGGCGGCGCGGGTGCGAGGGCGACGACCGGGGGCACCGAGGGTGCCGCGAGCGCGGCCAGTCCCGCCTCGGTCCACCAGGTCGTCCCGTAGGCGCGCTTCGCGGCCCGGCCGAGCGCGTTGAGGAGGGCGTGCGCGTCGGACTGGCGGTCGGCGGGCACCTTCGACAGCGCCTTGCCCAGGACCGTGCGCAGCGTGGCGTCGACCGCCTTGAGGTGCCGCTTCTGCTCGGAGAGCGGCTGCCCGGTCAGCAGGTGCACGAGGAGCGCCGCGACGGCGTACACGTCGGCGACGCGGGTCGTCGCGGAGCCGGGGTGGTGCACGGCCTCGGGGGCCAGGTAGGCGGGATCCGGCCGGCCGATCCCGAAGTCGGTCAGGCGCACCCGGCCGTCGCTGCCGAGCAGCACGGCCGACGGCGAGACCCGCCCGTGCACGACCCCGTGCTCGTGCGCGTGGGCGAGACCCTGGAGGACGCCGTGGGCGACGCCGAGCACCTGCCCGACGATGAGCGCCTGGCCACGGTCGAGAACGTCGGCGAGGGTGGCGCCCTCCACCCGCTCCGTCACGAGGTACGACGCCGCGGAGCCCTCGACGAGCCCCCGGACGCCCACGAGGTGGGCATCGGCGAGCCCCACCAGCGCCTCGACCCGGCCCTCGAGCACCTCGGCCTCGTCGGCAGCGAGGCGGCGCAGCGCCACGGTCTCGTCGTCACCCGTGCGGTGCCCCTCGAACAGGACCCCCGCGGGGTCGGCGCCGATCCGGCCGGTGACCTCGTAGCCGCTGACGTCCGGAGCGGTCTCCGGCTCCTGCGACTCCGTGTCGTTGCCCATGGGCCGATCCTGCCGTGCGCGGCGGCCCGCCGCTGCGGAATCCGCGATGCCCGTGGCGCTGCGGCAGAATGGGCCCCCATGACCGCCCGTGTGATCGTCCTCGCCGGTCCGTCGGGCTCGGGCAAGTCGCGGCTCGCGGAGCGGCTGCAGAGGGCCCACGGCTGGCCCACCCTCCGCCTCGACGACTTCTACCGCGACGGCGACGAGCCGGGCCTCCCGACCATCACCACGGGCAAGAACGCCGGGCTCGTCGACTGGGACCACCCCGGCACGTGGCACCACGAGGACGCACTGGCCGCGCTGCGCTCGCTGTGCACCACCGGAGCGGCCGACATCCCGGTCTACTCGATCGCGGAGAGCCGCCGCACGGGCTCCCAGCACCTCGACCTCGGCGGCGCCACCCGCTTCTGCGCGGAGGGCATCTTCGCCGCGGAGATCGTCGAGGAGTGCCGCGCGCAGGGGCTGCTGGCGGCGGCGTACTGCATCACGCAGCACCCGATGGTGACCTTCTGGCGCCGGCTGACCCGCGACCTGCGCGAGCACCGCAAGCCGCCCCTGGTGCTCGTCCGCCGCGGTCTGGCCCTGGCCCGCGAGCAGCGGCAGGTCGTGCGCCGCGCCGTGGCCGTCGGCTGCAGGGTCGCGAGCGGCGAGCGCGCCTTCGCCGAGCTCGGCTCCCCCTCGACGGAGGACGACCATGCGGTGGCCCACTGACCTCACGCCGCACGCCCTGAAGCAGCCCGACCAGGTCAGCTGCGGCGCCGCCTCGGTCGTCGCCGCGCGGGTGCTGCTGACGCCCTGGCGCCCCGGCGACGCCGAGACCGACATCCGCGAGGAGCACCGGCTGCTCACGTCGAGCCGGAGCCCCCGCGACCGCTTCCAGCTGCCCTGGCCGCGCCGCTTCGGTACGCCGCCGTGGGCGGTCGCCAACGCGCTGCGTGCCCTGACCGGCCAGCGGATCGCGACCGTCAACGCACGCCCGCGCCCGGTGATCGGCTACGAGGTGCTGCGGGAGAGCCTCGCCACCCGCCCGGTCGCCGTCTACGTCGGCAGCCGCTGGCTCCCCCGCCACGTCGCGCTGGCCGTGCGGGCGGTCGACGACGCGGTCGAGGTCTTCGACCCCGCCGCCGGCGCGGTGCTCACCATCGGGAAGGCCCGCTGGACGGGCCACCAGGTCGGCATCGGCGGCTGGAGCCACTTCTGGTTCGTGGTCTGAGGCTGCTGGCTCGGACCCGTGGCTCAGCGCAGCCGCTCGGCGTACCAGGGCTTGATGGTCTCGGTGATCAGCCGGTAGCGCTCGTCGTAGGGGATGAACGCGGACTTCATCGCGTTGACCGTCAGCCACTCCATCTCGCGCCAGCCGTAGCCGAAGGTGACGTTGAGGAGCCCGAACTCCTTGCTGAGCGAGGTGCCGCTCATCAGTCGGTTGTCGGTGTTGACGGTGACCCGGAAGCGCAGCGAGGCGAGCAGCTTGATCGGGTGCTCGGCGATCGACGGCGCCGCCCCGGTCTGCACGTTGGAGGACGGGCACATCTCGAGCGGGATGCGCTTGTCCCGGACGTACGACGCCAGGCGGCCCAGCTTCGCCGTCCCGTCCTCGGCGACGGCGATGTCGTCGACGATCCGCACGCCGTGGCCGAGCCGGTCGGCGCCGCACCACTGCACCGCCTCCCAGATGGACGGCAGGCCGAAGCCCTCGCCGGCGTGGATCGTGAAGTGGGAGTTCTCGCGCTGGAGGTACTCGAAGGCGTCGATGAAGCGGGTGGGCGGGTAGCCCGCCTCGGGGCCGGCGATGTCGAAGCCGACGACACCGCGGTCGCGCCACTGGATGGCGAGGCCGGCGATCTCCATGCCGCTCGCGGCCTGGCGCATCGCGGTGAGCAGGTGGCGGACCGTGATCCGGCCACCTGCGGCGGCCATGCCCTCCTCGAAGCCCTGCTGCACCGCGGCCACCACCTCGTCGAGCCCGAGGCCGGCCTCGACGTGCAGCTCCGGCGCGTAGCGGATCTCCGCGTAGACCACGCCGTCGGCGGCCAGGTCCTCGACGCACTCGCGGGCGACCCGGGTCAGCGCGTCGGCGGTCTGCATGACGCCGACGGTGTGCGCGAAGGTCTCGAGGTAGCGCTCAAGCGAGCCCGAGTCGGCCGCCTCGGCGAACCAGGTCGCCAGCTCGTCCGGGTCCGTCGTCGGCAGCTCGTGTCCCACGGCCGCCGCGAGGTCGACGATCGTCGCGGGCCGCAGGCCCCCGTCGAGGTGGTCGTGCAGGAGGACCTTGGGGGCGGCCTGGATGTCGGCGGCGTCGAGGACGGGGTGTTCCATGACCCATTCCTACCGCAGCGCCGTCAGCCGCGTCCGAACCAGCGCCGCTTCCTCCGCTCGGGCACGGGCGAGCTGAACGCCAGCGACCGTGCCGTGCCCGTCGCCAGGTCGGCGAGGCGGAGGCCGGTGCGGGCCTCCAGCAGCCGGCGCAGGCCGCGCTCGTCGAGCACGCGCAGGGTGCCCTCCTCCGGCAGCGGGTCGCCCTCGTCGACGACCACCTCCCCCTCGCCGCACGACCAGGAGCGCCGGCCGCCGGCGTGCGCGACCGTCCACGTGTAGTAGTCGACCGTGCTCATGAAGAAGGCGTGCGCGACCTCCACGTCGAGGGCCGCGTGGAGGGTGCCGGCGAGGTCGGGGTCGGTGCCCCGTCCGATCAGCACGAGGTCGTCGCCGTGCACCACGACCGAGAGGTGGTCGCCCAGTCCCTCGGCGATCGCCTCGTCGGGGGTGCTGGTGCCGCCGTCGGGCATGTAGCCGGCCTTCGCGAGGTCCTCGACCGAGGCACCGCGGACGACGGTCAGTGCCGTCTTCCAGCCCACCGGGCTCAGCCGATCCGGTCGATCACCAGGGGGCGCGGCTCGAAGGGCGTGCCGGCCGGCGCGACGTCGTACCCACCCTCGAGGGCGGCCAGCGCCCGGTCGAAGCGGTCGGGGGTGTCGGTCAGCAGGGTGAAGAGCGGCGCGCCGGCGCGGACCTCGTCGCCGGGGCGGGCGTGCCAGACGACTCCGGCACCGGCCTGCACCGGGTCCTCCTTGCGCTCGCGACCGGCGCCCAGCCGCCAGGCGGCGATGCCGACGGAGAGGGCGTCGAGGCGGGTCAGCACGCCGTCGGCGGGCGCGGTCACCACGTGGCTCTCCCGCGCCACCGGGAGCGGGGCGTCCGGGTCGCCACCCTGCGCGGCGATCATCGCCCGCCACGCGTCCATCGCCGAGCCGTCGGCCAGCTTCTCCGCCGGGTCGACGTCGTCGCGTCCGGCCGCGGCGAGCATCTCGCGGGCCAGCGCGACGGTCAGCTCGACCACGTCGGCCGGCCCGCCACCGGCGAGCACCTCGACCGACTCGGTGACCTCGATCGCGTTGCCCGCGGTCAGGCCGAGCGGGGTGTCCATGTCCGTGAGCAGGGCGACGGTGTTGACGCCCGCGTCGGTGCCGAGACCGACCATCACCTCGGCGAGCTCGCGGGCCCGGTCGACCGACTTCATGAAGGCCCCGCTGCCGACCTTCACGTCGAGCACCAGCGCGCCCGTGCCCTCGGCGATCTTCTTGCTCATGATCGACGACGCGATGAGCGGGATCGCCTCGACGGTGCCGGTGACGTCGCGCAGCGCGTAGAGCTTCTTGTCGGCCGGCGCGAGCCCGTCGCCGGCCGCGCAGATGACCGCGCCGACGTCGTCGAGCTGCGCCAGCATCTCCTCGTTGGACAGCAGCGCGCGCCAGCCCGGGATCGACTCGAGCTTGTCGAGGGTGCCGCCGGTGTGGCCCAGCCCGCGCCCGGACAGCTGGGGCACGGCGACGCCGCACGCCGCGACGAGGGGCGCCAGCGGCAGGGTGATCTTGTCGCCGACGCCGCCGGTCGAGTGCTTGTCCGCCGTCGGCCGCGAGAGGGACGAGAAGTCCATCCGCTCGCCGGAGGCGATCATCGCGGCGGTCCAGTCGGCGATCTCGCGCCGGTCCATGCCGTTGAGGAGGATGGCCATCGCCATCGCGGACATCTGCTCGTCGGCCACCACGCCGCGCGTGTAGGCGTCGACCATCCAGTCGATCTGACTCGTGGTCAGGGTGCCGTGGTCACGCTTGGTGTGGATGACCTCGACGGCGTCGTGCGATTCAGCCATGCGGGAACACTAGTCGGCAGCCGTCAGAGGCCGAGGTTCTCGGGCCCGAACGCCTGCGGCAGCACCTGGTCCATGGTGAGGACGCCCTCGGGGGTCAGCACCTCCAGCGGGGCGCCGCCGTTCTCCCACAGCAGCTGGCGGCACCGGCCGCACGGCATGATCACCTCGCCGGTGCCGTTGACGCACACGAAGTGGGTCAGCCGGCCGCCGCCCGTGGCGTGCAGCTGCGAGACGAGCCCGCACTCGGCGCACAGCGTCACGCCGTACGCCGCGTTCTCGACGTTGCAGCCGACGACCAGGCGGCCGTCGTCGGCCAGCGCGGCGGCACCGACCCGGTAGCCGGAGTACGGCGCGTAGGCGCGCTCGGCGATCTCCGACGCGGATCGCTGAAGGGAGTCCCAATCGACCACGGGGACAACCTACTCGTCGTACCCTGCGTCTGCGCGAGGATCGTCGGCGAGAGCGCCCTGCCGGTGCAAATGTCCCAAGTTGGTAACCGTTTCACCGAAGGTGCTTCCCGCCACGCGGTCGTTGGGTGAGGATGCACCGAGCATTCCCGCCATCCCCCTGCCCGGCCTGCGTGCCCGGGCGCCGATCTGGAGGACATTTGTGAAGACCTGGAAGAGGACCTCGGCGATCACCGCCGCCGCTCTCGTCGCGGCCGCGAGCCTGGCCGCGTGCGGCGACGCCCCGGAGGAGGGCGCGGAGAAGAAGAACGACTACCTGCCCTGCATCCTCTCGGACGCCGGCGGCTTCAACGACAAGTCGTTCAACCAGCTCAGCTACGAGGGCGTGAAGGAGGCGGCCGCCAAGCTCGGGAGCGAGTACAAGGAGTTCGAGTCCAAGAACGAGAACGACTACGCGGGCGCGCTCGAGGGCTTCGTCAGCGCGGGCTGCGACACGATCGTCACGGTCGGCTTCGCGCTCGCTGCGGCCACCAAGGAGTCGGCCAAGGCCAACCCCGACATCGAGTACATCCTGATCGACGACGCGGCCGACGGCGGCGACGACGGCAAGACCTTCGACGGCAAGGCCGACGAGGCCAACATCAAGCCGATCCTCTACGACACCGCACAGGCCGCCTTCCTCGCCGGCTACGCCGCCGCGGACTACACGAAGACCAAGGTCGTCGGCACCTACGGCGGCCAGCCGTTCCCGACCGTCACGATCTTCATGGACGGCTTCAAGCAGGGTGTCGACTACTACAACAAGGAGAAGGGCACCAAGGTCAAGCTCGTCGGCTGGGAGGGCAACGACAAGGGCGTCTTCACCGGTGGCTTCGACGCCAACGAGAAGGCGACCAACACCGCCAAGCAGATCCTCGACCAGAACGCCGACGTGATCCTGCCGGTCGGTGGCCCGATCTACCAGGGCGCGCTCACCGCGATCAAGGACTCCGGCAAGGACGTCGCGCTGGTCGGTGTGGACGCCGACTTCTTCGAGACCGACCCGAACACGCAGGCGATCGTGTTCACGTCGATCCTCAAGAACATGAAGACGTCGACCTACGAGGCCATCCTCGCCGCCGGTGAGGACAAGCTCGACATGGCGCCGTACGTCGGCACCCTCGAGAACGACGGCGTCGGCCTTGCTCCGTTCCACAACTTCGAGAGCAAGATCTCCGACACCCTCGTGTCCGAGCTCGACACGGTGAAGGCCGGCATCATCGACGGCTCGATCCCGGTCACCTCGTACCTCAACCAGTAACACCTCCGGTTCCGGGGGAGGTCGGTCTGCGCCGGCCTCCCCCGGACTGTGTTTCACCCCTGTTCCACCCCCGGGGATGGCATCCATCCCGTCACTCGGAGAGGATCGCCTCCATGACGCTCGAACTCAGGGGCATCACCAAGCGCTTCGGAGCGCTGGTCGCCAACGACCGCATCTCGCTGACCGTCAACGAGGGCGAGATCCACGCGCTCCTCGGTGAGAACGGTGCCGGGAAGTCGACGCTGATGAACGTCCTCTACGGCCTCTACCAGGCCGACGAGGGCGAGATCCTCCTCGATGGTGCCGAGCTGAAGATGTCGGGCCCCGGCGACGCCATGGCGGCCGGCATCGGGATGGTCCACCAGCACTTCATGCTGATCCCCGTGTTCACGGTCGCCGAGAACGTCATGCTCGGCAACGAGGCGACCGGGTTCGCCGGCACCCTCGACATCGACGCCGCGCGGCAGCGGGTGCGCGAGATCTCCGAGCGGTTCGGGTTCGACGTCGACCCTGACGCCCTCGTCGAGACCCTGCCCGTCGGCGTCCAGCAGCGCGTCGAGATCATCAAGGCCCTCTCCCGCGACGCCCGCGTCCTCGTCTTCGACGAGCCGACCGCGGTGCTGACCCCGCAGGAGACCGACGAGCTCATGGAGATCATGCGCCAGCTCCGCGAGTCGGGAACGGCGATCGTCTTCATCAGCCACAAGCTGCGCGAGGTGCGCGCGATCGCCGACCGGATCACGGTCATCCGCCGCGGCGCCGTCGTCGGCGAGGCGAGCCCCACCGCGACCAACGCCGAGCTGGCCGCCCTCATGGTGGGCCGGCCGGTCGAGCTGACCGTGCACAAGGACCCCGCCAAGCCGGGGGCCGACGCGCTCGTCGTCCGCGACCTGCGGGTCAGCGACGACACCGGCCACGTGCACCTCGACGGCATCAGCTTCTCGATCGCGGCCGGCGAGGTCCTCGGCGTCGCCGGCGTCCAGGGCAACGGCCAGACCGAGCTCACCGAGGCCGTGCTCGGCCTCCAGGCGCACGTGAAGGGCTCGATCGAGCTCGACGGCCACCAGCTCGTCGGCAAGTCCGTGCGCAAGGTGCTCGACTCCGGCGTCGGCTTCGTGCCCGAGGACCGCCAGGTCGACGGCCTGGTCAGCAACTTCACCATCGCCGAGAACCTCATGCTCAACCGCTCCCATGGCGGCCCGTTCGTCGGGCTCGGCACCGTCCGCACCAAGGTGCTGGAGGAGTTCGCCGAGCAGAAGCTCGTCGAGTACGACGTCCGAGCGTCCGGCATCCAGGCGACCGCCGGGCAGCTCTCCGGCGGCAACCAGCAGAAGGTCGTCGTGGCCCGCGAGCTGTCCCGCGACCTGCGGCTGCTCGTGGCCGCGCAGCCGACCCGCGGCGTCGACGTCGGCTCGATCGAGTTCATCCACAAGCAGATCGTCGCGACCCGCGACAGCGGCGTACCCGTGCTCCTGGTGTCCACCGAGCTCGACGAGATCGTCGCGCTCTCGGACCGGATCATGGTGCTCTACCGCGGACAGGTGGTCGGCATCGTCCCGGCCGACACACCGAGGGAGACGCTCGGCCTGATGATGGCCGGCGAGCGGCCGGAAGGAGTCGTCGCGTGAACAACGAGCCCGGAGCCGTCCAGACCCCCGAGGTCGAGGAGAAGCCCGCCGGCCAGAGCCCGTGGCGCGGCGTCGCCCGCGAGATCGTCGGCGGCAACGCGATGGTCTCGCTGCTGTCGGTGCTGCTCGCCTTCCTCGTCGGCTCGCTGATGATCCTGCTGACCGACGAGAACGTCCGCTCCGCAGCCGGCTACATCGGCGCCCGCCCGAGCGACTTCTTCAGCGCGGTCGGTGACGCGATCACGGGCGCCTACTCGGCGCTCTTCCGCGGCGCGATCTACAACAGCGAGGTCGACGCCTTCGAGACCCGGATCCGGCCGCTGACGGAGACCCTCAAGTTCTCCGGACCGCTGATCCTGGCCGGCCTCGGCGTCGGCCTCGCGTTCCGCGCCGGGCTCTTCAACATCGGTGGCCGCGGGCAGATGCTGCTCGCCGGCGCCGCGGCCGGCTGGGTCGGCGTCTCGCTCGACCTGCCCACGATCGTGCACCTGCCGCTGGCCATCCTGGCCGGCGCCGTGGCGGGAGCCCTCTGGGCCGGGATCGCCGGGCTCCTCAAGGCGCGCACCGGCGCGCACGAGGTGATCGTGACGATCATGCTGAACTACGTCGGCTACTACCTCGTCTTCTACGCCCTCTCCCGCCAGGGCTGGCTGCAGGCGCCGGGATCGGGCAACCCGAAGTCCGAGGCGATGCCGGAGTCGGTGATCCTGCCGAAGCTGCTCGGCGACAAGTTCAACCTCCACTTCGGCTTCATCCTCGCGCTGCTGGCCGTCGGCTTCGTGTGGTGGCTGCTCAACAAGTCCGCGATGGGCTTCCGCTTCCGCGCCGTCGGCGAGAACCCCGACGCCGCCCGCGCCTCCGGCATCGACGTCGGCCGCACCTATGTCGTCGTGATGCTGATCGCGGGCGGCCTGGTCGGCCTCGCGGGCGTCAACCAGATCCTCGGTACGACGACCAGCGGCGTCACCGTCGACCTCGACGCCGGCATCGGCTTCGACGCCATCACGGTCGCCCTGCTCGGGCGGTCGCGCCCGCTCGGCATCCTCGCGGCCGGCCTGCTGTTCGGCGCGTTGAAGGCCGGCGGCTTCGCGATGTCCGCGTCCGAGGGCATCCCGATCGAGATCGTCCTCGTCGTGCAGTCCCTGATCGTGCTCTTCATCGCCGCACCACCACTCGTGCGTGCGATCTTCCGCCTGCCCAGCAAGGAGGTGACGGCGTGACCACCACCGCCAAGACCCCGATGCCCGTCGTCCCCGACGAGACGCCGGTCGTCGCCACGCGCGGCGCCCTCAAGGCGCCGATCGTGCTCGGGATCGTGACCTTCCTGCTGGCCCTGCTGCTCGGGTTCAAGGGCGCCGAGGGCGACACCACCTTCCGGCTCGCGACCGACACCGACTTCTTCGAGCTGCCCGAGGTCGTCGTCCCGTCGAGCGCCGCCTTCGCGACCATGGTGGTGCTGCTGGCGATCATCACCGCGGCGTCCGCGCTGCTGGTGAGCCGCGGGCGTCGTACCCCCCTCTGGCTGGTGGCGGTCTTCGCCGTGCTGGCCATGACCGGCTTCCTGTGCTGGGCCGCGGCCGGCGAGACGCTGCCGGTCATCGGCCTGCTGGGCGGCTCCATCGCCCTCGCCGTGCCGCTCGTGTTCGGCGCGCTGGGCGGCGTCCTGGGCGAGCGTGCCGGCGTCGTCAACATCGCCATCGACGGCCAGCTGCTGTTCGGCGCCTTCGCGGCCGCCATGTTCGGCACGATCACCGGATCGCCGTGGGGCGGCCTCGTCGCGGCCATGCTGGCCGGCGCCCTCGTGGCGCTGGTGCTCGGCTTCTTCGCGATCACCTACTTCGTCGACCAGGTCATCGTCGGTGTCGTCCTCAACGTGCTCGTCATCGGCATCACCAGCTTCCTCTACGGCCAGGTGATGACGGAGAACCCCGAGGGCCTCAACGCGCCGGCGCAGTTCGAGCGGATCGCGATCCCCGGCCTCGGCGACATCCCCGTCATCGGCCCGGTGCTCTTCCGCCAGACGATCCTCGTCTACCTGATGTACGCCGCCGTCGCGCTCGTCGCCTGGGCCCTCTACCGCACCCGCTGGGGCCTGCGCGTCCGCGCGGTCGGCGAGCACCCGAAGGCCGCCGACACGGTGGGCATCAAGGTCAACCGCACCCGCTACACGACGCTCCTCATCGCCGGCCTGGTCGCCGGCATCGGCGGGGCGACGTACACCCTGGTCTCGGTGCCGCAGTTCGGCGAGGAGATGACCGACGGCGCGGGCTATATCGCCCTCGCGGCCGTCATCTTCGGGCGCTGGGACCCGGTCCGGGCCACCCTGGCGGCGCTGCTCTTCGGCTTCGCGACCAACCTGTCGGGCGTGCTGTCGGTGCTCGGCTCGGCCGTGCCCAGCCAGTTCATGCTGATGCTGCCGTACGTCGTCACCATCATCGCCGTCGCCGGACTGGTCGGGGCCTCGCGGGCGCCGGCGGCCGACGGGGTGCCGTACCGGAAGGGCTAGCGGACGCCTCAGCCGGCGGCGAGGGCGACCACGGCGACACCGGCGAGCATCTTGGCGCCGTAGCCGATCGCCTGCTCGTCGACCTCGAAGTCGCCCTGGTGCAGGTCGAAGCGCGCTCCCCCGGGGGTGCGCGTGCCGAGCCGGAACATCGAGCCGGGGACGTCCTCGAGGTACCACCCGAAGTCCTCGCCGCCGAGGCTCTGCTCGACCTCGGTACGGTGGTGCGGGCCGAGCAGCTCGTCGGCCGCGGTGGTGACCATGGCGGTGCAGACGCCGTCGTTGACGACCGGCGGGACGCCCTGGAGGTAGTCGACGGTCGCGGTGATGCCGTAGGGCCGGACGATGTCGAGCACCGCCTCGCGCACCACCGGCTCGCACGCAGCCCAGGCGCCCGCCTCGAGGATCCGGACCGTGCCACTCGCGATGCCGCGGTCGGGGATCACGTTGGGGGCCGAGCCCGCGCGGAGCATGCCCCACACGACGCTGACGCCGGCGCGGGGATCCATCCGCCGGCTCAGCACGGCCGGCAGCTCGCTGGTGATCTTCGCCAGCGCGAAGGTCAAGTCGCCGGTCAGGTGGGGGCGCGAGGTGTGCCCGCCGTTGCCCTCGAGGCGTACGTCGATGCGGTCGGCCGCGCTCGTGATCGGACCGGTGCGCACTCCGATCGCCCCCACGTCGACCGAGGGGTCGCAGTGCAGCGCGAAGATCCGCTGCACGCCCTCGAGCGCGCCGTGGCTGATCAGGTGCTTCGCGCCGCCGGGCATGACCTCCTCGGCGGGCTGGAAGAGCAGGCGCACCCGTCCCGCGAGCTGCCCCTGCTGGTGCAGCTCGGCCAGCGCGTGGGCAGCGCCGACGAGCGAGGCGACGTGCACGTCGTGGCCGCACGCGTGCGCGACGCCCTCGTTCGTGCTGCGCCACGGGTCGGTGGTCAGGTCGTCGACGGGCAGCGCGTCGAGGTCCGCCCGGAGCGCGACGATCGGGCCGCTGTCGCCGAGGTCGGCGACCAGCCCGCTGCGGGGCGTGCGGGTGAGCCGCCAGCCGGTGCCGTCGAGGCGCTCGGCGACGCGGTCGACGCTCCGCCGCTCCGCCCAGGACAGCTCGGGGTGCTGGTGGAGGTCCCGGCGGAACGCGACCAGCTCGTCGTCGTACTTGTCGACGACGGCGGCGACGAGCGCCAGCAGGTCGGAGGTCTCACGCAGGTCCACCAAGCCAGCCTATCCGGGGTCAGGCGTCGTAGGCGGCGAGGATCCGGTCGGCGGCCAGCGGCGCGCTCAGGTCGCCCGAGAGCACGGCGGCGCGAACCTCGTCCTGGACGGCGCGCACGCCGGCGTGGTGGCGCAGCCGCTGGTCCAGCTCGTCGCGGACCAGCGCCCACGTGAAGTCGAGCTGCTGCTCGGCGCGCTTGCGGGCGAGACCGTCGGCGCCGAGGCGCTCGCGATGGCGCAGCACCTCGCCCCAGACGATGTCGAGGTCCTTGTTGTACAGGCCCGAGTAGGTGACGACCGGCGGCGCGGCGGCCGAGCCGCGCACCAGCTTGAGCGCCCCGAAGAGCTCCCGGGCAGCCACCCGCGCAGCCATCTCCTGCTCCCCGTCATCGGCCTTGTTCACCGCGATCACGTCGGTGATCTCGAGGATGCCCTTCTTGATGCCCTGGAGCTGGTCGCCGGTGCGGGCGATCGTCAGGAACAGGAAGGTGTCGACCATCCCCGCGACCGTGACCTCGGACTGGCCGACGCCGACGGTCTCGACCAGCACGACGTCGTACCCGGCGGCCTCGACGATGGTCATCGCCTGCGCGGTCGCGCGTGCGACACCGCCGAGCGTGCCCTCGCTGGGGCTGGGCCGGATGTAGGCGTTCGGGTCGACCGAGAGCCGCGCCATCCGGGTCTTGTCGCCGAGGACCGATCCCCCCGTGCGGACCGAGCTCGGGTCCACCGCGAGGACCGCGACCTTGTGCCCCTCGGCGGTCAGGTTGGTGCCCAGCGCCTCGATCGTCGTCGACTTCCCGACGCCGGGCACGCCGGAGATGCCGACCCGGATCGCGTTGCCGGCATGGGGCGCCAGCTGGGCGAGCAGGTCGCGGGCGAGCTCGCGGTGGGCGGGCTTGCGGGACTCGACGAGCGTGATCGCCCGCGAGACCTGGGCGCGCTTGCCCGCGAGCACTCCCTCGACGAGTGCCGCCACCTGCTCCGCTCCACTGACCACGGCGCGAGCTCAGTGACCGAGCTGCTGCGAGAGGTCCTCGAGGAGCTCCAGCGCGGACTCGGCGATGACCGTGCCCGGCAGGAACACCGCAGCCGCGCCCATCTCCTTGAGCGTCGGCACGTCGTCGGGCGGGATCACGCCGCCGATGACGATCATGATGTCGCCGCGGCCCTGCTCCTCCAGCGCCTTCCTCAGCGCCGGGAGGAGGGTCAGGTGGCCGGCCGCCAGCGACGAGACGCCGACGATGTGGACGTCCGCGTCGACGGCCTGCTGGGCGACCTCCTCCGGCGTGGAGAACAGCGGCCCCACGTCGACGTTGAAGCCGAGGTCGGCGAAGGCCGAGACGACGACCTTCTGGCCGCGGTCGTGACCGTCCTGGCCCATCTTGGCGACGAGGATGCGCGGGCGACGGCCCTCGTCCTCCTCGAACTTCGCCGTCGCGGCCAGCACGGCCGCGGCGGCATCGTCGTTGCCGACCTCGCTCTTGTACACGCCCGAGATCGTACGGATCACCGCCTGGTGGCGGCCGTAGACCTTCTCCAGCGCGTCGGAGATCTCGCCGACCGTGGCCTTGTTGCGGGCCGCGGCGACCGCGAGGTCGAGCAGGTTGCCGTCGCCGGTGTCGGCGGATCGGGTGAGCGCCTCGAGGGCCGCCTCGACGTCGCCCTGGTCGCGCTCGGCGCGCAGCCGCTCGAGCTTGGCGACCTGCTGGCGGTAGACCTCGTCGTTGTCGACCTTGAGGACCTCGAGCGGGTCCTCGGCCGGCAGCCGGAAGGTGTTGACGCCGATGACCTTCTGGGCGCCCGAGTCGATCCGCGCCTGGGTGCGGGCGGCGGCCTCCTCGATGCGCATCTTCGGGATGCCCTGCTCGATCGCGGCGGCCATGCCGCCGGCGGCCTCGGCCTCCTGGATGTGCGCCCAGGCGCGCTCCGCGAGGTCGTGGGTCAGCTTCTCCACGTAGTAGGAGCCGGCCCACGGGTCGATCGAGAAGGTGGTGCCGCTCTCCTGCTGCAGCAGCAGCTGGGTGTTGCGCGCGATCCGGGCCGAGAAGTCGGTCGGCAGCGCGATCGCCTCGTCGAGGGCGTTGGTGTGCAGCGACTGGGTGTGGCCCTGGGTCGCGGCCATCGCCTCGATGGCCGTGCGGCCGACGTTGTTGAAGACGTCCTGCGCGGTGAGCGACCAGCCCGAGGTCTGCGAGTGCGTGCGCAGCGACAGCGACTTCGGGTTCTGCGGGTCGAACTGGCGGACCAGGCGCGACCAGAGGGCCCGGGCCGCGCGCATCTTCGCGACCTCCATGTAGAAGTTCATGCCGATCGCCCAGAAGAAGGACAGGCGCGGCGCGAACTGGTCGATGGTCAGGCCCGACTCGAGGCCGGCGCGGATGTACTCGACACCGTCGGCGAGCGTGTAGGCGAGCTCGAGGTCGGCGGTCGCCCCGGCCTCCTGCATGTGATAGCCGGAGATCGAGATCGAGTTGAAGCGCGGCATCCGCTGGCTGGTGAACGCGAAGATGTCGGAGATGATCCGCATCGACGGCGTCGGCGGGTAGATGTAGGTGTTGCGGACCATGAACTCCTTGAGGATGTCGTTCTGGATGGTCCCGCTGAGCTGCTCCGGCTTCACCCCCTGCTCCTCGGCCGCGGCGATGTAGAGCGCGAGCACCGGCAGGACCGCGCCGTTCATCGTCATCGACACCGACATCTGGTCGAGCGGGATGCCGTCGAACAGGGTCCGGGTGTCGTAGATCGAGTCGATCGCCACGCCGGCCATGCCGACGTCGCCGCGCACGCGCGGGTGGTCGGAGTCGTAGCCGCGGTGGGTCGCGAGGTCGAAGGCGACCGAGAGGCCCTTCTGGCCGGCCGCGAGGTTGCGGCGGTAGAAGGCGTTGGACTCCTCGGCGGTGGAGAAGCCGGCGTACTGCCGGATCGTCCACGGCTGCGTGGTGTACATCGTCGGGTAGGGCCCGCGCAGGAACGGGCTCAGGCCCGGGAAGGTGTCGAGCGCGTCGAGGCCGGCGAGGTCGTCGGGGCCGTAGGACGGCTTGATCTCGATGCCCTCGGGGCTCTTCCAGCCCTCGGCGACCGGCAGGTCGGGCGCGGCGGCCGCGGCCCGGTCGGAGGCCAGCGGGAGGCCCGCGAAGCTCTTGGGGATGGTCATGCCAGCTTCTCCCTCGTGGCGGTCAGGAACGCCAGGGCGTCCACGCCCATGGCAGCGGCGTCGTCGACCTCCGCGTCCACGGCGTCGGGCTTGCCGGCGATGATCACGTGCTGGGCGCCCGCCTCGCGGAGCGCCGCGACGGCCGCCGCGCCCCACTCACCGTAGGCGGCGTCGGTGCCGGCGAGGCACACCACCGCCTGCCCGGTGTACGACGCCAGCAGGTCCTCGACACCGGACGTCGGCCCCGCGGCCTCGACCGCGATGCCACCGGCGGCGAACAGGTTGCTGATGAAGGTCGCCCGGGCGGTGTGCTGGGCGATGGAGCCCAGCGTCGCCAGGAAGACCGGCTGCGCGGCCGGCTCGTCGCGCAGCGCCTCGAAGGAGGCGCCGTAGCGGCGGACCCGGTCGTTGAGCGGGTCGGCGGCGCGCTCGGGCAGCGTCTCGGCGAGGTTCGGGAACTCGCTGACGCCGGTCAGCGGGCGCTTGCGGCGGGCGATGTCGGCCTCGCGCTTCGCGACCACCGCGGCGATGCGCTCGCGGAACGGGTCGAAGTCGTGACCGCTCTCCCACTCCTGCTCGAGCCGCTGGAACTCCGCCCAGCCCGCCTCGGCGAGGTCGGTCGTCAGCTGCTCGACGGCGTAGGCGCCGCCGGCCGGGTCGGCGACCGCGGCCACGTGGGACTCGTCGATGAGCAGGTGGTTGACGTTGCGGGCGATGCGGCGACCGAAGCCGTCCGGCAGGCCGTTGGCGCTGTCGAAGGGCAGCACGGTGACGGCGTCCGCGCCACCGACGCCGGCGGCGAAGGCCGCGACGGTGCCGCGCAGCATGTTGACGTAGGGGTCGTACTTGCTGAGCATCGGCCGGCTGGTCACGGCGTGCTGGCGCTGGCCGGTCGCGGTCGCGCCGCTGAGCTCGAGCACCCGCGCCCACAGCACCCGGGCGGCACGCAGCTTGGCGATCGTCGGGAACTGCTCGTCGGTGGCGGCGTACCGGAACTCGACCTGGGCGGCGGCCTGGTCGACCGTGAGGCCGTGGTCGGTCAGCCAGCGCAGGTAGGCGACGCCGGCGGCGAGCGACCAGCCCAGCTCCTGTGCGTCGCTGGCGCCGAGGTCGTGGGCAGCCGTGGCGTCGACGACGATGGCGCGGATGTCGTGCTGGTCGGCCTTGCGGGCCAGCGTCTGCAGCTCGGCGACGGCCTCGTCGACGGCGATCGGGATGTCGCGCAGCATGACGCCGAGCGGGTCGATCCCGAGGTTGCTGTCCGGGTGCTTCGCACCGGGCAGCGCGAGGAAGGCCTCGGCCACCTGCGTGGTCGCCGACGGGGCGTCGAGCACGACGGGCGCGAGGTCGAGAAGGACGTTGGCCAGCGTGGCGGCGACGTCGGTGGACTCGTCCGCGGCCAGCCACAGGCTGGTGACGCCGCCGTCGAGATCGACCAGTGCGGCCTCGTTGGCGAGCTTGGCGTCGGGGCCGCTCACCAGGCTCCGGATGTCCCACGCACCCTGGCGGGTGGGCCGGACCGGGCTGGTCGCGCCACCGGGCAGGCCGAGCGGGGTGATGCCGATGCCGTCGAGCGTGGTGCGGGTGAGCTTCTCCCACACCGCGCCGTCGGGGTCGTTGTCGCCGAGCTTGCGGGACTTGCGCAGCACGGCGGCGGTGGCGGCCTCCCAGTCGGCGCGCGTGTGCGCGTCCTCGGGTTGCGCCAGCGTCAGGGGCGAGTCAGTCACGAGCGACAAGACTATCCGTGACATGACCACTGTCACCGTGCGTGTGAGATATGTCCGACTACCGGGCAGTAGCGTCCCGGCGCTCGGACGGGCCCGGAGCGGGTCGCGACGAACGCCGAGCGTTCACCCGACCGCAACCCGCAGCCCGCGGTCCCGCAACGTCGCCGCCCCACCGTGGTGGACATGAGGATCCTCCTGGCCACCGAGAGCTTCTACCCGGCCGTCGACAGCACGACCACCACGCTCAAGGCGACGGTGGACCGCCTCGTCGACCTCGGCCACGCGGTGCGGATCGTCGCCCCCGGCCCGGGCCTGGGCAGCTACCGCGGCTGCGACGTCGTCCGCGTGCGCCCGCTCGAGCCGACCGGCGCGCAGGTGCGCGAGGCGATCGAGTCCTTCGGCGCCGACGTCGTCCAGGCCCACTCGCCCCGCAACGTGGGCCGCAAGGCGCTCAAGCACGCAGCGCGCCTCGGCGTGCCGAGCGTCGCCGTCGAGCAGTCCGCGGTCCTCGACCTCGCCGCCGACTACTGGCGGGCCAGGATCGCCGACCGCGCCGACCGCGTGCTGGTCACGTCGCGCTGGATGGTCGAGCGCGCCGCCGAGCTCGGCGTCGAGGCGTCGCTGTGGGAGCCCGGCGTCGACAGCCGGGCCTTCAACCCGACGCTGCGCGACCCGTGGCTGCACGCCTCGTGGTCGAAGGCCGGCTCCCGCGAGGGCGGGCGCGTGGTCGTCGGCTTCGTGGGCGGCCTCCACAAGCCCGCAGGCGTACGACGCCTCGCCGACGTCGCGCGGATCCCCGGCACCCGCCTCGTGGTGATCGGGGACGGGCCCGAGCGCGAGTGGCTGGCCCGCCGCGTACCCGGTGCCCGGTTCACCGGCCCGCTGTCGATCGGCGACCTGACGGTCGCGATGCCGACCCTCGACGTCCTGGTCCACCCCGGCGAGCACGAGACCGACTGCCACGCGCTGCGCGAGGCCGCCGCGTCCGGCGTCCCGGTGGTCGCGCCGCGCGCCGGTGGGGCCCGCGACGTCGTCGCCCACCTCGAGACCGGGGTGCTGCACGAGCCCGGCGACGGGCGCGACCTGGTCCGCGCGGTGAGCGCCGTCGTCGCCGACCCGCACCGCCACCTGATGGGCGCGGCGGGCCGCGAGCGCGTGCTGCGTCGTACGTGGGCGGACGCGGTCGACGAGCTGGTCGCCGAGCACCTGCCGGTCGCCGCCGGCGTCTGAGCGGGCTCGTGTCTGGGCGGGCTGGCGTCAGGTCGCGACGATCCCGACCACGAGGTTGATCGTGGTGGCGAGGATCGCGGCGCCGAAGACGTACGAGATCAGGCAGTGCCGCAGCACGACCGCGCGGATCGCCGCGCTCTGCACGCTCGTGTCGGAGACCTGGTAGGTCATGCCGAGGTTGTAGCTGAAGTAGAGGAAGTCGCGGAACGCGGGCGGCTCGGACCCGTCCGCCGGGGCGTTGAAGTCGATGCCGCCCGGCGTGCCGGAGTAGTACAGGTGCGCGTAGCGGGTCGCGTACATCAGGTGCAGCGACGCCCACGCCACGAAGACCCCACCCAGCGCCACGGCCGCGTCGGCGCGCCCGGCGACGTCGGACCCGACGAGCAGCAGCGCGACCACGCCGCCGAGGCCGCCCAGGGCCGCCGCCCCGACGACGACCTCGTCCACGCCGGGACTCAGGTCCTCGTGGGTCGCGTTGACGCGGGTGGCATCGGCGTCCATCGGCCAGAGCACGGTCCAGCCGAAGACCACGTAGACCGTGCCGGCGACCGCGATCGCCAGGAGCACCCCGAGCTGGACCTCGACGAGGGAGCCGAGCACCGCGGCCGTCGTACCGGCGAGGACGGCGGAGAGCAGGCGCGGCCAGGCCGTCGCGGCCAACGGAGGACGCTTCACGCTGCCGAGCCTAGGCGCCGGGGAGCCTTAGGGTGAGCGCCATGCTGCTGCGCCGGCTGGAGTACCTCGCCGCCCTGTCCCGCGAGGGCCACTTCGGGCGCGCGGCGCAGGCCTGCCACGTGACGCAGCCGGCGCTGTCCGCCGGCATCCGCAAGCTCGAGCGCGAGCTCGGCGTGCAGATCGTGCGGCGCGGCCAGCGCTTCGAGGGCTTCACGCCCGAGGGGGTGCAGGTGCTGCACTGGGCCCAGCGGATCCTCGCCGAGCGCGACGCGCTGGACCAGACCCTCGCGGAGATGCGCGGCGGCCTCTCCGGCACGCTCCGGATCGGCGCGATCCCGACCGCCCTCGGCGTCGCGTCCCTGCTGACGGCGCCGATGCGCCAGCGCCACCCGCTCGTCCGCTACCGGCTCGAGTCGATGTCGTCGCGCGACATCGTCGGCCGCCTCAACGACTTCGAGGTCGACGTCGGGATGACGTACGTCGACGGCGAGCCGCTCGGCAAGGTCCGCGTCGTACCGCTCTACCGCGAGCGCTACCTGTTCCTGACCCCGGCGGACGGCGACCTCGGGCAGCTCGACGCCCTGACCTGGGCGGAGGCCGCGGGGGCGCCCCTGTGCCTGCTCACGCCGGACATGCAGAACCGCCGGATCATCGACGGCCACCTCACCGACACGGGCGTCGAGCCCAGCGTCGTCGTCGAGACCGACACGGTCTCCGCGATCTACGCCCACGTGGCCGCGCTGGGCCTGTCCAGCATCGTCCCGCACACGTGGCTGCCTGCCTTCGGCGTACCCGACGGCATCCGGGCGCTCCCGCTGCCGAAGCCGCGGCGCACCCCCCAGGTCGGGCTCGTGCTGGCCGGGCACGGCCCGGAGTCGCTGCTCGCCCGTGCACTCGTCGAGACGGCCCGCGGCGTCGACCTCGAGGCCCTGCTCGGGGGCGAGGCTCAGTCGTCCAGCAGGACCCGGTCGGCCCCGGCGTAGACGTTCATCGACGCGCCGCGCAGGAAGCCGACCAGGGTCATCCCGTTCTCCTCGGCCAGGTCGGCGGCCAGGGAGGACGGCGCCGAGACCGCCGCCAAAGCGGGGATCCCGGCCATCACGGCCTTCTGCACCAGCTCGAAGGACGCCCGGCCGCTGACCATCAGGATCGACTCGCGCAGCGGGAGCAGCCCGTTGCGCACGGCGTGGCCGACCACCTTGTCGACGGCGTTGTGCCGCCCCACGTCCTCCCGTACGACGACCAGCTCGCCGGTCGCGGAGAAGAGCGCCGCGGCGTGGAGGCCACCGGTGCGGTCGAACACCCGCTGCGCCTCACGCAGCCGCTCGGGCAGGGCGGACAGCAGGGCCGGCGTCAGCCGGAGCGGGTCGTCGGCGACGGACCAGGTGGAGGCCGTCCGCACGGCGTCGAGGCTGGCCTTGCCGCACAGGCCGCACGACGAGGTCGTGTAGAAGTTGCGCTCCAGCGAGACGTCGAGCGGCGGCAGCGACGGGTCGAGCGCCACGTCGACGACGTTGTAGGTGTTGCTGCCGTCGTCGGTGGCGCCGGCGCAGTAGCGCGCGGCGACGACGTCGCCTGCGGCCCGGACCACGCCCTCGCTGACGAGGAAGCCGACGGCGAGGTCGAAATCGTCGCCGGGGGTGCGCATCGTGATGGTGAGCGCCCGGCCGCCGACCCGGATCTCCATCGGCTCCTCGGCGGCGAGCGTGTCGGGACGCTGGTCCACGACGCCGTCGCGGATCCGGAGCACCTTGCGTCGTGCGGTCACGCGGCCCATGTCTCGGTCCTCTCCTGGTGCCGGTCCGGTCGTCCACCGATCACGGCGGCGGCCGCGACCCCGGCGACCACGCCGATCAGGGTGTCCACTCCCCTGGCGAGGAGCATTCCCGACGGGTCGGCCGGCACGGCCAGCTCCGTCATGATCATGATGAGGGGGGTGAAGAAGCCGAGCGCCAGCCCGTAGTGCCGGCTGAGGAAGAGCTCGGTCGGGAACAGCAGCACCATCACCACCACCGCCAGCACCTCCGGGCGCGGCCCGGGCAGCAGCACCGCGGCGCTGACGACCAGACCGGCCAGGGTGCCGGTGACCCGGTGCCTCGCGCGGTGGACGACGGCGCCGAGGTCGAGCCGCTCGCCGACGACCACGACCGCGAGCGGGACGGCCGCCGAGGCCATCGCCCAGTTGGCGTGCTCGATGCCCAGCGCGAGACCTGCGAGCCCGGCGGCGGCGATCGCCACGGCGTAGCGCAGGGCATGGACGCTGGTGCCCGCCGGGAGCCCGCGAGCCGGCGGCGCGGCCGGCTCGGTCGGGCCCGCGTTGAACACCCGGGCGAGGCCGAGGGCGAGGCACCAGGTCGCCGTGCCCGCGCAGATGAGGACGGCGCCGTACGGGCTGACCAGGCCGGGGCCGACCGTCGCGGTCGCACCGAAGGCGAAGATGCCGAAGAACGGGCCGCCCGGCTGCAGGCGCAGCCAGTCCGCCAGCACGGAGCCGACGACGGCGTACGCCGTGACGCCGAGCACCACGAGCACCGCCGGGACGCGCAGCTCCGAGAACGCGACGCCCAGCGCCACCCCGGTCACCAGCATGCCGGCGCCGTGGAACTGGTGCCGCTGCCGCTCGGGAGTCGGCTCGGTCCGGCCGTACATCCCGGTGAAGGAGCCGAAGACGGCGTACAGGATCAGCTCGGGGCGTCCGGCCAGCAGGAGCAGCGTGCCCGGCACGAGCAGGCCGAGCCCCACGCGGACGACGTGGCGGCCCTCCGGGTCAGCGTGCAGCGACAACGGGCTCCAACCGGACGATCACGCCCTTGGAGGTCGGCGTGTTGCTGATCTCGGCGACGCTGTCGAGCGGCACCAGGACGTTGGTCTCCGGGTAGTACGACGCCGCCGAGCCGCGCGCCGCCGGGTAGCCGACCACGGTGAAGCCCTTCGCCCGTCGCTCCACGCCGTCGTCCCAGATGCTGACGATGTCGACCTCGGCACGGTCGGCGATGCCGAGCTCCGCGAGGTCGTCGGGGTTGACCATCACGATCCGGCGGGCGTCGTGGATGCCGCGGTAGCGATCGTTCATGGCGTACGGGATGGTGTTCCACTGGTCGTGGGAGCGCAGGCTCTGGAGCACCAGGTGGCCGGCCGGAGCGGTGATCCGGTCGAAGGCGTTGGCGGTGAAGACCGCCTTGCCGCTCGGCGTCGGGTAGACACCGGAGTTGACCGGGTTGGGCAGCCGGAAGCCGCCCGGGTGCGCGACCCGCTCGTTGAAGTCCTCGAAGCCCGGGACGACGCGCGCGATCCGGTCGCGGACCAGCGCGTAGTCGGCCTCGAAGTCCTCCCACGGCACGGGGTTGTCGGGACCGAGCGTCGCGCGCGCCATCCGCCCGATGATCGCCACCTCGCTGAGCAGGTCGGGCGAGGCCGGGTCGAGGCGGCCGCGGGACTGGTGCACCTCGCTCATCGAGTCCTCGACGGTGACGAACTGCTCCCCCGTCGCCTGCACGTCGCGGTCGCTGCGACCCAGCGTCGGCAGGATCAGCGCGGTGTCGCCGCACACGGTGTGCGAGCGGTTGAGCTTCGTCGAGATCTGCACGGTGAGCCGACAGCTGCGCAGCGCCTGCTCGGTGACGTCGCTGTCGGACATCGCGCGCACGAAGTTGCCCGCCGCTGCGATGAACACCGACGCCTTGCCGTCCCGCATCGCGCGGACGCCGGCGACCGAGTCGTAGCCGTGGGCCCGCGGCGGCTCGAAGCCGAACTCCTCGCCGAGGCGGTCGAGGAAGGAGTCGGGCACCCTCTCCCAGATGCCCATCGTCCGGTCGCCCTGCACGTTGCTGTGGCCGCGCACGGGACACACACCGGCACCGGGCCGGCCGAGGTTGCCGCGCAGCAGCAGGAAGTTCACGATCTCGCGGATGGTCGGTACGCCGTGGCGGTGCTGCGTGAGCCCCATCGCCCAGCAGACGATGACGCTCTTCGCCGCGAGCACGCGGTCACGGACCTCCTCGATCTCCGCGCGGGTCAGGCCGGTCGCCTCGAGCACGTGCTCCCAGGTCACCTGGCGGACGTGGGCCGCGAAGTCGTCGTACCCGATGCAGTTGGCGGCGATGAAGTCGTGGTCGACGACCGTGCCGGGAGCGGCGTCCTCCGCCTCCAGCAGCAGCTTGTTGAGCATCTGGAAGAGGGCGAGGTCGCCGCCCGGGCGGATCTTGAGGAACTGGTCGGCGATGGCGGTGCCGTTGCCGATGACGCCGCGCGGCTTCTGCGGGTTCTTGAAGCGGAACAGGCCGGCCTCGGGCAGCGGGTTGACCGCCACGACGTGGCCACCGTTGCGCTTGGTCTCCTCGAGTGCCGACAGCATCCGCGGGTGGTTGGTGCCGGGGTTCTGGCCCACGACGAAGACGAGGTCGGACTCGTGGATGTCGTCGAGGGAGACGCTGCCCTTGCCGATGCCGAGGGTCTCGCCGAGGCCGGAGCCGCTCGACTCGTGGCACATGTTCGAGCAGTCGGGGAGGTTGTTGGTGCCGAAGGACCGCGAGAAGAGCTGGAGCAGGAAGGCGGCCTCGTTGTTGAGCCGGCCCGAGGTGTAGAACATCGCCTCGTCCGGCGAGCCGAGCCCGTTGAGCTCGTCGGCGACCAGCGCGAACGCCTCGTCCCAGCCGATCGGCTCGTAGTGGGTCCCGCCCGGGCGCTTCACCATCGGCTCGGTGAGCCGGCCGCGGTGGTTGAGCCACATGTCGGACTTCTGGTCCAGCTCGGCGATGGAGTGCTGGGCGAAGAACTCGCGGGTGACCCGCCGCGTGGTCGCCTCGTCGTTGACGTGCTTGGCGCCGTTCTCGCAGTACTCGTTCTTGTGGCGGTGCTTCGGGTCGGGCCAGGCGCAGCCGGGGCAGTCGATGCCCTCGGCCTGGTTGAGGCTGAGCAGGGTCAGCAGGGTCCGCTTCGGTCCGGCCTGGGCCAGGGAGTACTCCATGGCGTGGGCGACCGCGGGTACCCCGGCGGCGTACTTCTTCGGCGGGCTGACCTTCAGGTCGTCCCGCGGATCCTCGTCCGACCGCATCTGGGCTCCTCCTCCGCGGCACGGCGCCGCCGCTCCCAGCGTCCCCCGCGGGGCGTCCGTCGTCAAAGACCGGTCTTCCATCGCGCGATAAGCATCGGTGATGATGAAGGTGCTCCGGGACAACCAACCGCGAAGGGTCCGGGCGCACTGGCAGACTGCGTCCATGGAGGCCGACAACGCCGTCGTGGCTGCCGTGCGCGAGCTGGTCGACACCCTGCCTGCCGGCGTGGTGGTGACCGGTGCCGCCGAGATGGAGAAGTACCGCGAGGACTTCGCCCGCGACGGGTCGGCGGGGTCGCCGCTCGCCGTGGTCCGCGCCGAGGACGCCGCGCAGGTGCAGGAGGCGGTGCGGTGGGCGGCCCGGCACCGCATCCCCGTCGTCCCGCGCGGCGCCGGGACCGGGCTGTCCGGCGGCTCGTCCGCCGTGGACGGCGGCATCACGATCTCGCTCGACCGGATGCGGTCGATCACGGTCGACCCCGCGAGCCAGGTCGCCGTCGTCGAGCCGGGCGCCCTCAACGCCGAGGTCAAGCACGCCGCCGCGGAGCACGGCCTGTGGTACCCACCCGACCCGTCGTCGTACGAGATCTGTTCGATCGGCGGCAACCTCGCCACCAACGCTGGCGGCCTGTGCTGCGTGAAGTACGGCGTCACCACCGACTACGTCCTGGGCATGGACGTCGTGCTCGCCGACGGCACCCTGGTCCGGATGGGCGGCAAGCAGATCAAGGACGTCGCCGGCCTCTCGCTGATGAAGCTCTTCGTCGGGAGCGAGGGCACGCTCGGCGTGATCACCCGGGCGGTGCTGCGGCTGATCCCCGCCCAGCTCGCGGGCGCGACCCTGGTGGCGAGCTTCCCGTCGATGACCGACGCGTCGCGGGCCGTGGTCGCGATCCGCGGCCGGATCCGCTGCTCGATGCTCGAGCTGATGGACGGCGTCACCATCAACGCCGTCGAGGACTGGCGCTCCCACGGGCTCGACCGGTCGGCCGGAGCGCTCCTCATCGCCCAGTCCGACGCGCCGGGCCAGGCCTGCGCCGGCGAGGTCGAGGTGATCCGCGCGTGCTGCGAGGCCGCCGGGGCCGCGGAGGTCTTCACCACCACCGACCAGGAGGAGGCCGCCCTCTTCGTGGCCGCGCGCCGCAACGCCTTCCTCGCCGTGGAGCAGCGCGGCAGCGTGCTCTTCGAGGACGTCGGCGTCCCGATCCCCCAGCTGCCCGACCTGGTCGACGGGATCGCGCGGATCGCCGAGGACTGCGGTGTCGAGATCGCCCTCGTGGCCCACGCCGGCGACGGCAACACCCACCCCCTCGTCGTGTACGACGCCAGCGACCCGGCCTCGGTCGCCGGCGCCCGACGGGCGTTCGACGGGGTGATGTCCCTCGCCATCGGGCTCGGCGGCACGATCACCGGCGAGCACGGCGTGGGCCGGGCCAAGAAGGCCTCGCTCCCCGACCAGCTCGGGCCCGACCTGATGGCGCTGAACCGGCGGATCAAGCACGCCCTCGACCCGGACGGCATCCTCAACCCCGGCGCCGTGCTCTGAACCCTCCGTCGATACGAGTAAGGCTTGCCTTACGTGCATATCTCACATGATCCGCGTCACCTACCGGCCGGTAGCGGGAGTAGCGTGGCCCCCCGTGGCAACGACGACGCGACCTGAACTGGTCAAGGGCTCCCGTGCAGCCCGCACGACCATCGCCCTCAAAATCCTGATGGCCGTGAGCGGCCTGCTGTTCATCGGCTTCGTGCTGGGGCACATGTACGGCAACCTCAAGGCCTTCTCCGGCGAGGAGTCCTTCAACGAGTACGCGCACCACCTGCGCGAGCTCGGGACGCCGATGCTCCCCTACGAGGGCTTCCTCTGGATCATGCGGGTCGGGCTGCTCGCCGCCCTCGTCGTCCACGTGGGCTCCGCCATCGCGCTCTGGCAGCGCGCGGCCAAGGCCCGGCCGGTGAAGTACGTCGCGAAGAAGAACCGCGGGTCCTCGATCTCCTCGCGCACGATGCGCTGGGGCGGCCTGACCCTGCTGCTGTTCATCGTCTGGCACCTGCTCAACTTCACGATCGTCAAGATCAACCCGAGCAACGGCGACACCGGCAGCGACAACCCCTACGCACTGGTCGTCGACACCTTCGACCTGTGGTGGATGACGATCATCTACCTGGTCGCGATGGTCGCCCTCGCGCTGCACCTGCACCACGGGACGTTCAGCTCGCTGCAGACGCTCGGCCTCACCAACTCCGCCACGTCCCGCGCCCGCGCGCGCGCCGCCGGCTGGGTCGTGGCGATCGTCGTCGCCGGCGGATTCTCGCTGGTCCCGCTGTCCGTGCTCGTCGGCATCATCGAGAAGTAAGGAGCCAACGAACATGGCTGCAGGAACCCACTACCTCCCTGGTCTGACCCCGACCAACGAGCCGTCGGTGCAGAAGTCCGACGACGCCGCCGGCTTCTACGAGCTCGGCGACAAGCTGGTCGACGCCAAGGCCCCCACCGGCCCGATCGAAGAGCGCTGGACGACGCGCAAGTTCGAGAACCGCCTGGTCAACCCGGCCAACCGCCGCAAGCTCGACATCATCATCGTCGGCACCGGCCTGGCCGGTGGCGCCGCCGCCGCCACGCTCGGCGAGGCCGGCTACAACGTGAAGTCGTTCTGCTACCAGGACTCCCCGCGCCGCGCGCACTCGATCGCCGCCCAGGGTGGCATCAACGCGGCCAAGAACTACAAGGAGGACGGCGACTCGACGTACCGCCTCTTCTACGACACGGTCAAGGGCGGCGACTACCGCGCCCGGGAGTCGAATGTCTACCGCCTCGCCGAGGAGTCGGCGAACATCATCGACCAGTGCGTCGCGCAGGGCGTCCCGTTCGCCCGTGAGTACGGCGGCCTGCTCGACAACCGCTCCTTCGGCGGTGTCCAGGTGTCGCGCACCTTCTACGCCCGCGGCCAGACGGGCCAGCAGCTGCTGCTCGGCGCCTACCAGGCCATGGAGCGCCAGGTCGCGGCCGGCACCGTCGAGGCGTTCACCCGCCACGAGATGCTCGAGCTGATCGTCGTCGACGGCAAGGCCCGCGGCATCGTCGCGCGCGACATGGTCACCGGTGACATCGAGACCCACCTCGCCGACGTCGTCGTCCTCGCCTCGGGCGGCTACGGCAACGTCTTCTACCTCTCGACCAACGCGATGGGCTCCAATGTCACCGCCGCGTGGCGTGCACACCGCAAGGGCGCCTACATGGCCAACCCCTGCTACACGCAGATCCACCCCACCTGCATCCCGGTCTCCGGGGGCCACCAGTCGAAGCTGACCCTGATGTCGGAGTCGCTGCGCAACGACGGCCGGATCTGGGTCCCGAAGAACGTCGCGGACTGCGAGAAGGACCCGCGCCAGATCCCCGAGGCCGACCGCGACTACTTCCTCGAGCGGATCTACCCGTCCTTCGGCAACCTGGTCCCCCGCGACATCGCCTCGCGCGCGGCGAAGTACATGTGCGACGAGGGCCGCGGCGTCGGACCCGAGATCGAGGAGCTGCAGCCCGACGGCACGACCAAGAAGGTCCGCCGCGGCGTCTACCTCGACTTCAAGGACGCCATCGAGCGCCTCGGCAAGCACGGCGTCGAGGAGAAGTACGACAACCTCCTCGACATGTACGAGCGGATCACGGGCGAGAACCCGTACGAGGTGCCGATGCGCATCTACCCCGCCGTGCACTACGTCATGGGCGGCCTGTGGGTCGACTACGAGCTGCAGTCCAACATCGAGGGCCTGTTCGTCACCGGTGAGGCCAACTTCTCCGACCACGGCGCCAACCGCCTCGGCGCCTCGGCGCTGATGCAGGGCCTGGCCGACGGCTACTTCGTCCTCCCGAACACCATCCGCGAGTACCTCGCCGACGGCCCCTTCGAGAAGGTCGACGAGAGCAACCCGGCCGTGGTCGAGGCGCTGCAGTCCGTCAAGGAGCGGGTCGAGAAGTTCCTGTCGATCAACGGCACCCGCTCGGTCGAGAGCTACCACAAGGAGCTCGGCTCCATCATGTGGGAGTACTGCGGCATGGAGCGCACCGAGGAGGGCCTCAAGCTGGCCATCCAGAAGATCCGCGACCTGCGCGCCGACTTCTGGACCAACGTCAAGGTGCTCGGCTCGGCCGACAACATCAACCAGGACCTCGAGAAGGCCGGCCGCGTCGCCGACTTCCTCGAGCTGGGCGAGCTCATGTGCATCGACGCGCTCAACCGGCGCGAGTCCTGCGGCGGCCACTTCCGGGCCGAGTCGCAGACCGAGGACGGCGAGGCGCTGCGCCACGACGACGAGTTCGCGTACGTCGCGGCCTGGGAGTGGGGCGGCGACTCGAACGACGGCGGCCAGCCGGTCCTGCACAAGGAAGACCTGATCTACACGGCCATCGAGATGAAGCAGAGGTCCTACAAGTGAAGCTCACTCTGAAGATCTGGCGGCAGGAGAACCCCACCGCCACGGGTGCGATCCACACGTACGAGCTCGACGGCGTCTCGAAGGACATGTCCTTCCTGGAGATGCTCGACCTGCTCAACGAGCAGCTCGTCACCAGCGGCGAGGAGCCGGTCGCGTTCGACTCCGACTGTCGCGAGGGCATCTGCGGCATGTGCTCGCTGATGATCAACGGCGAGGCGCACGGCCCGGAGGTCACCACGACCTGCCAGCTGCACATGCGCTCGTTCAACGACGGCGACACCATCACCATCGAGCCGTGGCGTGCCGAGCCCTTCCCGGTCCTCAAGGACCTGGTCGTGGACCGCTCCGCCTTCGACCGGATCATCCAGGCCGGCGGCTACATCTCCGCCAACACCGGCTCGGCCCCCGAGGCCAACTCGGTGCCGGCGCCGCGCGACAAGGCGATGCGGGCGTTCAACGTCGCGACCTGCATCGGCTGCGGCGCGTGCGTCGCGGCGTGCCCCAACGGCTCGGCCTCGCTGTTCATGGGTGCCAAGATCACCCACCTCGGTGAGCTGCCGCAGGGCCAGCCCGAGCGCTGGTCGCGCGTCGTCGACATGGTCGGCCAGCACGACCACGAGGGCTTCGGCGGCTGCACCAACATCGGTGAGTGCGCGGCCGCGTGCCCCAAGGAGATCCCGCTCGACGTGATCTCGCAGCTCAACAAGGACCTGCGCACCGCGCTGAAGAACGGTCACTGACCGCTCGCAGTCCCCGTCCGGCCCGGCTCGATCGAATCGAGCCGGGTCGGCGCCATTTCCGGGTCTGTTCTGCCACGATCAGCGCGTGGGGCTCAAGACGATCAGCAGTTGGCTGCAGGAGCAGCACGGACAGCTGCACATGGCCCGCTGGATGCTCGAGTTCGACGACCACGAGGCCGAGCGCGAGTTCGCCGGGTACGACGACGTCCGCGGCCTCAACGAGGGTCGCTTCGCCCTCGGCATCGGCATCCTCTTCACGACCGTGTACGGCGTCGTGGACGTGCTCGTGCTCGACCGGCTGGTGCCGGAGGTGGCCCTGGTCCGGCTCGCCGTCGTCCTGCTCTTCCTCGGCGCCCTCGTGGTCACCGGTCGCGCGATCTGGGTCGCCCGGCAGCTCCAGCTCGCCTCGGCGCTCCTGCTGACCGCGACGCTGCTCCTCCTCGGGACGGCGATGGGCCAGGTCGCGGACTTCCCCATCGAGTACCTCCGCACCTCCTGCACGGTCACCCTGCTCGGCGCCGTCGGGCTGCTCCGCCTGCGCATGCACGCCGTGATGGCGATGACGGCGGTCTACATCGCGGTGTGCCTGAGCCTGCCGGGCGCGCTGGGCGGTGTCGACACACTGGCCCGGAACGTGGCCCCCACCCTGGGCCTCGCGTCGATCGCGGTGCTGATCGGCTACTCCTTGGAGAAGCTGCGGCGTACCGACTACCTGCGCCAGCAGGAGGTCGAGATGGAGCAGGCCCGCTCCGACGAGCTGCTGCACAACGTGCTGCCGGCGACGATCGCCCAGCGCCTGCGCTCCGAGCCGGGCGCGATCGCCGACTCCGCGCCCGAGGTCAGCGTGCTCTTCTCCGACATCGTCGGCTTCACGCCGGTCTCGGAGTCACTGACACCCGAGGCGCTCGTCCAGCTGCTCGACACCATGTTCCGCGAGTTCGACGAGCTGTGCGAGCGACGCGGGATCGAGAAGATCAAGACCGTCGGCGACGCCTACATGGCGGTCGCCGGACTCCCCCTGCCCGACGCCGACCACGCCGCCTCCCTCGCCGAGCTCGCCCTCGACATGCAGCGCACGCTCACCCGCCTCTCCCCCGAGTGGCCGAGCCCGATCGCGATGCGGATCGGCATCGCCTCCGGTCCGGTCGTCGCGGGCGTGATCGGCCGCCGCAAGTTCACCTACGACCTGTGGGGCGACACGGTGAACACCGCCAGCCGGATGGAGTCGCACGGTCGCCCGCACCGCATCCAGGTCTCCGCGGCGACGCACGCGCTCCTCGAGAGCCGCTACGCCTTCAGCGAGCCGCAGACGATCGAGGTCAAGGGCAAGGGCCCGATGACGACGTACTTCCTGCTCGGGGCCTCCTGACGGCTCAGCCTCCGGGCGCGCTGGTGCCGTAGGGGTCGACCGGCGCGCCGTCGCCGGTCGTCGGCAGGTCGCCGCGCGTGACCGGCGACGACGGCGTGGCGGGCGTGATGTCCCCGCCGTCCTGGTGGCGCGCGCCGAGCGCCGCCGCGACCAGGTCGTCCCGGTCCACCCGCTCCGTCGGGCCGCTGAGGGCGAGGACGTGGCCGGCGTCGAGGACGACGTACTCCTGCCAGCCACCGCCGGTGCGGTACCAGCCGCCGGCATCGGGCTCGCACGACTCCACGGGCGCCGGGGACCCACCCGTCGGTCCCGGCAGCGGCTCGGTCGCGCACCGGCCGGCGTCGTACGTGCCGGCTCGGACGGTGAGGTGGACCTCGGTCGTGTACGGCGCCTCCACGGGCACGTACGTCGCCCCGTAGTCCGCGTCGCCGAACACCCCCGCCGACTGCTCCGCCAGCTCGAACCCGGCGAGCTCGATGGTGTGCACGAGGTCGGGGTCGACGCCCTGGGCCAGGACCCGGCGGTAAGTGTCGTCGGGCAGGGGCGCCGGTCCGTCATCCCGGCTCGAACTCTCGGTGCCGCAGGCGGTGGTCAGGAGGAGGACCAGGGCTGTTGCCGCAGTGGAGATGGGGCCGAGTCGTCGCGCACCGTGCATGGGTCGACCGTAGGGCGCAGGGGCTCACGTCGGCCTGAGGTCGGGTGCTCAGCTGGTCACACCGCGAAGCGGACGAGCGAGACCAGCCCCGTCACGAAGACGACTGCGAGCAGGACGAGCACAGCGAAGCATCCAGCCTTGCCCCACCACGTCCGTGGCCGTGGTTCGACTGCTTCGGCATCCCAGTCAGGCTCACCGCGACCCACCCACGCGGCGACGTGGTCCCACGAGCAGAAGTCCTTCCAGACCTCGTGGGGCGCATTCTCGAACTGCACGCTGACGTGAGTGTCGTGGACCAGCGCCGTACGGCCACACTCAGCGCAAGCGAGTCCTTCGTCACCACCACGGCAAGAGCGTAGGACGCGCTCAACGGCTTGACCTACTTGGTTGCGGATTGGCCGGCGCCGGCCTCAGGGTCTCTGCGGCCGTTCTCATTCGAATCCAATCGCCACGTACAGAACAACGAATCCAGCGATACAGAGCGGGACCATGAGCGCAACACCCCCGGCAACGCCGACCCACCACCTTCGCCACTCACTGGAGGCGGCAGCAGCGACAAGAGCGCCTGCGAACAGAATCGCCAAGGCCGGGATGACGAACACGTCCCAGAACAACCCGCCTGTGCCCCAACTCGCCTGAACGAAGTAGGCGCCCAAGACGAGCACACCCGCCGCGAATCCCAACAGCACCCCTGTGATTGCATGCGGCGCCCGATCAAGCTTGGACATTGGCATCAGCTCAGCTTTCGGCACGGTGCGATCTCCGCTCAGCAGGGACGCTCCGACTGCGGTCGCGATCCAGGCCCGCAACTCTAACTGCCAAGCCCCGAGAAGGTGGTCCAGATCAGATGAGAGGACTCGACATGCTCTTCCGTCGAACCCGAGCATTCCACGGCAACCTTCGAAGGCTCATGCAGCCCAGTCGAGGGCGATCCTCATCAGCGATGCCTCAAGGCGTGTGGGTGTCTGGTCAGCCGTGGCGGCGGTGACCTTGCGTGTTCCGGTCTGGTCGACCAGGTAGTGGGCCCCGTGTGGGTCTCGCCAGATGACGATCCCGGGGAAGGGTTGTCGTACTTGCCAGCCGGCGTGGGTCTTGATCCGGTGGTGGGTGCGGGTCATTGGGCCGAGGTTGTCGGTGGAGGTCTTGCCGCCCTCGGCGTAGGGGACCTGGTGGTCCAGATCGACCTTCCGGGACAGGTTCGCCGCAAACGGGAACGTGTCGCCGGGGTGGATCAGGTGCACGGCCTCGCGGAGCTTGGCCGGGATCTCGTAGGCGTCGACCGCGGCTCCCTGGTTGAGGTCGATCACGGGTTGCACCTTCACCTGGGAGGCGAAGTGGGCGACCAGGTGGCGGACGTAGGCAATGGTGACGGGGCCGTGGCCCTCCATTCGCGCGATCGGTGAGTCGGGGGTGCAGTGCAGGACGATCTCGACCTTCGGCTTCACCGGACCCACCGTGAGGTCGACGTGGGCCTGAGGATTGGTCAGGAGGGCAAGGGCGGCGACGCGGCGTTCGTTCTTGGTGGCGTCGGGCATCTGGTCCTCAAGTGCCTTGGCCACGGCTGTGACGCCGGCGTTGGAGCCGAGGATGAGGGCCGCGTCGGTGTGGAACGTCAGGGTGGCCTTGCCGTGCTTGTTGATCCGCGAGACCCGGACGTAGTTGTCCTTCGCGGCGGCCTCTTCCTTGGCTCGGGCGAGCTCGGGGGACGCTGCGGCGACCTTGCCCTCCACGATGGCTTCGAAGCGGGTCCAGGCGAGGCGGCCGTCGGCGATCTCGACCACCTCGGCGTCGACCCAGGCGGCCTCGTCCGCCGACAGTTCGCGGGTGGCGTCGGCGACATGCCGGGCGTGGGTGGAGCGCACCTGGCCGGCTTTCACACCGGCCCAGAGCTTCGGGAGCCGGTGCACGAGGTCGACCGCGTCGGCGATCAGCTTCTTCGCGCCGTACGGGCTGGTCTGGATCCGGGCGCCGAAGGTCGCGGCGGCGTGCTCGGTGATCCGCGGCGTACCGGCCGCACCCGCGGGCTTCGCGCGCTCGCGACCACGCTTGTCGCCAGGCGGCAGCGCGTCGGGTGAGTGGAGGACCGCCCACTGGTAGGCGGCTTCGAGGATCGCCCGCTCCGCGCTCTGGCGTGCTGCGTGCTGGTCCTCGACGAACGACAGCACGGCGTCGGCGGACATGTCCGCGAGCTGGTGGTGTCGGTCTCGAGTGGCCATACGTGTATTGGATCACGGGGGGCCGACACAACCGGCTGGCGCGGGACCTGCCTGTGCACAACGGCGCTCCCACCGGGCCTTGTGGAGGACAAGTGGCGCAAGAAGTGACTCGCGGAGCTGCCGGACCGCACCCGACCACCGGAACCCAGCCCCGCACCCACCGCCCTCGTCGCTGCGCTTGAGAACCCGACCACCCACCCAACCGCAGGGCACAGCGGGTGCATCGGAGCAAGAGGTCTCGTGACGGTCGCTGCGCGACCTCCTCGACCACCGGGTCGATGCGCGACCTCCTCGACCACCGGGTCGCTGCGCGACCTCCTCGACCACCGGGTCGCTGCGCGACCTCCTCGACCACCGGGTCGCTGCGCGACCTCCTCGACCACCGGGTCGCTGCGCGACCTCCTCGACCACCGGGTCGCTGCGCGACCTCCTCGACCACCGGGTCGCTGCGCGACCTCCTCGACCACCGGGTCGCTGCGCGACCTCCTCGACCACCGGGTCGCTGCGCGACCTCCTCGACCACCGGGTCGCTGCGCGACCTCCTAAACCACCGGCGACCTCCTCGACCAGCGGGGAGGTCAGGCGGAGGCGTCGACCTTCGACGCCTTCAGCGCCTTCCACCCCAGCGAGCCGAGCACGGCGGCGATCGCGAAGTTCACGACGATCAGCACGGTGTGCGCGATCCAGTAGCCGGCGGCACGGTCCTCGCCGGCGTCGTAGGCGTTGTAGAGGTTCTTGGCGAAATTGCCGAAGGTGATGACGTTCCAGGCCGCGACGGCGAGGAGCAGCAGGGCGTGCTTGCGCTCGAACTTCACCGTCCCATCCTCCCAGAGCCTCCACCACGACGGCCGATCAGGGCGCCGACCAGGGTGCCGACCGCGGCGCCCACGGCCAGCGGGAGGGCCCACGGGCCACGTCCGGCGGATGCCGCGACGCCCGCGGGGTCGACGAGGGTCACCTGCGCCACCGACACGGGGACGACCGCGTCCGCCGCGGCCTCCGCACGCGCGACGGGGGCGGTCTGGGCCCAAGCGGCGGCGTACAGGATGACGCGGGAGAAGTAGTTGATCCAGACCAGCAGGATCAGCGCGATGCCGAACGCCTGGAAGGCGGGCTGGCCCTTCGTGCTGACCAGGAGGAGGCCGGAGAGCTGCTTGAGGATCTCGAAGCCGATCGCGCCGAGCCAGGCGCCCGACCACAGGGCCCGAGAGGGGGTCGGCGGCTTCGCGAGGATCCGGAACATCAGGAAGAACAGCAGCGCCGACGCGGCGAGGCCGAAGGCCAGCGCCAGGATCGTGACCAGCCACCCGAGGCCGGCGCCGAGGCCGATCCAGTCGAGCACCTGGCGCGACATCCGAGTGAGCACGCTCGAGGCGCTCACGCTCACCATCAGTACGACGCCGAGCACGACCAGCGAGGCCAGGTCACGCAGCTTGCCGGCGATGAAGTTGGGCTGCAGGCGGTCCGGCATGCCGAAGACGACGATCAGCGCCGTCTGCAGCGAGGACAGCCACCCCAGGCCGGCGTAGAGGACACCGACGAGGCCGATCAGGCCGACGGCACCGGCGGCGCCCTGGATGTCCTCCAGCGGGACCTGGTTGGCGCCGTCGCCCACCAGCCCCGGCAGGACCTCGCCGATCGCCTTGATCAGGGCGTCCTGGGCGTCGGGGAAGACCTTGGCGACGTACCCGACGGCGAAGAAGGCGAGCGCCAGGACCGGGAAGACCGAGAGGAAGCCGAAGTAGGTGACGCCGGCGGCCTGCTGGTTGCCCTTGACCTCCGAGAAGTGCTCCTGGGTGCGGAAGGCGTGGTCGGCCAGCGGGGACCGGGCGCGCAACCGTGCGATCCGGGCCTTCACACGGTCGACAGCACTCATGGCAGCTCAGACGGGCTCGGACAGGGCGAAGGTGCGCGTCGCCCTCCAGCCCTCCTCCTCGTGGTGGACGTAGAGATGGAAGTCCGTTACCCCGAAGCGGCAGTCGAATCCCGCGAGCTCGTCGAAGGCGCGGTCCAGCGTCGGGTCGTCGAGGTGGTGCGCGACCGTGACGTGCGGGTGGTAGGGGTAGTCGAGCTCGACGGCGAGCGGTCCGCGGCGGACGGCGTCGGCGAGCTGCTCGCACTGCGAGATCCCCTCGACCAGGCCGACGAACACCACGGGCGAGACCGGCCGGAAGGTCGCCGTGCCGCGCAGGTGCACCGTGAACGGGGCGACCTTCGTCGCCGCCTCGGCCAGGTGCGCCTCGATCGCTGAGAGGTCGCCCTCGACCTCCATCGGCGGAATCAGCGTGATGTGGCTGGGGACGCCCTCAGCGGTGGGGTCGCCGATGGAGAGCCGGTAGTCGTAGAGCTCGGTGGCCCACGGCTCGGGTACGGCGACGGCGACGCCGATCACCGGCATCAGGACTCCGTTGCCCGCAGCGCGGCCGGGGCGACGAAGCCCACCCGCTGGTAGACGTCGCGCAGCGTGGCCTCCGCGACCGCGCCGGCGGTCTCGGCGCCCTTCGCCAGCACCTGCATGAGGTGGTCCTGGTCGTCGAGCAGCTCGAGGGTCCGGTCGCGGAACGGGGTGACGAAGTCGACCACCACGTCGGCGAGGTCCTTCTTGAGGTCGCCGTACATCTTGCCGGCGTACTGCGCCTCGAGGGCCGAGATCGGCTCACCGGTGAGCGCGGAGTAGATCGTGAGCAGGTTGCTCACACCCGGCTTCTCCTCCTGGTCGAACCGGATCTCCGTGCCGGAGTCGGTCACCGCGGAGCGGATCTTCTTCGCCGTGACCTTCGGGTCGTCGAGCATCTCGATGATGCCGCTGGGCGCGGAGCTCGACTTCGACATCTTCCGGGTCGGGTCCTGGAGGTCGTAGAGCTTGGCCGTCGCCTTGAGGATGTAGGGCTCCGGCAGCCGGAAGGTCTTCTTGAACCGGCTGTTGAACCGCTGCGCGAGGTCGCGGGTCAGCTCGAGGTGCTGGCGCTGGTCCTCGCCGACCGGTACGTAGTGCGGGCGGTAGAGCAGGATGTCGGCCGCCATCAGCACCGGGTAGGCGAAGAGGCCGACGCTCGCGGCTCCCTCGCCGCCCTTGGCCGACTTGTCCTTGAACTGGGTCATCCGGCGGGCCTCGCCGAAGCCGGTCAGGCCGTTGAGGACCCAGGCCAGCTGGGCGTGCGCGGGCACGTGGCTCTGCACGAAGATCGCCGACTTCGCAGGGTCGACGCCGGCGGCGATCAGCTGGGCCGCGCCCCGCAGGGTCCGCTCGCGCAGGAGCTTCGGGTCCCACTCGACCGTGAGCGCGTGCATGTCGGCGATGAAGAAGAAGGGCTGGTGGTCACGCTGCAGGTCCACCCACTGACGGACCGCACCCACGTAGTTGCCGAGGTGGAAGGAGTCCGAGGTCGGCTGGATCCCGGAGAGGACGCGCGGACGCGCCACCCCCTCGGGCACGGCCGGCTGGGCGGTCTCCGGCACGGGCGTGTGCTCGGTCGTGGCGGACATGGGAGCGATTGTCTCAGGCGCCCGCGCGCCGGGTCACGCGGGTGCGGCCGCCACGGACGCCCGGCGGTGGGTCACCGCCGAGACGAGGAGGATCGCGACGCCGATGGCGGCCAGCCCGGCGCCGACGAGCGCCGGCGCGCGGTAGCCGTGGCCGGCCGCGATGACGAGCCCGCCGAGCCAGGCGCCGAGGGCGTTGGCGATGTTGAGGGCGGCGTGGTTCATCGCGGCGCCCAGGGTCACCGCTCCCCCGGCGACGTCCATCAGCCGCAGCTGGAGGTTGACCACGAGCACCGAGCCGGTCGCGGTGACGAGGAACGCGACGGGGAGCAGCAGCCACCCATGCGGCGCGGCGGCGTAGTAGACGAGCATCAGCACGATGCCGGTCGCGCCGGACAGGATCAGGCTGCGGAAGACCGACCAGGCGGCCAGCTCGCCGGCGAGCCAGGTGCCGACGACCATGCCGAGGCCGAGCGCCAGCACGAAGAAGGGCACGGTGCCCCGCTCGAGGCCGCCGACCTCGGTGACGGTCTTCGCGATGTAGGAGTAGACGGCGAACATGCCGCCGAAGCCGACCGCGCCGACGGCCATCGTCAGCCAGACCTGCAGGCTGCCGAAGAACTCCCGCGCCTCCTTGCGACCGCTCGCCTCCGGGTCGCCGGGCACGGACGGGACGACGGCGAGCACCATCGCGACGGTGGCGAGCGCGAGCAGGCCGCCCAGGAGGTACGTCGAGCGCCAGCCCACCTGCTGGCCGAGGAAGGTGGCCAGGGGCACGCCGACGACATTGGCCACCGACAGCCCGAGCATCACGCTGGCGACCGCCCGGCCGCGGCGCTCGGGCGTGACCAGGCTGGCCGCGACGAGGCTGGCGACGCCGAAGTAGGCGCCGTGCGGCAGTCCGTCGAGGAACCTGGCCGCGGTGAGCACCTCGTAGCTCGGAGCCGCGGCGCTGAGGATGTTGAAGACGGCGTACACGCCCATCAGGCCGACGAGCATGCCGCGGCGCGGCAGGGCGGCGCCGAAGAAGGCGAGGATCGGCACACCGACCACGACGCCCAGCGCGTACGCCGAGATGATGTGGCCGGCCGTGGGGACGGACACGTCCACGCCCTCGGCGACCTCGGGCAGCACGCCCATCGTCATGAACTCGGTCGTGCCGATGGTGAAGCCACCGACCGCGAGCGCCAGGATCGCCAGCACCGGCCGGGCGTGGGCCAGCTCGGGCTCGGACAGGGCCTCGGTCGAGGTCGCGGGCGCAGAGGTCACGTGGGATGGTAACCGGCCCGAGCGGCTTCCTATTCCGAGAGGTCGGATGTCTCCGCGGCCCGCCGGGCGCGCTCCTCGTACGCCGCCCGCGCGGCGGGGTCCGCCGAGCTGAGCACGTCGCCGGCGCGCGTCGCCCGGCTCATCGCGTCCTGCACGAAGCGCGGCAGCGCCAGGCTCCCCTTGCCGAGCCCCTGGGTCCAGCGCGGGACCCACAGCTCCGGCCTCGGCCGGCGTACGGCGGCCTCGATCACCTCGGCGACGTCGTCGGCGGTCACCGGCTTGATCCCCCGCGCCGCGGGCACCCCGGCGGCCAGCTCGGTCTGCACGACGGTCGGCAGCACGACGGTCACGTCGATCCCGTCGGGCGCGAGCTCCTGGCGGATGGCCTCGCTGAACCCGACCACCGCGAACTTCGACGCGGAGTAGGTCGCACCGTGGGGCACGGCCACCCGGCCCACGGCCGAGGCGACGTTGACGATGTGGCCACGACCGCGGTCGACCATCCCCGGCGCGACCGCCTTCACGCCGTTGATGACGCCGTGCACGTTGACGTCGAGGATGGTGCGGGCGACGCCGACGGGCTCCTTCAGCACCGGGCCCAGCGGCATGATCCCGGCGTTGTTGACCAGCACGTCGAACGGGCCGAGGTGGGCCACCTCGGCGAGGAACGCGGTCCAGGAGTCCGGGTCGGTGACGTCGAGGTGGGCGGTGGCCACGCGGTCGTCGTACCCGCTCGCGACCTGGGCGGCGAGGCCCGCGTCGAGGTCCCCGACCGCAACCCGGGCGCCCTGGCGTGCGAAGCGCTCGACCGTGGCGCGGCCGATGCCGCGGGCGCCTCCGGTGACGATGACGGACAGGTCGGCGAGGGGGCGGCTCATGGTTGCCTCCGGGTCGGGCGGTTGGTCAGGGTCGGACGAGGTCGATGGGCTGGCCGTCCTTCGGGAACGGCAGCGAGTGGTTGTCGAGCGGCGCGACGTACGACGGGTCGACGCTCCACCGGTGGGTGCGCAGCAGCCGGTGCAGGATCGCCTTCACCTCGGCGCCGGCGAAGTGGAGGCCGATGCACTTGTGCACCCCGCCGCCGAACGGCGACCAGGCGTAGCGGTGCGACTTGTCCTCGCGCCGCTCGGGCCCGAACCGGTCCGGGTCGAAGCGGTCCGGCTCGGTCCACAGGTCGTCCATCAGGTGCGAGAACTGGACGCCCACGGCGACATGGGAGCCCGCCGGCACCCGGACGCCCTGCACCACGGTGTCCTTGACCGCGCGCCGCGCGAGCATCGGGACGGGAGCGCGGAGCCGGAGGCTCTCCTTCATGACCAGGTCGAGCGAGGTCAGCTGCTCCAGCTCGGCCAGCGACGGGGCCTCCCCGAGCGCGAGCGACTCCGCGCGACAGCGCTCCTGCCACTCCGGGTGCTGGCCGAGGTGCTGGAGCATCGTCGACGTCGTGATCGTCGACGTGTCGTGCGCGGCCATCATCAGGAAGATCATGTGGTTGACGACGTCGTCGTCGGAGAAGCGCTCGCCGCCCTCGCCCTCGATGTGGCACAGCACGGAGAAGAGGTCGTCGGTGCGCTCGGCCCGCTTGGCCGGCAGGTAGTGGCGCAGGAACTCCTCGAGCACCCTGCGGCCGCGGTGCGCGCGCCCCCAGCGGGTGAACGGGACGTCGGCGCGCACCACGCCGGACGCCGCCTGGACGCAGGCGATGAACGCCTCGTTGACCCGCTGCATCTCCTCCGGCGAGGTGTCCGCCGCACCGCCCATGAAGATGTCGGCTGCGATGTCGAGGGTCAGCTGCTTCAGGGCCGGGTAGCAGCGGAAGCCGTCACCCGCCGGCCACGTGTCGAGGCCACGGGCGATGGCGGGATGCATCGCCTCGACGTACGACGCCAGGCGGTCGCGCGTGAAGGCCTCCTGCATGATCCGGCGGTGCAGGTGGTGCTCCTCGCCGTCGAGCAGCATCAGCCCGCGGTGGAAGAAGGGCCCGACCAGGCGGCCCCAGGCGGGGCCGTTGGCGAAGGCCTTGTCCCCGTTGCGGAGCGCCTCCTCGCAGGCGTCCGGCCCGAGGAGCATCACGAAGGTCTGGCCGAGGAAGGGGAACGGCGAGACCGGGCCGTAGGTCTCCCACTGGTGGCGCATCAGCGCGACGGGGTCCTTCGCGTAGGCCGTCACCCGCCCGAGCAGGGGCAGGCCGTGGTCGCCACGCCGCACCGCGGGGAGGTCGCGGGTCACCTGGTCGGTGGTCATGGAGCACAGCCTCATTCAGGAAGGACATCCTGTCAACCTTCTCTCCCGGCCGTCTCCGTGACAGGGTGGAGGGGTGGCGGTGCAGTCGGGGACCTACAAGGGCGTGAGCGCGGCGGACCGTGCGGCGGACCGCCGCCGTCGCCTGCTCGACGCGGCGCTGTCCGTGTGGGCCGACCCCGACCAACGGACGACGATGACCGCGGTGTGCCGTGCGGCCGGACTGACCGAGCGCTACTTCTACGAGAGCTTCGGTGGACTCGACGAGGTGCTGAGCGCCGTGGTGGAGGAGGTCGGGACCGAGATCGAGAGCACCACGCTCGCGGCGGCCGACGCCGCCGGAGCCGATCCCGCGGCCCGGATCACGGCGGCCGTCGCGGCGTTCGTCGACCTCCTGGTCGCCGACCCCCGCAAGGGCCGGGTCGCGATCATCGAGGCCGCCGCGCTGCCGGGGCTCCGGGCCCGTCGTACCCAGCTCCTGCGGCACTTCGCGCACCTCGCCGCCGAGGAGGCGCAGCACCACGCCGCCCGCCGTCACGAGGACGAGCTCGCCGGCCTGCTCTTCATCGGCGGCATGGCCGAGGTCGTCACCGCATGGCTCGACGGGGCCCTCGACGTCGCTCCCGAGGAGGTCGTCGCGACCGCCTCCCGGGCCTACCTCGGCCTCTACCCGACCTGACGCTCAGCCGGCGAGGTGGCCCCACTCGCCGGCGAGCTCGGTCCACGGCCCCACGGCGGCCACCTCCCCGTCCGCGAGTACGACGACCCGGTCGGCCTGCGCCAGCGCCGCCCGCTTGGACGTGGCGCCCACGACGGTGGTGTGGCGCTCGCGCAGGGCCGCCCACAGCTCGATCTCGGTGGCCGCGTCGAGCGCGCTCGAGACGTCGTCGGCGAGCAGGAGCTCGGCGTCGGCGGCGAGCGCCCGGGCGAGCGCCAGGCGCTGGACCTGTCCGCCGGACAGGCGCACGCCCCGGTGGCCGACGAGCGCGTCCGGACCGCCGGCCTCGGCGACGTCGGCGCCCAGGCGGGCGGCCGCGATCGGCTCCTCGAACCGGCGCTCGTGGCCGAGCTGGACGTTGTCGGCGAAGGTGCCCGACAGCACGCGCGGGACCTGCGCGACGTGGGCGACCTGACCCGGCCGCAGGAAGGCCTCGGCGTCCTGCACCTGCTGGTCGTTCCAGCGCACGGCACCGGTGTGGTCGATCAGGCCGGCGAGCGCGGAGAGCAGGCTGGACTTGCCCGAGCCGACTTGGCCGACGAGCAGCACCAGCTCGCCGCGGGCGATGGTGAGGTCGACGCCGGCGACGCCGATCGTGCCGTCGTCGTGGACAGCGGTGAAGTCGCGCAGGTGGAGCTGGTCGAGCGGGACCCGGCCGGGCGCCGCGGGCGCAGGAGCCGCGCCGGTGACGAGGTCGATGCCGTCGGGGAGCTCGACCAGGTCGACCCCGCCGGCGAAGCGCGAGGTCGCCCGTTGCCAGGAACGCACCCCGGGCGCCTCGGTGACGACGGCGCCGGCGACCCGGCCGAACCAGTCGAACCCGTTGACGGCCGTGGCGACCAGCAGCGCGGTGGCCAGGCCCCAGACGTCCCAGAGGTAGAAGGCCCACGCGGCCACGACGCCGACCTGGACCATCACCATCGGCACGCCGTCGAGGACGGCCTGCACCCGGTGCTCGAACACCGCGGCCTCGACCCGCCCGCCGTCGACGCGGCGCAGGTGGGCGTGCACCTGCGGCGTACGGCCGGCGAGCTTGACCGTGCGCGCGGACTCGACGGCGGAGACCAGCGCGCGGCCGAAGCCCGCCCGCGCCGCCGAGGACCGCGCGGCCGAGCGGCCGGCGATCGGGCGACCGATCGACGAGGCGAGGGCGCTCGACGTCATCACGACGAGCAGCACCGCACCGGCGAGCCAGGTGCCGCCGACGAGCATGGTGAACAGCGCAATGAGCAGGCCGTTGACGAAGTCGATCCAGCGGTCGGAGTAGCGGGCGTAGCGGTCGGCGTCCATCGACCGCGCGACCACCTCGCCCGGAGGCGTGCGAGGCAGGCGGTGCCCGGCGACCTGGCCGATCAGCACCGACATCCGCACCCTCAGCATGACCTCGATCCACCAGCGCGGGTAGCGGCGGATCGCGTCGGCGAGCAGCAGCGGGCCGGTCACCAGCAGCACCGCGAGCGCGGCCGTCAGCGGACCGACCGGTTCGCCGGCGTCGAGCCGGGCGACGATGTGGCCCCACACGAAGCCGGTGAGCGCGCCGAGCGGCGCGAAGATGCTGGCGAGCAGGAAGAGCACCACGGAGTAGAGGCCCCACCACGGCCGGACCCGCATCGCGTGCCACGTGCCCCGCGCCAGGGAGGGGCCGGTGCCGACGACGGGGCGTGCCGGCGGCTCGCCGGTACGACGGCGCCCACCCACGTGGCCCGACGCGTCCAGCGGGTCGGTGAGGTCCTGCTCGTCGTCGGCCGCGCTCGCGACGAGGAGCCGCTGGAACGGCCCGTCGACCACGGCCAGCTCCTCGCGCAGGCCCTGCTGGATGACGCGGCCGTGGTCGAGGACGGCGACCATCTCGGCACGCTCGATGGTGCTCAGCCGGTGGGCGACCAGGACGCCGGTGCGTCCGCTGATCAGCCGGTCGGCCGCGGCCACGACCCGGCTCTCGGTGACCGGGTCCATCCGCGCGGTGGCCTCGTCGAGCACGACGACCTGGACGTGACGGACCAGCAGCCGGGCGAACGCCACCAGCTGCTCCTCCCCCGCGGACAGCGTCGTCCCGCCCGGGCCGAGCAGCGTGTCCAGGCCCTGGGGCAGGCCGTCGACCCACTCGGTCAACCCGAGCTCGTCGACCGCCGCCTCGATCTCCTCGCGCGGCACGGAGGCGAAGAGGGCGATGTTCTCGGCGAGCGTCCCGGCGAGGATCTCGGTGCGCTGGGTGACCACGCCGACGCGGCGGCGCAGCTCGTGCAGGTCGAGCGTGGTGATGTCGGAGCCGCCGAGGAAGATCGTGCCGGCGGGCGGCTCGACGGCGCGCGAGAGCAGCGACGCGAGGGTCGACTTGCCCGAGCCGGTGCGGCCGACGAGCGCGACGGTGTGCCCCGCCTCGACGTACATCTCGACGTCCTGGAGCGCGAACGCACCCTCGGCGTAGGAGAAGTCGAGGTGGCGGATGCGCAGGTCGAGGGCTCCGGCCGGGACGTCCTCTCCCCCGACCGGCTCGGCCTCCACGGCGAGCAGCTGGCGCAGGCGCAGCACGGCGCCGAGCCCGGCCTGGATGTCGGGCAGCTGGTGGGCGAGGTTGTTGATCTGGCCGACGAAGATCGTGGTGACCAGGAAGAGCGTGACCAGCCGGTCGACCGGCAGCGAGCCGTGGCCGGCGAGCAGGACGCCCGCGAGGGCGACGGACAGCAGCAGGCCGTGCAGGACGAGGCCGACGCGCGCGGCGACGCGGCCCTCGATCCGCACCACGGCGCCGAACCGCTCGTGCACGAGGGCGGACAGCTTCGCCAGCCGTTGGACGGCGAACGCCTGGCCGAGGCTGGTGCGGAGGTCGTCGCGGCCCGCGATGCCCTCCTCGAGCGCGGCGGCATGGTCGGTCCAGGCCATCTCCTCGATGACCTTGAGCCGGGCGATCTCGACGAGCGCCGGGCGCATGACCCACACGGTCACCGCGCCGACGACCGGGAAGAGCACGAACGCCGGCCACCAGGTGAAGCCCGCGACCAGCCACATCGGCACGGCGCCGAAGCCCGTGCGCATCGCCATCCAGATCTGCTGGCGCAGCAGCGTGCCGACCTCGTGGGTGTCGTCGTCCACCCGGTCGAGGACCTCGCCGACGGCCTGCTCGGTCAGGTGCTCGAGCGGCTGGTGGAGCGCCGCGCTGAGCAGGTCACCGCGCAGGCGGCCCTCCGCGCGGTCGACGACCCCGGCCCACACGACGCGGCCGGTGGTGTCGATCGTGGCGGCGCCGACGACGCAGAGCGCGAGCCAGCCCACGAGGGCGCCCGTGGGGTGGTCGGCGACCCGGCCGGCGAGGACCGTGCCGAGCGCCGTGCCCAGTGAGCTGATCGCGACCGCGACCACCGCGAAGAGTGCGGTGCGGCCCTTGAGGCGGCGCCAGTCGACGCGGCGGGCGGGGTCGTCGGCGACGTGCTCCGGGGCCGGAGCGGGGGCCCGGGTCAACGTCGTCGTCACTGGATCGAGAATAGTTGCCGCCGCCGACAACTTCCTCCGGATTATCTGCTGGCGAAGGTCACAGGTGCTTGAGGGCCTCGCGCCGGCTCAGCGGGCTCAGCTCGTGGCCCGCCACGTAGGAGCGCACCCAGTCGGGGTGCACCTTCGCCGCCTCGCGCAGCGACCACCCGACGGCCTTGCGGACGAAGAACTCGGGGTCGGCGAGGTTCGGCCCGATGACCTCGGCGAGCAGGTCGAGGTCGACCCGGTCGCGGCGGCCGAGCTGGCTGATGATCGCCAGGCGTCGTACCCACAGGAAGTCGTCGGTCGACCAGCGGCGCACGACCGCGGCCGTCTCGGCGGGGTGGGCGTCGTGGAGGTCGGCGACCCGGTGGGCGGCCTCGTCGACGTGGTCCCACCAGGCACCGGTCCGCGCGACGTGCTCGTGGAAGGGGACGAGGGAGAGGTCGCCGCGCAGCGGCCGCAGGCCGAGCAGGACGGCGGCGGCGTAGCGCTCCTCGCGGTGGGTGGCGTCGTCCCACAGCTCGCGGGCCGTGGGGACCAGCTCGTCCGGGGAGCTCACGCCGAGGTCCCGGACGAGCGCGCGGACGAGCCGGCGGACCTCGGGGACGCGGACGCCGAGGAAGGGCATCGCGGACTTCATGTACGCCTGCTGCCCGGGCGCCAGGGACGCGTCAGCCGCGGCCCGCAACGTGCTGCGGACCGCGGCTGACAGCGACATGGTCGTGCTCAGGCGGCGATCAGAACGCGGCGAGGGCCTCGTTCAGCGTGGTGCTCGGCCGCATCACGGCCGAGGTCTTCTCGGCGTCCGGGTAGTAGTAGCCACCGATGTCGGCGGGCTTGCCCTGGACGGCGATCAGCTCGGCGGCGATCGTCTCCTCGTTGGCGCGCAGCGTCTCGGCCAGCGGCTTGAACGCGGCGGCGAGGTCCGCGTCCTCGGCCTGGTTCGCCAGCTCCTCGGCCCAGTAGAGCGCGAGGTAGAAGTGCGAGCCGCGGTTGTCGGTCGTGCCGAGCTTGCGGCCGGGCGAGCGGTCCTCGTTGAGGAAGGTGCCGGTGGCCCGGTCGAGCGCGTCGGCGAGCACCTGCGCCGCGGGGGCACCGGCCTGCTCGGCGTACTTCTCCAGCGACGGGACGAGCGCGAAGAACTCACCCAGGCTGTCCCAGCGCAGGTAGTTCTCCTCGACGAGCTGCTGCACGTGCTTCGGGGCGGAGCCGCCCGCGCCGGTCTCGAAGAGGCCACCGCCGGCGATCAGCGGGACGACGGAGAGCATCTTCGCCGACGTGCCGAGCTCGAGGATCGGGAACAGGTCGGTGTTGTAGTCGCGCAGCACGTTGCCGGTCACCGAGATGGTGTCCTCGCCCTTGCGCATCCGCTCGAGGGAGTACGACGTCGCCAGGGTCGGCGCCAGGATCTCGATGGTGAGCCCGTCGGTGTCGTGCTCGGGCAGGTAGGCGTTGACCTTCTTGATCAGCTCGGCGTCGTGCGCGCGCGACTCGTTGAGCCAGAAGATCGCCGGCGTCTGGGACGCACGGGCACGGGTCACGGCGAGCTTCACCCAGTCCTGGACGGGGATGTCCTTGGTCTGGCAGGCGCGCCAGATGTCGCCGGCCTCGACGTCGTGCTCGATCAGCACGTCGCCGTTGGAGGCGAGGACCCGGACGGTGCCGGCCTCGGCGATCTCGAAGGTCTTGTCGTGCGAGCCGTACTCCTCGGCCGCCTGCGCCATCAGGCCCACGTTGGGGACGGTGCCGATGGTGGCCGGGTCGAGCGGGCCGTTCTTCTTCACGTCGTCGATGACGGCCTGGTAGACGCCGGCGTACGACGAGTCCGGGATCACCGCGAGGGTGTCGTCCTCGCCGCCGTCGACGCCCCAGAGGCGGCCGCCGTTGCGGACCAGGGCGGGCATCGACGCGTCGACGATGACGTCGGACGGGACGTGCAGGTTGGTGATGCCCTTGTCGGAGTTGACGTAGGACAGGCGCGGGCCGGCGGCGAGGGCGGCGTCGAACGCGGCCTTGATCTCCGCGCCGTTCTCGAGCTTGTCGAGGCCGGCGAGGATGGCGCCGAGGCCGTCGTTGGCCGAGAGGCCCGCGGCGGCCAGCTGGTCGCCGTACTGGGCGAAGACGTCGGAGAAGTAGGCCTTCACGACGTGGCCGAAGATGATCGGGTCGGAGACCTTCATCATCGTCGCCTTGAGGTGGACCGAGAAGAGGACGTCCTGGGCCTTGGCCTCGGCGAGCGCGTTCTTCAGGAACGCCTGCAGGTGGGCGGCCGACATCTTGGTGCCGTCGACGATCTCGCCGGCGAGGACCTTCAGGCCCTCCTTGAGCACGACGGTCTCGCCGGCCTCGGTCTCGAGGACGATCGACAGCACGTCGTCCTGCGCCAGGGTCACGGACTTCTCGTTGCTGGCGAAGTCGTTGGCGCCCATCGTGGCGACATTGGTCTTCGAGCCGTCGGCGAAGGGCTTGTTGGTGTGCGGGTGCGTCTTGGCGTAGTTCTTCACCGACGCGGGCGCACGGCGGTCGGAGTTGCCCTCGCGCAGGACCGGGTTGACCGCGGAGCCCTTGACCTTGTCGTACTTGGCCCGGATCTCCTTCTCCTCGTCGGTGGCGGGCGCCTCGGGGTAGTCCGGGACGGCGAAGCCCTGCTCCTGCAGCTCCTTGATCGCGGCCTTGAGCTGCGGGATGGAGGCGGAGATGTTGGGGAGCTTGATGATGTTGGCGTCCGGCGTCTTGGCCAACTCGCCGAGCTCGGTCAGCGCGTCGTCGGCGAGGCCGAACTGCGCGAGGATGCGCGCGGCGACGGAGATGTCACGCGTCTCGAAGGCGACGCCGGCCTTGGCGGCGAAGGCCTCGACGATCGGCAGGAAGGAGTACGTCGCGAGCAGCGGCGCCTCGTCGGTGTGGGTGTAGATGATGCTCGACATGTCCGGGCGTCACTCCTGAGCCGTGGTTGGGATTCTTGACGTCAAGATACCTGATGACGGGGCGCAGGTCCCCCTCGGTGGCCACCCTAGTGACTAGGGTTGCCGATGTAACCCGGCTGGTTTTCGGGAGCCGGACCGAGGAGAGGTAGACCCCCATGACGCAAGAAGCGATGGCCGACCAGTCGGCCGACACCCCACCCACCATCGTCCAGAAGCTGCTCGCCGAGTTCCTCGGCACGTTCGTGCTGGTCTTCATCGGCTGCGGCGCCGCCGTCATCAGCGGCGTCGACCTGGTCGCGACCGGCTTCTCCTTCGGCATCGCGATCGTGATCATGGCCTACTCGTTCGGCCGGATCTCGGGCGGCCACTTCAACCCCGCCGTCTCGGTCGGCGCAGCGCTCGCCGGGCGGATCTCGTGGAAGGACGTGGGCCTCTACTCCGCCGCCCAGACCGTCGGCGCGCTCGTCGGCGGCTTCGTCCTGGCGATCACGCTGCTCGCCTCCGACGCCGGCTGGGAGTTCGGCGACCCGCTGGCCAGCAACGGCTACGGCGACTTCGGCAATGCCGACCTGTTCGGCGCGCTGATCATCGAGATCGTGCTGACCTTCATCTTCCTGCTCGTGATCCTCTCGGTGACCGATGACCGCAACCGCGCGATCGCGGCGCAGGCACCGCTGGCCATCGGCCTCGCCCTCGCGGCGATCCACTTCGTCGGCATCGGCGCCACCGGCACGTCCGTCAACCCGGCGCGCTCCATCGGCGTCGCGTTCTACTCGGGCGGTGACGCCATCGCCGACCTCTGGCTATTCATCGTCGCCCCGCTCATCGGCGCGGCGATCGCCGGCGTGATCTACCCGCTGACCTTCGGCCGCGACAAGGACCCCGTCCCCGGCTCCGGCCTCAACTTCGGCAGCGGCGGGTCGTCCGACCCGGGCTTCACGCAGCAGTGGAACCAGGGCTACGGCCAGCAGGTCTTCGGCCAGCAGCAGCCGGACCAGCCGATCATCCAGGACGGCTGGCAGTGGGACCCGGCCAGCCAGCAGTGGGTGCCCGCCCAGCAGCCGGGCGGTGCTCCGGCTCCGGCTCCGGCACCCGCGCCCGACCAGGGCCAGCAGGGTGGCTGGGCGCCGCCCGCAGGCGACCAGACCCAGGTCCGCCCGCCGCAGTGACCTGATCCAGACCCCTCAGGAGCGGGGCCCATTCTTCGGAGTGGGCCCCGCTTCGCTCTTCGCGGTCGGCTGAGCCCGGGTGCCGACAGGTGGGCCGCCAGACAGCCTCAGCCGTCCACGGAAGCCAACCGCGTGCGCGGCAGCGCGGCGGAGCGGAGCGATGACGCGCTCGCGCCATCGAACACAGTGAGCCCCGCTTCGCCTGTGCGGACGAGGCCGATGCCGCGGGCGTAGACGTCGCGGCGGGTGAACCCGCTGTCGACCACCTCCAGGGTGACCGTGTCGTCGTACTCCCCCAGCGGTACGTCGACCGCGTCGCCGACCGCGACGACGGACGCGACCTCGTCCTCCCCACCGGCCCGGCCGCTCACGAAGCCGTCGCCCCGGCGCGGCTCGGCCGGCATGGCCAGCCCGGCCTCGGCGCCGTCCACGCCGGCCTCCCACGCGCCGGTGTCGGCCTCGCGGCCGAACCACCACACGTTGCCCTCGGTGTCCTGCGCGTAGTGGTCGCGGACCACGGCGCCGTCGGACGAGGTCCGCACCAGGACCGTCGTCGACACGCCGGCGATCTCGCCGCCGGGCTCCACCTCGAGCACCAACTCCTCGGTCGTGGCCCGCGCGACGTCGTACTCCCAGCGGGCGCCGGGCAGGAGCGGGAACCACGGGTTGTCGATCGCGTCGACGAAGTCGGAGGGGCGCGGGTCGGGCGTCGGGACGACGAGTCCGTCGACCCCCGTCGGGGCGCTCGGCGCCGAGGCGGAGCCGCACCCGCTGAGGGCCGCGAGCGCCACGAGCGCGGCGGCAGCGAGCCGAATCTTCGACCTGGCCGGGGTCCGCATGCGGGCCATCGTCTCGCACCCGTGCCCGGGTGCCCGCGGCGGGCCGGGCGCTGCTAGCGTCGCCAGAGTCCACCGCGTTCTTCTCCATAGGAGTGTCCCTGTGAGCACCACCCCGCTCAAGGTGGCCGTGACCGGCGCAGCCGGCCAGATCGGCTACAGCCTGCTCTTCCGCATCGCCAGCGGCGCCATCGCCGGCGACCGGCCCGTCGAGCTCCGCCTGCTCGAGATCGAGCCCGCGCTCAAGGCCCTCGAGGGCGTCGTCATGGAGCTCGACGACTGCGCGTTCCCGAACCTCGCCGGCGTCGAGATCGGCTCGGACCCGGAGAAGATCTTCGACGGCGTCAACCTCGCGCTGCTCGTCGGCGCCCGCCCGCGCGGCCCGGGCATGGAGCGCGGCGACCTGCTCTCCGCCAACGGTGCGATCTTCACCGCCCAGGGCAAGGCGCTCAACGCCGTCGCCGCCGACGACGTCCGCATCGGCGTCACCGGCAACCCGGCCAACACCAACGCGCTGATCGCCGCGAGCAACGCCCCCGACATCCCCAAGGAGCGCTTCTCGGCGCTCACCCGCCTCGACCACAACCGGGCGATCTCGCAGCTGGCCGCCAAGACCGGCTCGGCCGTCACCGACATCAAGAAGATCACGATCTGGGGCAACCACTCGGCCACCCAGTACCCCGACATCTTCCACGCCGAGATCGCCGGCAAGAACGCCGCCGAGGTCGTGAACGACCAGGCCTGGATCGCCGACACCTTCATCCCGACCGTCGCCAAGCGCGGCGCCGCGATCATCGACGCCCGGGGCGCCTCCTCGGCCGCCTCGGCCGCGTCCGCGACCTGCGACGCCGCCCGCGACTGGCTGAACGGCACCCCCGCGGGCGACTGGGTCTCCATGGCGGTCGTCTCCGACGGCTCCTACGGCGTGCCCGAGGGCCTCGTGTCGTCCTTCCCGGTCACCACCTCCGGCGGCAACTGGGAGATCGTCCAGGGCCTCGAGATCGACGACTTCTCGCGCGGCAAGATCGACGCGTCCGTCGCCGAGCTGGCCGACGAGAAGGCCGCGGTCACCGAGCTCGGCCTGATCTGAGCCACCCGCACCAACGACGAAGCCCCGGCCGCGTTGCGGCCGGGGCTTCGTCGTGTCGGCAAGGTCAGACGGGCTGGTCCGGGATGCTCGCGGCGAGCACGAAGAGGGTGACCGCGATGACCACCAGGATGGCCACGTCGAGCGCCCGGTGGCGTACGGCGAGCATGCCGGCGTCGCGGTCGCGGAGCACCAGCCGCAGCACCGCCGCGAAGGCCAGCGCGCCGGCGATCATCCGGACGCCGGTGCGCCAGTCCGAGGCGGCCGCGACGACGACGCCGCCGATCGTCAGCAGCAGCACGACGATGTAGAAGCCCCCGCCGATGGTCGACGGGTACCGGCGTGGCCCCTCTTCCTCGGCGACCTGCGGCTCCTCGTTCAGCGCACTGCCCTTCCCGTTCAGGCCCGGGCCTGCTTCTCGGCCATGGAGACGACGTTGGCGAGCAGCATGGCGCGGGTCATCGGCCCGACGCCACCCGGGTTGGGCGAGACCCACCCAGCGGTCTCCCACACGTCGGCGGCCACGTCGCCGGCGATCTTGCCGTCGACCCGGCTCACGCCCACGTCGAGGACCGCCGCACCCGGCTTCACCATGTCGCCGGTGATGATGTCCGGGACGCCGGCCGCCGCGACGACGATGTCGGCCTTGCGCACGTGCGCGGCGAGGTCGACCGTGCCGGTGTGGCACAGCGTGACGGTGGCGTTCTCGCTGCGGCGGGTCAGCAGGAGGCCGAGCGGACGGCCCACCGTGATGCCGCGACCGACCACGACCACCTCGGCGCCCGCGATCGGGACGTCGTGGCGGCGCAGCAGCTCGACGATGCCGTACGGCGTGCACGGCAGCGGCGCCTCGTTGCCGAGGACCAGCCAGCCCAGGTTGGTGGGGTGCAGGCCGTCGGCGTCCTTGGCCGGGTCGATCAGGCCCAGGACGCGGTTCTCGTCGCGGCCGCGCGGCAGCGGCAGCTGGACGATGTAGCCGGTGCAGGCGGGGTCGGCGTTGAGGCCGGCGACGGCCTCCTCGATCTCCTCCTGCGTGGCGACCTCGGGCAGGTCGACCCGGATCGAGGCGATGCCCACCTCGGCACAGTCCTTGTGCTTGCCGTTGACGTACCACCGCGAGCCGGGGTCGTCGCCGACCAGCACGGTGCCCAGGCCGGGGGTGATCCCCTGCTCGCGCAGCTTGTCGATGCGGACCCGGAGCTCGTCCTTGATGGTCGCCGCGGTGGCGTTGCCGTCGAGCTTCTGTGCAGTCACGTGATCCATCCTCTCAGTTCTGGTTCGTGGGGGCGGCAGCGTGGCGCCCGCGGCGACGCCGCGTCGGCGTGGGCCCGCGGGCCGAGCGCAGCGAGCGCGCGTGCCGCCCGCGTCGACCGGCGACACGCTCGCGCAATCCACTCAGTGGAAGAAGTGGCGCGTGTTGGTGAAGTACATCGTCACGCCGGCCGCCTTGCACGCTGCGATGGTCTCCTCGTCGCGGACCGAGCCGCCCGGCTGGACGATCGCCTTCACGCCGGCATCGATGAGGATCTGCGGGCCGTCGGCGAACGGGAAGAAGGCGTCGGACGCCGCGACCGAGCCGCGGGCCCGCTCCTGCCCCTCGAGGAGGGTGTTGGCCCGCTCGACGGCGAGCTTGCAGGAGTCGACCCGGTTGACCTGGCCCATGCCGATGCCGACGGCGCCGCCGTCCTTGGCCAGCAGGATGGCGTTCGACTTGGCCGCACGCACCGCGTGCCACGCGAAGGCGAGGTCGGCGAGGGTCTGCTCGTCGGCGGCCTCGCCGGTCGCCAGCGTCCAGCTCGCCGGGTCGTCGCCCTCGGCCTGGAAGCGGTCGACGTGCTGCATCAGCAGGCCGCCGCTGATCGGGCGGGTCTCGACGCCGCCGGCCGCCAGCGGCTCCGCGACGAGGATCCGGATGTTCTTCTTGCCCTGGAGCACCTCGACCGCGCCCTCGTCGTACCCGGGGGCGACGATGACCTCGGTGAAGATCTCCGCGACCTGCTCGGCCATCTGCTTCGAGACCGGGACGTTCGTGGCGATGACGCCACCGAACGCGGAGACCGGGTCGCACTCGTGGGCCCGGCGGTGGGCCTCGGCCACGTCGGCGCCGACCGCGATGCCGCACGGGTTGGCGTGCTTGATGATCGCCACCGTCGGCTGGTCGCCGTGGTCGTACGCCGCCCGGCGGGCCGCGTCGGTGTCGACGTAGTTGTTGTAGGACATCTCCTTGCCGTGCAGCTGCTCGGCGGCCGCGAGACCGCCCGGGCCGTAGCCCGAGCGGTAGAGCGCGGCGGGCTGGTGCGGGTTCTCGCCGTAGCGGAGCACCGCCGACTTGTCCCAGGTCGCGCCGACCCACGCGGGGAAGCCGGTGCCCTCGGAGGAGTCGGTGAGGACGTTGCCCATCCAGGAGGCGACCTGGACGTCGTAGGTCGCGGTGTGGACGAACGCCTTGGCGGCGAGGGCCTTGCGCTCGTCGTACGTGAAGCCCTCACCCTGGGCGGCCTCGAGGGCCCTGGCGTAGTCGGCGCCGTCGGTCACGATCGCGACGGAGGGGTGGTTCTTGGCGGCGGCGCGCACCATCGAGGGACCACCGATGTCGATCTTCTCGATGCAGTCGTCCACGCCCGCGCCGGAGGCGACGGTCGCGGCGAACGGGTAGAGGTTGACCACGACGAGGTCGAAGGGCGCGACGTCGAGCTGCTCGAGCTGCGCGACGTGGTCGGGCAGGCGGCGGTCGGCGAGGATGCCGGCGTGGACGCGCGGGTGCAGCGTCTTCACGCGGCCGTCGAGGCACTCGGGGAAGCCGGTGAGGTCCTCGACCTTGGTGACGGGCAGGCCCAGCGACTCGATGAGGGCGGCCGAGCCCCCGGTCGACACGAGCTCGACGCCGGCGGCGGCGAGGCCCTTGACCAGGTCGTCGAGGCCGGTCTTGTCGAAGACGGAGACCAGCGCGCGCTTGATCTTGACTGCGCCGATTTCGGGGGTGTCAGGGGTGGCGGACATCGAGGGGCTCCTCATCGGTCGGTGGTCTCGATGAGGGCACCCAGGCGATCGATGCCGACTCGTCACTCCCTGGTGGTGGCCCACCTGCGCCAGTCGTGTGACGCAGATTCTACGGCGGCTCAGCCTCCGAGGCGAACCCGCCGGCCGTCGACCGTGAAGCCCTCCCGGGCCATCCGCCCGACCGACTCGACCAGCATCGCCCGCTCCGCGACCTTGATCCGCTCGTGCAGGGTCTCGACCGTGTCGTCGTCCTCCACCGGGACCGCGCTCTGGGCGACGATCGCGCCCGTGTCGACCCCGGCGTCGACCACGAACAGCGTCGCGCCGGTGACCTTGACGCCGTACTCGAGGGCGTCCCGGGGGCCGTGCATGCCCGGGAACGAGGGCGAGAGCGCCGGGTGGGTGTTGACCGTCATGCCCCCGAAGCGGGCCAGGAACTTCTCCCCCACCAGCTTCATGAACCCCGCGAGCACGACCAGGTCGGGCTCGAAGGCGGCGACCTTGTCGGTCAGCGCGCGGTCCCAGTACGGGCGGCTGGTGTGGTCGGAGAGCCGGGCGACGAAGGTGGGGACGCCGGCCCGCTCGGCCCTGGCGAGGCCCTCGATGCCGTCGCGGTCGGCGCCGACGGCGACCACCCGGGCGCCGTAGGCGGGATCCGCGCTGGCGTCCAGGATGGCCTGGAGGTTGGTGCCCGATCCGGACACGAGGACGACGATGCGGGCGGTCACGGCCCGGAGTCTAGGCCGTGGCGGGCCCGCTCAGCGGCGCGGGAGCCGGTCCCGGACGGCGCTCAGGCGGGTGCGGACCCAGCCGTCACCGTCGCGCTGCCACCAGCAGACCAGCAGGGCCCCGACCACGCCGCCGATCCCGAACGACGTGATCGCGTGCAGGAGCACCTCGAACGTGTACGGACCCACGTGGGCCATCCGGCCGGGGCCCACGGCGCCACCCGCGAGCACGGTGAGCGCGGCCAGGCCGACGCCGGCGAGGATGCCTCCCGCGCAGCCGCGCAGGGCCGCCTGGTCCCAGCCGAGGACCGGCCGGTCGCGCTGGACCCGCCCGGCGACGTACGCCGCCAGCAGGACGGGCGTCACCATCAGCCACTCGGTCCACCACGGCTGGACGCCTTGGTCGGGCAGCGCTGCCAGCAGGGGGAACATCGGGAGCGGGCCGAGCACGACCACGCTCGTGGAGACGGTGGTGCCGGTGCCGACGGTGAAGCCGGGACCGAGCAGGTAGGAGCTCGAGAACAGCACCGCGTTGGGCAGCACCCCGAGCGTGATCAGCAGCATCAGGGTCACCGCGCCCGCGTCGGCGTGCAGCTGGGACACGACGTTGGCGGCGGTGGAGAAGTCGAGCACGAACGCGACGGCGAGCGCCACCAGGCTGATCGCGAACCAGAGCCCGAGGATCCGGCGCGCCACGAGCGCGGCGTCGCGCACGGCCGGCGGGACGACCGGCAGCCAGATCGCGGCGCGACCCGAGCCGAAGGCGATCGCGGCGCCACCGACGCCACCGCCGATGAGGAGCGACCACAGGACCACGGGAGCCGGGGCCGGGGAGGACGCCGGGGTCGCGGCGACCGCGCAGGCGACGACGCCGACGACGGCGTAGCCGACCGCGAACAGGGCCGAGGCGAGCGGGACCGTCCAGTCGCGGGCCCCGTCGGAGATCCGGTCGGCGTCGGGGCCGTGCCCGGAGATCGACTCGCCGACGCGGTGACCGACCCGCCAGGTGGCCCACGCACAGGCCAGGGTGAGGCCGAGCGGGATCGCGGTGATCCGGATGCCCTCCACGGCGACCGTCGAGCCGTGCGCGACCAGCCAGCCGTGCGCCCCGACACGCAGGGCGCCGCTCGGGCTGCCGTCGGCGCCCGCGTCGGTCAGGAACCAGCCGACCACCGCCAGGGCCATGCACACGAGCAGCGGGCCGCCGGCCGCGATCGCGCCGCCGAGGGTCGCGGCCGGCACCAGCGGCCGGCTCGTCGCCAGCTCGTGGCGCAGCTCGGCGTCGCTGCGGGCCGTGCCCTTGGCACGTCCGGCGGTACGGCGCAGCGGCGGATCCTGGAGCGACGTCATGGTCCCTCCATCTTCACGCCGTCGCCCGGCAGGGCCGGGCCGCCACGCCGACGGTGCCGGGGTTGAGGGCTGAGAATCCGCTGAGGTGACGGGAGAAACGGCCGGTCTGGTTGGGGTCCGGTCGCCCGGACGTCGTACGGTGGTCCGGCCATGACCGAGCCGCGCGACCGCACGTCCACCCCGGAGCACGGGTACGTCAGCCACGCGGACCTCACCACGGGCTTCGACGCGTTCTACAAGGACGCCCGCGACCGGCTGCTGCTGCAGACGTTCGCGCTCACCGGCGACCTCGCCGTCGCGCGCAGCGCCGTCCGGGAGGCCTTCGTCGTCGCCTGGCACCACTGGCGCAAGACCTCGCGCCTCGACGACCCCGAGATGTCGGTGCGGCCGAACGCCTGGCGCAAGGCGCTGCGCCGCAGCAGCCACCGTCCGTGGCACCGCAAGAAGGACCTCGAGCCCGAGGTGCGCGCGGTGCTCGACGGCCTGGCCACGCTCACCCTCCCGCAGCGCAAGGCGCTGCTGCTGACCCAGCTCGCCGCGGTCTCGATGGAGGAGATGGCGCAGGAGGTCGGCCTGCCGCTCGAGGCCGCCGAGCGCGAGCTCCAGCTCGGCGCCGCCCAGCTCGCGATGCAGCTGGAGATCCCCACGTCGGCGATCCCGCTCTCGCTCAGCTCGCTCTCCACCGTCACCCGCACCGTCACCTGGCCGCGCGTGACCATCATCCGGCGGGCCGGTAGCGCCCGTCGGCGCGCCCACACCGTCGTCGGCGCCACCGCCGCCGTGGTCGCGCTCGTCGCCGGCGGCGCCGTCGCCACCGACGCGACCGGCGCCCGCCCCTCGCTCGACCGGGCTCCCCTGCCGTCCTCCTCCGCCCCGCCGACCGCCGGTGGCCCGGCCGTCAACACGCTGCCCGACACCGCCCTGCTGCCCCTCATCGGCGTGCAGGAGGTCCTCGGTGGCAAGGGTTGGCGCGAGGGTGCGACGTCGGACAACTCGACGGGCAACGGCCGGGTGCTGCCCTGCCAGCCGGAGCGGTACGCCGACCCGCGCGGCACCGCCGCCTGGGTCCGCACGTTCCGGACGACCAGCACGAAGCCGCCACGGACGATGGTCCAGTTCGCCGAGGCCTCGATGTCGGAGAAGCACGCCGTGCGCACCTACCGTCGCGCGCTGAGCTGGTTCACCGGCTGCCCGACGCCCGACGACGACGCGTCGGCCGTGCCTCGGATCCAGCTCGTCAGCACCGCCGACCTGCCCGGCGTCGGCGACCAGGCCTCGCTCATGGTGCTGCGCTCGCGCGCCGACCGGGTCGTGTACGTCGTCGGGCTGGCCCGCAGCGGCCAGTTCACCACGACGACGTCGTTGGCCAGCCGGATCCCCGCCGGCAAGGCCGACCGCAAGAACGTGGCCCGCCTGCTCGCCAGCGCGGTCGACCGGCTCTGCCCGCTCGCCGACGGTGGCGCGTGCGCGGACCCGAAGGTGAAGGTGGCCGACCGGGCGTCGTACCCGGTGGGCAAGGTGCCGTGGATGCTGTCCGAGGTCGACCTGCCGCCCCTCAACGCCGACCAGGGCCCGTGGGTGGGCACTCCCCCGGCGGCGCTCGCCGAGGACCGGATCGACTCGGGCGCGATCGGCTGCGACACGGTGCACCTGTTCGGCTCGTTCCGCGACCAGAAGCTGCAGGGCAACCGGTTCCGCACGTTCGTGCTGAGCGCGGCCGACCTGCCGCCGGAGGTCGGCCTCACCCAGACCGTCGGCGCGCTCCCGGCCAACGCCGCCCGCGCCTTCGTCGACCGCTTCCGCGAGCAGATGCGGGCCTGCCCGCAGTCCGACGCGACGGCGGGCACCGAGGTCGACGAGCTGGCCTCCAGCGGCACGTCCGCCAGCGCGCTCTCGGCCTGGCACCTCAGCACCGCCCTGCCCGGCGACCGCACCGTCGAGTACGACGTGGCCGTGGTCCGCCGCGGCACCTCGATCGCCGTCCTCGCCTACGTCGCCGCGCCCAAGGCCCGCATCGCCGACGACGACTTCGTGGCCCTCGCCTACCGCGCCCTCGACCGGTTGCGCTCGATGGCGGCCTACGGCGGGTAGAGAATTCCTCCGACGGGGTGCAACCGCATCCCCTGGCCGGGCGTATGCCTCCTGAAAGCCCCGGACGAGGGGCTCGAGGACGGTCCGAGAGGAGGTCGGCGTGGAAGCCAGTGAGTTCGACGAGTTCTACACCGCGTCGTTCCGCAGGGTGACCGGGCAGGTCTACGCGATGATCGGTGACTTCGAGGAGGCCACCGAGTGCACGCAGGAGGCGTTCGCCCGCGCCTGGGCGCACCGTCGCAAGCTGGACCGCGCCGAGTACCCGGAGGCGTGGGTGCGCACGACCGCCTACCGCCTCGCCGTGAGCCGCTGGCGCCGCCGCAAGCGCGGTGAGCGCTCCCCCGACCGGGCCCTGCAGGGCGCCGGCTCGGTGGCGGCGGTCGACGAGTCGCACGTGGCGCTCGTGGCGGCGTTGAAGAAGCTCCCCGAGGCCCAGCGCCAAGCGCTGGTCCTCCACCACATCGCCGACCTCCCCGTGCAGCAGGTGGCTGCCGAGGTCGGCGTACCCGAAGGAACCATCAAGGCGCGGCTGAGCCGCGGCCGTGCGGCTCTCGCCGAGCTGCTGGCCGACGAGTCCGGCCTGGCGGGAGGAGGGGTCACCCATGCCTGAGCAGCACGACCCGATCGATGAGCTGGCCCGTTTCGGGGCAGGGTTCGGCTCCGCGACACCTGGAGGCGACATGCCCCTGTCCGCAGCCGACGTACGACGCCGGGGCGACCAGATCCGCCGTCGGCGCACCGCCCTCGTGGCCGGTGGCGCGGCGCTCGCCGTGGCGGCCGTCGCCGTGCCGGTCTTCGCGGTGATCGGCAACGGCGACCCGCGCGGCGACAAGCAGAACATCGCGGTCGAGAACCCACCGCTGTCCCGGGCCAACCTGCTCCGCGACGCCGACACCGAGTACGACCGCGAGGGCTACAGCCTGTTCACGATCACGGAGACCTTCGAGGGCGACGGCCAGGCGGTCTACCTGCCGTGCCAGCGGGAGGCGACCAGCGCCCTCGGCGCGAGCGACAGCCTCACCCGGGTCTTCAACCTGGCTCCCGACCCGGAGAAGATGTCGCCCGGCGACACCTTCGACGACCAGACGGACGACGACATGGTCGAGCTGGTCGCCCAGTTCGACTCACCCGACGCGGCGCGGACGGCCTACGACCGCTTCGCCGAGTGGATCGTCGACTGCGAGATCCCCGGCGCGGACACGGTCAGGGTCGGGGCCCAGGGCCGGTCGGTCGACGTCGCCGACGGCGACGCGGTCGTCTACGACATCAACTGGGGGCCGGTGCCGCAGGAGCTCGACCCGACCGGCGACTCCGCCTACATCGGGGAGATCGGGCTCGTCGTGCAGGACGACCGGATCGCGGTGCTCAAGGTGACCGCCATCGGCCAGGACTACAACTGGCTGCCGGAGGACGGCGGCAGCCCGCTGGAGCGGATGCTCCCGAAGGCCGCCGAGCGGCTGGCGCTGGACGGCGCGCCGAACCAGCCGACCGAGACGACGGAGCCGACGGACACCGTGACGGCCGACGACGGCCGGACGACCGGGGCCGGCGAGCCCGACCCGGGTCCCGGTGGTCCCGACGCCATCCCGGACGACTTCCCGATCTTCGCCGGCTGGCCGGAGGAGGCCGGGGACGGCGAGGGCCGGATCGGCCCGGAGCGCCCCGGCGAGCCGCTCGCCTCGGAGGCCTGCGGCGAGAAGGCCGCCGACCCCGAGTTCGTCGACCGCCTGCGCGCCGAATACCACAACGCGGAGGACTACCGCAGCCGCGTGGTGACCACCTACGCCAACGCCGACGAGGCGGTCGCCGCCGTCGCGGCGATCCGGCAGGTGTACGCCGACTGCCCCACCGGCGAGGTCCGCGACGACGGCTACACGCCGCACTGGGCCGTGGTCGACACCCAGATCGGCGGCGACTCCTTCGCCGTCCTCGGGTGGGACACCCTCGGCGACCAGCCCACGCCGTACGGCGACACGCTGCTCGTCGTCCGGCTCGGCAGCTCCGTGCTCGTGGTCGCCCACGGCGGAGAGTCGGGTGCACCGAGCGGCGGGGACGACCAGCGGGCCGTCGACCAGATCGTCCAGGAGTCGGCGCCGGTCGTCGACGCGATGTGCACCTGGACGGCCGCCGGCTGCTGACCGGGCCGTCCTGGCCACGACGGGCCGCCACCGAGCAACGGTGGCGGCCCGTCCGCGTTCCCGCTCAAGAAAGTCCGCGCAGCGTTGCAACCGACCGCCCGGTTGCAGCGTCTCCACTTCCGAATCAACGAACCGATCACCTGAAGGAGACCGCCATGCAGCAGCACCGGCTCACCCTCGCCGTGGCCGCCGTCGCGGCCGCCACCCTGCTCGGCGCCTGTGGCACCGACCCCTCGACCGACCGCTCCGCCGACGACGGCGCGGGCACCACCCCGACCGGGACGTCGTCGACCACGCCGGCCACGGGCCTGACCACCGCCAACCTGCTGACCGACGACGACACGGTCTACAGCGACGGCGCCGACTGGTTCCGCACCGACGCCGCCGAGGGCGACGGCCAGTCCGTCTTCAACCCGTGCGCCCGGGAGAGCCTGCAGGGCACCGGCGCCACCAGCGTCGTGCGGGCCGACTTCGAGCTGCGCAACAGCGCGGCCGACGCCCCCGACACGGCCGGCGACTACTTGATCCAGGTCGTCGGCGAGTACGACGACGAGGCGGCCGCCACGAAGGCATGGAGCACGGTCAACGGCTGGCTCGAGGAGTGCAGCACGCTGCCCGACGACCTGCCCGACTACCGCGCGCTCCAGACCCGCAAGGTCGACGTCGACGGCGCCGACGCGGTGATCACGGACTCGCACTTCGGACCGGTCCCGAAGGAGGCCGACCCGACCGGCGACGCCGCCTACATCATGGAGACCGGCGTCCTGCGCCAGGGCAACCGCGTCGTCGTACTGACCTCGGTGATCATCGGCCAGGACTACGACTTCCTCGACGAGGACGGCGGTACGCCGGTCAACCGGATGCTCCCGAAGGCGGCCGCCCGGCTGTGACCCGGCCCTGACCCCGGGGACGACGAAGGCCCGCCACCTGTGGGGGTGGCGGGCCTTCGTGCGACCGGTGGTCGAGGAGGTCGCGCAGCGACCGTCTCGAGACCCGTCAGAGCGACTGCAGGATCTCCCGCGCGAGCGCCGCGGTCGCGGACGGCGTCTTGCCGACCTTGACGCCGACGGCCTCGAGGGCCTCCTGCTTGGCGGCCGCGGTGCCGGCGGAGCCCGAGACGATGGCGCCGGCGTGGCCCATCGTCTTGCCCTCCGGGGCGGTGAAGCCCGCGACGTAGCCGACGACCGGCTTGGTGATGTTCTCCTTGATGTACGCCGCGGCACGCTCCTCGGCGTCGCCACCGATCTCACCGATCATCACGATGAGCTTGGTCTCCGGGTCGTCCTCGAAGGCCTGGAGGGCGTCGATGTGCGTGGTGCCGACGATCGGGTCGCCGCCGATGCCGATGGCGGTCGAGAAGCCGAAGTCACGCAGCTCGTACATCATCTGGTAGGTCAGCGTGCCCGACTTCGAGACGAGACCGACCGGGCCCTTGCCCGCGATGGTGTGCGGCGTGATGCCGGCGAGCGACTCGCCCGGCGTGATGATGCCGGGGCAGTTCGGGCCGATCATCCGGGTGGACTTGCCCTGCAGGTAGGACCACACCTCGGCGGTGTCCTGGACCGGCACGCCCTCGGTGATCACGACGATCAGCGGCATCTCGGCATCGATCGCCTCGATCGCGGCGTCCTTCGTGAAGGCCGGCGGGACGAAGAGGACCGACACGTTGGCGCCGGTCTCCTTCATGGCCTCGGCGACCGTGCCGAAGACGGGGAGCTCGACGTCGTTGCCGTCGTGGTCCTTGTGGGTCACGGTGGTGCCGGCCTTGCGGGAGTTCACACCGCCGACGATCGTGGCGCCCGAGTCGAGCATGAGGGCGGTGTGCTTGGCACCCATGCCGCCCGTGATGCCCTGGACGATGATCTTGCTGTCCTTGTTGAGGTAGATGCTCATGTTCTCTGCTCTCTATCTCAGGCGTTCGCCAGCTCGGCGGCCTTGTCGGCCGCGCCGTCCATGGTGTCGACCTGGGTGACGAGCGGGTGGTTCAGCTCGTTCAGGATCGCGCGACCGGCCTCGACGGCGTTGCCGTCCAGGCGCACGACGAGCGGCTTGGTGGCCTTGTCACCGAGGAGCTCGAGGGCGCCCTTGATGCCGTTGGCGACCTCGTCGCACGCGGTGATGCCACCGAAGACGTTCACGAAGACCGACTTGACCTGCTCGTCGTTGAGGATGACGTCGAGGCCGTTGGCCATCACCTGGGCGTTGGCGCCACCGCCGATGTCCAGGAAGTTGGCCGGCTTCACGCCGCCGTGGTTCTCGCCGGCGTACGCGACGACGTCGAGGGTGCTCATGACCAGGCCCGCGCCGTTGCCGATGATGCCGACCTGGCCGTCGAGCTTGACGTAGTTGAGGCCGAGGTCCTTGGCCTTCGCCTCGAGCGGGTCGGCCTCCTCGCGGATCTCGAACTGCTCGTGGTCGGGGTGCCGGACCTCGGAGGCGTTGTCGTCGAGCGACACCTTGCCGTCGAGGGCCTCGAGCTTGTCGCCGGCGAGCCGCGCGAGCGGGTTCACCTCGACGAGGGTGGCGTCCTCCTCGACGAAGACCTTGTAGAGGTCCTCGATCATCTTCACGGCCTGCTCGAACACCGGCTCCGGGAAGCCCGCCCCGGTCGCGATCTCGCGCGCCTTGGCCGCGTCGACGCCCTTGCCCGGGTCGATCGCGATCTGCTTGACGGCGTCGGGGTTGGTCTTCGCGACCTCCTCGATCTCGACACCACCCTCGACGGACGCGATGCAGAGGTACTGGCGGTTCGACCGGTCCAGCAGGAAGGAGAAGTAGTACTCCTCCTCCGGCGGGGTCGCCGGGGTGACGAGGACCCGGTTGACCGGGAGGTCCTTGATCGTCAGGTTCAGGATGTCCGTGGCGTACTGGAAGGCCTCGTCAGGGGTCTTCGCGATCTTGACGCCACCCGCCTTGCCGCGGCCGCCGGCCTTGACCTGCGCCTTGATGACGGTGACGCCGCCGATCTGCTCGGCAGCGGCCTTGGCCTCCTCAGCGGTCTCGACGACCACTCCGAGGGTGGTGGCCACTCCGTGCTTCGCGAAGAGCTCCTTCGCTTGGTACTCCATCAGGTCCACTGATACGTCCTCACATCTGGGTCAGAGGTTCGGTGCGCACACCTGCCGCACCCCCCGGGCACACTAGTCCTGACCCACGAGTAGGACGAGTCCGGGAGCCACGACGTGACACGGCTCACGGCGACGCCCTCCCGGTCGCACCGCCTCACAGCCCTCCACAGGGGCGGACGCCCGATTTCGAGGGCGTCGGGGTATCGGATATGGTCGGCACGCATGTTTCACCCGGCTGTCACCCGACAGCCACTTCGTGTCGGAGCCACTCGGGCGCCTCGGACGAGAAGGTGCGGGTCGAAACCGGCCTGCACGATCGTCCCCCAAGGAGTCAGCAGTCGATGGGTAGCCACCGAGCGGATCACCGCGCGCCGCAGCCCTCCTCTGCCTCCGGGTACGTCGGGAAGCGAGTCGCCCAGCGGGCGGTCAGCGAGGCCCCCTCGACGTACGTCGGCAAGCGCGTCGCCCGCCCGGTCGACACCCCTGCGCCGGTGGCCCCGGTCGAGGCCGCCGCTCCGGTGGTACCCGCCGAGCCGGTCCTCATCCGCGGCCTGGAGCGCACCCCGACGGTCGAGCTCCCCGCGCTGCGCGACATCCCGCTGCTCGACCCGCTGACCGACTCCTCGACGCAGCTGCGCGCGGTCGGCTCGGTCGGCAAGCGCCGCGCCACCCGCCATTCGGGCCCCCGCGGTCCCCTCTTCAAGGGACTGCCCACCCTCCCCGTCGCCGTCGGCGTCGCGACCCTCGCGGTCGCGGTCGGCGGCGCTGTCGTTTCCGCGGACCCCCAGCTCGCCTCCGGCGGCGACCGGGTCGCCGCCGCCAACGCGATGACCGGCTCCTTCGGCAACGGCTCGGTCACCGAGCGGGTCGACACGGTCAGCCGCGACTCCGACCGCGACGCGCTCTCCCAGGCCAACCCCGGCGATCTCGAGGAGACGGTCGAGCTGTCGGTCAAGCAGCGCGACACCGCCCTCGACGACCTCGCGAAGGCCGCCGAGAAGGAAGCCGCCGAGATCGCCCTCAACAAGTGGGGCCTTCCGCTCAAGAGCTACCGCCTGACCGCCACCTTCGGCGAGTACGGCCTCTGGTCGAGCTACCACACCGGCCTCGACTTCGCGGCCCCCAGCGGCACCCCGATCTACGCGGTGACCAACGGCACGGTCACCTCCGCCAGCTTCGACGGCGCCTACGGCAACAAGACCGTGCTCACCCTCGAGGACGGCACCGAGCTGTGGTTCTGCCACCAGACCGCCTTCAACGTCTCCGTCGGTGACACCGTCCGCACCGGCCAGCTCATCGGGTACGTCGGCAGCACGGGCCACGTCACCGGCCCGCACCTCCACCTCGAGGTCCGCCCCGGTGGCGGCGACCCGGTGGACCCCGACGCCGCCCTCCGCCAGCACGGCGTGACGCCCTGACGCGAGCGCGTCCTCGCTCGGTCGGGAGCAACTCCTCGTCAGGAGCGTCGCACCGCCCTGCGCGAGCCGCCGTCGGCTAGAGCTTCTCCACCGGCGCGTAGCGCAGCAGCAGGCGCTTCACCCCGTCGGAGCCGAAGTCGATCGACGCGACGGACTTGTCGCCCTGGCCCTCCACGGACACGACCGTCCCGAGGCCGAACGAGTCGTGGGTGACCTTGTCGCCGGGGGCCAGCACGGGGATCGCGCGTGACGGCTTCGACTTCGCGGCGGCGTCGGCGCGCGCGGCTGCCGAGCTGAAGTTGCGGCGGCCGGCCGCGGTGGGGGCGCCCATCCCGCCACCGCCGCTGCCGTACGACGACCCGCCGCCGTCGTACCGGCCGGCGTTGCCGTAGGCGGGGCGGGACCAGCGGGTCTGGTCGGCCTCGGTGCGGCGCCAGTCGACGAGGTCGATCGGCAGCTCGCCGAGGAAGCGGGAGCCCGGGTTCATGGCGGGGGCGCCCCACGCGGAGCGGACCATCGCCCGGGAGACGTAGAGGCGCTGGCGGGCGCGGGTGATGCCGACGTAGGCGAGCCGGCGCTCCTCCTCGAGCTCGGGCTTGTCGCCGAGCGCGCGGGAGTGCGGGAAGACGCCGTCCTCCATGCCGGTGAGGAAGACGACCGGGAACTCGAGGCCCTTCGCGGTGTGCAGGGTCATCAGGGTGACCACGCCGGTGTCCTCGGGGGCGTCGGGGTCATCCGGGTCGGGGGCGTCGGGGATCGAGTCGGCGTCGGCGACGAGCGCGACCCGCTCGAGGAAGTCGCCGAGACCGGGCTCGACGGTGCCGGCGTCCACGTCGGCGGGGTCGGCCGACGGACCGGCGACCGGGTCCTCGGCGAACTCCCGCGCCACGGCGACGAGCTCGGCGAGGTTCTCGATGCGGGTGGCGTCCTGCGGGTCGTCGGAGTCCTCGAGGCTGGCGAGGTAGCCGGAGCGGTCGAGCACGGTCTCGAGGATCACGTCGGGCCGCTCCCCCGCCGCGACCATCTGCTGCAGGTCCTGGACCATCGCGACGAACGCCTCGATGTTGGTCTGGCTGCGGGTGGCCAGGCCCGGCGCCTCGCCGGCGCGCTGGAGCGCCTCCCAGAAGGTGATCCGCTCGCGGTCGGCGAACGTCGTGATCGCGAGGACGGCGCGGTCGCCGATCCCCCGCTTGGGGGTGTTGAGGATGCGGCGCAGCGAGACCTGGTCGTCGGGGTTGACCAGCATCCGCAGGTAGGCGAGCGCGTCACGCACCTCGCGCCGCTCGTAGAAGCGCACGCCGCCGACGACCTTGTAGGGCATGCCGGTGCGGATGAAGATCTCCTCGAACACCCGCGACTGCGCATTGGTCCGGTAGAACACCGCCACGTCGGACGGCTTCAACCCGCCCGCGTCGGTCAGCTTGTCGATCTCGCCGGAGACGAAGCGGGCCTCGTCGTGCTCGTCGTCGGCGACGTACCCGACGATCTTCTCGCCGTCGCCGGCGTCGGACCACAGGCGCTTCGGCTTGCGGCTGTCGTTGCGCTCGATGACCGCGTTGGCGGCGGTGAGGATGGTCTGGGTGGAGCGGTAGTTCTGCTCGAGCATGACCGTCCGCGCGTCGGGGAAGTCCTGCTCGAAGTCCATGATGTTGCGGATGTCGGCGCCCCGGAAGGCGTAGATCGACTGGTCCGCGTCACCGACGACCATCAGCTCGGCCGGCGGCACCCGGTCGGCGGGTCGCCCGTCGAGGGTGGTCGGGTCGTGCTCCTCGAGGTCCTGCCCGCAGAGCTGGTGGATGAGCGCATACTGCGCGTGGTTGGTGTCCTGGTACTCGTCGACCAGGATGTGCCGGAACCGCCGCCGGTAGGTCTCGCGGATCTCCGGCTTGAGCTGGAAGAGCCGGACCGTCTCCATGATCAGGTCGTCGAAGTCGAACGCGTTGGCCTCGCGCAACCGCCGCTGGTAGGCCTTGTACGCCGCAGCGTAGGTCTCGTCGATGCTGTTGCGGGCCTCCGCGGCGACCTCGTCGGGGTCGCGCAGCTCGTTCTTGTGGTTGCTGATCCAGTGCAGCACCGGACCGGGCTGGAACTTGCGCGGGTCGAGCTCGAGGTCGTTGCAGACCAGCGTGATCAGCCGCTTCTGGTCCTGGGCGTCGTAGATCGAGAAGTTCGACTTCACCCGCTCGTAGCCGAGGTGCTCGACCTCCTTGCGCAGGATCCGCACGCACGCCGAGTGGAAGGTGCTGACCCACATGACCCGGGCGCGGTTGCCGACCAGCTCGCTGACCCGCTCCTTCATCTCGGCCGCGGCCTTGTTCGTGAAGGTGATGGCCAGGATCGAGCCGGGGTGGGCCTTGCGCACCGCGATCAGCCACGCGATCCGCCGGGTCAGCACCCGCGTCTTCCCGGACCCCGCCCCGGCGACCACGAGGAGGGGCGTGCCCTCGTGCTTCACCGCCTCCTGCTGGGGGCCGTTGAGACCCTCCAGGAGCGCTTCTGCGGTGAGGGCCGGGGGCGTGGTGCTGTGTGCGTCGATCATGCTCCGACCAGCCTACGGCGCCGTACCGACGGTGGTGGTGCCGGGACGGAACGCTCGCCCGGGGTGGTCGCCGCTGTAACACGCTGTTCGCCCGTCTACCTGCCGGGATTCAGGGACGACACGCCGCAGAACGGTCGGATCGGCCCTGAAAACCGCCGACCAGTTGAGCGACCAGCGTGTTACATGAGGACGGCCGCCCCGCCCCGGATTCATCCACCCGCCCTCCACAGGCACTCCGTGCGCGTGGGATATCCACCGGCCGACGGCGCGAGGGGTGGCCCAGCCGGAGCGGGCGGGGACGCTCGCTCCCATGAATGCTCGTGTGGCTGCGCTGATGAGCGCCCAGTGGGGCCTGGTCACGCGCCGGCAGGCGCTCGAGGCCGGCATGACCGGCGCACGCATCGACCACCTCCTGCGCACCCACCGGTGGGAGGCGCTGCGAACGGGCGTGTACGCCGAGACCGCCTTCACTGCCCTGCTGTCCACCGCGCTCCAGCGGAAGGTCCTGGCGGACCGGGCGGCGAGTCTTCGGATCGCGGCCGCGCACGTGATGAGCCACCACTCCGCGGCCGACCTGTTGCGCATGCCACTGCTGAACGAGCGGACGCCGAACACGCACGTCACGCGGCCGGGCATCGTCGGGTCGCACCTCCGACACGGGGTCAAGCACCACCTGGCGCCCTACGCGCCGCACCAGGTGGTGACGGTCGAGGGCGTGCAGGTGCTGGACCGGGCACGTACGGCGCTCGACGTCGCGCGGGAGGAGGGCTACCTCGCCGGACTCGTTGCCGCCGACGCCGCGATGCGCGCTGGAACGAGCAGGCACGAGCTCTCGGCAGCAGCCGCCGCGATGCGTTGCTGGCCCCACGTGAACGTCGTCCGCGACGTGATCGCGTCAGCCTCGGCGTTGACCGACTCGATCGCCGAGACCCTCGGGCGCGACCTCGTCACCGAGCTGGGCTACGGCGTTCCCCAGCCACAGTTCGGGCTGACGGCCGACGGGCGGACCGTCTGGTGTGACCTGCGGCTCGGACGCCACTTCTTCGAGATCGACAGCCGCCTGAAGCTGCGACCGCTCGCGGCGGGCGGGCTGTCGGTGAGGGCGCCCGAGGAGACCTTGTGGGACGAGAAGCTGCGGCAGGACTTCGTCACCGGCTTCAAGACCGGCGTGTCGCGCCTGACCTGGGACGACTTCTTCGGACGACGGCGCCGGGCGGCCCTGGACCGGTGCCGCCGCGAGTTCCTCGATACCTGCGCCAGGTTCGGCACCGACATCTCCGACCTGGCGCAGTTCCGGCCACGGAGCCCCAAGCCCCCGGTCGCCGTACCAGCCGGACCGCTGCTACCCGCGTGGCTCCCGTAGCGCCCGCCGAGCAGACCCAGCGTGATGTAACACGTGGTTCGCGCAACATGGCGCCACTTCTCAGGGACGACACGCCGCAGAACTGTCGGTTGGGCCCTGAAAGGCGCCCCCCAGTTGAGCGGACGGCGTGTTACAGCGGGGGGCGCCCCACCGACACCAGGACGCCGGCCGCGACCTCAGGACACGCTGTGTGCGGACGACCAGAGCACCGCGACGCAGACCTCGGCGATCGACAGCACGAGCAGCCCGGCCCACAGGCCGTTCGGGATCTTCTCCTTGCGGAGGTTGGCCATGACGAGCACCAGCAGGACCAGGCCGATCACCAGCTTGACCGCGACCTTCGCGTGGTTGACCTCGACGCCGTCCATGCCCTCGAGGACCCCGACCAGCAGGAGCCCGGCGAGGAAGGCGGTGCCGACGCCGTCGCGCATCACGCCGGTGACCTTCTTGTCGCCCGGACCGACCTGCGCCAGCAGACCGCCGATCAGGGCCGAGAAGCCGAGGATGTGGGCGATGAGCAGGATGAGGCGCACGGTCTCCATGGGGCGCACTCTATGCAATCGCCGCCGCGCACGGGCAGCGGGTCAGCGGCCCGTCGCGGTGAAGTGCTGGTAGTCCTTCAGCGAGCTCCACGATCCGCCCCACGACCACCCGATCCGGGCGAACTCGCGCACGACCAGGTCGCCGGCGTGGATGACGCCGGGTTGGGTCCGGCTGCGGTCGAGGTACGCCGACGCGCGCTCCGGGAGCACGAGGTCGCCCTTGCTGTAGGGGTTCAGGAACGGGTTGACGTCGATCGCCAGGCCGTAGGCGTGGGCCGACCACGTCGTGGTTCCCCGCGAGGCCCGGCAGACCAGGCCCGCGGTGTTGTTGCCGTCGCCGGTGGGCGGGGCATCGAGGTCGGCGGTCGTCGGCAGCCGCATCTCCTCGATCGGGTACGACGCCGCGAAGAGCGCCCGGAACACCGACACCACGTCCTCGGCCCGGTCGGCGGCCACGACGAGCTCGCCGGTGTGCGCGGCGCCGTCGAAGCCCCGGAACGAGACGTTGAGGTAGGCCAGGTCGGCCAGCGCGACCGGGCAGGCGGGTGACCACGTCTCCCCCATCCGCTCCCGGATCGCCGGCGTCACCGGGCCGATGGTCGAGTGGAAGCGCCCGTCGGCCGGCGGCGGGAGCAGGTCGGTCGTCGGGTAGCGCCGTACTCGCAGCGCCTTCGGCGTCGGCAGGATCTCGCCGAAGCCGTCAGCCGTACGGGGCAGGACGTGGACGCCCAGCTCCCAGTCCGAGTACGACGGCCCGGGGGTCGGCGGAGTCTCCGACGAGGGAGCGGCGGTCGTCGTACCCGGGCTCGACGGGGAGCTCGACGGGGAGCTCGACGGGGAGCTCGACGGCTGCGGGCTGTCCGAGCACCCCGCGCCCAGCGCCGCGACGACCACCAGCGTCGCGGCGAGCGACCTCACAGCAGCCGCCGGTCCGAGGCCCAGCGGGTGAGCTCGTGGCGTGAGGAGAGCTGGAGCTTCCGCAGCACCGACGACATGTGGGTCTCGACCGTCTTGATCGAGATGAAGAGCTCCTTGGCGACCTCCTTGTAGGAGTAGCCGCGCGCGATCAGGCGCATCACCTCGCGCTCGCGCTCGGTGAGCCGGTCGAGGTCCTCGTCGACGCTCGCGAGGTCGGCGGAGAGGCCGGCTCCGGCGAAGGCGTCGAGCACGAAGCCCGCGAGTCGCGGCGAGAAGACCGCGTCGCCGTCGGCCACGCGACCGATGGCGTCGACCAGCTCAGGGCCGGTGATCGTCTTGGTGACATAGCCGCGGGCGCCGCCGCGGATGGTGCCGATGACGTCCTCGGCGGCGTCCGACACCGAGAGCGCGAGGAAGCGCACGTCGGGGTCGTTGACCCGGCGGATCACCTCGACGCCGCCGCCGCCGGGCAGGTGCACGTCGAGGAGTACGACGGCCGGCCGGTGCGTCGTGACCGCGGCCACCGCCTCGTCGACGTCGGCGGCCTCGGCCACGACCTCGACGCGACCCGCGCCCGTGGCGCCCAGCTCGGCGCTGACGCCGCGACGGAACATGGCGTGGTCGTCGACGACGACCACGCGCACCGGCTCACTCATCGGTCTCCTTCTGCTGGTGGTCCAGGTGGAGCCGGACCTCCGTGCCCTCGCCCGGCGCCGAGCGGATCTCCGCCCGGCCGCCGTGCCGCTCCATGCGGTCGATGATGCTGCGTCGTACTCCCAGCCGGTCCTCCGGGGTCGCGGCCGGGTCGAAGCCGGCGCCGCGGTCGCGGACGAACACGTCGATGCCGGTCGCGGTGATCTCGGCGTAGACGTCGACGCGCGGGACGCCGGCGTGCTTGGCCGCGTTGGTGGTCGCCTCGCGCGCGGCCATCACGATCGGGCGGGTGTGCTCGTCGTGGTCGCAGTCGCCGACCGCCACGACGTCGACGGTGATGCCGTAGGCGTCCTCGATCTCGGCGGCGGCCGCACGCAGGGCGCTGGCCACGGTCGCCTCGTCGAGCGACTCGCCGGCGTAGAGCCAGGCCCGGAGGTCGCGCTCCTGGGCGCGGGCGAGCCGGGTGGCGTCGGCGGGGTTCTTCTGGATGAGGGCGAGGGTCTGCAGCACCGAGTCGTGGAGGTGGGCGGCGACGTCGGCGCGCTCCTGCGTGCGCACCCGCTCCTCGCGCTCGGCGCTGAGCTCGGTCACCAGGCGGTAGACGAAGGGCGCGACGACGATGGAGATGCCGCCTACGCCGAGGACGATGGCCAGGGTGGCGTCGCGCGCGACGGTCAGGGAGCCGTCGCGCAGCACGAGCCAGAGCACGGCGACGCCGACCAGGCCGATGCCGGCGGCCAGCCGGCCCCATGCCGCCCAGCCGCCTCCGCCGAGGACCACCCGGACCGGGTCGACCTTGCCGGTGGCGTCGAGCCAGCGCTCCCGTTGGGCCTCGTCGGCCTGGCGCCACAGCAGGGCGACACCGGCCACCGCGATCGCCAGCGGCCAGACCCACCAGCCGGTGCCGAGGAGCGCGCCGGTCGCGAAGACCACGCCGACGCCGAGCGCCGCGAGGGTGATGACCGGCCCGATGTCGGAGAGCCGGCGCGCCCGGCCGGGGCGGCGGCCGTCGCGGGACGCGCTCTCCAGGCCGGGGGCGAGCACCGACGGCGGGGGTCCGGCGGGCAGCATCGCCCAGAGGGCGGCGTACGCGAGGACGCCCATGCCGCTGACGAAGGTCGCGACGACGAAGGCCACCCGCACCCAGAGCACCGGGACCGCGAGGTGTGCGGCCAGGCCGGACGCGACGCCGCCGAGGACCGGCTCGCGCAGGTCGCGCCAGGCGCGCCGGGGCTCCCGGGCCGCGGGGGCAGCCGGGGGCAGGGTGGTCGCAGAGCTCGTCATGGTGCCTCCATCGTCACACAGCGCCACGCGCACGAGCAGGGGGAACGACCCTGATCCGACCCTGAGCCGCACCTCCGGTCGATGCGGCAGGATCAGGGCACTCCCCGATGGTTTCGTCCCGCTCCGGACTTCAGGCTTGGAGACATGAACGCACCGAACGACACCGAGACCGGCCCGTCCGGACCGTACGGGCCCGAGCCCGGCGAGTCCGGCCCCCGCGTGACCCGCGACGAGGTCCGCGACCTCGCCCGGCTGCGCCGGAGCCGGACCGACCGCAAGGTGTCCGGTGTGGCCGGGGGCATCGCCCGCCACCTCGACATCGACCCGCTGCTGGTGCGCGTGGCCTTCGTGATCCTGACCTTCTTCGGTGGCGGCGGCCTGATCCTGTACGGCGTCGCGTGGGTCCTGGTGCCGGAGGAGGAGACCGGTGACACGGTGATCCGCACCGACGAGGGCGTGCGGACCGCAGCGCTGATCATCGCCGGCGTGCTGGCGGTCGCCTCGGTGATCGGCGACTCGGTCGGCGGGATCGACTTCCCGTGGCCGCTGCTCGTGGTCGGCCTGGTGCTGCTGGTCGTGTTCGGCAGCAAGCAGGCCAAGGGCAAGCGGGCCGGAGCGGACACGCTGGTGCCGCCCCCGCCGGGCGCGCCCGGACCGTCGTACGAGACCTACCGCCCGTGGCAGCCGCCGCAGCGCCCGCGCCCGGTCGACCCGCGGCGCCGGGGTCCGCTGCTGTTCCCGTTCACCCTCGCCCTCACCGCCCTCGCCGTCGGCGTCGTCGGCACGATGGACCTCGCCGGCGTCGACGTGGTGCCCTCGGCCTACCCGGCGACCGTCCTGGGCGTGGTCGGCCTGATGCTGCTGGTCGGCGCCTTCTTCGGCCGGGCCGGCGGGCTCATCTTCGTCGGGCTCCTGGCGGCACTGGCGACCGCGGTGACCTCCGTGGTCGACGACGACCACATCGGTGAGGTGCGGGAGACCCCGCAGAGCGCCGCACAGCTCGACGCGAGCTACGGGCTGGGGATCGGCGACATGGTGATCGACCTGACCGAGATCCCCGCCGACGAGCTGGCCCAGCTCGACGGCGACAAGCTCGAGGTCGACAACCGGGTCGGCCACATCCGCGTGATCGTGCCCGACGAGGGCCTCCGCGTCGACGTGGACGCGCAGATCGTCGCGGGCGAGGTCGTCCTGTTCGACACCAAGAAGTCCGACAGCTCGAAGAAGGCGTCCTGGGGTGACGCCGACGAACCCACCCTCACCATCGAGGCCGACATGTTCCTCGGCCAGGTCGAGGTCCTCACGGAGGAGCAGGCAGCATGAGCACGCACGAGAACCCCACCGAGCCGACCGCTGGGCCGACCGCCGGGCCGACCACCGGGCCGACCCGCGAGCAGGACGCTCCCACGCCGCCGCGGCGTACCGGGTGGCACCAGGTCAACACCGGCCACCTCGTCATGGGCACCGCCTTCCTCGGGCTGGTCGGCGCCTGGGCGCTGCTGATCAGCGACACCGTGGCCATCGAGGACCACGGCTGGGTGCTGGGCCTGCCGTGGCTGGTCGCCGGCGCGGTCGGCCTGCTCGCCACCGTGCTGCGCGGACCGCGCCGGCACTGGTCCCACGACCAGTGGTGGCAGGACCACGGCCACGGCGGCAACCACGGATCGGGCAGCATGCACGGGTGGCACTGACCGACCTCCCCCAGCTCCCCGGGCTCCGCTCGCTCCCCGTGCTCGAGCGCCCCGACCTCGTCGCCGCCCCCGTCGCCGCCGCCCTCGCGGACTGGCCGGGGGCGTCGGGCGTCGCCGTCGTCGAGATCGACCCCGAGCTCGCCGACACCGCTGCGATGAGCGCCGCCTACGACCTGCCCATGGAGGCGGGCGCCAACTGCGTCCTCGTCGCCGGCAAGCGCGAGGGCGAGGAGCGGATCGCCGCCTGCCTCGTCCGCGCCGACACCCGCGCCGACGTCAACCACACCGTCAAGCGGCTGCTCGACGTGCGCAAGCCGTCCTTCCTGCCGCTGGAGCGAGCGGTCACCGAGTCGGAGATGGAGTACGGCGGCATCACCCCCGTCGGCCTCCCCACCGGCTGGCGGCTGCTGGTCGACGCGCGGGTCGCCGACATCGACGTCGCCGTGATCGGCTCGGGACTGCGCCGCTCGAAGCTGCTCGTTCCGGGAGGCCTGCTCGTGCAGCTCCCGCGCGCCGAGGTCGTGGAAGGACTCGCCGGCTGACAACCTTTCGGCACCGCTCACCGCTTTGGGAGGGTGAGAGGAGTGCCGATGCAGCGAACGGTGGTGGAGCAGGCGATGCCCCAGGGTGCCGTGCCGGAAGACGGGTTCGACGGCTTCGTCGCCGCGCGCGGTGACGCGCTGTGGCGCTCGGCGTGGCTGCTGACCGGCGACCACCAGCTCGCCGAGGACCTGGTGCAGACCGCCCTGGCGAAGTCGTGGCGGGCATGGTCGCGGGTCGGCGCGGACGGCTTCGAGGCCTACGTCCGGCGCGTCATGTACACGACCTACGTGTCCTGGTGGCGCCGCAAGTGGCGCGGCGAGCGCCCGACCGAGCACCTGCCCGAGCGGCCGGCTGCCGTCGAGGACCGCGACGGCCGCAACGACCTGGTCGCCGCCCTCGGCGCCCTGCCCCGCGGCCAGCGGGCCGTCGTCGTGCTGCGCTACTTCGAGGACCTCACCGAGCAGCAGACCGCGGCGGCGCTGGGCATCGGCGTCGGCACGGTGAAGAGCCAGTGCTCACGGGCCCTGGCCGCGCTGCGCTCCTCTCCCCACCTGCGGCGAGAGGAGACGGACGATGAGTGAGCCGAACGACGAGACCTGGCTGCGCGAGGGTCTGGCCGGCGCCGTGCCGGAGCCGCCCGCCGCGCCCGACCGCGCCGAGGGGGCACGCGCGAAGGCCCGCCGCGCCCGTCGTACGACGGTGGCGGCGGCCGGTGGCGTGGCGGCGTCCGTGCTGCTGGTCGCCGGCGTGGTCGCGACGGTCGGCGGCAGCAGCCCGGACGACGACAAGGCCGCGGACGACGTCCCGGTGTCGCCGTACGACGCCCCGGCCTGCCCCGCCGCTCCGGTCGACACGCAGACCCAGGTCGGCCCCGACCACGTCCCGGACGGCGCGAGCTCGGTGCGCCTGTGCGGCGGCAACGAGGTGCCGATCGACGTGCCGAAGGACGCGCTCGTCGACGGCGTGGACGACGTCGCGGCCTCGATCAACGGCCTGGAGACCGCGCCATCGGACCTGGCCTGCACGATGGAGCTCGGGCCCGCCTACCAGCTGGTCTTCGCCTACCCGGACGGGTCGAGCGTCGTCGCGTCCGGCGAGCTCTACGGCTGCCGGCAGGTCGTCGTGGACGGTGTCGAGCGGGTCGGCGCGGACGAGCCGTGGGAGACGTTCATCGACCGGCTGCGGGCGCAGCGGAAGCGGCTCGACCCGCCGGCGCCCGTGGACGCCGCGACGCTCGAGTGCCCGGCCGCGACGGACACCGTCGGCGTCCCCAGCGTCGGACGGGCGCAGGACCTGGCGGTCGCGGCCTACTGCGCGGAGGACAGGCTCGGCAGCGGCACGTGGCGCCGGGCGCCGATCCCCACCGCCGACCTCACGTCACTCGTGACGGACATCCGGGCCAACACGGAGGAGAACGCCGGGATGGTCGACTGCGACGTCACCCCACCCGTCCCGCACATCGTCGGGGTCACCGCGTGGGGCGACCGGGTGGACCTGCAGGCCCAGTGCACCAATGGCTGGTTCACCGTCGACGTCGCGACGAACGCGGTCTGGTCGCCGAGCGAGGACGCCCGCGCGATCCTGGAGAGGCTGTTCGGGGAGGCCCGCTGACGGGCCTCCCCGACCGGGAGGTCAGTGGGCGTCGAGCCCGGTGACCCGGATGCCCGAGTGCGCCTTGTACTTCCGGTTGATCGAGATCAGCACCGCCGTGAACGGCTCCAGCACCCGCGCCAGGCGCAGCTTCCCGCCATCGATGCCCGGGTGACCGGTGACGGAGGCAGCCAGGTCGATCGCGACCTGCTTGCCCTCCACCGAGTCACCCACCACGATCACGTCCTCGTCGAGGAACTCCTCATCGCCCCACAGGCCCACCGCCGACACGTTGTGGAACGCGCCGACGACCACCGCCTCGGGAGCCAGCTCGGCCGCCGACTCCGCCGCCGAGCCCTCACCGCCGTTGACGACCCGCCCGTGCGCGCCGCGCTTGTCGAAGGCCAGCGGGTTCACGCACGAGATCACCGTCTTGCCCGCCAGCGCACCGGCCAGCGACGCGACCAGCTCGTCGTGCCCGTCGTAGGGCACCGCCAGCAGCACCACGTCGGCCGCCGCCACCGCGTCCTCGTTGGCCGCACCACGCGCCGACCCGGCACCGTCGACACCTGCCAGCCGCTCGGCCACCTCGGCCGCGACGGCCTCGGCCTTCTCCGCGGCACGCGAGCCCAGCACGATGTCATGGCCGTGCCGCGCGAACCGGTAGCCCAGTCCCTTGCCCTGCGGACCGGTGCCACCGATCACGGCGACGGTGTAGCGGGGGTTCCCCGCGGGAGTCTCAGAAGTCACGCTTCCTCCTATCACGGCGGCGTACGGCCGCTGCGGCCTCGGTCTCGAACAGGGAGACCATGGACATTGTGACAGTATTACTGTCACAGTTGTACTGGCGGGGTCACACCGCTCCCCTCACCGTCGAGTTCGGCCACCGCGCCGGAAGGGATTTCCATGAAGCTCTCGATGCCCCTCGTCTACGCGGGCAACCCGCGCGAGTCGGCCGACCAGGTCGTCGCGCTGGAGAAGGCCGGCCTGGACACGATCTGGGTCGCGGAGCCCTACGGCTTCGACGCGCCGACCCTGATGGGCTACCTCGCCGCGAAGACCGAGACGGTCGAGATCGGCGCCGGCATCCTCAACGTCTACTCGCGCACCCCGGGCGCCCTGCTGCAGACCGCGGCCGGCCTCGACAACGTCTCCGGTGGCCGCGCCGTGCTCGGCCTCGGCGCGTCCGGCCCGCAGGTGATCGAGGGCTTCCACGGCCTCCCCTACGACCGCCCGCTCACCCGCACCCGCGAGGTGATCGAGGTGCTGCGCGCCGGCCTGCGCGGCGAGCGCCTCGACTTCCAGGGCAAGACCGTCCAGGTCCCGCTCCCCGAGGGCCAGGGCCTCGGCCTCGGCAAGCCGCTCAAGCTGCTCAACAAGCCGGAGCGCGCCGACCTGCCGATCTGGGTCGCGGCCCTGGGCGACAAGAACGTCGCGATGACCGCCGAGGTCGCCGACGGCTGGCTGCCCTTCCTCTACTACCCCGAGAAGGCCAAGGAGGTCTGGGGCGAGCCGCTCGCCCGCGGTGCCGCCAAGCGCTCGGCCGACCTCAAGCCGCTCGAGATCAGCGCCGGAGGCATGGTCGCCATCGGCGAGGGCCCCGAGACCAAGGCGCTGCTCGACTTCATGCGCCCGCTCTACGCCCTGTACGTCGGCGGCATGGGCGCGCGCGACAAGAACTTCTACAACCAGCTCGCCTGCGAGTACGGCTTCGAGAAGGAGGCGAAGGAGATCCAGGACCTCTACCTGTCGGGCAAGAAGAAGGAGGCCGAGGCGCTCGTCCCGCTCGAGTGGCTCGAGGCGGGCAACCTGGTCGGCCCGGCGTCGTACGTCCAGGAGCGGATCGCCGCCTTCAAGGAGTCCGGCGTGACGAACCTGTCCGTCTCCCCCGCGGCCCCCGACAGCGCGGCCGCGGCCGCGACCATCGCACAGATCAAGGAGTGGGTGGCCTGATGCCCGAGCGTCCCAGCATCTACGAGACCGAGCACGAGGACTTCCGCCAGACCGTTCGCGCCTTCCTGGAGCGCGAGGTCGTCCCCTTCCACGACCAGTGGGAGAAGGACGGGATCGTCGACCGCGAGGTCTGGCGCAAGGCGGGAGCGGCCGGCCTGCTGTCCTTCGAGGTCCCCGAGGAGTACGACGGCCCGGGCATCAAGGACTTCCGCTACAACGCGATCGTGGCGGAGGAGTGTGCCCGCGCCGGCGCGAGCGGTCCGGGCTTCGCCGTCCACACCGACATCATCGTCCCGTACCTGATCGCCATCGGGAACGAGGAGCAGAAGCAGCGCTGGCTCCCCGGCACCGTCTCCGGCGACATCATCACGGCGATCGCGATGACCGAGCCGGGCGCGGGCTCCGACCTCCAGGGCATCCGCACCACCGCCGTCGACAAGGGCGACCACTACGTCCTCAACGGGTCGAAGACCTTCATCAGCAACGGCATCCTGTCCGACCTGGTCATCGTCGTCGCGAAGACGAACCCCGAGGCCGGCGCGCACGGCATCAGCCTCCTCGTCGTCGAGCGCGGCATGGAGGGCTTCACCCGCGGCACCAACCTCGACAAGCTCGGCCTCAAGGCGCAGGACACGGCGGAGCTCAGCTTCGACAACGTCATCGTCCCGAAGGCCAACCTGCTGGGCGAGGAGGGCCAGGGCTTCATCTACCTGATGCAGAACCTGCCGCAGGAGCGCGTCTCCATCGCCTGCATCGCCATCGCCGCGATCGAGGCCGCGCTCGACATGACCCTCGACTACGTGAAGTCGCGCGAGGCGTTCGGCAAGCCGATCGGCAAGTTCCAGAACACCCGCTTCACGCTGGCCGAGATGGCCACCGAGGCCTACATCGCCCGCGTGTTCGTGAACCACTGCATCGAGCAGCTCAACAAGGGCGAGGTCGACACCGCGCTGGCGTCGATGGCGAAGTGGTGGACCACCGAGCTGCAGAAGAAGATCGTGGACCAGGGCGTGCAGATGCACGGCGGCTACGGCTACATGATGGAGTACCCCATCGCGAAGGCCTACGCGGACACCCGGATCCAGACGATCTACGGCGGTACGACGGAGATCCAGAAGGAGATCATCGGCCGGTTCCTCGGCCTCTGAGCCCCCACTCCACCAGCAACGAAGGCCCCGGATGTCGAAGTCCGGGGCCTTCGTTCGTCGCATGTGCGGAAGAAGTTCCCGTCGGGCGATGAATCCGGGGCGATCTCAGGGTCGGATCCGGAGAAATCCCGATGCCGATGTCGGTCCTCACTGGAAGAGTTCCCCGCATGCACCGTCAGATCGCCGGAAAGCTGACCGGCCCCATCACCAAGTGGATCGTGGCAGCGATCGTCGTCTTCGCGGCGATGGCGCTGGCCCCCCTGAACGCGAAGCTTGTCGATGTCCAGAACAACGAGGCATCGTCCTGGCTCCCGGAGTCCGCGGAGTCGACCAAGGTCCTCGAGGAGCTGTCCGGCTCTGACACGCAGGACCCCAACGACATCCCGACGCTCGTCGTCTACAGCAGGGACGGTGGCCTGACCGCCGCCGACCTCGCTGCAATGGACGAGCAGGCTGCGAAGATCGCGGCCGACGTCGAGGGCGTCACCGACTCGACCGGCGACGGGAAGGCCGACGTCCTCTCGCCCAATGTCGCCGAGAAGGCCGGCCTCCCCCAGAAGCTCAAGTCCGACGACGACCAGGTCGCCTACCTCTACCTCGTCCTCAACTTCGGCGACGAGGGCTGGAACGCCATCCCCGACGCGGCGGACGAGATCAAGAAGATCGCGAAGATCGACGGTGTCACCGTCCACCTCGCCGGCTACGGCGGCCAGGCGGCCGATGCGGCCGAGTCCTTCGAGGGCATCGACACCAACCTGATCATGATCACCGGCCTCGTCGTGGTCGTGATCCTGCTGCTGACCTATCGCAGCGCGTTCCTCTGGGTCGTTCCCATCATCTGCGCGATGGCGGCCAACCTGATCGCCACCGGCATCGTCTACCTGCTCGCCCGCTACGCCGACCTCACCGTCAACGGTCAGAGCCAAGCCATCCTGAGCATCCTCGTCATCGGCGCCGGCACCGACTACGCACTGCTGCTCGTCGCCCGCTACCGCGAGGAGCTGCGCCGCCACGAGGACCGGCACGAGGCGATGGCCTTCGCCCTGCACCGTGCGGCCCCGGCCATCCTCGCCAGCGCCGCGACCGTCTGCATCGGCATGCTCTGCCTCGTCTTCGCCGAGCTGAACTCCACCGCTGGCCTCGGCCCGGTCATCGCGGTGGGCATCGCCGCCACCTTCCTGGTGATGGTCACCCTGCTGCCGGCCCTGCTGGTGATCTTCGGCCGCTGGATCTTCGGCCCCAGGAAGGACCAGCACGGGCGCTGGGCGAAGATCGGTGCCGGCATGCTCGTGGGCGGCGCGATCGCCGTCGCGCTGAGCTCGACGCTGGGCGACCTCGCCCCGCTGCTGGCGGCGCCGGGCTCGATCTCCCTGCTCTTCGGCCTCCTGATGCTCCTCCAGGTCGGCATCGAGCACTGGACCGGCATCCACGGCCGTCCGGACTTCGGGTCCCGCGAGCCCACCAGCGGAGGCCTGTGGGCCAAGGTCGGCAACGCCATCAAGCCCCGCCCGCGCGCGGTGTGGGTGGTGACCACCGGGCTGCTGCTCCTCGCCTGCCTCGGCCTCTTCCGGCTCGACACCGGCGGCCTGTCGACCGAGGACACGTACACGAAGGAGTTCGACTCGATCAAGGGCCAGAAGCTGCTCGTGGAGCACGGCCTGCAGGACGCGTCGAACACGATCCAGGTCGTGGCGAACGACGACGAGATCGACGCCGTCAAGGGCGCGCTGGGTGACGTCGACGGCCTCGGCGAGCCCGGTCCCGCCATCAAGATCGGCGACGGACGCTCGTTCTTCGAGGCGACGATCGGCGCCGACATCTCCTCCCAGAAGGCCTTCGACATCGTCGATGCCAGCCGTGACGCCGTCCATGACGTCAGCGGTGCCGACGCCCTCGTCGGCGGCGGCTCGGCCTTCTACCTCGACACCAAGACCGCCTCCAACCGCGACAACCTGGTGATCATCCCGCTCGTCCTGCTGGTGGTGTTCGTGATCCTGCTCCTGCTGCTCCGAGCCGTGATCGCCCCGGTGCTGCTGATCGCGACGGTGGTGCTGTCCTTCGGCGCCGCGCTGGGCATCTCGGCACTGCTGTTCGAGTACGTCTTCGGCTTCGCCGGCTCCGATCCCGGGTTCCCGCTGTTCGCGTTCGTGTTCCTCGTCGCGCTCGGCATCGACTACAACATCTTCCTGATGACCCGGGTGCGCGAGGAGACGATCAACCACGGGACGCGGACCGGTTCGCTGATCGCGCTCTCGTCCACCGGCGGCGTGATCACCTCCGCCGGCGTGGTGCTCGCCGCGACCTTCCTCGTGCTCGGCTCGCTGCCGCTGGTGTTCCTCGCCGAGCTCGGCGTGGCCGTCGCCCTCGGCGTCCTGCTCGACACGATGATCGTCCGGTCGGTCCTGGTGACGGCGCTCAACCTCGACCTCGGCGGCAAGATCTGGTGGCCGAGCAAGATCGACCAGGGCGACGCCCCGGCCGACGAGCCGCCCGCGGTCGACATCACCAAGGAACCTGTCGGAGTCTGAGTCGGGCCCTGCCTGCAGCACCTACGATGCTCCCACGGACCGTACGGGCGGTCCGTGGGAGCAAGGGGTTGTCGCCACATGAACGACCAGTCGCCGATCTGGCCGCAGGAGGAGCCGACGAATCCCCGCGGCGAGCGTCCGCAGGGGCCACCGCCGTCGAGCCCTCCCCCTGCCCAGCCGCCGACTGCCCTGCCCCCGCAGTGGAGCCCCGCTCCCCCGCCGGCAGGCCCGCCCGCCGGCCCGCCCGCGGCAGCGCCCCCGCCCGCAGGCGGCGGCTTCCCGCCGTACGGACCTCCTCCCGGCTTCGGCGGTCCCGGCGGCCCGGGAGGCTTCGGACCGCCCCCGAGGCGCAGGAGTCGCGTGGGACTGGTCGTCGGCTCGATCGTCGCGCTGGCGCTCGTCGTCGGGCTCGGCGTCGCCGGGTTCCTCTACTTCACCGGCCGGCTCGGGATCGGCCCGCTGAGCGCGGCCGACAAGGATGCCGCCAAGGCGATCGCCGACGGCGTCGAGAAGCCCGCGTGGGCCAGTGACGGCGACGTCGACTGCGCCGTCGACGACCTCGTCCACGAGCACCGCTCGGGTGAGCTGGAGAAGCGCGGCCTCGTCGACCGCAAGGGAGACGACTGGACCTACACCGGCGAGTGGCGCAGCGAGGACGCGAACGCCTACTACGAGAGCCTGCTCGACTGCACGGGCGACTGGGCGAAGCAGGTCGGCGCCGAGTGGAAGCTCGACGACACCGGCTGCCTCGACGACATCGGTACGACGACGATGGCCGCCTGGTTCGCCCAGGACTTGCTCACCCTGGGCAGCGGCAAGGACGGCGCCGAGGAGGACCGCGCCAAGGCGGTCGAGGCGCTCGACAAGTGCTACCTGAAGACCCCGCCCGCGCCGGAGGCCACGCCCACCGCCGGCTACCGGTCGGTGACGTTCACGTTCGCGGACACCTCGGCCGAGGGCGACGTCACGATCAACACCGGCGGTGCCGGCAACTGGACCCCGCTCACCGGGACGTCGGTGTCGGTCGAGACCGAGGAGGGCGGCGCCCGCGGCTGCGTGGACGCGCAGGCCGTGACGACGTACCCGTGGGGCTCGACGGCCGAGGCGGAGGAGCAGTTCTGCGGCACCGCGAAGCCGAAGCGGATCTGGTGGAAGAAGAAGGCGCGCTGCACGATCGAGCCGGGCTGCTACTCCTTCGTCCTCCACTACGAGGGCTTCAAGGACTTCGCGAGCATCACCGCGAAGTACACGAGCAACGGCGGCGACTGCCTGGCCACGAGCGGGCGGTGCTCCGACACCATCACCGCCGCCATCGGCGGACGCGGCACCGTGGTCACCTGGAGCTTCCCCGGGTCCTACCGCGGCAGCTTCGTCGCCCGCGTGGGCAACCTCAAGTCGAAGCTGCCGAACTGACCGCGCACGGTGGTCCTCGCCGTCCGCGGTGAAGTGGAACACGTTCTAATCCAAGGGTCCAGCAGGTAGCCTGACTCCGTCATGACCGATGGCCCCACCCCCCAGCAGATTCGCCGCGCACTGGCTCGTGCGGAGCGTGGCGCCGCCCTCGACCCCGCCGAGGCCGAGGCCCTCCTCGCCGCGACCGGCGAGGAGCTCGACCGGCTGTGCGCCGCGGCCGCGAAGGTGCGCGACGCGGGCCTGGTCGCCGCGGGCCGCCCGGCGGTCGTCACCTACTCCCCCAAGGTGTTCATCCCGGTCACCAAGCTGTGCCGCGACCGGTGCCACTACTGCACCTTCGTCGAGACGCCGGGCCAAGCCGCACGGGAGGGGCGGGCGCCGTACCTCTCCCCCGACGAGATCCTCGAGATCGCCCGCCAGGGCGCGGAGCTGGGGTGCCTCGAGGCGCTCTTCACCCTCGGCGACCGGCCCGAGGACCGCTGGCCCGAGGCGCAGGCGTGGCTCGACGAGCAGGGCTACGACTCGACCCTGGCCTACATCCGCGCGATGGCCATCCGGGTGCTGGAGGAGACCGGGCTGCTGCCCCACCTCAACCCCGGCGTGATGTCGTGGGAGGAGCTCAACCGGCTCAAGCCGGTCTCCCCGTCGATGGGGATGATGCTCGAGACCACCTCGCGGGGGCTGTTCGAGACCAAGGGCCTCGCCCACTTCGGGTCGCCCGACAAGGACCCGGAGGTCCGCCTCCGGGTGCTCGAGGACGCCGGACGCCTCGGGATCCCGTTCACGACCGGCCTGCTGGTCGGAATCGGCGAGACGCTGACCGAGCGGGCCGAGACGATCTTCGCCCTGCGCGCGAACCTCCGGGCCTATGGCGCCGTGCAGGAGGTCATCGTCCAGAACTTCCGCGCCAAGCCGGACACCGCGATGCGCCACGTCGACGACCTCGACCTGGCCGAGTACCGCGCCGCGATCGCGGTCACCCGGATCGTGCTGGGCCCGAAGGCGCGGATCCAGGCCCCGCCCAACCTGGTCGACCTCGACGAGTGCCGCGCCCTGCTCGGCGCCGGCGTCGACGACTGGGGCGGCGTGTCGCCGCTGACGCCCGACCACGTCAACCCCGAGCGGCCCTGGCCCTCGCTCGACCGGCTCCGCTCGATCACCGCGACCTGCGGGTTCGAGCTCAAGGCGCGGCTCACCGTCCATCCCGAGTACGTCGTCGGCTCGCTCCGCGACGGACAGGCCTGGATCGACCCGCGGCTGCACGCCCACGTGGCCGCCCTCGCCGGACCCGACGGGCTGGCGATCCCCGAGGTCCGCCCGAGCGGCCTGCCCTGGCAGGAGCCCGACGTCGTCCTCGAGTCCGCGGGCCGCACCGACCTCTTCGCCGCCGTCGACAACGAAGGACGCTCCGAGGACCGTCGGTCCGACTTCGCCTCCGTGTACGGCGACTGGGGCGCCGTCGGCGAGGCGGCAGCCCGCACGGGCCTGATCGACGGTGCGCCCGCGGTGCTGCACGCCGAGGGCGGCGCCGCCCTGCGGGCCGCGGAGGCCGCCGCCGAATCAGGGCAGGTCGACCTGTCCGACGAGCACGCCCTGACCCTGATGACGGCCGAGGGTGACCTGCTCCGCTCCGTCGTCCGGCTGGCCGACGACCTCCGCCGGCAGGTCGTCGGCGACGACGTGACCTACGTGGTCAACCGCAACATCAACTTCACCAACGTCTGCTACGTCGGCTGCCGGTTCTGCGCGTTCGCCCAGCGCAGGACCGACGCGGACGCCTACTCGCTGTCCTACGACGAGGTCGCCGACCGCGCCCAGGAGGCGTGGGACCTCGGTGCCACCGAGGTCTGCATGCAGGGCGGGATCGACCCCGAGCTGCCCGCGTCGGCGTACTTCGACATCGCGGCGGCGGTGAAGAAGCGCGTCCCCGACATGCACGTCCACGCCTTCTCACCGATGGAGGTCGTCAACGGCACGGCCCGCACCGGCCTGTCGATCGAGGACTTCCTCATCAAGGCCCGGGAGTCCGGCCTCGGTTCCCTGCCCGGAACGGCCGCGGAGATCCTCGACGACGAGGTCCGCTGGGTCCTCACCAAGGGCAAGCTGCCGGCACGCACGTGGATCGAGATCGTCTCCACCGCGCACCGCATCGGCCTCCCGACCACCTCGACGATGATGTACGGCCACGTCGACAACCCTCGCCACTGGGTCGGACACCTCAACGTCCTCAAGGGCGTCCAGGACACCGCCCGGGAGAACGGATCGTCCGGCTTCACCGAGTTCGTCCCGCTCCCCTTCGTGCACACCTCCGCGCCGATCTACCTCGCCGGCGTCGCCCGCCCCGGGCCCACCCTGCGCGACAACCTCGCCGTCCACGCGATGGCGCGGATCCTGCTCCACGGCCGGATCGACAACATCCAGACCTCCTGGGTGAAGCTCGGCGTCGAGGGCACCCGCGCCATGCTCCGGGCGGGTGCCAACGACCTCGGCGGCACCCTCATGGAGGAGACCATCTCCCGCATGGCCGGCTCCGAGCACGGCTCGGCCAAGACCGTCGCCGAGCTCACCGAGATCGGCGCGGGCATCGACCGCCCGGTCCGCGAGCGCACCACGCTGTACGCCGTACCGACGCGCTGACGCTGCGCCACCCACCCGTTCGCGTTTGCCCGACGACGAACGGTGGTACCCGGGTCCCACCCACCTCTCGGAAGGACCCCCATGAAGCGGATCATCCGCCTGCTCGTCATCGCCCTGGCAGCGTCCGTCAGTCTTGTCGCGTTCCCGTTCGGCGCCCCCGCGGCGCACGCGGACGGCTGGGGCGACGCGTGCAACCCCAACACCTACGGCGGCGCCCGCTACCGCATCGTCAGCGCCACCAAGGCCCCCGTCATCACCCACATCTCGACCTACGCGATCGGCCCCGGGGTGAGGCGGACGATCACCAAGAGCGTCGAGAAGCAGACGGTCATCACCGCCGCGGTGACCTACAGCAGCAAGGTCAACGTCGAGGCCAGCGTGGCCGCGAAGGTGCTCGTGAAGGGCGGCGCCGAGGTCAACCTCCAGCTCCAAGCCTCGGGGAGCCACACGTCGACCACGAACTCGTCGGTCACCGAGGAGGTCGCGAACACCACGAGCCGCAACGTCCAGTACGTCTTCTACAAGGGCGTCTCCAAGGCCAGCGGCCGGTTCCAGAAGCGCACGTGCACCTACTACTACTTCCCGGGCAAGAACTACGGCTACTACCGGGTGCGGGTCAAGGACGGCAACTGGCGCTCCTGGGCCATCGGTGGCTCCGGTGCCGTGCAGTGCGGCGCCGGGACGTCGCTCGGCGCCCTGGCGAAGGCCGCGCTGGCGCTGGGCTGCCCCGCCTGAACCCCGCCTGACCCGCCTGAACCGCGCTGCAGACCTCGCCGAACGCCCGCCGGAAGCTCCCGGCGGGCGTTCGCGTCGTCCGCCCGGAAACTTTTGACCTGTGACCTCTTTACGTGACCGCCGTCACTGAATATGTTGTTCCGAACAACATATGGCCTGCCCGCTTCTGCGGAGCGTTCGGCCAGAGATCGCTAGGAGGCGGTTGGAAGTGAAGCGAACCTACGGAGCGGTCGTCGCGGTGGGCCTCGGCCTCGCCCTGACGCTCACGGCATGCGGCGACGACAGCGGCAAGGGCGGCGACGGCGGCGACGCGTCGAAGGCCAAGGTCGGCGTCATCCTCCCCGACACCGAGTCCTCGGTCCGTTGGGAGGCCGCCGACCGTCCGGCACTCGAGGCCGCCTTCAAGAAGGCCGGCGTCGAGTACGACATCCAGAACACCGAGGGCGACGCCGAGAAGATGACCGCGCTCGCCGAGTCGATGATCGGCGACGGCGTCACGGTCCTGGCGATCGTGAACCTCGACTCCGCCTCGGGCGCGGCGATCCAGGAGAAGGCGGCCGCGGCCGGCGTCCCGACGATCGACTACGACCGCCTGACCCTCGGCGGGTCGGCGTCGGCGTACATCTCCTACGACAACGTCGCGGTGGGCGAGCTGCAGGGCGAGGGCCTGCAGAAGTGCCTCGGCGACAAGGCGGCGAACATCGTCTACCTCAACGGCTCGCCGACCGACAACAACGCCACCCTCTTCGCCGAGGGTGCGCACAAGGTCCTCGACGCCAACAGCAAGCTCAAGGTCGTCGGCGAGCAGGCCGTCCCCGACTGGGACAACGAGCAGGCCGCCAAGATCTTCCAGCAGCTCTACACCGCTGCCGACGGCAAGGTCGACGGCGTCCTCGCGGCCAACGACGGCCTGGGCGGCGCTGCGATCAGCGTCCTCGAGGGCGCGGGCCAGGCCGGCAAGGTCCCGGTCACGGGTCAGGACGCCACGGTCGAGGGGCTCCAGAACATCCTGGCCGGCACCCAGTGCATGACCGTGTTCAAGTCCTCGGTCGGCGAGGCCAACGCGCTCGCCGAGGCGGCGATCGCGATCGCGAGCGGCAAGGACGCGGCGACCACCGGGACCGTGAAGGACACCGAGGGCGGGCGCGACGTCCCGTCGGTCATCCTCGAGCCCGTCGCCATCTCCAAGGACAACATCGCCGAGGAGATCGGCAAGGTCTTCGCCGACGGCAGCATGACGTACGACGACGTCTGCACCGGCAAGTTCGAGAAGCTCTGCACGGACGCCGGCATCAACCCCTGATCCCCGGCAACCGGCTCGCGTCCCGGCCGGCCACGGCCGGCCGGGGCGCGAGCCAGCCCACCAATTCGTTGATTCGCCCAACAAACCCGCTTCCCACGGAGGGATCCCGATGACAGCCGAGCCCGGCGCCCCGTTGCTGGAACTGCGCAAGGTCAACAAGAGCTTCGGTGTCGTGCACGTGCTGCACGACGTGGACTTCGCCGTCTACCCCGGTCAGGTCACCGCCCTCGTCGGCGACAACGGCGCCGGCAAGTCCACCCTGGTCAAGGTCATCGCCGGCATCTACGGCCGCGACAGCGGCGACTACCACTTCGAAGGTGCCCCCGTCGCCGTGCACGGTCCCCGTGACGTCTCCGCCCTCGGCGTCGAGATCGTCTACCAGGACCTCGCGCTGTGCGACAACCTCGACATCGTCGACAACATGTTCCTCGGCCGCGAGAAGCGCAAGGGCATCGTGCTCGACGACGAGACGATGGAGACGATGGCCTGGGAGACGCTCACCTCCCTGTCGGTGCGCACCGTCAAGTCCGTCCGGCAGAGCGTGGCGAGCCTGTCCGGCGGCCAGCGCCAGACCGTGGCGATCGCCAAGGCCGTGCTGTGGAACTCCAAGGTCGTGCTCCTCGACGAGCCGACCGCGGCGCTCGGTGTCGCCCAGACCCGTCAGGTGCTCGACCTCGTGCGGCGCCTGGCCGACCGCGGGCTCGGCGTCGTGCTGATCTCCCACAACATGAATGACGTGTTCGAGGTGGCGGACCGGATCACCGCCCTCTACCTGGGCCGGGTCGCAGCCGACGTACCCGCCAAGGACCTGACCCACAACCAGGTGGTCGAGCTGATCACCGCGGGACGCTCCGGAGACCTCGGGATCCGCGACGTCGCCGCCGCGACCATCTGAGGTGACACTGATGACGACCGACATCGACATGAACAAGCCCGCTCCGTCCGCCGACGGCGGCGACTCCAGCCCCACCGGACGCTCGAGCTGGGGCAGTGAGCAGGCGCGGCTCGTCCGCGGCGAGCTCGCGGCCTACGGCAACCGGCTCCGGGGCGGCGACATGGGCTCCCTGCCCGCGGTCCTCGGCCTGGTGGTGCTGTTCGCCGTGTTCGCGAGCCTGCACGACCGGTTCCTCACGACGTACAACATGGCGAACCTGGTCATCCAGGCCGCCTCGATCTGCGTCCTCGCCATGGGCCTGGTGTTCGTCCTCCTCCTCGGGGAGATCGACCTGTCCGCCGGTGTCGCCGGTGGCGCCTGCGCGACGATCACCGCCCTCGCGATGATCGACCACGGCTGGACCTGGTGGGCAGCCACGCTGGCCGGGATCACGGTCGGCGCCCTGATCGGCCTGGCCATCGGCCTGCTGGTCGCCTACCTGGGGATTCCCTCCTTCGTGGTCACGCTGGCCTTCTTCCTCGCGCTGCAGGCCGTGCCCCTCAAGCTGATCGGCGCCGGCGGATCCCTCCGCTTCAACGACGAGGTCCTGCGCGGCCTGTCGATCAAGAACGTGCCCGTCACGGCGGGCTGGATCGTCGCGCTGGTGATCGTGCTGGCGTTCGCGGCCCTCTCGCTGTGGCGCCACACCTCGCGCGTGCGCAAGGAGCTGACCCACAAGCCGCTGCTGCTCGTGATCCTGCAGATCGCCGTCCTCGCCGCCATCGTGCTCGGCCTGACCGCCCTGCTCAGCCGCAACCGCGCGCCGAACCCGCTGGTCTTCAACATCAGCGGCATCCCGTGGGTCGCGCCCGTCGTCATCGCCCTGCTGGTGTTCTGGACCTTCGTCCTCACCCGCACCCGCTTCGGACGCCACCTGTACGCCGTCGGCGGCAACGCCGAGGCAGCCCGCCGGGCCGGCATCAACGTCAACCGCATGAAGATCGCGGCCTTCGTGATCTGCTCCGGCATGGCAGCGATCAGCGGCATCCTCGCGGCGTCGTACACCGGGAAGGTGTCGCCGGGCTCCGGCGGCGGCAACGAGCTGCTGTACGCCGTCGGCGCCGCCGTCATCGGTGGGACCAGCCTCTTCGGCGGCCGCGGCCGGGCGATCGACGCGGTCGTCGGCGGCCTGGTCATCGCCACGATCCCCAACGGTCTCGGCCTGCTCAACCAGGCCAGCTACATCAACTTCCTGGTGACCGGCGGGGTCCTGCTGCTCGCGGCCAGTGTCGACGCGGTCTCGCGGCGTCGGCGCTCGTCGGCGGGCGTGTAGCGGAGATGATGTCGCCACCATGACAGCTGCGACTCGTGGCGCGGGCACCAACCAGGAAGGCGTCCGCCGCCACAATCTCGGGACCCTCCTCCGCCACGTCCACGACACCGGCGAGCTCTCCCGCGCCGAGCTGACCGGCCGGATGGGCCTCAACCGCTCGACGATCGCCGCGCTGGTCAGCGAGCTCGACACGCTCGGCCTGATCGAGCACTCCTCGCCGGCCACGAGCCGGCGGGGAGCGGGCCGGCCGTCGGCGGGCGTGCGGATCCGGGAGGACGGTCCCTATGTCGTCGCGGTCGACCTCGGCGTCGACAACGCGGTCGTCGCGCGGGTCGGCCTCGGCGGCAAGATCTGGCACCGCGCGGCGGCGCCGATCCCGGAGGACCCCGAGGCATGGATGGTCGGCGCGACCATCGCGACCCTCGTGCGCCAGGTGGTCGCGCTGTCCCCGGCCGACGCTCCCCTGCTGGGCATCGGCCTGGCCGTCCCCGGCCTCGTGCGGCGCAGCGACGGGCTGATCCGGCACGCCCCGAACCTCAACTGGCACGACGTGTCGTTCGGCTCGATCGTCCTCGCGGCGCTCGCCCTCGACGTACCCATCGCGCTCGGCAACGACGCCGACCTCGGCGCCCTCGCCGAGCACCGGCGCGGTGCGGCGGTCGCCGTCGACGACCTCGTCTACCTCTCCGGCAACGTCGGCGTCGGCGCCGGCGTGATCACGAGCGGCCACCGGCTCGAGGGCGTCGCCGGGTACGCCGGCGAGGTCGGCCACCTCTACCACGACCCCCGCGGCCTGCCCTGCCACTGCGGCAGCCGGGGCTGCTGGGAGACGGTCGTCGGCGCGCCGGCGATCGCCGAGGCGCTGCGTTGCTCCCCCGACCAGGTGCCCCGGCTCGGCGAGATCCTCGACGAGATGACGACGGCGCCACGCGAGCTGCGGTCGATCGCCACCGACCTCGGCCGGGGCCTCGGCGCGGTCGTCAACATCTTCAACCCCAGCCTCGTGATCCTCGGCGGCTACTTCTTGCCGCTCTTCCGGCTCTGCCGGGCCGAGGTGACCGCCGGCCTCGGCGACCGGGCCCTGATGCCGGCCCGCGACTCCGTGCGCCTCACCCTGCCCGGCCTCGGCAACGACTCCGTGCTCCTCGGCGCGGCCGAGATGGCGATGGAGCCGGTCTTCACCGACCCGGTCGCGAGCCTCGGGTCCGCCATCACCGACGCCCCTGCCCGACTGGCCGGCTAGTCAGATGAGGTCGAGGGTGCCGGCGAGGACGTCCTCGAGGGCCCGCTCGGCGGCGCCGGTGGAGGCGGAGCCGGTGCCGAGCTCGCCGAGGCGGAGGTCCGGTACGCCGAGGCTGCTGCTCGCGAGGGTGGCGGCGAGCTCGGCGGTGGCGGGCGCGAGGACCAGCTCGCCGAGGGGCGCGAAGTAGCCGCCCAGGACGATCGTGCCGGGGTCGGCGACGCCGGTGACGATGGCGAGGCCGCGGCCGAGCCAGCGGCCGACCGACGCCACACCCTCCTGGACGACGACCGACGACGGCCCCTCGGACCGGGCCGCCGCGGCGACCGCCGCCGCGGTCTCCTGGGGAGTGCCGACCTCCTCGAGGCCGACGGCAGCGAGCAGCGCGTGCAGGCCCACCGATGCCTCCCAGCAGCCGGTCCGGCCGCACCCGCAGGGGGCTCCCGGCTCGCCGACCGGCAGGTGGCCGACCTCGCCGGCGAAGCCGCGGGCGCCGCGCACCAGCCGGCCGTCGTCGACCAGACCGGCACCGATGCCGACGGTGCCGGTGAGGTAGAGCAGGTGGGCGGCTCCGCGACCTGCCCCGTGGTGGAGCTCGGCGAGCGCCGAGCAGTCCGCGTCGTTGGTGACCCTGGTCCGGCCGGACCAGCCGAAGGCGGCGTCGACGGCGTCGGCGACCGCGGTGCCGGTGGCGTCGTCGAGGTTCGGCAGCCACACCGCGGTCCGGTCGTCGCCGTCTACGAGCCCCGGTACGGCGACCGTGGCGCCGACCGGCTCCAGGCCCTCGCCGGCGAGGTCCTCCGCGAGCTCCCGGGCCAGGCCCGCCAGCGCGGCGACGACGTCGCGCCCGCGGACCGGCCGGGTCGTCTCGCGGCGCACGGTGCCGGCGAGGTCGAGGGCCACCGCGGCGACGTACTCGACGTTGACCTCGAAGCCCAGACCGACCGGGCGCCCACCGTCCAGCGTCAGGAGCAGGCCGGGCCGGCCACGCTCCCCGTTGCGGACCTGATCGAGCTCGCGGACGACGCCCGCCTCCTCGAGCCCGGCGGCGATGGTGCCGACGGTCGCCTTGGCCAGGCCGGTCCGGGACGCGAGCTCGGCCCGCGAGCCCGGTCCGTCCACCCGCAGCGACCGGACGACGGCCGCGGCGTTCCGCCGCCGCAGCGACTCGGCGCCGGCAGGCTCAGCCACGGACACCGTAGAGGTGCTCGAGGGCGAGCTGGTCGAGCTTCTCCATCGCCACCTCGCGCTGGGCGAGCGCGTCGATCGCGTCGGCGTCGGGCAGCGGCCAGTCCGCCAGTCCACGCCATCCCTCGCCGTCGTCCAGCGTGGGCCGGGCCAGCTCCGGCAGCTCGGCCTCGACGAGTGCGGCCTGCACCTCGGGGTCGGCGCGGAAGGCGGTCACCTTGTCGCGCAGGATGAGGTAGTTGTCGATGCAGGCCTTCGCCGAGGCCCAGACACCGGCCTCGGTCTCGGGCCGGACCGGCTTGTAGTCGAAGTGCACCGGACCGTCGTACCCACCGGCGAGCAGGGTGTCGACCACCCAGAACGCTCCGCGGACGTTGCCGGCGCCGAAGCGCAGGTCCTGGTCGTACTTCGGACCGTTCTGGCCGTTGAGGTCGATGTGGAAGAGCTTGCCGTGCCACAGCGCCTGGGCGTAGCCCGCGGCGGCATTGAGCCCGGCCATCTCCTCGTGCCCGATCTCCGGGTTGAGGCCGACCAGCTCGGGCCGGTCGAGCGTCTCGATGAAGGCGAGCGCGTGGCCGACGGTCGGGAGGAGGATGTCGCCGCGCGGCTCGTTGGGCTTGGGCTCGATGGCGAAGCGGAGGTCGTAGCCCTGGTCGGTGACGTACTCACCGAGCACGTTGAAGGCCTCCTGGTAGCGGTCCAGCGCCGCGGGCACGTCCTTCGCGGCGCCGTACTCGGCACCTTCGCGACCGCCCCAGCAGACGTAGACCTTCGCGCCGAGCTCGGCGGCGAGGTCGAGGTTGCGCATCACCTTGCGGATGGCGAAGCGGCGCACGTCGCGGTTGTTCGAGGTGAAGCCGCCGTCCTTGAAGACCGGGTGCGTGAACAGGTTGGTGGTCGCCGTCGTGACGACGAGGCCCGTGTCGGCGAGGCCCTTGCGGAAGCGGTCGATGATGCCGTCGCGGGTGGCGTCGTCGGCGCCGAACGGGATCAGGTCGTCGTCGTGGAAGTTCACGCCGTAGGCGCCGATCGCGGCGAGCTGCTCGAGCGCGTGGACCGGGTCCATCGGGGCGCGGGTGGCGTCGCCGAAGGGGTCGCGCGCCTGCCAGCCGACGGTCCAGAGACCGAAGGAGAACTTGTCGGCGGGGGTGGGGACGGGTCGGTTCATCGTGGCTTCCTCGGACTGGTCGGGCTTCAGGGCTGGGCGAGACGGTCGCGGAGCGCGGCGTAGCGCTCGCGCACCGACGGATCAGTGGGTACGACGGGCAGGGTGGCCTCGGTCGGCAGCGGCCAGGCCGGCGGCTCGGCCGCCCCGGACAGGGCCCACGCCGCCTGGCGGGCGGCGCCCCGGGCGACGTACTCCCCCGGCGCGGGCAGCAGCACCGGCCGGCCGAGGATGGCGGGGGCGAGCGCGCGCACGGCCTCGCTGCGGGTGGCACCGCCGACCATCAGCACGCGTCGCGGCTCGGCGCCGGTCTCGGCGACGAGGGCGTCGACCGCGTCGGCGAGCGAGCAGAGCAGGGCCTCGACGGCTGCCCGGGCGAGGTCGGCGCGGGTCGTGGCGGGCGTGAGCCCGGTCCAGGTGCCGACGGCGTCGGGTCGGTTCGGCGTGCGCTCGCCGCCGTAGTACGGCGACAGGGTCACCCCGCCCGCACCGGGCGTGGAGGCGAGCGCGAGGGCGGACAGCTCGTCGTGGTCGACGCCGAGCCAGCGCGCCTGCAGGTCGAGGATGCCGGCGGCGTTCATCGTGGTGACCATCGGCAGGTAGCCGCCGGCGGCGTCGGCGAAGCCGGTGACCGTGCCGGTGCCGTCCGCCACCGGGTCGGGTACGACGGCCGAGGCCACCCCCGACGTACCGATGGAGACGAGCACGTCGCCGGCCGTCAGCGGCATCCCGAGCGCGGCGCCCATGTTGTCGCCGGTGCCGCCGGCCACCACCTGTCCGGCGGGGGTCGTGGCCGCTGCGGCGCCGGCCGCGACGACGATGGGCAGGTCGGCGTCGTGGCCGAGGGCCGCGGCGAGCAGGTCGTGGCGCCAGGTGCTCGTACGGGCGTCGAAGTAGCCCGTGCCGGAGGCGTCGCCGCGGTCGGTGAACGGCGCGGTGCCGGGGGCGGACAGGTGGCGGGACACGTAGTCGTGGGGCAGCAGCACCTGTCGCACCCGCGCCGCCTCGGCCGGTGCGTGGTCGCGCAGCCAGCGCAGCTTGGTGCTGGTGAAGGAGGCGACGAGCACGCTGCCGAGGGCGTCGGCGCAGGCCTGCGGACCGCCGAGCTCGGCGACCAGCTCCACGGCGGCCGCAGCGGAGCGGGTGTCGTTCCACAGCAGGGCGTCCCGGACGGGTCGGCCGTCGGCGTCCAGCGCGACCATGCCGTGCTGCTGGCCGGCGACGGCGACCGCCTCGGCGCGCTCGAGGAGGCCGGCGGTCGCGGTGTCGACGGCGGCCAGCCAGGCGCGGGGGTCGACCTCCGTCCCGGGCGGGTGCGGGGCGGACTGCTGGGCCACGACCGTCCCGTCGTCAGCATCGACGAGGACGGCCTTGGTGGACTGCGTCGAGGAGTCGACGCCGAGGACGAGCGGCACGACTCCTATTTAGTACGAGACTTGAACTTAAGTCAAGGCGCCCGGCGAGACACCCCTGCGTCGCGCCCGCCAGGCCTGGAAGCGGGCCCATCCGCGACGGACCAGCTTCCACGCCATCCACAGCACCAGCAGGCTCAGCACCAGCAGCACGAGCGCGACCACCGCGGCCGCGACCGGGTGGTTGACGGCGAACCAGATCACCGCGAGGACCAGCAGGTCCTCGCCGATGCTGACCGCGATGTTGGTGAACGGCTCCGGCGAGGTGTTGACCGCGATTCGCGTGCTCGTCTTGATCGCGTGCGACGCGAGCGCGCTCGTGCCGCCGACCGAGCCGCCGACCAGGTCGTTGATCGCGTTCGTGTCCCCCGCGATGAGCACCCCGACCGTCCCGCCGACCATCGGACGGATCACCGTCGAGACGACGTCCCACACCGTGTCGACGAAGGGCACCTTGTCGGCGACGAACTCGAAGGCGTACATCACCGCCGCGGCAGCCAGCACCTCCCACTTGCCGAGGGCGTCGGGGATGTCCGCGAACGAGCCGAACCGGTCGGCGAGCCCCAGCACGAGCACGACGAGATAGCTGTTGATCCCGCTGGCCCATCCCGAGGAGAAGGCGAGGGCGAGTGATTCCACCGCGCAAGCGTAAGGGTCGGCCGGGACGGGGTACTGCAGGCCGATGAGCACGGAGATCCCCGAGAACGACCCCGAGCAGTACGACGACTACAGCGTCGACGACGAGGACCAGCTCCAGCCGGAGGACACCCTGGTCGGCGACGACGTGGAGGACGAGCTGGACCGCGGGTACTCGCCGCCCGAGCGGTACTCCCCCGCCCAGCGCTACGGCACCACGCCGTGGGAGCAGGCGCACGACCGGCCGCTCGACGAGCGCCTCGCCGAGGAGGTGCCGGAGCCGGACCCGACCGCCGTGGCGGACGAGGACGAGGACGGGGTGCCGCACGAGGCCGACGAGGAGGGCATCGAGGTCGGCGACGCGCGGGCGGGACGCCTGGTCGCGCCGGACGAGGGCGTGCGCGACGACACCGAGGAGGACCTGGTGGCCGAGGACGTCGGGATCGACGGCGCCGCGGCCAGCGCCGAGGAGGCCGCCATGCACGTCGTACCGGAGGACGAGCTGGGCGCTTCCGACTGAGGCGGCTCAGCGCACGTCGAGCCAGACCATCCGGTGGTCGGAGGTCGGGAACGGATAGGCGCCGGTCAGGCGGTAGAGCGGGTCGGTGGTCGCCGGCCAGAACACGCCGCCGCCCAGGACCTTCAGCCGGCGCGAGGGAAGCACGTAGTCGACGCGCAGGTTGCCGGGCGCGCCGTCGGCGAAGTCGGCGGTGTCGAGGTCGGGGTCGCCGGTCTGCGTGAGGTTGGCGCCGCCCTGCAGGGCGGCCGCCTCCGGCGCCCCCGCGGACGACGGGGCGAAGCGGCTGTTGACCAGCGGGTGGTCGAGCAGCTGCAGCACGGCGTCGTCGACGGAGTCGCCGTCCTCGGGATCGGCGTTCTGGTCGCCGGCGATGACGAACGTCGATCCGGGGCGCAGCCCGCCGCGGACCCCGGCGTCGTCGTACAGGTAGCGGCTGCGGGCCGGACCGGAGACGTAGTCGGCCCAGAACCGGATCTCGTCGTGGTTGCGGGTGCCGTTGCGGTCCTCCGCGCCGTCGAAGGTCGGCGGGGTCGGGTGCGAGACGAGGAAGTGGACGGTGCGCCGGCCGACCTCGATCGGCAGGTCCCAGTGCGACTTGGAGGAGAGGCGGAGGACGGCCTGCTCCTGTGGCGAGTACCAGTCGGCGGGCGCGGCGGTCGCCGGGTCGTCCGGCAGCAGCGCGCCGGGCATGTCCTTCCAGAGGAAGCGCTGGAAGGTGCGCACGCCGTCGGTGTCGATCGGGTACTTCGAGTAGACGACCATGCCGTACTGGCCCGGGAACAGGCCGAAGCCGAAGGCGTCGTCGCCACCGCCGACCTGGCCGTTGTTGTTGAGGTCGAAGCCGCTCGGCACGCCGGTGTTGGAGGGCGCGATGAAGGCGTAGGGGTAGTCGACCGGGGTGGAGCCGTGGTGCGACACCTCGAGGTAGTTGTCGCGGAAGAGGTCGACGGCCTCGGGCGCGTAGTCGAACTCGTTGATGAGGACGACGTCCGGGTCGACCCGCTGGATGGTCTCCGCGACGTTCTGTGCCTGCTGGTCGTCGGGCGTCGAGAGGTCGGCGACGAGCTCTCCCTCGACGGCGCGGTTGAGCGAGGCGTTGAAGGTCGCGAACCGGACCGGCTCCGCGGGGGCGGCCGCCGCGGCAGCGGGCTGCTGCGGGACGGCACCCACGGGCACGGCGAGGGCGGCGAGCGAGGCCACGGCGGCGAGTGGGATCAGGGCAGCAGGGGTGCGTCGCACGAGGTCCTCCGAGCAGGGTTGGTCGACACCGCGACCCTAGGCCCCACCGCCGACCGTCGCACCCGCTCGCCCGGTGAAGGTTGGATGAACCGTCTGCTCCGAGGATCGCGGGGTACCTCACTTCCGGGCCGGAAGGCCCCATGGAAAGGGAGGAATCGTGGCTTTCATCTTGTGGATCCTGGCCGTCATCCTGGTGGTGTCGGGCATCGTCAGCCTCTTCCGGGGCGAGGTTCTGTGGGGGGTCGTCCTGATCGTGGTCGGACTCCTGGTGGGGCCGGGTGGCGTCAGCATCTTCACCTGACGCACCCCTGGTGCGGCGGGGTCGCTCAGCGGCCCCGCCGCACACCGCCGTAGATCCCCCGGCGCACGATCCACGGCTGCAGCACACGGTCGACGGACCACGCCGGGAACCGGAACGGGTGCCCTGACGGCGCGAACACCCGCAGCCCGTCGGCCTCCGGTCCGAGCACCGATCCCCAGCGCCGCTCCCTCCCCCGGTACGACGCCAGCGGGCGCCCCTGCAGGTGCGCGACCACGTTGCGCGCGACCAGCCGGTCGGCCCGGTTGCGCGCCGAGGTGCGCAGCGCATCGGTCGCCGCGACGTCGCCGACCGCGAAGCCGCCCGGGACCCCGGGCATCCGCAACGTCGGCTCGACCCGCACGAAGCCCTGCTCGTCGAGCAGGTCCGCCGGCAGCCACCCGCTGTTCGGTCGCACCCGGCCGACCGCCCAGAGCACCGCGTCGGCCGTGCTCGCCGGCTGTCCCGTGGACCAGGCCACCGGCCCGGTCGTGATCTCGTCGGCCCCGGACCCGGGCGGCAGCTCCGCGCGGTGCCCCGGGAGCAGCGCGACGCCGGCCGCGGCGAGCCGCCGACGCGCCACGCCCCAGGCCCGCGGGTGGTGGCGCGGAAGGGCCCGCTCCCCCGGGAACGCCAGGCTCACCGACTTCTCCGGCCACCGGGTCGCCACCTGGAGCGCGCTGCCCACCGCCGCCGCCCCGCCGCCGACGACCAGCACGGACGCGGACGCCGCCAACCGGTCGTGGGCCGAGCCGAGCGCCTCGGTGACGTCGGCCTCGGTCTGGAAGCGGGGGTGTCGCCAGAAGCCGTTGCTCACGCCGGTGGCGACCACCAGGACGTCGTACCCGATCGTGCGGTGGCGGGTCGTGACCACCCTTGCCCCGACGTCCAGCCCGGTCAGCTCGTCGTGCACCAGCTCCACGCCGTCGAGCCGCCGGAAGCGCTCGAATCCGATCCGGTAGTCGCGCGCCCACGCGTCGGGGCGGGCCAGCCGCAGGCCGAGCTCCTGGCCGCTGACCAGCCCGGGCTTGCTGGAGATACCGATGACGTCGACATCCGCACGGGCGAGGTGGATCGCGGTCAGCAGGCCGCTGTCACCGAGCCCGGCGACGACGACGCGCGGCCGGCTCATGCCGCCGGACGGCGCCGCGGGGGGCGCGGCACCAGGCGGGGCACCCGGTCGATGATGTCCTGGTACGTCGGTCGCCGCTCCAGGCTGCGCTTCTCCATCATCGGGATGCTGGCCGCCTGGAACATCACCGTCATCGCGACGCCGCCGACGACGAGCCACCACCAGTCCCCCGGCGCGCCGGCGATGCCGAACAGCGCGAGCGACCACCAGAGGGCGACCTCGCCGAAGTAGTTCGGATGCCGCGACCACGCCCACAGGCCCGACTCCATCGCCTGGCCCGGCTGGCGGTTGCGGATGAACTCCCGCATCTGCGCGTCGGCGACCAGCTGCAGCATCGCCGCGCCGATCCCCGTGACCGTGGCGACCGCGTCGAGCCAGTTGACCGGCTCACCGGGGCGCGCCAGCACGGCGTACGCCGGCACGAGCCCCAGGAACACGATCAGCGTCGGCACGAGGTGGATCCCCACCAGGTCGGCCAGCAGCTCGAAGCGACCGGCCCGCTCGCGGACCCCTGGGTAGCGGAAGTCCTCGTGGTGCAGGCCCGGCCAGTCGTACAGCCAGTTGCCGGTCAGGCGCACCGCCCAGACCGCCACGACGACGACCAGGAGCACGGTCCGGCCGTCGTCCACCCCCGCCACGTCGCGCGCGGCGAGGAGCCAGAACCCGACGAGGAACGGCGGCAGCACGCTCCAGTAGGGGTCGTAACAGCTGGAGTTGTGGAGGACCCGGCTGGCGACGAAGACCCCGAGCGTGGCGATCAGGTCGGCGATCAGTCCGTCGAGCCACAGCCACTCGGTGTCGGGGCCGGCGAGGAGCCACAGCGTCGCAGCGACGAAGGCGATCAGGTAGGCGATGCCCACGCGGGCGAGCGAAGCGGTCTTGCTCATCCGCACAGGTTAGTAGAACGTGTTCTAGAACGACAGGGCTTCGGGGTCACCGACGGGGACGGCGGTCCGCGTGGCGTCGCTTGGCGTCGTACATGCGCACGTCGGCGACGCGCAGCAGCTCGTCGGCATCGTGCCCGTCGGCACCGACGAGGGCGGAGCCGATGCTGACGCCCACGCCGACGTGCAGCGCGAAGGGGTGGCCGTCGAGCGTTGCCTGGACGGCCTCACGCAGTCGCGTGGCGACGTCGTCGTGCGTGACGCCCGGCTCGAGGCGGACCACCAGCACGAACTCGTCACCGCCCATCCGGGCCACCGTGTCGTCCGGGCCGACCGATCCGCTGAGCACGTCGGCCACCGCGCACAGCACGCTGTCGCCCGCGGCGTGGCCGAGCTCGTCGTTGACGGCCTTGAAGCCGTCGAGGTCCAGCATCACGAGAGCCTGGGACGGCCGCCCGGGCGCCGAGGCGGCACTGAGCGCCTCGTCGAGGGCGATCCTGTTCGCGACCCCGGTGAGCGGGTCGACGCGGCCCTGGGCCCGCAGGCGGTCGTGCTCCTCGTGGTGCGGCGTCACGTCGATGAGCGCGTGCAGGCGCATCGGCTCGCCGGCCGGACCGGCGAGCTCGCGGACCCGGACCTCGACCAGCCGGACCTCGCCCTCGCGGGTCACGACCGTCGCAGAGAAGCCGTCGCGTCCCGTCGACGGCTGGTCCCGGGTCGTGAGCCAGCTGCGGACGCTCTGGCCGCGCAGGGAGTCGGCCGGCACGCCCAGCAGCGCCGCGGCCTCCGCGTTGGCGTGCTGCACGAGGTCGTCGACGTCGCTGACCAGGACCGGCGTCGGGGTCGCGTCGAGGACCGAGGTCAGCCAGGCGTTCGACCGCCTCAGCTCGGCCTTCAGCTGCCGGCGCCGCCGGTCGTTGAGCATCCACAGCAGGACCAGCACGAAGCCGGTGCCCGCCAGCAGCCCGGTGACCAGGGGGTCCGCGTGGCCGACCACCGTGCCGACGGCCTCGTCGCGGTCCTGCTCGACCAGCAGCCAGCCGCCGATGGCCGGCACTCCGCTGACCGCCCAGAGGACCCCGTCCGTCCCCCGGCCCGACGCCTCCCGGGCCGCGAGCAGGCGCGGGTCGCGGGTCTGCTCCCCGACCCGCCCGGCGGAGCTCGCCAGGGTGGTGTCGTGCCGGTCGACGACGGTCACCTCGACGCCGTACTGGTCGAAGACGGAGGCGATCTCGGCCTGCAGCCCGGACAGCGCCAGCGTCGCGACGACGAAGCCCTGCACCCGACCACGGTCGTCCCGCACCGCCGCGGCGACCGCGATCGCCCACGTGCGCTGCGCGGTCATCAGCTGGTAGGCCTGCGTGACGTACGCCGTCGTCGACCGGCCCGCCGGGGCGTACCACTCGCGGTAGGCGAAATTGCGCCCGACCACGACGGGCTCCGCCTGCGCGGGCGCCAGGTCGAGCATGGTGCCCTCGGCGTCGTACAACGAGGTGTTGAAGGTCCCCACCGTCGACGAGGCGAGCGTCTCCAGCGCCAGGTCCATCCGCTCCGGGTCCCGGGTCGCCAGCGCCGTGCGCACCGCATCGCTGCGGCTGAACGCGGTGACGACGCCCCGCACCCCACCGAGGCGCATGTCGACGCCGCGGGCAGCGAGCGAGTCGATCGCCGCGAGGCGGTTGCCGGCCGCGGCGGTCAGTGTCTCGTGGCTGTCCTCGTGACCGACGGCGGCGAGCACGGCCACGAGGCCCAGCACCAGCGCCACCAGTCCGCCCAGCACGCGCGGCACGAACCGCTCGAGGAGCGTGAGCCGGTGGGCATCGGGCTCCGCGACGAGCGCGGGCAGGACCACCGCCTCCTCGTCGTGACGGAGCGCCGCTGGTACGACGTCCGACGCCAGCAGCTCCTCGAGCTCCGCCGCCGGCAGGGGCCGGCTCATCAGGAACCCCTGCCCGAACGGGCAGCCCAGGCGCCGCAGCACCGCCACGTGCTGCGGCCGCTCGATCCCCTCGGCGACGACGTGCACGCCCAGCGACAGGCAGAAGCGCACCAACGACTCCGACATCCGGTCGCGGCGGCCACCGGTGCCGAGGTACTGCACGAACGAGCGGTCGATCTTGACCCCGTCGACGTGGAAGCGGCGCAGGTAGTCGAAGCTCGCGTTGCCGGTGCCGAAGTCGTCGAGGGTGACATTGCAGCCCATCGCGGAGAGCTCGGCCAGCACCTGCTCATGCCCCCGACCGGTCTCCGAGAGCAGGGTCTCGGTCAGCTCGACGATGATGGCGTCCATCGGCAGCCCCGCCGCCTCGGTCGCCTCCCGGAACCGGACCGGCAGCAACGGGTCGTCGAGGTCCGCGGGCGACAGGTTGATCGCCAGGCACAGCCGCCGGCCGGCGGGCAGGCGACGCCAGTCCGCGACCTGCCGGGCCGCCAGCGCCAGCACCATCTCGTCGAGGTGCACGACCAGGCCCGACTGCTCCAGGACCTCCAGGAACGCGGCCGGCTGGAGGAGCTCGTCGCTCTCGGCGTCGTACACGCGGGCGAGGGCCTCGACGGCGACCATCTCGCCGGTACGGAGGTCGTAGCAGGGCTGGTAGTGGACGACCACGTCACCCTGCTCGAGGGCGTGCGCGAGCCGCTCCGCAGTCATCTCCCGCGCAGCTGCCGCTCCCATGACGCCCCCACTCCGGGCCCGCCGACCGTGCTCCCGAGGCGGTCGGGCCCCGGCCAACCATGCTAGGAGCGGGGGTCGGTGGGCTCAGGTGGTTTGGGGCGTGGTTGGGACTTTGGTCCCGGGAGTCCCGACCGATCGTCGGCGCGGCGGGGTGTCGGGCGGTGGTACGGCGTCGTGGCCGGGCTTGGGCCAGTGAAGTGATGTGGAGCCTTTCACCCAGAATGACGCGCCCCGCTGAATGTCGGGTCTTTGTCAGGCAGCGATGCGCCGGTACCGGAGTGCGCGAATCTGTCGCCCGACGCGGCGCCAGGGGTGCGGGAGGAGCATGGCCTCGTATAGGAAGCCGGGACGTCGTAGTAGTCATAGGTGCCGCCGCTGCGAAACCTGACCCGCAGGATGCGCGTGACGTGGTCGTAGCCCACGAAGGCGACGTTGTCGGAGACGACGGGGACTAGGTTCATGTTCCTCTCCTCTGGTCGAGGTTGTTCAGCCGCGGGTCCGGTTGGGGACCCAGTGGATGCGCCCGTCCTTGAGCCAGTAGTGGCATCTGTGTTGGCCTTGGTAATCGATGGACGGGTGGAGGGACGGCCGGCCGGTCTCGTCAGTGGTGACCGTCCAGCGGGTTCGCGCGGGGTTGGCCAGGTTCAGCTCGATGGTGTGGCCGCGTCCGCAGGGGCAGTCGAGAAGCGCCCATTTCGGTGTCGTCGCACCGAGGAGGTAAACGCATCGGGGGTGCAGGTCCTCGGGCAGTTCGGCTCGGCGGGCGACGGCAATGACCCGGGGCATGCGGGACTTGGCGTGGGCATTCCGCGTTCGCCGGTAGGCCCGGACGGCGCCGATCTGGGTGCGGGCGAAAAGGCGCTTCACTGGAGCACCCCGGCGAGGTCGAGGTACGGGGCGCGGGTGCCGCGGCCGATGAAATCCGGGTTGGTGCAGAAGCATCCGAGGCGCGGAGACCGGGCGTTACGGCGCAGCTCACCAAGGTGGGAGCGGAGCAGCAGTTCGGTGGCGTCGGTCTTCCCTAGGCCGGTCAGGCGCAGGAGGAACTCGGTCGCCGCGAGCGCAGCAACGCTGGTGGTGAGGGTGACGACCGCGGGCTGCGGGGTCTCGGCGGCTTGGACGTACCCCTCGCCGGCGAGACGCTTACGGGTCTCCGGGTCGAGGTTCTCCGCCGCGGCGAGCGCGGGATCGACCCGGCGCCGGCACAGCAGGCACGCCGTACCGGGAGCGACCCAGGTGACGCGCTGCTCGATCTGGACCCTCCGGGTCCCGTCCTCGCCCTCGGTTGGGGCGACCAGGACGGCGACGTCGATGACCGGCGCGATGTGCGCGAACGCCCACCGGTTCAGGATAAGGCGGGCGCCGTGCCCGTCGACGCAGCTGAATACGACGTCGGCGTGGGCGATCGCCGCGATCGCGTCCGGGTGGTTCAGCGGCTTGTCGATGCGGATCACCGGTGTGCCGAGCCCGATGGCGTCTAGGTGGTCGCCGAGGGCGTCCACCTTGAGCCGGTCGACGTCCTCGGTCGTGATGCCGTGACCGCGGGTCGGCGTCGGGTCCGTGACGACGTCGTCGTCGACGACCACGAGCTCGCCCAGTCCGAGGCGCGCGACCTGGACAGCGACCGCTGAGCCGGTGCCGCCGCCGCCGATGATGGCGGCGCGGACGTGCTTGAGGGTGCGGTTGCCGTCGGGACCGAGCATCCGGATCTGCCGGTCGAACACCGACAGGCGCTCCTTGGTCGACTCCTCGCCGTCTGCGCTGGGCGGCAGGTACAAGTGGAGGCCGGCGCCAGCGACGCGGACGGCGTCGATAACGACGAACTCCGGCGCGCGGGCGTTGAACTCCTCACCGAGGTCGAACAGGCGCGCGGCGACTTCCGGAGCGTCCGGAGTGCCGGCGAGGACGACGGCCGCGTAGTACTTCGCGCCGAACGCTCGGGCGGAGATGGCCAGGTCGATGTCGACCTGGTCGTCGTAGGTGGAGAACTTGGGCATGCCCTGCGGGTGGGTGTGCACGAACACAGGGACCTGGTTGCACGCGGCCGCCGCACGGAACGCAGGCACCCAGCCCGTGGAGGAGATCGACAGGCCCATCGGACCGCGCACGGCGTACGCCACCTCGGGGACCGGGGTGATCGTCTGGGCGACGAGCGTGACGCGCTGATCGACCTTGGTGCCTTCAGCGTCAGCGGTCGTCACGGTGGTCGCTGGGGCCTCAACGAAGGAGGTCGCGACGACCGCCGCGGTTTCGTCACGGGCTCCGAGGGCAGCGACGAGCGGGGTGAACTGGTCCTCGGTGAACGCGATGCGGCTCGACATCAGTTGCCGCCCGCCATCGCCAGGGCCCGGCGGACGTACGCGAGGTACGTCTCGAGGTTGTCGATGCCCGGGCGCCACTGACCCCCGATGTGGCGACTCCACCGCTGCCAGGACCGGCCGAGGTAGTTCTCGATCTGCTCGGTGCCCGGGATAGCCACGCCCTTAGCCGTCAGGGCCGGCGCGACCCAGAACATGTCCGGGGTCGCATCGGGGAACCCGATCGGCAGGCGCAACAGGAGGTCGACATGGCGCTGGTCAAGTCCAGGGGTCGGGAAGTCGGCGAGGACCACGTTGACGAAGCCGTCGGAGACCTCGACCGAGTGGCTGTAGCCCAGCGACTCGAGGAACGACTGGTCTTGTTCGCGGAGGACCACCACGAGCGGACCCATCGGTCAGGCCCCACCGCTCGGGTTGGTGCCCTGGCCGGGGTTGATGACGCGCGGCACGGTGAAGAACCGCATGTTGTTCTCCAGTTCGACGACCTCGCCGTCCTCGATGAGCTTGTCGAGCTCGTCGACGATGTCGAGCCACAAGTCGCGGTCGCTGCTGACTGGCGGCGACGGCACCAAGCGCAACTGCGCGCCCGTGAGCTTGTCCCCCTCGGGGTGGTACTTGGTCCCGTCGATGTAGATCGGCGTCTTCCCCGACGTCGAGTCCTTCGCCTTCTTGGTGTCCTGAGACATGGATCCTGCTCCTGTGTCTTGACGGGATCCGCCACTGTCTGTGAAAGAAAACCCGTGTTCGCAGTTGCGAACACTTCGAAGGTAGCACATTGCGTTCGCAACAGCGAACGACCTAAACTCAAGTCAAGATGCCGACTTCCCAGCTCGAACTTGCGCGCGACCTGTGCCCAGGCGTGCCCGACGCCGTGCTCGTAGAGAGCCTCGTTGAAGTGCTCGGACAGAAGCTGGACCTCGAGCCGCCGATAGATCTCCATCGAGTTGCGAGCTTCCAGGGCGTCAAGGACATTCAGGTCGCTGAGATGGACTGGGCGGGAATGCTGGCGCCCTCAGAGAGCGGCGGATTCATCATCAAGGTGCGCAGCGCGGACCGACCGCACCGAAGGAACTTCACCATCGGGCACGAGATTACGCACACACTTCTCCCTGGGTACGCCGTCATTCAGCATCGTTGCGGAGGGCTTGGAACCCGTAGCCTCCACGGCAACCGACACCTTGAGAACCTCGCCGACATAGGAGCCGCCGAGTTGCTGCTGCCTCGGCGGTTCCTTCAGCCCATCTTCGCGGACCTGGCTTTCGACATGAGTGCAGTCAAGGATGTCGCTGACAGGCACCACGCAAGTTTGGACGCGACGCTTCGACGGCTCCTTCACCTGACGAGCCGGCACGCCATCGTCGTCGACCTTCGCCAATCGGTATTGCCTGATGGCCGCACGCTCACCACGATCCATCGCGTGTTTAGTAACAGCGAATGGTGTCCGATCGCGCCCCTTCAACTGCACGGGAAGAGGGTCCCCCCGATGCACCCAATTAACGAGGTTCTTGGCTGCGCCGAAGCGGCCGACGTCGTCGACCTTTCCTTTCTTCACACGGCCACCCCAACAGCCCACATCTCGGCAATTTCCGATCCCTACATCGACAACGAAGGAAGAACTGTGATGCGTTCACTCGTCCTCGCTACGCCACGCCAAACCCAGTCTGTCCACGCCCCCGGCCACGGCCGGCTGCCTGCAGCGAGCTGACGACCACCATGTCTCCGCACAACCAAAGACTGACGTCTGCAACGAACTTGCTCGAGCGTCTTGATTCGGATGAGACCAACGCCGAGGAAATCGGCGCGCGAATCACGAATCTCCGCCATGACAAGGGCCTATCGCTTAGTGAGCTCGCGTCGATCGCGACAGTGAGCAAGTCCTATCTCTCGACTGTAGAGAAGGGCAGCGGCAGTCGCCCGGGCGCTGCGTTTCTCCACAAGATCGCGCAAGCGCTGGGCGTGACTCTCGCAGATCTCGTCGGCCGGGAATTGGTCGCCGACTCTCCAGGCATTCCGGCTGCATTGCAGGAGTTGGCGTCCGAACGGAATCTTCCGGCTCGCGATGTCGAGATGCTGGCCGGCATCGCGTTTCGTGGTGAAGCCCCGAAAACGAGGGAGCGATGGGAGTTCATCTACAACGCGATCAAGAGCAGCGCCGCAATGGATTCAGACGTCAAGTAGTTCGCGTCCAGATCACCTGAATCCGATACGTGCAAGAGTTCTGGTCCGCCACGAGCCGGCGTCAGCTCGCTACCTTGCCGGCGCAGGGTCGTTCATTGGTGCCACATCAGCCAAGATCCGCTCGGCGGCGGCTGGGCGGACAAGCGTCCGGTCGAACTCGCTCACGCGGGCATCGTTTGATCTGGCTCTTCGCTGACTGTACGAGGTATTGGCAGGCTCTAGCAGGATTCGACGGGTCGGCAGTGTTCGCCGCGAGAGTGCGGGAGCCCGCCGCTGAAGCGGCAAGGCCGCAACTGCGCGACTTCTCTCGGCGCGGAGGCCAGCGCCCCGCAGATCAGACCGGGGCGTGCCGGACGCTAGCGATGATCTGCTCCAGCCAAGTGACGAGTGGCTGGAGGGCCATTGGGAGCGGATCTCCAAGAGCAAGGCAATCGTCCAGCAAGTACGGCGCAAGATGCGGCTCAAGCTTGCCGCTCTTCTTGCGATTCGAGTTCCATCCCCTTGAGCCCATCCAGCTCGCCAACTGCTCGTAGGCGTCAGGGGCTGTCGACAAGGTGCTGGCGAAACTAGCGTCGATGGATCCGTCGCGTCCGGGGCCCAGAGCGGCGACAACGCCGGCGACACCGAGGGCGTCGAGGAACAGTCCCTCCAAGTCCGAGGACAGGACGAAGACATCGAACGGCGACAACAAGTGGTTCAACTTCTTCTGGTTGGCGAAGGCCTGGGATGCGGTCGTACTGGCCTGGTCAGCCTGCTGCATGATGCTGTCGCGTTCGGCCTTGCTCGGTTGCTGATGGCGTGAGGCGAGGATGTTCAGAACTTCGCGCTTGCCACTGCCCGCCGTGCGGACCGCGTCCCCGTCGACGATCACGTAGGAGCGGATACCAAAGACATTGGCGAGCTGCACGAGGTACTGGATCTTGCCTACACCACCCGCTTCGATAACGGTTACCCCCAGCGCATAATGGCCGCCGGGAGCGGCGCAGGCACGGCTCAGGAGCCTCTCCACGACTGAGTAGTCGCCCTCGCCTTCCACGAACACCACCGCGTTCGCGAAGACCAGTTCGCTGTTGGCTGCCGAGCAATAGCGACTCAGACGTCCGGCGTCCGTCGGGTCGAGGACGGGCTTACTTCGTTCATAGGTGGTACCGCCACTCTGGAGGGGAAGCCTTGCGATCCGGGAGATGTCGAAGGAATCGACGAGCACCGAGCTGTGCGTCGTGACGAGGACTTGGGCGTCGTCGGCAATGTCCCCGATGATCTTGGCCATCGCGCGCTGGGTTTGCGGATGCAGGAAGGCCTCAGGTTCCTCGATGGCGAACATGAGGTTCGCCCCCGTTTGAGCCTCCTTGCTCGCTACGTATCGGAGGATGCCGAGCACTAGGTGTACCCGGCCATCAGGTTGGTAGCAGCCGGCTGACTGGCGGCTTGCCTCCGAGTGCGCTGTGGCGGCGTTCAGTGTTGTAGTGCTCGATCCAGGGCGCAAGGGCGGCCTGGCGTTCGTCGTTGCTGGTGAAGACCTGGCGGTAGGCCCACTCGGTAGTCAGGGTGCGGTTCAGGCGCTCTACCTTGCCGTTCTGCCACGGGCAGTGCGGCTTGATGAACTTCTGTGTGATGCCGTGATCGGCGCACACCGTTCGTAGCGACCATCGGTAGGCCCAGGCGTTGTCCGTCATCAGTCGCTCGATCCGGGCGATGCCGTGCGCGGCGAAGTAGGCGATGGCTCGCTCGAGGAACTCTGCACAGGCGGGGCCCTTCTCATCCGGCAGGATCTCGCTGTAGGCCAGCCTGGAGTGGTCGTCGACGAGCGAGTGCACGTAGTCGTATCCGACCTTGGTGCTGCGATCACGCATGATCGATCCGGCCCCTCGGCCGTGGGCCTTCCACCCACCGCCGGCGGGGATCTTGCCGAGCTTCTTGACGTCCATGTGCACCAGCTCGCCTGGTCGTTCGCGCTCGTAGCGAACGCCAGTCTGCTTCGAGGACCGGATCACCTCACCGGTGATCGGATCTAGCTCGCGCAGGTACGGCACATGGTGGCGGCGCAGAATCCGCGACACCGTGCGCGCGGGCACGCCGACCTTCGGTCCGAGAACGTCGGGGCCGTCACGACGCTCGGCACGCGCAGCCAGGACCTTCTGCTCGACCTCGTCGCGGGTCTTGGTGGGCATCGAGTGCGGGCGCGACGACCGGGTCATGAGCCCTACTTCGCCTTCAGCAGCGAACCTGTCGATCCAGGTCTTCACACATTTGCGGGACACGCCCATCGCCGCGGCGATGTGGGCCTGAGGCCAGCCAGCCTGGTGGCGGGCAACGATCAGCCGACGACCATGAACGGTCAGCCGGGCACTACCGTGGGACACGAGAACCTCCGGGTGGAAGTGGGCCTTAGACAAGCCACATCCCATTCGGAGGTTCTCGTTTGTTCAACCAGGCTCGCCGCTACCAACGTCCTGGCCGGGTACAACTAGGGCGGACTGGAAGCCAGTTCCGCGCTCCGAGACAGCGACCGGCGCATCGGATCCGCTCTCGATCAAGGCGGACTCGAGCATCCCCCGCAGCGCGGCGCGGGGCTCGGGCAATTTGAAGCGCACCTCCGACTCTTGGAAGGGCAGGTCGGCGACGATCGCCGCCGCAGATTGATCGAGCGTCTCCCGTACCAGTGTCTCGAGCGGCTCCATCTGGTCGCGGAACTGCTGTTGAAGACCGGTACTGCGTGAGCTACCGGTGCGGATCAAGATGGCCTCGAGCGTGTCCAACAGGCGCGCGAGGGACTCCGGTTCATTGCGGTCGACGTCGCCGGCGACGCGGACAGAGGGGATCTTGACGAAGTGGAACCGGTTCAGGACCTCGAGGTAGAGACGTCGCGCGTCATCTGCCGTCACTCGCTGCGAGGTCTCGTAGGACACGGCACCGCCACGGCTGCACCGCACCTTGATCCAGAACCGGTTGTCGCGGCGCAGAATCGGGGCGAAGGCCGTGCGTTCGTCCTCGGTCAGATCGGTGAACCAGACCTGGATACTGGACAGGGTTCGGGCTCCAAGGTCCCGGTAGTAGGCATTGCGAGGCAACAGGCCGCGCAGGCTCTCGCCCGTCGGATCGGCGAAGAATGCCTCTAGCAGCCGAACCGCCGACGACTTGCCGGCGTTGTTCGGCCCGGCAACGAGCTGGATTGCCGTATCGACCTCGAGCTTGAGTGACTTGAATCCCAAGAATCGCTCGACATCGAGCTCGCAGACACGCACCCGGAGAATTTAGTTGCTGCCGAAGCGCCGCGCGGATGTTCAGCAGGAACGAGGCGCGAGCCCGGTGACGACCGGCCGCTTCGCCCCCGAGGCCGAAGAGCCTGCGTCACCTGTGCCGCGGCCCAACCCTGGGTCCGCCGGTGCGCTCGAGCCGCGCCTCGTCGCCAAATCGGGCCGGGTCGATGGCTCTGGTGGCCGATGTCCGGACGAAGGCAGACACGCCTTCCGCTCAGGGCTCCGCAGTCCACAAGCAGATTCCTGCCCCATGTGGAATGCCGCGCACTCGATTCCCGAGGTACGTCACACCGCCGCCAATGCTGCTCGATCGGAACAGCGCCAGCGGGTAGTCCACAACAGCCCACCGCCCCTTGCGCGGATATTCGAACAGATGTACGATCGGCCCACGGCCGCAAGGCGGGGTGCAACGAGAGGCCCCGGGGACCTGAGGTCGATGTCCAACAGGACATGGCACGCACCTTCCTGGTGCGGAGCCGCTGCACCGGACGGTGCCTCCTGGCGGGCGACAAGTCAGTTTGTCGCGCCTGCCCGAGGAGTTCCGCCAGATGTCCGTCGCCGTCGTCGCACCGCCGCACCCGGTCCTCGGGTGTGCGGCCGAGATGCGTGCGGCGCTGGACGCGGTGGCGGCGGTGCAGCCGACGTACATGAGCACCGCCGACAAGCAGACGGCGCTCGTCGAGCTGGCGCGCATCGAAGGGCGGGTCGCCGAGCTGCGGATGCGGGTCCTCGCGGCCTCGGGCGAGGTCGGGGAGGAGTCGGGAGCCCGGGATGCTGCGGCGTGGCTCGCGCACGCGACGCAGGCGGAGCCCGCCACCACCCGGTCCGACGCCGTGCTGGCCGAGCGACTCGAGCGCCGGCCGCTGGTGGCGGCCGCGATGCGCGAAGGGCGCGTCTCCCCTGCCCAGGCACGCGTTGTCGCCGCCGTCCTCGAGGACCTCCCTAGCCGCCCCGGCCAGGAGGTCGCCACCGATGCCGAGACCACCCTCGTCGCGTTCTGCGAGCACTTCCGGCCCAGCGAGCTGCGCCGCCTCGCCCGGCGCCTGCTGGAGGTGGTGGCACCGGAGGTGGCCGAGGCTGAGGAGGCCAAGCGCCTCGAGGAGGAGGAACGACGGGCGCTGGCTGAGGCGTTCCTCAAGTTCCACGACCTCGGCACCGGCCTCACCCGCTTCTGGGGCGCCTTGCCGACCGCCGTCGCCGAGCGGCTGAAGCGCTACCTGCAGGCCTACTCCTCGCCGCGGCGTACGAAGAAGCGCGGCGGACCCTGCGAGGACGACCCCTCCCCCGATCCCGCCGCCCCCACGGGCACCGGCGAACGCGTACCTGCCCACCGGGCCCACGCCCGGGCGTTCGCGGCCCTGCTCGAGCTGCTCGACCCCGACCGCCTGCCCGAACACGGCGGCGACGCCACGACCGTGATCATCACGATGACCCTCGATCAACTGTTGACCGACCTCGCCACCGCGGGGATGGCGTCGACGAGCAATGCCGACGGCGAGATCACCATCTCCGCCGAGGAAGCACGCCGGCTGGCCTGCCAGGCGGGCCTGGTGCCGGTCGTCCTCGACGGCAAGGGGCAGCCGCTCGACGTCGGGCGGGCCAGCAGGCTCTACCGGGCTCCGCAGCGACGGGCGATCCGGCTCCGCGACCGGCGCTGTCGGGCCGAGGGGTGCACGATCCCCGCGGCCTGGTGCGAGGTCCACCACCGCGAGCCGTGGTCCCAGGGCGGGCGCACCGACATCGCCGATGGCGTCTGCCTCTGTTCCCACCACCATCACCTGGTCCACGACCGGGCGTACGACCACCACTGGACAGCCCAGGGCGACGTGAGGTTCCACCGACGGCGGTGACGCAGACGCGCCCTACCGCCCGGACCTCACTCCCACTCGATGGTGCCCGGCGGCTTCGAGGTGATGTCGACGGTGACCCGGTTGATCTCGGCCACCTCGTTGGTGATGCGGGTCGAGATCTTCTCCAGCACGTCATACGGCAGGCGCGCCCAGTCGGCGGTCATGGCGTCCTCGGAGGTGACCGGGCGGAGGACGACCGGGTGGCCGTAGGTGCGGCCGTCGCCCTGGACGCCGACCGAGCGGACGTCGGCGAGCAGGACGACCGGCATCTGCCAGATGTCGCCGTCGAGGCCGGCGGCGGTCATCTCCTCGCGGGCGATCGCGTCGGCCTCGCGCAGGATGTCGAGGCGCTCGCGGGTGACCTCGCCGATGATCCGGATGCCGAGGCCGGGGCCGGGGAACGGCTGACGCTGGACGATCACGTTGGGCAGGCCGAGCTGGGCGCCGACGGCGCGCACCTCGTCCTTGAAGAGCTCGCGCAGCGGCTCGACCAGCTCGAACTCGAGGTCCTCGGGCAGGCCGCCGACGTTGTGGTGGGACTTGATGGTCGACGTACCGGCGCCGTGGCCGGACTCGACGATGTCGGGGTAGAGCGTGCCCTGGACGAGGAAGCCGACCTTCGTGCCCTCGGGCGCGTCCTTGATGACCTCGAGCTCGGCGCCCTCGAAGGCGCGGATGAACTCGCGGCCGATGATCTTGCGCTTCGCCTCGGGCTCGCTGGTGCCGGCGAGGGCGTCGAGGAACTGCTTCTCGGCGTCGACGATGACCAGCTTGGCGCCGGTGGCGGCGACGAAGTCGCGCTCGATCTGCTCGGTCTCGCCCTTGCGCATCAGGCCGTGGTCGACGTAGACGCAGGTGAGGCGGTCGCCGATCGCCTTCTGCACGATCGCGGCCGCGACGGCGGAGTCGACGCCACCGGAGAGGCCGCAGATCGCGCGGCCGTCCGGGCCGACCTGCTCGCGGATGCGGGCGATCTGCTCCTCGGCGATGTTGCCGATGGTCCAGGTCTGGCGACAGCCGGCGATGTCCCACAGGAAGTGCTCGAGGACCTTCTGGCCGTGCTCGGAGTGCAGCACCTCCGGGTGCCACTGCACGCCGGCGAGACCGCGGTCGACGTCCTCGAAGGCGGCGACCGGGGTGACCTCGGTCGAGGCGAGGACGGTGAAGCCCTCGGGAGCGGCCGACACCGAGTCGCCGTGTGACATCCAGACGTTGTGCTCGGCGGGGATGCCCTCGAGCAGCGTGCCGCCCGTGCCGACGGTCACGCGGGTGCGGCCGTACTCGCGGGCGCCGGTCGCGGAGACCGTGCCGCCGAGGCCGCGGGCCATCAGCTGGAAGCCGTAGCACATGCCGAAGACGGCGGGGCCGGACGTGAAGACGGCCGGGTCGATCGCCGGCGCGCCCTCCTCGTAGACCGACGACGGGCCGCCCGACAGGATGATCGCCTTCGGGTTGCGCGCGACCATCTCCGCGATCGGCATCGTGTGCGGCACGATCTCGGAGTACACCCGCGCCTCGCGCACCCGGCGGGCGATCAGCTGGGCGTACTGCGCCCCGAAGTCCACCACCAGGACCAGGTCGTGCTCGTGCTGGGTCTCCGGGGCCTCCGTCATGGGCGAATCGTATCGACCGCGCGCCCGTCCTCCGACTCGGCGCCGACCCCACGGACGACGCGCCGCACGCGCCAGGCCTCCACGGCGACGTATAGGGAGCCGCCGACCGCGAGGGCGAGCAGCGCCGGCGTGCGCCACTCGGGCCCGGCCACGCCGGACAAGCGGTCCGGGCTCGCATATCCCCACGCCACCAAGACCCCGAACATCGGCGTCCAGTACCAGAGGCGGAGGAGGGCCGCGCTCGCCGCGGCGATCCCCACGAAGCCGAGCACCGTCGATGCCCCACCCACCGACCAGCCGAGGGCGACGAGTGCCGCCGACACCGGCAGCGAGACCAGGACGAGGCATCCCATGCGGAGCGCCGGCAGCCTCATCGGCGAGCGGGGCGCCAGTAGGGCGAGCTCGGGCATCCGGTCCACCAGCGGAAAGCCGAGCGCCATGCCCGCCAGCACGGGCATGAGGTGCAGCACCGCGAGCCGGTTGCGCAGGAAGGGCAGCTCGACGTACGCGTCACTGGTGACCAGTGCGGCGAGCGCCAGGCCCAGCGACACCACCAGGGCGCCGTCGAGCGACCAGGCACGGGCCACCGCCCAGGCACGGGCGACCCGGCTCATCCGTGCGTCCTGACCTCGTCGTAGCGGCACTCCGCCAGCTGGCGGTACGTCGTGCGCACCCACGCCTCCTGAGTGGCGGGGTCGCCGTGCAGCCAGTCGTAGTCGCCGTCGTCGGGGGTCGGCTCCAGCAGCCCGGCTTGGAACTGGAGCCACCGGCCGAGCTGCCGGCGCACGTCGAATGCCAGCACCGGCGGCCCCTCCGCGTAGTCGGCCGGACAGGCGGCCGGCCGGACCAGCGTGTCGGTCGCCCGGTCGACGTCGACCGTACGTCGCACCTCGTCCTCCTGGAGGTTGACGACACCGTCACGAGGATTGGCGGGCGGGCCGTAGGGCGTCGCCACGAACCGTTCCGGCAGGCTCACCCCGATCGCGCGCAGTTCCGCCGCCTGGCGATCCACCTTGCCCGTGAAGTCGTCCAGCGGCAGGGGGAGGTCGGCCAGCAGACACACCTCGGGCTGAGCACCCGCGCAGGTGAGCGGCGGGTTGGCGATCGGGACCACGCGATCGCCCGCATCCCCCGGCGCGAACCACCAGGCGCCGACCCAGGCCGCTCCGACGCCGAGGGCGACCACCCGCCGCACGGGCGTGGCCAGGAACAGCCGGGGATGAGCCAGCACCAGGGCCACGCCGGCGAGCGCCAGACCGGCCAGGCCGATCGCCGTCGGGGGCCAGGCGCGATAGGTCATGCCACCCAGCGAGGCGGTGGCGCCACCGGTGTCGAAGAAGTCCGGCGCACCGCCGACCGTCGTCCACATGTAGAGCAGGAAGACGAGGACCACCGCCGCGGGCGCCGCCCACTCCCGCGCCGTGAGGTGGCCGATGAGCACTCCGAGGGCTGTCTGGCCGGCCAGCACCCCGCACGCCGGCACCGCGATCCAGTAGAGGACGGGTGAGGCAGGAGCCCCGCGAACGGCGGCCACCGACGAGGCGGCGACGGAAACGAGCAGCAGGGCCAGCGATGCCAGCGCCCAGATCGTCAGGAACGGCCGCAGCCAGCGCTGCCAGTCAAGCCGACTCTGCAGCACGATGTCGCCCATCGCGGACGACCGCAGCCGGGCATAGACCAGGCACGCCGCTCCCGCGGCCGCCGGCCCGATGAAGACGGTGCTGCCCACCCCGTTGTCGAGGGCCTGCTTCCACGACCCCGACCAATGGCCCACGCGCGGCGCGGTGGCGACGGCACCGGCCAGCACCAGCAGACCGAACAGGAGCGCGACCCGCGGTCGGTCACCCACCCAGACCCAGGCGCTCCTCATGAGCGCGCCGCCGCGATCGTGGCGAGGAAGGCGTGCTCCGCGGACCCGTCCGGGCCGCCTCGTTCGGCGACGAAGGCAGCCGTGGGCCCGACGTGCAACAGGCGTCCGGCCTCCAGCACCGCCACCTGGTCCGCCATCATCACCACGTCCTCCATCACGTGGCTGCTGAGCAGCGTGACCGCCGACGTCCCGAGGTCGGCGAGGATCCCCCGCAGACCCGACCGCTGCTCAGGGTCGAGGCCGGTCGTCGGCTCATCCAGCAGGAGGACGTCGGGCTCCGTCACCAGCGCCACCGCCAGTGCCAGGCGGCGCTTCATCCCACCGGAGAGGTGGCGCACCCGGTCCTGCGCCCGGGACGCGAGCCCGACCCGGTCGAGGATGTCCCCGTTCCTCGCCCGGGCCACCGTCGCCGGCACGTCGCGGACCCAGCTCGCGTAGCCGAGCGCCTCGACGACGCGGAGCTCGCCGGGAAGGTCGAGCTGCTGGGGCATGTAGCCGATGCGACCGACCACCGACCGGCGGCGCCGACCGTAGAGGTCGACGCCGCCGACGGTTGCCCGACCCCCGTCGGGCCGCCGGCAGCCGGCCAGCGTGCGGAGCAGGGTCGACTTCCCGGCTCCGTTCACCCCGACCAGGCCGCACACGCCGCGCGCCATCGTGAAGGCGTCGATGTCGACGACCGGCGCTGCGCCGCGCCCGTAGGCGCAGCGCAGCGAGGTGACCGCGACCTCCACCTCAGAGGTTGAAGGTGAAGTACGGCTGGCGGCTGCAGGCATCCGGGCTCCACGACTGGTCCTCGCAGACCTTCGAGTAGACCCGGCCCTTGTCGGCGGCGCGCGTCGAGTAGTCGTCGGCGTCGTACTGGTCCTGCCAGCTGCCGCTCTGCGTCCGCGCACTCTGGTCCGAGCTGCCGACGGCGCACCACGACGGCGCGGTGTTGCCGGTGCACACCACGTAGTAGCGGTAGCCGGTCTCCGTGTAGACGGCGTTGCCGTTGTCGCGGCGGTCGCGGTAGTAGGTGTGGTTCTTGAGGAAGCCGTCCTTCTGGTACGACGTGCCGAAGGCCGACGCACGCAGCGTGCCGTCGTAGGCGTTGAGCGGGTCGCCCGCGGAGTACCAGTTGTACGACGCCGCCATCGCGGCCGGCGCGGTGACGAGGAACAGCAGGCCGGTCAGCGCCGTGAGGAGCAAGGTCGCGACCGAGCGCGAAGAAGTGAGCATGGAACGACTCCCGAGATGAGACCGTCGGCGACGGTCGCCGAGCGGTAGCCACATACTCGTATGGCCACATCGGGAATGTCAACGAGGCCCGTGACCGGTTGTGGATATCCGGGCAGACGTCCGAAAACGCACCAGGACCCGGCCGGGGAGGGAGGGTGGCCGGGTCCTGATTGTCCACGCAGCTGATGGACAGTGCCTGGACCGAGCCCGGGCTTCGGGAGGGAGCGTGATTCCCGGGCTCGGTGGATCAACGAGACCGGGAGGGGCGGGTTACGCCGGTTGGTCACAACTTGGCCAAAAGTTCTGGGGCGGCCCCGGGAGACCCGGAACCGCCCCAGCAGTGCACTTCTGCCCCAGGCGTCGACTCAGCTCACACCGACGATGGGCAGCCGGAGCGCCGCCGGCGCGTCAGCCGGTACGACGGGCGCCTTCGGCGCCACCGGCTGGATCCGCTCGTAGCCCTCGCCGAGCGACGGGCGGGCGTCCTGCTCGCCCTTGTTGGGCCAGTAGGCCATCGCCCGCTCCGCCTGCGCGGTGATCGTGAGCGACGGGTTGACCCCCAGGTTGGCCGAGATCGTCGAGCCGTCGACGATGTGGAGGCCGGGGTGCCCGAAGACCCGCTGGTAGCCGTCGACCACGCCGGTCTCCGGGCTGTCGCCGATCGTGCAGCCGCCGATGAAGTGGGCGGTCAGCGGCCGGTTGAACGGCTCGCCGATCGTCCCGCCGGCGGTGCCGCCGCCCATCACCCGCGCCATGCGGCGTACCGCGTCGTTGGCGGCCGGGATCCACGTCGGGTTCGGCTCGCCGTGGCCCTGCTTCGACGACAGGATCCACTTGCCGGCGACCCGCTTCGGGAAGGTCGTGATCGAGTTGTCGACCGACTGCATGACGAGCGCGATGACGACCCGCTCCGACCAGTGCTTCACGTCGTACAGGTCGCGGACGCGGGTGCGCTCCTTCCACAGCTCCTTGAGCCACACCTTCCAGCGCGGCTCGGGGCCGTCGCCGTCGGTGAGCACGGTCTGCATCAGCGACATCGCGTTGCTGCCCTTGCCGTAGCGCACCGGCTCGATGTGGGTGTGCTCGTCGGGGTGCCACGAGGAGGTGATCGCCACGCCCTCGGTGTAGTCGACGTCGGCGCCCTCGGGCGCGATGGCACCGAGGATCGACTCGGAGTTGGTGCGCGTCAGGTGGCCGATCCGGTCGGAGACGTTGGGCAGGTCGCCCTCGGCCTTGAGCCGGTGGAGCAGCTTCTGGGTGCCAAGCGCGGCGGCCGAGAAGACGACCTGCTCGGCGGTGAACGTCTTCACGGCGGTACGACGGGACAGCTTCGCCTTGGTCCAGCGCGTGTCGACCCGGTAGCCGCCGCCGGCCAGCGGCCGCACCCGGGTCACCGTGGTCAGCGGGTGCACCTCGGCGCCGTTCTGCTCGGCGAGGTAGAGGTAGTTCTTGACCAGGGTGTTCTTGGCGTTGTGCCGGCAACCGGTCATGCACTCGCCGCAGTCGAGGCAGGCGTTGCGCTTCGGGCCGGCCCCGCCGAAGTACGGGTCGTCGGCCTGCTCGCCGGCCGCCTGGCCGGGACCGCCGAAGAAGACGCCGACCGGGGTCGCGTGGAAGGTGTCGCCGACGCCCATCTCCTCGGCGACCTTCTTCATGACCTCGTCCGACGGGGTCATGCGCGGGTACTCGACGACGCCGAGCATCCGCTTGGCCTGGTCGTAGTACGGCGCCAGCTCCGCCTTCCAGTCGGTGATGTGCGCCCAGGACGGGTCCTTGTAGAACGGCTCGAGCGGCTCGTAGAGCGTGTTCGCGTAGACCAGCGAACCGCCGCCCACGCCGGCGCCGGCGAGGATCAGGCAGTCCTTGACCATGTCGATGCGCTGGATGCCGTAGCAGCCGGCCGCCGGGGCGTAGAGGTACTTCTTCAGGTCCCAGGAGTTGTCGGCGAAGTCGGCGTCGGTGAACCGCGCGCCGGCCTCGAGGACGCCGACGCGGTAGCCCTTCTCGGTCAGCCGGAGCGCGGTGACGGAGCCGCCGAAGCCCGAGCCGATGACGAGGACGTCGTAGTCGAAGTCGGTCATGTGTTCCCCCTTGCTCAGGCGCGGCCGAGCTTGTCCATGATCCGCAGCGAGGCGGTCATGATCTTCGCGTAGGACTCGTCGGACATGCCGAGAACCGGCCCGAAGCGCAGCAGGCGCTGGACCGCGACCGACTGCGTCTCGGTGTAGCGGTGGATGCCCTCGCTGCCCTGGCGGCGGCCCATGCCGGACTCGCGCATGCCGCCCATCGGGGCGCTGATGCTGGCGAAGGTGGCGCCGAACGCCTCGTTGACGTTGACCGTGCCGCACTTGATCTGGCGGGCCACGGCGCGCCCGCGCGCGGTGTCGCGGGTGTAGACCGAGCCGTTGAGGCCGTACTCGCCGTCGTTGGCGCGCGCGATCGCGTCGGCCTCGTCGTGGAAGCGGTAGATCGAGACGACCGGGCCGAAGGTCTCGTGGCCGAAGCAGGTCATCTCCGGCGTGACGCCCTCGAGGATCGTCGGCTCGTAGTAGTACGGCGCCAGGTCGGGCCGCGCCTTGCCGCCGGCCAGCACGCGGGCGCCCTTGGCGACGGCGTCCTCGACGTGGGCGGAGACGGTCTCGAGCTGGTCGGCGGAGATGAGGGTGCCCATGTCGGAGTCCCAGTCCATCGTGGCGCCGAGGCTCATCGCCTTGGTCCGGGCCACAAAGCGCTCCACGAACCGGTCGTAGACGGCGTCGGCGACGAACATGCGCTCGGTCGACACGCACAGCTGGCCGGCGTTGGAGAAGGACGCCCGCACGGCACCCTCGGCGGCGCGCTCGATGTCGGCGTCGCGCAGCACCAGGATCGGGTTCTTGCCGCCGAGCTCGAGCGAGCAGCCGATGAGCCGCTCCGCCGCCTGTTTGGCGATGATCTTGCCGGTCGCGGTGGAGCCGGTGAAGCAGATGTAGTCGGCGCGCTCGATGATCGGCGTGCCGAGCACGCGGCCGGGGCCGGCGACGACCTGCCACAGGTCACGCGGGAAGCCGGCCTCCTCCAGCAGCTGCGCGCCGAGCAGCGCGGAGAGCATGGTCTGCGCGTCGGGCTTGGTGACGACGGCGTTGCCGGCGAGCAGGGCCGGCAGGCCGTCGCACAGCGCCATCGTGAAGGGGTAGTTCCACGGCGAGATGATGCCGACGACGCCCTTGGGCACGCGGTTGAGCTCTACCTTGGTCAGCACGGGTACGACGCCCGGCCGGCTCTCGGAGTCGAGGTGCTCGTGCGCGGTGCGGGCGTAGTAGCGCGCGGTGAGCGCGATGTGCAGCGGCTCGTCGAAGGCGTGCTTGCGGGACTTGCCGGACTCGAGCTGGATCAGGTCCATGATCTCGGCCTGGCGGTCGAGCACGATGTCGTGGAGACGGTGCAGGATCCGGGCGCGCTCGTCGATCGACACCCGCGCCCACGCCGCCTGGGCGACCCGCGCGCGGCGGAAGGCCTCGGCGACGTCGGCCTCGCTCGACTGCGGGATGTTGGCGACCGGGGCGCCGTTGATCGGCGAGTGCACCTGGGTCGTCGTGCCGGTGGTCGCCAGCACGCGATCGGTCAGCCGGGCGACGTACTCCGGCTCGAGGGCGTACGACGCCCGGGGGTCGTGCTCGGGGTCGTGCGGGCCGTCAACGACCGGGCCGTCGGAGGCGCCGGAGCCGGAAATCGCTTCGCTCATGGAAGGAGCGTAGGTGACCGCCGTCACCGAATCTACTGATCGGTAGCAGATGTGCTGCTTTACACATGCCTTTCCCGTGTCAAGGACCGATTTCGGGGTGTCAGACGGCCTCGTACCGGACTGAATGGTCGCGAATCGGCCGAATTCACAGCCACTGGGTCCGGTACGACGAGAAGCCCCGCTGCAACCGCACTGCAAGGCCGTCGGCGCAGGCTCCGTCCCGAGGCGGCGAGAGGCGCCGCACGGACGACCGGAGGCTCCCATGAGCGTCGACCAGCACACCCACGACCAGCACACCGACGGCCAGAACACCGACGGCCAGCACCAGAGGACCGAGCAGAAGAGCTTCAGCGCCCCCGACGAGACCCGCTCCTTCGAGCGCGGCGTCGCCGAGATCCTCACCGTCGGCGGCACCCCGATCGGCCGGCTCACCCTGCAGCCGGGCTGGCGGTGGTCGGAGCACGTCAAGGCGATCGCCGGCACCGAGCTGTGCGAGGCCCCGCACTTCCAGTACCACGTCAGTGGCGAGCTGGGGATCCTGATGGCCGACGGCACCGAGCTGGTCGCGCGGCCCGGCGACGTCACCTCGCTCCCCGAGGGACACGACGCCTGGGTGATCGGGGACGAGCCGGTCGTGGTCGTCGACTGGTGGGGTGCCTCGAACTACGCGAAGCCCTGATCCCCGACCCTCGCGGCGGCGTACCATCACGCTCGTGAGCGCACTCGCCGTGCGTGTGCTCGGGGAACTCACGGTCGACGGCTTCGACACCGCAGTGCTGGACAGGAAGGCCCGCGGCCTCCTCCTGCTCCTCGCGCTGGCCGGTGGCCGTCCGGTGCCCCTCGACGCGGCGGTCGACGCGCTGTGGGGTGACACGCCGCCGGCCCGGCCGGCGGACCAGGTCGCCGTGCTCGCGAGCCGGGTACGCCGCCTGCTCGGCCGCGACCGCGTCGAGCGCACGGACGGCGGCTACCGGCTGCGCGCCGACTGGACGGACCTCACCGAGCTGGACGCGGTCGTCCGCGAGGCGGAGCGGCGGCTCGGGCTCGGCGAGGTCGGCGCGGCGGCGAGCGCGGCCCGGGCGGCCCTCGCGCTGCTGCGCGGCCCCGTCCCGGAGGTGCGGGCCGAGGCGGACTGGGCGGCGGCCGAGTGGGCGGCCGCCACCCGGCTCGTGCAGCGCGCGCGGCGGGTCGCCGCAGCCGCCCTCCTCGAGGCCGGCGAGTGGCGCGACGCCCTCGAGCTGGCCTCGGCCGACCTGGTCGCCGACCCCCTGGACGAGCAGGCGGCCCGCACCGCCATGCGCGCCCACGCGGCCGCGGGCCGCCCCGCCCAGGCCCTCACCGTGTACGCCGACCTGCGGGCCACGCTCGCCGACGAGCTCGGCACCGACCCGGCCGGCGAGACGGCCGCGCTGCACACGGCGATCCTGCGCGGCGACCTCCCGGTGGTCCGGGCCGCGGCGCGGGTGCCCGCGCTGGTCGGGCGCGACAGCCAGTCCGCCCACCTCGACTCCCTCGTGGGACGGGCGGCGGCGGAGCGGGCGCCGCGGGTCGCACTCGTGTCGGGCGAGGCCGGCATCGGCAAGACCACCCTGCTCGCGACCTGGGCCGCGGCACGACGCGCGGCGGGCGACCGGGTGCTCGTGGGGACCTGCCGCCCGCTGGACCGGGCGGCCCCGCTGGACGTCGTGCTGTCCGCGATCGCAGCCCACCTGAAGGACGGGGACGGTGACCGCCTGCTGGCCGGCGACGCCGCGGTCCTCGCTCCCCTGCTCGGCTCGGCCGTGCCCGGCACGCACAGCGTGGACCCCGCGCTCGGGCCGTCCGTGCTCTACGGCGCCGTCACCCGGGTGCTCGGCCGGATCGCCGGCGACCGGGTGGTCGTGGTCGTCGTCGATGACGCGCACCTCGCCGGGCCGACCCTCGGCGACTGGCTGGCCTATCTGGCCCGCCGCCCGCTCCCGGTGGTGGTCGTGCTGGGGGCCCGGCCCGACGAGGGCCCGGCCTCCCCCGCGACCGACCACGTGGGCCTCGGCCCGCTCGACCGCGCCCACGTCGCGGCGCTGGTGGGCGAGCGCCGGGCCGACGAGCTGCACGCCCGCTCCGGCGGACACCCCCTCTTCCTCGCCGAGCTCGCGTCGGTGCCGTCCGGGGAGCTGCCCGAGAGCCTGGTGGCGGCGGTGACCGCCCGCTGCGACGACCTCGGGTCGGCCGGCGACCTGGTCCGGACGGCCGCCGTCCTCGGCGGCGACCTGGACATCGACCTGCTTGCCGGCGTGCTCGGCCGCAGCACGCTCGACGTGCTCACCGACGCCGAGCGCGCGGTCCGCAGCGGCCTGCTGGTCGAGGTCTCGGGGCATCTGCGCTTCCGGCACGACCTGGTCCGGACCGCGCTGGTCTCCGGCACCACCGCCGGCCGCGCCGCGCTGCTGCACCGCGAGGCCGGGCGGGCGCTCGCGCGGCGCAGCGACGCCGACCCCGCCACGGTCGCCGAGCACGCCCGCCTCGGCGGCGACCGGGCGCTCGCCGCCCAGTGGCTGCGGACCGCCGCCGCACGCGCGGCCGAGCGCTTCGACCACGCGACCGCCGAGGACCTGCTCGACCAGTCGCTCGCGCTCGCGCCCGACGACACCGTCCTGCTCGCCCGCGCGCGGGTCCGGATCCGCCGGCGGCGCTACCGCGAGGCGGAGGCGGACGCCCTCGCCGCCACCGGCGCCGGCCCGCTGCGCTGGGAGGCGGCGGCGTGGGCGGCGTACTTCGACCGGCGCTTCGACGAAGCGGCGTCGTACGCCGACGACGGCGCGCTGTCCGCCGACGACCCGGGCTCCCGCACCCGCTGCCTGGTGGCGTCGGGGCGGATCCTGCACGCCCGCGGCGAGCTCGGGTCCGCGGGTGAGCGGCTGGACGCCGCGCTGCTCGACGCCAGCGGCGAGGACCGGCTGGAGGCCGCCGCGTGGCGGGGCGTCCTGCACGCCCACCGCAGCGAGGTCGACCAGGCCCTCGCCCTGCTCCGGCCCGCCACCCGGCCGGGTGTCGGGGTCGCGCACACCCCGGCGTCGCTTCACGCGCTGCTCTTCACCGGGCACACGCTCGCGGTGGCCGGTCGCGCGCAGGAGGCGCTGGCGTGCTTCACCGACTACACGACCGAGGTCGAGCGGCGCGACGTACCGCGCTTCGCGGGCCGGGGCGTGAACTTCTCCGGCTGGGTCCTCCGCAACCTGGGCGCGACCTCGGCGGGGGTCGACGCGCACCAGCAGGCCGCCGAGGACGCGGTCGACGGCGTGGTGATCCCCGAGGTGCTGGTGGCCGCGCTCGAGGACCTCGCGGAGGAGCGACTGCGGGCCGGTGACGCGGACGCCGCGGCCGCACTGCTCGACCGGGCCCGGGACACGCTCGTCGGCGACCTGGTCTTCGGCTGGCGCCTCGCGATGAAGCTGCAGCTCCTGCAGGCGCAGCTGCACCTGCTGCGCGACGAGGCGGCCTCGGCGCTGACCGTGGCCGGCGACCTGGCCGCCGCCGCGGCAGCCACCGGCGTCCCCCGGTACGACGCCTGCGCCCGCCTGCTGGTCCACCGAGCCACCCACGCGCTCGGCGAGCCGGTCGACGCCGCGGCGGCGTGGCGGGACCTCCGGGCGGTCGAGGCCGCGGTCGGGGTCGAGGCGTGGTGGTGGGCGGGCAGCACCGGCGCCGCGCTCGGCGACCCGCGGTGGCTGGCCCGGGCGGAGGAGCTGGCGGCCGGTCTCGCGTCCCGGGCCGGCGCCCACGGGGACGTGCTGCGGGCGGAGGCCGGCCGGTCCCTCGACGGCTGGCGGTCGGCGGCACGCCGCCCCGGAGCCGTCAGGTCGCGGTGAGGACCAGCATCGGCGCCACCACGGGCGGTGCGCCGGCGAGCAGCGCCTCCGCCTCCGCGGCGACCTCCGCCCTGACTCGTGAGGGGAGGCCCGCGACGAAGGGGGCGTGGTGGGCCATGCCCAGCCGCCACGCGGCCATCACCCGCGGATCGGTGAGGCCGGTCGCGACCTCGACCCGCTCGACCCGGGCATCGGTCCAGCCGGCGGTCGTCGCGAGGGCCGCCAGCCGGTCGGGATCGCCGACCTGGCGCTCGGTGCCGTCCTTGAAGGCTTGGTACCAGGCCGGCGGGACGTGGCCGCGCTCCGCCAGCACCCGCTCGACGACCTCCTTGGCGGGGTGGGTCCAGCCCTCCGCAAAGGCCGAGGCGAGCAGCGCCGGCGCCACCCGGTGCAGCTCGGCCATCGCGGCTGCCGGGTCCGCGTGGCCGATGCTGAAGGCGGCGACCGCCAGGTCGAAGGCGCGGTCGCGGAAGGGCAGCCGGACGAGGTCGCCCGCCACCGCGGAGCCGCCGCGCCCGAGCATCGCCGGAGCGAGGTCGACGCCCACGACCCGCGCGGCCCCGCGAGCACGGGCCGCGTCACCGGCCACGCCGGAGCCGGCGCCCGCGTCGAGCACCACTCCCCCGGCGACGGCGACCGGAGCCCGGTCGATCAGGGCCTCGGCGAGCACGGCGTAGAGCGCCGCCGGCCCGCTCCGCCAGGCGGAGGCCGACCGGTCGTAGGCGTCGCCGATCGAGGCCCTGCCCATCCGTCCCACGCCTCTAGCCCACGCCGCCCAGCCGGGCCGCCGCGCGGACGACCCGCTCCTCCCACCAGGCCAGCTCGTCGTCGTACCCGCCGAGGGCCTTCTCCCAGCCGAACTGCACCATCGCTCCGAGCAGGGCCAGGTCGAGCTGCCGGTCCCACCACGGGTCGGTGGCGACGCCGCGGCGCTCGAGGGCCGCGCGGTAGAGGTCGATCGTCTCCTCCTTGGAGACCGGGAGCCGGCGGCAGTTGATCGCGAGGTACCAGGCGAGGTCGGCCGTGCCCGCGCCCCGACCGGGGGTCTCCCAGTCGAGCAGGATGGTCCGGCCCGCTGGGTCCGTGCCGAGGTTGTCGAGCTTCCAGTTCCCGTGCACCAAGGTCTGCGGGGTGGTCGCCAGCGCGGCGAGCAGCGGCCCCGGCTCGTGCACCAGTGGTACGACGACCGCGGCCGCCTTCGGCGCGACCGACTCCAGCAGCGGCCACCCCTGCGCCACCAGCCGCGGCACGAGGTGGTCCTGCCCGAGGGCGGCCTCCGCGGCGGCCATGCGGGGCGAGAGCTCGAGGTAGCGGTCCTCGGGACTGACCACGTCGATGTCGCGGCCGGTCTCCCAGAAGGCCGCGTGCAGCGCGGCCAGGTGGTCGAGGAAGCGCGCGTTCTGCTCGACCGGGATCGGGTCGTCGACGGCCGGGACGAGCCAGGCGCCGACGTCGTGCATCAGCAGCGCGGAGAGCGCGGGCCGGCGGGCGTCGTGGGCGACCGCGACGATGGGCTGGGCGATCTCGTCCGGCAGGTCGTGCAGGATGCCGCGGCGCCACAGCTCGACGGTCGCGCTGCCGGGCACGCCGGCCGCGCGCAGCGACCAGTCGTTGTCGTGGTCGAGGTACTTCACGACGTACGGCTCGCCGTCGATGCGCACCCGCTCGAGCACCGCACCCGACTTGCCGGGCGCCTCCAGGACCTCCCGGTCCGTGACGCCGGCGAGCAGCTGGTCGACGGAGTCGAGGACGTCGGGCTGGTCGGGCAGGTCGGGCATCGGGGGCTCCTCGGCTGGGGACCTTCTGTCGTCCCGAGCGTGCGGGGCCAGCCTTGCAGCCGGCTTGCAGGCAGGTCTACAGCGGCGGCGCCGCCAGGTACACCGACTTCGCCTCGGTGTACTGCGCCAGCCCCTCCGGCCCGAACTCCCGCCCCAGGCCGGAGGCCTTGAAGCCGCCGAAGGGCGCCGCGAAGTCCATCGTGTAGGTGTTGATCCCGTAGGTCCCGGTCCGCACGCCGCGCGCGACCTCGAGCCCGGCCTCGGGATCGGCCGTCCACACGGTGCCGGCGAGGCCGTACTCGGAGTCGTTCGCGATCCGCACGGCGTCGGCCACGTCGACGTACGGGATCACCGACAGGACGGGACCGAAGATCTCCTCCTGCGCGATCCGCATCCGGTTGTCGACGCTGGCGAAGACGGTCGGCCGGACGTACCAGCCCGTGTCCAGGCCGTCCGGCCGCCCGTTGCCGCCGGTGAGCAGCTGGGCGCCCTCCTCCTGGCCGAGCGCGATGTACTTCTCCACCCGCTCCTGCTGGCGCTGCGCGACCATCGGTCCGATCTCGGTGGCCGGGTCGAGCGGGTCGCCGACCTTCATCCCGCCGATCGCGGAGGCCAGGGCGGCGGCGAAGGCGTCGTGCCGCTCGCGCGAGACGAGCACGCGGGTCTGCGCGACGCAGGCCTGCCCGGAGTTCATCACGCCGAGGAACTTCAGGCCCTCGATCGCGGCGGCCTCGTCGGCGTCGTCGAGGATGATCGCCGCCGACTTGCCGCCGAGCTCGAGCGAGACCCGCTTGAGCTGCTCGCCGCAGATGGCGCCGATCTTGCGGCCTGCCGCGGTGGACCCGGTGAAGGCGACCTTGTCGACGCCGGGGTGGCGCACCAGGTGCTCGCCGACCTCGCGGCCGCCGGCGACGATCGACACGACCCCCTCCGGCACGCCCGCCTCGACGAGCAGCTCGGCCAGCAGGTAGCCGTCGAGCGGCGTCTCCGGCGCCGGCTTCACGACGACCGTGCAGCCGGCGAGCAGGGCCGGCACCAGCTTCGACAGGATGGTGAACTGCGGGACGTTCCACGGCGGGATGGCCGCGACGACGCCCACCGGCTCGTGCCGTACGACGACGTCCGCTCCGAGTGCGCCGGGCCGGGTCGACTCCCACGGGAACTCCCGGGCGATGGCCAGGAAGGCCTCGATCTGCATCCACGGCGCCGGCGCCTGCGCGAGCGAGCTGAACGAGATCGGCGAGCCCATCTCGGTGGAGATGATGGTGGCCATCTCCTCCAGCTTCGCGGCGTACAGGCCCGAGAGGTTCTGCACGACCTCGATCCGCTCGGCCGGGCTCATCCGGGGCCACGGCCCCTCGTCGAAGGCCCGGCGGGCGGCCGCGACCGCGGCGTCGATGTCGGCGGCGGAGCCCTCGGGGACCCGCGCGACGACCTCCTCGGAGTGCGGCGAGACCACCTCCAGCAGGGCGTCGGTGGCGGGCTTCGCCCAGGTGCCGCCGATGAAGAGGGCGTCGCGGTCCAGCGTCATGTCAGTTGCCTTTCGTAGCGGGTCGACAGGTCTCGAGACGGTTGCTGCGCAACCTCCTCGACCACCGGTCAGGGAGCGAGGTCGAACCAGTCGGCGAAGCCGCTGGGGTCGTGGCGGCCGAGGGAGCCGTGCTCGAACAGGCCCCACCCCTCGGTCCCGTCGGGTACGCCGGCGCCCGACCCGTGCACGGTCGCGGAGCCGACGTGGTCGATCACCCCGAACATCACCCGGCCGGCGACGGCCGGGTCGTTCATGTCGTAGGTCAGCCGCTCGGTGAAGCCGGCGCCCTTCCAGACCCCGTGGGTCCAGTCCGAGTCGCCGCCGTAGCCGCCGCCGACGTGGATCGGCACCGGCAGGTGCGAGGCGACCTCGAGCACGACCTCCTTGCCGTCGGGCGTCGTGCAGGTGACGGTGGCGCCCGTCGGGACGCGGGTGCCGGCGCCGTAGCGGATCTCCACCCGCGGCCAGCCGAGCTGCTCGACCCGGCCGTCGCGCCAGGTCCGGGTGCAGTCGTTGACGGTGCGATAGCCGTCCGGCGTCTCCTGGATGATCATCACGATGCAGAAGTCCTCGAAGCGCAGCGGCAGGTAGAGCCACCACATGCCGTCGAAGGACGGGTCTGCCGGCTTGCCCGCGGGCGCCGCCTCGCCGACCGGGCGGATGCCCCACGAGCGGTCGCGGGTGCCGACCCACCGGTCGGGGGTGACCGCGATGTCGGTGCCGTCGACGCTGAGCACGCCCTCCCAGGTGCCGACCTGGGCGAAGCGCTGCGCGTCGAGCGTCGTACCGCTGCCCTGGCGCATCACGTGCGGCAGCTCCTGGACGACCGGGAAGGAGCCCTCCCAGGTGAGGTCCATCGCGATGCCCTCGGTCTCCTCCAGCACCAGGCGCAGCCTGCGCAGCGGCTCGAGGACCTCGATCCGGTAGTTGCCGACCTGCTGGGCCATCCGGTCCGCCCCCCGCGGGTCGGCGGCGTCGCCGAGGTGGAGGCCGGTCTGCTCGTCGCCGCGGCGCAGCAGGACGTAGGCGTCCTTGGTGCCGAGGTTCGGGTAGAAGCCGAGGCCGGTGATGAGGAACAGGTCGCCGGTGCGGTCGTGGGCGTTGAGGTAGCAGCGGTCGTAGAAGTTGCGGTCGCTGCTGCCGGCCCAGGCCACGGGGCGCGGGAGCTGGTGGATGGGGAACTCGTCGAGGGGCCCGACGCCGACGTACTCGCCGTGCAGGCTGCCCTGACCCGCCACTGCGTCGCGTCCTTCCGGTCCGGCCATCAGGCACCCACCTCGGCCAGGAGCCGCTCGACGAGCGGCTTGCAGTGGAACAGGGTCTCGATGTCGTCCGGCTGCTCGATCTCACCGAAGCGCACCTGCCGCAGCCCGGTGCGCATGAACACCACGCACCAGATGACCGCGTTGTAGAGGTGGTACCAGGTGAGGTCGCCGAGCTCGACGCCGCTGAGCTCGCTGTACGTCGCCTTGACCGACTCCTCCGAGAGGAACTCCGGCATGCCGGGCAGCTCGAAGACCTGCGCGATCGTCTGGAAGACCTGGTGGGCGAAGACGATCCACGAGGCGTCGAGCTCGCGCGGGCCGATCGACGCCATCTCCCAGTCGAGGACGGCGACGGGCTCGAAGTCGCGGTACATCATGTTGCCGATCCGGGCATCGCCCCAGCACAGCACGGCATCGTCGGTCGCGGGAAGGTTGGCCTCCAGCCACGCGAGCGCCCGGTCGACGAGCGGTGAGCGGGTCAGGTCGAGGGCGGCCCACTCGTACCACGCCCGCGTCTTCGCGAGGTTGCGGGCGAGCGGCGTCGCGCCCTCGTTGCCGGTCACGGCCGGGTCGAGGAAGCCGAAGGTGGTCGTCGGGTCCGCGATGGCGTGCAGCTTCGCGATGGCCTCGACGCTGCTGCGGGCGAGCCGGTCCTGGTCGGCGGGGTCCGCGTCGTAGAGCCAGTTGTCGCCGAACGGGTAGGGCATCACGTCGGGCGGGACGATGCCCTCGACGCGGTCCATCAGGAAGAAGGGCGTCCCGAGCACGGCGCCGGTCTGCTCGAACCAGCGCACGGCCGGCACGGGCACGTCGGTCAGCTCGCCGGCGAGCCGCATGGCGTCGTACTGGTCCTGGAGGCGGTACTCCCGGAACACGGGGACGTCGGCCTGCGCGGGCGCCACCCGGGCGACGTACTCCCCCGTGCGGCGCGCGCCGTCCTCGGTCCAGGTGACGTCGAGGATGACCGTCTCGCTCGACATGCCGTTGGTGTCCACGCCCGCGTGGAGCGTCACGACCGGATCCGCGCCGGGCGGCAGCACCTCGGCGAGCCAGGCCTCGAGGCGGTCGTGCACCTCGGTCTGGTCGCGGCTCGAGCGCTGCATGGTGAAGTCCGGCGGCACCGATGCCTCCGTCATGGCCCCTCCTCGGGTCGGCGTCCCCGTGCTCGCACCATCGCTAGAACACGTTCTACAGGACGATGCGGTTACGGTACTCTTGGTATCGAAAGAGGGGAAGAGGTTCATGGGGACCGATGTCGAAGCTCCTCGGGCGACCGGCAGGCCGCGCGACCCGCGGATCGAGCAGGCCGCCCTCGCCGCCGTCCGCGACCTGCTCGCCGAGGGTGGGTACGCCGCCGTCACGGGCGCCGCCGTCGCCGCGCGGGCCGGGACGACCAAGGCCGCGCTGTACCGACGCTGGCCGGCGCTCCCCCACCTCGTCCACGAGGCGGTGTTCCCGGGCGAGCTCGCGCTCGGCACCAACCTCCGGGCCGGCCTCGACGAGGTCGTGGCCCGCCTGGTCGGCGGGACCCGCGACGCCCTGTGCACGCCCGCCGCCGCGGCCGCACTGCCCGGCCTGCTCGCCGAGGCCGGCACCTACCCCGACCTCCACGCCAGCATGATCCGCCGCTTCTCCGGCGTACTGGCGGCGATGGACGAGCGGCTCGGCGAGGCGATCGACGCAGGCGAGGCGCACCCCGATGCCCGCGCCGACGACCTCGTCCAGCTGGTGGTCGGGACAGTCATCGCGGGCGTGCTCCTGACGCCGGGCGCCCTCGACGACGCGTGGGTCGACCGGCTCACTGCGAGTGTGCTGCGCGGCCTCCGCCCGCTCAGCTGAGCGCGAGCTCGGCGCGGGCGACGCCCTCCTCGTCGCCGAGCCGGGCCAGCGGCTCGGCGTCGGGTCCGTAGACGGCCGAGCCGCCGATGAAGGTGTGCGCGCCGCAGCGGCCGGTCAGCCCCGCGACGACCACCGGGAACCGGTGGTCGAGGGCCCGCGCCGCGTAGGTGACGTCCATCCGCCGGGCACCGCCGGGGAAGTACGCCACCGAGCAGAGGTACGCCGCCGCACCGGCCGCGGCCGCCTCCGCGGCATGCGCCGGGACGCTGCCGTCGCGGCAGATCGACAGCGCGAGCACGTGCCCGTCGACGACGACCGAGGCGCCCGACTCCCCCGCGACGAACCAGTCCGGCTCGTCGCCGTCCAGGTGCTGCTTGTCGTACGGCGCCGTGGTGGTCCCGTCGGGACCGACCACCACCGACGACAGGGTCCGCCCGCGCGGGCGGGCCAGCGCGGCCGACGCCACCACGGTGGCGCCGGCCGCGACCGCGGCCTCCCGCAGCGGGTCGAGCACCGCGCCGGCCAGGTCGTCGACGGTCGGCAGGGCGCCGGCGAACGCGCTGGCGTCGTACCCGGTCAGGAAGGCCTCGGGGAGCACGACGACCCGCGCCCCGGCCTGCCGGACGAGTCGGGCGGCCGTGGCGACGTTGGACGCAAGGTCGCCCGCGCGGGACTCGGCCTGCGCGGCGGCGACGACGAGACCGCTCAGCTGGAGACGACCTCGACGCGCTGGAACTCCTTGAGCTCGGTGTAGCCGGTGGTCGCCATCGAGCGCTTGAGGGCGCCGACGAGGTTCATCGTGCCGTCGGCGACGCGGGAGGGACCGAAGAGGATCTCCTCGATGGTGCCGACCTGGTCGAGCTGCACGCGCTGGCCGCGCGGGAGGTCGGCGTGGTGGGCCTCGGCGCCCCAGTGGAAGCCGCGGCCGGGCGCGTCCGTGGCCCGGGCGAAGGGCGAGCCGACCATGACGGCGTCGGCGCCGCAGGCGATCGCCTTGGCGAGGTCGCCGGACGTGCCGATCGAGCCGTCGGCGATGACGTGGACGTAGCGCCCGCCCGACTCGTCGAGGTAGTCGCGGCGCGCGGCGGCGACGTCGGCCACCGCACTGGCCATCGGGACCGCGATGCCGAGCACGGTGCGCGTCGTGTGCGCCGCGCCGCCGCCGAAGCCGACGAGGACGCCGGCCGCGCCGGTGCGCATCAGGTGCAGGGCGGCCTGGTGGGTCGCGCAGCCGCCGACGATGACCGGGACGTCGAGCTCGTAGATGAACTCCTTGAGGTTCAGCGGCTCGGCCTGGCTCGACACGTGCTCGGCCGACACGGTCGTGCCGCGGATGACGAACAGGTCGACGCCCGCGTCGGTCACCGTCTTGGCGAACTCCTTGGTGCGCTGCGGCGACAGCGAGCCGGCGACGGTCACGCCGGCGTCCCGCATCTCCTTCAGCCGCTCGCTGATCAGCTCGGCCTTGATCGGCTCGTCGTAGATCTGCTGCAGGCGGCGGGTGGCCTCGACCCCCTGCAGGCCGGCGACCTCCTCGAGCAGCGGCTCCGGGTCGTCGTACCGGGTCCAGAGGCCCTCGAGGTTGAGCACGCCGAGGCCGCCGTACTGCCCGAACGCGATGGCGGTCGCCGGCGACATCACGGAGTCCATCGGCGCGGCGAGGATCGGCAGCGAGAAGCGGTAGGCGTCGATCTGCCAGTCGACGCTGACCTCCTCGGGGTCGCGCGTGCGCCGGGAGGGCACGATCGCGATGTCGTCGAAGGAGTACGCGCGGCGGGCCCGCTTCGCTCGGCCGATCTCGATGTCGCTCACCGGAGGAGGATATCGACAACCCCCGGCGGCACGTGCCTCAGCGCGCCTCCCGGCCGGACTCAGCCGAAGCGGCCGTTGACGTAGTCGTAGGTCCGCGGGTCCTGGGGTCCCTGGAACATCGCGGTCGTGTCGCCGTGCTCCACGATGACGCCGGGCTGGCCCTGCGCAGCCAGGAAGAACGCGCACTGGTCGGAGACGCGCGCGGCCTGCTGCATGTTGTGGGTGACGATCACGATGGTCACCTCGCGGGCGAGGTCGAGCATCGTCTCCTCGATGACGCGGGTCGACGTGGGGTCCAGGGCGGAGCAGGGCTCGTCCATCAGCAGCACCCGCGGCCGGATCGCCAGCGACCGCGCGATGCACAGCCGCTGCTGCTGGCCACCCGACAGGCCGCCACCGGGGGCGTCGAGGCGGTCCTTGACCTCGTTCCAGAGGCCGCCCTTGACCAGGCAGGACTCGACGAGGAGGTCCTTGTCGGAGCCGCGCATCTTCGTCCCGGTCAGCTTGAGGCCGGCCAGCACGTTCTCCCTGATCGACATCGCCGGGAACGGGTTGGGCTTCTGGAAGACCATCCCGATCGACCGGCGCGCGTCGATCAGCCGCTTGCCGGGGTCGTAGATGTCCTCGCCGTCCAGCAGGACCTCGCCCGCCAGCCGTGCCGAGGGCACCAGCTCGTGCATGCGGTTGAGGATCCGCAGGAAGGTGGACTTGCCGCAGCCCGACGGGCCGATCAGGGCGGTGATGCCGCCCGCCGGCATGGTCAGCGACACCCGGTCCAGCACCTTGTGGTTGCCGAACCAGGCGGTGATCTCGCGGGCCTCGAGCTCGGCGAGCGCCGTCGCCGGAGCCACGTCCACGGGGAGCGCGGGGTCCAGGCGGGGCACCGGTGCGATCGCGGTGGTGTCGTCGATCGGCCAGTCGTCGATCGGGTTGGCGTCGATGGGCGTGGTCATGGGCGTCCTTCGGGTCAGGCGGGAGCCCGGGCGGCCGTCGTACGGCGACCGCCCGGGCTCCTTGGTCACTGCTGTCGTGTCACTGCTGTCGGGTCACTGCTGTCGTGTCACCGCTGGGTGACGTAGAAGACCTTCGACGCCTTCGGGGCGAGCGTGTTGCCGCTCCAGGTGACGACGAGCTTCTTCCTGCCCACGGTGAGCCTGGCGAGCGTCAGCGTCACCTTGCCGGCGCTGAGCGTGCCCTTGCCGACGACCTTGGTGCCGTACGTGACGACCACGGTGCCGGTCGCCTTCGTGGTCGTGCCGGCGAGTGCGACCGTGATCGTGCCGCGCGCGCGGGCGCCCTTGGCGACGTACGTCGGGAAGGACTCGGCGATCGTGGCCGTGGTGCGGACCAGCAGCTTCACCGGGGTGGCGTCCGTCGACCCGTTGTACGCCGTCGGGTCGGCCGGCACGAACTGCGCGGTGTAGTTGTGGTAGCCCGGCTTGACCCCGGTGAGCGCCTTGGTGGCCACACCGGCGACGACCGCGACGCCCGAGGCGACGACGGTGCTGCCGTCGCGGAAGGTCACCGTGCCGGCGGCGGCGTTCGGGGCGAGGGCGGCCTTGACCGTGGCCTTGCGGGCGCCCGGGCTGGTCGCCGTGGTGTTCACGGTGGTGTCGACCGCGACCACGTCCTCACCGTTGACGGTGAAGTTCGTGGTGGGGTCCTGGGTCTGCTCACCGCAGACGCCACCGTCGGCGTCGGAGGCGAGCTGGGCGAACCCGGCACCCTCGATCAGCGCCTGAGCGGGCTCCGAGCAGAAGAAGCCGGTCGGGCCGAAGACGGCCTGGACCTTCTCGTTGGCCACGTCGCCACCACGGACCACGTTGTACAGCGCCCGCTGCGCGTTCCAGCCCGACTCGATCCGCAGCGTGTCACCCAGCAGACCCGCACGACCCACCGAGAACGGCGCGATCGCGTTCGGGTCACCCTTGATCGCCGAGTCGTCGTGCTCCTGCACCTCGGCCACCGAACCCGCCAGCGTGACGTCCACACCACCGTTCATCGCCTTCAGCTGCGCCACGAAGAACGACCGCGTCCCCGAGCCACCCTGCGGGATCTTCGGCGCGATCACACCCGACTTCGTCGCGTCGATCTGGCTCCAGTTCGTGAACGTGCCGTTGTAGATCCCCACGATCTGCGCCGGCGTCAACGACGCCGGAGCGTTCGACGCCACCGTCTTCGACACCGCCATCGCCAGCTCGTCGACCGCGAACGGGATCTGCTGCAGACCGTCCGAGATCTCCCCCGCGTTCAGCGAGCTCGACGACCGCGCGAAGTCCACATCGACGTTGTTCGTCCCACCGTGCAGCAGGTTCTTGCCCGCACCCGAACCGTTCGGCCGCGTGATCGAGCCCGACGGCAGCGCGATCGTGCCACCACCCGTTGCCGCGAACGACGCCACCTTGAACGACGGCGCCGGCACCTGCGCGTTCCACCCGTTCGCCAACGACCACACCGCGTGCTGGCTCGTGTCCGAACCCACACCGATCAGGTCCGCAGCGACCGGCGTGAAGTCCGCGTCGTCCGGGTTGCCCGCGCTGACGGTGAAGTTGGTGGTGGGGTCCTGGGTCTGCTCACCGCAGACACCGCCGTTCGCGTCCGACGCGAGCTGGCCGAAGCCGGCCGCGCGGATGAGCGGCCGGGCCGACGCGGAGCAGAAGAAGCCGGTCGGGCCGAAGACGGCCTGGACCTTCTCGTTGGCCACGTCGCCACCACGGACCACGTTGTACAGCGCCCGCTGCGCGTTCCAGCCCGACTCGATCCGCAGCGTGTCACCCAGCAGACCCGCACGACCCACCGAGAACGGCGCGATCGCGTTCGGGTCACCCTTGATCGCCGAGTCGTCGTGCTCCTGCACCTCGGCCACCGAACCCGCCAGCGTGACGTCCACACCACCGTTCATCGCCTTCAGCTGCGCCACGAAGAACGACCGCGTCCCCGAGCCACCCTGTGGGATCTTCGGCGCGATCACACCCGACTTCGTCGCGTCGATCTGGCTCCAGTTCGTGAACGTGCCGTTGTAGATCCCCACGATCTGCGCCGGCGTCAACGACGCCGGAGCGTTCGACGCCACCGTCTTCGACACCGCCATCGCCAGCTCGTCGACCGCGAACGGGATCTGCTGCAGACCGTCCGAGATCTCCCCCGCGTTCAGCGAGCTCGACGACCGCGCGAAGTCCACATCGACGTTGTTCGTCCCACCGTGCAGCAGGTTCTTGCCCGCACCCGAACCGTTCGGCCGCGTGATCGAGCCCGACGGCAGCGCGATCGTGCCACCACCCGTTGCCGCGAACGACGCCACCTTGAACGACGGCGCCGGCACCTGCGCGTTCCACCCGTTCGCCAACGACCACACCGCGTGCTGGCTCGTGTCCGAACCCACACCGATCAGGTCCGCAGCGACCGGCGTGAAGTCCGTGTCGTCCGGGTCCGCGGCGTGCGCCGACGGGGCGCTGGCCGCGAGCAGTGCGCTGGTCACGAGCGCGCCGCTGAGCGCTCCCGCGACGGTTCTGCGTACAGACATCTTGTTCTCTTCCTCGGGTTGTTGGTGCTACCTGGATGGAGGTGATGCAGTGGTGCAGGTCGGTCAGATCAGGTTCGGGAACAGCCGCATCGCGGCGTCCGTCGTGAACCACGCCAGGGCGATCGCGACCGGTGCGGCGACCACCCACACCAGGCCGACCGACCACCGGAGGCGCGCCGCGATGACCCCGAGCGTCAGCGCGATGAGCAGGGCCAGACCGAGGCAGACGCTGGGCAGCGACTCGACGCCGCGGGCCATCGCCTCCTCGGACGGGGGTACGGCGGGCGAGTAGCCGCCCGGGGACGGGAAGCCCTTCGGGGCCTCGGCGTCGACGTACAGCGCCTTGCCGGGACGGAAGCCGGCGAGGCGGCCCGACCCCTCGGCGGAGACGAGCGTGACGCGCGCGGCCCCCTCGGGGCGCGCCCGGTTCGGGTCGCCGGCCCGGCGTACCGCCACGACCCTGAGGTCCAGCTCGCCCTGGCCGGTGGTGACCTCGATCCGGTCACCCGCCTCGAGCTCGGACAGGTCGGCGAAGGGAGCGCCGTAGGTCGCGGCGCGGCCGAACACCAGTGAGGTGCCGACCTGGCCCGGCAGAACGCTGTCGCGCTTGTGTCCCGGTCCCGCGAACAGGTCTCCAGGCGCCGTGCCCTCGACGACGACCTCCTCGAGGTCGAGCCTGGGGATCCGCAGGAGCGCCACCGGCGCGCCCGGCTCGGCGGTGCCGTCGACGGGCGCCGTCGCCCCCGCGAGCTGGACGCGGAACTCCTCGAAGAGCAGGTCCTGCGCCCGCGCGTGGGACACCTGGGCGAGCACCAGCAGGTGCAGCACGGCCCACAGGCAGACCAGCGCGACCATCGTCGAGATGCTCGACACCAGCGCCGGCGTGCCCTGCAGGGGCTGGCGCGGTGGCCGCGGCGGGCGCTCGGCGCGACGCGCGGGCTGCGGACGGCGCGGTGGCGCCGCGCCCGGCGGGGCGTCGTGGGCCGGGGGCGCTGCCGCGGCGGGCGGGACGGTCGGCGCGGTCATGGCGTCCCCGCGCGGCGTCCGACGAGCTGCGAGACCACGGAGCTGGCGATGGCGAGGCCACCGACCAGGAGGAGGACCGGCAGCAGGACGTTGCCCAGCGACGACGTCGTCTCCTCCGTCGTGGCAGCCGTGGGCGTCGTCCCGTCCGCCGTGGTCGGGGTCGCGCCGGGACCCGCCTTCGACGGCGTTCCCGCCGGCGGCGCGGCGGCGTCACCCGAGGCCGGCGGCGCGGCGTCCGACGGCGGCGGCACCTCCTCCGGGGTCGTCGTACCGGCGCCCTTCTGCGCCTCGATCGCGCTGGCCGTCTGCTGCGCGGCGCGCCACAGGGGTGCGGTGACGCCGGTCTTGCGGATCGGGAGGTAGCCGCCCGGCAGGTCGCCGTTGCCGCGGCCGCGGACCTGTCCCTCGGAGGTTGCGATCCTGATGAAGGACGCGACCTGGCGGGCCTGCGGGCGGGCGAGGCTCTCGAGCTTCGCGGTCGTGTAGACGACCATCGTCCCCGGGTAGGCGTCGCCGGCGGCCGTGACCGCCTCCTGGGTCACGGTGAACGGGCGATGGGCCCCCGAGCGGCGCATCAGGCCGACGGCCGCGGACAGGCTCCGGTCGGTCGGCGCGACGTACCGGCCCTTGCTGGTCAGCAGCGCGGCCGACCGCATCCCGAACCGGTCGGCGTCGCCGAGGCTGACCAGGCCCACCATGAACCGCGTCCCGTAGTTCTGCCGGTCCTTGCGGCCCAGCTTGTACGTCGACGTGGCGGTGTCGTAGTCGCAGCGGGTCTGCACGTAGGGCCACGCGTCGATGAGCGCGTCGGCGATCGTGCGCAGCGTCGAGACCGGCGACGCCAGCTGGGTGAAGTACACCGTCGGGTTCTGCTTGAGGCACTCGTTCTGCGTCTCGGGGATGTAGCTGTCGAGCAGCGGCCACTCGTCGCGCGGCAGGTCGAGCGACCGGTACGCCGGGTTGACCTTCATCCCCCACGGGTCCGGCGTCCCGGCCACGAAGGCCATCGCGTCCGCGTCCTGGGCGATGTAGGACGTCAGCTGGCGGATCAGGTCGGAGGAGACCGAGAGCGAGAGCAGGGTCGCACCGGCCTCCTGGACGTTGCGGCTGAGGCCGGGGTTGAGCCTCACGAACTCGGGGTCGTCCATGATCGCCATCGGGTTGTCGCCGATGCCGGGGTGGCCGCGGCCGAGGTCGGACCCGAGATAGCTCTGGGTGAGCAGCTTCGCGAGGAGGCGGGGGTTGAGCCGCAGCCGGTCGTACTCGCCGCCGTTGTCGGGCCGGTCGATCGTGTAGCCGATGCTGAACCCGCTGATGGCGGTGGGCGCGTAGCCGACGGGGTCGGCGCCCGCCTGCTGGTGCTCGGAGGACACGAATGCGGCCGGTCCGGCGCCGTTCTCCATGTTCTCCCAGCCCGCGTTGTCGGGCATCTGGCTGAGCGCGAAGTTGAAGCGGTCGTCGCGCAGGCAGTAGGCCGGCGCCCACTGCAGCGCGGCCTGGGCCATCAGCTCGGAGCCGAAGAACTTCGTGGGCGCACGCGGGTCGAGCACGTCGCAGACGCCGGCCGGGAGGCCGAAGGTGACGGGGATGCTGAACCGGTTGCGCCAGTTGGACGCCGACCACCACAGCGACGGCGAGACCGCCTGGTCGACGCCCTCCTCCGCGAAGTTGCTGGAGCCGGCGGCGAAGCGGCCCGCCTTCCGGCAGGCCCGGTCGGTGGAGGTCATCGGCGAGGAGGGCCGGTCGCAGCTGATGCCCAGGATCGGGACCACGACGATCGAGCAGGCCACCTCGTGCGAGCAGCCGAGGGACTCGTTCTCGACGGAGGAGCGCACCTCGAACTGCACGGATCCCTTGCCGTCGAGGTCCGTGTACGCCGCCAGCTCCGAGGGCGGGAACGCCGCGTCCACGGCGGCCTCCGGCGGCATCCTGTCCGCGGCGCAGGCCGGGTAGGTCCGCCCGGCCTGCGAGACGAACTCGGTGAGGTGGGTGTTGGCGACCGTGGTGTCGAGCCCCGGGCAGTCGGCACCGGGGAACGGGTCCATCCCGGACACGGGCTGGCGGTCCGCCTCGTCGGCGTAGCGGTCGACGAGCCAGGTCGACTCGCTGCGCGAGCGCAGCCGCTGCGAGCGCTGGGCGACCGATGACGTCCAGCAGGTCTCGGGCCGGACCCGCTTCGCCAGGGGCAGGTCGGCGTCGTCGGTGCCGCGGCACTGCAGCACCATGACCGGGTACTCCTGCAGGAGCCCCTTCTCGCCGTACGGGTTGCTCGCCCGGCCACCGCTCGGCGCTGCCCCGGTCCAGCTGATCGCGACGCGCTCGCGACCGCGGAGGTCGGTCGTCCGGTCGGCCCTGACCGTCATCCGGTAGGACGTGGACAGGGTGGCGTCGACACCTCCGTCGGCGTCGAGGACCTCGCGGGTGACGGTGCGCGTGCGGGAGTAGCCGCCCTCGGCGGCGGGTGCTGCCGCGCCGGCGGCCTCCGTGGTTCCGCCCGCGGAGGGCGCACCCGGCAGCAGCCCGAGCCCGACCGCCCCGACGGCGAGCGCCAGGGCGAGCCGGCGGCGGGCGCTCATCGGCCCGCCCCTGCTGCGCGGCGCCGGCGCAGGACCGACACGAAGAGCCCGGGCAGCACGACCAGGCCGATCAGCTCGATGACCGCCAGCCAGCCGAAGGTGCGGCTGTCCGCGGGACGGTCCGAGACGAGCAGCGGGTTGGCGTAGACCTCGCCGCCGGCCGTCGACCCGCCGGTGCTGCCGGCGGCGACGACCTCCCCGGTCTCCGGGTCGACCACCGGCGGGGCGTCACCGCTCGCCGGGGCGTCACCGGAGCCACCGGCGCCACCCGTGCCGCCCGTGCCCCCGGTCCCACCGGCTCCGGGCTCGTCCGTGGACGGCGCCCCGGTGCCGGTGCCCGTGGTGCACGGGCCCTGGCCGTCCTTGTCGCACGCCGCCGGCTGTGGCGCCTTGTCGGCCAGCACGTTGTGGTTGAGGTTCTTGCCGTCGAAGGTCGGGTTGTTGCAGCTCTTCACGTCCCGGTTGGTCAGCACGACGGCGGGATCCGCCGCCTTCAGCTTCTTGACCTGCGTGAACCCGGCGGAGACGAGGTTGAGGGTCAACGGCGAGTAGCCGTAGTCGCCCGCGTCGCCCTGGCCCGCGCACAGCGAGTGGTAGAGGAAGTCGGCGAGCGTCTGGCGCTTCGCCGTGGTCATCCGCGGGTCGTCGGCACTGGTCGGGATGATCATGTACGAGTACGACGACAGCGGGTAGGCCCGCGGGTCCGGGTTGCGGTAGACCGCGTCCAGCACCTGCGTCAGCGTGGCCGGGTCGATCTTCGCCCTCGTCAGCGCGACCGCCACGTTGAAGGTCGTCGGCTCCACGTAGTAGCCCGCCTTGTTGCTGACCTTCACGACCGGGTAGCCGGCGTTCTTCGGATAGGCGTACTCGACGTACCCGATCGTGCCGTTGCCGGCGAAGCCCTTGATCGTGTTCATGACCTGGTCGGAGCCGGCCTGCGCGATCTGCCGGCCCTTCTTCGGGAAGTACGACGTCAGGCCGCTCTTGCCGAAGTAGGGGCGCCAGATCGAGGGGTACTCCGCGTCCATCCAGCGGGTGAACTGGGCCGTCGTGCCCGAGCCGTCCGAGCGCACCACGGGCGTGATCGGGATCTTCGGGAACTTGCGTCCGTTGTTGTCCCGCGTGATCTGCGCGTCGTCCCAGCTGGTGATCTGGTTGGTGAAGATCTTGGCGACCGTCTCCCCCGAGAGGCGGAGGTTGCGCACCTGCTGGGTGCCGATCTTGAGCTGGTAGGTGAACGAGGTGCCACCGGCCACGATCGGCAGGTAGGCGTAGTCGCGGTCGCTCTTGTCGGCCTGGCCGCTCTTCTCGTCGACGCCCTGGTAGGGGATCTCGGAGATCGCGTAGTCGACGGTGCCGTCGGCGAACGCCTTGCGGCCCGCGCTCGAGCCGACGCCGCTGTAGACGACCTTCATGCCCTTGCTGTCGACGTCGCCGATCCACTTGTCGACGATGAGCTTCGACCAGGTCGAGCCCTTCCCCTCGATGGTCGCGTACGCCGCCGCACGCGACGCGACGCCGTCGCGCGGCGTCTCCTCGGGGACGCTCGCCGCGGCCGTGCCGGCGAGGACGGACAGGAGTCCGAGGCCGGCGAGGATCGCGAGCGTCGTACTGCGGGCGCGGGACATCATGAGCTGCTCCGGGACGTGGGGATCTTGCGGACGGCGGTGCCGAGCGCGCGGACGAACGGTCGGACGAGGCCGCGCCGGTTGCCGCCGGCGGGTCGGGCGACAAGGCGGGCGATGACGAACAGCACGAGGACGAGGACCATCAGCACCGCGGCGGCACCGAACGCGCGGTCGATCAGCGCCGGCTCCCCGCTGCGGGCGCCGTTGTAGATGTAGAGCGGCAGCGAGTTCATGGCGCCCTCGAAGGGGTTGGTGACCAGGAAGTTGGCCGCCCCCGACGTGAGCAGGACGGGACTGGTCTCACCGATGCCGCGCGCGACGCCCAGGATCACCGCCGTCGCCAGGCCCGGTCGGGCGGTCGGCAGCACCACGTGCCACACGGTGCGCCAGCGGCTGGCGCCGAGCGCCAGGCTGGCCTCGCGCAGGGTGCCCGGCACGACGCGGAGCACGACGTCCGCGGCGCGGGCGATGATCGGCAGCATCATGACCGCGATCGCCATGCCGGCCGCGAACCCGGAGGGCGGGAAGCCGAGGGTCAGGATCAGCACGGCGTAGACGAACAGGCCGGCCACGATCGAGGGCAGCGCCGTCATCGCCTCGACGACGGTGCGGACCACGCGGGAGAACCGGCCGCCGACCTCGGTCATGAAGACGGCGGTGCCGATGCCGAGCGGCAGCGTGATGACCAGCGCGATCCCCAGCTGGATCAGGGACCCGGTGATCGCGTGCGCGACGCCACCGGCGTCGAAGGACGCCTTCGGGTCGACGCCCGCCATGTCGTCGAGGAAGAAGTTGGTGTGCAGCAGGGCCCGCCAGCCGCGGAGGAAGACGAAGGTGATGGTCGAGACGAGCGCCGCCCCGACGACGAGCGCGCCACCGGTGATCACCGCTCCCGCGACGCGGTCCTTCACCTCGACCCAGGTCCCCGTCATGGTCGTGAGCAGCGCGGTCATCGCGACGCCGCCCACGAAGAGGACGATGAGGAACCACGGCAGGCCGGCGAGCGGCAGGAAGCGCTGGGTGATCAGCCAGGCGATCGCGACCGCGGCCACCCAGGCGCCGACGCGCACGAACAGCTCGTCCGCGTTGGGCGCGCCGATCGCGAGGCGCGGCACCGGCGGCGGCGCGTCGTCGTCGCGGACCGGCAGGTGGGTGCGGGGCGTGGTGGTCGACCGCGGCGTGCTGGTCGTCGTACTCGTGCTCATGCGTCGGCGTCCGCCCCGGACCGGCTGCGGTTGACGATCATCGCGGCGCAGGTGTTGACGACCAGGGTCAGCACGAAGAGCACGAACCCGGCCGCCAGTAGGGCCGACAGCTGCGAGGGGCTCGCCTCGCTGAACTGGATTGCGATCAGGGAGCTCACCGAGATGGCGCCGACCTCGAGCACGTTCCACTTGATCTCGAAGGCGGGCGAGATGATCAGCGCGACCGCGATGGTCTCCCCGAGGGCGCGGCCCAGGCCGAGCATCGTGCCGCCGATGATGCCGCCGCGGCCGAAGGGCAGCACGACGGACGTGATGACGCCCCACTTCGTCGCGCCCAGCGCCAGCGCCGCCTCCCGCTCCCCCGGCGGGGTCTGCGAGAAGACCTGCCGCATGACGGCGCACGCCATCGGCAGCACCATCATCGCGACGGGCACGGAGGCGCAGAACGAGCTGGCGATGTAGCGGGTGGTGTCCCACACCGGGCTGTCCGGGTCGGTGTCGCGGATCTCGAAGAAGGGCACCCAGCCGAAGTGGCGCTGCAGCCAGTACGACAGCTCCGCGACGTGCGGCATCATCAGGAAGAAGCCCCACAGGCCGTAGACGATCGACGGCACCGCCGCCATCAGGTCGACGAGGGACACCAGGAAGGGCTTGACCCGCGCCGGCGCGTACTCCGTGATGAACAACGCGGTCAGCAGGGCCAGCGGGAACGCGAAGACCATCGCCAGCAGGGCGATCGAGACCGTGCCCACGACGACGCCCGCGATGCCGAGCAGGTCGACCTCGGGCTCCCAGCGCGCGGTGGTGAGGAAGTCGATGCCGTAGTGGCGCAACGTCGGCACGGTCTGCACCGCGAGGAAGACGCCGACGCCGCCGGTGATGACGAGCACGGACGCGCCGATGACGCGGAAGACGTTGACGAAGACGGCGTCTCCGCCGGACGGCCTGCGCGAGATCCGGCGGGGCTCGGCTTCAGGCGCGCCCGGGTCCGAAAGGGGCAGGCTGGTCACTCATCGTCCTCGGTCGTGGCCCACCCGAGAAGGCCGGTCACACGGCGCGCGGGACCGCGCGACGAGAGGAACGGTGACGGCAGTGCGCGTCCGGACGGTGCGAGTCAGGTGAACGACGGCGGAACGCCAGCCCCGCTGCGGTTGAAATACCGCGGCCGGGATCCACCGGCCGGGTGTTTGCCCCGGACGCCAGGCGGAGCGACCGACCTTCGTGTCACGAACCCGCCGCCTGCCCGGCCTGGTCTGCGCCGCCGTCGGCGCCCTCCTTGCCGCGTGCGACGACGGGACGGTGGGCGGGAGCGCGGAGGAGCTCCCCTACGACCCCGGGTCGCACACGGGGACCGAACGCTCGTCCTTCAGCGAGCCCGCGGTCGTCGCCCACGTCGACGACGAGCAGCTCGGCAGCCTCGAGGTGACGCCGACATCGGCGGAGGAAGGCTCGATCGACGACTTCGACAGCGTGCGCGACGACCACGCCGATGCGGCCACCCTCGCCGCCTCCCGCGTGTATTACGTGCGCTTCCGGATCGAGTACGTCGATGGCGTGGCCGCCACCTTCGTGGCTCCCGGCTTCGGACTCGCGTCGGGGAGCACCGACCTCCCCGAACTCCACCCGACGACGTCCGGCGGTCCGTGCACGACGCCCGAGGTCACCGAGCCCTTCGGCCGGGGCTCACGCCTCGAGGGCTGCGTCCCGATCTTCCTGCCTGCCGACTCCGCGGAGCCCGACACCTTGACCTGGAGCGACTCGTTCGAGGGCGTGGTCGAGGTCCTCGCGCGTTGGCCGCTGCCCGGGACCGACTGACCGCGGGCCGAGCGGAGCGAGCGCCCGTGCGGTGAGCACGACGGACGAGGCGCTCGCGCCCGTTACCTGCAGTGTCGGCTTGCCGCCAGGCGGAGGCGGGACCTACGCAAGGCAACCGCGGCGCGGCAGCGCGGCGCCCGCGGCACAGCCGCGTCGTGCGAAGCCCGCGGGCCGAGCGGAGCGAGCGCCCGTGCGGCGAGCACGACGGGCGAGGCGCTCGCGCCATCTAACGGTGGTAGTTGGGGGCCTCGACGGTCATCTCGATGTCGTGCGGGTGGCTCTCCTTGAGCGAGGCCGAGGTGATCCGGATGAACCGGCCCTTGTCCTGCAGCTCGGGGATGGTCCGCGCGCCGACGTAGAACATCGACTGCGACAGGCCGCCGAGCAGCTGGTGGGCGACGCCGGCGAGCGGGCCCTTGTAGGCGACCCGGCCCTCGATGCCCTCGGGGACGATCTTGTCGTCGCTGGTGACCTCGGCCTGGAAGTAGCGGTCCTTGGAGTAGGACTTCTTGCCGCGCGAGGACATCGCGCCGAGCGATCCCATGCCGCGGTAGGCCTTGTACTGCTTGCCCTGGTGGAAGACCACCTCGCCCGGCGACTCCTCGCAGCCGGCGAGCATGGAGCCGATCATGACGGACTCGGCGCCGGCGACGATCGCCTTGGCGATGTCGCCGGACTGCTGCAGGCCGCCGTCGGCGATGACCGGCACGCCCGCGGGCTTCGCGGCGAGGGACGCCTCGTAGACCGCGGTCACCTGGGGTACGCCGCAGCCGGTGACGACGCGCGTCGTACAGATGGAGCCCGGGCCGAAGCCGACCTTGACCGCGTCGGCGCCGGCGTCGACGAAGGCCTGGGCGCCCTCGCGGGTGGCGACGTTGCCGCCGATCACCTGGACGTGCTTCGTGGCGGGGTCGGACTTGAGCCGGCGGACCATGTCGAGCAGCAGGGTGACGTGGCCGTGCGCGGTGTCGGCGACGAGCACGTCGACGCCGGCCTCGATCAGGCCGGTGGCCCGCTCCCAGGCGTCGCCGAAGTAGCCGATCGCGGCGCCGACCATCAGGCGGCCGTCGCCGTCCTTGGAGGCCAGCGGGAACTGCTCGGACTTCACGAAGTCCTTGACCGTGATCAGGCCGCCGAGGCGGCCCTCGGCGTCGACCAGCGGGAGGCGCTCACGCTTGTGCTTGCGCAGCAGCGCGGTCGCCTCGTCACGGCTGATGCCGACGCCACCGGTGACCAGCGGCATGGGGGTCATCACCTCGTCGACCTTGGTGGTCGCCCACTCCGCGACGGGCGTGAAGCGCAGGTCGCGGTTGGTGCAGATGCCGAGGAGGCGGTTGTCGGCGTCGACCACGGGGAGGCCGGAGACGCGGTACTCGCCGCAGATCCGGTCGAGGTCCTCGAGCGTCGCGTCGGGGCCGATGGTGACCGGGTTGGAGATGATCCCGGTCTGGGTCCGCTTGACGAGGTCGACCTGGTAGGCCTGCTCCTCCGCGGACAGGTTGCGGTGCAGGATGCCGATGCCGCCCTGGCGGGCCATCGCGATCGCCATCCGCGACTCGGTCACGGTGTCCATCGCGGCGCTGATCAGCGGCGACCTCAGCGAGATCTCACGCGTCAACCGCGAGGTGGTGTCGATGTCGTCCGGCGCCAGGTCGCTATGACCCGGGAGCAGGAGGACGTCGTCGTAGGTGAGACCGAGCGCTGCGAACTTGTCAGGGACCTCCACCACACCATCGTAGTGCGTGATCCGGCTCACCCCCTTGGCCGGTGCCCACTTGTCCGGGAGGCTGGGGCCGTGAGCAACGAGCTTCCCCCACACGTCCTCGTCCTCTTCGGCGCGACCGGCGACCTCGCCGCCCGCAAGCTCTTCCCCGGCCTCTACCGGCTGGCTGCCGCGGGACGGCTGCCGGAGCACTTCGCGGTGATCGGCAGTGGGCGCCACTCCCCCGGCTCCGACGACGAGTTCCGGGGCCAGGTCCGGGCCGCGCTGGACGAGTTCGTCGGCGACGTGGACGCCGAGGTGGCCGACCGGCTGCTCGAGCGGACCACCTTCGTGACCTCCTCCGCCGACGACGGCAGCGCGCTGGCCCAGGCGGTCCGCGACGCGGAGGACCGGCTGCTCGACGAGGGCCACTGCCTGCTCGGCGACGTGCGGCGGCTGCTCTACCTCTCGGTCCCGCCCGGCGCAGTCAAGGGCATGGTCGGGATGCTCGACCGCGAGGACCTCGTCGCCCGCTCGCGCCTCGTCGCCGAGAAGCCCTTCGGCACGGACCTCGCGACCGCCCGCGAGCTGCACGCGGTCCTGTGCTCGGCGTTCGCCGAGGACCAGGTGTTCCGGATCGACCACTTCCTCGGCAAGGAGGCGGTGCAGAACATCCTCGCCCTCCGCTTCGCCAACGGCCTGTTCGAGCCCGCGTGGAACCGCCACTCGATCGAGTCGGTGCAGATCGACGTGCCCGAGAAGCTCACGGTCGAGGGCCGCGGCAGCTTCTACGAGGGCACCGGCTGCCTCAAGGACATGGTGACCACCCACCTCGCGCAGCTGCTCGGGTTCGTCGCGCTCGAGGACCCGCACGCGTTCCGTGCGTCGGCGATCCGGGCGGCGAAGGCGGCGACCTTCTCCGCCGTACGGCCCATCGACCCCGAGCGCGTCGTCTTCGGCCAGTACGACGGCTACCGGGAGGAGCCCGACGTCGCGTCCGACTCCGAGGTGGAGACCTTCGTCGCGGCCGAGGTCTGGATCGACAACGACCGCTGGCGCGACGTGCCCTTCTACCTGCGCACCGGCAAGGCGATGGCCGACGGGCGGCGCACGATCACCGTCCGGTTCCGCGACCCGCGCCACCGCTGGCTCAAGCCGGAGGGCGGCGGCAACCCCGAGCCCAACGAGCTGGTCATCGAGCTCGCCGACCAGCCGCGGATCGCGATCGACGTGCGGGCCAAGCGCCCGGGTCCGGACATGGCGCTGGTCGAGGGCGTCTTCCGGCTCGACCTCGTCGGCGACGCGCCGGGCTCCGACCCGCTCGAGGCCTACGAGCGGCTGCTGCTCGACGTGATGCGCGGCGACCGGACCCTCTTCATCAGCTCCGAGGAGGTCGACCGGCTCTGGGAGATCTTCCAGCCGGTGCTGGACCGCCGCCCGCGGACGCAGCCCTACGAGCAGGGGACGTGGGGCCCGGCCGCCGCGCTCGACCTGCCGATCGGCGGCTGGCGGCTCGGCAACCACCCGCCGGACCCGAGCCTGGGTCACGCCCCGGCGCACCAGGGCTAGCGCGGCAGCGGAATCCGCATCAGGTCCTCGCCGACCACGACCCGGCCGCCGAAGCCCTGCTGTGCGCGCCTGCGCCAGCGGCCGGTGCTGACGATGGAGTGGGCCGCAGGGACGAGGTGGCTCAGGACCAGCGTGTCGACGCCGGCGGCCTCGGCGACCGCACCGACGTCGGCCACCGAGGTGTGCGACTGCTTGAGGTGGTCGAGCGCGGCGGGCGGCAGCTCGCCCAGCGCCTCGAGGTCGATCGCCTCGTGCACGAGGATGTCCGCGCCCCGCGCGAGCGTGACGATGTTCGGAGTCAGCGAGGTGTCACCGGAGAACACGACCGACCCGTGGTCGGTGTCGAAGCGGTAGGCGTAGCTCGGGAAGGCCGGGCCGTGCGGCACCAGGACGGCGGTGACCCGCACCCGGTCGTCCTCCATCACCAGGAACGGGTCCATCGGCGGCGCCGTGTCGCCCAGCACGTCCGCGGGGACCTCGCTCGGGACCTGGAGCTCGTGGACGTCGATCAGGTCCCTCGGGTCGGGGCTCCCCGAGTCCCGGATGAAGAGGTTCGAGCTGTAGGCGTAGGCCGCGACCAGGTGCTCCGTCATGGCGGCGAGGCCCGGCGTCGGGTCCTCGGGCGCGACGGTCGGGACGTCGCCGCCCTTGAACGGCGGTCGCAGCGCGCCGGCCGGACCCGGGCCGTACACACCCACCCGCTGCGTCAGCGCATCGTTGTCGTCGGTGAGGCCCCAACCCGCGAGCAGGAAGACGTTGTAGTAGTCGGCGACGTGGTCGGCGTGCAGGTGCGTGATGAACACGGAGTCGAGGTCGGCGTACCGCAGGCCCACGTTGTAGTAGTTCGTCACCGAGCTCCGACCACAGTCGATGAGGTAGTTGCGCCCCTCGATGTGCAGTGCGCTGGCGATCCCCGCCCGATCGGGCTCGGGCGGCGGACCGGCGGCAGTGCCGAGGATGACGAGCTCGGCCGCGCCGAAGCGCTTCGGGGGCGTGATCGGACGGCCCTTGGCGGACGCGCTCGGCGCCAGCACCGCCGCGCCGAGGCCGACGGTTCCCACGGCTCCACCCCGGAGCAGGCTCCTGCGGCGTACGCCGGCCTCGGGGGCGGTGGGCAGGTCGTCCGGCTTCCCAGTGGTCTGGCACATGCCGGGCATATTAGTTCGGACCCGAACGATCTGTCGATGGGTTCGGCTCCGGATGTCAGTGGTCGGGACGGGTCCACTCCTCCGACTGCGTGAGCCGGAAGAGATAGGCCAGCGGCGGTACGACGACCAGGACGGCCAGCCCGACCGCGACGAGCAGTCCCTGCAGGGTCGCCGTGGCACCGGCCGCGTCGGTGATCGTCACCTCGTCGACGAGCAGCCACGGGTACTGCCCGACGCCCCAGCCCGACACGACTGACGCGACCGCGAGGACCGCGGTGATCCGGGCCACCGCGTAGCGGCGGCGCCAGAGCAGGTACATCGTGGCCACGCCGGCGATCGCTGCGAGCACGACGAGCGGTGCGGCGCGGCCCTCGAGCCCGTCGGCCAGCGTGGGCGCGTCGTGCTCGATCGGCACCAGCGCGGCGAAGACCAGGGCACCGGTGACCAGGCCGACGAGGAGGGCCCGCACCCGGATCTCCCCCGCCAGGCGGTGGTTGCCGCTGCGCTCGGCGTCGGCCACGAGGAAGGTCCCGGCGAGGAAGGCGCAGGTGCCGACGGCGATCAGGCCGCCGAACAGCGACGTCGGGTTCACCCACGACGACCAGCGGTCACCCGCACCGTCCATCGGCACCCGGCCCGAGACGATCGCCCCCGCGACGGTGCCCAGGAAGAACGGGGTGATGATGCTGGAGGCGGCGAAGACGACCCCGAACAGCCGGGCCTGGCCGAGCGTCTCGGCGTACTTGCGGAAGGCGAAGCTGGCGCCGCGCAGCACGATGCCCAGCAGGGCCAGCAGGAGCGGCAGCACCAGCGTCGACATCGCGGCGGCGAAGGACTCGGGGAAGCCGGTCCACCAGATGACCAGCACGTAGATCAGCCAGACGTGGTTGGCCTCCCAGACCGGGCCGATGCTGTGGTCGACGAGCGTGCGCAGCTCCGCGCCGCGGCGACTGCTGCCCGCGGTCAGGTCGAAGAAGCCCGAGCCGAAGTCGGCACCGCCCAGCACGGCGTAGGCGACGACCCCGACGAAGAGTGCGGCGGCGACCGCGACCTCGATGCTCATCGGCGCTCCCCCTCGCCCGGAGTGGCGGTGGCCGGCGCGTAGGGGCTCGGCAGGTCCACCGCGCCCTCCCGCCAGCGCCGGGCCATCGACCGGAGTACGACGACCGCGCCCACGGTCATGCCGGTGTAGACCACCGTGCTGATGCCGAGCAGCCACCACAGGCTGGCGGTGTAGTCGCCGACCGCGTCGGTGGTGCGCATGACGTCATACACGATCCAGGGCTGGCGGCCGACCTCGGTCGCGATCCAGCCCGCCTCGAGCGCGACCACCGCGAGCGGGCCGGCGACCGCGGCGAAGCGCAGGAACCACCGCTTCTCGAGCAGGTCGCGGCCCCGCCGGCGCTGCACCCAGAAGAACGCGACGACGGCCGCGAGGAGGGTGCCGATGCCGACCATCGTCTGGAAGGCCAGGTGGGTCATGTTGACCGGCGGGTGGTCCTCCTCGGGGATCGTGTCGAGGCCGGACACCGGCTTGTCGGGCGAGTTCATCGCGATCAGGGAGCCCAGGTAGGGGATGTCGATCGAGCCCTTCACCTCGCCGTCGACCAGCACTCCCCCGAGCCGCAGCGGCGACGGGCTCTCGGTGGTCTCGGCGAGCTCGAACGCCGCCAGCTTCGCCGGCTGGCGCTCGTCGAGGCCGAAGCCGAGCACGTGCCCGACGAACGGCTGGGTGACGGCCGCGACCGAGGCGAACACGAACGGCACCATGAAGCCCAGCCGGTGGTGGGCGTCGCGGCGGCCGCGGAGCATGCCGACGGCGTACACGCCGGCGACGGAGAAGCCGGCCAGCATGTAGGCGCCGACCCACATGTGCGCGAACTGCAGGAAGGCGTGGCCGTTGAAGAGCACCTTCCACGGCTCGACGTCGGTCACCTCGCCGTCGACGATCCGGAAGCCGGTCGGCACGTTCATCCAGGCGTTGACCGCGAGCACGCAGTAGGCGCCGATGATCCCGGTGACCGCCATCGGCAGCACCATCAGCACGTGCCGCTTCGGGGGCATCCGGTTCCAGCCGTAGAGGTAGATGCCGAGGAAGATCGCCTCGAGGAAGAACGCGAGCCCCTCGAATGCGAAGGGCAGGCCGAGCACGTCGCCGTACGTCCCCATCAGGCCGGGCCACAGCACGCCCATCTCGAAGCTGAGGACCGTGCCGGAGACGGCGCCGATCGCGAAGAGCACCGCCGACACCTTCGCCCAGCGCTGCGCCAGGCCGAGGGCGACCGGGTCGTCCTTGCGGATGCCGCGCAGGTGCATCACGAAGATCATCGCGGGGAACGCGACGCCGAAGCAGGCCAGGATGATGTGCCAGCCGAGCGAGAGCGCCATCTGCTCGCGGGCCGGGAGCAGGCCGGCGGGCTCGGCCTCGGCGGCGATCCGGCCGGCGACCTGGCTGGCGACCTGGCTGGCGACCTGGCTGGCGTGGGCGAGGGTGGCGGTGACGACGTCGGGGGTCAGCACGTCCCCGACGCTACCGCTTGTGAATGTGTTCACAAAGCCTCCGGGGGTGAGACCATCCTCACCCCCGGAGACCCGGGACTACTCGGAGCCGTCGTCCTTCCGCGCCTCGTCGAGCACGTCGTTCAGCTCGTCGAGGGCGTCGCCGCTCGGGGCGTTCGCCACGCCGGTCCAGTCCGGCGAGGGCAGGACCTGCTCGGTGACCTCGCCCTGCTGGACCCGGCGGATCGCGTCGACGATCTCGTCGATGTTGTTGGGCACCGCGCGCTGGCACGCCTTCAGCTCCGACTCGAGCTTCAGCGTCAGGCGCGGCTTGCCGTCCGCGACCGCCTCGGCCGTCGTACCGCTGGTGACGGCACTCTTCGAGAGGTCCGGGACGTTCGCGCAGACGTGGTAGACCTCGCCGCCGCCGGCCCAGTAGACCTTGTCCTCGCCGAGCAGCTGGACGACGGCCTGCTTCTCCGCGGTGTACTTCTCGATCGACGGCGGGTCGTAGTTCACGCCGAGCGCCACCGCGACGAGCGCGAGGACGACGCCGACGCCGCCGGCCCAGCCCTTCTGCTGCTTCGACATGTCCTTGTTGAGGAAGATCAGCACGATGATCGGCACGAAGGCGATCAGCGGGATGATCGCGCCGAGCTGGCTCTTGAGGAAGAACGAGATGCCGTTGGCGCTCGACGGCGGGTCGAGCTCCTGCGCCTTCTTCCACAGCTGCGAGCCGATGATGGTCAGGATCGCCATCACGACGAGCAGGCCGATAAGCGTCACGAAGGCCCAGGTCGGGAACTTCTCGTCGGCGACGAGGACGCCCCGGTCGTCGACCGAGGTGCTGGCCTCGAGGATCCCCTTGTTCAGGAGCAGCCCGAAGATGCCACCCAGCTCGGCCGCGATCGACAGCGCCCAGAGGACGAGGGCGATGATGCGGTAGGTCTTGGCCTTCGACTTCGCCTCGGGCGTGGCATGCCACGTCCGGTCGTCGGCGCCGTCCGAGCCGGCAGCCTTCTTGCTCGCATTGCGAACCATGGTGTTCTCCCCCGGGATTCTGGATCAGGTGGCAGAACCCTAGGGCCTTTCGTCGCCTACGCGCGCAGGTCGGTGATCGCGATCCGCACCGTGAGCGTGTCGCCGGCCATCCGGATCCGGCCGCGCATGCCCGCCGCGAGCACCATCGGCAGCACCGCCTTGGTGTCCGACGGCGCGGTCAGCACGATCTCGTCGGCGCCGGCGCCGCGGGCGGCGCGGGCGACGTCGGCGAGCAGGCGGGTGCCGACGCCGCGTCGGTGCCAGGCCGGGTCGACCCAGAGGTCCACGGGCCACGGCTCGCCGCCGGCAGGGGTGTACTCCGCGCGGCCGGCGACCTTGCCGCCGGCGAGCGCCGACACGACGGCTCCCGTGGTCACGAACTCCGGGTCGCCCGCGCCCGGCTGCTGCGGCGAGGGGGGTGCCTGCGCGTCGAGGACCTCGCCGACGAGCTCGGCGAGGGCCGCCGCGCGCTGCCGCTCGGTGGTCGTGAACGGCGTGTCACGGCGGATCTGGATGGTCGCGGAGCCGCCGACGGTCATCTCGAGGACGTCGACGTGGGCGGTGCTCGGCGCCACCTCTGCGTCGAACAGGTGCGCCGCGACGTCCGGGAAGGTCGCCGGCTGGGCGACGATCGACCGCACCGCCTGGACGTAGCGGGTCGGCTGGTCCTCCAGCGCCGCCGTCGTGACCGGTACGGCGGACACCGTCTCGCCGCCCGCACCGTCGACCAGCTCGCGGAGCTGGTCCTGGGTCCAGTCGTGAGGGACCTGCAGCACCAGCTCGTCGGTGACCGTCGCCTCGCCGGGGAAGACCTGCACGGTCTGGATGTTCACGCCCGCGCGGCCGCACGCCGCCGCGAGCTCGGCGAGCGCTCCCGGTCGGTCGGGCAGTCCGGCGCGCACTCTCCACAACATGTGCCCACTATGCCGGAGGGATGTGACCGGATGCGATCACGAAGATTTCTTGGGAGGACATCGCGAAGCCCTGCTCCGCGTGCGAATCTGGCCCCGAGCCCGAGGACGAGGACGCCGTCCGGGTGATCATGCTCGCCGCCCCGGCCGTCCAGGCCGGCCTGATGACGCCCGAGCTGCGCCCGATGCGGGTCAGCTTCCTGCGCGGCCGGGACTGAGCCCCGGCCGCGAAAAGCGGACCGGCCCGCCGTACCGGAGCGGTACGACGGGCCGGGCTGCTGCTGCGGAGCGCAGGTCTCAGTGACCGTGCCCGTGGCCGTGACCGTGGCCGGCGTCGGCCTCGGCCTCGTCCTCGGGCTTGTCGACGACGAGCACCTCGGTGGTGAGGAGCATGCCGGCGACCGACACCGCGTTGGCGAGCGCCGACCGGGTCACCTTGACCGGGTCGATGACGCCCTGGGCGACGAGGTCGCCGTACTCGCCGGTGGCGGCGTTGTAGCCGTTGCCGACACCGAGCTCGCGCACCTTGTTGGTGACGACGTAGCCGTTCGCGCCGCCGTTCTCGGCGATCCAGCGCAGCGGCTCGTCGACGGCCTTGCGGACGATCCGCACGCCGACGGCCTCGTCGCCGCTCAGGCCGAGGTCACCCTCGAGGGCCGCGGCCGCGTGGACGATGGCCGAGCCGCCGCCGGGCACGATGCCCTCCTCGATCGCGGCGCGCGTCGCGGAGACGGCGTCCTCGATGCGGTGCTTCTTCTCCTTGAGCTCGACCTCGGTGTGCGCGCCGACCTTGATCACCACGACGCCGCCGGAGAGCTTCGCGAGCCGCTCCTGGAGCTTCTCGGTGTCCCAGTCGGAGTCGGACGCCTCGATCTCCTTCTTGATCTGCTCGACGCGACCCGCGACCTGGGTCTCGTCGCCGGCGCCGTCGACGATCGTCGTGTTGTCCTTCGTGACGACGATGCGGCGGGCCTGGCCGAGCTCCTCGAGGCCGATCTGGTCGAGCTTGAGGCCGACCTCCGGCGAGATGACCGTGCCACCAGTGAGGATCGCGATGTCCTGCAGGATCGCCTTGCGGCGGTCGCCGAAGCCGGGGGCCTTGCCCGCGACGGCGGTGAACGTGCCGCGGATCTTGTTGACGACCAGGGTGGAGAGCGCCTCGCCCTCGACGTCCTCGGCGAGGATGAAGAGCGGCTTGCCGGTCTGGATGACCTTCTCCAGCAGCGGCAGGAGCTCCGCGATCGCCGAGATCTTGCCCTGGTTGATCAGGATGTACGGGTCGTCGAGGACGGCCTCCTGGCGCTCCGCGTCGGTGACGAAGTACGCCGAGTTGAAGCCCTTGTCGAACTGCATGCCCTCGGTGAACTCGAGCTCGGTCGAGGGGGTGTTGGACTCCTCGACCGTGATCACGCCGTCCTTGCCGACCTTGCTGAAGGCCTCGGCGAGCAGCTCGCCGATGTGGCCGTCACGCGAGGAGACCGTCGCCACCGAGGCGATGTCCTTCTCGTCGTCGACCTCACGGGCGGCGTCGCGCAGGGCGTCGCCGAGGGCAGCCGCCGCGGCGTCCATGCCCCGCTTGAGGCCCATCGGGTTCACGCCGGCCGCGACGGCGCGCAGGCCCTCGTGGACGAGCGCCTGCGCCAGCACGGTCGCGGTCGTCGTACCGTCACCGGCGACGTCGTTGGTCTTGGTCGCGACCTCCTTGGTGAGCTGGGCACCGAGGTTCTCGAACGGGTCGTCCAGCTCGACCTCACGGGCGACGGTCACGCCGTCGTTGGTGATGGTCGGCGCGCCCCACTTCTTGTCGAGGACGACATAGCGACCCTTGGGGCCGAGGGTCACCTTGACGGTGTTGGCGAGCTTGTCGACGCCGCGCTCGAGCGCGCGACGGGCATGCTCGTCGAACTCCAGGATCTTGGGCACTGTGTTGCTCCTTGGTGTGGAAAGGCGAAACCGCCCGCGACGTCATGCGACGTGGTCGCCGGGGCGACCGATGCGCATGACGTCCCGGGCGGTTCGAGACTCGAAGGTCAGGCGAGGACCGCGAGGACGTCGCGGGCCGAGAGGATGAGGTACTCCTGGCCGGCGTACTTGACCTCGGTGCCGCCGTACTTGCTGTAGATGACCTTGTCACCCACGGCGACGTCGAGCGGGACGCGGTTGCCGTTGTCGTCGATACGACCGGGGCCGATCGCGAGGACCTCGCCCTCCTGCGGCTTCTCCTTGGCCGTGTCGGGGATGACCAGACCGGAGGCGGTGGTCTGCTCGGCCTCGAGGGGCTTGACGACGATCCGGTCCTCGAGCGGCTTGATGTTGACCGACACGATGTCGACCTCCACTTTCTAGGCTGATGCGGTGAGTACTTCTGTTCGTGGTCCGGTCGCGAGCACCTGGGCACTCTGACCGGCGTTGGCACACTCGGACCGAGAGTGCCAGTGACGAAACTAGCACTCACCGCAAGCGAGTGCCAGAGCCACCCGTCCCCAGGATCTGGAGAGTCCCTACCAAAGTCGGTTGACCCCGCTCCGCCCGACACGGAAGCGTTGGCGCCATGTTCGCTGCGCTCGGCCGCTTCGTGACCCGTTTCCGCTGGTACGTCATCGGGGCGTGGCTGCTCCTGGCGGTGCTCGTCACCGCGACGGCACCCGCCCTGGAGTCCACCCAGGACAACTCGGAGTTCCTGCCCGACCACTACGAGTCGATCCAGGCGCTCCAGCTCCAGGAGGACAAGTTCTCCGACGCCTTCTCACCGGGCGCGATCCTCGTGATCGAGCGCGACGGGGGCGGCAAGCTGACCGCAGCCGACCAGGCCGAGGTCGCGACGATCGCCGAGGAGCTCGCGCCCGAGCTCGGCAGGAAGACCTTCCAGCAGCTGGTCATCGCGCAGGGCGAGGACGGCAGGCCCAACCTCTCGGCCGACGGCACCGTGATGTTCGCGGTCATCCCGCTGGCCGACGGCGCGACCGGCTACGACACGCAGGCGATCGACGACGCGAAGGACCTTCGCGCCGACATCAAGGAGCTGACGAAGGACTCCGACCTCGACGTCCGCGCCACCGGCGCGGTGCCGCAGAGCCTCGACTCCCAGGAGTCCAGCGAGGACACGCTGCTGATCGTCGGCATCGCCACGATCGTGCTCATCGTCGGGCTGCTCGCGCTGATCTTCCGCAGCGTGCTGATCTGCGTGCTGCCCGTCGTGGTCGTCGGCATCGTCTCGACGATCGCCACCGGCGCCATCGCCTGGGCCAACGACGTCTTCGACCTCAAGGCGGACGCCTCGGTCCAGCAGATCCTCGTCGTCGTCCTGTACGGCGTCGGCACCGACTACATCCTGTTCTTCCTGTTCCGGCACCGCGAGCGGCTGCGCCAGGGCGCGAGCGTGCGGGACTCGGTCGTCCACAGCCTCGACCGCGCGGGCGAGGCGATCGCCTCCGCGGGCGGCGCGGTGATCGTGGCCTTCATGGCGCTCATCCTCAGCTCGCTCAGCATCTTCCGCGCGATCGGCCCGGCCCTCGCGATCGCGGTCTTCGTGACCCTGCTGGCCGCGCTGACACTGGTCCCGGCCGCGGTCTCGCTGTTGGGCAAGGCGCTCTTCTGGCCCTCGAAGTCGTGGCAGAAGGAGCCGAAGCACGGCACCTTCATCAAGCTGGGCAAGGCCGTCGGCCAGCGTCCGGGCATCACCGCGCTCGTGTCCGGCGGCGCGATGACGGTGCTGGCGATCTTCGCGCTCAGCTTCAACCCGTCCTTCGACTTCAACTCGAGCCTGCCCGAGGGCGTCGAGTCCACGGAGGCGCTGGAGACCTTCCAGGAGCACTTCTCCGCGGGCGCGGCCGAGCCCGTCCCCGTGCTCGTCGACGCCGAGGGCGCCGACGTGACCGACGACCAGCTCGCTGCGTTCGGCAAGGCCCTCGGCGAGGCCGAGGGCGTGGACAGCGTCGCCGGTCCGGTGCCCTCGAAGGACCGCACCGCCTTCCAGTTCTACCTGACCCTGTCCGACGACCCCGTCTCCGACGCTGCCCAGGACAACGTCGCCGGACCGATCCGCGACGCGGCGCACCAGGCGGCGCCCGACGGCACCGAGGCGTACGTCGGCGGTACGCCCGGCATCTTCGCCGACATGTCGAAGGCGATGGCCCGTGACTACAAGGTCGTCTTCCCGGTGGCCGCAGCCGTGATCCTGCTGATCCTCGCGCTGCTGCTGCGCAGCCTGGTCGCACCGTGGTTCCTGATGGCCGCCGTCGGGCTCGGCTTCGCGGCCACGCTCGGCATCACCGTGATCGCCTTCCAGAACATCGGCGGCGAGGCCGGCCTGATCTTCATGCTGCCGATCTACATCTACCTGTTCGTGACGGCGCTGGGCACGGACTACAACATCCTGATGATCGCCCGGCTCCGCGAGGAGGCCCGCGAGGGACGCGACCCGCACAGCGCGGCCGCCCAGGCCGTCACGCACGCCGGCCCGACCATCGCCGCAGCCGGCGTCATCCTGGCCGGCACCTTCGCCTCGCTGATGCTCGGCGGCAACACCCTGATCGTGTCGATGGGCTTCGCGCTGGCGGTCGGCATCCTGATCGTGTCGTTCGTGATGTCGATGTTCTTCACGCCGGCGCTGACCTCGCTGCTCGGCCACGCTGCCTGGTGGCCGGGCCACGGCGACGAGGCGAAGGACGGGGACAACGCCGGCCACGCCGACGACACCGACGGGGTCGTCCTCACCAAGTGACGCCTGCCTGACAGGATCGGGGGGTGGACCTCGCGACCTTCCAGTGGCTGCTGACCGATGACGGGCAGGCGCTGCTGGCCGAGGCCACCGCCCTGGTCGCCGGCGGCGCGACACCGCTCGCGGCCGGCTCCGCCCTCCGTCGTACGACGACGGGCGAGCGAGCCGCCGCCGCGCTCTCGCAGGTGGAGCTCCGGGAGCGGGCCGCGGCGAAGTTCGGCGAGTCCGCCGCCCGGATGTACTTCACCCCCGACGCGCTCGAGCAGGCCACCCGGCAACGGGTGGCGGCCCACCGCGCGGGCCGGGCCGCCGCCTTCGGCGCGCAGACGCTGGTCGACCTCGGCTGCGGCATCGGCGGCGACCTCGTCGCGGCGGCACGGGCCGGCATCATCTGCGCCGGCGTGGACCTCGACCCCGTGCGGGTCGCGATCGCCGCGGCGAACCTCGCGGCGCTCGACCTGCCGGGTGCGGTCCAGGTCGCCGACGCGACGACGGTCGACCACACCGGCTTCGACCTCGCCTTCGCCGACCCGGCGCGGCGCTCGGGTGCCGGCCGCACCTTCCGCGTGGAGGACTGGACGCCGCCGTGGACCTGGGTGGAGGGCCTGCTCCGGCGCAGCGCCTGCGTCAAGGTGGCGCCCGGCATCCCGCACGACCTGGTGCCCGCCGGCGTCGAGGCCGAGTGGGTCAGCGACGACGGCGAGGTGAAGGAGGCGGCGCTCTGGTCCGGCCTGACCGCCACCGTCGCCCGCCGCGCGACGGTCATCGGCGACGGCGGGCTCGCGACCATCACCGACGAGGAGGACCCGGGAGCGGCGGAGGTCGGCACCCGCGAGGTCGGCGGCTACCTCTACGAGCCCGACGGGGCGGTGATCCGAGCCGGACTGGTGACCGCGGTCGCGGCCGGCGTCCACGGTGGCCTGGTCGACCCGAGGATCGCCTATGTCACCGGTGACGAGGCGTTCCGCAGCCCGTTCGCCCGCGGCTACCGCGTCCTCGAGCAGCTCCCCTACCGCGAGAAGCAGCTCAAGGCCGCCCTGCGCGAGCGTGGCGTCGGTCGGATCACCATCAAGAAGCGCGGCGTCGACGTCGTGCCCGAGCAGCTGCGCAAGCGGCTCGCCCTGACCGGGGACGCCGAGGCGACGGTCGTGCTCACCCGCGTCGCCGGCGAGGGCACCGCCCTGCTGGTGGAGCCCTTCTGACCATCGGGCCGGGCACGCCGCTGGACGCCGGACGCCGGGAGTCAGCGGCCGAGGGCGGCCGCCTCCGCACCGATCGTGGTGTCCTCGCCGTGCCCGGTGTGGACGACGGTGTCGTCCGGGAGCGAGAAGAGCGTCGCTCGGATCGACGCCTCGAGGGTCGGCCGGTCGCTGTACGACCGCCCGGTCGCGCCGGGGCCGCCGTGGAAGAGCGTGTCGCCGGTGAAGACGCAGCCGAGGTCGGCGGCGTACAGGCACACGGCGCCGGGCGCGTGTCCGGGCGTGTGCAGGACCCGCAGCGTGGTCCCCGCGACCGGGATCTCCAGGCCGTCGGCGAGGTCGACGTCCCAGAGGTAGCCGTCGGCGTCGTCCGGCCCGCCGTGGACGAGCTCCCAGAGCGGGCGGTCGTCGGGGTGCAGCAGGACCGGCGCCCCCGACCCGCCGTTGACCCGTTCGCGCAGGGCCGGTGCGACGCGGACGTGGTCGTCGTGGGCGTGGGTGCACACGATCGCCACGACCCGCCTCTCCCCCACCACCGCGAGGATGTCGTCGACGGAGTGCGGCGCGTCGACCACGACGCACTCGTCGTCGTCACCGACCACCCAGATGTTGTTGTCGACGTCGAAGGTCTCGCCGTCGAGGGAGAAGGTGCCGCTCGTGACGGCGTGGTCGACCCTGGGTGCGCCGCCCATCAGAGCACCACCACGGACCGGAGTACGTCGCCGTGGTGCATCCGCTCGAAGGCCGCCTCGACGTCGCCGAGGCCGACCTCCTCGGTGACGAAGGCGTCGAGGTCGAGCCGGCCCTGGCGGTAGAGGTCGACCAGCATCGGGAAGTCGCGCGAGGGCAGGCAGTCGCCGTACCAGCTGGACTTGAGGGCACCGCCGCGGCCGAAGACGTCGATGAGGGGGAGGTCCGGCACCTTCATGTCGGGTGTCGGCACGCCGACGAGGACCACCGTTCCGGCGAGGTCGCGGGCGTAGAACGCCTGCTTCCACGTCTCCGGGCGGCCCACGGCCTCGACCACCACGTCGGCGCCCTCGGCACCGTCGTAGGTCGCCGCGCAGATCCGCTTGATCTCCTCCGCCGGGTCCAGCGCTGACGAGTCGACCGTGTGCGTCGCGCCCATCTCCTTCGCCTTGGCGAGCTTCTTGGCGTCGATGTCGACCGCGATGATGGGGTTCGCGCCCGCGAGCGCGGCGCCCGCGATCGCGGCCACCCCGACGCCGCCGCAGCCGATGACGGCGATCGAGCGGCCGCGGGTGATGCCGCCCGTGTTGATCGCGGCGCCGATGCCGGCCATCACGCCACACCCCAGCAGGCCGACCGCCGCCGGACGGGCGTCCGGGTCGACCTTCGTGCACTGCCCGGCCGCGACGAGGGTCTTCTCCGCGAACGCGCCGATGCCCAGCGCCGGGGAGAGCTCCGTCCCGGCGTCCGGCCCGTCGGCCAGGGTCATCCGCTGCTTCGCGTTGTGGGTGTTGAAGCAGTAGTGCAGGTCTCCGCGCCTGCAGGCCCGGCACTCGCCGCAGACCGCGCGCCAGTTGAGGACGACGAAGTCGCCGGGAGCGACTCCGGTGACGTCCGGACCCACAGCCTCGACGATGCCGGACGCCTCGTGGCCCAGCAGGAACGGGAAGTCGTCGTTGATCCCGCCCTCCCGGTAGTGCAGGTCGGTGTGGCACACCCCGCAGGTCAGCACCTTCACGACCGCCTCGCCCGGCCCCGGGTCCGGCACGTTGATCGTGGCGATCTCCACGGGCGCACCCTTGGTGCGGGCGATGACGGCGCGGACCTGCTGCATGGCGACTCCTTGCACGGTGACGGGGGTGTCCCCCGAACCTAGCGAGCCGGAGGTTGGCCGCCGGTCACTTCCACTCGACGCTGGCGAGGATCGACTCGATCCACGCCTCGCCCTCGGCGTCCTTGCGCGGGAACACGAAGTCGATCGTCATGACGAGACCCTGGTGGATCGCGACGATGCCGTAGTAGTAGCCACGGTCGTCGACACCGCTCAGCACGGCGGTCTCGACACCGGCGATGTCGCGGTCCTCGGCCCGCGCGATCTCGGGACGCGGCCCCTGCACGGTCGGCAGGACGGCAGCGACCGCGGTGTCCAGGTCGTCGGCCTTGCCGAGGCCGTGACTCAGGTGGACCTCGTAGGAGTTGCGCGCGTCGATGTCGAGATGTCCGGACAGGCCGCCGCGCCCCTCGGCCCAGGGCTGGCCGGCCGGGAGGTGGAGGGAGGCGAGCTCGCTGCTCAGGACCTTGCCGGTGGCCGCCTCCGGGCCCTCGGTCTGCTCCGCGGAGGGGCTGCCCGTGCCTCCCGACGGATCGCCGGCGCTCGACGACCCGTCCGTGGGGCTCGCGCCCGGGTCGTCGTCGGTCGAGCACCCGCCGAGCACCACGGCGAGCGCCAGCGCCGCCCACATCTGTCGAGAACGCACCCGAGACCCCTCTCCTGATCGGACCGGTGCAGCCTAACCGTTGCCTCCGTCGCCGTGGTTTGCCGACCCGGGCGCCGGGGTACGCGCACCGCACGCAGCCCGGCACTGACCACCTCGGGATCGAAAGGCCACACCAGCGATGAATTTCCCCACGGAGTTCCGCACCGACCTGATGGCGCGACCAGCCGACGCGGAGGCCCTGGAGGGGCTCAAGCTGGTCGAGGAGAAGATCAACGACGTCATCACCGCGATCAACAGGGAGCTCGACCAGTTCGACCCCGCGATCTTCCAGAAGGACGGCGAGATCAAGCCGCAGTCCTTCGGTGACACCGACCGTGCGCCCCTGCTCGCCCTCCACCACCGCCGCGCACACCAGGTGACCGCGGAGACGCTCTCCGGGGTCCGCGAGGACCTGATCGCGTTCCGCCAGGCCTGCCGTGACGCCCGCGGCTTCGTGGAGCAGGCCGACCAGGACGCGGCCGCGGAGATCACCCTCACCCACAAGGCCGTCGAACGGCTCAACGAGGGGTCGGCCACGTCCCACGGCGAGTCGGCCAACCAACAGGCGCAGCAGGCGGGCGTGGGATCGGAGCCCACGAGCGACGACGGCACGGGCACCCCGAGCGGCAGCACGCCGACGACCGCCGACACCACCGGCACGGACGGAGAGACGTCATGAGCGGGGAGAACATCCGCCGACTGCAGCGAGCCGTGGCCCCGATGAGCCTGGGCGACGTCAAGACGTCGAAGTCGGCCTGGAGCGACGGCGCCACGAGCCTCGGCAAGGTCGAGGCCGCCCTCAACCTCGCCGAGCCCGGCATCATCGCGGGATTCGGCGCAGGCACCGACATCGCCACGGCCGCGCAGAAGGCGATCGCCGGCATGCGCACGAAGGTGGTCGAGCGCAAGACCGACATGACCAACGCCCACGACGCCCTCGACACCGTGCAGGTCGCGATGGAGGACGCCAAGGAGATCGCCCTCGCCCAGGAGGACATCGAGGCTCCGGGCGCCGCACCGACCTTCCCCACCGACGTCGGCCCCGACGAGGACGACCAGATCCGGGCCGTCAAGCAGTTCGGCGCGCAGACGCGGGTCCACAACCAGCGGGTCGCGTCCTACGACCACGCGGACGTGGAGGCGCTCAAGGCGCTGGCCGCCCTCGACACGGCCTATGACCACGCGATCCCGGTGTTCCAGAAGATCCACGGCGAGCCGGTCGAGGAGCCGGGCGGCACGCCGACGGGCACCGGACCGGGCGGCACCCCGCGTGGGGTGCGCCCGCCGACGTACACGCCTCCCCCGGGCGGCCTGATCGGCATCGACGACAACGACCCGCGCGACCCCGACTTCGGCGATCCCGACGACGGCGGCACCGACGACCCCGACTTCCCCGACATCGACCCGGGCGATCCCCGCGACCCCGGTGTCATCGACCCGGGCGGCCCCGGCGGTCCGGGCGGCCCCGGCGGCTCGGGCATCGGTGGCCCCGGTGGTCCCGGAGGCATCGGCGGTCCCGGCGGCATCAACCCCGGACTGGTCGGCGGCGGGCTGCTCGCCGGTGGGCTGGTGGGTCCGGGAGCCATCAACGGCATCCGCGGCCTGCTCTCGCGCGGCGGCCTGAGCAGCGGCGCCCCGGCGATCGGCGCCTCGAGCCGCGCGGGCGGCCCCGGCTCCCTCGGTCGCGGCGGGCTCGCGCCCGGTAGCCAGGTCGGTCGTGGTGCGGGCGGTCGTGGCGCCGGCGGTCGTGGTGCCGGTGGCCGTGGCGTTCCCGGATCACAGGGCGGGCGTGGTGGCCGCGGCGCGGCGGGAGCCGCCGGGGGCCGCGGCGGTCGCCGCAAGGACGAGGAGCGCGACGGCGCCGCCCAGGAGCTGTACGACGACGGGCAGGACTGGCTCGACGACGAGGGCACCGCGCCCGGCGTCCTCGGCTGAGCACGCCCGCCGCGCGAGGCAGCGCGGCGGGGCGGCGGGGCGGGGCCGGTCAGCCCGCGAGCACGTCCGTGACCGGGAGGCTCGAGTCGGCCGGGAGGTCCAGCGACGACGGGGTGCGCCCGCGGGCGACCATCGTGGACCCGAGGGCGGCGACCATCGCGCCGTTGTCGGTGCACAGGCCCGGCCGCGGGACGCGGACCCGGACGCCGAGTTTGCCGGCCCGCTCCTCCGCCATCGCCCGCAGGCGGGAGTTGGCGGCGACGCCGCCCCCGATCATCAGGTCCTCGATGCCCTCGGCGGCAGCCGCGTCGAGCGCCTTGCGGACCAGCACGTCGCAGACCGCCTCCTGGAAGGACGCGGCCACGTCGGCGACGGGCACGGGCTCCCCGGAGCGCTCACGGGCCTCGACCCAGCGCGCGACGGCCGTCTTGAGCCCGGAGAACGAGAAGTCGAAGCGGTGCCGCTCGAGGTCGCGGCGGCTGGTGAGCCCCCGCGGGAAGTCGATGGCGACCTGGTTGCCCTCGCGTGCGGCCCGGTCGATGTGCGGGCCGCCGGGGAACGGCAGCCCGAGCAGGCGGGCGACCTTGTCGAACGCCTCGCCCGCGGCGTCGTCGATGGTCGCGCCCATCGGGTCGACCCCGCTGTCGGTGCCGGTGATGTCGGTGACGCGCAGCAGGCTGGAGTGGCCACCGGACACGAGGAGCGCCAGGCAGGGCTCCGGCAGCGGGCCGTGCTCGAGCTGGTCGACCGCCACGTGCGACGCGAGGTGGTTGACGCCGTAGATCGGCTTGCCGAGCGAGAGGGCGAGCGCCTTGGCCGACGCGACGCCGACCAGCAGGGCACCGGCCAGGCCGGGGCCGTGGGTGACCGCGATGGCGTCGACGTCGGACAGCGCGATGCCGGCCGTGTCGCACGCACGCTGGATCGTCGGGACCATCGCCTCGAGGTGGGCGCGGCTGGCGACCTCCGGCACGACCCCGCCGAACCGGGCGTGCTGGTCGACGCTGCTCGCCACGGCGTCGGCGAGCAGGGTGTTGCCCCGGACGATGCCGACGCCCGTCTCGTCGCAGGAGGTCTCGATGCCCAGCACCAGCGGTTCGCTCATCACCACCGCCCCATTGTGACGGGTGTGGCGAGGACGAGCGCGGTCGCACCGTCGCGGTAGTAGCGCGCCCGCCGGCCGAGCTCGGTGAAGCCGTGGCGCTCGTAGAACATCCGGGCGGCCAGGTTGTCCTCGCGGACCTCCAGCAGGAGCCGCTCGGCGCCGCGGCTCGCGGCGTGCACGTGGACGGCCTCCAGCAGGGTGCGCGCGATGCCCGCGCGCCGCAGGTCCTCGGGGACGGCGATCCGCTGCAGCTCGGCGTCGACGTCGACGACGCTCACCACCGCGTAGCCGACGAACTCGTCGTCCCGCTCGGCGACGAGGACCCCGACGGTGGGCACCGTGCCGTCGACGGCCTGCTCCAGCAGCACCGGCGACCACGGGTCGAGCGGGAACGCCAGCTCCTCGAGCGCGGCGACGTCCTCGACGTCGGCCGGCCCGGCGGCGCGGACCAGGACCCCGGTCACGGCGTCGGGGTCACGTCGGGCAGCACGGCCTTCGGGGCGTGCGGGATCTCCGCGTCGGGACGGCGCAGGTACATCGGCTCGGGGTCCAGCAGGGTCACCCGGTCGGCGACGACGGCGCGGGCCAGCCAGGCGGCGTCGGGGCGCAGCGGCCCCCGCACTCCGGGGAACGCGTCGGGGTAGAGCGAGGCCCCCTCGCCCACGACGGGGCGGTCGGTCGCGAGCGCCGCCGGCCGGTCGACGACGGGCTCGCTGGTGCGCCGCCCCTCCCCCGAGTACGACGCCAGGTAGACCTCCTTGCGCCGGGCGTCCGTGGCGACGAGGAAGTCGCCGTCGACGGCCCCGGTGTCGACGGCCTCGACGGCGAGGGCGTCGAGGGAGCAGACACCGAGCACGGGGACGTCGAGGACGTGGCCCATGGTGCGGGCGGTGACGAGTCCGACGCGGAGCCCGGTGAACGGGCCGGGTCCGGCGCCCACCGCGATCCGGGTGAGGTCGGCCGGCTGCGCGCCCGCCAGGCCGAGGACCTTCGCGATCAGCGGGGCGAGCTGCTCACCGTGCCGCATCGCGACGCCCGCCGTCTCGGCGGCGACGACGTCGGTGCCGTCGTGGAGGGCGACGGTCACCGTCGGGGAGGCGGTGTCGAGGGCGAGCAGCACGGAGGCGAGGCTACCGTCCGCCGCCCCCGGGACGGAGCGCCAGGCTCAGCGCCAGGCCTTCACCCAGTCGATCTCCATGGTCGCGGGCAGGGACACCCGGCCGTCGTACAGGTTGTTGCCGCCGCCGAGGTACTGGCTGATGTTCATGATCATCCGCTTGCGGAAGCTCGGCGCGGCGTGGGTGCTGGTGAGGCAGGTCCGGCCGTCGACCTTGATCGAGAGCTGGCTGTAGCTCCACTCGAGGACGTAGGTGTGCCACAGGCCGCGCTGCGACTTGCAGCTCCACGAGGTGTTGAAGCCGTCGACCGCGCCGTAGCTGTCGGCCCAGTAGTGCAGGAAGGGCACGTTGAGCGAGGGCTGGTAGGAGTAGGTCTCCATGACGTCGATCTCGCCCGTGTTGGGCCAGTTGTCGTCCGAGGAGTAGCGCGTGTCCGGCCAGAGCCAGAAGGCCTCGTGCAGGCCGGGCAGGCTCGTGTTCCGCACCTTGATCCGGGCCTCGAACCGGCCGTACTGCTGGCTGAACCGGTAGTAGCTGCTGACCGTCGCGCCGGCGTACTTCGCGCGGGTGCCGTTGGCGCGGGCAGGGCAGCGCACGGTGCTGGTGGTCTTGACGGCGCTCAGCCGGAGCCTGCCCATGCTGACCCCGATGGTGCGCGGGCTGTTGAGCGTGCACAGGTCGCCGGTCCCCGGCTGGTTCAGCCCGATCCACTTCTTGGTGTCGAGCGTCGAGCCGCCGAAGTTGTCGACGAAGGTGCAGGTCCAGTAGCCGCCGGTGCTGCGCGCGACGACGGTCCCGCACGCATCGGCGGCGGCCGCCCGGGGAGCCGGGGCGACCGGTGCCAGCGGAACCGCGAGCGCGGCGGCCAGCAGGCACACCGTGAGCAGGGCAGACCTCAACGAGCGCATCGCATCCCCATGTCCGTCGTGAGAGCAGGCGGGCGGGGGGTGGAGCTCCCCCGAGTTCGCAGGTAAAGGTAGCCGTCGCGGGCGACAAGTGGAACCTGTACCAGTTCACAGGTTCGGCACAGGTCCCCCGGGCCGGCCTCCGGTCAGCGCCACACCTTGACGTAGTCGACCTGCATCGTGGCGGGCAGCGGCACCTGGCCGTCGTACTGGTTGCTTCCGCCGCCCAGGAACTGGGTGAGGTTGATGATGAACGGCTTCTGGTAGCTGCTCGCGCCGCGGGTGTTGGTCAGGCAGGTCCGGCCGTCGACGTAGATCGTCAGCCGGTCGGCGAACCACTCCAGCGCGTAGGTGTGCCACTCGCCGCGCGACGACGGGCAGTTCCAGGCCGTGTTGACGCCCTGGACCCCGCCGTACTGGTCGTCGCTGTAGTGCAGGAACGGGATCGCCAGGTCGGGCCGCGACGAGAAGGTCTCCGCGATGTCGATCTCGCCGGACTCGGGCCACGGCGAGTCGGAGGTGTACCGGACGTCGGGCCACAGCCAGAACGCCTCGTGCAGGCCCGGCGCGGAGGCGGCCTGGACCTTGATCCGCGCCTCGAACCGGCCGTACTGCTGGCCGAACCGGCGATAGGTGGTCGCCCATCCGGAGGCGTACGACGCCCGGGTGCCGTCGGCGCGCAGCGGGCACTGCGTGGTCGCGTCGGTCCTGATCGCCGACAGGCGCAGCGCGCCGTTGGACACCGAGATGGTGCGCGGGCTGTTGAGGATGCACAGGTCACCGGTGCCGGGCTGGCTGAAGCCCAGCCAGCGCGACGGCTCGAGGCTGGTCCCGGAGAAGTTGTCGACCATCGTGCAGGTCCAGCTGCCGCCGCCCGGCTTCGCGACCCGGGCACCGCAGTCGAGCTTGGTGGACCCGCTCGGGGCGGAGGAGGCCGCCGGCACCGGCGCCGACGGCGTCAGCGGCACGGCCAGGGCGGCGGCCAGCAGGCCGGCCGCCAGCAGTGCGGCAAGGCGGATCGGACGCATGACTTCCCCCTGGTGGACGTGCGCGAGATCCCGCGTGACGAAGGCTCCCGGGGAGGAAGGTAGCGCCTTGCACGTGCCGCCGGACAGGGGTCTCGGGACCGGATCCGGGTTCAGCGCCAGGCCTTCACCCAGTCGACCTCCATCGTCACGGGCAGGGCGACGCGGCCGTCGTATGCATTGGCGCCGGTGCCCGTGAACTGGGTGAAGCAGATGATGAAGCGCTTGTGGAAGGCGTCGCCGGAGACGTTGTTGACCAGGCAGGTGTCCCCGTCGACGAGGATCTCCAGGCGCTCGGCGGTCCACTCCAGGGTGTAGGTGTGCCACTCGCCGCGGGTCGTCTCGCACCCCCAGGCGGTGTTGACGCCGTTGTTCGGCTTCTCGCCCGCCTCGTAGTGGAGGAACGGGATCACCCGGTCGGGCTGGTGGGAGTAGGTCTCCATGATGTCGATCTCGCCCGACTGCGGCCAGGGCTTGTCGGCGCCGTACCGGACGTCGGGCCAGAGCCAGAAGGCCTCGTGGACTCCGGGGCCGTCGACGTCCTGGACCTTGATCCGGGCCTCGAACCGGCCGTACTTCTGGCTCCAGCGACCGTAGGACGTCACCCAGCCCGAGGCGTACGACGCCCGGCTGCCGTCGGCGCGTGCCGGGCAGGTCGTGGCTGCGTCCGTGCGCAGCACCGACAGCCGGAGGCTGCCGTCGGCCACGGACACCGTCCGCGGGTCGTCGACGGCGCACAGGTCGTCGGTGCCGACGACCTCGGAGACCTTCCAGGTGTCGGGGTCGAGCCGGTCACCGGAGAAGTCCTCGACGAGGGTGCACTCCCAGGCGCCGCCGCCCGGCTTCGCGAACCTCTTGCCGCACTCGTCGCTGCCCTCGATCCGCTCCCGGGTCGCCCACAGGGCCACGCCGACGCCCGCGACGAGGACCACGAGGGCCACGGCGACGACGAGGACGGGACGGGAGGGACGCACGGGGTGCCACGGTAGTGGCCGGTTGGTCGCCGTGAGGGCGGGTGCGAGAAATCAGGACCAGGCCTTCACCCAGTCGACCTCCATCGTGGCGGGCAGCGGGACCGAGCCCGTCCACAGGTTGGTGCCGACGCCGAGCAGCTGGCTGAGGTTGATGATGAACGGCTTGCGGAAGCTGGCCGCGCCGGAGGTGTTGACCAGGCAGGACCGGCCGTCGACGAACACCTCGAGCCGGTCGGCGGTCCACTCGAGGGCGTAGGTGTGCCACTCCCCGCGCTGGGCGCGGCACTTCCAGGCGGTGTTCAGCCCGGGCACCGGCCCGCCGCTGTCGGCGCTGTAGTGGAGGAACGGGATCGCGAGGTCCGGGTGCGACGAGTAGGTCTCGGCGATGTCGATCTCGCCGCTGTTCGGCCAGTCGGCGTCGGAGGAGAAGCGGATGTCCGGCCACAGCCAGAAGGCCTCGTGCAGCCCGGGCAGGTCGCTCGCCTGCGACCTCATCCGCGCCTCGAAGCGGCCGTACTGCTGGCTCCAGCGCCCGTAGGTGGAGATCCAGCCGGCGGCGTAGCTGCCCCGCGAGCCGTCGGCGCGCTGCGGGCACGGCTCCTCCTCGCTCGCCTGCACCACGCTGAGCCGGAGCGTGCCGTCGGCGACGGCCACCGTGCGCGGCCCGGCCGCGACGCAGCGGTCGCCCTGCCCGAGCATGTTCTGGCCGAGCCAGCGGTCGGTGTCGAGGCTGCTGCCGGTGAAGTCCTCGAGGAAGGTGCACGCGTAGTAGCCGCCGGTGCGCCGCTTCGGGCGCGCACCGCAGGCGTCGGTCGGCGGCGCGGGCGGCTTCAGCGGTACGACGCGCCGCACCGTGCTGGCCCGCCGCAGCGAGACCGAGCGGAACGACCGCGTCGTCGCCGGAGCCGGTACGACGACCCGGTACCTCCCGGTGCTCGCGGCGCGGACCCGTCGCACCGTCACCCAGCGGCTGGTCCGCACCTGGACGGAGACCAGGGCACGCGGCCGGGCCCGGCCGGTCAGCACGACGCTCTTGGTGGTCGTGGTCGGCCGGTCGAGGACGGGGGCCGGGGCGCGTCCCGCCTCCGCGGCCGGAACGCCGTCGGGCACGAGGCCCACCGACAGCACGACGGCCAGCACGGCCGTGACCATCACTCGCAGAGCGCGCATCTTCGACCTCCCTGTCCCGATCCGCTGCCCTTCGAGGCTAGGAATCGGGGAGGGGTCTCAGGAACCTGCGCGCGGGCCGACCTGACCGGTCCCGGAGGACCAAGCGGCTGGGACGGGGGTCCGCGGGACCGGGTCCCAACGCGGGGGTCAGGCCCGCAGGTCGACGCCGAGCCAGCGCAGGCCGACGGGGTCGATCTCGACCACCCGCGGGTCGGCCTCCGGGTCGACGTCGGTGGCCGCGGTCGCCCGCATGATCCGCACCTCGAGCCGGGCGTCGGCGAGGCCCTCGGCCAGTCCGGTCCCCCACTCCACGACGGTCACGGCCTCGTCCAGGTCCGTGTCCAGGTCGAGGTCGTCGAGCTCGGCCTGCCCGCCCAGCCGGTAGGCGTCGACGTGCACCAGCGCCGGCCCGTCGCCCAGCGACGGGTGCACGCGCGCGATCACGAAGGTCGGCGACGTGATCCCGCCGCGCACGCCCAGCCCGGCCCCGAGGCCCTGGGTGAAGGTCGTCTTGCCGGCGCCGAGCTCGCCGCTGAGCACCAGCACGTCACCGGCCCGCAGCAGGCCCGCGACGCGCTCACCGAGGTCGCGCATGTCGTCGGCCGACGGGACCTCCACGGCGAGCGGCACGGGTCGCGCCATCTCGATGTACGGCGGGTGGCGGTCGGTCTCGACGAAGCCCATGTCGCGCCAGAAGCCCGCCGTGCGCGGGAGCTCCTGGCGGGCGAGGATCACGGCTCGTCGTACACCGGGACGACGGGAGGCGGCGGCGAGCGCGGCCCTCACCAGCTCGCGCGCGAGCCCGCGCCCCTGGGCGGACGGGTCGACCCCGAAGCGGCGCAGGTAGATCGCGTCGTCGACCGGGTCGAGGACCACGGTGCCGACCGGCCGGCCGTCGTCGAGCGCCAGCAGGCCGCCCCCCGGCGCGAGCATCGCGCCGATCGTGTCGACGGTCTCGGCGAGCGCGTCGGCCGGCGGATCGAGCACGGGGCGCGCGGCGAAGGCGGCCTTGACGACGGCCAGGACGTCGTCGGCCCGCTCGGGGCCGACCTCGATGATCTCGATCACGATGCCGTCGCCCTCGCTGCGGCGGCGGTGATCAGCTGGTCGAGCTCGGCGTTGACGAGCTCGTGCCGCTCCATGATCACCATGTGGCCGGCGCCCTCGCACTCGAGGAGCCGCGAGCCCGGGATCCGCGACTGGAGCTTGCGGGAGTGGCCGATCGAGGTCAGCTTGTCGGCGGTGCCGCAGATGACCGACACGGGCACGGCGCCGAGCGCGGCCACGGTGTGGAACTTGTCGAGGCCGGCGAAGTTCGGGAAGAAGTCGGCGACCACCTCGAAGGGCGTCGCGGCGAGCATCTCGTCGACGAACTCGACGTACCCCTTCGGAACGGCCTCGCCGAAGGCGAACCGGTCGGTCGCCACGGTCGCCACGGCGGACCCGGCGCGGCGCAGGCCGTCGATGGCACGGTGGCCCAGGTGCAGCGTGCGGACCGCGCTGCTCGCCAGCGGTCCGGTCAGGCGGGCGGGCAGCATCGGCAGCAGCATGCGGCCCGGGTCGAGGCCGCCGGCGGTGGTCGAGATCAGGCCGATGCCGACGACGCGGGTGCCGATCAGCTCGGGGAACTGCTCGGCGAACGCCACGATCGACACGCCGCCCATCGAGTGGCCGACGAGGACGACCGGTCCCTCCGGGGCGACCTGGTCGATCACGGTGTGGAGGTCGCGGCCGAGCTGCTCGATCGTGGAGTGCGCGCGGTCGGAGTTGCCGGAGCGGCCGTGGGAGCGCTGGTCGTAGTAGACCGCCCGGACCAGGCCGCGGTAGGCCGCGCGCTGGAAGTGCCAGCAGTCGAGGTTGAGGCAGTAGCCGTGGACGAAGACGACGGTGACCCGCGGCGCCGCGTGGGTACGACGGAGAAGCCGGTCCATCGCGCCGGTCGCCGCCGGCGCCTCCAGCTCGTCGACCTCCACGTGCAGCGCCACGCCGTCGTCCGCCACGACCGTGACCGGCTCCGAGCGCAGGGTGCCGAACGGGATCGACTCCCCCGCCCTCCGGCTGATCTGCCGCTGCTTGCGCACGATCCCGACGGCAGCCGTGCCCGCCGCCAGGCCGAGGGCACCCGCGAGCGAGCCGGCGACCTTCCCTCGGCGGCTCATCGGGTGGGCTCCGTGGCGTCGCCGTCGACGTACCTGCGGGTCATCCGGCCCCCGATCCTCGTCACGATCTCGTAGTTGATGGTGCCGCAGGCCTCGGCCCAGTCCTGGGCGCTGGGCCCGCCGGCGGCGGGCGGCCCGAAGACGATCACCTCGCTGCCCACGGGCGGGTGGTCGCCGCCGAGGTCGACGACGACCTGGTCCATGCACACGGTGCCGCGGATCGGGCGCCGCTTCCCGTCGATGCCGACCTGGGCGGCCGCCTCGGGGGCGTCGCGACGGAAGGCGTGGCGCGGGATGCCCTCCCCGTAGCCGACCGGGACGAGACCGACGGTGGTCGGGCGGTCGGCCGTCCAGAGGTGGCCGTAGGAGACGGAGTCGCCGGCGGAGAGCTCCTTGACCATGACGAGCGGGGCCCGGACCGTCATCGCGGGGACCAGCCCGATCTCGGTGGCCTCCCCGGGCGCCGGATCGAGCCCGTACATCGCGATGCCGCAGCGGACGGCGTCGAAGCGGGACGAGGGCCGCAGGATCGCCGCGGCGGAGTTGGCGAGGTGGCGCAGCTCGGGGCGCAGGCCGGCCTGCTCGGCGAGCGCGAGCGCGTCGCGGAAGGCCTGCTCCTGGCGGTCGTTGGCCACATGAGCGGGCTCGTCGGCGCAGGCGAAGTGCGACCAGATGCCGGTGACCCGCCAGAGGCCGGCCTCCTCCCCCGCGCGGGCGCGGGCGAACACCTCGGCCCAGGCCGCGCGGGGCGCGCCACCGCGGGACAGGCCGGTGTCGACCTTGAGCTGGATCCGGGCCGGCTCGGCGCGGCCCTCGAGGGCGGCCGCGATCGCGTCCAGCTCCTCGACGGAGTAGGCACTGACGTCGATGCCCGCGTCGGCGGCGGCGCGGTGGTCGGAGTGCTGCGTGGTGATCCAGCACAGCAGCGGTCCCTCGACGCCGGCCGCGCGCAGCGCGAGCGCCTCCTCGATCGTGGCCGTCGCGAGCCACTCCGCGCCGCCCTCGAGCGCCGCCCGGGCGCTCTCGACCATGCCGTGCCCGTAGCCGTCGGCCTTCACCACAGCGATCAGCGGCACGCCGGCGGTCTGCCGCAGGAGGCGAGCGTTCGCGCGGATCGCGGCGAGGTCGACGACGATCTCGGCGGGGCCGAGGGGCGGGCGGTGCATGTCTCTCATCGTCCCATCACGGGGTGGTCAGGGTGCGGTCAGGCTCGCGATGAGGTCCGGGAGCGCCGCCGCGACGTCGCCGGCGACGATCGGCCCGTCCTGGGACGCGAGCGTTGCGGCCGCGCCGTGGAGCCACGAGCCGACCGAGGCTGCATCGAAGGGGTCGAGCCCGGTCGCGAGCAGGGCGCCGACCAGCCCGCCGAGCACGTCACCGGCCCCGGCGGTCGCCAGCCACGGGGTGCCCGTCGTGGTCACCCGGACCCGCCCGCCGGGTCGCGCGACGACGGTGTGGCGGCCCTTGAGCAGCACCACGGCGTCGTACCGGTCGGCGGCGGCGCGGGCGTGGGCCAGCGGCTCGGCCTCGATCTCCTCACGGTCGACGCCGAGCATGCGGGACAGCTCGCCGGCGTGCGGGGTGAGGACGGCGTCACGCCCCCGCGCGAGGTCGGCGAAGGCGAGCGCGTCGGCGTCGACGACCACGGGTACGTCGTCGGCGAGGGCGTCGCGCAGGGCCGGCTCGGCGGCGGCGTCGCTGCCCGAGCCGACCACCCAGGCCTGCACCCGGCCCGGCCCGACGACCTCCGGGTGGGCGGCACGGACCAGGTCGAGGACGGACTCGTCGCCGTCGTACCGGACCATGCCGGCGAGCCCGCAGGCCGCGCCCGCGACGCTGAGCAGGCCGGCGCCGGGGTAGGCGTCGGAGCCCGCGCGGATGCCGACGACGCCGCGGGTGTACTTGTGCCCGTCCGGGTCGGGCACCGGCAGCATCGCGGCGACGTCCTCGGGCTGCAGCGCCTCGATCGCGGCCGGCGGCAGGAACGGGTCGAGCCCGATGTCGACGAGGTCGACGGCGCCGCACGCCAGGGCCGCGGGGTCGAGCAGGTGGCAGGCCTTGTGCGTGCCGAAGGTGACGGTCAGGTCGGCCTCGACGTGCTCACCGGGCGTGGCGCCGGAGTCGACGTCGACGCCCGAGGGCGTGTCGACCGCGACCACCGGGATGCCGGCCGCGGCGGCCAGCGCCTCGACGGCGCCGTCGCGCAGGCCCGGGCGCCCGCCGATTCCGACGATGCCGTCGACGACCACGTCGAAGCGCACGGCGGCCCGGGGGGTGCCGACGCGGCCGCCGGCCGTGCGGAGCGCGGCCAGCCCGGCCTCGTGGACGGTCGTGGACAGCAACCACGCCTCGACGAGCGCTCCGCGCCGGGCAAGCACCGCGCCGGCGTACAGGGCATCGCCGCCGTTGTGGCCCGGGCCGACCAGCAGCAGCACCCGGCGGCCGTAGCCGCCGCCGAGCAGGTCGAGGACCGCGTTCGCGAGGCCGTACGCCGCCCGCTGCATGAGCGTCCCCTCGGGGACCGTCGCCATCAGGGCGGCCTCGGCGGCGCGGACCTCCTCGACGGTGTGGGCGCGGAGCACGACGGCCTCAGGACTCCAGGACGACGACGGCGGAGGCGATCCCGCCGTCGTGGGTCAGCGACAGGTGGACCGAGCGGACGCCGAGGCGGTCGGCGACGGCGAGCACCGAGCCGCGCATGACGAAGCGCGGGCGGCCGGTCTCCTCCGACACCACCTCCGAGTCGTGCCAGTGCATCCCGCCGGGCGCGCCCAGCGCCTTGGCCAGAGCCTCCTTGGCCGCGAAGCGCGCCGCCAGCGAGCTGATCGGGCGGTCCCGCTCGGCCTCGACGAAGAGCTTGTCGACCAGCGCGGGAGTACGACGGCACGACTCCTCGAACCGGGCGATCTCGCACACGTCGATCCCGACGCCGACCACGGCCATCGGCTACTCGACCGTGACGGACTTGGCGAGGTTGCGGGGCTGGTCGACGTCGTGGCCCAGCGCGGTGGCGAGCTCGCAGGCGAACAGCTGGAGCGGCAGGATCGCGACGAGGGGCTGCAGGAGCACGGGCACCTTCGGCAGCCGGATCAGGTCGTCGGCGTACGGCTCGATGGAGGTGTCGCCGGCCTCGGCCAGGCAGATCGTGCGGGCACCACGGGCCCGCACCTCCTGGATGCCGCTCAGCATCTTGCCGTGCAGGCTGTCGCGCCCCTTCGGGGGCACGACGCACAGCACCGGCAGGCCCTCCTCGACGAGCGCGATCGGGCCGTGCTTGAGCTCGCCGGCGGCGAAGCCCTCGGCGTGCAGGTAGGCGAGCTCCTTGAGCTTGAGCGCGCCCTCGAGCGCGACCGGGTAGCCGGCGTGGCGGCCGAGGAAGAGCACGGAGCGGGTCGTCGCGTGGGCGCGGGCCAGCTCGTAGACCGCGTCGGCGCCCTCGAGCACCGTCTCGATGTGCCCGGGCATCGCCTCGAGCTGCTCCATGATCTCGTCGATCTCGTCGCCGAAGCGGGTGCCCTTGACCTGCGCCATGTAGAGCGCGAGCAGGTAGCAGGCGACCAGCTGGGTCAGGAAGCCCTTGGTCGACGCGACGCCGATCTCGGGGCCGGCGTGGGTGTAGATCACCGCGTCGGACTCGCGCGGGATCGAGGAGCCGTTGGTGTTGCAGATCGCGAGCACCTTGGCCCGCTGGCTGCGCGCGTGCCGGATGGCCTGCAGGGTGTCGGCGGTCTCGCCGGACTGGCTGATCGCGACGATCAGCGTCGTGGAGTCGATGATCGGGTCGCGGTAGCGGAACTCCGACGCGAGCTCGACCTCGACCGGGGTGCGGGTCCAGTGCTCGATGGCGTACTTGGCGACCATGCCGGCGTAGAAGGACGTGCCGCAGGCGATGATGATGATCTTGTCGACGTCGCGCAGCTCCTCGTCAGCGAGGCGCATCTCGTCGAGCTGCAGCTGCCCCGCCGCCGTACGACGGCCGATCAGCGAGTCTGCGACAGCCCGCGGCTGCTCGAAGATCTCCTTGCGCATGAACCAGTCGTGGCCGTCCTTCTCCGCCGCGGACAGGTCCCAGTCGACGTGGAACTGCTTCGCCTCGACCGGGCGGCCGTGGAAGTCGGTGACGAGGACCTCGTCGCGCGTCATCACCACGATCTGGTCCTGGCCGAGCTCGAGCGCCTCGCGGGTGAACTCGATGAACGCGGCGACGTCGGAGCCGAGGAAGTTCTCCCCCTCGCCCAGGCCGACGACCAGCGGCGAGTTGCGGCGGGCGGCGACGACCTTGTCCGGCTCCTCGGCGTCGATCGCGACGAGCGTGAACGCGCCGTCGAGCTGCTGGCACACGCGCTGCATGGCGGTGGTCAGGTCGACCCCCGACTGGACCTGCAGCTCCACGAGGTGGGCGACGATCTCGGTGTCGGTGTCGGAGAGCAGCACGTGGTCGTCGGCCTCGACGCGCTCACGGAGCTCGATGAAGTTCTCGATGATGCCGTTGTGCACCAGCGCGACCCGGCGGGAGCCGCCGGTGTGCGGGTGGGCGTTGACGTCGTTGGGCGGGCCGTGGGTGGCCCACCGGGTGTGCCCGATCCCGGTGTGGGCCACGGGCAGCGGCGTCTCGTCGAGCACCTTCTCGAGGTTGGCTAGCTTGCCGGCCCGCTTCTCCAGGGCGATGGCCCCGCCGTCCACGACCGCCACCCCGGCCGAGTCGTAGCCGCGGTACTCCAGCCGACGCAGGCCGTCGATGACCGTGTCCGTGGCCGACCTGGGCCCGACATATCCGACGATCCCGCACATGGGCCGACAGTCTAGTTGGGACGCGGCCGTCGGCCGACACGGCGCGACTGGAAGAATCGCCACATGGTCACGGCCACCGAGACGCCGGGGGCCCACGGCGAGGACTCGCCGCGGGAGTCCTCGCCGTACGTCGAGCTCGACCGTGCCACCTGGGCGATGCTGGCCTCGGAGACCGAGAGCCCGCTGACGAGCGACGAGGTGGCGCGGCTGCGCGGCATCGGCGACCAGCTGGACCTCGCGGAGATCCGCGACGTCTACCTGCCGCTCTCCCGCCTGCTCAGCCTCCGCGTGCGCGCCGCCACGGCGCTGCACCACGCCCAGCAGGAGTTCCTCCACGGCCTGACCCCGCCGCGCACCCCGTTCGTGATCGGTCTCGCGGGCTCGGTGGCCGTCGGCAAGTCGACCGCCGCGCGCGTTCTCCAGCAGATGCTCGCCCGCTGGCCCGAGCACCCCAATGTCGCCCTCGTCACCACCGACGGCTTCCTCTACCCCAACGCCGAACTGGTCAAGCGGGGCCTCCTCGAGCGCAAGGGCTTCCCCGAGTCGTACGACCGCAAGGCCCTCATGCGCTTCGTGATCGACATCAAGTCCGGCAAGGACGAGGTCGAGGCGCCGGTCTACTCCCACCTCGTCTACGACGTCCGCCAGGACCAGAAGGTCGTCGTGAAGAAGCCGGACATCGTCATCGTCGAGGGCCTCAACGTCCTCCAGCCGGCCCGCGTCCGGGGCGACGGCCGGGTCGGGCTCGGGCTGTCGGACTTCTTCGACTTCTCCATCTACGTCGACGCCAACACCAACCACATCCGGGAGTGGTACGTCGACCGCTTCCTGCGCCTGCGCGAGACCGCCTTCCGCGACCCCGACTCCTACTTCGCCAAGTACGCCGCCCTGAGCCACGACTCGGCGGTCGACGAGGCCCGCCGGATCTGGGACACCATCAACGGCCCCAACCTGGCGCAGAACGTCCTGCCGACCCGGTCGCGGGCGACGCTCGTGCTGCGGAAGTCCGCCGACCACTCGGTGGACTGGGTGCGGTTGCGCAAGATCTGACGCCGTCGGTGGTCGCGGAGGTCGCGGGTGGTCGAGGAGGTCGCGCAGCGACCGTCTCGAGACCTCTTGCTCCGGTGCACCTGCTGTGCCCTGCGGTTTGTCCGTGGTCGGGTCTTCAAGCGCAGCGACGAGGACAGTGGGCGCGGGGCTGGGTTCCGGCTGTCGGGTGCCGTCCGCCCGGTGGTCGAGGAGGTCGCGCAGCGACCGTCACGAGACCTCTGGCTCCGGTGCACCCGCTGTGCCCTGCGGTTTGTCCACGGTCGGGTTCTCAAGCGGCAGCGACGAGGACGGTGGGCGCGGGGCTGGGTTCGGTTGTCGGATGCGGTCCGGCAGCTCCGCCGTCACTTCTTGCGCCGCCTGTCGTCCACAAGGCCCGGCGGGCGCGCCGTTGTGCACAGGCAAGTCCCGCGCCAACCGGTTGTGTCGGTCCTCCGTGATCCAATACACGTATGGCCACGCAGGACAGACACCACCAGCTCGCGGACATGTCCGCCGACGCCGTGCTGTCCTTCGCCGAGCAGCGCCACGCGGCCCGACTCGATGCCGAGCGCGACATCCTCGAAGCCGCCTACCAGTGGGCCGTCCTCCACTCACCCGACGCACTGCCGCCCGGCGACAAGCGCGGTCGCGAGCGCGCGAAGCCCGCGGGTGCGGCCGGTACGCCGCGGATCACCGAACACGCCGCCGCGACCTTCGGCGCCCGCATCCAGACCTCGCCGTACGGCGCGAAGAGGCTGATCGCCGACGCCGCCGACCTCCACCACCGCCTCCCCAACCTCTGGGCAGGCGTGAAAGCCGGGACCGTCCGCTCCACCCACGCCCGGCACGTCGCCGACGCCACCCGCGAACTGACTGCGGACGAGGCCGCCTGGGTCGACGCCGAGGTCGTGGAGATCGCTGACGGCCGGTTGGCCTGGACCCGGTTCGAAGCCATCGTCGAGGGCAAGGTCGCCGCCGCCTGCCCCGAGCTCGCGAGGGCCAAGGAGGAGGCCGCGGCGAAGGACACCTTCATCCGCCGCTCCCGCGTCGACAAGCACGGCATCATGACGATGACCATCCGCGACCACGCCGCCGTGATCCTCGGCTCCGAGGCCGGCCTCGACGCTACCGCCGACGGGTTGAAGGACCAGATGCCCGATGCCACCAAGAGCGAGCGGCGCCTGGCGGCGTTCGCGCTGCTCACCAACCCTGAGGCCCACGTCGATCTCTCGGTGGGTCCGGTGAAGCCGAAGGTCCTCATCCGGCTGCACTGCACCCCCGACTCGGCCATCGCCCGGATGGAGGGCCACGGCCCCCTGACGATCGAGTACGTCCGCCACCTGGTCGCCCACTTCGCTAGCCAGGTCAAGGTCCAGCCGGTCATCAATCTCAACCAGGGCGCCGCCGTCGACGCCTACGAGATCCCGCACCGGCTCCGCGAAGCGGTGCACCTGATCCACCCCGGCGACACGTTCCCCTTCGCCGCCAACACGACGAAGAACGTCGACCTCGACCACCAGATCCCCTACGCCGAGAGCGGACCCACCTCCACCGACAACCTCGGCCCCCTCACCCGCACCCACCACCGCATCAAGACCCACACCGGCTGGCAAGTACGACAACCCTTCCCCGGGATCGTCATCTGGCGAGACCCACACGGGGCCCACTACCTGGTCGACCAGACCGGAACACGACGAGTCGACGGCAACCACGCCGCCTGACCGTTGGCTGCCTCGCCCCTCAGGCCCAGAGGCCCTCAGCCGCGATCCGGCGCGGGTCGACGCCGTCGTCGAGCAAGGCGACCAGCCGTGCCGCCAGGATGTCCGGTGCCCCGGGTGGGACCAGCAGGTGGGTCGACCACACCATCCGGTCGTCGCGGTGGTGGATGGTGATGCGATCGCCCTCCCGTGCGGCCCAGTGGGTCGTCGCGGGCCTGAGCTCCTTCATGTGCCGGATCACCGCCCGCGGCCGTGTCTCCCAGCTCCGGTCCGCCATGGCGTCGCGGACCACGGCCACATAGCGGTCGCGCTCGAAGCTCAGGGTGGGCAGGTCGAGAGGTTGCCGCCATTCCGGCTCCAATCCCGTAGCAGGATCGGGTCCGCTGCCGGATTCGGGGAGGGCCGCGTCATAGACCCCCGTCAACGTTCGGAAGTCGGTCCACTCGACCTGCTCGCCTCGTCCGATGACCAGTCCGGCGACATTCGCGCAGCCGAACTCGCCGCAGGCGCAGCCGTAGAAGGCGATCCGGCGCGGCGGATCCTGGGGAAGCAGCGCGCCGCTGTCCAGGATGTCGGCCGGGTCGTTGCCCTCGTCCGCGCCGGACGAGGCGAGGAGGTCCTCACCGTCGACGAGCAGCCGCACGCTCGGGTAGTTGGGGACGCGGGAGTCGATCCGGATGGTCAGCTCGTTCACTCGACCACCACGCCGCGCATCTCCGACGGCGGCCGGAACCGGACCTTGCCCTCGTCGATCGCCTGCTGCGGGTCGGAGCCCTTCCGGACGTACACCGTGAAGCCGAAGCGGTAGTCGATGTACAGGACGGCCAGCTTCTCCAGCTCCTTCGAGGCGTCGTAGTAGCTCCACCGGTAGTACGCCGGGCGGCCGTCCACCTCGACGGTCTCGGGCTCGTCGCCGGACTCCTCGCGATAGTGCGGCAGGCCGCCGGCGTCCTGGCTCCACAACGAGTAGTTGACCTCGACCGGGGTTCCGTCCGACAGGTTGACATTGCACTTCCACAGTGCCGGGCGCTTCACCGCCCCACCGGCGTCGTAACAGGGACCCGAGCGGGTCAGCTCCGGGTACGCCCAGAACAGGCCGGGCAGGCCGAACGGCTCGGTGCAGGTGTCGAGCGAGGCGACCACCCGGTCGGGCTCGTTCCAGCAGCGCGGTCCCGGCTCGGCGACCGGGGAGGTGGCGGGCGACGTGGCCGGAGAGGTCCCCACGGTCATGCCGGACGTCGTCGTACCGGCTGCTCCTCCGCCGTCCCCGTCGTCACCCGAGAAGACCCCGGCCGCCGCGAGCGCGCCAGCCGTGCCGGCGACCACCACCAGCACCGCGAGGACGATGCCGACGAGCCTGCCCCGCGACCGCCGGCCCCGATCCGGACCCGACGGCGCCCGAGGCGCCGGGGGTGCGGGCGGCCCGACGGGTGGCCGGGGCGGGGGTGCGTCCCGGTCACGGGTGGACTCGCGGGTGCGCCCGGGACCGACCGGCACGCTGGGCGAGGTCATCGTGGGCGCTGCGGGGCCGGCCTCCGCCACCGTCCGCACCGAGCGCAGGAAGGACTGCATCTCGGGGGCACTGGCGAACCGGTCGGCCGGATCCTTGGCCATCGAGCGGCGGACGAGCTGGTTGACGGCGTGGCTCCACGGGTCGTCGCCGGGCAGCTGCGGGACGGGCGCCGACTGGTGGGCCACGGCCAGCTGGACCATGGTGCCCTCGTACGGCAGCCTGCCGGTCACGAGGAACCACAGCAGGCAGCCCACGGCGTAGAGGTCGGTGCGCTCGGTCGCCGGGTGCCCGTCGAAGCGCTCCGGCGCGAGATAGGCCCAGGTGCCGATCACGCCCTGCGTCTGCTCGGTGTTGACCACATCGGCCGCCTGGGCGATGCCGAAGTCGCAGAGGAACGCCCGGACGCCGCTCGCCTCGCGGCGCAGCAGCACGTTGCTCGGCTTCACGTCGCGGTGCACCAGGCCGACGGCGTGGGCGTCGGCGAGGCCGTCGAGCACCTGGTCGACGAGCCCGAGTGCCTCGGCGGGCGGCAACGGGCCCCGCGCCTCGACGAGAGCCGTCAGGTCGCCGTCGGGGATGAGCTGCGTGGAGATGTAGAGCCAGCCGTCGTGCTCTCCCGTGTCGTAGACCTGGACGACGTGCGGCGAGTCCAGACGGGCCAGGGCCTGCGCCTCCCGCCGGAAGCGCGCGACCATGTCGGGCGAGCCGACGAGCTGCGGCGCGAGCAGCTTCAGCGCGACGCGGCGCCCCAAGTCCTCGTGGACGGCGGTGAGCACGACGCCCATCCCGCCGTGGCCCAGCCGGTCGACGACGCGGTAGCGCCCGAAGACCTCACCCGGTTCCGGCAACGCGCCCATGGCTGGAACTCTAGGGCGATGCGCGGTGGACCGGGCGTGGTTCGGCGCTACTCCCCGCCGGCCGCTCACACCTGCGGCAGGTCCAGCGGGCCGTCGTAGTCCTCGACCTCGCCGGGCACCGGCTCGACGGCGTACTCACGCGAGCCGTCGAGGCCGATCCGGACGACGGCCCAGCGCTGGTCGACGTGGTCTCCGTCGCCGTCCTCCGCCCAGTCGCTGACGACGGCGAGCAGGTGCGCGTCGTCCTCCTAGACCACCTCGAAGATGCCGACCTGCTCCGCCGTCCTCAGCCGCAGCCGCTCCGTGCCCGTGCGGGCGTCGAGCACCGTGAGCTCGTGGTCGCCGGAGCCTCCGTACGTCGATGTGCCGGCCATCACCCGGGAGGAGTCCGGGGAGAACGAGACGAGACGGTCCTCGCAGGTCGTCCAGAGGACGGAGCCCTTCGGGTCGGCCACCCCCGCGCACGACCCGTCGCCGTCCTCGATGATCTCGGTGGTGCCGGCAGTGAGCCCGTTCGCAGCGACGGCCTCCACGTCGGGGATCCCGCGGTCGGTCGCGACGGGTCGGCGGCCGGGACGCAGGATCCACGCGCTCCCCGACGGACCTCCGTCGCCGATGGCCTCCCAGCGCTTCAGCAGGACGACGCAATCCGCGTCGGCGCCCGTGCAGTCGGTGCCGGTCACGGTCACCACGGTCATCGGCAGGCCGAGGTCGGTCGCGGGGATGGCGAGCTCGGTGGCCACACGACCTCCGTCCTGCACGACCACCGCCTTCCCGCCGGCGATGAAGGCGCCGAGCCGGCCGTCGGTCGAGGCGACCACACCCCCTTCCACGGCGTCCAGCTCGGTGACCCACTCCGCAACGCGGGAGCCGTCGGCGTCCAGGGCGAAGACCCGACCCTGCCCCATGTCGTCGGGAGTCGTGCCCACCAGGAAGCCGTCGTCGAGGGCGACGAATTCGGCGACCTCGACACCGGAGTCGACCGCGAGGGTCAGCCGTTCGGCTCCCCGCCGGAGCTCCGCGCCGGCGAGGTAGCCCTGCGCCGGCCCCTCGCCCACCGGCAGGTCACCCAGCGTCAGCGCACCGTCGGCGGCAGGACCACCCCGGCGGTGCTCGTCGTCGCCCGCCAGCACCACCGGTGCGGCGACCGCGACCGCGACGACACCCACCACGCCGGCCACGACGGCCCAGGGCCTCAGCGACCTCGACGACATCGACGACATCGACGACATGGAGCGAATCCTCCGCGACCGCCCCTGCCGCCGTCCCGGGAACCCGGAGATCTCCCCCGGCAGTCGGCTACAGCGCCAGCCGCTCCCGTACGACGTCAGCGAGCTGGTTCGCGACCGACTCCGCCTGCTCGGCGGTCGGCGCCTCGACCATGACGCGCACGAGCGGCTCGGTCCCCGAGGGCCGGAGCAGCACCCGTCCGGACGAGCCCAGCTCGGCCTCGGCCTCCTGGACCGCGGCGACGAGCGCGACGTCGTCGGTGCGGGTGCGGTCGACGCCGCCGACGTTGACCAGGACCTGCGGGAGGCGGGTCATCACGCCCGCGAGGTCCTGCAGGGACGAGCCGGTGGCGACCATGCGCTGAAGCACGTGCAGGGCGGTCAGCAGGCCGTCGCCGGTGGTGGCGTGGTCGCGCAGGATGACGTGGCCGGACTGCTCGCCGCCGAGCGAGTAGCCGCCGGCGCGCATGTCTTCCAGCACGTAGCGGTCGCCGACGGCGGTCTGCCGGACGGTGACGCCGGCGGCGGTCATCGCCTGCACCAGGCCGAGGTTGCTCATCACGGTCGCGACGAGGGTGTCGTCGACGAGCCGGCCGGCGGCCTTCAGCGCCAGCGCGAGGATGCCCATGATCTGGTCGCCGTCGACGACCTCGCCGGTGTGGTCGACGGCCAGGCAGCGGTCGGCGTCGCCGTCGACCGCGAAGCCCGCGTCGGCGCCGTGCTCGAGGACCGCCTTGCGCAGCGGGTCGAGGTGGGTGGAGCCGCAGCCGTCGTTGATGTTGAGGCCGTCGGGCTCCGCGCCGATGGTGATCACCGTGGCGCCGGCGAGGCGCAGCGCGTGCGGGCCGACCTCGCTGGCCGCGCCGTGCGCGCAGTCGAGTACGACGGTCAGCCCGGCCAGGGGGCGGGCGTCGGGTGCGTCGAGGGTGCCGACGAGGTGGGCGGCGTACTCCTCGACAGTGGGGCCGTAGGGGGTGACCCGGCCGACGGCACCGCCGGTGGGGCGATCCCAGTCCTGGCCGAGGTGCTCCTCGATCTCCCGCTCCAGGGCGTCGTCGAGCTTCACGCCACCGCGGGCGAGGAACTTGATGCCGTTGTCGGGCATGGCGTTGTGCGAGGCGCTGATGACGACACCGACGTCGGCGTTGAGCGCGTCGGTGAAGTAGGCGACGCCGGGGGTCGGCAGGACCCGCAGGCGGAGCACGTCGACGCCGGCGGAAGCGAGGCCGGCGACGACCGCGTGCTCCAGGAACTGTCCGGAGATCCGGGTGTCGCGGCCGACGACGGCCAGCGGGCGCGGCCGGTCGAAGTCACCGTGCTCGACGAGCACGCGGGCCGCGGCGACGCCGAGGCCGAGCGCCAGCTCGGCGGTGAGCTTGTCGTTGGCCAGGCCGCGGACCCCGTCGGTCCCGAAGATGCGGGTCACGTCGTACTCCCTCGTGTCGTGCAGGTGCTGCGGTGCAAAACGGGCGACGGGGCCACGGACCGCAGCAGCGGTGCGTGGCCCCGTCGTGGTGATCGCCTCGCGGCAGATCAGCGCTTCGAGTACTGCGGCGCCTTGCGGGCCTTCTTGAGACCGGCCTTCTTGCGCTCGGTCGCACGGGCGTCGCGGGTCAGCAGACCGGCCTTCTTCAGGGTCGGGCGGTTGGCCTCGACGTCGATGCCGTTGAGCGAGCGGGCAACGCCCAGGCGCAGCGCGCCGGCCTGGCCGGTGATGCCGCCGCCGTGGATGCGGGCGATCACGTCGAAGCGGCCCTCGAGGCCGAGAGCCGCGAAGGGCTCGTTGACGACCTGCTGGTGCAGCTTGTTCGGGAAGTAGTCCTCGATCGTGCGGCCGTTGATGGTCCAGGTGCCGGTGCCGGGCACCAGGCGGACGCGGGCGACGGCCTCCTTGCGACGGCCGGTGGCCGCGCCGGGGGCGATGGTCGCCGGGCGGGCGTCGATCGCGGCGGACGGGGAGGTCTCGCTGGTGTAGGCGACACCCTGCTCGTCGGTCTCGAAGGTCTCCTCGACCTCGGTGGTGTTCTCAGTCATCTCTGGATCCTCGAAGTCGATTACTGGGAGATCTGGGTGATCTCGAAGGGAACGGCCTTCTGGGCCTCGTGCGGGTGAGCCGGGCCGTTGTAGACCTTCAGCTTCTTGATCATCTGCCGGCCGAGGCGGTTCTTCGGCAGCATGCCCCACACGGCCTTCTCGACGGCCTTGCGGGCGTCCTTGTCGATGACCTCGCCGATCGGGGTCGCGGTCAGACCACCCGGGAAGCCGGAGTGGCGGTAGACCATCTTGGCGTTGCGCTTGTTGCCGGACAGGGCGACCTTGTCGGCGTTGACGACGATGACGTAGTCACCGGTGTCGGCGTTCGGCGCGAAGATCGGCTTGTGCTTGCCGCGCAGCAGGTTGGCGGCGGTGACCGCGAGCCGGCCGAGGACGACGTCGGTCGCGTCGATCACGAGCCAGGCGCGCTCGACGTCACCGGGCTTCGGAGCATAGGTACGCATGGAGGATTCCATTCGTTCGTGTCGGACACGTCCGAAGGCTCCGGACGTGGCATCTTCTGACGAACACTGCACCCACCTTCTGGTGGGCGACTGCCCTCGCGAGGAGAGCGGCAGGAGACGCATCGAGAAGGGTACGGCGGCCCGGACCCCCGGTCCAAATCAGGACCGGCCGCCAAGCTACTGCCCGGTAGCTCCGTGGAGCAGGAAAACCTCGCGGCTCGTGCCGACGCCACGGTTCGGGACACCGGGTTCCGGCCTCCATGACCGGCGGGCTAGGTTGCAAGGGTGACTGACTCTCTCACCGTTCGCGACAACCGCACCGGCGCGGAGTACGAGATCCCGATCGTCGACGGCACCATCAAGGCCGCCGATCTCGGGCAGATCAAGCTCAACGACGACGAGCCCGGCCTCGCGACCTACGACCCCGGATTCGTCAACACCGCCTCGTGTCGAAGCTCCATCACCTACATCGACGGTGACAAGGGCATCCTCGAGTACCGCGGCTACCCGATCGAGCAGCTCGCGGAGAAGTCGAACTTCCTCGAGGTGGCCTACCTGCTCATCCACGGTGAGCTGCCCTCCAAGGAGCAGTACGACTCCTGGGTGCACGAGATCACGTTCCACACGTTCGTGCACGAGAACGTCAAGGGCTTCATGCAGGGCTTCCGCTACGACGCGCACCCCATGGGGATGCTGATGGCGTCGGTGGGGGCCCTGTCGACGTTCTATCCCGAGTCCAGCAAGATCGCCGACCCGGACAACCGCCACATCCAGATCGTCCGGATGATCGCGAAGATGCCGACCCTCGGCGCCTGGGCCTTCCGCCACGCGCAGGGCAAGCCGTACGTCTACCCGGACAACGAGCTCTCCTACGCCGAGAACTTCCTCTCGATGCTCTTCAAGATGAGCGAGACGAAGTACGCCGGCGACCCGCGCATCGTCAAGGCGCTCGACACCCTCTTCATCCTGCACGCCGACCACGAGCAGAACTGCTCGACCAACGCGGTCCGCTCGGTGGGCTCCTCGCAGGTCGACCCGTACTCGGCCGTCGCGGCCGGCATCGGCGCCCTCTTCGGCCCGCTGCACGGCGGCGCCAACGAGGCCGTGCTCAAGATGCTGCGCCGGATCGGCACCGTCGAGAACATCCCCGCCTTCATCGAGGGCGTCAAGGCCGGCAACGAGCGGCTGATGGGCTTCGGCCACCGCGTGTACAAGAACTTCGACCCGCGCGCCAAGATCATCAAGAAGGCCTGCGACGACGTCTTCGAGGTCACCGGGGTCAACCCGCTCCTCGCCGTCGCCAAGGAGCTGGAGAAGATCGCGCTCGAGGACGAGTACTTCATCAAGCGCAAGCTCTACCCCAACGTGGACTTCTACTCGGGCCTCATCTACGAGGCGCTGGAGTTCCCGCCGGAGATGTTCACCGTCCTCTTCGCGATCGGCCGGGCCCCCGGCTGGCTCGCGCAGTGGCTGGAGCTCGTCCAGGACAAGGAGCAGAAGATCGCGCGGCCGAAGCAGATCTACACCGGCCCGCGGACCCTCGACTTCGTCCCCGCCGAGGAGCGCTGGGCGTAGTCGCGACGGGCTGAGCGCGCAGCATGCGCGTGGCCGTGGTCGGCCTCGGTACTGCCGGGGCCACCACGGCCTGTCTGCTTTTCGACCAGGGTCATGACGTCACCGTCGTCGAGCAGGCCGACGACCCGCGGCCGGTCGGCGCGGGCATCTGGCTCCAGGGCCTGGGCCAGCAGGTGCTGGACCGGCTCGACCTGCTCGGCCCGATGCGCGAGGCCTCCCGGGTGGTCCGGCGGGTCCGGATGGAGGGCCGCGGCGGGCGCCGCCTCGTCGACATCGGGTACGACGCCCGGCCGGCCTCGTCGCCGGCGCTGGGGGTCCACCGCGGCGACCTGTTCGGCCTGCTGTTCGGCGCGGTCCGCGAGCGCGGCATCCGCCTCGAGCTCGGGGCGCGGGTCAGCGCCGTCGAGCCGCGCACCGGCGGGATCGCGCTCACCGTCGACGACCCCGGCGGGCCGGACGCCCGCGACCTCGGCCGCTTCGACCTCGTCATCGGCGCCGACGGCAGCCGCTCACGGGTCCGGGCCGCGCTGGGGCTGGCCACCCGCGACCGGGAGTACCGCTACGGCGCGCTGTGGGCGATCGTGCCCGACCGGCACGGGCTGACCGGCGACACCCTCTTCCAGCGGATGGACGGCACCCGGCGCTATCTCGGGGTGCTGCCGACGGGGACCGACCGAGCGTCGTTGTTCTGGTCGGTGCGCACCGCCGACGCCGCCGCCGTGGTCGCCGGCGGACTCGACGGCTGGCGCTCGGAGGCGCGCCCGCTGGCAGGCCCCTACGCGCCGCTGGTGGACGAGGTGACCGAGCTGCTGCCGGCGTCCTACCGCACGGTGGCCGTGCGGTCGTCGTACCGGGTCGTGGGCGGGGGCCGCAGCGCCGGCGTCCTGGTCGGCGACGCCGCGCACGCGATGAGCCCCCAGCTCGGCGCCGGCACCTCCCTGGCGCTGGCGGACGCCTGGACGCTCGCGAGGGCCGTCGAGCGGCACGACGACCTCACCACCGCGCTGCAGTGGTACGACGACCAGCGCCGCGCCCACGTGCGGTGGTACCGCTGGTGGACCCGCGCGATGACCCCGGCGTTCCAGGGCGACCTGACCGCACTGGCGCTCCCCCGCGACCTGCTCGCGCCGGTGGTGGCCCGCACGCCGGGGATGCCGCGCCTGCTGGTGGGCACGCTCACCGGCGACCGGCGCTCGCTCCTCCGGACGTGGGACCTGCCGTAGCGCCCCGCTTCCGTGCCCGCCACCGCAGCCGCTCCTCCTGGAAGCGCGCCCAGTGCTCGAAGCGCCGACCGGCCAGCAGGTCGGCGGTGAGCCGCACCTCGGCCTCGTGGTAGAGCCGGCCGAGCAGGGCGTCGTACTCCGGCTTCCAGAGGTCGGAACGGCTGGGCACCGAGCTGAACTCGCAGAAGACCAGCTCGTCGGGCGCGTTGTGGAAGTCGATCCGCATGAACGGCACCGGGAGCTCGAGGCTGAGCGCCCGCGCCTGGGCCAGCTTGGCCGGGCACAGGCCGCCACGGTCGAGTGTGGTGTCCGCCGGGTCGGCGAAGGCGGGCAGCGGCTTGTGCCCGGGCACCACCGGCTGGAGGTCGGCGGTGAAGTAGGCGTACTCGACCCTCGGGAAGCGACGGATCTCCACGAGCAGCGCGACGTCGCCGTAGAAGCAGTAGGCCTTCACGTCGCGGGCCGGGAGGCCGTCGGCGCCGAGGACCAGCTCCTGAACCCGCCAGCGGTGCTCCTTGGGCGGTCCGCCCAGCTGGCGCGCGGCGACGGCCCTGATGTCGGCGATCGAGCCGAGCCGCTCCGTGGTCGCGACGCTGACCACCTCGCCGTCGCCCAGCACGAAGAAGACGCCCGCGGACTCGTTCGCCCGCAGCGGCTTGAGCACCGTGCCGGGCCGCAGGTGCGCCAGGGACTGGGTGAAGCCGCCCGCGAAGAGCACCTCGGCCACCGGCACGCCCGCCGCGGTGGCGAGCTCCCGGTCCCACGACTTGTCGACGCCGAGGAACTGCTCGGGCAGGACGCCCAGCTGCTTCTTCCGGCGGCGCGAGACGATGCTGCGCCAGAACGAGTCGGCCGGGACGAGCTCGCCGCGCCGGGCCAGGTGGGACATCGCCGGCTGGGTGAGGTCCTCCGGGGCGGCGGCGGACAGCGCGCTCAGGTAGACGTCGGGGTCGCCCTCGGCGAGCTGGTCGAGCAGCGCGCGGACCTCGGCGGAGGCGGCGCCGCGGGCGTCGAGCGCGCGGTCGAGCTCGTGGTGGGGGCTGGGCATGCGGAGACCTCGGGACGTGCTGGGGGAGCGGCCCCAGCCTCGCAGTGTCGGCCGACCGCCACCCGAGGTTCGCGGATTCTTTACCCGGGGAAGGGCGGCAGCGCCTCGTCGTACAGCCACGGGGCCAGCATGGACGCGACGTCGGTGCCCGTCCGCTCCCCCGCGAACGCGAGGAAGTCGTCGGTGGTGACATTGCTGCCGTCGTACGCCTCGACCCAGCCGGAGAGCAGGTCGAAGAAGGCGTCGTCGCCGACGGCGACCCGCAGCGCGTGGAGGGCGAGCGCGCCGCGCTTGTAGACGCGGTCGTCGAACATCAGCTCCGGGCCCGGGTCGGCGAGGACGAGGTCCTGGCCGGCCTCCGCGAGCCGCTCGTGGTGGTGGCGCGCCCAGCCGTCGCAGCTGCGCGGGCCGCCGGACTCCTCCGACCACAGCCACTCGCTGTAGCAGGCGAAGCCCTCGTGCAGCCAGATGTCCTGCCAGCGGCGCAGCGTCACGGCGTTGCCGAACCACTGGTGCGCCATCTCGTGCGCGACCAGCCGCACGTGCGACCACTCCGCCGTGCAGAAGTTGCGGCCGAAGGTGGACAGGCTCTGGCTCTCGAGCGGGATCTCGAGGTCGTCGTCGGTGATGACGGCGGCGTACTTCTCGAACGGGTAGGTCCCGAAGACCCGCTCGAAGTACTCCAGCATCGCGCCCTGCTGGTCGAAGGAGCCCGCGAGGTCGGCGTCGGACGGTGCGATCGTGGTGACCGTCGGGCCGTGGGTCGTGGAGGCGTAGCGGCCGATCTGCACGGTGGCGAGGTAGGACGCCATCGGGCGGTCCATGACATAGGTCCACTCCTCGACGCTCGCGCGGCGGCGGTGCTCGACCAGCTCGCCGTTGGAGACCACGACGTAGCCCGCGGGGGCGCCCAGGGAGATCCGGTAGGTGGCCTTGTCGTCGGGCCGGTCGTTGCAGGGGAACCAGGTCGGCGCGCCGTGCGGCTGGGCCGCGACGATCACGCCGTCGGCGAGCTCCTCCCAGCCGGCGTCGCCGTGGTGGCGGTCGATGACCGGCTTGGGTACGCCGCCGTACGCGATGGTCAGCCGCAGCTCCGCGCCGGACGGCACCGGGCGGTCGAGCTGCAGGACCAGCCGCTCGGAGCGTGCGCTCCACTTGCGCAGCCGGGCGCCGTCGACGCGGACCTTGGTGGCCCGCAGGTGCGCGAGGTCGAGCACCAGCCGGGCGGTCTCCTCGAGCGTCACCACGTCGAGGGTGGCCGTCCCGGAGAGGCGGTTGCCCTCGAGCGCGTAGACGAGGTCGAGGTCGTAGTGCCGGACGGAGTACGACGGGTCGCCGTGGCCCGGCAGGTAGGGGTCAGCGGTCGGCAGGTGCGGCATCGTCGCGCGCTACTCGGCCCACGGGCCGATCGGGTTGCCGATCCACCGCGTCTTGTCCGGCACCGTCTCGCCCCTCATCACCAGTGACACCGGCCCGACGGTAGCGTGCTTGCCCAGCGTGGCGGCAGGCAGCACCACGGAGTTCGGCCCGAGCGTCGCCCCGCGACGCAGCCGCACGGCGTCGGTCGCGAGCAGCCGGTCGTGGAAGAGGTGGGTCTGCACGACGCTGCCCTGGTTGACGGTCGCGCCGTCGCCGAGCTCGACGAGGTCGGCCTCGGGCAGCCAGTACGACTCGCACCACACGCCGCGACCGACCCGTGCGCCCATCGCCTTGAACCACAGCGTGATCAGGGGCGAGCCCGTCGCGAGTCCGGCGAACCACGGCGTGGCGAGCACCTCGATGAAGGTGTCGGCCAGCTCGTTGCGCCACACGAACGAGCTCCACAGCGGGTGCGAGCCGGCGCGCACCTTGCCGACGAGGAGCCACTTGGCGGCGATCGCGACCAGCGCGGCCACGGCGCCGGCCGCCCACAGCAGGAGGGGTACGGCGACCAGGCCGGCCACGGCGCCGTACTCGCTCCACGCCGCGAGGGTCCCCGCCACCACGGCGACGTGGAGCCCGACGGCCAGGGCCAGCGGGATGACACGGGCCAGCTCCCAGCAGGCACGGGCGACCTTGAGCCGGCGCGGCGGCGCGTAGGTGCGCTCGTCGGCGGAGCCCTGCTCGGCGCGGCGCAGCGGTGCGGGCGGACTGCCCAGCCACGACTCGCCGGCCTTGACGGTGCCGCGCGCGGGCGCGGCGGACAGCACGGCCACCAGCGAGCGCTTCGGCACCTTGCGGCCCGGCGCGGCCATCGCGGAGTTGCCGACGAACGCGCGCTTGCCGACCTTGACCCGCTCGGCGCGCAGCCAGCCGCCACCGAGCTCGTAGCCGCCGATGAGGGTGTCGTCGGCGAGGAAGGCCTGGTCGCTGACCGTCGTGAGGGACGGGATCATCAGCACCGTCGACGCCTCGACGTCGCGGCCGATCCGGGCGCCCAGCAGGCGCAGCCAGGTCGGGGTGAGCTGGGAGCTGTAGAGCGGGAACAGCCAGGTCCGGGCCTCGTCGAGCACCCGGATCGTCGACCACACGCACAGCGCGGGCCGGCTCTGCAGCGGGTGGGCGCCGGCCTTGACGCCCCGGCCCAGCAGGCGCACGACGGCGAGGACGAGGACGGCGAGGGTCACCGCGCCGAGCACCACGCCGGGGACCAGCCACGGCAGCACCGCCCGCACGGCGTCGCCTACGCCGTCGGTCCCGCCGAGGTCGGCGAGCAGCAGCGCGGGCACCAGCGCGGCGGCGATCGCGAGGGCCGGGAGCAGCGCGAGCCCGGCCGCGGCGGCGGCGTACGAGACGGCCCAGAGGCGGAGCGTGCGCCTCGTCGCGGCCGGGCGTTCGGCCCACGGGCCGCGGGCGGCCGAGCTGGCGCGGGTCGCGGGGGCGCCGGACCAGAACTCGCCGGCCGGCACCTCGCCGAACACGGCGGACCCGGGCGCGACCTCGGCGTCGTCGCCCACGACCGCGTCCGGGCCGAGCATCGAGCGGGTGCCGACGCGGGCGCGCGGACCGACCCGGATCCCGCCGACGTGCAGCGTGTCCCCGTCGATCCAGTAGCCGGTGAGGTCGACCTCGGGCTCGATCGACGCGCCCTTGCCGACCGTGAGCAGCCCGGTCACCGGCGGCAGCGAGTGGAGGTCGGCGCCCCGGGCGACCTTCGCGCCCAGCAGGCGGGCGTACCAGGTCATGTACGGCGCCCCGGCGAGCCGCGTCGCGCCGAGCTCGTCGGCGATCCGCTCGGCCATCCAGATGCGCAGGTGCACCTTCCCGCCACGGGGGTACTCCCCCGGCCGGACGCCGGCCCGCACCGCCTGCACCAGCTTGGCCGCCAGCAGCATCCGGCCGGGAGGGGTCACGAAGACCACCAGCAGCAGGGCCAGCAGCCACCACGGCACGGCCGGCAGCCAGTCGACGTCGAGCAGGTCGTGGACGACCCGGGAGAAGGCGAGCGTGCCGGCGAGCCAGCGCGGCGCGGCCAGCGCCCGCAGCAGCGGGACCGCGACCACCTGTCCGAGCTGGGTCTTGCGCGGGATCGGCAGCACCTTGCGGCTCTGCTCGGCGAGCGCGGTCGGCTCGAGCGCGTCGAGGAAGCGGGCGAGGCCGTCGACGGTCGGGTGCTCGTAGAGGTCCGCGACCGTCAGGTCGGGGTGGTCGGCGCGGAGCAGGGTGACGACCTGCGCGGCCGTCAGGCTCCCGCCGCCGAGGTCGAAGAAGTCGGCGTCCGGGCCCTCCGGGACGGCACCGACCACCTTCTGCCAGACCTCCGCGATGACGGCGGCGGTGCCGTGCAGGCCGAAGTCGGCGGGATCGGCCGTCGGCAGCGGCCACGGGAGGGCGTCGCGGTCGACCTTGCCGGAGGTGCGGGTCGGGATGTCGTCGACGACCGCGAGCCGCGGGACGAGCGCGGCGGGCATGGTCGCCCGCAGGTGGGCGGTCGCCGCGGCGCCGTCGTACGCGGGGGTGGTGGCGAGGTAGCCGACGAGGAGCTGGTTGCCGGTCGTCGTACGACGCACGGCGGCGGCCGCCGCGGTGACACCCGGCAGGGACAGCAGGGCCGAGTCGATCTCGCCGAGCTCGATCCGGCGCCCGCCGAGCTTGACCTGGTCGTCGGCGCGCCCCGCGAAGAGCAGCCCCGCGGCGTCGTTGACGACGATGTCGCCGCTCCGGTAGGCGCGGTCCCAGCCGAGCGTCGGCATCGGGGCGTACTTCTCGGCGTCCTTGGCCGGGTCGAGGTAGCGGGCGAGCCCGACGCCGCCGATGATCAGCTCGCCCCGCTCACCCTCCCCCACGGGCTCGCCCGTCGCCGGGTCGACGACCACGAGGTCCCAGCCGGCGAGCGGCAGGCCGATCCGGACCGGGCCCTGCGCGGTGACCAGCGCGCCGCACGCGACGACCGTCGCCTCGGTCGGGCCGTAGGTGTTCCAGACCTCGCGCCCCTCACGGACCAGGCGGACGGCGAGCTCGGGCGGCAGCGCCTCGCCGCCGAGGATGACCATCCGCACCCTCTCGAGCGCGTCGTCGGGCCAGAGACTGACGAGGGTCGGGACGGTCGAGACGATGGTGATGTCGTTGGCGGTCAGCCACGGGCCCACGTCGACCCCGCTGCGGACGAGGGCGCGCGGGGCGGGGACCAGGCAGGCGCCGTACCGCCAGGCCAGCCACATCTCCTCGCAGCTCGCGTCGAAGGCGACGCTGAGGCCCGCCATCACCCGGTCGCCCGGGCCGATCGGGGCGTCCTGCAGGAACATCAGCGACTCGGCGTCGACGAAGGCCGCGGCGCTGCGGTGGGTGACGGCGACCCCCTTCGGCGTGCCCGTCGAGCCCGACGTGAAGATCACCCACGCGTCGTCGTCGACCGTCGGGTCCTGCCGCTGGCGGGGCGCGGCGTCGCGGCGGGGCTCGATGACCAGTCCGGTCCCGACCAGCGCGGCCACGGCGGCCTCGCCGAAGACGAGCCGGGCGCGCTCCTCGGGGTCGTCGGCGTCGACCGGGACGTACGCCGCGCCCGCGAACAGGATGCCCATGATCGCGACGTAGAGGTCCGTCGTGCCGGACGGGAGCCGGACGCCGACCTTGTCGCCCGGGCCGATGCCGAGCTCGGCGAGGTCGGCCGCGACCGCCTCGGCCGCCTCCGCGAACTCCTCGTAGGTCACGGTGTCGTTGCCGCTGTCGAGGGCCATCGCGTCGGGGTGCTCCGCCGCCGTACGACGGAACACGTCGACGAGGGTGCGGGGGGCGGGTGCCTCGTCGCCGCGCAGCAGGGGGGACGGGGCGTTCACCTCTCCATCGTTTCGGATCGAGGTGAACGGTGGGTGGCGCGCCCGCGGTCGCTTCGTTGTGCCGGCTTGTGATGTGGGCCACAATCTGCGGGGTGAGCGCGACAACGACGTCCCCGTCCACCCACCAGGCCTGGCCCCCCGCGGTCCCTCCCGAGCCGACCTACGTCGACGACCGGCTCAACCACTGGGCGGAGGCCACGCCCGACGCCGAGGCGATGAGCTATCTCGGGCGGACCTGGACCTGGGCGCAGTGGCACGACCGGGTGCACCGCGCCGCGGGCGGCCTGCGCGAGCTCGGCATCGCACGCGGCGACGTGGTGTCCTTCCTCGACAAGAACCATCCGGCGTGCGTGGAGATCAGCCTCGCCGCCGGCTCGATCGGTGCCGCCAACGCGATCATCAACTGGCGCTCGGCCGGCGACGAGATCGACTACGCGGTCAACGACTCCGGCGCCAAGGTGCTCTTCGTCGGACGCGAGCTGATGCCGACCATCGAGGCGATCCGCGACCGGCTGCCCAACGTCCAGCACATCATCGAGGTGACCCCCGAGGGCGGGGAGGACGACGCCTACGAGCAGTTCCTGGCGTCGTCGACCCCCTGCGCGGACGGGCCCGACGTGCTCGAGGACGACGTCTGCCTGGTCATGTACTCCTCGGGCACCACCGGGCGCCCGAAGGGCGTGATGCTGACGCACCGCAACATGGTCAAGCACACGATCAACGCCCACGACGGCTGGGGATTCGAGCCCGGCGACAAGTCGATGGTCGCCATGCCGCTCTTCCACGTGGGCGGGTCGTCGTACGTCCTGTTCGGCATCCACGACGGCGTCCCCAGCGTGATGACGCGCGAGCCGGACGCCGCCTCGCTCGCGGGCGCGATCCTCGCCGGCGCCAACCGGACCTTCCTCGTCCCGGCCGTGCTGGCGCAGGTGCTCCAGGCCGGACCCGACGCGGTCAAGCTGTTCGGGGCGCTCAAGACCTACACGTACGGCGCCGCGCCGATGCCGCCGCCGCTGCTCCGCGCGGCCATGGAGGCCTGGCCGGACACCGACTTCATCCAGGTCTACGGACTGACCGAGGTCGCCGGCGTCGCCACCCACCTGATGCCCGAGGACCACCGCACCGCCGAGGCCGACGGCCACCCCGAGCGGCTGGTCTCGGCCGGGAAGCCGGTGCCCGAGTGCGAGGTCCGCATCGTCGACCCGGCCACGCTCGAGGAGGTGGCCACCGGCGAGCACGGCGAGATCTGGCTGCGCACCCCGCAGCTGATGAAGGGCTTCCTCAACAAGCCCGAGGCGACCGCCGAGGTGATCACCCCCGACGGCTGGTTCCGCACCGGCGACATGGGCCACGTCGACGAGGACGGCTTCGTGTTCGTCTCCGACCGACTCAAGGACATGATCATCACCGGCGGCGAGAACGTGTACTCCCCGGAGGTGGAGCGGGTCCTCTCCGAGCACCCGGGCGTCCTCGAGGTCGCTGTCATCGGCGTCCCCGACCCGACGTGGGGCGAGTCGGTCAAGGCGGTCGTCGCGCTCAAGGAGGGCTCGGACGCCAGCGAGGTCGAGCTCATCGAGTGGACCCGCGAGCGCCTCGCCCACTTCAAGGCGCCCAAGTCCGTCGACATCATCAGCGCGCTCCCCCGCAACCCGACCGGCAAGATCCTCAAGCGGGAGCTGCGCAAGCCGTACTGGGAGGACCAGCAGCGCCAGGTGTGACCGGCCCCGGTGGTCGAGGAGGTTGCGCAGCAACCGTCACGAGACCCCTGGCCATGGTGCGCTCACGGTGTCCGGCACCGTCCCAGCACCGGCTCGCCGGGTCTCGAGACGGGCGCCAGGGCGCCCTCCTCGACCACCGACTCGGGTCAGTGCGCGATGGCCGCCCGCACCCGGGCGGTCGTCGCCGCGAACTCCGGCAGCGCGCGGACCTGGTCCGGCGTCAGCGAGGCGTCGGCGGAGAAGGGCACCTGCTCGTCGAAGACGATCCGCCCCGGGCGCGGGCTCATCACGAGCACCCGCGAGCCGAGGAAGACCGCCTCGTCGACGCTGTGCGTGATGAACAGGATCGTCTTGCCGGTCTCGCGCCACAGCGTGAGCAGCTCGTTCTGCAGCCGCTCGCGGGTGAGCGCGTCGAGGGCGCCGTAGGGCTCGTCCATCAGCACGACCTCGGGGTCGCCGGCGAGCACGCGGGCGATCTGGGCGCGCTGCTGCATGCCGCCGGACAGCTCGTAGGGCCGCCGGTCGGCCGCGTCGGTGAGGCCGACGAGCGACAGGTAGCGGTCGGCCGTCGCCAGCCGCTCGGCCTTGCCGATCCCGCGCAGCTTCGGGCCGAGCGCGACATTGCGGCGTACGTCGAGCCACGGGTAGAGCGTCGGCTGCTGGAAGACGACGCCGCGGTCCACGCCGGGGCCGCGGACCGTCGTACCGCCGACGGCGATGGAGCCCGACGACGGCGCGACGAAGCCGGCGATCATCCGCAGGAAGGTCGTCTTGCCGCACCCGGACGGCCCGGCGAGCGTCACCAGCTCGCCGGGCTCGATGGCGAGGTCGATCCGGTCGAGCGCGGGCACGGCGCCGCCGCGGGCCCGGAACTCGTGCGCCAGGCCCGCCACGTCGATGCCCTTGCTCATCGGCTCGTCCCGCCCGTCATTCCGCCGAGGCGGCGACCGAGGCGTCCACCCCGTCGTCGTACGTCGCCGCGGGGGCCACGGCCGAGATGCCGTCCTGCTGCAGCAGGAACTTCGCCGTGCCCAGCAGGTCGGTGCCCAGCTTCTTCCCCAGCCAGTCGTCGCCGGCCTGGTCGGCCGCCCGCAGGTAGGTCAGCCCGGCGAACTGCGCCTTGGCCTCGTCGGTGCTGACGCCGACCTCGATCGCGACGCTCTCGGCCGCCTTGTCCGGGTCGTCGAGGATCTGCTCGACGGCGTAGTCCTGTGCCTTCGCCCAGGCCTCGAGGACCTTCGGGTTCTCCTCGATGAAGCTGGTCGACGCGAGGCCGAGGTCGTAGGTCGGCTTGCCGGCCTCGGCGGTGTCCTTGCTCGAGAGGATGACGGTGCCGCCCTGCTTCTTCAGCTCCGACAGGGTCGGGTCCCAGATCCACGCCGCGTCGATGTCGCCGTTGGCCCAGGCGGGCGCGATCTGCTCGGGCTCGCTGTTGATCAGCTTGTAGTCGGCCGGGTCCTCGCCCGCGTCGGCGATCGCCTGCAGCAGCGAGTAGTGGGCGGTCGAGCCGAACGGGGTGGCGATGGTCTTGCCCTTGAGCCCCTTGATGTCGGTGGCGGCGCCGTCGCGCACGACGAGCGACTCGGCCTCACCGATGACGTCGTGGATCCAGATCACCTTCACCGGCAGGCTCAGGGGTGCCGAGAGCGCCTTCGTCGACGGCGACGAGCCGGCGAGGCCGATGTCGATGCTGCCGGCGCCGAACGCCTGGACGACGTCGCCTCCCGAGGCGAAGTTGTTCCACTCGATGGTGGCGTTGGGCAGGCAGTTCTCGAGGAGCTTCTGGTCCTTCACGACGACGTCGCCGTTGGGGATCTTCTGATAGCCGATCCGGACCGTGCCCTCGACCGACTCGTCGGCCGTCCACGGGCAGTCGCTGGCGGCGGCCTCGGTGTCCTCGCCGAGGCTGCAGGCGGAGAGCGGGAGGACGACGGCGGCCAGCGCGGCGGCGGCGGTCCAGCGGGAGGTCTTCATGGTCAGGCCTTTCCTCGCCACGGGACGACGAGCTTCTCGATGGAGCGGATGACGGCGTCAAGGGCGATCGCGGTGAGGCCGATGACGAGGATGCAGGCGACCGACAGCGCGATCTTGTTCTGCGTCCCGGAGAGGTAGGCCAGGCCCCCGATGCCCGGCAGACCGTTGACGAGCTCCGCGGCCACGACCGTGGTCCACGCGAAGCCCACCGCGACGCGCAGCCCGGACAGGATGTCCGGCAGCGTCGCGGGGAGGACGACCTGGGTCGTCAGCTGCAACCCGGAGGCCCCGAGGCTCCGGGCGGCATTGAGCTGGTCCTGCTTCACCCCGCGCACCCCGTTGATGGTGGCGAGCGTGATCGGCGGGAAGGCCGCGAGGAAGAGCAGCCACACCTTCGAGGTGTCGTAGATGCCGAACCACGCGACGAGGAAGCCGATGTAGGCCAGCGGCGGCAGCGAGCGCAGGAAGTCGACGTACGGGCCGACCAGGTCGCCGACCCACCGCACGGTGCCCATCAGCAGCCCCAGCGGTACGCCGACCACGACGCCGAGCACGAGGCCCAGCCCGATCCGCCGCAGGCTCACCACGAGGTGCTCCCACAGGAAGTAGTGCTCCTCGCCACGCACGACGCGGTCCACCCCGCCACCGACCGGGTGGTAGCTGTTGGCGCGGACGAACGCGTCCCACACCTCCAGCGGACTGGGGGTCAGGTAGTGCGGCTCGACCAGGTCCGCGGCGGCGACCACCGACCACGCCACCAGGAGCACGACGAGGCTGGCCAGGAGCCCGAGCCATCGGCGCGGGCCACGGACCACATCGGGGTGCGAGGAGGACATGGCCGGGTAATCTACAGTGTCTCACTCGACATTGTTCACTTGGTATGCTGACGCGGCATCCCACCCACAGCAGAGCGGAAGGTGCGACTCGACCATGGCGCCCCGGAGCCATCGATCCCTGCGGCGCTTGGCCCGCCCCGCCCGCGCCGCCGTCCGCAGGCTCCGGCAGCGGCGGGCCGCACCCCCCACCCCGGCCGAGGAGCAGCGCGCGGCCTGGCTGGCCGAGAGCGCGGCGCACGTCGAGGCCCGTCGCTTCGAGGACGCCGAGCGGGTGCTCGACAAGGCCCTCGCCTCCGAGCCCGACGAGATCACGCTGCTCGCCGCGCGGGCCCGACTCGAGGGCCGGCGCGGCGACTGGGCCGCAGCCCGCGACCGCTGGGCCGAGCTGGTCGCCACCCGCGCCGACGACCTCAACGCGCCGGGCTGGGTCAGCGCCGTGCACAGCCACCGACGCGCCCGCGACATCGACGCGGCCGAGGCGATCGCGACCCAGGCGCTCGAGCGCTACGCCCACCGCCGGATCGTGCTCTGGGAGACCGCCCACGTCGCGATGGCGCGCGCCGACTGGGACCAGGCCGTCGTGCGCTGGGTGCGCTACTGGCGATCGGCCGCCCGCGACGACCCCGACCCGCGCCCGCTCCCCCGCCGCGCCTCGCAGGCCGACTGGTTCGAGGCCGCGTGGCACGAGGTCGTCAACCACCTCGACTCCGCCGACGCCCTGCTCGACCGGCCCGCGGGGCCCCTCTTCCACCGCGCCCTCGCCCGCGTGCTCGGCAAGTCGAGCATGGACGACGACCGGATCCGGGTCCTCGAGCGCGCGGCGCGGCTCTACCCCGACGACGCCCCCGTGGCCTACGAGCTGGCCGCCGCCCGTCTGGAGTCCGGTACGACGCCGGGCGCCCTGCCGATCGGCGCGGACGAGGTCGCCGAGGTGCGCGGAGCGCTGCCGTCGTACACGGCGACGGGGACGGGCCTGGGCCCGGTCCGGCTGGTCCGGGTGCCACGGCACTCCTCGCTCGAGCTGGCGCTGCGGTCCGGCCACTACATCGACCGTCCGGCGGTCGGCCGGCTGGTGCAGGAGATCAGCGAGCGCGACCGCTGGCCCGAGCCGCTGAGCCCGACCAACATCCTGCTGGCGCAGGCACGGGCGTGGGCGGACGAGTTCGGCGCGCGGTTCGCGTCCCCGCCGCACCTGCCGGCCGAGACCCTGTCCGACGCGGTGATGGTGAACGTCTACCACGAGTCGGCGCTGTTCGTGCCGATGCAGCGCCTCGCCGCCGAGCTGGCCGCGCGGGCCGCCGGCGAGCCGGTCCTGATCGAGGTCCTCGGCACCGAGCTCGGCTACCTCGAGGGCTACGCGTCCGGCGACTTCGACCTGGTCTTCCTCTACTTCGCGCTCCTCGAGCGGGGCGCCAACGCCTTCCTCGTGCGGATCGAGAACGAGTCGGTCGGCCGGGCGACGGAGACGGTGCGCTTCGTCCCGAAGTGGCGCTCGGTGATGGCCGCGCTCGACGTGGTCGAGGATCCGGCGCCGCACACGCGAGCGGTGGTCCCCGCGGGCATCCGCCGCGTCGTGCCGCTCGTCGAGGAGCTCGACGACGTCGTCGTCTACCAGTCCGGCTCGGTCGTCAAGGAGTTCGCCTACGACCGCTCGATCGAGCAGCAGTACCCGATCCACGCCACCGCCCGCCTCCACCCGGAGGAGAGCGTCCTGCAGACCTTCGAGTACCCGCTCACCCGGGTCGCCCGGCTCACCGGTCGCGCCCTCGGCGCCGAGGGCGGCAGGGCGAGGGGGTCGGTCGAGGTCGGCGAGCCGCTGGGCGGCACCTGGCAGGAGTGGTTGCACCGCGCGACGTCACCGCTCCTGGAGCACCTCGCCCGCACCGCCGCGGCCGACATCGAGCGGCGCGGTGTCACCGAGGCGCACATCGGCGACCACCTGTACGCCGAGAGCGTGATCGTCGGCGACACGGTCCGCCGTGCGGGCGGCCGGGTCATCGTGTGGCCGCACTCGACCAACCCGGTCCACGTCGACCTGCGCCGCGCCGACTCCTTCGACGAGGTGCACGCGGTGACGCACAGCGGCGCCGAGGCCTGGCGCCGGGCGTTCCCCGACAAGGTCGTGCACCACTCGGCCGACTCGATGCTGTCGCCGTCCCCGCCGCGGCCGTTCGAGCCCGGCAAGCCGGTCTCGCTGGTGATCTTCGGCGGTCGCTCGACACTCGGCAACATGCCGACCCTCGACACCGCCGCCCACCGCGAGCTCTACATCCGGCTCTTCGACGAGCTGGCCGCCCTGCGCGAGCACCACCCGGTCGACGTCTACTTCAAGCCCCGAGGCCTCACCGGCGAGCACGAGCACTGGCTCTTCCAGACGGTCGGCAAGACGGCCGGCTGGAAGCCGATCTACCAGCACTCGCTGCGCCTCGAGCTGCCCAACATGGTCTTCGCGTCGGTCTCGATGGGCACCTCCGCACTCATCGAGGGCCTCACCCGCGGCGTCCCGGGCTTCGTGGTCCGCGAGTTCCCCGTGCGCGACTACACGACGCTCGACGCCGAGGCGTTCCCGATCGTCCCGGCCGCCGAGGCGATGGAGCTGCTCGCGAAGGCCACCACCGCCGAGGGGTACGACGAGCTGGTGGCCCGGGAGCTGCACCACATGAAGGACGAGCTCGGGCTCTGACGCCTGCGCCGGAGGAAAATCCCGCGCGCGGGGTCGCGACGTCCGATAGGGTCGCCTGCAGGAGCGCCGGGAAGCCTGGTCGGCACAGTGTTCGTCGACCCCGAAGGGCTTCCCGTGACCGTCTTCCTCATCCTCGGCATGGTCGGGATCGCCGTCGTCCTGGCCTCGCTGGTGGCCGGTGACCTGCTCGACGGTGCCTTCGACGCACTCGAGGCCGACTGGATCTCCACGGCGGCCCTCGGCGGCTTCACCTCCGCCTTCGGATTCGGCGGCGCGATCGCCGACGGCGCGGGCGCGCCGCTGCCGGCATCGATCGCCGTCGGGGTGGTCTCCGGTGTCGTCGTCGCCTGGTTCGCCTGGTGGTTGACCCGGCTCGTCAAGGACGGCCCCAGCGACGGCACGGTCGCGATCAGCGACAGCGTCGGCCAGGTCGCCCGGGTGATCACCGCGATCCCCGCCGACGGGTACGGCGTCGTCCGGGTCGTCGTCGGCGGCCATCCCCTGCAGCTCAACGCCAGCGCCTACCAGCCCATCGAGGCGGGCGCCGAGGTCAACGTGACCGGCGTCCTGTCGCCGACCGCCGTGAGCGTCACCGAGGTGTGGCAACCGCCTGCCCGGCCGGCCTGAGCGCCCCTCCCTCCCCGAACCCCCAGCAGTCCCCACCGACAAGAAAGTCGAGACACATGAACACCGCCGTCTGGGTGCCGGTCGCCGGCATCGTCGTCCTCCTGGTCCTCCTCGTCCTGCTGGTCACCAGCCGCTACAAGGTGGCCGGCCCCAACCAGGCCTTCATCGTCACCGGCCGCAAGGGCAAGGCCGTGGTCAACCCCGAGACCGGGGAGCTGACGACGGACCTGTCCGGGCAGAAGGTCGTGCTCGGCGGCGGCGTCTTCGTCGTCCCGTTCGTCCAGAAGCTGGCGACGATGGACCTGTCCAGCCGCCGGATCTCCGTGCAGATCCGCGGCGCGGTGTCGGGCCAGGGCATCAAGCTCAACCTCGACGGCGTCGCGATCGTCAAGGTCGGCGGCAACGCCGACCAGATCCGCCTCGGCGCCCAGCGCTTCCTCTCGCAGCAGGCCGACATCGAGACCTTCACCCAGGAGGTGCTCGCCGGTGCGCTGCGCTCGATCGTCGGCGGCCTCACGGTCGAGCAGATCATCCGCGACCGGGCCGCCTTCGCCCAGCGCGTCGCCGACGAGTCGGAGAGCTCGCTCACCGGCCAGGGCCTGATCCTCGACGCGTTCCAGATCCAGGACGTGACCGACGACGGCACCTATCTCGCCGACCTGGGCCGGCCCGAGGCCGCTCGCGCCAGCCAGGCCGCCCGGATCGCTGAGGCCAACGCCCGGCAGGCCGCCGAGCAGGCGCAGATCGCCGCGGAGCAGGAGATCGCCATCGCGCAGCGGGCGCTCGCGCTGAAGCAGGCCGAGATCAAGGCCGAGACCGACGCGGCCTCCGCGCAGGCCGCGGCGGCCGGACCGCTGGCCCAGGCCGACCGCGACCAGGCGATCCTCACCGAGCAGGAGAAGGTCGCGGTCCGCCAGGCCGCGCTGACCGAGCGCCAGCTCGAGACCCAGGTCCGCAAGCCGGCCGACGCCGAGCGCTACCGCGTCGAGCAGGAGGCCGAGGCCCGTCGTACGGCGGAGATCGCGGCCGCCGACGCCCGCAAGGCCGCGACCATCGCAGCCGCGCAGGCGAAGGCCGAGGAGACCAAGCTGAGCGGTGAGGCCGAGAAGGGCCGCCGCGCGGCGCTGGCCGAGGCCGAGGCGATCGAGGGCATCAAGCGCGGTGAGGCGGAGAAGGGCCGCCGCCTCGCCGAGGCCGACGCCACCCGGGCCGAGGGTGAGGCGCAGGCCGCCGCGACCCTCGCGATCGGCCAGGCCGAGGCCGAGGCGATGGACAAGCGCGCCGAGGCGTTCGCGCACTACAACGACGCCGCGGTGCTGCAGATGCTGATCGAGGTGCTGCCGCAGATCGCCAAGGAGGTCGCCGCACCGATCGCCGCGATCGACCAGCTCACCGTGCTGTCCACCGACGGTGCCGGCGCCCTGCCGAGGCAGGTCACCGACAACGTGGCGCAGACCCTCCAGATGCTGAGGACCTCGACGGGTCTCGACCTCGAGGCCCTCATCCAGAAGTCGGTCGGCAAGGCGGGCAGCGGTACGACGCCGCCCGCCCTCGACGGCGTGGGGGCCTGACGGCGACGCTCGGCCCGGGGCCTGCTCAGTCCGCGAGCAGGTCCCAGGTCAGCGGCGTACCGCGCGGGGCCGCCTCGCGGACGCGGCGGCCCAGGACCTCGTCCCAGTGCTTCGGCGGCAGGCCGGAGCCCGGGCGGATGCTGCGGAGGTTCTGCTCGGTCAGCACCTCGCCGGCGGCGACGTCCTCGACGAGGTAGAGCGAGCGGCGACGGCCGCGGGCGCCCTCCTCGGCCTCGGTCGGCTGGTAGCGGACCTCGCCGAGGGCGACCCGCGCGGCCGCCGTCTCCGTGACGAGCTGCGCGAACTCCGGCGGCTCGAGCGAGAACGGGCTGTCGACGGCGCCGTCGTTGCGGTCGAGCGTGATGTGCTTCTCGAGGACGACGGCACCCAGCGCGACGGCCGCGACGGCGACGCCCACGCCGAGGCTGTGGTCGGACAGCCCGACCTCGCAGCCGAAGCGCTCGCGCAGGTCGGGGATCGTCAGCAGGTGCGAGTCCTCGGGCCGGGCGGGGTAGCTGGTGGTGCACTTGAGCAGCACCAGGTCCTCGCAGCCGCCCTCCCGGGCCGCCGCGACGGCGTCCTCGATCTCCTCCAGCGTGGCCATGCCGGTGGAGATGATGAGCGGCTTGCCGGTGGCCGCGGTGTAGCGGATGAGCGGGATGTCGATGATCTCCGACGACGCGATCTTGAAGCAGGGCACGTCGAGCCCGAGCAGGAAGTCGACGGCGGTGCGGTCGAAGGGCGAGCTGAAGCAGAGCATCCCGTGCTCGCGGGCGCGGGCCATGATCGGCTCGTGCCACTCCCACGGCGTCATCGCCTCGGAGTAGAGGTCGTGCAGGGTCCGGCCGTACCAGAGCGAGCCGGGGTTCTGGATCGTGAACTCCTCGCGGTCCACGTCGATCGTCATCGTGTCCGCGGTGTAGGTCTGCAGCTTCACCGCGTGCACGCCGGAGCCCGCGAGCGAGTCGACGATCGCGAGCGCCCGGTCGAGCGAGCCGTGGTGGTTGCCCGAGATCTCCGCGATCACGAACGGGTCGGCGTCGCGGCCGACCGGGATGCCACCGATCTGCATGGCCACGCCCTCAGGCCCGCCGGAGCACGACGAGCTCGCCGGCCGACTGGATCAGCGGCTCGCCGTACCGGCCGGCGACCTCGAAGCCGTGCCGGGCGAACGCGTCGACGATGAACTGCGAGGTGACCGGCTCGATCGCGCCACCGGCCCGGCCGGCCTCGGCGCGCCGCTTGCCGGCACGCGAGTTCAGCGAGACGGCGTAACGCACGCCGCGCGCGGCGACCAGGTCGACGTAATTGCTCACCACGTCGGGCTCCATCTCCTGGAAGGAGAAGGAGTTCACGAACACCTCGTAGTCGCTGCGCAGGTCGGGCAGCCGCCAGCTCGGGATGGTGCCGTGGGCGGGCACCTCGAACCCGCCGTCCGGCAGGTCGGCGGGCGTGAGGACCGGCCGGTCGAGGATCTGGGTGAGGTACCACGCGGTGATCACGACCAGCGGCGGGATGTCGGCGTCGACGTACCGGGCGTCCGGGTCGCGCTGGGTGACGATCTCGCCGAGCACGCCGAAGCCGCCGCCGATCTCCAGGAAGGAGCGCGGTGGCGCGTCGACGTGCTTGCTCAGCGCGGTGAGGCAGAGCAGGTAGTTGAGGTAGGGGCGGCTCCAGCCGACGTCGGTGCCGGTGAAGCGGAAGCGCTGGGCGTTGCCGAGCTCGTTCTCGCCGTACGACAGCAGGTCGAAGGGCCAGCGCTCCTGGTCCCAGGCGAGCTGGACGGCGTGGTAGTCGCGGCGGGCCTCGATGCTGCCGCCGAGGATGGAGCGGATCCGGGCCTCGCTGACCGCCGGGTTGGCGACCTGTGACGCCTCGATCATCTTCTGCATCGCCTTGCCCGGGTACCCGTCGCCGTAACGCGGGTAGAACCAGCTGCGCGAGGACGGCCACGACTTGAAGGTCGGCAGGCCGCGCTTGCGGAGGTCGCCGAGCAGCTGCTCGACGCCCGGGCCCCAGAAGTTCGTGGGGGTGTAGAGCGGGTCGCGCTGCTCGATGCCGGCGAGGAGGTCGTCGACCATCCCGCTCCAGTCGGTCAGCTCCGTACTCGTGTCGACCATCGCGCACTGTCCTTCAGCTTGAGGAACTTGGATTCGATCAGGTGGTAGGAGAGGGTCGCCACCGCGACGGAGAGCAGCACCTCGACGACGACGCGGGTCCAGACCTGCGAGGTCTCGGCGCCCGGCAGCTGCTGCTTGACGACGTAGTAGACGGTGTAGTGCCACAGGTAGAGGCCGTAGGAGATCTTGCCGAGCCCGCGCAGCGGCGCCCAGGTGAGCACGGCGTGCACCCAGCGCGGCCCCTTCCCGTCGCGTACGACGACCAGGATCGCGACCGCGGAGGCGAGCGTGGTCGCGGGCACCATCAGCCCGTAGACCCACACGCCCTTGTCCTGCCCGCACAGCGAGACCAGCACGGCGAGCGAGGCGGCGAAGGCCAGCCCGCCGAGGAAGCGCCAGCCGCGCCAGGCGACGACGACGGCGAGCAGGCAGCCGACGAGCAGCGAGAACGACACGACGAGGGGGTCGTTGTGCAGCCGCTGGAGGCTGGCGCCGGTGTCGATCAGCCAGTAGCGGTAGGCGAGCGACAGCCCGATCATCGCGACCAGCGCGAGCGCCAGTCCGCGCCGGCTGAGGCGCAGCACGCTGAGCAGCCCGATCAGCAGGGCCGGCCAGACGAGGTAGAACTGCTCCTCCATGGCCAGCGACCAGGTGTGCGGCGTGAGGGTGACGTACTCGCCGAGGGTGCGCACGATGTTGGTGACGTAGAGGCCCGCCCAGAGCACCTGCTCCAGCCGCTCGTCGTACCGGATCGCGACGACGGCCGTGACGATGACGTAGAGCACCATCGCCGGCATCAGCCGCAGCGCGCGGCGGATGTAGAAGCGTGAGAGCGAGATGTCGTCGCGGGTGTCCCACTCCTCCAGCAGCAGCCGGGTGATCAGGAAGCCGGACAGCACGAAGAAGACCGTGACGCCCACGGTGCCGGCGGTGCCGCTGTGGGGCAGCGCGGTGTGGTTGAAGAGGACCATCGCCACCGCGATGGCGCGCAGGCCGTCGAGCGCCGGGCGCTGGCCGAGGCGGTAGCCGTCGGCGGTGACCGCGGCCGGACGGGTGGCGGTGGCGGTCTGCTCAGCCATGGCCGACCCGCTCCCGCACCATCGCGGAGAGCCCGTACGACGCCGTCCAGCCCAGCAGGTCGCGGGCGCGCGTCGTGTCGAGGCGGTACTCCGAGGTGTCCTCCCGGTCCACCGGCTCGAAGACGACCGCGTCGTCGCCGAGGCCGCACTGGGCGGCGACCTCGCGGGCCATCTCGGCGACCGAGAAGCCTCCGGTGCCGATGTTGGCGACCAGCGGGCTGGGCAGGCCGGGGCGGGTGGCGGCGAGCTCGAGCGCCGTCGCCACGTCGCGCACGTCGACGAAGTCGCGGACCACGGCGCCCTTGCCGGACACCGTCAGCGGACCGCCGGCGAGCCCTTGGGCGGCGAGGCGCGGCAGCGCGCCGCGGCCCCCGTCACCGGGTCCGACGACCTGCGCGATCCGCAGCGCGACCGTGCCGATGCCCGAGGTGCGGGCGTAGAGCGCGAGGACGTCCTCGCCCATCCGCTTGCTGAGGCCGTAGAAGGTGTCCGGGCCCTCCGGCTCGTCCTCGCGGATCGGCCCGCGCAGGTGGCCGGGGTAGGCCAGCCGGGAGGAGGCCAGCACGAAGCGGCCGACACCGGCCGCCACGGCCGCGCGGAGGAGCTCCTCGGTCAGCGCCACGTTCGCCGGGAGGTACGACGCCAGCGGGGTCGCGAGGCTGTCGACGCTCCGGGCCGCGAGGTGGACCACCGCGTCGGCGCCGGCGAGCAGCTCGGCCGGCGCCGGGGCGGGGCTCGCCGTGAGGGCCGGCTCGTCGAGCCGGCGGAGCAGGCCGTCCTCACCCCGGCCGAGCGGCACGACGTCGTACCCCTGGGCGCGGAGGTGGGTGACGGCGTGGCCCCCGAGGAAGCCACGCGCGCCGGTGACGACGATCCTCAAGCGCGGGCCCTCAATCGTTGTCGCGCGTGATCGCGTAGCCGAGCCGCGCGACCGTGCCGTTGACGTCGCGGGCGAGCTCACCCGGCTCGGTGTGGAACTCCTCGAAGACCACCTCGCCGAGGTCGGCGAAGCTGTGGTCGGCCGGCTCGAAGGGGATCTTCGGGTCGGTCAGGTGGAAGCGCAGCGTGTGGTGCACGCCGGTCGGCAGCTCGGGGTCGCCGGGCCACTCGCCACCGGACAGCACGTCGAAGACGGTCATCATCAGGTCGAAGCCGGTGTGCACCTCGATCAGGCGCCACAGGTGGCAGCCGTCGAGGCGCGGCGCGACCTCCACGATCCGGGGACCGTCGCTGGTGAGGATCATCTGGAAGTACAGCGGTCCGTTGGTCACGCCGAGGGCGGCCACGAAGGCGTCGATGAGGCCCTTGACCTGGGCGGAGGTGACGTCGTCGAGCTCACGCGAGGGCATCGTGTGGCTGCTGGGGATCCCGGTCAGCGGCCCCTCCCAGACGTGCCGGTCGGAGGCGAGCAGCAGGTGGGCGACGCCGTCGACGACGAAGACGTGGACGGAGAACTCGGGGCCCTCGAGCAGCTGCTCGATGACCGCCGCGCCGTTGCGCGACGACGCGAGCGCGGCGGGCAGGGCGGCGACGGCCTCGTCGTGGTCCTGGACGATGGTGATGCCGCGCTGGCCCTGGTTGTCGACCGGCTTGACGATCGCCGGGTAGGCGACGAAGCCGGTGAGGTCGGCGGCGGTGCGCACGACCTGGTGCGGCACCGGGCTGAGGCCGTTCTTGGTGAGGAAGCCCCGCAGGAGGTCCTTGCGGTGGAGCGTCTCGGTGACGGCCGGCGAGTGGAACAGCGGCAGGCCGAGCTGCTCGCTGACCGCGGCGACGGTCGGCATCGCGATGTCGGAGCCGACGGAGTAGACGACGTCGACGGCCAGCTCCTTCGCGAGCGCGGCGACACCGGCGGGGTCGAGGATGTCGACGACGAAGAACTCGTCGGCGGCCGCGACGCCGGCGCCCTCGCGGACGTGTCCGCACGCGTAGACCCGCCACCCGGCAGCGCGGAGCCGGTGCATGGCGTCCGCCTGTCCCGGCAGCGCTCCGAGAATGAGCGCGGAGCGCGGCATCCTGCTCCCTCGTTCCTGATCCGTCATCGCCCGCCCTGTCCCGGAACGAGCGCTGCGAGCCGTGTCGGCTCTCCTTCGCTGCACGGCCACACTAACCGATCGAGGACGTCGTCCATGATCCCGGCGGCACGTTTGTCGAGTATATCGATATGGTTTATCGAGTCCACATCGGGGCCGTCCCGGGTGACCCGGAGACAGGCCGAGGGCACGCCGTCGACCTCGACCACGACCACCACCACGTCCGGAACGACGAGATCCGACGCGAATCGGTTCCCTGCTGCGACCCACCCCGCCGGGTCGTCGCCGCGCGCGACGGCGACCGGCGCGTCCTCCGGCCCCGCGAGTCGGAGCCGCAGCCCGTCGTCGGGACCGGTCGGACGCGTGGGGAGCACGGCGTGGGCGACCCGCGCGGCGCCGTACCCGTCGACGAGCGGGGGCGGGAGGGGCAGTGCACCCTCCGCGGCCCGGTCGAGCAGGGCGCGGTAGCCGTCGACGCCGACCTCGCCGACGAGACCTGCCCAGGTCGTCAGGCCCGCCTCCGCGAGCGCCCGGGTCACGCCGGACTGGTGCGGTGCGGTCGTCGTGACGATCGCCGGCACCTGCAGGCAGATCCGCTCCCAGGTCGCGGTGCCGCTCGCCCCGATGGCGAGGTCGGCGCGCTGCAGGCTCGGCGCCAGCGAGCGCAGCGCGACGTGCAGCTCCGCCCCCGGTACGTCGGCCACCAGGTCCTCGAGGCCGGGCGCGAGCGCCGCGCGCGAGCCCACGACCACCTCGACCCGCTCGAACGCCGGGCGGCCGCGCAGCGCCTCCAGGACGGTCCGGGTCTCCCCCGCCGGGTCGGTGCCGCCGAAGGACACCAGCAGGCGTCGCGGCGGCACGGCGGCCGGGGACGACTCCTTCCGGAGCTCGGCGTAGGCCGGGTGCAGCAGGGCGTAGCGCGGACCGAGCAGCAGCTCGCAGCCGTCGGGCACGGTGCCGTCGTAGCGGCCGGCGCTGCCGGCGCCGTACCAGTTGTGGTCGACGAGCAGGTCCACCTCGCGACGCCGCCCGGCGAGGTCGTCGACCGCGACGACCCGGTCCGCGATGCGGCGTACCTCCGCCTCCCAGACGTGGTCGAGGCCGTAGTGGTCGACGACGACCACGTCGACCGCTCCCCCGGCGCGCTCGATGGTCGCCCGGGCGTCGGCGAGCTGGGCGGCGACCGGCCACGGGCGTCCGGTGGCGTCGGCCTGCTCGGGCACGGTGAGGTTGCGGTGCCCGGCCGCCGTGATCCTCGGGTCGTCGCCGGTGGTCACCACGACGACCTCGGCGCCGCGGGCGGCCAACAGGTCGGCGAGCGCGAGCTGGCGGACCAGGTGGCCGCTGCCGATGCGGGGGCCGGCATCGGCACGGACCAGGACGACCGGTGCCACGAGCGTCAGTCCTCGGACTCCGCGAGCCGGTGGATCAGCTCGGCGCGCTCCCAGTCCTCGGGGGTGTCGATGTCCTGGACCCGCCAGTGCGGCAGCACATGGGGCACCGTGCGCGCGGCGAGCACCGAGGGCCCGGTCAGCCAGGCGTCCACCGTGCCCCAGTAGAACTGCCCGGCGTCGTGGTAGGCCTCGACCAGGTCCTGGCTGCGGGTGAGCGCGAACTCCGGCCAGAGCATGTGCATCCAGCCGTCCTCCCCGACCGCCAGGGCGCGCTGCACCGGCGCCGCGTACGACGCCGCGGACATCACGAACTGCGCGCCGGACGACCTCAGCCTCTCCCGACCCGCGGCCAGGTCGTCGCCGCTGACGAACACCGCCGCGGGGTAGACCACGCACAGCTCGTCCACCGCCTGGCCGGCAGCCGTGAGCTCGCGGATCGCGTGCTGGATGACCGGCCGGGTGCCGGTGTGGTCGTCGGACAGCTCGGCCGGCCGGCGGAAGGGCACGTCGGCGCCCGCGGCCTCGGCGATCGCGGCGATCTCGTCGTCGTCGGTCGAGACCACCACCCGGTCGAAGATCCCGCTCTCGACCAGGGTGCCCACGACCCGGGTCAGCAGCGGGACGCCGCGGAACGGCTTGACGTTCTTGCGCGGGATCCGCTTGCTGCCACCGCGGGCCGGGACCAGGGCGACCACGCCCGCGTCGGGGCTCGGCTGGGGGTCGGACACGCCCCCGACCCTAGTGGGAGGAGAGTCTGGGTGAATGCTCAACGGCGTCTCAGGGCGCTCACAGGCCCCGTCGCCACAGTAGAGGACATGACCCAGGTCCTGCCCCCGTCGCCGTCCTCGCAGCCGCCGACCCCGCCGGCACCGCCGTTCCTCCCGCCGTTCACCGCGCCGCCGACCCCGAACTCCCAGCGGCCCGGTCGATCGACGTTCGCGGCCCTCGTGCTGTCCGGTGCGCTGCTGGTCGGGGGCGGGGCCGGGGTCGGCGGGGCGGCGATCTACGACGCCGTCAACGGTCCCGACAGCTCCGGTGGAGGCGGCTCCGCTCCGCTGCAGGTCGCCGACAACGGCAATCAGCCGGCAGCCTCCGGCAGCGTCGAGGCCGTCGCCTCGAAGGTGCTGCCCTCCGTCGTCGCCCTCGAGGTCTCGGGGTCCGGCTCGTCGGGGAGCGGCTCGGGCGTCGTGCTGGACGACGACGGGATGATCCTCACCAACGACCACGTCGTGACCCTCGGCGGCCAGATCTCCGCCCAGCAGGCTGAGGTCACCGCCTCGTTCAGCGACGGCACGAAGGCCAGGGCGACGGTCGTCGGCACCGACCCGCTGACCGACACCGCGCTGGTCAAGGTCGAGGGGGTCAAGGACCTGACCCCGATCACGATCGGCAAGTCCGGCAACCTCGACGTCGGCGAGCAGGTCGTCGCGATCGGGTCGCCGTTCGGCCTCGACGCGACCGTCACCAGCGGCATCGTCAGCGCCCTCGACCGCCCGGTCGAGGTGGCGCGCGACCAGGACGGCAACGTGACGGCCTACCCGGCCATCCAGACCGACGCCGCCATCAACCCCGGCAACAGCGGCGGTCCGCTCGTCAACATGGACGGCCAGCTCGTCGGCATCAACGCGTCCATCCGCTCGACGTCCTCCGGCGCCGGTGCCGAGTCGGGCTCGATCGGGCTCGGCTTCGCGATCCCCATCGACGAGGTGCTGCCGATCATCGAGCAGCTGCGCGCGGGCGACACCCCGACCCACGCCCGGCTCGGGATCCAGGTCTCCGACGTCGCCGGGCGTGCCGGGTCGAGCGACACCACGCTCACCGGTGCTCGGATCGAGGAGCTCGAGAAGGGCTCGGCCGCGGCCAAGGCCGGTCTGGAGTCCGGTGACGTGATCACCGCGATCGACGACCACCGCATCGACGACACCGAGGCGCTCATCGCCACGGTCCGGTCCTACCGCCCCGGCGACACCGTCAAGGTGACCTACCTCCGCAACGGCAAGGAGGACACGACCGAGCTCGAGCTCGGCTCGGACGGCTGATCCACGGCTCCGTCAGGAGCCGCCGCCACCGGCCTTGCGGCGGTGCATCTTCGGGGCACCGCCGACGACCTCGGAGCCGTGCGCCTTCTCGCGGACCGGCCCGTCCTCGTGGACGCCCTTCTCCTTGCGGTTCTTGCGGTCGAGGGCCTCGCGCATCCTGGCCTTCAGGTCCTCGTTCGCTTCGTTCGCAGCCATGGGGCGGTCCTTCCGTCGCGGTCGGTGACTCCGTCCACCGTCGCACTCGCCCGGGGCGGAACCAAGTGATTTAGCGGGCGAGCCGCTTCTGCATCTCCGCCATCCGCGCCGTGGGGACGAAGCCCATGCGCTCGTTGATCGCGATCATCGGGCCGTTCTCCTCGGCGTTCCACGTCACCACGCGCCGCCCGCCCACGTCGGCGCCGGCCTGCAGGGACCGGTGGTTGGCGACCTTGACCGCGACGCCGAGACGGTGGCCGCGGTGGTCGTCGCGCACGAGCGTCCCCCACTGGTAGACGAAGCGGGGATCGTGGTCGGGGACGACGATCTCGGTGTACGCCACGACCTCGCCGGCCGCCGTCAGCGCCACGGTCCGCCAGGACGTGCGGCCCTGGGCCGCGACCAGCGCCTCGTCGTCGCGGTGGGCGGCCACGTCGACCGTCTCCGCCTCGCGCTGCATGTCACCGGTCGGCGCCTCGGTGCTGAGCGTGCTGGCGACGGCGAGCCAACCCTCGACCAGCTCGTCCGGCACCGGGCCCGCCCACGACCGCAGCCGGTAGCCCTCGTGGTGGGGCGCGGCCTCGGCCGCCAGGGCGTCGAGCACGTCGTCGGGCATCGGGAGCGGGGCGCTGCGCTGCACGTTGCCGATGCCGAACGTGTAGCCGTGGGCGACGAGGAACTCCCGGCCCGAGGTGCCGGCGCCGTCGGCCGGAGCATCGTGGGCGAACTGCGCCTCGGCGTCGACGAGGGTCCGCCCCGCGTCCACGGCGATCGACTCCGCCCGCGCCAGGAGCGCAGAGCCGATGCGACGGCGGCGCAGGGCGGGGTCGACGTGCACGTCGAGCATCGCGCTGTCGAGGTTGTCGAGCAGGGGCATCGCGAGCCAGGCCGTACCGACGAGCCGTTCGCCGTCGTACGCCGCGAGGAAGCGCTCGTCGCGCTTGCTCGACGGGTTGCGGACGACCGCCAGGAGCTCCTCGAACGCCCACGCCGTCGCGCTGTCGCCGACCTCGTGGCGCAACGAGGCCTCGGTCACCGCCGCCCAGGTGCGGATCGCCTCCGGGTCCTCTCCGGTCAGCTCGACGATCCTCGGCCCGGCGCTCACCGGACCCGCTCCACGCGACCCTCGTCCCACACCGGCTCGTCGGACTCGTAGACCGAGCCGTCCGACCCGAACACGCAGAAGCGGTCGAAGCCGCGGGCGAACCAGCGGTCGTGGGTCACCGCGACCACCGTGCCCTCGAACGCCTCGAGGCCCTCCTCCAGCGCCTCGGCCGACTGCACGTCGAGGTTGTCGGTCGGTTCGTCGAGCAGCAGCAGGGTCGCGCCGGACAGCTCCAGCAACAGGATCTGGAAACGCGCCTGCTGGCCGCCGGACAGCGACTCGAAGCGCTGCTCGGAGCTCGCCGCGAGCTCGTAGCGGTCCAGCACCCGCGCCGCCTGCTCGCGCCCCATGCCCTTGCGGCCGTTCGGGTCGCCGTCACCGCGGTGCAGGATCTCCAGCAACGTGCGGCCGGTCAGCTCCGGGTGCTCGTGGGTCTGCACGAACCAGCCGGGCCGCACCCGCGCGCCGAGCCGAGCTCGGCCGCTGTGCCGCACCGGCGCGATCTCCACCTCGCCGACCGGGCGGTGCTCGACGTCGGGATCGCTGCCTCCCGCGGCCAGCAGGCGCAGGAAGTGGGACTTGCCGGAGCCGTTGGAGCCCAGCACGGCCAGCCGGTCGCCGTACCAGACCTCGAGGTCGAAGGGCTTCATCAGCCCGGTGAGCTCGAGGTCCTCGCAGACCACCGAGCGCTTGCCGGTCCGGGCGCCGGACAGGCGCATCGTCACCTGCTGCTCGCGCGGCTGCTCCGTCGGCGGACCGGCCTCCTCGAACTTGCGGAGCCGGGTCTGCGCCGCGCGGTACTGCGACGACATGCCGTCGTTGTACTCCGCCTTGATCTTTAGCCGCAGCACCAGCGCCTTGAGCTTCGCGTGCTCCTCGTCCCAGCGGCGCCGGAGCTCGGCGAAGCGGGCGAAGCGGTCCTTGCGGGCCTCGTGGTACGACGTGAAGCCGCCCGCGTGCGTCCAGGCACTGTTGCCCGCGCCGCCCGCGCCGAGCTCGACGGTCACCACGTGCGTCGCCGTGTTCGACAGCAGCTCGCGGTCGTGGCTGATGAACAGGATCGTCTTGTCCGAGGCGGCGATCCGCTGCTCCAGCCAGATCTTCCCGGGCACGTCGAGGAAGTTGTCCGGCTCGTCGAGGAGGAGCACCTCCTCCGGTCCGGCGAGGAGGTACTCCAGCACGACCCGCTTCTGCTCGCCGCCGCTCAGGGTGGCGAGCCGGCGGTACTTGGCACGGTCGTAGGGCACGGCGAGCGCCTTGACGGTGCAGACGTCCCAGATCACCTCGATGTCGTAGCCGCCCGCGTCGGCGTACTCGGCGAGCGCGGTGGCGTAGGAGAGCTGGGTCGCCTCGTCGTCGGTGTCCATCAGGGCGAGCTCCCAGCGGTCCACCTCGGCCGCGGCGCGTCGTACCCGCTCCGGCGCGAGGGCCAGCAGCAGGTCCGCGACCGTCGGGTCCTCCCCCAGCCCGCGGTCGACCATCTGGCTCATCACGCCCAGCCCGCCACTGCGTACGACGGCGCCGGCGTGCGGCGTCAGGTCGCCCGTGATGATCCGGAACAGCGTCGTCTTCCCCGCCCCGTTGGCACCGACCAGCGCGACCTTCGCCCCCTCGCCGACCCGGAAGGAGACGTCGTCGAGGAGCACCCGACCGTCGGGAAGCTCGTACCGGACGCCGGCGACCTCTACGTGACCCACAAGCCACGATTGTCCGTGGTGCGGTGGTCGGGCGCGACCGATTTCGTCCGCTGGTCGAGGAGGTCGCGCAGCGACCGTCACGAGACCCCTGGCTCCGATGCACCCACTGCGCCCCGCCCGCCGGTGGTCGAGGAGGTCGAGCAGCGACCGTCACGAGACCCTTGCTCCGGTGCACCTGCTGTACCCCGCCCCCCGGTGGTCGAGGAGGTCGCGCAGCGACCGTCACGAGACCCCTGGCCCCGGTGCACCTGCTGTGCCCTGCGGTCGGGTGAGTGGTCGGGTCTTCAAGCGCAGCGACGAGGAGGCTGGGTGCGGGGCTGGGTTCCGGCGGTCGGGTGCGGCCCGAAAGCCTCGTGTTCACTCGTTGCGCCACTTGTTCTGCACACCCCGGCGAGGCACTTTCCCCTGTCCACAGTCGGGTTTCCGTCGCCTCGTTGTGTCGGACGTGGATGGGAGAATCCAGTCATGGATCTCGGAACCAGCGGTACCGCGACAGCTGTCTCGACAGCCTCGCTGCTGTCCGAGATCCGTGACGGTGTCGACCTCCGCGACGCCCTCATCGTCCGCGAGTGGAAGGCCATCACGTCGTGGGCCGACGCCAACATCGTCCACACCGTCGAAGGCGCCGCGACCCTGACCGAGGGCTACCTCGACACCGGTGTCCCGATCGCCGGCCCCGGCGCACCCCTCGTCAGCGAGTTCCAGCTGATGGAGCTCATCGCCGTCCTCGGCAGGTCACCGGACGGTGGACGTGCCTACGTCGGCAAGATCATCGAGTGCGCGTGGCGGCTTCCCGACCTCTACGCCGCCGTCCTCGCCGGGAAGGTCGAGCCCTGGCGTGCGCTGCGAGTCGCTGAGCTCACCCACGGCCTCGCCGCCGAAGCAGCAGCGTTCGTCGACCACCAGCTCTCGATCGCGGTCGGAACCGTGTCCTGGGCACTCATCGAACGCCTCGTCACCGAGGCGATGCTGCGGTTCGACCCCGAACGCGCCGAGGCCGAGCGGCAGAAGGCGAACGAGCACCGTCACTGCGACGTCCACATGGACGAGGTCGACGCCCACGGCGGCGTCCACCTCGACGCCTACCTCGACGCCGCTGACGGCCACGACTTCAACCAAGCCGTCGCCCGCGAAGCAGCACTGCGCGGACGGCTCGGCGACACCGACTCCCTCGACGTACGGCGAGCGAAGGCGGTCGGTGCGATCGCCCGCCGCGACCTCGCGCTCGACCTGTTGATCACCGACGACGACACCGGCGAGGTCATCGCCCAATCACCCGGACGACGAGTCGAGCTGAACGTCCACATCACCGACACCGCCCTCACCGGCGACAACACGGTCGGGCGGTGCGAGGAGACCAGGTCACCGGTCCAGCTCGAGCAGGTCAAGGAATGGCTCCAAGCCCCGACGACCACCGTCATCGTCCGGCCGGTCATCAACCTGGCCGACTGCATCCCGGTCGATTCCTACGAGATCCCCGACCGCCACCAACGCCGCGTCCGACTGAGGGACCACACCTGCCGGTTCCCGAACTGCACCCAGCAGGCAGTCCGCTGCGACCTCGACCACGCGAAACCCCACGGCCAGGGCGGCGAGACGTGCCCCTGCAACCTCACCCCCCTCTGCCGACGCCACCACCGCGCCAAGACCCACAGCCAATGGCGCTACCTCGTCATCACGCCCGGCCACTACCTCTGGACGTCACCACACGGCCACCTGTTCCACGTCGGCCCGGCCGGCACGACGATCCTCGACGGCTACTGACCACCAAGCCCCACACCCCGCCCGACCCGGCGGGGCATGAGGCATGTCCGGCTCAGCGGACCAGGCCGAGCAGGGTCTGCGCTGTCTCCTTGTCGGGGTGGACGACGAGCACGGCCCATCGCCCCCGCAGCACGTAACCGGCCCACAGCCGCCTCGCGCTGGAGCCACCAGGGCGCAGGACCCCTTCATCCATCGCCGGCTCGAAGGAGCTCGCGTCGAGGAACTGGATGCCGTCGCTCTGCTGGATGCTCCGACAGGCAGGGCCCGGTGTGTACTGGACCAACCCTCCACAACTCTTCTCCCGCCAGCCGTCGAGGATGCCGAAGGTGACGCCGTCGTGTTCGACCTCGACCACCGACACACCCGAGGGCTCGGCGGTCCCGGCGCCCGGAGTCGACTCGCCCGGCAGCAGTCCAACGGAGAAGTCTTCAGGTGCACAAGACGCGTCACTGCGGGCGCGCCCGTCCACCTCGACCGTCGCCAGCACCAGCTCGGCGACGGCCTGGGTCGGCGCCGAGGCCGTCACCATCCGGTCTCCGACCACCTGACGAACCACCACGTGCGAGGCGTCGACCTGCTCGGGCGCCGGCGCCTCCTGCCCCTTCGCCGGTACGGCGCAGACTGAGTAGCCCCTCCTGTCGGCGTCCTCACCGAGGCCCCACCAGGCCGGGACCTCGTACGACAGCGCGCCCCGGTCGAAGGAGACCCACGTGCTGCCGTCGACGACCGGTTGGCCGCCGACCCGCGCCGTCGCGAGGATCCGGCGGGCGAGGTCGCGGTCGACGGCACCGACGCTCAGGACGAGGTCTCCCGCGGTCACGTAGCCGCTTGAACGTCCGTCCTCCCCGTCCGCCAGGACGCCCGGGCCGACCATGCTGTCGTAGAGCGCGCTGCCGAAGAAGGCAGCACCGCGCCACTCAGCGCACGGATCCGCCGAAGGCGGCGACCACCGTGGCACCTCCCCCTCGCCACACGTCACCTGCCGCCAGTCCGCGGGCACCTCGGCCCGTACGTCGTCCTGGCTGATCGTCTGCCACCCCTGCGGAGCGGGGTCGTCGACGGGATCCACGGCCCGGTCGTCGCCGAGCCCGCCGACCAGCACCGCGCCGAACCCGACGACCAGCGCCACCGCGGCCCCGCCGACCGCGAGCCGCCGCTGGCGGCGTCCCCGGTGGCGGCGCCGCGCGGCGTCGGCAAGCCCGACCGCACCCGGGGCCTGCTCGGCGACGCCGGCCAGCACACCGGCGAGCTCCTGCTCGAGGTCACTCATCGAACCCACCTCCATCGGCGCCGTACCCGGCGCGCAGCACCGCGAGGCCGCGGGAGACCCGCGAGCGGACGGTGCCCTCGGCGACGCCGGTGAGCGCCGCGATCTCGTCGTACTCGAGCTGTTCGTAGTAGCGCAGCACCACCGCGGTGCGCTGCGCCTCGGGGAGCGCCCGGCAGGCGGCCCAGAGCCGCTGGCGCTCGTCGTGGGCGGGCCCGTCGCCGGGGCCGGCCACGGTCCCTCCGGGCTGGACCGACGACGACGGCGACTCGCGGCGCCGGAACTTGCGCCACCAGGACGTGTGCGCGTTGACGACCATCCGCTTCACGTAGGCATCGACGTCGTCGGCCTGCACGATCCGCTCCCAGCGCGGGAGGGCGCGCGAGAGCGCGTCCTGCACCACGTCCTCGGCGTCGGCCGCGTTGCCGGTCAGGACGTAGGCGAGCCGCAGCAGCGCGGGCCCACGGGCCGCCACCCAGCTGTCGAACGCAGGCGGGCCGGTGCGGGCCACCTCGTCCGGGATCAATGCCTTCACACCCTTCCGACGCTGGTTCCGCCGATCCTGTTGCGACCCTCCCACAGCCCTCGCCCGGGCCACCCTGCGAGGATCGCGCCATGGAGTGGATCGACCTGCTCGAGAGCACGACCGGACGGTTCGCCGACGTGCTCGCCACGGGCGACCTGGACGCCGACGTACCGACCTGTCCGGGGTGGACGCTGGCCGACCTCGGCGAGCACACCCGCTGGACCCATGCCTGGGCGGCCCACGCCGTCACCGCTGGTACGCCGGACGGCGACTCCCCTCCGCCCGGCCTCGACCGCGACGCGCTCGTCGCCGGCTACCGCGCGGCCGCCGGGGTGCTCCTCGACGCGCTGCGGGGGGCTGCGCCGGACGCCCCGGCGTGGACCTTCGGCGCCGACCGGACCAGCGGCTTCTGGCGTCGCCGGCAGGTCCACGAGGTCACCATGCACCTGTACGACGCCCTCGCCTCCCAGCGCGCGACCGACGCCTGGGGCATCGACCCCGAGCTCGCGTGGGACGGCGTCGAGGAGGTCGCGACCGTGTTCTACCCGCGCCAGGTGCGGCTCGGGCGCACCGATCCGCTGCCCGCGCCGGTCCGCCTGACGGCGACCGACCTGGCCCGGTCCGTCGTCCTCGAGCCGTCCGGGGACGGCGCGCAGTCCGACGAGGTCGAGCTCGCCGCACCCGCGAGCGAGCTGCTGCTGGTCCTCTGGGGACGCCTGCCGGCGACCGGCCCTGCGGCGGAGGTGCTCGCGCAGGCGCGGGTCACTCCCTGACCGACGACCTGGCCCACTCCGCCGGGCAGTGCTCGTGCTCGCGGCAGCAGGCGTGCGGGTACATCTCCTCGTCCGGCCACGGGTGCGACCAGCCGGCGCCGCCGAGCTCGGGGTGCGTGCACTTGTAGCGCTCCGCACGGTCGGGAGCCGTCGCGAGCTGCAGGACGGCCGCGCGCTCGTGGGTGAGCTCGCCGCGGCGGTCGAGCAGCCGGGCGACGTCGGAGAGGGTGGGAGCAGGCATCGGCGGGCAGCTCAGCCGGCGACGAAGCGGGCGTCGACCTCGGCCGACACCTCGATGTCCTCGGGCGAGAGCTCGAGCTCGGCGCCGCCGGAGCTGTCCTTCGCCGCTGCCATCCGGGCGTAGGGAGCGGCACCGCCGCCGGCGACGTGCAGGCCGTTGCCGAGCATGCCGGCGTCGGCGACCGCGACCGGCCGGACGGGACCGAGGTCGAGCGCGTCGGCGTACTCCTGGGCCCGGCGGGCGGCGTCCTGCACCGCGCGGGTGCGGACGGCGCGCTCGAGGTCCTGGCGGTTGTTCTCGGTGAGGGCCCAGACCACGCCGTCGAGGCCGAAGCCCTGCGTCGAGGAGACGTGCTGGCTGACCCAGCGGCCGAGGGCGTCGAAGTCGCGGAACTTCACCTCGACGCCGACGCTCGCATGATGGACGAGCGGGAGCTGCTTGCCGTCCTGGTTCCAGGGCCGCTGCGCCCACGTGCGCACGTGCTTCGTGGACCACCAGGTGACGGGTCCCTGGTTCGGGTCGTGGAGCGCCTTGATCGAGGACTTCACGGCGTCGAGGTCGGCGACGACCCGGTCGTACACGGGCTGGGGCTTCGGACCCTCGCACGACAGGGTGACGTGGGCGGTGCCGCGCTCGGGGCGCTGGAAGGCGCTGTAGGACCCGCGCACGGTGAACTCGGTGGCCATGGCGCCACTGTAGGAGCAGCGCGGTCAGGCGCGGCGGGTCTCGAGCACCCGGAAGCCCTTCGCGCTCGCGACCCGCTCGGTCGGGAAGCCCTGCTCGCCCAGCCAGCGCTGCAGCGAGTCGGCGCCGAGGTTCTTGCCGACGACCATCACCGCGCGACCGCCCGGCGCGAGGCGCGGCAGCCAGGTGAGCAGCAGCTCGTGCAGGGCGGCCTTGCCGATCCGGATCGGCGGGTTCGACCAGATCTCGTCGAACTCCGCGTCGGCCGGCACCTCCTCGGGCACCGATGCCGTGAACCGGTCCGCGACCCCCAGGGACTCCGCGTTCTCGGTGGCGAGGAGCACCGCGCGCTGGTTGACGTCGACGGCGGTCACGACGGCCGACGGAGCGGCGATCGCGCAGGCGAGCCCGATGACGCCGTACCCGCAGCCGAGGTCGAGGATCCTCCCGCCCGCGGGCGGCTCGGTCTCCCGGAAGAGCACCGACGTGCCGATGTCGAGCCGACCCTGGGCGAACACGCCGGAGCCGCTGGCCAGGCGCAGCTCGTGTCCCCAGACCTCCGTCTCGACGGGTGCGCGCTGGAAGGCGACCGAGGGATCGGCGGAGAAGTAGTGCTCGTCGCTCACTCGTGGTCCCCGCTCTCCCCGACGCCGGTACGACGCGCCGACGTGAGCTCCACCCGGGCGGCCAGGTCGGCGTCGGCCGGGTAGGCAACCTCCTCCAGCGTGAGCCCGTGGGCAGCGACGACCACCACGCCCGGGTCCCGGCGCCGGCCGGTGAGGATCTCCCGCGCCCAGGCGGGGTCCTTGCGCCCCTCCCCGATCGCGACCATGCAGCCCACCAGCGCGCGCACCATCGAGTGGCAGAACGCGTCGGCCTGCACGTGGCCGGTCAGCAGGCCGTCGTCGGACCGGGTCCAGCCGAAGGCGAGCAGCGTGCGGATCGTCGTCGCGCCCTCGCGCTGCTTGCAGAAGGCGGCGAAGTCGTGGAGGCCGACCAGCGACGCGGCGGCCTCGTCCATCGCCGCCACGTCCAGCTCGCGCGGCCACGCGAGCACGTGGTTGCGGGTCAGCGGGTCGACACGGGCCGGGTCGTCGACGATCCGGTAGGCGTAGCGGCGCCACAGGGCGGCGAACCGCGCGTCGAAGCCCTCCGGCGCGGGCGTGATGCGGCGTACCCGGACGTCGCGGGGCAGGAAGCCGTTGACCCGTCGGACGAGCACGTCGAGCTGGGTGAGATAGCGCGCCGCCGCCGGCGAGCCCTCCTCCGGGTCCTCCGGTACGTCGACGTGGACGACCTGGCCGCGGGCGTGCACGCCCGCATCGGTGCGGCCGGCGCAGGTCACCTGGAGCGACCCCTCGGGGACCCGCAGCACGGTGGTGAGCGCGATCGTCAGCTCGCCCTGCACGGTCCGCAGGCCCGGTTGGGCCGCCCAGCCACGGAAGTCTCCGCCGTCGTAGGCGAGGTCGATCCGCAGGCGCACCCGAGAATCCTAGGAGGTGCGGACGCGATCAGTCCCACGGAGTCGCGCCGCTGCCCTCCTTCACCTTGCGGTGGTGCGCCTCGAGCGCGTCCTCCGCGTCGGTGTCGGCGCGGCCGATGTCCTCGATCGCGAGCTCGAGGGTCTTCGCGCCGTTGCGGGTCTCCCACGAGAGGTCGCGGATCAGGTCGATGAGGATCCACTGGAAGTCGGAGAACTCCGAGCTGATGCCGTTGTAGCCACGACCGATGCTGCCGTCGCGGTAGGCCTCGTACGTCGCCAGGTAGGCCTGGCTCCGCGCCGAGTCGAGGTCGTCGGCGATGAGGGGCAGGTAGGTCCTGGTGATCTCGTCGACGAGCGCGCGGGTGATGATGATGATGTTCGCCTGCGAGTCGTCGCTGATGTCGAGGAGCGCCGGCCGCTTGAGGTCGTAGGAGCTCTGGTCGGCCCGCACCTTGCCGATGTTGGTGGTGAGGTTCTCGGCGAGGGCGTCCTCCTCGGCCTTGATCGCGTTCGACAGGTCGTCGAGCGCCTTGCCCAGGCCCTTCATCAGGCCCTCGTAGTCGAGCGAGGGCGTGGTCGCCTTCTCGCCCTTCTTGGTGGTGGTGTCGGTCAGGATCTTCAGGCCCTGCCCGGCGCCCTTGAGCGCGGTCGAGGCACCACCGGTCGCGAAGAGGCCGACGCCCTCGACGGCGTACCCGGCGACCTGGAGGACCACCTCCCAGCTGATCCCGCCGCCGTTCGCATAGGCGTCGAGCGCCTTCTGCGTCTCGCCCACGATGTCGGCGACCGTCTTGCGGGCACGGATCCAGATCTCGTTGGTGGCCGCCAGGGCCCCGCCGAGGATCACGGTGATGCCGTGGTGGCCCCCGATGGCCTTCTCCAGCTGGAGCAGGAACTCGGCCTTGAAGGTCGCGATGGTCGTGCCCGACATCGCGTGCAGGTTGGAGTTGATGCCCTGCAGGTAGCCGGGGATGTTGCCGCCGCCCGTGCCGCCCGACGGGGAGAAGGACAGCAGCCGGTTGGCCTGGCGCATCTGCTCGATGTCGTCGGCGAGGAGCGTCGCGGTGTCCGGGAGGTCGAGCCACTTCTTCAACGTCGAGTCGATGTTCGAGCGGACCGAGTCGAAGGCGGCGCGCCACTTGGCGTCCTGGCCCTCGTTGCCGATGTCCCAGAAGCCGCTCCAGCTCCAGTCGCCGCCACCCTGGCCGTCCCCGCCCGGACGGGTGACGTAGTTGTCGCCGAGGTGGTACTTGTTGCCGTCGTCGATGTGCCAGCCCTGCGACTTCATGTAGGCGTCGATCGCAGAGCGCTTGAGCTCGCCGATCAGGGTGGGCAGGTTCTCGTACGTGCGGTCGGTCATCTCTTGCTCCCTGGCTCGATGTCGTGACGTGCGGCCGGCGTCTCCCGGAGCGACCACGGCGGAACCGTCACCCTCTCGAGCGTCTCCAGCACCGCGCGTCCCAAACGGCGGCGGCTAGGCTCGCCGCCGTGGCGCTGGAGACCTCCCTCGAGAAGCCGGCTCCGGTCCGGGCGATCGCGAATGCGATCTCCGGCTGGATCGACCGGCTCGGTCCGGTGTGGGTCGAGGGCCAGGTGACCCAGGTGAGCCGCCGCCCGGGGCTGCAGACGGTGTTCCTGACGCTGCGCGACTCGGTCGCCGACATCTCGGTCCCGGTCACCTGCTCGCGGGTCCTCTTCGACGGGTTGCCGACCCGCGTCGAGGAGGGCGCGAGCATCGTCATCCACGCCAAACCGTCGTACTACGCCAACCGCGGCTCGATGTCGCTGCAGGCGCGCGACATCCGGCTGGTCGGCCTCGGCGAGCTGCTGGCCCGGCTGGAGCAGCGCCGGCAGCTGCTGGCGGCCGAGGGCCTCTTCGCCCAGGAGCTGAAGCGGCCGCTGCCGGCGCTGCCGGTCCGGGTCGGGCTGGTGACCGCGCCGAAGTCCGCCGCCGAGCGCGACGTCGTCGAGAACGCCACCCGCCGGTGGCCGGCCGTCCGCTTCGAGATCGCGTACGCCGCCATGCAGGGCCACCGCTCGGCCGCCGAGGTGATCGAGGCGGTCCGCCGCCTCGACGCGCACCCCGAGGTCGACGTCATCGTCATCGCCCGCGGCGGCGGATCCGTCGAGGACCTGCTGCCCTTCTCCGACGAGGGGCTGATCCGCGCCGTGGCCGCGGTGCGGACGCCGGTCGTGTCGGCCATCGGCCACGAGCCCGACTCGCCGCTGCTCGACCTCGTCGCCGACCGGCGCGCGTCCACGCCGACCGACGCGGCCAAGATCGTGGTGCCCGACATGGCCCAGGAGCGCGCCCGGGTCGTCGAGGCCAGGGTGCGGCTTCGCCAGGCCGTGGTCGCCCGGCTCGACCGCGAGCAGGCCCAGCTCGACGCCCTCCGCTCGCGGCCGTCCCTGGCGGACCCGACCTCGCTCCTCGACGTCCGCGCCGCCGAGCTCGACGACTGGCGGGCCCGGATCCGGCGCCAGCTCGAGTGGCAGCTCGACCGCGCCGCCGACGACGTCCACCACCACCGTGCCCGGGTGCAGGCGCTGTCGCCGCTCGCCACCCTGCAGCGCGGCTACTCCGTGCTGCAGGACGCCGACGGCCACGTCGTCACCAGCGTCGAGGGCATCGCCGCCGGGGCCGCCCTCAGCGTGCGGGTCGCCGACGGCCGCATCCACGTGACCACCACCGCCATCGAGGAGAGCCATGACTGACGCGACCACCGACGCCGCGACCCCGTCCTACGAGGAGGCGCGCGCCGAGCTCGTCGAGGTGGTCCGCCAGCTCGAGGCCGGCGGTACGACGCTCGAGGAGTCGCTCGCGCTCTGGGAGCGCGGCGAGCGGCTCGCCACGGTCTGCCAGGACTGGATCGACGGGGCGCGCGAGCGGCTCGAGGCGGTGCTCGGCCAGGGCGACGAGGACTGAGGGCTAGGGGCGGATCTTCGCCGCGGTGAGCGCGTCGATGACCGCGTGCAGGTCCTTCGCGGGCGCCGAGCCGAAGACCATCACGGTCTGGTCGCCGACCTCGGCGAGATAGGCCGTGTCGCCGCCGGCGTCGGTGTAGCCCTCCCAGTCGCGGGCCACCGGGCGTCCCACGGAGGCGGGCACGGTGTAGCCGTCGGCCGGCTCGGTCTCCTCGTCGACGGAGCCGGCGAGCATCGCCCCGAAGGAGGCGTCCTCCTGCCGGACGGCGACGAACTCGTCGTCGTCGTTGAGCATGCCGACCATGAAGAAGGGCTCCTTCTCGGTCGGCACCGTCACCGAGGTCGCGATCCAGCCGTCCGGCAGCGCCGCCGGGTAGACCGGGTGCTGGTCGGACAGCTGCAGCGCTTCGACCGTGTCGAGGTAGTCGACCGCGGTGGGCTTGGCCTCGAAGTCGGGCCGGAAGGCGCCCATGAAGTAGAGCAGCGCGCCGATCGCCGCGACGGTGACGACCAGGGAGACGACCAGGCCGGCCGCCGACCGCTGGTAGCGCCCGGGGGTGCCGGTGGACTGGGTCTGCTCGCTGCTCATGACGTCGCCAGTGTCCCAGCCGTCGACGATCGCACCACAGCCAGGGGCGGACATCGACGCAGATGCGTCGCCGATAGGTGATTTTCTGCCGCAGATGCGCCAAGGTGGGTGCCATGACCGACTACCGGGTGGCCGAGGCAGCCGAGCTCCTCGGCGTCAGCACGGACACCGTACGGCGCTGGATCGACGGTGGCCGTGTCGCCGCCGCCACCGTCGAGGGCCGTACGACGATCGCCGGCACCGACCTCGCCGCGTTGGCCGCCTCGCTGGTCGACGAGGCCGAGAAGGAGCGCACGCGGGCCGGCCAGGTCAGCGCGCGCAACCGGATGACCGGCATCGTCACGCGGGTCGTCGCCGACACCGTGATGGCCCAGGTCGAGATGGTCTGCGGCCCCTACCGGGTCGTCTCGCTGATGAGCGCCGAGGCCGCCACCGAGCTGGGCCTCGAGCCCGGCGTACGCGCGATCGCGTCGGTCAAGTCCACCAATGTCGTCGTCGAACGACCCGTCCCGAGGAAGCACGCCTGATGAAGAAGCCCCTCGCGCTGGCAGCGACCGTCCTGCTGACCCTTCCCCTCGCCGGCTGCGGTGACGACGGCGCGGGCGACTCCGGCGGCGGTGACGGGACCACGCTCACCGTCTTCGCGGCCGCCTCGTTGACGGCGCCCTTCGAGGAGCTCGAGAGGACCTTCGAGGCCGACCACCCCGGCGTCGACGTCAAGCTCTCCTTCGGCGGCTCTTCCGACCTCGTCGCGCAGATCATCGAGGGCGCCGAGGCCGACGTGTTCGCCTCCGCCGACACCAGGAACATGGACACGCTCGTCGACGCCGGCCTCGCCGCCGGCGACCCGGCCGAGCTCGCCACCAACACGCTGGAGATCGCCGTCCCGCCGGGCAACCCGGGCGACGTGAAGGGCCTCGCCGATCTCGCCGACGACGACCTGAACGTGGTGGTCTGCGCACCCGAGGTGCCGTGCGGCAACGCCGCGGTCGAGGTCGCCAAGGCCGCCGGCGTCACCCTCGCCCCCGACAGCGAGGAGCAGTCGGTCACCGACGTGCTCGGCAAGATCGAGTCGGGCGAGGGCGACGCAGGCCTGGTCTACGTCACCGACGTGACGGCCGCCGGCGACGAGGTCGAGGGCATCGAGTTCCCGGAGTCCGCCGACGTGGTCAACCACTACCCGGTCGTCGTGGTGAAGGACTCCGCGCACGCCGACCTCGCCCAGCAGTGGGTCGACCTCGTCCTCGGTGACGGCCAGGCCGTGCTCGGCGCGGCCGGCTTCGGTCCCCCGTCCCCGTGATGTCCGCGCCCACCCGGCACGTCGGCCTGCCGCGCTGGATCCACGTCCCCGCGCTGCTGGCCGGCGTGTTCGTGGTGCTGCCGGTCGCCGCGCTCGCCACCCGGATCGCCTGGTCCGACTTCCCGGGGCTGGTGAACTCCCCGGCGGCGCGGACCGCCCTCGGGCTGAGCCTGCGCACCTCGACCGCCAGCACGCTGCTGTGCCTGCTCCTCGGGATCCCGCTGGCCGTCGTACTCGCCCGGAGCGAGGCGCGGTGGCTCGGCGTCGCGCGCTCGCTGGTGCTCCTCCCCCTCGTGCTGCCGCCCGTCGTGGGCGGCATCGCGCTGCTGGCGGCGTTCGGCCGCCAGGGCCTGCTCGGGGCGCAGCTGGACGCGTGGGGCGTCCAGGTCGCGTTCTCGACGATCGCCGTGGTGATGGCGCAGACCTTCGTGTCGCTGCCCTTCCTGGTCGTGAGCCTCGAGGGGGCGCTGCGCACCGCCGGGGAGAGGTACGACGTCGTGGCGGCCTCGCTCGGCGCCGCACCGACGACGGTACTGCGCCGGGTGACGCTGCCGCTCGTGCTGCCCGGCCTGGCGTCGGGGGCCGTGCTCGCGTTCGCCCGCTCGCTCGGGGAGTTCGGCGCCACGGTCACCTTCGCCGGCAGCCTCGAGGGCACCACGCGCACGCTGCCGCTGCTGATCTACAACCTGCGGGTGACCGACGCCGACGCGGCCGTCGCCATGTCGCTCCTGCTGGTCGTCGTGGCCGTCGTGGTGATCGGCCTGGTCCGGCCGCGGGGTGCGCTGTGAGCCTCGTCGTCGACGTGCGGGTCGCCGACCGCGACGTGGAGATCGCCTTCGAGGTCGCCGCCGGCGAGACGGTCGCGATCCTCGGCCCCAACGGGGCCGGGAAGTCGACCACCCTCGACGTCGTCGGCGGGCTGCTGCGCCCGGACTCCGGCCGGGTCGTGCTCGACGGGAAGGAGCTGACGGGTGCCGACCGGTGGGTCGCGCCGCACGCCCGCCGCACCGCCCTGCTCGCCCAGGACCCCCTGCTCTTCCCCCACCTCTCCGTGCTGGAGAACGTCGCCTTCGGCCCGCGCAGCCGTGGCGCCGGCCGCGCGGCAGCGCGGGAGACCGCCCTGGCCTGGCTGGCCGAGGTCGACGCCACCGGGCTGGCCGAGCGCCGGCCGGCGCAGCTCTCCGGCGGCCAGGCCCAGCGCGTCGCCGTCGCCCGCGCCCTCGCCGCCGACCCGCAGCTGCTGCTCCTCGACGAGCCGATGGCCGCGCTCGACATCGCCGTCGCGCCCGCGCTGCGCCAGCTGCTGCGCACCGTGCTGGCCGACCGGACCGCCGTGGTCGTCACCCACCACGTGCTGGACGCGCTCCTCCTGGCCGACCGGGTGGTCGTCCTCGAGGGCGGGCGCGTCGTCGAGCAGGGGCCCGCCGGCGTCGTACTCTCCCGGCCGCGGAGCGCCTTCGCCGCCCGCTTCGCCGGCCTCAACCTGGTCAGTGGGGTCGCCACCCCCGACGGTGTACGACGCCCCGACGGCTCGGTCCTCCACGGCACCGCCACCGACCCGGCCCCGCGCGAGGGCAGCGAGGCCGTCGCGGTGTTCCGTCCCTCGGCCGTCGCCGTGCACCGTGAGCCGCCCGGCGGCAGCCCCCGCAACGTGCTCTCCGTCCGCGTCGAGGAGCTGGAGCCGCTCGGCGACGTGGTCCGGGTCCGCGCGGGCGACCTGGCCGCCGACGTCACCGTCGCGGCGGTCGCCGAGCTCGGCCTCGCGCCCGGCCAGGAGGTCAGCTTCGTCGTGAAGGCGACCGAGGTCGACGTCTACCCACGGTGAGACGCGGACGTCGCGAGTCACGTCACACCCGGCACGAACGATAAAGTTCGCCCCATGAACGACGCCCTCGCCGTGGAGCCGCCCGCCCCCGACCGCAACCTCGCCCTCGAGCTGGTGCGCGTCACCGAGGCTGCCGCCATGGCCGCCGGCCGCTGGGTCGGCCGGGGCGACAAGAACGGCGCCGACGGTGTGGCCGTCCAGGCCATGCGCGTGATGATCTCGACGATCGGCATGAACGGCACCGTCGTCATCGGCGAGGGCGAGAAGGACAACGCCCCGATGCTCTACAACGGCGAGTCCGTCGGCGACGGCACCGGCCCGGAGTGCGACGTCGCGGTCGACCCCATCGACGGTACGACGCTCACCGCCAAGGGCATGGCCAACGCCGTGGCCGTCCTGGCCGTCGCGCCGCGGGGCACGATGTACGACCCGTCCGCCGTGTTCTACATGGAGAAGCTCGTCACCGGCCCCGAGGCCGCCGACGTCGTCGACATCCGCTACCCCGTCGCCGAGAACATCCACCAGGTCGCGAAGGCCAAGGGCTCGAACACCTCCGACGTCACCGTCGTCGTCCTCGACCGGCCGCGTCACAACCAGCTCGTCGAGGACATCCGGGCCACGGGTGCGCGGATCAAGTTCATCACCGACGGCGACGTCGCGGGCGCCATCATGGCGGCCCGCGCCGGCACCGGCATCGACCTGCTGATGGGCATCGGCGGCACCCCCGAGGGCATCATCGCGGCCTGCGCGATGAAGGCCATGGGCGGCACGATCCAGGGTCGGCTGTGGCCGACCGACGACGAGGAGCGCCAGCGTGCGATCGACGCGGGCCACAACCTCGACCCCGACCACATCCTCACCACCGACACCCTGGTGACCGGCGACGACTGCTTCTTCGTGGCCACCGGCATCACCGACGGCGAGCTGGTCAGGGGCGTCCGCTACCGCGCCGGCGGCGCCATCACCGAGTCGCTGGTCATGCGCTCGCGCAGCGGCACGATCCGGACCATCACGTCCGAGCACCAGCTGTCGAAGCTGCGCAGCTTCAGCTCGATCGACTTCGACTGATCCGAGTCAGGCCTCGGGTCAGGCCCGGGGTCAGGCCGTCTCGACGACGCTGAGGGGCGTCGACGAGGCGGCGCCGTGGCGCAGCAGCGACGACGACACCACGTCGATGACCCGCGGGTCGACGGCCATGCCGATGTGCGACGCACGCACCTCAACCGCCTCGCCCTGGGGGTCGATGCACGCCTTCCAGTCGACGATGCCGTCGCGCCGGGAGTAGATGTTCGTCATCGCGACGTCGGCGCGCAGCGGCTCCTGCGACTCGGTGAAGGACAGGTGCGCGCACTCACCGCCGACGCAGTCCGCCGACATCAGCGTCGAGAAGCCGGCGTCGGAGAGCCGGTTGAGCACGCGCACGCCGCGAGTCAGCACGGCGTGGTGGGCGGCGGGCGCCCGCATCGGGCTGCCCATGGTGACGATGCCGGCGACCAGGTCGGGGCGGCGGGCGGCCAGGCCCCGGGAGATCATCCCGCCGAGGCTGTGCCCGACGAGCTGGACCCGCGCGCCCCGGCGCTCCGCGATCTGCTCGATGCGCGCCTCGAGGGTGAGCGCCGAGTTGAGGGTGCAGCCGATGTTGGCGTGGATCTGCGAGCGGTAGGTCCGGAAGCCACGGGCACGCAGCTCGGCGGCCATCGCGGTCAGCGTCCAATCGCCCGCGAGGAATCCGGGGATGAGCAGGACCGGCTCGGCCGCGCGGGCGGCGGCGCGGGCGGCGTACGGCGTCTGGCGACGCGTGCGACGGGTGGCGCCGCGTCGTACGGCGAAGCGGCCGGCCTCGGTCACCAGACTGCCCTCGCGCAGCAGCGCGGCCAGCGCCGGACGGCCGTAGCCGTCGGGCAGCAGCCAGGGCGCCAACGTGTTGCTCACGTCACAAACGGTACCCAGTTGAAACGGCAACTACACGGGATTGGGCACACTGGTTGACATGTCCCACCGTCCGACCAGCCCCGAGTCATCAGATGTGATCATCTCCGGCGAGCTGCTCGCACCGATCTGCTCCGGCGTGGAGATCTGCTACCAGACCTTCGGCGACCCCGAGGACCCGCCGCTGCTGCTCGTGATGGGTCTCGGCGGGCCGATGACGTGGTGGGACGCCGAGCTGTGCAGCCAGCTGGCCGCGGCCGGCTTCTACGTCATCCGCTACGACAACCGCGACACCGGCCGCTCCACGAAGGTGGACGGACGGGTACGCCGCTCGCAGCTCGTGCGCGCCTTCGTGGGGGCGCCGGCCCGGGCGCCGTACTCGATCGACGACCTGGCCTCCGACGCCTTCGGCCTGCTCGACCACCTCGACATCTCCGCCGCGCACGTCGCCGGGATCTCGATGGGCGGCATGATCGCCCAGACGATGGCGCTGCGCGCTCCGGAGCGGGTGCTCAGCCTGGCGAGCATCATGTCGACGACGGGCCGGCGCAGCGTCGGCCGCCAGCACCCGAGCCTGCTTCCCGCCCTCCTCGCCACCCGTGGGCCGGGCCGCGAGGACTACATCCGCGGCAGCCTCGCCGTCTGGAAGCTCATCGGGTCCCCTCGCTTCCAGCAGCCCGAGGACAAGCTGCGCAAGCGCGCCGGGGAGACGTGGGACCGGGGCGTGAGCCGCGCCGGCGTGATGCGGCAGATGATGGCGGTCCTGACGCAGCCGGACCGCACGGCGGCGCTCGGGCACCTGGTCGTGCCGACCCTGGTGATGCACGGCCTCGCCGACCGGATGGTGCACATCTCCGGCGGCCGCGCCACCGCGGCAGCGGTGCCGGGAGCGCGGGTGGTGTTCATCGAGGGGTGGGGCCACGACCTGCCCGCGCCGCTCTTCACGACGTTCACCCGGGCGATCCGGAGCAACGCCGACCGGGCGGCCTGAGTCGTCCCTCCTGTCGCAGATGCGGCCCGTCGTCCTCCACAGAGCGCCCCCTCCGGGGCGTCCTCCACAGGCCTGCGAGCGAGCCCGGCCTCCCGTCGCCGTCCCCTCCTAGCGTCTGACTCCCGCGCCGGACCTGCCGGCGCACACCACCACTCGGGAGTGCAGATGAGGATGAGGACGATCGGCCTGATGGTCGCGACGGGGCTGGTCACCGGGCTGCTGGCCCTGGCCGGCGGAGCCGCCGCGCAGGAGCGGCCCCGGGCGCCGCGCTGGGAGCCGGCCGGCGACACGATCGTGGCGGTCGAGGGCGACGCCGACCTCGGCTTCACGATCCACCACTACGACGGCACCGTGCTCTCGCCCCCGACGCTGTCGGAGACCACCGCGGAGTGCGGCGAGTACGACACCGAGGTCGCGCGGACGGCGTGCCAGGTCGAGGCCGAGACCTGGTTCCGCGACCTCGCCGACGTGCAGGCCGCCATCGCCTGGGCGCGGTACGACGCCGGGCGGCCCCGACCGGGTCGGTGACCTCGGCGGGGTGGGCCGGCGGGCTCAGCCCGCGGCGACCTCCGCGCCGGGGATGCGGCCCGCCCGCTCGTGGTCGACGGTCAGGTTCTCGCCCGTCGCGGGGTCGAAGAGGTGGATCTGGCGGCCGTCGACCCAGATCTCGGCCCCCTCCCCCTCCGTGATCCGGCTGGCGCCGTCGAGGGACACCACGAGCTGGGTGCGCATCGCCTCGCCGTCGAGGTCGCGCTCGAGCTGCTGGAGCTGCTGGGTCACCTCGGGCGGTGCCTCGAACGGGATGTAGGCGTAGGTCTCGTTGCCCAGCCACTCGACCGCGTCGACCGTGGCCGAGAAGGTGGAGCCGCTGCGGCCCTCGGCGCTCGCCAGGGAGGCGTCCTCGAAGTGCTCGGGACGGATCCCGGCGATGAGCAGTCCCCGACCGGCGGCCCGCTCGGCCTTGTCGGCCGGGATCTCGACACTGCCGAAGGGCAGCTTCACGGCGTTGCCCTCGACGGTCGCGGGCAGGAAGTTCATCGGCGGCGAGCCGATGAAGCCGGCGACGAAGAGGTTGCCCGGGTTCTCGTAGAGCTCGCGCGGCGTGGCGAGCTGCTGCAGGACGCCCCGCTTGAGGACGGCGACCCGGTCACCGAGCGTCATCGCCTCGGTCTGGTCGTGGGTGACGTAGACCGTCGTGATGCCCAGCCGCTTCTGCAGCCGCGCGATCTCGGTGCGCATCTGCCCGCGCAGCTTGGCGTCGAGGTTGGACAGCGGCTCGTCGAAGAGGAAGGCGTCGGCCTGGCGCACGATGGCCCGGCCCATCGCCACCCGCTGGCGCTGACCGCCGGACAGGTTGCCGGGCTTGCGCTCGAGGTGCTCGTTGAGCTCCAGCGTGCTCGCCGCGTCGCGGACCAGCTTGTCCACCTCGGCGTCCGGCATCTTGGCCAGGCGGAGGGGGAAGGCGATGTTCTCGTAGACCGTCAGGTGCGGGTAGAGCGCGTAGTTCTGGAAGACCATGGCCAGGTTGCGCTCGCGCGGGGCGAGGTCGTTGACCCGCCGGTCGCCGATCATCATGTCGCCCGAGGTGATGTCCTCCAGGCCGACGATCATCCGCAGCAGGGTCGACTTCCCGCACCCGGAGGGACCGACGAGGATCATGAACTCCCCGTCGGCGACGTCGATCGAGACGTCGTTCACGGCAGGGAAGCCGTCGCCGTACTTCTTGACGATGTGGTTCATCGTGATGGCAGCCATGACAGGTTCCCTCCGTTAGCCCTTCACCGCACCGGAGGTGAGGCCGGCGACGATCTTGCGCTGGAAAATCAGGACGATGACGATGATCGGGATGGTCGCGATGACCGCTCCCGCGGCGAGCAGGGACGCCGGCCGGTTGAACGGGTCGGCGCCCACGAAGAACGACAGTGACGCCGGGATCGGCCGGGCGTTCTCCGTCGAGGTGAGCGAGATGCCGAAGACGAAGTCGTTCCAGGCGAAGAAGAAGGTCAGGATCGCCGCGGTGAAGACACCGGGCGCGGCCAGCGGCACGATCACCTTCCGGAACGCCTGCCACGACGTGGCACCGTCCACCTGGGCGGCCTGCTCCATCTCCCACGGGATCTCGCGGAAGAAGGCCGAGAGCGTCCAGATCGCCAGCGGCAGCGTGAACGACATGTACGGGATGATCAGGCCCGGCCACGTGTCGTAGAGCCCGATGGCGCGCCACATGTCGAACAGCGGGCCGATGAGCGACACGACCGGGAACATCGCGATCGCCAGCGAGATCGTCAGCACGAGCTTCTTCCCGCGGAACTCCAGCCGCGCGATCGCGTACGCCGCCAGCGTCGCCACGATCACCGACAGCAGGGTCGCGATCAGGCTGATGCCGATCGAGTTGAGGATCGCGCGGCGGAACTGCTCGTTGTCCCAGACCGCCTTGTAGTTGTCCCAGCCGGCGCCCGCCCCGTCGGCGGGGAAGAAGCCGGGGCTGCCGGTCGTGATCGCGGCCTCGGACTTGAAGGACAACGAGATGATCCAGGCCACCGGCAGGAGGCACCAGACGAGGATCAGCAGGCACCCGACGACGGTTCCGATGCGGTTCTTCATGATCAGGACTCCTGCCGTGCCTGCGCCAGGTCGACGCGGAAGAGCTTGACGATGAGGAAGGCGACCAGGAGCACCGACAGGAAGAGCAGCACCGAGAGCGCGGAGCCGAGCCCGAGCTGGAACTGCTCGATGGTCTGGCGATAGGTCAGGAAGCTGATCGACTCGGTCCGTTGCGCCCCGGCCGTCATCACGAAGATGTTGTCGAAGATGCGGTAGGCGTCGAGGGCCCGGAAGAGGACGGCGACCATGATCGCCGCCCGCATGTTCGGGAGGATCACCTTCGTCAGCCGCTGGGTCCAGGTGGCGCCGTCGACCTTGGCCGCCTCGATCATGTCCTCGCTGACCTGGGCGAGGCCGGCGAGCAGGAGCAGCGACATGAACGGCGTGGTCTTCCAGATCTCCGAGACCATGATCGCGATCACCGCGGGCGTGGTGTCCCCGAACCAGTTGAACTCGTCGCCGACGAACGGCAGCCACCCGTTGATGAAGCCGTTCTGGAACGAGAACGCGAACTGCCAGGCGAAGCCGGAGACGACGGTGATGATGCCGTAGGGCACCAGGATCGAGGTCCGGATGACGCCCCGAGCGAAGATCACGCGGTGCATCACCATCGCGAAGATGAAGCCGATCACCAGCTCCACCGCCACGGTGACGACCATGTACAGGACCGTCACCCCGGTCGTCTGCCAGAAGAGCGGGTCGGTCAGCGCCGTGAGGTAGTTGCCCAGCCCGACGAAGTTGCGGTCGTCGGGGGCGGTGAGCGCGTAGTCGAAGGTCGACAGGTAGATCGCGCGGAGCATCGGGAACGCCGTGACGACCAGCATCAGCACGATGGCCGGGGCCACCAGCTTCTGCCCGAGCCGGGTCTCGGCCCGCGCGCGGTCGCTGGGCCCGGACTTCTGCGCCGGCAGCGCGGCGGCGGGAACGCTTGTCGAGCTCACAGCAGCGACTTCCCTTCGAGCACGTCCTGCAGGTACTTGCCGGACTTCTCGGGCGTGCTGTCCGGGTCGACCGAGGTCGGTGAGTGCCAGCGGGCCTGGATCGCGCCCGAGATCATCGCGTAGAACGCGCTCTTGGGCCGGGGGCCGCCTTCGTCGACGCTGGTGCGGAACAGCTCGATGAGGTCCTTCGGGTAGTTGCCGCTGGCCGCCACCTCGTCGTACGCCGAGTTGGTCGACGGCATCAGGCCGGCGTCGAGCGCGAGGTCGACCTGGGCCTGCTTGGAGGTGATGCACTCGGCGGCCTCCATGGCCCAGTCCGGGTGCTCGGAGTAGGCGCCGACCCCGATGTCGATCCCGCCGACCGGCGGCTTCGACTCCTCGCCGGCGACGGTCTGCGGGTAGCGCGTCCAGCCGAGGTCCTTGAACTGCTCCGGGGTGGTGGGCTTGCCGTCGCCGGGCTCGTAGTTCTTGTAGACGAAGGTCCAGTTGACCATGAACTCGCCCGGGCCCTCGGCCGGGAACATCTGGCCGAGGCTGGTGCCCTCGTTGGAGACGGACAGGTCCGGCTGGGCGGCCGGGGAGTCGGCGAGCTTCTGGATGATCGCGGCTGCCTTGCGCCCGGCGTCCGAGTCGAGGTCGACCTTCGCGTCGCGGCCGGCCTCGGTGTCGGAGACGATGTCGCCGCCGGCTCCCTGGACGAGGGCGTTGATCCACACGACGTAGGCCTCGTACTTGTTGGCCTGGACGCCGACGGTGCCGCCCTCGGCGGCCGCTGCCTCGATCACCTGGTCCCACGTGACCGGCTTGGTCATGTCGAGGCCCGCCGCCTCGGCGAGCGACTTGCGGTACCAGAGCACCTGGGTGTTGGCCCAGAGCGGGATGGCGAAGACCTTGTCGTCCCAGGTGACCGTCTCAGCCGCGCCCGAGAGGTAGTCGCCCTCGCCCTCGACGCTCTGCTGGACGCTGTCGGCGATCGGGCCCTCCACCTCCTGGAGCCAGCCGGCGTTGGCGAACTCGGCCACGAACACGGGGTCGAGGTTCATCAGGTCGGTCGACGAGTCCTCCGCCGCGAGGCGCCGTGCCAGCTGCGTCCGCTGGTCCGTGGCGCCCGAGGGCAGCAGCTGGACCTCGAGGTCGTAGTCGCCGGTGCTGCACTCCTTGGCGTACTTCTCGAAGACCGGCACCCCGTCCGGGTTCACGTACCAGTTCAACCTGGGCTTGCCCGAGTCGCTGCACGCAGCCAGTGCAGTGCTCGCCAGCACGCCAGCGACCGCAACCGCAGCTGCGCGCCCTGGCCTGGTTCGTCTCGACGTCATTGTCCAGCTCACCCCTCCCGAGGATGTGGCCTGCGTCACTGGGTCTACCCCAGAGAGAGGGCACTTGTCCACGTTGTTGCAGGAGCCCAGTGCCCGTGACGGCGATTCCCAGACGTCGTAGGTTCTTCGTCATGGCGCTCCACGTCGTCGCCAGTCGCACCGATCCGGCCCTGTTCCGGCTGCCGTGGTCGCGCCCGCTCGCGGAGTGGGACGACTGGTACGTCGTGCCGCTCCCGCTCGGCCTGTCGCGCCACGTCGTGCGCGTGGTCCAGGTGAACCGCCAGTTCCTCGCCGTCAAGGAGACGACGGAGGAGCTGGCCCTGCGGGAGTACGAGCTGCTGCGCGACCTGCAGCGCCTCGACCAGCCGGCCGTCGTACCTCGTGGGGTGGTGACGGGGCGCACCGACCTCGACGGCAACCCGCTGCCGGCGGCCCTGCTGACCGAGCACCTGCACTACTCGCTGCCCTACCGCACGGTCTTCCAGCACGGCCTCCGGGCCGAGCAGGTCCCGGCCCTCGTCGACGCCCTCGTCGTGCTGCTGGTGCGGCTGCACCTGATCGGCTTCTTCTGGGGCGACGTGTCGCTGTCGAACGCCCTCTTCCGCCGTTCTGCCGGGGGTTTCGCCGCCTTCCTCGTCGACGCGGAGACCGGCGAGCTGCGCGAGAGCGTGTCGGACGCGATGCGCGAGCACGACCTGACGGTGGGGGTCGAGAACATCTTCGCCGAGCTGCTCGACCTGCAGGCCAGCGGCGACACCGATATCGACGTGGACGGCCAGGCCGTGGTCGCGCACCTCGCCGAGCAGTACCACTCGCTGTGGGACGAGCTGACCGCCGCGGAGGAGTTCGGGACCGACGAGTGGTCCCGTGTCGAGCAGCGGATCGCGCGCCTCAACGACCTCGGGTTCGACGTCGACGAGCTCGACGTGCAGGCCGACTCCGACCGGGTCAGGATCCAGCCGAAGGTCGTCGAGGCCGGCCACCACCGGCGCGAATTGCACGACCTGACGGGCCTTTCGGTCGAGGACAGCCAGGCGCGCAAGCTCCTCAACGACCTCGCCGCGTTCACCGCCCACTTCGGGTACGACGACGAGGACCGCGCCGTCGTCGCGCGACGCTGGCTGCACACGATCTACAGCCCGATCGTCGCGCTGCTGCCCGACGAGCTGGCGCGGCGGATCGCCCCGGCGGAGTACTTCCACGAGGTGATGGAGCACCGGTGGGCGCTGTCCGACGAGGCCGGCCACGAGGTCGACATCTTCGACGCGGCACGCGACTACGTCGCGAACGTCCTCCCCCACCGGCCGCCGGACTCCCCGTCGGACCTGCGCTGACGGGGAGCCCGGCGGGCGTCCTACGACGGACGCACGAGGATCTTGACGTTCTCCTCCTTGTTGCGGATGAGCTCCTCGAAGCCGCCCACGACGAGGTCGTCGAGACCGATCCGGCCGGTGATGAACTGGTGCGGGTCGACCTTCCCCCGGGCGATCAGGTCGATCGTCGGACGGTGGTCGTCGGCGTACGCGAGGCTGCCGAGCACGTTGACCTCGCGGAAGACGAGGTCGTTCATCGCGACCGACGCCTCGTGGCCCCAGATCGCGACGTTGACGCACGTGCCGCCGGCCCGGGTCGACTGGATCGCCGTCTTCAGGACGACGTCGACGCCCGCGCACTCGAAGGTGACGTCGGCGCCGCGCCCCTTGGTCAGCTCCATGACCTCCGCGACGACGTCCGTCGACGTCGGGTCGAGCACGTGGGCGGCCCCCGCGACCGCGGCCTTCTCCTTGCGGACCGCGGCCGGCTCCACCACGATCACGTCCTCGACGCCCACGGCTCGCAGCGCGGCGGTGGTGACCAGGCCGATCGGCCCGGCGCCGTACACGACGGCGGTGTGGTCCGGGCGCGTGCCGGCGAGGCGGACCGCGTGGTAGGCGACCGCGAGCGGCTCGACGAGCGCGCCGACGTCGGTGCCGAGCTCACCGAGGGGGTGGATCCAGCGACGCTCGGCGACGACGTACTGCGAGAAGCCACCGCCCATCCCCGAGAGCCCGACGAAGCCGAGCGACTGGCACACGTTGTAGCGGCCGTTGGTGCAGGCGTCGCACCGCCCACAGATGATGTACGGCTCGACGACCACGCGGTCGCCGACCCGCAGGTCCGTCACCCCCTCGCCCAGCTCGGCGACGACGCCGGCGAACTCGTGGCCGAGGGTGATCGGGACGGTCTCGCCGGTCAGCGGGTGCGGCGCATCGGCCGGGGGCGCGAAGATCGGGCCCTCCAGGTACTCGTGGAGGTCGGTGCCGCAGATGCCGCACCACTCCACCTCCACCTTGACGGTGCCGGGCCGGACCGCCGGCTCGGGGACGTCCTCGATGCGGATGTCCCCGCGACCGTGGAATCGGGCTGCCTTCATGGTGCTTCCTCTCGTGGTGGGTGGATCGTGGTGGCGGCGGTCAGCCGGCCGGGACGGGGGGCACGTCCGCCGCGGGCGCGACGGGAGCGTGCAGCTCGGCGGGTGGCTCCTCGGGCTGTCCGGCGGCCTCGGGAGCGCGCAGCGGGTAGGAGCCGAAGCCCACGACGTAGAGCAGCGTCACGAGCGCGAACCAGTCGAGGAAGCCGAGTGCATTGCCGTGCAGCGCCCCCGCGACGGGCGGCTCGTGCAGCACGTGCTCGGCGAGGACGTAGTAGTAGGCGACGAAGGTCACCACCGCCAGCCCGAAGGTGATCGCCGCCCGGCACACCAGGTTGACCGCGGTGCCGTACGACGTGGGCCGGTTGCCGAAGGCGTTGCCCCAGAAGATCATCCAGGCGACCCAGCACACGCCGATCTGCGCCGGGAACTGGTCGAGCGCGGCGCCGAGCTGGTCAGCCGTCACGCTGCCCACGACGACCTCCACGACGAGGCGAAGAGCGAGGAAGAGCACCGTGCCGAGGACGACATTCCCGACCAGCGACGCGAGGGCCACGCTCGCCCGGCCGCCGGCGAGCCGCCAGGGCCAGTTCTCCCAGCACAGCCCGGTCAGGACGATGGCGATGACCACGCTGTAGTACCAGCCGAGCAGGGCGTTCAGCTCGAGGACCGGCCCACCCTCGGGGACCCGCGCAGCGACGGCCGGGATGCCGAGGACGACGTACAGCAGGATCGTGGGGCCGAGCAGGAAGGCGATCTCGCAGAGCCCCACCATCGGCTGGCGCAGCCCGCGGTCGGTCCACGGCCAGTGGTTCCAGTTGACCACCGCCATGACGTAGGTGGAGAACCCGAAGAGGACGAAGAGCGCGCCCGTGAAGTAGCCGAGCCCGCCCTCACGCCCGCCGGCGAAGTTGGGGTCCAGGGCGCCGAGGCCGTGGGCCAGGAGCCAGGTCACCGCCACCGCGAAGGTCGCGGTCGCCGTGGTGAAGGCGACACCGCGCCACGGCTGGGGGATGCGGTCGAACCCGGCGAGCTCGAGGTTGAAGCCCGTCCAGACGACGAACATCAGGGCCCAGAAGAGCGCCGCGTTGAACGGGAGCGGGTAGACGCCGAGGGGACTCGTCTCGGGGTCGGCCAGGAGGTACCAGCCGAGGAGGCTGGCGGTGACGACGACCGCCAGGTTCGCGAGCCCGAAGGCCCACCACGCCATGGGGCGCTGGGTGCTGTGCTGCATGTGGGACCACCTTGTCGATGTGTGACCTGCAGCACATCGACGCCACCCCGTGCCCCGGAACCGTTGCACGCAGTTGCAGCCCGGAAACCGTCCGAACGGACGGGGTCGTCACACCTCGGGAGTCCGCTAGGGGCGACCGCGCAGCTCGAAGGCAGCAGCGACGTCGGCGCGCGGGACCGGCCCGCCGAGCGACAGCGCCCACAGCAGCAGGCGCGCCTTCACCGGTGACAGCCAGCCCGCGCCCACGGCGCCCCGCGCGACCAGGTCGATCTCCGAGCCCGGGTAGCCGTACATCGCGCGGCCGGTCGGGCCGGAGCCGGTCCGGGAGGCGAAGACCACGGGCACCTGGCGGGCCAGGCGGCCGATCGCCTCGGCCATCGACGCCGACACGTGGCCCGCGCCGAAGCCCGCCACCACGAGGCCGTCGACGTCGTCGGCCCGGATCGAGTCGACGATGAAGCCGTCGTCGCCGAGGTAGGTGGCCAGCAGCGGCACCCGGGGGTCGCCGCCGGCGTGGCCGGGCAGGAGCTTGAGCGGCGGGATCCGGTCCGCGGGGACGCCGTACACGACCTCGGCCTCGACGCAGCGGCCGATCGGCCCGAAGACCGGCGAGCGGAAGGCGCTGGTGGACATCGAGTCGGTCTTGGCGACCCACCGCGCCTGGTGCACCTCGTCGTCGAAGGCCACCAGCACGCCACGCTCGCGCGAGCCCTCCGCCGCCGCGCACCGGACCGCGGTCAGCAGGTTGGCCGGCCCGTCGGCGCCCGCCGCCTCCGGCGAGCGCATCGCGCCGGTGACCACGAGCGGCTCGGGGCGGTCCCAGAACAGGTCGAGGAGGTACGCCGCCTCCTCGAGCGTGTCGGTCCCCTGGGTGACCACGACCCCGGTGGCCCCCTCGTCGACCGCCGCCTGCGCCCACTGCAGGGTGCGCAGGATGGTCGGCTCGTCCAGCGACGGGCTGGGCAGCCGGGCCAGCGTCTCGGCCCGGACGGTCGCGACCTCGTCGAGGCCGGGCACGGCGGCGACCAGCAGCTCGGCGGTCAGGGTCGGCACGACCTCGCTGCCGTCGGCGCTGCTGGAGGTCGAGGCGATGGTGCCGCCGAGGGCGCCGACGGCGACCGTGGGGGTGGTCATGGGTCCATCATCCCTGTCGGTGACGTCTGCCAAGGTGAAGGCATGGTGAAGGACGAGGAGCCCGGCCGGATGGGTGGCAGCGCGGAGCGGCCCGCCCGCTTCTTCGCCGACGAGGCCGAGTTCGAGGCCTGGCTGGCCCGCCACCACGACACCGAGACCGAACTGTGGATGGGGATCTACAAGAAGCACGTCCCCGAGCAGGGGCTCACCTGGGCGCGCGCGGTCCCCGTCGCGTTGTGCTGGGGCTGGATCGACTCGGTCGCCCAGCGGATCGACGACGACGCCGTCCGCCAGCGCTGGAGTCCCCGCAAGAGGACCAGCAACTGGAGCAAGGTCAACCTCGAGCTCGTCGAGCAGCTCCGAGCCGAGGGCCGCATGCAGCCCAGCGGGCTGGCGATCTGGGAGCAGCGCAAGCCCGACCCGGCGCCGTACACGCACGAGGTCGACGGCGAGCTCGTGCTCCCCGAGCCCTACGCCGCCCAGCTCGCCGCGAGCCCTGCCGCCACGGCGTTCTGGGAGGCCGCGACCCGCACCTACCGCCGGATCTGCGTCAACTGGGTGCTCAGCGCCAAGCAGGAGGCCACCCGCGACCGGCGGATGGCCCAGCTGGTCGTCTGCTCGGCAGCCGGCGAGATGATCCCGAGCCAGCGCTACGGGGAGATCCCGAAGTGGGTCGACCGGGCGGCAGCGGCGGCTCGCGACGCCTGACCGGTCGTACCGGACTGAATGGTCGTGAATTCGCCGCAACCACCGCCACTCAGTCCGGTACGACGCCGCGCCCGGTTCAGGAGGCGTCGGGCTCCACGTAGACCGTCCCGCCGAGCTCGACGAACTCGGCCGACTTCTCCTTCATCCCGAGCGCCGCGTCCTCGGGCGTGAGGTCGGAGCCGAAGCGGTCACGCACGTCCTGACTGATCCGCATCGAGCAGAACTTCGGGCCGCACATCGAGCAGAAGTGCGCGGTCTTGGCGTTCTCCGCAGGCAGCGTCTCGTCGTGGAACTCCTCGGCCGTCACCGGGTCCAGCGACAGGGCGAACTGGTCGCGCCAGCGGAACTCGAAGCGGGCCTTCGACAGGGCGTCGTCCCAGTCGCGGGCGCCGGGGTGCCCCTTGGCGACGTCGGCTGCATGGGCGGCGAGCTTGTAGGTGATGACCCCGGTCTTCACGTCGTCGCGGTTCGGGAGGCCGAGGTGCTCCTTCGGGGTGACGTAGCAGAGCATCGCGGTGCCGTGCATGGCGATCGTGGCCGCGCCGATCGCGGAGGTGATGTGGTCGTAGCCGGGCGCGATGTCGGTGGCCAGCGGGCCGAGCGTGTAGAAGGGCGCGCCGTGGCACCACTCCTGCTGGAGGCGGACGTTCTCCTCGACGAGGTCGAGCGGCACGTGTCCGGGGCCCTCGACCATCACCTGCACGTCGTGCTCCCAGGCCCGCGTGGTCAGCTCGGCGAGGGTGCGCAGCTCGGAGAGCTGGGCCTCGTCGTTGGCGTCGGCGGTGGAGCCCGGGCGGAGGCCGTCGCCGAGGGAGAACGAGACGTCGTACCGGCGGAAGATCGCGCAGAGCTCGTCGAAGTGCGTGTAGAGGAAGTTCTCCTCGTGGTGGGCCAGGCACCAGCCGGCCATGATCGACCCGCCGCGGCTGACGATGCCGGTGACCCGGTTGGCGGTGAGGGGAACGTAGCGCAGCAGCACGCCGGCGTGGATGGTCATGTAGTCCACGCCCTGCTCGCACTGCTCGATGACGGTGTCGCGGAAGACCTCCCAGGTCAGCTTGTCCGCCTCGCCGTTGACCTTCTCCAGCGCCTGGTAGATCGGCACCGTGCCGATCGGGACGGGCGAGTTGCGGATGATCCACTCGCGGGTGGTGTGGATGTCCTCGCCGGTGCTGAGGTCCATCACCGTGTCGGCGCCCCAGGTGATGGCGTGGGTGAGCTTGTCGACCTCCTCGGCGATGCTGGAGGTGACGGCGGAGTTGCCGATGTTGGCGTTGATCTTCACCAGGAAGCGGCGGCCGATGATCATCGGCTCGGACTCGGGGTGGTTGACATTGGCCGGGATGATCGCGCGGCCGGCCGCGACCTCGCTGCGGACCAGCTCGACGTCACACTGCTCGCGGGCGGCGACGTAGCGCATCTCCTCGGTCACGATCCCCGCGCGGGCGTAGGCCATCTGGGTGACGGGCGCGTCACCGGCCGCCCGGCGGGGAGCCCGCCGCTCACCGCGCCACTCCCCCTGCGCGGCACCCCGCCGGAGTGCCGAACGGCCGTTGTCGAGGAGCTGGACCTGGCGGCCGTCGTACACGGCGGTGTCGGCGCGGCCGTCGATCCAGGCGGCGCGCAGTGGCGGCAGGCCGACCTCGGGGTCGGAGCCGGGGCCCTCGGTGCAGTAGCGGTCGAAGGTCTCGCCGTTGGTCAGTGCGACGCGCGTGAAGGGGACCTTCAGGTCACCGGTCTCGATGCGGGTGTGGGCGGGGTGGACGGTCATGCGGGGACTCCTTGGGTGGGTGGGACGGGGGTGTGGACGTGGGCGACCGGGCCCCGGCCGCGGCCGAGGGTCCAGTTCCTGCTCACGTGCAGCTGTCGGGCGACGAAGGCGTCGGCGCGGGCCGCGGCGGTCGCGAGGTCGTCACCGAGGGCGAGGTACGACGCCAGGGCGCTGCTGTGCGTGCAGCCGGTGCCGTGGTCGTTGTCGGTCTCGATGTCACCGCCGCGGGTGACCAGCACGTTCGCCCCGGACGGCCGGCCGAGCGCCTCGAACTCGTCCTCGTTGGGCGTCGCCACGGTGGCCACCGGCAGCAGGTGCTCGCGGTAGGCGGCCGCGACCGCCGCCGAGCCGAGGACGGCGCCGGAGGTCGCGACGAGCACCGGGTCGACGACGAGGATCCGCCCGGCGCACCGGCGCGCGACGAGGCGCACCACGTCCGGGCCGGCGAGCATGCCGGTCTTGACCGCGATCGGGTCCAGGTCCTCGAGGACGGCGTCGAGCTGGGCCGCGACCACGTCGAGTGGCACCGGGTGGACGGCGCGGACGCCCGTCGTGTCCTGCGCGGTCACGGCGGTGACCACGCAGGCGCCGTGCACCCCCAGGGCGGCGAAGGTGGTCAGGTCGGCGGCGATGCCGGCCGCTCCGCCGGAGTCGCTGCCGGCGATCGTGACGACGACGGGAGGGTTGACCACTAGGCCACCGCCTCGAGCAGCGCGGCCACCACGGCGCCGGGGTCGGCGGCCCGCATCACGGCACCCATCACGGCGACACCGTGCGCGCCGGAATCCCTCGCCGCACGGGCGTTCCCGGGCGTGATGCCCCCGAGCGCGAAGGTCGGCAACGGCAGCCCGGCGAAGGCATCGGGCGGCAACGGCGGGCCGTAGCCGGGCTTGCTCCCGCTCGCCGTGTACGGCGACAGGGTGGCCCAGCTCGCGCCCTCGTCGGCCGCCCGGGCGACCTCGTCGCGTGAGTGGCAGGAGCGACCGAAGGTCCCGGCGGGCGCGGGCTGGTCGGCCGCGAGGTGCAGCCCGACCGCCGCGGCGAGGTCGCGGCGCGCCGCGACCACCGTCAGCCCCAGGTCGGCCAGGTCGGCGGCCAGCTGCTCTCGCTGCGGGTCCTCGAGGTCGAGCTCGCGCAGCACGACGTGGCTCAGCCCGGCCTCCCGGCAGGCCGCCATCTGGGCGCGCAGGCACCGGCCCAGCGACAGCTGGGACCGGTCGGTCAGCACCACCAGCCGCGGCATCACGAGACCCTCCCGACCATCGGGCTGGACGCCCGCGCGACGGCACGCCGCGGGATCCGGCCGGCGCGGTGGGCGAGCCGGCCCGCCTCGACGCCGAGCCGCAGGGCGTGGGCCATCGCGACCGGGTCGTCTGCGCGGGTGACCGCTGTGGCCGCGAGGACGGCGTCGCAGCCGAGCTCCATCGCGAGCGCGGCGTCGCTCGCCGTACCGACGCCGGCGTCGAGGACCACCGGCACGTCGACCGCGGCACGGACCGCCTCGATCGCGTGCGGGTTGAGGACGCCGAGCCCGGAGCCGATCGGTGAGCCGAGGGGCATGACCGCGGCACAGCCGGCGTCGACGAGGCGCCGGGCCACGACCGGGTCGTCGGTCGAGTAGGGCAGCACCGTGAACCCGCGCCGCACCAGCTGCTCGGCGGCGTCGAGCAGCTCGACGACGTCGGGCAGCAGCGAGCGCTCGTCGCCGATCACCTCGAGCTTGACCCAGTCGGTGCCGAGCGCCTCACGGGCGAGCTCGGCGGTGAGCACCGCCTCCCGCGCGGACAGGCAGCCGGCCGTGTTGGGGAGCAGCCGCACGCCCGCGGTCCGCAGCGCGGCGAGCAGGCTGCCGTCGCCGACCGACGAGGTGCGCCGCATGGACACCGTGACCAGTCCCGGCCGGGCCGCCTCCAGGACCGGCCCGACCAGCGCCACGCGGGGCAGGCCGCCGGTGCCGAGGAGGAGCCGAGAGCCGAGGGCGACGCCCGCGACGACCAGGCCGTCCGTCGTACCGCTCATCCGCCCTGCACCGCCGTCACGACCTCGACGACGTCGCCGTCGGTGAGTACGACGCCCGGCCAGGTCGCGCGCGGCACGACCTCCCCGTTGACGGCGACCGCGATGCCGGACCTCGGTGGGTCGCCGAGGCGGGCCCGGAGCAGGTCGGCGACGGTCCCCTCGGCCGTCAGCGCCTCGCCGTTGCAGGTGATCGTGCAGGTGGGGTTCATCGGTCTCCTCCGTTCACGGGGATGGGCGCCTCGAGACGGCGCGGGTCGAGGGCGGCATCGACCGCCCCGGTCTCGAGGTGGTCGGCGACGAGCTGCGCCGTGAGCGGCGCCAGCAGCACGCCGTGGCGGTGGTGGCCGGCGGCGAGGACGACCCCGTCGACGCCGCTCGGCCCGACGAGCGGCAGCCCGTCGACGGTGGCGGGCCGGTCCCGGGCGGTGGCCTCGACCAGCTCGGCCCGGTCGAGCGCCGGCCAGAGCTCCCGGGCCGCGGCCAGCAGCCGGAGCGCGCCACCGGCGGTCACGACGGGCTCGCCGTCATGCTGCTCGGAGGTCGCCCCGACGACCACCCGGCCGTCGCCGCGCGGCACCAGGTAGACCGGCTCCCCCGCGACCCAGCCGCGCACGGTGCGCTCCGGTGGGTCGTCGGAGCGGAGTCGGAGGATCTCGCCGCGCACGCCGGACACGAGGTGCGTCCACGGCTCCGGGAGCCGGGCCCCGGTCGCGACGACGGTGACGTCGGCGCCCGCCGGCTCGCCCCGCACCGGCACCCGTGCCAGCAGCGCGTCACACGCGGCCCGCGGGTCGACACTCGCCTCGCCGGGCAGCAGCGCACCCCCGGCCACGCGGGCCAGCGCCGGCTCCAGCTCCCGCACGCCGGCGCGGTCGAGCAGCCGAGCGTCGTGGCCGTGCCGGGTCAGCAGCTCGGCCTGCCTGGCGACCTGCTGGAGGTCCGCGGCGTCGTACCCGACCAGCAGGGTGCCGGCGCGACGCAGCTCGAGCCCCAGGCGGTCGGCCAGCGCGGGCCACAGCCGCAGCGACGCGGTGCCGAGCCGCAGCACGTCCTCCTCGCCGTACCAGACCTCGGCAGCCGGGCTCAGCATCCCCGCCGCCGCGTACGACGCCCCGCGGGCGGGCCGCGGGTCGACGACGACCACGTCGTGGCCACGGCGGAGCAGCTCGTCGGCGACGGTGAGCCCGACGATGCCGGCGCCGAGCACCTCGACCCGCATCAGGCCATGCCTCCCACGTCAGCGCCGTCGCGAGCGGCGTTTGCGGCCGATCTGGCAAGGCGGGGACGCGAAGGCATGCTGGATCGCACGTCGAGCGACCCCAACGCAGCCAGATCGAGTCGGAAACGTCGCGCAGCAGGCGGTGGCGTGGGAGACATGGCCTAAGCGACTGCCTGCACGAGCTCCTTCGCTGCTGCCACGGGATCGGGATGTCGCCAGATCGCGCCGATCACGGCCACGCCGTGCGCGCCTGCGGCCCGGGCGCCGGTGGCCGTGGTGGCCGTGAGGCCGCCGATCGCGACGAGCGGGAGGACGCCGGCGGCCTCGCGGACCGCGTCCACGCCCAGTGGGGCGGGCAGCCCCGCCTTGGACGTCGTCGCGAGCAGCGGGCCGAACCCGGCGTAGTCGGCACCGTCCGCGGCGGCCGCCTCCGCACCCGCGCGGGTCCGGCAGGTCGCGCCGACCAGGAGGTGCGGCGCCAGCCGCCGGGCGTCGGCGACCGCGAGGTCCTCGGCGCCGAGGTGGACGCCATCGGCACCAGCGGCGAGGGCGACGTCCAGCCGGTCGTTGACGAGCACCCGGGCGTCGTACGGGCGGACGGCGTCGAGCACCGCACGGCTCAGCGCGACGAGGTCGCGGGTCGTCAGGCCCTTGGCCCGGACCTGGAAGCCGTCCACGCCGGCCCGGGCGAGCGCCGGCAACAGCGACAGGTCGTCGGCATCGGACACGAGGCAGGTCAGCCTCGGCACATCGAGGGGAACAGCACGCAGCACAGTCATCTCATCCGTTCCTTCGCCGGCATGATCCGGATCAGGTGTGACGGTCGGAGCGGCTCCAGCTCCCTCTCAGCCCGCTGCCGCGGACTCCCGTGGGTTGTCGACGATCACGCTAGCGCACGGTCCCCGGCGCGCAACTGCGCGTCCAGGAAGCGGCGGACGGCGAGCGCCGCCGCGCGTCCCGCACGGTTGCCCCCGATCGTGCTCGCGGAGGGCCCGTAGCCGACCAGCTGGACCCGCGGGTCGCGCTCCGCGGTGGTCGCGGTCTGCACGTCGGACCCGCTCTGCAGCAGGGCGATCCCGCCGTGCGGGCTGCGCAGGTGCAGCGGTGCGAGGTGGGCCACCGCGGGCCGGAAGCCGGTGGCCCAGAGGATCACGTCGACCCGCTCGAAGCGGCCGTCGGCCCAGCGGACGCCGTCCGGCTCGATCCGCTCGAACATCGGCAGCCGCCGCTCGTAGGCGCCCAGCCGCGCGGCCTCCTGCTCCTGCGGACGCAGGGCGAGGCCGGTCACGCTGACGACGCTCGCGGGCGGCAGGCCCTGCCGCACCCGCTCCTGCACCATCTCGATCGCATGGCGACCGACGTTCTCGTCGAAGTGCTCGCGCCAGACCGGCGGGCGGCGGGTCGCCCAGAGCACGTCGGTCCGCGGTGCCAGCTCGCCGATGAACTGCACGGCCGAGGCCCCGCCACCGACGACGAGCACCCGCTTGCCGTCGAAGTGCTCCGGCCCCGGGTAGTCGGCGGTGTGCAGCTGCTCGCCGCGGAACTCCCCCGCCCCCGGGTACGACGGCACGAAAGGCTGCGTCCAGGTGCCGGTCGCGTTGACCAGCGTCCGCGTGGTCCACTGCCGCGCGCCGGCGTGCACCACCAGCAGGTCGCCCTCGGAGGTCACCCGGTCCACGCGCACGGGCCGGACGACGGGCAGCCGGTGGTCGGCCTCGTAGCGCGCGAACCAGTCGGCGAGGACCGCGTTCGCCCGGTCGGCCGAGCCGCCGGGGGCGGGCGCGTCGGGCAGGTCGGCGACGCCGTGGACGTCGTTCATCGTGAGCGAGTCCCAGCGGTGCTGCCACGCCCCGCCCGGGCGGGGGTTGGCGTCGAGGACCACGTGGTCGAGGCCGAGCCGGCCGAGGTGGTACGACGCGGACAGGCCGGCCTGGCCTGCCCCGATCACCACGGCGTCGTACACGTGCATGGTGGGAGGAACGCTCGCGAGCGCGAAACACGTCCCGGTACCCACTGCGAGTTTGGTCACCCCTCTCACGCGAGCCGGACGGAGGCGATAGCCTGTCGCCATCTGTGCGTGACCTGCGGGGGGATTGCTCCGTTGATACTGCGGGAACGGCATGGCTTTTACCCCCTCTCGGGGCGGAGCGTGGGTTCTGCCGGGGGACACGACAACGAAAAACACTGTGGGAATGGGGTCCCGTGAACGTCCGTAAGCTCTTGAGCCTGTTCGCCTTCCTGGCGACGGTCTTCGCACTGGTGGCGGTCCCGTCGCCGTCCGCGCAGGCCGCACCGGTCGACGACTGGAATTATTCCGCCAACACCGGCGCCACGTACGTCAAGGCGCTCGGCAGCACCGTCTCGTCCGACCTGACCGCGGCGACCGCGATCAGCGGCGGTCCGGCCCGAACGTCCAGCAACAGCACCGCCGCGGCCAATGTCACCGGCCTGCTGAGCGTCGGCGCCGCCGAGACCAAGACCTGGGCCACCAAGAGCGGTGGCAACATCGAGATCAACTCGTGGGCGCGCGTCGCCGGGGTCAACCTGCTCAACGGCCTGATCAAGATCGACGCCGTCGAGAGCACCGTCACCACGACCGGCAAGCCCGACGGCACCAGCTCCGCAGTGGGCAACCACAAGCTGCTCGGCATCAAGATCCTCGGCGTCAACCTCCCGGTCGACATCCCGAAGAACTACAGCGTCAACATCCCGGGCGTCGCGGCGATCAGCCTCAACGCGACCTTCCACGCCGGCACCTCCGAGCTCGCCGGCACCCGCAGCTGGGCCGTCGCCGTGCAGCTGCTCAAGCCGCGTGACGGCTTCAACGCGGGCACGGTCATCATCGCCAGCCCGGTGAACCACTACCTGCAGGAGGCCGTCCCGGCCGCCAACGCCCCGCGCCTCGGTGGCTTCGCCTACAGCAGCCGCATCCAGGCCAAGGTCGGCACGCAGATCAGCGTCGTCTCCGACCCGACCGCCTACACCGGCACGCCGTTCAACGGCAGCAACGGCACCACGCTGCGCAACTCGACGGCCACGGTGAGCCTCCCGGGCATCGCCACCCTCGGCACGCTGACCTCGACCAGCACGTCGAGCCGTGACTCGACGACCGGCAACGCCGACATCACCAACACCAACAAGACGGTGGGCCTCAACCTCCTCGGCGGCCTGATCAAGGCCGACGCGATCGAGGTCACCGCCAGCGCCAAGCTGGTCGACGGCAAGTGGACGCAGTCCATGAAGATGACGACCGTCAACCTGGTGATCGCCGGCAACGCCATCCCGGTCAACGTCTCGCCCAACACGTCGATCGACGTGGCCGGGCTGGGCAAGGTCGAGCTCAACAAGCAGGGCGTCGACGCCGGCAAGAAGATCAACCGGATCGACGGCCTGCGGATCACGCTCAACACGGCACAGGCGGGTCTCCCCGTGGGCGCCGTGATCGAGTTCGCGATCGCTGCGACGCAGATGACCACCGCCTGACACCGATCAGCAACGACGAGGGCCGGACGCCAGGGGCGCCCGGCCCTCGTCGCATGTCAGGGCAACGCCACGGACGCGATATCCTCGGTGCCCGTGGCTGAAGCAGAGTTCCGGTACTCCGACCTCCTCCCGGCGTCGCACGACGACACCCCCTACCGACTGATCACGACGGAGGGCGTCGAGACCGTCGAGGGCCCGGACGGACAGACCTTCCTCAAGGTCGACCCCGCCGCGATCCAGCGGCTCACCGCAGAGGCGATGCACGACATCAGCCACTACCTGCGCCCCGCGCACCTGAAGCAGCTGCGCAAGATCATCGACGACCCCGAGGCGTCGGGCAACGACCGGTTCGTGGCGCTCGACCTGCTCAAGAACGTCAACATCTCCGCCGGCGGCGTCCTCCCGATGTGCCAGGACACCGGCACCGCCATCGTGATGGGCAAGAAGTCCGAGGGCGTGCTCACCGGCGCCGACGACGGCGAGTGGATCAGCAAGGGCGTGTACGACGCCTACACGAAGCTCAACCTCCGCTACAGCCAGCTCGCCCCGCTGACGACGTACGAGGAGAGGAACACCGGCACCAACCTGCCGGCGCAGATCGAGCTCTACTCGACGCCGTCGAAGGACGGGAAGCCCGAGTACAAGTTCCTCTTCATGGCCAAGGGCGGTGGCTCGGCCAACAAGTCGTTCCTCTTCCAGGAGACGAAGGCCGTCCTCAACCCGAAGCGGATGCTGGAGTTCCTCGACGAGAAGATCCGCTCGCTCGGCACGGCCGCCTGCCCGCCGTACCACCTGGCGGTCGTGATCGGCGGCACCTCCGCCGAGTTCGCGCTCAAGACCGCGAAGTACGCCAGCGCGCACTACCTCGACAACCTGCCCACCGAGGGCTCGATGTCGGCCCACGGCTTCCGCGACCTCGAGCTGGAGGAGGAGGTCTTCAAGCTGACCCAGTCCTTCGGGATCGGTGCGCAGTTCGGCGGCAAGTACTTCTGCCACGACGTCCGCGTCGTCCGCCTCCCCCGCCACGGCGCCTCCTGCCCGGTCGCGATCGCCGTCTCCTGCTCCGCCGACCGGCAGGCGCTCGGCAAGATCACGTCCGAGGGCGTCTTCCTCGAGCAGCTCGAGACCGACCCGGCGCAGTACATGCCCGACGCCGGCGTGGCCGAGGACATCTCGGGCGGCGAGGTCGTGAAGGTCGACCTCAACCGGCCGATGAGCGAGATCTTGGCCCAGCTGTCGTCGTACCCGGTCAAGACGCGGCTCTCCCTCACCGGCCCGCTCGTGGTGGCCCGCGACATCGCGCACGCGAAGATCCAGGAGCGCCTGGACGCCGGCGAGGAGATGCCCGACTACCTCAAGAACCACCCGGTCTACTACGCCGGCCCGGCCAAGACCCCCGAGGGCATGGCCTCCGGCTCCTTCGGTCCCACCACCGCCGGCCGGATGGACTCCTACGTGAAGTCCTTCCAGGCCGCCGGCGGCTCGATGGTCATGCTCGCCAAGGGCAACCGCTCCAAGCAGGTCACCGAGGCGTGCAACGAGTACGGCGGCTTCTACCTCGGCTCGATCGGCGGCCCGGCCGCGCGACTGGCCCAGGACTGCATCAAGAGCCAGGAGGTCATCGAGTACCCCGAGCTCGGCATGGAGGCGGTCTGGAAGATCCAGGTCGAGGACTTCCCGGCGTTCATCGTGGTCGACGACAAGGGCAACGACTTCTTCACCGACCCGAGCGGTGCGGTCACGGTGCCCATCTCGGGCATCCGGGTGCGCTCGGCGGAGTAGCCGGCGGCCGGGGATCCGCGCCGATTCGGCGAAAACGGTCCGTCGGGCTCGCCCGCCGTGCTGTACTCCCGTCTCGGCGCCATCCGGGTGCCGCCGTTTCTCGGAAGGCTGGAGATGCTCGGTCGTACCCTTGTCCTCGCCATGGTCGCTGCGGTCCTGGCGACCCTCGTCGGCGTCGTGCCCGCCCAGGCGGCGCCGCCCGACGTCACCGCCATCACGTCGTCGAACGCGACGATCTACCCGAACATCCGCACCGCCAAGCGGCCCGGGACCACGACGATCACCGTCGTGAGCAACACCGACGATGTGAGCTCGCTGGAGATCCGGGACGCCGCGGACACCCCGGTGCGGACCTTCGACCTCTCCGAGAGCGACACCGTCGCGTGGGGCGGACGTGACACCGCCGGCAACCTGGTGCCGGCCGGGACGTACACCCTCGTCGCGTTCAACGGGACCGAGGCGGCGACCGTGACCGGCACCGTCACCGTCTCCCTGCAGCGCCTCGTCCGCAAGACGTACACCGTGCGCGTCCTGCCCACGTCGCAGTACTGGAAGTACGTCGGCAAGTGCTCGACCCTCCGCAAGCCCTCGCGGCGCGGCTGGGCCGGCTCCTACGGCTACTACGCGAACACGCGCTGCGCCACCCAGACGTGGGATGCCAGCGCGGTGATCACCGTGCACCTCGTCCGGGTCCCCCGGGCCGAGCGCTACGTCGACGCCCGGGTCGACACCTACGGCGGCGCCGCGAAGGCCAAGCCCCGCAGCCGCGGCGGGATCGAGTACTGGAACGAGCCCGGCCAGAAGTGGACTGCATTCCGCTACACCGCCTCCAACGTCGGCTGGCACAACGGCGCCACCGCGGGCGCCGCGGGGCTCGTCGACGGGGAGCGCTACCTCGCCTGGCGCTACATGGCGGCCTACAAGTCCCAGTACGACGTGGCGAAGTTCCGGATCACCGTGCACTACGACGTCCTCAGCGCCAGTTGAGCATCCGCTGGTGGGTTCCCGGACCGGGAACCCACCAGCGGGCCGGTCCGTTCACCAGGCATGCGCTGCCCCGTTGACGAGACCACGCTGGTGATGAGCGAGCGGAACGGCATCGAGATCGACTACTGCCCGCAGTGCCGCGGCGTCTGGCTGGACCGCGGCGAGCTGGACAAGATCATCGACCGCTCCGTCGGCCAGCAGCAGCCGGCCGCCCCGCAGGCCCCGCGCCCGCAGCAGTACGACCGGTACGACGACCGCCGCGACCAGGGCCACTACAAGAAGCGGCGCAAGGAGTCGTGGCTCTCCGAGCTCTTCGACTGAGCGTGGAGGCTCCCGCCCTCGGCGGCCTCCCCTGGGGCGTCGCCGTCGTCGCCTCGGGCGAGACCAGCACGAGGAGCCACCTGCTGCCCGACGACGCGGACGTGGAGATCGGCTCGGTCTCCAAGGGCGTCACCGGACTGCTCTTCCGCGACGCGGTCGAGCGCGGCGAGGTCGCTCCGGAGGACCTCCTCCAGCAGCACCTCCCGCTCGCCGGCTGCCCGGCCGGCGGGGTGACCCTGGGCTCGCTCGCCCAGCACCGGTCCGGACTCCCCCGGCTGCCGAGGATCCCCGGCATGGCCGGCCGCTCGTGGCGCCTGTGGCGCCACGCCGCCAACCCGTACGACGACACCCTGGCCGAGCTGCTGGAGCAGACCCGCGCGACCACGGTCGGCCGGCCGCGGGCGTCGTACTCGAACCTGGGCTTCGAGCTGCTGGGGCATGCCGTGGCTGCGGCGGCGGGGACGACCTACGCCGGCCTCGTGCGCGACCGGCTCGCCGCACCCCTGGGCCTCGGCAGCTGGTACGTCCCCGCGACGCCGGCCGAGCTGTCGCCGCGCGCCCTCGCCGGCACCACGCGCCGGGGCCGGGCAGCCGAGCCGTGGACCGGGGAGGGCCTGGGACCCGCCGGCGGCATCCGGTCGACGCTGGGCGACCTCGCCGCCTTCGCGGCCGCCCTGCTCGACGGCTCCGCCCCCGGAGTGGCCGCGCTCGAGCCGACGGCCTCCTTCGCCGGGCCCGCCGTCCGGATCGGCGACGCGTGGCTCACCACCACGGTGCGCGGGCGCGCGATCACGTGGCACAACGGCGGGACCGGCGGCTGGCGCTCGTTCGTGGGTGTCGACCGGGACGCGGGGCGTGCCGCGGTCGTCGTACGGGCCACGACGAGGTCGGTGGACCGGGTCGGAATGGACCTGCTGGCGCCACGCTGAGGGCCTGGCACCCGTATCGGTCACGCCTTCCACCGAAGATGCCCCGGCCGGGCGGATGCCGACGTACGATCCCTCCGGCGCCGTGGGAGCGCCACGTCTCGGGGAGGGACCTCCATGCGTCGCGCGCTCATCGCCATGCTCATCGCCTGCTCGGCCACGTTCGTCGGGGTCGCTCCGACGCATGCCGCCGGATCCCTCGATGTCGCGGGCTACCTGACCCACTTCATCGGCGCCAATCCGCCGGACGGGCCCAACTTCACCATCGACACGGACCGCGAGGGGCACTGGGTGTTCGACGCGCACGTCGAGAAGGACGGGGTCCCCGTGGCGACGGCCCCGACGGTGCATGCCGAGGGCGAGACGGGCAGCCCGGCCGGCACCTTCGACGTCACCCTGACCTCCGAGGGCCTGACGACCGGTGCCTACGAGCTCGTCGGCACCGTCACGGTCACCGCCTCCGACGGCAGTGGTGACTACACGGGCCCGCTCCACTCCATCCTGGACTCCGGCAAGTCGCCGACCATCACCGTCGACGTCGATGCCCCGGACGGCACGGTCAGCCTGTCGCGCCCGTACTTCCGGCGCAACAGCTCCGGCGAGTACGACCCCGTGTCGGTGACGTCGACCGGCACGGGCACGGACTACCGCTACTTCAGCGTGGTCGACGCCGCTGGCACCGAGGTCAACTTCCGGCCGATCTACTCGTACACCGCGGGCACCTGGTCGGACCTCTACAACGGTCGCGACTCCGACGGCCTCCTCCTGCCCGTCGGTTCGTACACGCTGCGCATCGTCGACGCAGCGAGGAATGTCGGTCCGTCCGTCTCCTTCAAGGTCCAGCAGCTCGTGCTCAGGACATACACCCGGACGGTGAGCGCCACCTCCTCCCGGATCAGCAGCTCGGTCGGCCGTTGCTCGACGCTGCGCTCACCGTCCTCGCACGGGTGGTCGGGCTCGCTCGGCTACTACGCCAACACCCGCTGCCGCTCGACCGCCACCTCTGCGACGACGGTGCTCACCCGCCACCGGGCCAGCCTGCCGTCGGCCGCGAGCTATGTCGACGTGCGCATCGACGCCTCCGGAGGCGCATCGCGTGGGTACGGCACGAGCGTCGGCGCGCTGGTCTACGAGCCCGCGTCCGCCACGGCCGACCCTGCGGCTGTGGTCCGGCTCAGTCGCACGGTCGGTTCCCACGCCGGCGTCCGGGTGGCGGCCAGCAAGGTCGTGCGGTCCGCCAGCGGCAAGAAGTGGGTCCACTGGGACGCCGGCACGGCGTCGTTCAACCACTACGACGTGAAGAGCTTCACGCTCACCGTGCGCTACAAGGTCTGGGTCTGATCCCACCGCCGGAGTAGTTTCGATGACGTGAGCAACGAGGACTTCCGGATCGAGCACGACTCCATGGGCGAGGTCCGGGTCCCGGCCGCGGCCCTCTGGCAGGCGCAGACCCAGCGGGCCGTCGAGAACTTCCCGATCAGCGGCACGCCGATCGAGCCGGCGCTCGTCCACGCGCTCGGCGAGGTGAAGGCGGCCGCGGCGCGCGCCAACGCCGACCTCGGCGTGCTGTCGTCCGACCTGGCCGACGCGATCGCGGACGCTGCCCGTGCGGTGGCGGACGGGACGTACGACGGCGAGTTCCCCATCGACGTCTTCCAGACCGGCTCGGGCACCAGCTCCAACATGAACGCCAACGAGGTGATCGCGACCTTGGCCGCCCGCGCCGGCGTGAGCGTCCACCCCAACGACCACGTCAACGCCAGCCAGTCGAGCAATGACACCTTCCCGACCGCGATCCACGTCGCCGCGACGCTGGCCGTCGTCCGCGACCTGCTGCCGGCGCTCGACGTGCTCGCGACGTCGCTGGAGGCGAAGGCGACCGAGTTCGCCGACCTGGTGAAGTCCGGCCGGACGCACCTCATGGACGCGACGCCGGTGACCCTGGGCCAGGAGTTCGGCGGGTACGCCGCCACGATCCGCTACGGCGCCGAGCGGCTGGAGTCCGTCCTCCCCCGCGTGCGGGAGCTGCCACTGGGCGGGACCGCGGTCGGCACGGGCATCAACACGCCCCCGGGCTTCGCCGCGGCCGCGATCGCCGCGCTCGCCGAGGCCACAGGTCAGGCGTTCACCGAGGCGCGCAACCACTTCGAGGCGCAGGGCACGCGCGACTCCCTCGTCGAGCTCAGCGGCGTGCTGCGCACGATCGCGGTCGGCCTCACCAAGATCTGCAACGACCTGCGCTGGATGGGCTCCGGCCCGACGACCGGCCTGGCCGAGATCCACCTGCCCGACCTGCAGCCGGGCTCCTCGATCATGCCGGGCAAGGTCAACCCGGTGCTCCCCGAGGCGACGCTGATGGTCTGCATGCAGGTCATCGGCAACGACGCCGCCGTCACCGCGGCGGGCGCCAGCGGCAGCTTCGAGCTCAACGTCGCGATGCCGGTGATCGCCCGCAACCTGCTGGAGTCGGTCCGCCTGCTGTCGACGTCGACGACCACGCTCGCGCGGCGCTGCATCGACGGCATCACGGCCGACGCCGAGCGGATGCACCGCTACGCGGCGTCGTCGCCGTCCGTCGTCACCCCGCTCAACCGCCACATCGGCTACGAGGCGGCCGCCAAGGTCGCCAAGCAGGCGCTCGCGACCGGCACGACCATCCGCGAGACCGTCCTGGCGCTCGGGTACGTCGAGCGCGGCGAGCTCACCCTCGAGGAGCTCGACGCCGCGCTCGACCTCGCCGCGATGACGCGACCCTGAACCAGCCGGCTCAGGCCTTCTTGCGGCCGGTCAGCGCGGCCGCGACGATCACCGCCACCGCCGCGACGCCGACCTGCCACGCGTGGCGCAGCCAGTCGATCCCGTTCGTGGCGTTGTCCCACGTCGCCTCGTGGTTGTCGAAGTCGCCGTTGTTGCTGCCGAACAGGCCCCAGTAGATGAAGCTGCCGACCAGCATGCCGACGATGCCGCACACGATCGTCAGCCACAGCGGGAACTTCGTCCGGTCACCCGGCGCGACGGCCTTGCCGAGCAGGCCGATGACGGCGCCGCCGACGATGGTCACGATGATGGTCCAGAGCATGACGGGCTCCTTCGGTCGTGCGGGACACCCGAGCCCCGCCCATGCAGGCATCATGCACCCGCAGGCACCCCGCATCGGGGACCCCGGCACCGGATCCGGGAGGATGCGGGTGTGGCCGAGCTCCTGACCGCCCTCGTCGACGGCACCGGGCGTCCCGTCTCCGTCGACGGTACGACGCTCACCGCGCCCGAGCTCCTCGGCGCCGCAGCCGCCCTGGGCGCACCGCTGGCCGGCCGCGTCCGGGTCGCCGTGCACGCCACGCCCACCATGGACACCGTCGTGGCCGTCGTGGGTGCGCTGCTGGCCGGAGCGACGGTCGTGCCGGTCCCGCCCGACTCGGGGGCGGCCGAGCTGCGCCACCTGCTCGGCGACAGCGCCCCCGAGTGCTGGCTCGGCGCCGCCCCTCCGGACCCGCACGGGATCGAGCACCTGCCGGTCGACCTGACCGCCCGGGCGTCGTACACGCCGGCGGGGGTGGCCGAGGACGCGCCGGCCTTCGTGCTCTACACCTCGGGGACGACCGGCCTGCCCAAGGGCGTGCTGCTCCCCCGCTCCGCGCTGGCCGCCGGCCTCGACGGGCTCGCCGACGCCTGGTCGTGGACGGCCGAGGACGTGCTCGCCCACGGCCTGCCGCTCTTCCACGTGCACGGCCTCGTGCTGGGCGTCCTGGGGCCCCTGCGCACCGGCAGCGGCCTGGTGCACACCGGCCGGCCCACGCCGGAGCGGTACGCCGACGCCGCGCGCGCCGGGGCCACGCTGTTCTTCGGGGTGCCGACCGTGTGGAGCCGCCTCGTCGAGGCGCCCGAGCACGCGGCTGCCCTGCGCGAGGCCCGGCTGCTCGTCTCGGGCAGTGCCGCCCTGCCGGTCCCCGTGTTCGAGCGCCTGCGGGAGCTGACCGGGCACGACCCCGTCGAGCGCTACGGCATGAGCGAGACCCTGATCACCGTCGCCACCCGCGCCGACGGCGTCCGGCAGGCCGGCTGGGTCGGCGTCCCCATCACCGGCGTCGAGACCCGGCTGCGCGACGAGGACGGCGCGCCGGTGCCCCACGACGGCGAATCCGTGGGCAGCCTCGAGGTCCGTGGCCCGACGCTCTTCGCCGGCTACCTCAACCGCGCGGAGGCCACCGCCGAGGTGTGGACCGAGGACGGCTGGTTCCGCACCGGTGACGTCGCCTGCATCACCCCTGACGGGCGCCACCGGATCGTCGGCCGGGCGTCGGTCGACCTGATCAAGTCCGGCGGCTACCGGATCGGCGCGGGCGAGATCGAGTCCACCCTCCTCGGCCACCGCGCCGTCGCCGAGTGCGCCGTCGTCGGCGCCCCGGACGAGGACCTGGGCCAGCGGATCGTCGCGTACGTCGTCCCCCGCTCCGACGTCGCCGACGAGGACGCGCTGGGCGCCGAGCTCACCGCCTGGGTCGGCGCGGAGCTGTCCGCGCACAAGCGCCCGCGCGAGGTGCGCTTCGTCGCCTCGCTCCCCCGCAACGAGATGGGGAAGGTGCAGAAGTCACGGCTGGCCTGAGACGGTCGGCCGTCGCGCGAGGCGACGGTCCTGCCGCCAGCGGGCGCTCGCGCGGTCCGGCTAGTACCAGCCGTGGGACTCGCTGTGGCCCCAGGCGCTGCACGGGCTGCCGTAGCGGCTCTGGATGTAGCCCAGGCCCCAGCGGATCTGCGTCGCGGGGTTGGTGGCCCAGTCGGAGCCGGCCGACGACATCTTGGAGCCCGGGAGGGCCTGCGGGATGCCGTACGCGCTCGAGCTGGGGTTGTCGGCGTTGACCCGCCAGCCGGACTCGCGGGTCCACAGCGAGTCGAGGCAGCCGAACTGGTCAGAGGAGAAGCCGAACTCCGACAGCAGGGCGCGAGCGATGTCGCGCGGGTCGGAGTCGGAGAGCCGGCGCTCGTCGGTCATCGCGGAGCCCGCGGACTCGTCGAGGGTGGCCGTCTTGACCGGGTCGGCCTCGGGCCGGCGGTCCGAGCGGGACAGCACGGGCTCGCGGCTCTCCGCGGCGACGGTCGGCTGGACCGTCCCGGCGCCGCTCAGCGCATCGATGTCGGCGCTGGCCGTGGAGGCGGGGACGTCGTTCCCGACGACTCCCGCGGCCACCGACACCCCGGTGACGGCGACGGCGACCGACGACATGACGACGACGTTGCGGGCTGCCTTGCGAGGTGCTTCGGCGAGGTGGGCATGCTTCGGCTTTCCGCGGTGCTTGGGCGCAGGCCCTTTCCCGTGGCTCGGTGCGTGCTTCGTCAAAATTCTCGACTTCGGGCTCGACGGCAGGACGCTGGTCGCCGCCCGATCGGGCCCGACACCGTTGTCATCACCGCCGGCGACCAGCGACCACCATGCCTGACGGCCGCGGCAGGTGCAAACCGAACCGCACAGGCGCACCGCCCGGTTTCGGCCGGCTCCGTCACGCTGGTCCCAGCAGTCACACGAGCCCCAGCACCGGCACCTACAGTGAGGAGGTGCACCGGATCTTCACGACCAGCGTCGCGTCCGTCTACCCCCACTACGTCACCAAGGTGGAGCGGAAGGGCCGCTCGAAGGCCGAGCTCGACGAGACCATCCGCTGGCTGACCGGCTTCAGCCAGGCCGAGCTGGAGGCGCACCTCGACGCGGGTACGACGTTCGCGGACTTCTTCGACGCCGCCGAGCTCACGCCACAGGCGTCGCTGATCACGGGCACCGTGTGCGGCATCCGGGTCGAGGAGGTGGAGGACCCGCTGATGCGCAGGATCCGCTACCTCGACAAGCTGGTCGACGAGCTGGCGAAGGGCAAGGCGCTCGAGAAGGTCCTCCGCCAGCCCGCCGACCACGGGTGAGGGGCGTCAGACGACGACGTTCTCCAGCATCTCGGTGACGAGCGCGGCGATCGGCGAGCGCTCGGAGCGGGTCAGCGTGACGTGCGAGAACAGCGGGTGGCCCTTGAGCTTCTCGACGACCGCGACGATGCCGTCGTGGCGGCCGACCCGCAGGTTGTCGCGCTGGGCGACGTCGTGGGTGAGCACGACCTTCGAGTTGGCGCCGATCCGGGAGAGCACCGTCAGCAGCACGTTGCGCTCGAGCGACTGCGCCTCGTCGACGATCACGAAGGAGTCGTGCAACGAGCGGCCGCGGATGTGGGTCAGCGGCAGCACCTCGAGCATCCCCCGGTCCAGGATCTCGTCGACCACGTCGCGCGAGGTCAGGGCGCCGAGGGTGTCGAAGACCGCCTGGCCCCAGGGCGACATCTTCTCCGACTCCGAGCCGGGCAGGTAGCCGAGCTCCTGGCCGCCGACGGCGAAGAGCGGACGGAAGACGACGACCTTCTTGTGCTGCTGGCGCTCCATGACCGCCTCCAGCCCGGCACACAGCGCCAGGGCGGACTTGCCGGTGCCGGCACGCCCGCCGAGGGACACGATGCCCACGTCGGGGTCGAGCAGCAGCTCCAGCGCGATGCGCTGCTCGGCGCTGCGGCCGTGGATGCCGAACGCCTCGCGGTCGCCGCGGACCAGGTGCACCTGCTTGTCCGGTCCGACCCGGCCGAGCGCGGTGCCCCGGTCGGACAGCATCACCAGGCCGGTGTGGCACGGCAGCTCACGCGCCTCGGGAAGGTCGAGCGTCCCGTCGTCGTACAGCTCGTCGAGGTCGGTGGCCGCGACCTCGATCTCGGCCATGCCGGAGTAGCCGGTGTCCGAGTCGCTGATCGCCTCCCCGCGGTACTCCTGGGCGTCCAGGCCGACCGCCGAGGCCTTGATCCGCATCGGGAGATCCTTGGACACCAGGGTCACCTGGTGTCCCTCGTCGGCCAGGTTGCGCGCGACCGCGAGGATGCGGGTGTCGTTGTCGCCGAGCCGGAAGCCGGAGGGCAGCGAGGCGGCGTCGGTGTGGTTGAGCTCGACGCGGACCGTGCCCCCGTCCTCACCCACGGGGACGGGCGTGTCGAGGCGGCCGTGGCTGACCCGCATCTCGTCGAGCATCCGCAGGGCGCTGCGCGCGAAGTACCCCAGCTCGGGGTGGTGCCGCTTGCCCTCCAGCTCGGTGATCACGACGACCGGAAGGACGACCTCGTGCTCCTCGAACCGGCGCAGTGCGGCCGGGTCGGCGAGCAGGACGCTCGTGTCGAGGACGTAGGTACGGCGCTGCGTGCTGGTCTGTGCCCCATCGTGACTGGATCCCACGACTCACCTCACCGGACCGCGCGCACCCACCAGGGCCGCCCCGGCCCTATTCCTTGTGGATGGACCGGGCTGCGCAGTCGTGAATCGTCACGTCGGGCCTCCCGATGTGGCCGGCTTCCCCACCTGCCACTGATCGGAAAGTACGCCCGGGGGATGTCCGTTTCGCGCGCCACGCCGGTGCGCGAACGTTAATGTCAGGTGACGCGACGGTAGGCCAGGTCGGTGATCGTGCGCTCCTTCGCGATGCCCTTGCGCTCGAACTTGGTGACCGGCCGCTCGGCCCAGCGCTCGACGACACCACCCTCGACCAGCGGCTCGGCGTCGAGCACCTCCACCATCTGCTCGGCGTAGTCGGCCCAGTCCGTCGCGAGCCGCCACAGGCCACCCGGCACGAGCCGCGTGGCCACCAGGCGCGCGTACTCCGGGACGACGAGCCGCCGCTTGTGGTGGCGGGTCTTGTGCCAGGGGTCCGGGAAGAAGGTCCACAGCTCGCTGATGCTGCCCTCGGCCAGCAGGTTCTCCAGCGTCCACACGGCGTCCACGCCGCAGAAGCGGACGTTGTCGGCGCCCGCCTCGGCGACCCGCCCGAGGCTCTCGGCGACACCCGGGCGCCACACCTCCAGCGAGAGGACGTTGTACGACGGCCGGGCGGCCGCCAGGGCCGCGGTCGCCTCGCCGACGCCGCCGCCGATCTCGACGATGAGCGGGGCCTCCCGCCCGAACCACGTGGTCCAGCTGAACCCCGGCTCGTCGACCGCCTCGTCCGGCACGACCCACCGCTCGGCGTACTCGTCCCAGGCAGCCTGCTGCTTCGGCGAGAACCGGCTCCCCCGCCGCGCGTAGGTCAGCACCTCCCGCACCCGCCGCCCGTCCTCGGTCAGCTTGTGGTGCGGTCGGGCCGGGCGTACGCCGCCCGCGTGGTCCTGCTCGTCGTTCACGCCGACATTCTCCCGGCTGGGAGCGTGCGGGCAGAAATGCAGGAAGCCCCCTGCTGCCGAAGCAGCAGGGGGCTTCCCCGAAGCAGGTCAGATCACTTGGTGATCTTCGTGACCCGGCCGGCGCCGACGGTGCGGCCACCCTCACGGATCGCGAACTTCAGACCCTCGTCCATGGCGATCGGCTGGATGAGCTCGACCGTCATGTCCGTGTTGTCGCCCGGCATGACCATCTCGGTGCCCTCGGGAAGGGTCACGACGCCGGTCACGTCGGTGGTCCGGAAGTAGAACTGCGGACGGTAGTTGTTGAAGAACGGCGTGTGACGGCCGCCCTCCTCCTTCGAGAGGATGTAGACGCTGGCCTCGAAGTTGGTGTGCGGGGTGGTGGTCCCCGGCTTCACCACGACCATGCCGCGCTCGACGTCCTCGCGCTTGGTGCCGCGGAGCAGCAGACCGACGTTCTCACCGGCCTGGCCCTCGTCGAGCAGCTTGCGGAACATCTCGACACCGGTGACGGTGGTCTTGATCGCGGTGTCGCGGATGCCGATGATCTCGACCTCCTCGTTCACCTTGACGATGCCGCGCTCGATACGGCCGGTGATGACGGTGCCACGACCGGTGATCGTGAAGACGTCCTCGACGGGCATGAGGAACGGCTTGTCGACCTCACGCTCGGGCTGCGGGATGTACTCGTCGACGGCCGACATGAGCTCGGCAACCGACTCGCCCCACTTGGCGTCGCCGTTGAGGGCCGGGAAGGCCGCAACGCGCACGACCGGGACGTCGTCGCCCGGGAACTCGTACTCGTTGAGGAGCTCGCGCACCTCCATCTCGACGAGCTCGATGAGCTCCTCGTCGTCGACCATGTCGCACTTGTTGAGCGCGACGACCAGGGCGGGCACGCCGACCTGGCGGGCGAGCAGCACGTGCTCGCGGGTCTGCGGCATCGGGCCGTCGGTCGCGGCGACCACCAGGATCGCGCCGTCCATCTGGGCAGCACCGGTGATCATGTTCTTGATGTAGTCGGCGTGACCGGGGCAGTCGACGTGCGCGTAGTGGCGCGCCTCGGTCTGGTACTCGATGTGCGCGATCGAGATCGTGATGCCGCGCTGACGCTCCTCGGGAGCCTTGTCGATCTGGTCGAACGGCGAGGCCTCGTTGAGGTCCGGGTACTTGTCGTGCAGCACCTTCGAGATCGCCGCGGTCAGCGTCGTCTTGCCGTGGTCGATGTGACCGATCGTGCCGATGTTCACGTGCGGCTTGTTCCGCTCGAACTTCGCCTTAGCCACTGGGGGCTCCTCCTGATGTGTTGTTACTTGACTCGTACTGAAGGGGTGGTGCGCCGAGGGTCTGCGTCGAGATCCCCCATGGGTCGATGACCCAGGGGACTACTCGCCGCGCGCCTTCTTGATGATCTCGTCGGCGATGTTCGTGGGAACCTCGGCGTACGAGTCGAACTCCATCGAGTACGACGCCTGACCAGAGGTCTTGGACCTCAGGTCGCCAACGTACCCGAACATCTCGGACAGCGGCACGAGGGCGGACACGACGATGTCGCCGTGACGCTCCTCCTGCGCGCGGATCTGACCGCGACGGCTGTTGATGTCACCGATGACCGTGCCGAGGAAGTCCTCGGGCGTGGTGACCTCGACGGCGAACATCGGCTCGAGGAGGCACGGGTTCGCCTTGCGGGCGGCCTCCTTGAACGACTGGATGCCGGCGATCTTGAACGCGAGCTCGGACGAGTCGACGTCGTGGTAGGCGCCGTCCTCGAGGGTGAACTTCACGTCGACCATCGGGTAGCCGGCGAGGACGCCGAACTCCATGGCCTCCTGGCCGCCGTTGTCGACGGACGGGATGTACTCGCGCGGGACGCGACCACCGGTGACGTTGTTGACGAACTCGTAGCCCGCACCGAGACCGGTCTCGGGGTCGATGTTCGGCTCCAGCGAGATGACGACCTTCGCGAACTGGCCCGACCCACCGGTCTGCTTCTTGTGGGTGTAGCTGTGGTTCGAGACGGTGCCGCGGATGGTCTCGCGGTAGGCGACCTGCGGCTTGCCGACGGTCGCCTCGACCTTGAACTCGCGCTTCATCCGGTCGACGAGGATCTCCAGGTGGAGCTCGCCCATGCCGGAGATGATGGTCTGGCCGGTCTCCTCGTCGGTCTTGACGACGAAGGTCGGGTCCTCCTCGGCGAGACGGCCGATGGCGACGCCGAGCTTCTCCTGGTCGGCCTTCGTCTTCGGCTCGATGGCGACCGAGATCACCGGCGCCGGGAAGGTCATCGACTCCAGCACGACCGGCTTGGCCGTGTCGGAGAGGGTGTGACCGGTCCGGGTGTCCTTGAGGCCCATGACGGCGACGATCTGGCCGGCGCCGACCGACGCGATCTCCTCACGCTTGTTGGCGTGCATCTGGTAGACCTTGCCGATCCGCTCCTTGCGGCCGTTGCTCGCGTTGAGCACGGTCGCGCCGGCCTCGAGCTTGCCCGAGTAGACGCGGACGAAGGTCAGCTTGCCCAGGTGCGGGTCGGCGGCGATCTTGAACGCGAGCGCGGACAGCGGCTCCTCGCTGGAGGGCTTGCGCGAGATCTCGTTCTCCTCGGTCTCCTCGGCACCCGGCTTGTGGCCGACGATGGCGTCCACGTCGAGCGGCGAGGGGAGGTAGTCGACGATCGCGTCGAGCAGGGGCTGCACGCCCTTGTTCTTGAACGCGGTGCCGGTGAGGATCGGGTTGACCTTGTCGGCCAGGGTCGCGCGACGGATGGCGGCCTTGAGGGTCGGCACGTCGAACGTGTCGCCGTCCTCGAGGTAGACCTCCATGATGTCGTCGTCGGCCTCGGCGAGGGTCTCGACGAGCTTCTCGCGGTACTCGGCGGCCTTGTCGGCGAGGTCGGCGGGGATCTCCTCGACGACGTAGTCCTCGCCCTGGGCGGTCTCGCCGCGCCAGACCTTGGCGTTCATCTCGACCAGGTCGACGACGCCGATGAAGTCGCCCTCGGCACCGATCGGGATCTGGAGGACCAGCGGGGTCGAGTTGAGCTTCTGCACGATCGAGTCGACGACGCGGTAGAAGTCCGCACCGGTCCGGTCGAGCTTGTTGACGAAGCACATCCGCGGGACGGCGTACTTGTTGGCCTGGCGCCACACGGTCTGCGACTGGGGCTCCACGCCGGCGACACCGTCGAAGACCGCGACGGCACCGTCGAGGACGCGCAGCGAGCGCTCGACCTCGACCGTGAAGTCCACGTGGCCCGGGGTGTCGATGATGTTGATCTGGTGCTTCTTCCACCAGCAGGTCGTCGCGGCCGACGTGATCGTGATGCCGCGCTCCTGCTCCTGCTCCATCCAGTCCATCGTGGCAGCGCCGTCGTGGACCTCACCGATCTTGTAGGAGATGCCGGTATAGAACAGGATGCGCTCGGTGGTGGTGGTCTTGCCGGCGTCGATGTGCGCCATGATGCCGATGTTGCGGACGACGTTCAGGTCCGTCGTGATGTCGACTGCCACGTGAGTCAGCGTTCCTTAGGTAAGGGGATGGAACCGGTGGGTGCCGGAGCGGGCGCCGCGGTGGCGGGCCCGCTCCGACGAGATCACCAGCGGTAGTGGGCGAAGGCCTTGTTGGACTCGGCCATCTTGTGGGTGTCCTCGCGCTTCTTCACAGCGGCACCGAGGCCGTTGGCGGCGTCGAGGATCTCGTTCTGCAGGCGCTCGGCCATCGTCTTCTCGCGACGCTCCTGGGCGTAGCCCACGAGCCAGCGCAGCGACAGCGTCGTGCCACGGTTGCCCTTGACCTCGACGGGGACCTGGTAGGTCGCACCACCGACGCGGCGGGACTTGACCTCGAGCGCGGGGCGCACGTTGTCGAGCGCGCGCTTGAGGGTGATGACCGGGTCGGTGCCGGTCTTCTCGCGGGTGCCCTCGAGAGCGGCGTACACGATCCGCTGAGCAACCTGCTTCTTGCCATCCTGCAGCACCTTCGACACCAGCTGGCTCACCAGCTGCGAACCGTAGACCGGGTCGACGTCGATGGGGCGCTTCGGAGCGGGGCCCTTGCGCGGCATGTCAGCTCTTCTCCTTCTTGGCGCCGTAGCGGCTGCGAGCCTGCTTGCGGTTCTTCACGGCCTGCGTGTCGAGCGCGCCGCGGATGACCTTGTAGCGGACACCGGGCAGGTCCTTCACACGGCCGCCGCGGACGAGCACGATCGAGTGCTCCTGGAGGTTGTGACCCTCACCCGGGATGTAGGCCGTGACCTCGACGCCGCTGCTCAGGCGCACGCGGGCGACCTTGCGGAGGGCGGAGTTCGGCTTCTTCGGGGTGGTGGTGTAGACGCGGGTGCAGACACCGCGCCGCTGAGGCGATCCCTTCAGGGCAGGCGTCTTGGTCTTCGACGCCTTGTCCTGGCGGCCCTTGCGGACCAGCTGCTGAATGGTGGGCACTCTTGTGCTTCCCTCTCGGTGTTGTCTCTCGGCCCGGCACCATGCCGGGCTCGGGGGTACTGCTCGCTGCTGTGCCGGATGCTGGTTCCCCCGCCGATGGCCCCGTCGGATCGGGGCTGGTCTGAGGGCATGCGGGACGTGCCGGGTCGCCCCAGACACGAGAATCGAGATTACCGGCCGCCCATAGGCGGGTCAAAATGCCGGGTCACGCCGGGAACGGCCGGTTCGCGGGCCGGCTCTCAGGTCAGCCACCGGGTGATCGGGTCGATGGCGAAGTAGACCACGAACAGGCCCGCGACGACCCACAGCAGCGCGTGGACGTCGGCGGCCTTCCCGCGGACCAGCTTGAGGAAGACGTAGGACACGAATCCGGCCCCGATGCCGACCGTGATCGAGTAGGTGAACGGCATCAGCACGATGGTCAGGAAGGCCGGGATCGCGACCTCCAGGTCGTCCCACGCGATGCCCGTGACCTGCTGCATCATCAGGAAGCCGACCAGCACGAGCGCCGGGACGGCCGCCTCCGACGGGATCATCGCCACGAGCGGCGACAGGAAGATCGTCAGCAGGAACAGCAGCCCGGTCACGACCGAGGCGAGGCCGGTGCGCGCGCCCTCGCCGACACCTGCGGCGGACTCGATGTACGACGTGTTCGACGAGACGCCGGCCGCGCCGCCGGCGATCGCGGCGACCGAGTCGACGGCGAGGATCCGCGCCGCGTTCGGCGGCATGCCCTCCTCGTCGAGCAGCTTCGCCTCGGCGCCGATGGCCGTCATCGTGCCCATGGTGTCGAAGAAGTCGGCCAGGAGGAGCGAGAAGACGAGCAGCAGCACGGTCACCACGCCGACCTGGTCCCAGGAGCCGAGCAGGTTGAACTCGCCCAGCGTGCCGAAGTCGGGGGCGTGGAAGCTGTCCGGCCAGGCCGGGACGGTCAGCGCCCAGCCGCCGGCCTTCTCCGAGACGCGGCCGAGGTCGCCGATCGCCTCGACGACGACCGCGACGACGGTCATCACGACGATCGAGATCAGGATCGCGCCGCGCACTTTGCGCACCCACAGGGCCACCATCAGCAGCAGGCCGCCGATGAAGACGAGCACGGGCCAGCCGCTGAGGTTGCCGTCGCTGCCCAGCTGCACCGGCACCGTGGTCCCGCCGGGGATCCGGGTCACGAAGCCCGCGTCGACGAAGCCGATCAGCGCGATGAACAGCCCGATGCCGACCGAGATCGCGACCTTCAGCTCTGCCGGGACCGCGCGGAAGACGGCGGTCCGGAAGCCGGTCAGCACCAGCACCAGGATCAGCACGCCCTCGATGACGATGAGGCCCATCGCGTCGGCCCAGGTCATCTGGCCGGCGATCGAGAAGGCGAGGAAGGCGTTCAGGCCCAGCCCGGTCGCCAGCGCGAGCGGGTAGTTGGCGACGACGCCCATCAGGATCGTCAGCACACCGGCGACGAGGGCGGTGCCGGCGGCGATGGCCGCCAGGCCGCCGCCCGGCACCGAGCCGCCGCCGAGGTAGTTGCCGTCGACATCGGCCGCGAACCCGAGGATCAGCGGGTTCAGCACCACGATGTAGGCCATCGTGAAGAACGTGACGACCCCGCCACGCACCTCCTGGCCGACGGTGGATCCCCGCTCGGAGATCCGGAAGTAGCGGTCGACCGGGCTGGTCCCGGGGGCGGTCTGCGCAGAGCTCACGAGGGCAGCATGGCAGGCTCGCGCACCGCTTGCGCAGAGGGCTCGCGGCCAGCGGCCAGGCTCCTCACGAGAACGGCCAGGCCGACGCCGACCAGCACCAGCACTCCCCCGACGACCAGCGTCCACCGGGCGCCGTACTGCTCGCCGATCCAGCCGATGAACGGCGAGCCGATCGGGGTCCCGCCCATGACGATCGTCATGTAGATCGCCATCACCCGCCCGCGCATCGCCGGGTCGGACTCGGTCTGGAGCAGGGCGTTGCAGGAGTTGAGGACCGTGATGACCGAGACGCCCAGGAGCGGGCAGAGCACCACGAAGAGCAGGTACGACGGCGCGAACCCGGCCACGATCTCGAGCACGCCGAACGCGACGGCCGCCCCCATCAGGAGCCGGACCCGCACCCGCGCCCGCCCGGCGGCGAGCAGCGCGCCGCTGAGCGAGCCGATCGCGAGGAAGGAGCCCAGGACGCCGTACTCCTCGGCGCCCTTGCCGAACACGTCGGTGGCCATGAGGGCCGAGGTGAGCTGGAAGTTCATGCCGAAGGTCCCGACGAAGAAGACGAGCACGAGGATCATCAGCATCTTCGGCTGGCCGCGCAGGTAGCCGATGCCTGCGCGGAGCATGCCCGGCTCGCGACCGGCCGGGCGCGGCGAGTGCAGCCCGGCGGGGTCCATCCGGCGGAGCTGGAGGATGACGGCGGCGTACGAGACGGCGTTGGCGAGGATGACCCAGCCGGTCGCGCGCATCCCGCCGCCACCGATACCGATCAGGAGGCCGGCGATGCCGGGACCGATCAGCCGGGCGGTGTTGAACGCCGCGGAGTTGAGGCTGACCGCGTTGGCCACGTCGTCGGCGCCGACCATCTCCGAGACGAAGGCCTGGCGGGCCGGCGCGTCGAAGGCGGCGCCGATGCCGAAGACGAAGGCGAGCAGGTAGACGTGCCAGGTCTCGGCGACGCCGAGCGCGGCGATCGCACCGAGGGCGAGCGCGGCGAGCGCCATCACCGCCTGGGTGACCTGCAGCATCCGGCGCTTCGGGAAGCGGTCCGCGATGACGCCGGCGTACGGCGAGAGCAGGAGCACGGGCAAGAACTGGAGCCCGGTGGTGATGCCGAGCGCGGTGCCGCCGTTGCCGGGGATGGTCAGGACCAGCCAGTCCTGCGCGACGCGCTGCATCCACGTACCGACGTTGGAGACGAGGCTGCCGGCGAAGTAGAGGCGGTAGTTGGGGTGGGCGAGGGATCGGAAGCGGGGGCTCGTGGTGACTCCTTCGTTCGTCAGTCGGCAGCGGCGATGCGCTGCAGGATGGGGGCGGCCTGGCGCAGGACGTCGCGCTCGGCGGGGGTCAGCTCCTCGAGGCGGCGCGAGAGCCACCGGTCACGGCGGGTCGCGTCGGCGTGGACCACCGCGCGCCCCTCCTCCGTGAGCCGTACGACGACCTGTCGGCCGTCCGTCGGGTGGGGCTGCCGCTCGACCAGGCCCGCGTCGGCCAGGCAGTTCACGGTGCGGGTCATGCTCGGCGGGCGCACCTGCTCACGGCTGGCCAGCGCGCCGATGGTGAGGTCACCGAGCCGGTGGAGCGCCCAGAGCACCGCCATCGACGAGAGGCTGAGGTCGTTGTCGGGGTGGCGCTCGCGCACCAGCCTCCGGCGCAGGCGCATCACCGAGAACCGGAGCTCGGTCGCGAGCCCCACGTTCGTACGCAGCTGTTCCCTGGTCGGCATGTCGTTAGTCTAAGTCATTACCTCAAGCAACTATTCCGTCCGGACTGCGCCGGTCCGGCCCCGCGGTCTACGATCGAACCGTGGAGCTCCGCGACGACCAGCCGACCCAGCACGAGATCGGCAACCGCACCTACCTGATCGCGCCCGTCGAGCCCCTCGACGTCGACGGGGTGCGGACGGTCCAGGTCGGCACCGCGCTGTTCGCGATCGCCTTCGTGGCACTGCTGCCGTTCTACGGCCGCCTCGAGGAGGACGGCCGCACCTGGCTGCTGTGGATGTGCCTGACCGGCGTCGGCCTCGGGCTGCTCGGGATGGAGTACTGCAAGCGCCGCCGCCTGGTCCGCGCCGAGCGCGAGCACGACGAGCCGTGAACGAGCCGCTCCCCCCGACCCGCTGGGCACTCGGCGGAGCGAGGAACGTCGGCTACGGGGAGCGCTTCGCCGAGCTGATCGAGCAGGGCGAGGACGTCTTCGGCGAGGCCCGCCTCGCCGACGCGATGCTGGCCCGCGGCTCCCGCGTGCTCGACGCCGGCGCCGGCATGGGACGCGTCGGCGCCTACCTGCTGGACCACGGGCACCGGGTCGTCGCGGCCGAGCCCGACCCCGCGCTCGTCGCGCAGGCCCGTCGTACCTGGCCGGGGCTGGAGGTGCTGCCGCTGGAGATCCTCGCGCTCTCCCCCGACGCGCTGGCGGCCGCCGGGGCGCCCGACGCCTTCGACCTCGTCGTCTGCGTCGGCAACGTGCTCACCTTCCTCGCCGAGGACACCGAGGTGGCCGTGCTCGAGCGGCTGGGCTCGCTGCTCGCGCCGGGCGGGCGGATCCTCGCCGGCTTCCACCTGCAGGGCGGACCGGCGAGCGCGCGCGGCTACCCGCCGGACGAGTTCGTCGCGGACGCGACCGCCGCTGGGCTGCGGGTCGACCACCGGTTCGGCGGCTACGACCTGCGGCCGGTCGACGACCTGTACGCCGTCTGGGTCCTCAGCCGCGCCTGACGCCGACGCGGCGTGAGCTGACCCCCTCGAGTGGGCACGCAGGCGCCGCGCAGCGGGGCCGAAGGCACCCTTGACGGCGGGTGTCGGACGGATAAGCGCGCGGCCGCCCGAGACCGACCGGCGGGACGACTGCGTCTCAGAGGACGTCGAGGTCGTCCGCGCTCACCGTGTCGAGCACGGGCGGCGCGGGCGGGAGCGGCTGCTGGCGCTTGCTGAGGCGCACCTCGGAGTGGCCGCCGCAGCCGTGCTGGAAGGCGACGACCCGGCCGTCGTCGTTGGCGTCGCCGTTGGCGCAGACGCCGAAGGTCTCGGACAGCGGGCCGGCAAGGCGCACCAGGAAGCCGCAGGAGTAGCACTGGTCGGGCGCGGACTTGGCGATCGGCGCGTCGGGGCCGGCCTCGCCGTCGTACCACCGCTCGGCGGCCGCGTCGCGGCCCTCGGGCGAGAGCACGCGGACCCGGCCGAGGCCGAGGTCCTTGGCGACCTGGCGGATCTGCGCCTTCTCGTCGGTGTCGAGTGGGTCGTCCCCGAAGGAGTACGTCGGCACGAGGCGCGGGTCGTCGTCGGAGACGGGGAGCAGGTCGCCCGGGGACATGTCACCCGGCTGGAGGCGGTCGCGGTAGGGGACCCACGCCGGCGCGATGATGGCGTCCTGGCCGGGCAGCAGCACGACCTCGACGACGGTGACCTTCTTCTGGCGGGAGGCGCGGGTCAGCGTGACCGCCCACTGCCAGCCCCGGTAGCCCTTGCTGGCACAGGCGAAGAGGTGCGTCACGACGCGCAGGCCGTCGACCTGGTGGCCGAGGTAGTCGCCCACGTCGGCCGCGTCGACCTCGTCGAGCAGGGCCGCGCGGGCGGCGTCGACCGCGTCAGCGGTGGCGGCGTCGGTCAGCTTGCGCTCGAGCGTGGACACCGGCACAGCATCCACCATGACGGCGACGTCCGTCACGTCGGGGGCGCCCGCGGGTGTCGGTCGGACCCAGCAGGCAAGATAGGGAGGGTGAGCACCGACGGAGCCAAGCCGCGCCCCTCCGGTGGCCACCCGCGGCCCGACGGGGCCGCGTACCCGCCGCCTCCCCCTCCCCCGCCGCCCGGCGCCGAGGTCCTGGGCGACAGCACGGGCGACACCGGGTCGGTCCGGGCCGCGAAGGCGACCGCCCGCGGCGTCGCCGGGTTCGCGCGCGTCACCGGGCGAGCCAGCCGTGCGACCGTGCGGACGGCTCGCAAGGCCGCCGGGGCGCAGGGCGCCGAGCGGTCCGGCCTCAACCGGCTGATCGAGCTGCACGCAGCCAACGCGGCCGGCGACTCGGCGTTCGCGATCGCGCTCGCCGGCACCGTCTTCTTCGCCGGAGCGACCAGCGGGCAGCGCGGCCCGGTGCTGCTCTTCCTCGGCCTGACGATGGTGCCCTTCGCCGTCGTGGCCCCGCTGATCGGGCCGTTCCTCGACCGGTTCAGCCACGGCCGGCGCTGGGCGATCGGCGCGACCTTCGCGCTCCGGGCGTTCCTGTGCTGGGTCCTCGCCGGGACGCTGACCGACGGCTCGCCGTGGTTCTACGTCGCCGCCCTCGGCGTCCTCGTCTCCTCGAAGGCCTACGGCGTCGCCAAGGCGGCGGCGGTGCCCCGCCTGCTCCCCCACGAGATCACGCTGGTCAAGGCCAACGGACGAGTGGCCCTGTCGGGTGTCGTCGGCGCCTGCGTCTCGGCCCCGCTGGCGGGCCTCGCCTACTGGATCGGCCCCGAGTGGGCCTGCCGCTACGCCTTCCTGGTCTTCACCGTCGGCACCATCGCCGCGATCCTGCTGCCCCGCCAGGTCGACTCCTCCAGCGGCGAGGAGTCGATCGACGCCCCGCGCGCCGCGGCCGACTCGCGCCGCGGCAGCGGGTTGCCGCCGCAGGTCGCCTTCGCCCTGCGCGCCAACTGCGGGCCCCGCCTGCTGTCGGGCTTCCTCACGATGTTCATGACCTTCGTGCTCGCGACCGAGCCCCTCGACGGCTGGGAGTCCAAGACCAAGTCGACCCTGCTCGTGGGCCTCGTCGTCGGCGCGGCCGGTCTCGGCAACACCATCGGCATCGTCGTCGCGTCGCTCGTGCGCAAGATCAACCCGGCCGTGATGGTCGTCGTCGCCCTGCTCGCCGACATCGCCGCGCTCGTGGTCGCCACCATCTTCTACGGGCTGCTGCCCCTCGTCGTGCTGGGCCTGACCGTCGGACTGATGCAGTACCTCGCGAAGGTCTCGCTCGACTCCACCATCCAGAGCGGCGTGCCGGTGCGGGCGCACGCGAGCGCCTTCGCGAAGGGCGACACCACGCTCCAGCTGGCGTGGGTGATCGGCGGCTTCCTGGGCGTGATCCTGTCCTACCCCGCCGTCAACGGCGTCGGGCTGGCGTTCGCCGCGGTGCTGCTGACCGCCTGGGCGGTGTTCGTGCTGCGCAGCGCGCCGTCCCGGCGCGGCAGGGCGCAGGCCGACCGGCCGGTCCCGGCCTGACGGCACCGGCGCAGGGGCTCAGGCCTCGAGCTCGTCGGCCAGGGCGCGCAGGAGCTTGGCGACCGGCTGCGACGTACGACGGTCGGGGTGGCGTCCGTGACGGTAGGCCTCGCCGACGCCGTCGAGGAGCTGCATCAGGTCCTCGACGATCGGGACCATCTCCTCGGGCTTCTTGCGGCGCGCCTCCTTCTGGTTGCGCGACACCGACGCCGGGGCGTCGAGGAGCTTGACCTGCAGCGCCTGCTCGCCGCGGCGGCCCTGGGCGATGCCGAACTCGACGCGCGTGCCGGCCTTCAACGTGGTCACGCCCTCGGGCAGCGCGTCGGAACGGACGTAGACGTCCGGGCCCTCGGTCTGCGAGAGGAAGCCGAAGCCCTTCTCCGCGTCGTACCACTTCACCTTGCCAGTCGGCACGGTCTCGACCTTCCTCGTTGATCTGCAGGCTGCGGGCGGCGATCCGACGCCCGCGACCGCACATGCTAGACGAGTGCTCCGACCGCCCGGAAAGCAGTTTCCCCGCCCTCCGCCGCCCTCCTAGGCTCGGGCCGTGGGAATCGAACGCATCACGCCGCCCGTGCCCCTGCGAACCGAGCGGCTCGTGCTGCGGCCGGTCGTCCCCGACGACGAGACCGCGATCGGCGCCTACTGCGCGGACCCCGAGGTCACCCGCTACCTCCCCTTCCCGGCCCTCGACGCCGACGGGCTCGCAAAGCGGATGGAGCGCCTGGTCGCCGCCACCGCCCCGGTCGAGGTCGGCGACTTCCTCGGCCTGGCCGTCGAGCACGAGGGCGTGCTGGTCGGCGACCTCATGCTGCGCTTCAGCGCCGCCCACGACGAGGACCAGCCGCCGTCGATCGCCGAGCTGGGCTGGGTCTTCGCGCCGGAGTACGGCGGGCGCGGGTTCGCCACCGAGGCCGCCGGCGCACTGGTCGACCTGGCGTTCACGACCTATCCCCTGCACCGGCTGATGGCGCAGCTCGACCCCCGCAACACGGCCTCGGCGCGGCTGTGCGAGCGGATCGGGATGACGCAGGAGGGCCACACCCGGGAGGACTACCCCGATCGCGACGGCGGCTGGAGCGACACCGCGGTCTTCGGCCTGCTGCGCCGCGAGTGGGAGGGTCGACGCTGACTCAGCCGTCGCGCTCGACCGTCATGGTGCGGTCGCCGAAGCGCACCTCGTCGCCGGGGAGCAGCGTGCTGGGCCGGCCGGCCGTGAGCGCCTTCGACATGCCGCGCCGCACGACGTAGGAGCCGTTGGTCGAGCCCCGGTCCATGACGACCAGGGCGCCGTCCGGGGCGACCTGGAACTGCGCGTGGGTCTTGGACAACGACATGTCCGAGGACCGCAGTGGCACGACGTGGCGGACCGGCTCGCCGTCGCGCGGCTCCGGGCGCCGACCGACGAGCGCCAGGCCCTCGACCACGAACGACTCGCCGGTGTCGAAGGCGACTCGCCACCGTGCCGCCGCAGGCTGGCCCTGCGGAGAGCCGGCAGCAGCGGGGTCGGGGCGGACACGGGTCTGCTCGGCGACCGGCTTCGGAGCGGCGGGCGCCGGGGCCGGCGTCGGCGCGGGCGTCGGGGCAGGCGTCGGCGCGGGCGCGCGGTGGGCTCCCGGCGCACGGACCGCGGGCTCCGGAGCCGGCGTGGGTGCCGGAGCCGGTGCAGGAGCCGGTGCAGGAGCCGGTGCAGGAGCCGGAGCAGGGGCAGGGGCCGGAGCAGGGGCGGGCGCCGGCGCCGGGACGGGCGAGAGGACCGGCGTCGGCGCAGGAGCGGGGGCCGGGGCGGGAGCGGGGGCCGGCGTGGGGGTCGGCGCGGGTGTCGACGCCGGGTGCTGGACCGGCGGGACGGGCATCAGCCGCAGGGCGGTGAGGTTGACGATCTGCTGCGGCCGGTCGTCCGTCTCCTCCGGCGCCACCGAGACCGGACGGATGTCGACGACGACCGCGTCGCCGATCCGGTCGTGCAGGCCACGGCGCTGCCGGCTCGGGTCGGCGGCAGCCGTCCACGCGAGGGTCGCCAGGCCGAGACCGAGGGTGGGGATGCCGGCGATGCCGAGGACGACGTACCGGCCGAGCGCGGCGAGGACCCCGATCGGCCGCCCGGTCTCACGACGCACGACCCGCAGCCCGACGGCGGCCTTGCCGGGGGTGACGCCGGTGGTCCCGACCAGGACGGCCAGCACGATGCCGAGCACCAGGTCGGCGCCGACGGCGCTGACCAGCGCCACGGGGATGGAGGTGTCGAGCAGTGCCCACACGGCGAAGCCGACAGCGCCGGACAGGCCCCAGGCGACCACACGGTCCAGCACGAACGCCGAGAAGCGGCGGTCGAGCACGGCCGGGGGGAACATCACCGGCTCCGTGGTGGGCGGGGGGACGAGAGACATGGGCAGCGCTCCGAGTAGCGGCCGCCGGCCGGTCAGGGCCGGGTGACCTGGATGGTGATCCCGTCACCGAGGTTGATGATCGCGCCCGGGATCAGCTGGACGGCGATCCCCGGCTTGAGGTCCTCGGGACCGAGGCCGGGCTGGACCAGGACGGTGCCATTGGTCGAGCCCATGTCGGTGACGACGGCGGTGCCGTGGTCGGCACCCGTGCCGGGGCGGACCTCGACGTGCGTCGACGAGATCTCGTGGAGCCGGCTGGGGACGGTGACGAGCATCGGCTGCTCGGTCGAGGTGAAGCGGCGCGCCTCCGGGGCGCGGCCGATCAGCACCGCGCGGTCGACCACGACCGTCTGGCCGTCGGAGATGAGCAGCTTCGCCACCGGCTGGGTGACCGCGGGCGCCGGCGGCTGGCCGGGGATCCCGGGCTGCGGGGGCGAGGGCACGTCCGGCCCCACGCCGGTGACGGTCTGGCCGTCGTGGTCCGGGTCGAAGGGAGCCGGCACGGGAGGCGGCGGCGGCGTGCCTCCGACGGGCTCCCACGAGCCGATGCCCAGCGGCGGCGCGTCGACGGGGGCGTCGACCGACGGCGGCGGAGGCGGCACCCAGCCGACGGGGGCGACCTCGGTCTCGCCACCCATCGGCGGCAGCGGCGGCGACGGGACGGCGGGGGTGTCCGGCTCGGCGAGCGGGTCCGCGGACGCCGCCTCCCCGGCGGGCTCCTCGACGGGCTCCTCGACGGGCTCCTCGGCGGGCTCCTCGGCACCGCCCGTGGACGGCGTCGGCGAGGAGTCCCAAGGAGTGACCCAGCCGTCGGGTGCCGGGGCACCGGGGGGCGGAGGCAGCGGGTCGCTCAACGGGTCGGGGACCACGTCCATGACCTCGGTGGCAGGGCCCTCGTCCAGCGGCGACGGCTCGTCCTCGACCATCGCGTCGGCCTCCGCCATGGCGGCCTCGGCCATCACCTCGGGCTCGGCGGGTGCAGGCTCGTCGTCGACCGCCACGTCGTCGACCACGGCGTCCTCGACGGGCTCGTCGGTGGACTCGTCGGTGGGCGCCTCGACCATCGCGTCGGCCGGCGCCGGCTTCCCGAGGTCGAGCACCGGCGCCGCCTCGGGCTCGGCCTCGGCCCCAGCAGCGGCGTCGTCCGGTCCGTCGACGGCCGGTGCGGCGGCATGCGCCCCACCCGACACGGGTACGACGGCGGGCCGGTCGACCTGCCCGATCCGCACCAGCCCGGTGGCGATGGGGAAGTCGGCCTCGCCGCGTCCGGCCTCCTCGTCCGCGGGGACGCTGACCGACAGGGCCAGGACGCCGTCGACGCTCCGCTCGACCCAGGTGTGGCTGGCGGCGCCGTCGAGCGTGACCTCCTCGTCGGCGGTCGCCAGCGTCGCGGTCACGCCTTGGCCGCGGAGCAGGACCCGGGTCGGGCCGTCGTCGTCGCTCACCAGCACGAAGCCGGGGATCCGGCTCAGGCCGGAGGCGAGCAGGCCGTCGAGCACCTCGTCGAAGCCGGCTCCGCCGTCGACGAGCGCCCACAGCGCGACGACCTGGTCCTTCTGGGACGCGGGCAGCAGCACGGTCGCGTTGGCACCGAACACGGCGAACCAGTCACCGGTGCGGTAGGACCAGGCGCCGGTCGCGCCGGTTGCGGTCTCGCTCATGGGAGGGCTCCCAACTTCTGCTCCAGGCTCAGCCGCTGCGCGTCGGCGTCGTACGGCTCTGTGTGCACCAATCCCACCACATCGACCACGACGGCCGTTGCGTTGTCGTGACCACCGGCCTCGACGGCGGCCGCGACGACCTGCTCGGCGGCGTCGCGGGGGTCCTCGCAGGAGCCGAGGATGGAGCTGATCCGCTGGTCGTCGAGCATGCCGCTGACGCCGTCGGAGCAGAGCAGCAGCCGTTCGGCCGCGGCGAGCGGCAGGAGGAAGTAGTCGGCCTCCCCGCTCACCCCACCGGGCAGCGCCGATCCCCCCAGCGCGCGGGTGATCACGTTGCGGCTCGGGTGGACGGCCGCGGCCGCCTCGGTGATCTGGCCGGTGTCGACGAGCTCCTGGACCAGGCTGTGGTCGACGCTGACCTGCTCGAGCTCGCCGTCGTTGAAGCGGTAGGCGCGCGAGTCGCCGACGTTGGCGAGCAGCCAGACGGGGCCGGAGGACGAGTCGACGAGCAGGGCGATGACGGCGGTCGTGCCCGCGGAGAAGTTGGCGTCGGCACCGCTCGCGCGCTGCTCGGCGTCGAAGGCGAGGATCCGGTCCTGGACGGCCTGCAGGGTGGCGGCGACGGCCTCGGCGCCGCGCTCGGCGTCGTACCCGTCGCTGGCGAGGCGGGCGAACTCCTCGACGACGATCGCGCTCGCGACGTCGCCGCGGTCGTGCCCGCCCATGCCGTCGGCGACGACGAACACGGGTGGGTCGGCGAGGTAGGCGTCCTCGTTGGCCTGGCGGACCCGACCGACGTCGGTGGCCGCGCCGTGGTGGAGCTCGACGTGCTGCACTTCGGAGCGTCGTGCGGTGCTCATCCGGGGAAGGCCCCCGTGCGTGTCGGCCATGTCGGTAGTTTGGCCCTCGTGGGAGCAGGTCGGAGCGGGTACCGGTCGTTGGCCGACCAGCTGCGGTCGTGGCCCGACGAGCGGCTCGTCCGCCTGCTCACGGATCGTCCGGACCTGGCCACCCCTGCCCCTCACGACTTCGGTCAACTCGCCTCGCGCGCCGGGGTGAGGAACTCGATCGCACGCGCGCTCGACGGCCTCACCCGAGGCGAGCTTTCGGTGCTTGATGCCCTCGTCGTCGCCGGCCAAACCACCGAATCGGAACTCGTGGAGCTCGTCGACGCGGACCACGGCTTCGTCGTCGCGACGGTACGACGCCTGGTGGATCTCGCGCTCGCCTGGGAGTCACCCGAGGGCCTGCGCCCGCTGAGCGTCGTCGCCGACAGCTTGGTCGGTGGCGCGGACGCCGGAGTGAGCGGGCTGCGCCCCCGGTCGGCCCAGCCGCGACCGGCCGGCGAGCTGCTCGCGGTGATCGAGGCCCTGCCCCCGCAGGCCCGTGCGCTGCTCGACCACGTGGTCGCCGGAGGCAGCACGGCGAAGTCGGGGTCGGCGCGGATCGGGCTGCGCCCCGAGGACGCCGAGACGCCCGCCGAGCTGCTGATCGCGCACCGTCTGCTGGTGCCCGCGGGATCCCTGCAGCCCGGGCTGCTGGCGGTGCCCGGCGAGGTCGGCCTCGCCCTGCGGGGCGGCCGGACGACCACCTCCCCCGTGGACGTCCCTCCGGCCGTCGCGGGTGAGCCACGCTCGCCGCGCCTCGCGGGGAGTGCGGCCGTGGGTGCGGCCACCGACGTCGTACGACGGACGGCGATGCTGCTCGAGTGGTGGAGCACCCGACCGGCGGCGGCCCTGCGCACCACCGGCCTAGGAGTCCGCGAGCTTCGGGCGACCGCGGCCCACCTCCAGGTCCCCGAGCGTGACGCCGCCCTCGTCGTCGAGGTCGCCGCCGAGGCGGGCCTCGTCGGCACCCGGGCCGACGCCGACGGCAACCCGGTGTGGGTGCCGAGCGACGAGTTCGACCGGTGGCGCGACCTGCCACCCGCCGAGCAGTGGACGGTGCTGGCGCGGGCCTGGCTGGCCAGTCCGCGGCTGCCGTCGCTCGTCGGCGAGCGCGGGCCCGACCAGAAGCCGTGGAACGCGCTGACCCCCGAGCTCGCGGCGTCCGGGATGCCCGAGGCGAAGCAGATGGTGCTGGCGGCGCTGGCCGCGCTGCCGGACGGCGAGGGCCTGTCGGCCGGGACCGGGCTGCCGTCGCTGGTGGCCCGGATCGCGTGGGAGCGCCCGCGCCGGCCGCGGACCCGCCCCGACCTGGTCGCGTGGGCGGTGGCCGAGGCGGCCGTGCTCGGAGTGACCGGTGCCGACGTGCTGTCGCCCTACGGACGCGCCCTCGTCGACGGCGAGGACCCCGCCCCCGTGCTCGCGGCGCTGCTCCCCTCCCCCGTGGACCACGTGCTCCTCCAGGCCGACCTGACCGCGATCGCGCCCGGACCGCTCCAGCCCGACCTCGCCCGGCGGCTGCAGCAGGTCGCCGACGTCGAGTCGCACGGCGGCGCCACCGTCTACCGGTTCACCGCCGACTCGGTGCGGCGGACGCTCGACGCGGGCTGGACCGCCGCCGAGGTGCACGCCTTCCTCCTGGCCGCCTCGCGCACGCCGGTCCCGCAGCCGCTGACCTACCTGGTCGACGACGTCGCCCGCAGCTTCGGCCGGCTGCGGGTGGGCGCTGCGACCGCGTTCATCCGGTCCGAGGACGAGGTGGCGCTGGCCGAGCTCGTCAACCACCCGAAGGCCGGCGGGCTCGGCCTGCAGCGGCTCGCCCCGACCGTCCTCATCTCCTCGCTGCCGCTCGACCTGCTGCTCCCCCGGCTCCGCGAGATCGGCGCCGCCCCGGTCGTCGAGGGCCCCGACGGGATGGTGCGGGTCGGCACCGCCGAGGGCCTGCGCGCGCGTACGCCGCGCACCCGGGAGAGTGCCGACGCCGGACGGGCCGCCGCACGACAGGCGGCCCACGTCGCCTCCGCCGTGCGCAGCGTGCGCGAGGGCGACGAGGAGGCGCGCTCGCGACCCGCGTCGGCCTCCGCGCCCGGCGGGGGCGTGCTCTCGGCGCTGCGGGACGCGATCGAGCGGCGCGGCGTCGTACTGATCGGGTTCACGGACAACCAGGGCGTGGTGTCCGAGCGGTCCGTGCAGCCGCTCGCCGTCGACGGTGGCCAGCTGACGGCGCGCGACTCCGACGCGGCGGCCGACGACCCTGACGCCGAGCGTCGGTATGCGGTGCACCGGATCACCAGGGTCGTGCCGCTGGGGGCCGACTCGCCGGCCACGTAGACTCGTGCGGTGACAGACGGACCCCTGATCGTGCAGTCGGACAAGTCGCTGCTGCTGGAGGTCGACCACGAGCAGGCGGCCGAGTGCCGCAAGGCGATCGCCCCGTTCGCGGAGCTCGAGCGCTCGCCCGAGCACATCCACACCTACCGGCTGACCCCGCTCGGGCTGTGGAACGCCCGCGCGGCCGGGCACGACGCCGAGCAGGTGATCGACACGCTGCTGACCTGGTCGCGCTACCCGGTCCCCCACGCGCTGCTGGTCGACGTGGCCGAGACGATGTCGCGCTACGGCCGGCTGCGGCTGGAGAAGCACCCGACCCACGGCCTCGTCCTCGCGTCGAACGACCGGCCGCTGCTGGAGGAGGTGCTGCGGTCGAAGAAGGTCGCCGGGATGCTCGGCAACCGGATCGACGACCTGCCCGACGACGAGCAGGGCGTCGCGGTCCACCCCTCCGAGCGCGGCAACCTCAAGCAGGCCCTGCTCAAGCTCGGGTGGCCGGCCGAGGACTACGCCGGGTACGTCGACGGCGAGGCCCACCCGATCGCGCTGGCCGAGGACGGCTGGTCGCTGCGCGCCTACCAGGCCGAGGCGGCGGAGTCCTTCTGGCACGGCGGCTCCGGCGTCGTCGTCCTGCCCTGCGGCGCGGGCAAGACCATCGTCGGTGCCGCGGCGATGGCCGAGGCCGGCGCCACCACGCTGATCCTGGTGACCAACACCGTGAGCGCCCGCCAGTGGAAGGACGAGCTGGTCCGCCGTACCTCCCTCACGCCGGACGAGATCGGCGAGTACTCCGGCACCGTCAAGGAGGTCCGGCCGGTCACGATCGCGACCTACCAGGTCGTGACCACGAAGCGGAAGGGCGTCTACCCGCACCTCGAGCTGTTCGACGCCCGCGACTGGGGCCTCATCGTGTACGACGAGGTGCACCTCCTGCCCGCGCCGATCTTCCGGATGACGGCGGACCTGCAGGCCCGCCGCCGACTGGGGCTCACCGCGACGCTGGTGCGCGAGGACGGCCGCGAGGGCGACGTCTTCTCGCTCATCGGTCCCAAGCGGTACGACGCCCCCTGGAAGGACATCGAGGCGCAGGGCTGGATCGCGCCCGCGGACTGCATCGAGGTCCGGATCTCGCTGCCCGACGCCTCGCGGATGGCCTACGCGACCTCCGACCCGGAGGAGCGCTACCGGCTCGCCGCCTGCACGCCGGAGAAGGTGAAGGTCGTGCGCGACCTGGTCGACCGGCACCGCGGCCAGCCGACTCTCGTGATCGGGCAGTACCTCGAGCAGCTCTCCGAGCTGAGCGAGGCCCTGGACGCCCCGGTCATCACCGGTCAGACGCCGGTCAAGGAGCGCCAGCGCCTCTTCGACGGGTTCCGCTCCGGCGAGATCGGCCTGCTGGTGGTCTCGAAGGTCGCGAACTTCTCCATCGACCTGCCCTCCGCCGAGGTGGCCATCCAGGTGTCCGGCTCGTTCGGCTCACGCCAGGAGGAGGCGCAGCGGCTCGGCCGCCTGCTCCGCCCCGGCGAGCCGGGGCCGGACGGCGAGCGGAAGGTGGCGCACTTCTACACGATCGTGTCGCGCGACACCGTGGACGCGGAGTTCGCGCAGAACCGGCAGCGGTTCCTCGCGGAGCAGGGCTATGCCTACCGGATCGTCGACGCCCAGGACCTCACGGGCGCCTGAGCGCGGACGCGCAACTACCGGATTCGTCGCGGACCGGGTGGTCCGACGACAAATCCGGTAGTTGAACCGCGACCAGGTCAGGCCGCGGCCGTCCCCTCCTGCGCGACCACCAGCGCGCGCTCGAGGATCTCGGTGACCGCACCGACCGGGGTCACGGTCAGCGCCTCCAGGATCTCGGCCGGGACGTCGTCCAGGTCGGGCCGGTTGCGCTCGGGGATGAACACCTCGGCGACACCGGCGCGCTGGGCGGCGAGCAGCTTCTGCTTCACCCCACCGATCGGGAGCACCCGCCCGGACAGCGTGACCTCACCGGTCATCGCGATGTCGGAGCGCACCGGGCGCCCGGTCAGCAGCGACACCAGGGCGGTCACCATCGTGACGCCCGCCGACGGCCCGTCCTTGGGTACGGCGCCCGCCGGGAAGTGCACGTGCAGCGACTGCTCGAAGGCGCTGGCCGGGATGCCCAGCTCCGCGGCGTGCGAGCGCACCCACGAGAGCGCGATCCGGGCCGACTCCTTCATCACGTCACCGAGCTGGCCCGTCACGGTCAGGTCCGCCTTGCCCTCGGAGGCCGACGTCTCGACGTACAGGACGTCACCGCCCATGCCGGTCACGGCCAGGCCGGTCGCGACGCCGGGGACCGACGTGCGCTCCTCGACGTCGGGGGTGAACCGCGGCCGCCCGATCAGGTCCTTGAGCTCACCGACCCCGATGTCGACGCGGTCGACCTCTCCGGACGCCAGCCGGGCCGTGGCCTTGCGGAACGCCTTGGCGAGCAGCCGCTCGACCTGCCGCACGCCCGCCTCGCGGGTGTAGTTGGCGGCGATCTCGCGCAGCGCCTCGTCGGAGATGGTCACCTCGTCGGCGCCCAGCGCGGCCCGCTCCAGCTGGCGCGGGACCAGGAAGTCGCGGGCGATCGCGACCTTGTCCTCCTCGGTGTAGCCGTCGATCGAGACCAGCTCCATGCGGTCGAGCAGCGCGGCCGGGATCGAGCCGATGTCGTTGGCCGTCGCGATGAAGAGCACGTCGGACAGGTCGAGGTCGAGCTCGAGGTAGTGGTCGCGGAAGGTGTGGTTCTGTGCGGGGTCGAGGACCTCGAGCAGCGCCGCCGCCGGATCGCCGCGGTAGTCGGAGCCGACCTTGTCGACCTCGTCGAGCAGCACGACCGGGTTCATCGAGCCGGCCTCCTTGATGGCCCGCACGACGCGGCCGGGCAGCGCGCCGACGTACGTCCGGCGGTGGCCGCGGATCTCCGCCTCGTCGCGGACACCGCCGAGGGCGACGCGCACGAACTTGCGACCGAGGGCACGGGCGACGGACTCGCCGAGCGAGGTCTTGCCGACACCCGGAGGGCCCGCCAGCAGCACGACGGCGCCGGAGCCACGTCCGCCGACGAGCTCCAAGCCGCGCTCGGCGCGACGCGCGCGCACGGCGAGGTACTCGGTGATCCGGTCCTTCACCTCGTCGAGGCCGTGGTGGTCGGCGTCGAGGACGGCGCGGGCCGCGACGACGTCGGTGTCGTCCTCGGTCGTGACATTCCACGGCAGGTCGAGGACGGTGTCGAGCCAGGTGCGGATCCAGCCGGCCTCGGGGTTCTGGTCGCTGGCGCGCTCCAGCTTGTCGACCTCGCGCAGCAGCGCCTCGCGGACGTCGTCCGGGACGTCCGCAGCCTCGACCCGGGCGCGGTAGTCGTCGCCACCCTCGGGGTCGCCCTCGCCGAGCTCCTTGCGGATGGCGGCGAGCTGCTGGCGCAGCAGGAACTCGCGCTGGTTCTTCTCCAGCGACTCCCGCACGTCGGCGTCGATCTTGTCGCTGACCTCGGACTCCGCGACGTGGTCGCGGGTCCACTCGACCAGCAGCCGCAGCCGCTCCCGGACCTCCGGGGTCTCGAGCAGCTGGCGCTTGCGGTCGTCGGAGAGGTACGGCGCGTAGCCGGCCGTGTCGGCCAGGGCGGCGGGGTCCTCGATGCGGGTGACCTGGTCGGCGACCTGCCAGGCCTCGCGGCGCTGGAGCAGGCCGACGACGAGCTTGCGGTAGTCCTCGGCCAGGGCGCGCACCTCGTCGTCGACGACGTCGTGCTCGACCGGCTCGACCTCGACCCACAGGGCCGCGCCGGGACCGGTCACGCCACTGCCGATGCGGGCTCGGTCGCCGGCCTTGAGGACGGCCGCGGGCTCGCCACCGGCGAAGCGGCCCACCTTCTCGACGGTGGCCACGACGCCGTACGACGCGTAGCGGTCCTCGAGCCGGGGAGCGACGAGGACCTTGGCCTGGTCACCCGACTCGCGGGCAGCGAGCTGGGCGGCGTCGATGGCGGCTCGGGCGGGCTCGTCGAGCTCGACCCGCACCACCATCCCGGGAAGCACCACCACGTCGGAGAGGAAGAGCACAGGGAGGTTGATCGGGTTCGTCATGAACCTTCCAATGCGTTCCGGGTATGTGGTGTTCCGGCGTTCGCGGCTGGCGAACGCGGGAACTTCCCCGGGGTTGGGGTCACCCGGCGGCTCGCGGGAGTTTCACCGGCCGGCCGGTGTTTCTCCCGCGCTTGGACGACGAAACTCACGCTTGGACGATGAAGCTTCGTCGTCCAAGCGTGAGTTTCGCCGGCCGGCCGGTGAAACTCCCAGGAGCAGCGCCCGCCGCTCAGCCCGCCCGCACCACCAGCGGCACCTCGAGCCGCTCCCGCAGCTCCTCCACCGAGATCCCCCACGTGGCGGTCACGACGACCGACTCGCCGCCGACCTCGAAGATGCCGTGGTCGGTGTAGACCCGGCTGACGCAGCCGACGCCGGTGAGGGGGTAGGTGCACGCCGGCACCAGCTTGGGCGAGCCGTCCTTGCCGAAGAGCCCCATCATCACGAGGACGTCCTTGGCGCCGATGGCCAGGTCCATCGCGCCGCCCACGGCCGGGATCGCGTCGGCGCGACCGGTGTGCCAGTTGGCGAGGTCGCCGTTGCCCGCGACCTGGTAGGCGCCGAGGACGCAGACGTCGAGGTGGCCGCCGCGCATCATGGCGAAGGAGTCGGCGTGGTGGAAGTACGACGCCCCCGGGAGCTCGGTGACGGGGACCTTGCCCGCGTTGGTGAGATCGGCGTCGACGTCGTCGCCGTGGGCGGCCGGGCCCATGCCGAGCATGCCGTTCTCGGTGTGGAGCACGACACCGAGCTCGGGCGGGAGGTGGTCGGCGATCTTCGTCGGCTGGCCGATGCCGAGGTTGACGAAGGAGCCCTCGGGGATGTCGCGGGCGATCACCTCGGCGAGCTCGTCCATGGAGAGCGGTCCACGGTCGAGGTGCTCGACGGTCGTCGTACCGGAGGCGAGAGAAGTCATCAGCGGGCTCCTTGCACGGTGTAGTGGCGGGCCTCGACCGCGACGACGCGGTCGACGTAGATGGAGGGGGTGACGACGGCCTCGGGGTCCAGCGACCCCGTCGGCACGATCTGGCTGACCTGGGCGATCGTGGTCGCCGCCGCCGTCGCCATCACCGGGCCGAAGTTGCGCGCGGTCTTGCGGTAGACGAGGTTGCCCATCCCGTCGGCGGCGTGCGCGGAGATGAGGGCGTAGTCGCCCTTGATCGGGTACTCCAGCAGGTAGGTGCGACCGTCGATCTCCCGCACCTCCTTGCCCTCGGCGAGCGGCGTGCCGACCGCGGTCGGGCAGTAGAAGGCGCCGATGCCGGCGCCGGCCGCGCGCATTCGCTCGGCGAGGTTGCCCTGCGGGACGACCTCGAGCTCGAGCTTGCCGGCGAGGTAGAGCTCGTCGAACACGTACGAGTCGACCTGGCGCGGGAAGGAGCAGATCACCTTGCGCACGCGCCCGGCCTTGAGCAGCGCGGCCAGGCCGACCTCGCCGTTGCCGGCGTTGTTGGCGACCACGGTGAGGTCCTTGGCACCCTGGCGGATCAGCGCGTCGATCAGGTCGAAGGGCATGCCGGCGAGGCCGAAGCCGCCCACCAGGACGGTGGAGCCGTCCTCGATGCCGGCGACCGCGGCGTCCGCCGTCTCCATCAGCTGGGTCCTCGCCATGTCAGCGCGCCTCCTCGTTCTCCAGGACGACGGCCAGGCCCTGGCCGACACCGATGCAGATGCCGGCGACGCCCCAGCGCTGGCCGGTCTCGCGCAGCACCTTGGCGAGCGTGCCGATGAGGCGACCGCCCGACGCGCCCAGCGGGTGCCCGATCGCGATGGCGCCGCCCTTCTGGTTGACGATCTCGGGGTCGATCGGCCAGGCGTCGACGCAGGCCAGCGACTGCACCGCGAACGCCTCGTTGAGCTCGACGGCGCCGACGTCGGACCAGTCGATGCCGGCGCGCTTCAGCGCCGCGTTCGCGGCCTCCACCGGCGCGTAGCCGAACGCCTGCGGCTCCAGCGCGTACGCCGCCCGGCCGGCCACCCGCGCGAGCGGCGTCGTACCGATCCTGTCGGCAGCGGACTCCGCCCCGAGCAGGACGGCCGATGCGCCGTCGCTCAGCGGGGAGGCGTTGCCGGCCGTGATCGTGCCGTCCTTGCGGAAGACCGGCTTGAGGCCGGCGAGCGCCTCGGGGGTGCTGCCGGCGCGGATGCCCTCGTCGCGGACCAGGTCGGTGCCCTCGACGGGGACCACGAGGTCGTCGTAGAAGCCGTCGGCCCAGGCCTGCTCGGCGAGCTGGTGCGAGCGCGCGGCGAAGGCGTCCTGGCGCTCACGGGAGATGCCGAAGCGCTCCTGCAGCTGCTCGTTGGCCTCGCCGAGGCTGACCGTCCACTCCTTCGGCATCGCCGGGTTGACCAGCCGCCAGCCGAGCGCTGTCGAGACCGCGGTGACGTCGCCGATCGGGAAGGCGCGGTCCGGCTTCGGCAGCACCCACGGGGCCCGGGTCATCGACTCCACCCCGCCGGTGAGCACGATGTCGGCGTCGCCGGTCTCGATCGCGCGGGCACCGCCGATGAGCGACTCCAAGCTCGAGCCGCAGAGGCGGTTGACGGTGACGGCCGGGACGCTGACCGGCACGCCGGCGAGGAGGGCGGCCATCCGGCCCACGTTGCGGTTGTCCTCGCCGGCGCCGTTGGCGTTGCCCCAGACGATGTCGCCGATCGCGGCGGGGTCGAGGTCCGGGGTCCGGGCGAGGACCGATGACACCACGGCGGCTCCGAGGTCGTCGGTCCGGACGCCGGAGAGCCCGCCGTTGAACCGGCCGAACGGGGTACGGACCGCTGCGTACACGTAGGAGCTGCTCATGGCATCGACGGTAGGTCGACCACTTGATATTGTGAAGTATCAATATCTGACCCATTTGAGTCGAGTTGAGATATGGATCTGCTGCGCCACCTGCGCTACTTCGTGACCGTCGCCGAGGAGCGGCACTTCGGCCGCGCCGCGGAGCGGCTGCACATGGCGCAGCCGCCCCTCTCCCAGCAGATCCGCCGTCTCGAGGCCGAGCTCGGCGTCGAGCTCCTCGTGCGCACGACCCGCCGGGTCGACCTCACTGCGGCCGGTGCCGCCTACCTGGAGCGCGCCCGGGCGATCCTGGCGTCCGTCGACGGTGCCGCCGACGAGGCCCGCCGCGTCGCCGCCGGCGCGGTCGGCCACGTGGCGATCGGCTGCGTCGGCTCGGCGACCTACAGCCTCCTGCCCGCACTCTCCCGGCGCCTGGCCGACGAGCTGCCGGGCGTCGAGTTCTCGTTCCGCGGCGAGATGCTCGTCGCCGACCAGCTCGACGCCCTGCGCGAGGGGACCATCGACCTCGCCCTCCTCCGGCCGCCGGTCGCCGACGGCTCCCTCACCGTGACCTCGCTGCGCAAGGAGCGGCTCGTGGTCGCCGTACCCTCCGGGCACCCGCTGGCCGCCCGGCACCGGGTGCGGGTCGCCGACCTGGCCCGTACCGACCTGATCGTGCACTCCGCCGGCCGCCGATCCGCGATGTACGACGTCGTGCGGCGGCTCTTCGCGGATGCCGGCGAGGCCCCGCGGATCCGGCACGAGGTCGGCGAGACCTCGACGCTGGTCACCCTCGTCGCGGGCGGCCTGGGCGTGGCCGTCGTACCGGAGCCGGTGAGCGCACTCGCCCTGGCCGGCGTCGCCTACGTGCCGCTCGTCCGTCCCGCCGCGAGCGTCGAGCTCGCGGTCGCGCACCGCACCGACCGCTCCGAGCCGCACCTGCTGCGCACGCTCGAGGTGCTGGGCGAGCTGGTCGGCGACTGACTCACGCGGTGGCCGCGGCGATCACCGCGGTGAGCCGCCGGTGCAGCTCGAGCAGCTCGTCGACGGGCATCCCGAGGCGCTCGACGATGGCCGGCGGGATGGCCTCGGCGTCGTCGCGCAGCGCGCGCCCCTTCTCGGTGAGTACGACGGCGAGCGCCCGCTCGTCACGGGGATCGCGCTCCCGCCGCAGGTAGCCGGCCGCCTCCAGCCGCTTCAGCAGCGGGGACAGCGTGCCGGGGTCGAGCTCGAGCAGGCGGGCCAGGTCGGCGACGCGCAGCGGCTCCTGCTCCCAGAGCGCGAGCATCACGAGGTACTGCGGGTGGGTCAGCCCCATCGGCTCCAGCAGCGGCCGGTAGAGCGCGATCACGCTGCGCGAGGCGATGGCCAGCGCGAAGCAGACCTGCTGGTCGAGGGCGAGCGGGTTCTCGATTCCCTCGAGGGCGTCGGACTTCGGCATGTTGTCAGCGTACCAATGATTGGTGTACAAACTGTTAGTACACCAACTAATTGGAGGAGCACCATGGCCCGCACCGATGTCCTCGTCGACGGCGACTGGCTCGAGGAGCGCCTCGGCGCACCGGGCGTCGTCGTGATCGAGGTCGACGAGAACACCGCCGCCCACGCGACCAACCACATCCCCGGCTCGACGAGCCTCGACTGGTCCACCGACCTGCGCGAGGTGCCGCGACGCGACGTCGTCGGCCAGGCCCGCTTCGCCGCGCTGCTCGGCCGCCACGGCGTGACCAACGACGACACCGTCGTGCTCTACGGCGGCGACAACAACTGGTTCGCGGCGTACGCGTACTGGGTGTTCAAGCTCTACGGCCACACCGACGTCCGGCTGCTCGACGGCGGTCGGAAGAAGTGGGAGCTCGAGGGCAGGCCCCTCGACAACCTGGTCACCCACCGCCCCGAGACGACCTACACCGCCGGCCCCGCGGACCCCGCGCTGCGCGCCTTCCGCGACGACGTGGTCGCTGGCATCGGCGTCCGCCAGGTCGTCGACGTGCGCTCCCCCGCCGAGTTCTCCGGCGAGATCCTCGCACCGGCCCACTTCCCCCAGGAGCAGCCGCAGGTCCCCGGCCACGTCCCGACCGCGGTCAACGTCCCCTGGTCGCAGGCCGCGGCCGAGGACGGCAGCTTCCGCAGCGACGACGAGCTGCGCGCCCTGTACGGCGCCGCCGGGCTCAGCCTCGACGACAGCCCGGTCACGGTCTACTGCCGCGTGGGCGAGCGCAGCGCCCACACCTGGTTCGTGCTGCACGAGCTGCTCGACCTGCCCGACGTGCGCAACTACGACGGGTCCTGGGTGGAGTACGGCTCGCTCGTCGGCGTACCGGTCGAGGTCTGAGCCGTGACCGCCGAGGCCGCTCCGCGTCGCCGACGCCACCTGATGGACCCGGCCAACCCGGTCCGGCCGGTCGACGACCGGTCCCTGACCCACGTGCAGCGCTGGGTGACGTCCACGCTGGCGGTGCTGACCATCGCCCACCTGGCGGCCGGCCTGGTGCTCGCCGCGCTCGAGACACCCACGTCGGCCACGGCCGCGCGGATCGGCCTCACCGTCATCGCGGGGGCGTTCGGCGTCCTCGCGGTGACGGCCGGGCTGGCCATCCACCGCCGGAGGGTGCTGAGCCCTTGGCTGCTGCTCGGCCTGCTGCCCACGGTCGTCGGGCTGTGGCTGGCCTTCGCATGACGCGAGCCCGGTCCGGGGTAACAGGAAACTTACGGACCGGGTAGCACCCCGTATTCCGGGCGAAACCAATCCGAAACACCCTGCCGGTGGACTTCTCGGCATGGATAAGCCCACCCACGACGCCCACCGGCACATCGGCCGACTGCCGTCGTACGGCTTCTACGGCGGCCCGCCGATCAGCCCGGACACCACGGCCCGGGCCACGGTGAAGGAGTTCTTCGCCGACCTCGACGCCGAGCGCACCGAGCGGGCGCTGGTGCTCCCCAACTACGGCGTCCCGGACCCTGACGTCGCCTTCGAGCTCAACAAGCTCGCCCTCGACGCCGCCCAGGCCGACGACCGGGTCCGCTGCGGCCTGTGGGTCTCCCCCAAGGCCTCCGATAGCGCCCGCAACGACAAGGCGCTCGGCCTCGCCGTCGAGGAGGGTGTGGTCGCCCTCAAGACCAGCTTCCTGCTCGGCGGCTCGGTGGACGACCCCGACTCCGCCGAGGAGCTGCACAAGGTCTTCACGACCGCGGCCGAGCACGACCTCGTCGTCCACGTGCACACCTCGCCGGGCGCCGCCTCCGACGTCGACCAGATCGGCAAGCTCGTCGAGCGCTACGGCGCCGACGCCCGCATCCACCTCGTCCACCTGGGCGGCGGCATGAGCGGGCACCTCAAGCTGATCGGCGGGCGCTTCTTCGACTGGATCGAGCGCGGCCTCAAGGTCTACACCGACACCAGCTGGGCGATCGGCTTCGCGCCCGCCTGGCTGTGCCAGGAGATCGAGCGCCGCGGGATCGGCCACGACCGCGTCCTCTTCGCCACCGACACCCCCTGGGGCGACCACGCCGGCGAGTACGCCCGCCTGGCCGCCGCCACCGACGACCCCGAGCTCATCGACGCGCTCTTCAGGGGCAACTTCGAGGCCCTCTACGGGGCCTGACCGCACCACTCCCCGCCCGACCCTCCACCGCGCCGTACCCACCGCCAAGGAGCACCCGATGACCGACACCGCCGCAATCGACGCCCAGATCAAGGCCAACATGGAGGCCTCGCTTGCCGAGATCCCCCACCCGTCGCAGCCGAAGGGCACCAACCTCTACGGCTCGACGAAGGTGTTCCCCGACTTCCAGGCGGAGGAGGGCGAGACCTACTTCACCCTCGTCCACGGCATCCCGCACGAGTCGTCGGTCAGCTTCGTCGCGATCCTGCAGGCCACCCGTGCCCTGCGCAAGGGCTTCGAGTCCGCCATCTACTTCTACGGCCCCGGCACCCTCGCCTGCATGTCGACCCGCGGCTTCCCGACCGTCGGCGACGCCGGCTTCCCCGGGGAGCTGAACACGAACGGGTCGCTCGAGACGTTCATCCAGGAGGGCGGCACCGTCTACTGCTGCCGGTTCGGGATGGCGCTGCACGGCCTGCGCGAGGAGGACCTGATCGAGGGCGTGGTGCCGACCCACCCGCTCGACGTGCAGGACGCCCTCATCCACTACGCCCGCAAGGGCGCCATCATCAACTCGACCTACCAGCTCTGAGCGCGGACGGGACCTGAGCCATGGCCGCGCCGACCACCACCGCCAGCTCCACCCGTGTGGACCTGGCCATCCAGGGCATCCGGCTCGCCGACGCGCCGGTCTCCCGCCGTGCGGGGGCCGGACCGAGCGACGACGGGCACCTGCTGCTCGACGGCGTCGGCGCGGCCATCCCGCTCAACCCCCGCAGCCCCTACACCGTGCAGGGCGGCAAGCTGCTGCTCGACGGCGCCGACACCGGCATGGGCGTCGAGACCATCGAGCGTCCGCGCTTCTACGACCTCACCACCGCGGACGGCGTCGCCTACGAGAAGATCGCCCGCCTCCACTCCGCGCGGGTGCTCGCCACGACGGTCGTGCAGACCTGCGTGCGCTACGACGAGTCGGAGCGCTGCCGGTTCTGCGCGATCGAGGAGTCCCTGCGCCAGGGCTCGACGATCGCGGTGAAGAGCCCGGCCCAGATCGCCGAGGTCGCCAAGGCCGCCCACGACCTCGACGGCATCACCCAGATGGTGATGACGACGGGTACGTCGAACGGTCGCGACCGCGGCGCGGTCCACCTCGCGCGCTGCGTCCGCGCGGTCCGCGAGGTGCTGCCCGACCTGCCGATCCAGGTCCAGTGCGAGCCGCCCGGCGACCTCTCCGTCATCCAGGACCTGTACGACGCCGGGGCCCGCTCGATCGGGATCCACGTCGAGTCCCTCGACGACGACGCGCGCCGGCGCTGGATGCCGGGCAAGGGCTCGGTGCCGATGAGCGAGTACCGCGCGGCCTGGGCCGAGGCGGTGCGGGTCTTCGGCTGGAACGAGGTGTCCACCTACCTCCTCGTCGGCCTCGGTGAGGACCCCGACGAGATGATCGCCGGCGCGGAGGAGCTGATCGCGATGGGCGTCTACCCGTTCGTCGTCCCGTTCCGGCCGCTCGCCGGCACCCTCGCCACCGACGTCGACCACGTGCCCGCACCGGACCCGCGGACGGTCGCGAAGGTGACCGGCCGGGTCGCGGCCGCCCTGCGCCGGGCGGGCATGCTCGGCGCGGCCCAGTCCGCCGGGTGCGCCGCCTGCGGTGCCTGCTCGGCGCTCGCCTGCGAGGGGGCCTGACATGACCCTCGACGTCTCCGTGCTGACCGGCCTGGCACCCCAGCCCGCACCGGACCGGCTCCGCGACCCGTCGTACGTCGTCGTGGAGGCGGACGCTGCCGACCGGCTCGCCTACCGGCGCCTGCGCGACGAGGTGTTCGTCCGCGAGCAGGAGCTCTTCGCCGGGACCGATGCCGACGCGGTCGACGACGACCCGCGGGCCGTCGTCCTGGTCGCCCGGAGCGGTGACGGCGAGGTGCTCGGAGGGGTCCGCATTCACCCCGCCCCGGGCCCGGACGGGCTCCCGCCCGCACGGGACCTCGGCTGGTGGCGCGGCAGCCGGCTCGCCGTCGCCGCCGACGCCCGCCTGCACCTCGGGGTGGGCGCGGCGCTGGTCCGCGCCGCGTGCGCCCGCGCCGAGGCGGAGGGCGCGCTGCGCTTCGACGCCGAGATCCAGGCCCAGCACCGGCGCCTCTTCGAGCGGCTGGGCTGGCAGGTCCGCGCCGAGCGGCTGCTGCACGGTCGCCCGCACCTGCTCGTCGACTTCCCCGTCACCCGGATCCAGCGGCTCGCCGACGCGACCAAGGCGCCGCTCGGCGGCCTGCTCACCGAGCTCGCCGCCGGCGTACCGGCCGGCTTCCTGGGCGACGACGGCTCCCCCGTCCCGGGCAGCGACCTGGTCGCCGCGTGCGACGCGATCCTGCCCGCCATGGTGGAGCGCGACCCCGAGTGGGCCGGCTGGTGCAGCGTCCTGGTGAACCTCAACGACCTCGCGGCCATGGGCGCGACGCCCGTCGGTCTGCTGGACGCCGTCGGCGCCCGTGACGCGTCCTTCGCGCGCCGGGTGCTCCGCGGCCTGACCGACGCGGCGCGCGCCTGGGGCGTGCCCGTGCTCGGTGGGCACACCCAGCTCGGCGTCCCCGGGCAGCTCGCCGTGACGGCCCTCGGCCGCACCACCGCCCCCGTGCCGGGCGGCGGGGGCCGTGCCGGGCAGCGCCTGCGCCTCACCGCCGACCTCGGGGGTGGCTGGCGACGCGGCTACACGGGAGCGCAGTGGGACTCGACGTCGCACCGCACTCCGGAGCAGCTGCGCAGCCAGGCACACGTCGTACCCACGCTGGCACCGACCGCCGCCAAGGACGTCAGCATGAGCGGCCTGGTCGGCACCACCGGGATGCTCGCCGAGGCCAGCGGGTGCCGCGCGGTGCTCGACGTGGCGGCGATCCCCACGCCCGCCGCAGCCGGCACCGCCGACTGGCTGACCTGCTTCCCCGGCTTCGCCATCGTCTCTGCCGAGGACCACCCCCACGCCGGCGACCTGCCGGACCACCTCGACACCGCCGTCTGCGGCGAGCTCGTCCCCGGGACCGGGGTCGGGCTGCGCTGGCCCGACGGCACCGTCACCGACGCCATCACGCACACCGTCACCGGATTGGGAACAGCCTCATGACCCTGATGAACCCACCGCTCGGCTCCGCCGTCGCCGCCGTCTGCGCGGGCTTCGGGCGCGACGTCGACGAGAACCTCGCGCAGATCGCCGACCTCATCGAGCAGGCCCGCGCCGAGGGCGTCAGCCTGCTCGCCCTGCCCGAGGCCTGCCTCGGCGGGTACCTGTCGGTGCTCGGCGCCGGCCGCGACGGCAGCCACGACGAGCAGCCCGAGGACCTACCGCCCGTCATGGACATCGACGGGCCCGAGCTCCGCTGCGTAGCGGCGCTCGCCGGCGACATGACCGTCGTCGTCGGGCTCTGCGAGTCGGACGGCAGCGATCGCTACAACACCGCGGCCATCGTCTCGGGGGACGGCGTCCTCGGGCTGCACCGGAAGGTCCACCAGCCGCTGGGCGAGTCGATGTTCTACGCCGCCGGCAGCGAGTTCGGGTGCGTGGACACGCCGGCCGGCCGGGTGGGCGCGCTGATCTGCTACGACAAGGCCTTCCCCGAGGCCGCGCGCTCGCTCGCCGTCGACGGCGCCGAGGTGATCGCGTGCATCTCCGCCTGGCCCGCGTCCCGCACTGCGACCGGCGACTCCATCGCCGAGGACCGCTGGACCAAGCGGTTCAACCTGTTCGACGCCGCCCGGGCCCTGGAGAACCAGGTCGTCTGGCTGGCCGCCAACCAGCACGGCACCTTCGGCAAGCTGCGCTTCGTCGCCAACGCCAAGGTCGTCGGCCCCGGCGGCGACGTCCTGGCCACCACGGGCATCCACTCCGGGATGGCTGTCGCCGAGATCGACGTGCCCAGCGCCCTCGAGACCGCCCGCCGCGCGATGTTCCACCTGCGCGACCGCCGGCCGGACGCCTACGGCGCGGTCACCGCCGCGACGCTGCAGGAGCCGGCCCATGCCTGAGATGACCTTCACCGTGCGCTGGCCCGACGGCCGCGTCCTCGACTACTACTCGCCGTCGCTCGTCGTCCACGACCACCTGGCCGAGGGCGCGTCGTACGACGTCGCCGACTTCCGCGAGCGGTCCGCGACCGCGCTCGGCCTGGCCGCCGAACGGGTCCGCGAGCGCTTCGGCTTCACCTGCAGCTCGGCCGCGGACAGCCTCCACGGCATCGACCGGCTCGCGGCGTCGTACCCCTCCGACGGCGTCGTCACCGTCCTCCGCCTCCACCCGCCCCTGCCCGAGGAGAACCCCTCATGACCGAGCCCACCACCCACCGGACCGAGGTCGTCGTCGTCGGCGGCGGCCAGGCGGGGCTGGCGACCAGCTGGCACCTCGTCCGCGACGGCGTCGACCACGTCGTCCTCGAGGCCCACACGCTCGGCCACGAGTGGGCCGACACCCGCTGGGACAACTTCACGCTGGTCACCCCCAACTGGCACTGCCGCCTCCCCGGCTACGAGTACGACGGCCCCGACCCCGACGGCTTCATGACGCGCGACGAGGTCGTCGCTTGGCTGGCCGGCTACGCACCGACCTTCGGGCCGCCGGTGCGCGAGCACACCCGGGTCACCTCGCTCACCGAGCGCGCCGAGGGCGGCTTCCGCATCGAGGCGACCGGCCCGGACGGCCCCGAGGTCTGGGAGGCCGGCAGCGTCGTGGTCGCGACCGGCGGCTACCACGTGCCGATCGTCCCCTCGTGGGCGCCGGCGCTCGACCCGTCGATCACCCAGCTGCACTCCGCCGACTACCGCAACGCGGCCCAGCTGCCCGAGGGCGGCGTCCTCGTGGTCGGCTCCGGCCAGTCGGGCGCCCAGATCGCGGAGGACCTGCACCTCGAGGGCCGCACGGTCCACCTCGCCCTCGGCGACGCGCCCCGGGTCGCCCGCTTCCACCGGGGCCGTGACTGCATGACCTGGCTGGCCGAGATGGGGCTCTACGACACCGGCGTCGCCCAGTACCCGGGCGGCCTCGCGGCCCGCGAGAAGACCAACCACTACGTCACCGGGCGCGACGGCGGGCGCGACATCGACCTGCGCGCCTTCGCGGCGGAGGGCATGCGGCTCTACGGCATGCTCGAGGGGGGCGCCGGCACCGAGCTCACGTTCCTGCCCACCCTGACCGCGGCCCTCGACGGCGCGGACGACGTCTACCGCTCGATCTGCCGCGACATCGACCGCTACATCGACGCCCACGGCATCGAGGCTCCCCCGGCCGCGCCGTACACGGCGGTCTGGGAGCCGGACACCGACCCGACCTCGCTCGACCTGGCCGCCGCCGGGATCAGCACCGTGGTCTGGGCGATCGGCTACCGCCCGGACTACCGCTGGGTCGGCGCCGGTGTCTTCGACGGCACCGGCCGGCCCACCCACAGCCGGGGCGTGACCGCCCTTCCCGGCCTGTACTTCCTCGGCCTGCCGTGGCTGCACACGTGGGGCTCGGGTCGCTTCCTCGGCATCGCCGCGGACGCCGAGCACGTCACGGGCGTGGTCACCGGCCGCAAGGGCGGCGCGCGGACGGAGCCCGCGGCCGACCTCGCCCGGCGCCGCTCGCCGGGCGAGATCGCGAGCGACGTGGCGCTGGCCGGATAGGTTGCTGCCCGTGGGAGTCCTGCGCATCGGAGCCGTCGCGGCCCACTTCGGCCGCGACGTCCCCCGGGCGCTGGCGAAGATCGAGGGGATCATCGCGGACGCGCGTGCGGTCGGCGTCGGACTGCTGGTGCTGCCGGACGCGACGCTCGGCGGCTACCTCTCCGACCTGCGGCGGCCCGACCCGGCCGCGCTGCCGCCCGGCCTCACCGAGGACTCCCCCGAGGTACAGCGGGTCGCCGCCATGGCCGGCGACATGGTCGTGTGCCTGGGCTACACCGAGGAGGCGCTCGTCGACGGCGAGCCCCGCCTCTTCAACACCGCCCTGTGCGTCACCGGCTCCGGTGTGCTCGGACGGCACCGCAAGGTCCACCGGCCGGCCGGCGAGTCCCTCGTGTACGACGCCGGCGAGGCCTTCGCCGCGTTCGACACCCCGGTCGGACGGCTCGGCCTGCTCATCGACTACGACAAGACCTTCCCCGAGGCGGCGCGCTCCCTGGCCCTCGACGGCGCGACCACGCTCGTCTGCCTCTCGGCGTGGCCCGCGTCGATCACCGACCGGGCCTCGCGCCTGCCGCAGGACCGGCAGTCGCGGCTGTTCGATCTCTACGACTGCGCCCGCGCCGCCGAGAACCAGGTCGTGTGGGTGTCGTCCAACCAGACCGGCGTGATGGGCGGGCTGCGCTTCCTCGGCCAGGCCAAGGTGGTCGGTCCGGGTGGCGACATCCTCGCCCGCACCTCGTCGAAGGGCGGCCTCGCCGTCGCGGAGATCGACATCGCCGTGGAGGTCGCGCGGGCCCGCCGGGTGCTGCACCACCTGCGCGAGCGCACCCCGTCGGCGTACCGGGCGATGCGGGCCGCCGACTGCGGCACCCCTCCGGAGTGACCATGCGGATCGCCCTGCTCACCTACTCGACCAAGCCCCGCGGCGGCGTCGTCCACACCCTCGCCCTCGCCGAGGCGCTGGTCGACCTCGACGTCGAGGTCGACGTGTGGACCCTCGCCCGCGACGGCGACACCGCCTTCTTCCGGGCCGTCGACCCGCGAGTCGGCATCCGTGCCGTCCCGTTCCCGCCCGACGACGCCGAGGACGTGGGAGCGCGGATCGTCCGGTCCATCGCGGTGCTGCGCTCTGCCTTCGAGCCCGCCCGGGCGTCGTACGACGTCGTGCACGCACAGGACTGCATCAGCGCCAACGCCGCGCTGCCGTGCGTGCGCACCATCCACCACCTCGACCAGTTCACGACCCCGGAGCTGGCGGCCTGCCACGAGCGGGCGGTCGTCGAGCCGGTCGCCCGGATCTGCGTGTCGGCCGCCGTCGCGGCCGAGGTCGAGGCGGGCTGGGGGCTGACGCCGACGGTCATCCCCAACGGCGTCGCCGCGGAGCGGTTCGCGGCCGGCGCCGCCGACCACGCGGGCAGGACGCGGTGGCGTGACGGGATCGGCAGCCGCTACGTGCTCGCCCTCGGCGGCATCGAGCCGCGCAAGGGCAGCATCGACCTGCTCGAGGCGCACGCCCTGCTCGTCGCCTCCGACCCCGCCCTCGCCGACGTCCGCCTGGTGTTCGGTGGCGGCGAGACGCTGTTCGACTACCGGGACTACCGGGCCGCCTTCGAGCAGCGCGCCGCCGCGCTGGGCACCGACCCGGTCGTGCTCGGCCCGGTCCCCGACGACGAGCTCCCGGCCCTCGTCGGCGAGGCCGCGGCCCTCGGCTTCGTGTCCACGAAGGAGGGCTTCGGGCTCGCCGCCATGGAGGCGCTGGCCGCCGGCGTGCCCGTGGTGGCGCGTGACCTCCCCATCCTGCGCGAGGTCTTCGGCGAGGTGGTGGCCTACGCCGCGGACGTGCCGGGGATCGCGGCCGCCCTGGGGACGGTCCTCCACGCCCCGCCGCCTCCCGTGGCCGGCGAGGAGCTCGCGGCGTCGTACACCTGGCGGGCGGCGGCCGAGGCGCACCTCGACTTCTACGCCGCGCTCGGCTGACGAACCCCTGCTTCCGGCAGGACCGAGGATTCATAATGTTGAGTTATGAATCCACGAACTATTCGTCTTTGTGCTTCTGGATCACCTCGATCTAGCGTGGTGGGACCGCGTGACGCCCGCCACAGCGGACCTGCCGAGGGGAGGTGACCCGATGGATCTCAAGCAGCTGCGCTACTTCGACGCCGTGGCCGAGACCTGTCACTTCGGCCAGGCGGCCGAGCGCCTCCACCTCGCCCAGCCCGCCCTCTCCCAGGCCGTACGACGCCTCGAGGCCGAGCTCGGCGTCCTGCTCCTCGCGCGGACCACCCGGCAGGTCGCCCTGACCCCCGCCGGCGAGTTCTTCCACCGCGAGGTCCGCCGGATACTCGGCGACCTGGACGCGTCGGTGCTCGGCGCCCGCAGCATCGCCGACGGCAGCCGCGGGCTGCTGCGCGTGGGCTTCACGGGCACCAGCGCGTTCACCCAGCTCGCCCGTCTCTCGCGGATGGTGCGCTCGGCGCTGCCGGGCGTCGCGCTCGAGGTGCAGGCCGACCTGCTCACCCCGGCCCAGGTCGAGCGGCTGCTCGACGGACGGCTCGACCTCGGCGTGCTCCGCGGCCCGGTCGCCGAGCCCGGCATCGAGACCCGCACCCTCCTGCGCGAGCCGCTGGTGCTGGCGCTCCCGGCCGACCACCGCCTGGTGCCGGAGGCCGCGCTCGAGGTCGTCGACGTCTCCGCCGACGAGTTCGTCGCCTACGCCGACACCCGCTCGGCGGTCAACGAGGCGATGGTCTCCAGCTGCCTGCGCGCCGGCTTCTCCCCCAACATCACCCACCGCGCGCCCGGCACCGCGGCGCTGCTCGCGCTCGTCGCCGCCAACCTCGGCGTCGCGCTCGTGCCCGAGTCGGTGCGCAGCATGCAGCTCAACGGCGTCGTGTTCCGCGACGTCGCCGACGTGAGCACCATCGACCTCTCCCTCGCCTGGCGCGCAGACGAGCCGTCGGCGCTCGTCTCCGGCGCGCTCGACGTGCTCGACCGCCAGGGCTTCTACGCCGCCGAGCCCGCCCCGAACCCCCGCTGAGGACCCCATGAAGATCACCGCGATCGAGGCGATCCCGTTCCGGATCCCCTACGCCAAGCCGCTGAAGTTCGCCAGCGGCGAGGTGCACGTCGCCGACCACGTGCTCGTCCGCGTGCACACCGACGACGGCGTGGTCGGGGTCGCCGAGGCGCCGCCGCGGCCGTTCACCTACGGCGAGACGCAGCGCGGCATCATCGCGGTGATCGAGACGATCTTCTCCCCCCAGCTGGTGGGCCTCGAGCTCACCGACCGCGAGCGGATGGCCGCCCTGATGGGCCGCACGGTCGGCAACCCGACGGCGAAGGCCGCGATCGACATGGCGGTCTGGGACGCGCTCGGCCGCACCCTCGGCCTGGGCGTCTCCGAGCTGCTCGGCGGCTACACCGATCGGATGCGGGTCTCCCACATGCTCGGCTTCGACCAGCCGGCCGCGATGGTCGACGAGGCCGAGCGGATGCGCGAGGTCCACGGCATCACCACCTTCAAGGTCAAGGTGGGGCGCCGGCCGGCCGCCCTCGACGTCGCCGTCGTCCGCGCGCTGCGCGAGGGACTGGGCCCCGACGTCGTCCTGTACGTCGACGGCAACCGCGGCTGGACCGCGTCGGAGTCGGCGCGGGCGATGCGGCAGATGGCCGACCTCGACCTGGCGTTCGCCGAGGAGCTGAGCCCCGCCGACGACGTCCTCGGGCGGCGCTGGCTCGTCAGCCAGCTCGACGTCCCGTTCATCGCCGACGAGTCGGCCACCACGCCCGCCGAGGTCACCCGCGAGGTCCTCGGCGGCTCCGCGACCGCGATCTCGATCAAGACCGCCCGCACCGGCTTCACCGGCTCCCAGCGGGTGCTCCACCTCGCCGAGGGGCTCGGCCTCGAGGTGGTGATGGGCAACCAGATCGACGGCCAGCTCGGCTCGATCTGCTCCGTCGCGTTCGGCGCCGCCCACCAGCGCACCAGCCAGTACGCCGGCGAGCTGTCCAACTTCCTCGACATGAGCGACGACCTGCTCACCGAGCCGCTCCGCATCGAGAACGGCGAGCTCGCCCTCCGACCCGGCGCCGGCCTCGGCGTCGAGGTCGACGAGGAGAAGCTCCGCCGCTACCGCACCGATCTCTGACCGCTTCGCACCACAACCCCGAGAGGAACCACCCATGAGCATCGACACCGCCACCGCCACCGCCGCCGCCTCCGGCGCCAGCGCCACCGAGCGCTTCCACGCCGACAAGTCCCCCTTCGCCGCCGTCGCCGGCACCGCGCCGGAGCGCGTCGACCGGCTCGCGCGCCGGGTGCTCGACGCCGTCCACCAGACCATCCGCGACGAGAAGGTGACCTACGACGAGTACAACGCCCTCAAGGCATGGCTGATCAACGTCGGCGAGGACGGCGAGTGGCCGCTCTTCCTCGACGTGTGGGTCGAGCACGTCGTCGAGGAGGTCGCCACCGACCACCGCGAGGGCAGCAAGGGCACCATCGAGGGCCCCTACTACGTGCCGAACGCCCCCGAGCACGGCAGCAAGGGCACGATCGACATGCGCGAGGGCGAGTCCGGCACGCCGCTGGTGTGGACCGGCACGGTCACCTCGACCGACGGCACCGCCCTCGAGGGCGCGCTCGTCGAGCTCTGGCACGCCGACGCCGACGGCTTCTACTCGCAGTTCGCCCCCGGCATCCCGGAGTGGAACCTGCGCGGCAACTTCCGCACCGACGCCGCGGGCGGCTTCGAGATCACGACGATCCAGCCGGCGCCGTACCAGATCCCGACGGACGGCTCCTGCGGCAAGCTGATCGCCGCCGCCGGCTGGCACGCCTGGCGTCCCGCCCACCTGCACGTGAAGGTCTCCGCTCCCGGCCACGAGCTGCTCACCGCCCAGCTCTACTTCCCCGGCGACGAGCACAACGACGACGACATCGCCTCGGCCGTGAAGCCCGAGCTGGTGCTGGCGCCGGTCGCCCAGCCCGACGGCAGCGTGACGGTCGACTACGGCTTCGTGCTGGACCCCGCGAAGGCCTGAGCCTGATGCTCTTCCAGGTCCGGATGGACGTCGACATCCCGCGCGACCTCGACCCTGCCGAGAGGGAGGACGTGGTCGCGCGGGAGAGGGCGTACTCCCAGGAGCTCCAGCGCGGCGGCGAGTGGCCGCACATCTGGCGGATCGTGGGGCACTACTCGAACATCAGCATCTTCGACGTCGCCTCCAACGCGCGGCTGCACGAGATCCTGTCCAACCTGCCGCTGTTCCCGTACATGCGGATCGAGGTCACCGCGCTGACCGAGCACCCGTCGGCGATCTGATGCTGCCCCCGATCGCGCTGCGCCACCTGTCCGGCGTCCCCAGCCGGCCCCTCCTGGTCGTCGGCCCCTCCCTCGGTACGACGGTCGACCGGCTCTGGGGGCCGGTCGCCGGCCTGCTCACGGGCTGGAACGTCATCGGCTGGGACCTCCCCGGCCACGGGCACAGCCCGGCGGCCGACCGGCTGACCCCGGGCTTCTCGATGGCCGAGCTGGCGGCCGCCGTGCTCGCCGCGGTCACCGACGCGGCCGGGCCCGACACCGTCTTCGCCCACGCCGGCGACTCGATCGGCGGCGCCGTGGGGGTCCAGCTCGCGCTCGACGCCCCGGAGCGGCTCACCGGCGTCGCGTCGCTGTGCAGCGCGGCCGTCTTCGGCACGCCGGCACCCTGGCACGAGCGCGCGGCACTGGTCCGAACCGAGGGCATGGCGCCGATGGTCGCGTCGTCGCCGGCACGCTGGTTCGGCCCCGCGATCACCGCGGCGGCCGACGGGCGGGTCCAGGACGCCCTGCGCGACCTGGCCGCTGTCGACCCCGAGGGCTACGCCCGCTGCTGCGAGGCGCTCGCCGGCTTCGACGCGCGCGACCGCCTCGGCGCGGTGGACGTCCCCCTGCTCGCCGTCGCCGGCGCCGACGACGTGGCGACACCTCCGCCGGTCCTGGCCGAGCTCGCGGCCGGCGTACCGGACGGGCGGCTGGAGGTCCTCCCGGGCGTGGGCCACCTGGCGCCGTACGAGGACCCGGCGGCGGTCGCCGCCCTGCTGCGCGCCTTCCTCGGCGTGAGCGTGCCGGCCTGAGCCCAGGCCACGTCGCGGCCGGGGGTCAGACCTCGGCGCCCTCGGCGTCCTCGGCGAACTGCTCGTGGTTGCGGATGACCTCCGCGATGATCACGTTGAGGATCTTCTCGGCGAAGTGCGGGTCGAGGCCGGAGCTCTCCGCCATCGACCGCAGGCGGGCGATCTGCACGGCCTCGCGGGCCGGGTCGGCGGGCGGCATGCCGGCGCTCGCCTTGAGTCGGCCGACCTGCTCGGTGCACTTGAAGCGCTCCGCCAGCAGGTGCACGAGGGCGGCGTCGAGGTTGTCGATGCTCGACCGGAGTCGGTGGAGCTCGGCCCGGGCGTCGTCAGCACTCACGTGTTCCATCCTGCCCTACGATCCGGCCAACCCCCCGATGCCAACCGAAGGACGAGAGCGAGGAGCGACCGGGTGATGTCCACCCTGGGTCGCACGCGTTCGCGCAGGTACGCCGGGACGTGGGCGGTGGGAGTTTCACCGGCCGGCCGGTGAAACTCATGGTTGGACGACGAAGTTTCATCGTCCAAGCGTGAGTTTCGTCGTCCAAGCGCGGGAGAATCACCGGCCGGCCGGTGAAACTCCCGCGAGCGGGCACCCCGAAGCCACCACCCAGGAAATGCCTAGGTCAGGCCCTTCCCCGACCCGTACCGTTCTCCGCCGGCCGCGACCGCGGCCACCACGGAACGAACGAGAAGGGCCACGACGCAGGACACCACGATGGAGAAGATCACCCCGAAGCTCCTCAACTGGGCTTCGATCCTCGAGCAGGGCACGCGCGACCAGGCGGTGACGACGGCGAGCATGCCGTTCATCCACCCGCACCTCGCGCTGATGCCCGACGCGCACCTCGGCCTGGGCGCGACGGTGGGTTCGGTCATCCCGACCCTCGGCGCGATCATCCCTGCCGCGGTGGGCGTCGACATCGGCTGCGGCATGATCGCCGTGCGCACCCGGTTCACCACCGACGAGTTGCCGACCGACCGGCGACCGCTCCGCGAGGCCATCGAGCGGGCCGTCCCGCTGTCGGCCGGTGCGGCGAACAGCCGGATCTCCCGCGCGCACACCGAGCGCCGGCTCGAGGAGCTCACCGCCGCCGCGGCCGAGGCCGGCTTCGAGCCGGGTCGCTACGCGAAGCGCTGGGACCTGCAGCTGGGCACCCTCGGGTCCGGCAACCACTTCATCGAGGTGACCGTGGACGAGGCGCGACGCGTGTGGCTCTTCCTGCACTCGGGGTCGCGCGGTGTCGGCAACAAGATCGCGCAGCACCACATCAAGGTCGCGCGTGACCTGTGCGAGAAGTGGTGGATCCCGCTGCCCGACAAGGACCTCGCCTACCTCGCCGAGGGCACCGACGAGTTCTGGGCCTACATCCGCGAGATGCGGTGGGCGCAGCGCTACGCCCTGCTCAACCGCGAGGAGATGATGGACCGGGTCGTGCGCCAGTTCGCCGAGTGGGTGGGCCTGGGCTCCGCCGACGACGTGGAGCGCGTCGAGGAGATCAACTGCCACCACAACTACACCGAGCAGGAGCACCACTTCGGCCGCGACGTGTGGCTGTCCCGCAAGGGCGCGATCAACGCCGAGCGCGGGCGTGCGGGGCTCATCCCGGGCTCGATGGGGACGGCGTCGTACGTCGTCAGCGGGCTCGGCAACGCGCTGGCGCTCAACTCGGCGCCGCACGGCGCGGGGCGGGAGTACTCGCGCTCCAAGGCCCGTCGCACGTTCACCCGTGAGCAGCTGCGGGAGGCGATGGCGGGGATCGAGTACCGCGACACCGACGCGTTCATCGACGAGATCCCGGCGGCGTACAAGGACATCGACCGGGTGATGGCCGACGCGGCCGAGCTCGTCGAGGTCCGGCACACGCTGCGCCAGATCGTGAACGTCAAGGGCGACTGAGCCTGCTGGATTGCCGACCCCTCGATGACAGGGGCTGGGGCGGTCGGTTTGAATGTCCGCATGGAGGACGACCATCCCGACCTGCCCTGGCCCCTGACCGGCGCGGACGCGCTGCGCGACGAGGTGCTGGCGGCGTACGCCGACCCGAGCCGCGGCCACCACGGGACCGGCCACCTGCGCGACGTGCTCGCACGGCTGGACGAGCTGGCCGCCGCCGGCACGCCCTTCGAACGGGTCCCGGTGCAGCTGGCCGCGTGGTTCCACGACGCCGTGTACGACGGCGAGCGGGACGCCGAGGAGCGCTCGGCCACGTGGGCCGAGGAGGCACTGGCGCCCCACGTCGACGAGGCGTCGCTGGCGGAGGTCGTCCGCCTCGTGCGGCTGACCGAGCACCACCGGCCCCAGGACGGTGACGCCAACGGCTGCGCGCTCACCGACGCCGACCTCTCGATCCTGGCCGCGCCGCAGGAGCGCTACGACCAGTACGTCGCCGCCGTGCGCAAGGAGTACGCCCACCTTCCCGACGAGGTCTTCGCCGCCGGGCGCGCCGACGTGCTGCGCGCGCTGGCTGCCAAGCCACAGCTCTTCCACACCGCCCACGGCATCGCTGCCTGGGAGGCCGCCGCGCGCAACAACATCGCGCGCGAGCTGGAGGGTCTGCCGGCCGCCGACACCGACTGACCGCCGAGGTCAGGCGAGCCGCGCCCGCGCGACGTCCCCCACCTCCCGGAGCAGCTCCAGCCGCTCCCGCTGCTCCTCGACCCACGTCGCGAGCTCACCCTTCATCTCGGTGAGCCGGTCGATGATCGCGAGCAGGCGGCGCGCGTCGTCGACGAGGTCGGTGACGGCGTCGATCCCGTGGAGCGCGACGTCCGCAGCGAGCACGCCCCAGCCGAGCGGCCCGGCCACCCGCGCGAGCAGGCGGGCCATCAACCGGCGCCCCTTCTCGACCAGCTCGACGACGAGCTCCTCGACCTCGACCGCCGTCCGCTCGGCGACCTCAGCCACCTCGCCCAGCACCGGGATGGCGACGGTCACGACCTCCGCGCACCCGCGGGCGACGCCGGCGTGCACCCCCAGCCGCAGGAGGTACGCCGCCGCCGCGTCGCCACCCCACCGGGGGTCGGCCGCGACGGCGAGCCGCGCCGTGCTGGCGGCGTACTGCACCAGGGCGGTCTCGACGTGCCGCACGGCATCGGCGTTCTGCCGGATCCGGTGGTGGTCGCCGCTGAGCGGGAGGACGAGCAACTCCTCCAGGCTCCCCTCCGGCAGCCGGCGCAGGCCGAACCCGAGGTCGTCGAGCGCGTCGATGCCGAGGTTGACGACGTCGCGGACCTCGCCGAAGGTCGCGTCGAGCGCGCGGAAGTCGGCGTCGTGCACGAGCGCGGACTCCCCCAGCGCGGGCTCGGGGAGCTCCGGCGGCTCGGGAGCCAGCAGCCCGCTCATGCGACCACCGGCATCCGCCCGCGCACCCGGAGGTCGAGCTCGCGCAGGTCACCTCCGGTGCCGGCGACACCCTCGCGGAGGTCGGCCCAGTCGGCGAGGGCCAGGCGCTCGAGCTCGAGGAAGCCGTCGGCCACCAGGTCAAGGAGCGGCGCCAGCGGCCGCAGCAGGCACAGCGGGCTCGGCTCGAAGCCGGCGCGCTGGCACACCCACGTGCGGGCGTAGCGGGTGATCGACCGGAGCTGGTCGGCGAGGAGCGCCATGTCCTCGTCGAGGCGGTCGAGGTCGGTCCAGGCAGGGATGTCGATGTCACGCTCGGCCACGGTGAGTCCTCTCGTCGGGGTGCCGTACGGCGGGTGCCGCACCCCGTGCCCGTCGCGACCGGGTTGGGAAACCCCCGCACAATGGACCTGTGGACGACAGCGTGATCTATGTGGCACGAGCACAGGTGCTGGCCGACCTGGCGGCCCGTTCGCTCGACACGCCCACGTCCGTGAACCTGCTCGAGGAGGCCTGCTCCGAGCGCCGCTGGTGGCTCGAGCAGTGGGCCGAGGGGGCGCCGTACATCGCCGGCCTGATCGCCCAGGACCTGCAGGACGCGCTGGCCGACGAGTTCGGCCGCGACCAGCGCGGCGGCCTGTGGCCGGTCTGCTCGCACTGCGCGGAGGGCCCGGTCCACGCGCTGCACGTCGACCCCGACCTCGGCGGCCCGGACCCGCAGTGGGTGTGCGAGGAGACCGGCGAGGCGGTCGCCCCGCTGGGTCGGCTGGCCGACGCCTGAGCGTGGCGCCGGGCTGAGCGGACGGACCGACCGTCAGTCGCGCAGCTGCAGGTGCAGCGTGTAGTCCTCGCCGCGCAGCACGGAGCGTGACATCTCGACGACCGTCTCGCCGTCCAGCGCGCGGCGCGTCAACCGCAGCACCGGCGACCCCTGGGGGAGCTCCAGCAAGGTCGCCTCCTCGTCCGTCGCGAGGCCGGCACTCACGGCGTCCTCGGCCCAGGTCGGCCGGTGGCCGCGGGCCGCCAGCTCGTCGTACAGGCTGGCGGGGAGGTGGTCGAGCAGGTCCCCGGCGAAGGCCGCCGGCAGGTAGGTCTCGGAGAGGCAGACCGGGCGGCCGTCGCCGACCCGCAGCCGGACCCAGCGCACCAGCGGCTCCTCCGGGTGGACCCGGAAGGCGCCGGCCATCGCCTCCCCCGCGGGGACGCTCTCGGCGACCAGGGTGCGGGTCTCGACGGCCACGCCCCGGAGGGCGAGCTCGTCGGTCAGGCCCCGCACGCCCGTGGCGGTACGACGTGGGCCGGCCACGAACGTCCCCCGGCCCGGGTGCCGCTCCAGCACGCCCTCGCCGACGAGCGCGTCGAGCGCCTGGCGAACGGTCATCCGGGCGACGCCGAAGCGGTCGACCAGCTCGCGCTCGGACGGAGCCGGCGTGCCGGGGGCCCGGTCACCGACCAGGCTGCGCACGTACTCGCGGATGGCCACGTGCTTGAGCGACCGCCCCGTCGTGCTGCCCTGAACTGCTGCCACGGTGCGAGGCTAGGGATCCGGCGCGACGGTCGTCCCGCGAATGGCGAATCCTTTGCCCCTGCGCGACACCACGCTTGCGATGGTCGAGGCAATGCGAACACCTGTTCGAAGAGCGGCGTACGCTGTCCCCATGTCGGTGGACTTCCAGAGCAGCCTCTTCGACACCGCCACCACTCCCGAGGTGGCCCGCATCGAGCGCCGGGCGCTGAGCAACGGCGCCTGGGTCGACGTCGCCCGCAACTGGCTCGCCGACGCCGACGACGTGTTCGCGACGCTCGTGCGCGACGTGCCGTGGCGCGCCGAGCGCCGGGCGATGTACGACCGCGTGGTCGACGTCCCCCGCCTCGTCTACACCTACATGATCGGCGAGGAGCTGCCGCACCCACGGCTGACGACCGCCCGTGACCAGCTGACGGCGCGCTACCGACCCGAGCTCGGCGAGCCGTTCCGCACCGCCGGCTGCTGCTTCTACCGCGACGGCCGTGACAGCGTCGCGTGGCACGGCGACACCATCGGCCGCGGCTCGACCGACGACACCATGGTCGCGATCGTCTCGCTCGGCGACCCCCGCCGGCTCCACCTGCGCCCGCGCGACCCGGAGCGCCGCGAGGAGGCCTTCGCCGTCGAGATGGGCCACGGCGACCTCGTCGTCATGGGCGGGTCGTGCCAGCGGACCTGGGAGCACGCGGTGCCGAAGGTGGCCTCGGCGGGGCCGCGGATCTCCGTGCAGTTCCGCCCCCTCAACGTCTTCTGACTCGTCGGGCCGAGCGTGTCTCCGGCGAAGGGCGGCGAGCAAGCTCGCAGGGCGACGCCTCCCGCCACGCTGCCGGCCTGTCCCGCGGCCCAGCCAGCTTCAGGCTTGGGAGGCCAGCTCCGCCGGTGAACGGACGACGCAGAACTCGTTGCCCTCCGGGTCCGCGAACGTCATCCAGCCGGATCCGGGGCCGTGGATGCCGCGGTGGTCGGCGATCGGCGTGGCGCCGTACTCGATCAGCCAGTCGATCTCCTCGTCGCGGGTGCGCTCGCGCGGGCGGAGGTCGAAGTGGACGCGGTTCTTCACCGTCTTCGCCTCGGGCACCTCGATGAACAGCACCTGGTGGCCGGTCTCGGGGTCGCGGATCATGCACTCCTCGTGGCCGGGCAGGTTGGGGTCGCCGTCGAGGTCGACATAGCCGAGGACCGGCTTCCACCACTCCGAGAGCTCGTAGGCGTTGGCGCAGTCGACCGTGGTGTGCGAGATGTACGACGTCATGGCGCCACTCTCACGAACAGCGGCGGCCGCCCACAACCGGATATCGGCAGGATCAGGGGGTCGTGGCGTCGGTGGGTGCCGCGGACTCGCCGGTCGACGGCTCGGCCGTCTGCGTCACCGTCTCGGTGACGGTCGCCGTGGCGCTCGGGGTCGCCGACCCCGAGGGCGTCGCGGAGGTCGTCGCGCCGGTCGGCTCGACGGTGGCGCTCGCGGTGTCGTTGGGCGTCGGGGTCGCCGTGTCGCTGGGCGTCACGCCCTTCTTCCGACGGTCGTCGTCGCTGTCGTCCTCACCGAGGACGCCGCCGATCGACGTACGGTCCTTGCCGTCCGTGCCGCCGGTGATGCTGGAGACGCTCTTGCCGGCGATGAGCTCGATCGCACTGATCACGACGACGGCGATGAGGAAGACGACGGCCGCCAGCACCGCCAGCCGCTTCCAGGGCAGCGCCGCCCAGCGGTTGCCCGCCGGCGCCGGCGGGACCGGGATCTCGCCGGTGGAGACCTCGCTGCTCTCGCTGTGCCGGTGGGCCCGCGCCGCCTCGCGTTCGAGGGCGGCGGCCTGCACCTCGGCGACGCGGCGTCGGCTGGACTCGATGCCCTGCTTGTAGAGGGCGGTGCTGACGGTCGCGACGACGCTGCCGAGCGCGGCGCCGATCAGGGTGCCCGCGGCGCCGAGCGTGGAGAGCAGGACGGCGACGGTGACCGCCGCACCGGCGCCCGCGAACGTCGCGGGCCAGTCGATGCCCGGTCCGCGCCGCTCGGTCGCCTCCCTGTCCGCTGCCATGGGCTGGCGGTCAGTCGGTGCCGTTCGCGGCGATGAAGGACAGGATCTTCTCGGAGAGCTCGGGACGGCACACGATCACGTCGGGCAGGTAGACGTCGGCCTGGTTGTAGACCAGCTCGCTGCCGTCGACGCGCGAGGTGAACAGCCCGGCCGCCCGGGCGACGGCGACCGGCGCCGCCGAGTCCCACTCGTACTGCCCGCCCGCGTGCACGTAGGCGTCGGCGACGTCGCGCACGACGGACATCATCTTCACGCCGGCGGACCCCATCGGGACCAGCTCGGCGTCGAGCTCGGCCGCGAGCGCCTCGACGAACGCCGGCGGGCGCGTGCGCGACACGGCGATGCGCGGACGCGTCGACGTGCGCGGGGGTACGACGGGAGGCTGGCCGGTGTTGAAGGTCTCCCCCAGCGCGGGCTGGGCCACGGCACCGGCGACGAGCTCGCCGTCCTGCCACAGAGCGACGTGGACCGCCCAGTCGTCGCGCGGCGGCTCGGAGAACTCACGGGTGCCGTCGAGCGGGTCGACGATCCAGACCTTGGTCGCCGTCAACCGGGCGTCCTTGTCGGCGGCGCTCTCCAGGGCCTCCTCGGACAGCACGGCGTCGTCGGGCCGGTGCTGCGCGAGCAGGTCCATGAGCAGCAGGTGCGCGGCCCGGTCGCCGGCGTCCTTGAGCTCCTTGCCCTCCAGCCCCTCACCACGCACCTCGAGGAGGCGGCGGCCGGCCTCCTCGGCCAGCCAGGCAGCGAACAGGTGGTCGTCGGCGACGACCTCGGGGGCGGGGGTTCCGGGCTCGAAAGTCACCGGGCCAGACTAGCGATGCCCGCCGAGTTGCCGGATTGGGCGGTCGAGTTGCCGGTTTGGGCGGTCGAGTTGCCGGTTTGAGCCCCTGTCGGTGTACAGATCGGCAACTCGGCGCCGAAAACCGGCAACTCGGCGGCGGAAACCGGCAACTCGGTGCTCGGCGACGCGCTCGCGCCTACGAGTTGAACTTCTGCTGCGTCTTCTCGAGGCCGTCGGTGATGAGCGACTCGACGGCGTCGGCGGCCGTGTCGATCTGGAACGGCAGCTCCTTGCGCTCCGTGGTCGAGTAGTTCGACAGCACGAAGTCGGCCACCTCCTGGCGGCCCGGCGGGCGGCCGATGCCGGCGCGCACCCGGTAGAAGTCGCCGGTGCCGAGGGAGGAGCGCATGGACTTCAGGCCGTTGTGGCCGTTGTCGCCGCCGCCCAGCTTGGAGCGCAGCGTGCCGAAGTCGATGTCGAGCTCGTCGTGGATCGCGATGATCCGGCTGGGCGGCACCTTGTAGAAGGTGGCCAGCGCCTTGACCGGGCCACCCGACTCGTTCATGTACGAGCGGGACTTGGCGAGGACGACGCGCGGCGAACCGGCGCCGGGGCCGCCGATCCGGCCCTCGACGACGTCGGCGCGGCCGGTCTTGTGGGCGCGGAAGCCGCTGCCCAGCCGGCGAGCCAGCTCGTCGACGACCATGTAGCCGATGTTGTGCCGGTGACCGGCGTACGACGGTCCGGGGTTGCCGAGGCCGACGACCAGCCAGACGTCGGTGTCGCTCACGTCATCGCTCCAGGTCTCGGTGTCGTCGGTCGCGGCGGATGCGTCCGGAGACGCGGAACTCCCCGGCACGGACGACCGTGCCGGGGAGATCAGTCGGCCCAGGAACCACCTGAGCCGGCCGAAGGTCACTCGCTGTCGCCACCCTCGGCGGCGTCGGCGGCCTCGGGCTCGTCCTTCTCGATGCCGGCCTCGGCCTCGGCCTGCTCCAGCTCGGCCTCGGCGGCCTCGGCGGTCTGCGCGGCGGTCACGTTGACGACCAGCGTCTCGGCGTCGGTGAGCAGGGTGGTGCCGGACGGCAGCGCGATCTGGCTGGCGAGGAACTGGGTGCCGGCCTCGGCGTCGGTGACGTCGACCTCGAACTGCTCGGGGATGTGGGTGGCCTCGGCCTCGACCTGGATGGTCGCGTTCTCGGTGACCACGAGGGTCTCGGCGGCGGCCTCGCCGACGACGATGACGGGGACGTCGACGGTGACCTTCTCGCCGCGCTTCACGGCGACGAAGTCGACGTGCTCGAGGACGCGGCGGACCGGGTCGACCTGGACCTGCTTGGTCAGCGCGAGCTGGCTCTCGCCGTTGATGTCGAGCTCGAGCAGCGCGTTGGCGCCACCGTGCTTGATCGCCATCATCGTGTCGTGGCCCGGAAGGGTGACGTGGATCGGGTCGTTGCCGTGGCCGTAGACGACGGCCGGGATCTTGTGCTCGCGGCGGATGCGGCGGGCGGCGCCCTTGCCGAACTCGGTGCGCAGCTCGGCGGTGATCTTCTCGGTGCTCATGGGGAAACTCCTCGGTCGTCCTTGTCGGGTGTGATCACCCCGGAGACAGGAGCGCCGCGCTTCCCTGGCCCGATGATCGGCAGGGCGCGCGGCGTCGTGGGACGAGCCGGCCCAGTCGATCACGGAGTCACAGAAGCGGGTGCTCCCTCGCCGAGGCAACCGGAAGAGGCTACCCAACGACGGCGGACGGGGCGAAATCCGCGCACCGGCCTACGGGGCGTAGGGGTCGGTGATCTCCCGCAGCGCGACCAGCGCGTCCTGCAGGGCCGCCATCCGCTCCGCGCCGAGGTGGCGCCGCCACTCGCGCTCGATGGCCCGCTCCTCCTTCCGCGCGAGCCGCTGCACCTCCCGGCCGCGGGGCGCGATGACGACGAGGCGGGCGCGGGCGTCCGACGGGTCGGGCACCCGTTCGACGTACCCGCACCGCTCGAGCTGGTCGACGAGCACGCTCGCACTCTGCTTGGTGATCCGCGCCTGCTCGGCGAGCTCGGTGACCCGGATGCCGTCGTCGCCGAGCCGCGCGGCGGCGCGGGCCATCGCGGGCGTCAGGTCGTCGTACCCGGCAGCGAGGACGGCGTCGGCGACGCGCTGCTCGACGTAGCGGGCACCGATGAACATCAGCAGACCCGGATGTGGTCCGGCCACGACTCCCCCTCACGAATTGCCTTGACGAACTGGTCAACAAGACTGACCATATCAGTCAGGAAGACTGACCAGTTCGGATCGAGGGAGCGCGCGATGGACAAGGCCACGCTATGGACCTGGATCCACGCCGAGCGCGCGGCACTCGCCGCCACCCTGGCCGAGATCACGCCGGAGGAGTGGGCGCACGACACGCTCTGCCCCGGCTGGACCGTGCACGACATCGCGGCGCACGTCATCTCCAACCCGCAGATCGGCTGGGGCGAGATGGGCGGCCTGATGGCCCGCAACCTCGGCCGCAGCTACAACGCCATGATCTTCCGCGAGGTGAAGCGGCTGGGCGCGCGCGAGACGCGGGAGAGCATCCTCGCCGACTTCGACCGCTTCGCCACGAGCACCCGCCACGTGCCGACGACGACCACCGTGGAGCCGCTCATCGACGCGCTGCTCCACCACCAGGACATCGTCCGCCCGCTGGGGCGACCCCACGAGATGCCACCAGAGGCGGCGGCCGTCGCCGCCGACCGGGTACGACGCCTCGCTCCGCTGATGGGCACGCGGAGGCTCGTGCGGAGCGTGCGGATGGTCGCGACCGACGTGGCGTGGACCCGCGGCGAGGGGCCGACCATCGAGGGGCCGATGCAGGAGCTGCTCATGATCGCGTCCGGGCGCCGCCCGGACCCCGCCCTGGTCTCCGGGGAGGGCACGGCCCTGGTGCCGGCACTGGCCTGACCCTCGCGACTCGCGCTCCCCCCCGGCCCGGTCGATACCCGGCTATACTTCCGGAAAGTATCGGAAGGTATCGACGCCATGGCTCCTTCGCCCGCCAATCCCTTCACACCCGGCCAGTCGCCCCGCTTCCTGGCCGGGCGCACAGCCGAGCGCCGTCGTATCCAGGACCGCCTCGCCCGGGTGTCGACGTACGGCGAGCTCGCCGGCCCGCTGCTCGTCTTCCACGCCCCGCGCGGGCTCGGCAAGACGTCCCTGCTGCGCGCGGCCGAGGCCGAGGCCGCCAGCCTGGGATTCGTGTCCGTGTGGGTCGCCTGCGCCCGCGACCAGCGGCTCCTCCCGGAGCTGGCCGAGCGCGTCCGTGGCGCGCTCGCCCGGCACGACGCGCTGGGCGACCCGGGCCGGGCCACCCGGCTCGAGGGCCTCACGATCGAGCTCGGCGTACCGGGCGCCAAGGTCCAGGCCGAGCTCGGCCGCCGCGAGACGGCCGCCGTGTCGACGCCGATCCTGGCCCTCGAGGAGTTGCTGGGCGAGGCCGCCCGCCTGGTCCGCGCACATGGCGGAGCCGGCCTGCTCGTGTTCCTCGACGAGCTCCACGCCGCCGACCCGGGCGAGCTCGCCGTACTCCTCAACGCGTGGCAGAACCTCGACGGGGCGCCGGACGCGGTCCCGCTGAGCATCATCACCGCGGGCCTCCCGGTCACACCGGAGGCGATCACCCGCGCGGCGACCTTCGGGGAGCGCAGCTCGTTCATCCCGCTCGACCTCCTCGCCCCCACCGACGCCCGCGCCGCCCTGGTCCGCACCGCCGAGGCCGAGGGCGTCAGCTGGGCCGAGGACGCACTCACCCTCGTGACCGACGAGGCCCGCGGCCATCCCTACCTGCTGCAGCTGCTGGGCAACACGACCTGGGACGCCGCCTCCCCCGCCGCCGGCGCCGTCCTGACCGCCGACGACGTACGCCGCGGCGTCCCGCACGCCCGGACCCAGCTGAACGCGATGCATCGCGCCCGCTGGGGAGCGGCCACGCCGACCGAGCAGGCCTTCCTCGTCGCGATGGCGTCAGCGGGCGAGGGCAACGTGACCCGGGCGCAGATCGCGGCGGCGATGGGCAGGGACAGCCGCGCCATCAGCGACCCGCGCGAGCGCCTCATCGAGAAGGGCGTGATCGAGCCCGTCGGCCACGGTCTGGTGCGGTTCACGCTGCCGGGGTTCGGGGCGTTCGTGAGGTCGCTCGACGAGGCGTGAGGCCAGGCCCGCAGGGTGCGCCGGTTGGGCACGAACTGCAGGCCCCAGCCCCGAAATGTTGCGGATTGGTCCCAAACCGCAGCAATTCGGAACGGCGATTCCGCTACGCGTGCCCGTCGAACATGCTCGTGACGGACCCGTCCTCGAACACCTCGCGGATGGCCCGCGCGACGAGCGGCGCGATCGACAGCGTGGTCAGCTTGTCGAACTGCTTCTCCGGCGCGACCGGCAGCGTGTTGGTGATGACGACCTCGGTGGCGACGCTGTTCTTCAGCCGGTCGACGGCGGGGTCGGACAGGATCGCGTGGGTCGCGGCGATGATCACGCCCGCGGCACCGTCGGCCATGAGGGCGTCGGCGGCCTTCACGATCGTGCCGCCGGTGTCGATCATGTCGTCGGTGAGGACGCAGATCTTGCCCTTCACGTCACCGACGACGCGGTTGGCGACGACCTCGTTGGCGACGTCGGTACGCCGCGTCTTGTGGATGAACGCCAGCGGGGCGCCGCCGAGGCGGGCCGCCCAGCGCTCGGCGACCTTGATCCGGCCGGCGTCCGGGGAGACGACGGCGAGCTCCTGGTCGCCGTACTTCTCCTTGATGTAGTCCGTCAGCACCGGCAGCGCCATCAGGTGGTCGACGGGGCCGTCGAAGAAGCCCTGGAGCTGGTCGGCGTGCAGGTCGACGGTGATGATCCGGTCGGCCCCGGCGGTCTTGAAGAGGTCGGCCATGAGGCGGGCCGAGATCGGCTCGCGGCCGCGGTGCTTCTTGTCCTGGCGGCTGTAGCCCCAGAACGGCATGACCACGGTGATCCGCTTGGCGGAGGCGCGCTTGAGCGCGTCGACCATGATCAGGTGCTCCATGATCCACTCGTTGATCGGAGTGGTGTGGCTCTGGATGACGAAGGCGTCGCAGCCGCGGACCGACTCCTCGTAGCGGATGTAGATCTCGCCGTTGGCGAACTCGCGCGCGTCGGTCGGGACCAGCTGCTGGCCCAGGATCGTCGCGACCTCGGCCGCCAGCTCGGGGTGTGCCCGGCCGGAGAAGACCATCAGGTTCTTCTCTGTCGTCTTCTTCAGACCGCTCACGCGCGTGACTCCCCTGGTCGGCGAAGGTGCTGCCTAGGATTCTGCCTGCTCGGCGGGGTCGTCCCCAAGTCCCTGCGTGTTTTCGGACTGTTCACCGGTCTGGGCGGCCAGCGCGGCGGCCGCGGCGTCCCCCTGGGCGGTGCCGGCCCGCCGGCTCAGCACCCAGCCCTCGAGGTTGCGCTGGGGTGAGGTGCTGACCGCGAGCGCCCCGGCGGGGACGTTGCGGCGCACGACGGTCCCGCCGCCGGTGGAGGCGCCGTCGCCGATCTCGATCGGGGCGACGAAGGTGTTGTTGGAGCCGGTCTTCGCGTGCCGGCCGACCTTGGTGCGGTGCTTGTTGACGCCGTCGTAGTTGGCGAAGATCGTGCCGGCGCCGATGTTGCTGCCCTCGCCGATCTCCGCGTCGCCGACGTAGGAGAGGTGCGGGACCTTCGCTCCCTCGCCGATCGTCGCGTTCTTGGTCTCGACGAAGGTGCCGATCTTGCCCTTGGCACCGAGCTCGGTGCCGGGGCGCAGGTAGGCGAACGGGCCGACGGTCGCGCCGGCGCCGATGACCGCGAGCTGCCCGTGGGTCCGTACGACCCGCGCGCCGGCGCCGATCTCACAGTCCTCGAGGGTGGTGTCGGGGCCGATGACCGCGTCCTCGGCGACGACGGTCGCGCCGAGCAGCTGGGTGCCGGGCAGGATCGTCACGTCCTGCGCCAGTACGACGTCGGCGTCGATCCACGTGGTCGCCGGATCCATGACGGTGACGCCCTCGCGCATCCAGCGGGTGACGATGCGGCGGTTGAGCTCGCGGCCGAGCTCGGCGAGCTGGGCGCGGTCGTTGGCGCCCTCGGTCTGCAGGGCGTCCTCGACGGCGTGCGCGGCGACGGTCAGGTCGGCCTCGCGGGCCAGCGCGATCGCGTCGGTGAGGTAGTACTCGCCCTTCGCGTTGTCGTTACCGATCCGGCCGATCGCGTCGGCGAGGAAGGCGGCGTCGAAGGCGAGGATGCCGGAGTTGATCTCCGTGATCGCCCGCTGCTCCTCGGTCGCGTCCTTCTCCTCGACGATCGCCTGCACGGTGCCGGCCTCGTCGCGCACGATCCGGCCGTAGCCGTGGGGGTTCGCGACGATGCCGCTGAGGATGCTGACGGCCGCGCCGGCCGCCCGGTGGAAGTCGGCGAACGCCCGGAGCGTCTCGCCCGCGAGGAGCGGCGTGTCGCCGTACGCGATGAGGACTGTGCCCTCGCTCGGCGGCGCGTCGAGGGCCTCGAGGGCGACGCGCACGGCGTGGCCGGTGCCGAGCTGCTCCTCCTGCACCGCCAGGACGGTGTCGGAGCGGACCTCGGTGACGTGCGGGGCGACCAGCTCGCGCTGGTGGCCGACGACGGTGACCACGCGGGTCGGCTCGAGCGAGCCGACCGCGGTGAGCACGTGGCCGATCATGGAGCGCCCCGCGATGCGGTGGAGCACCTTCGGGGTCTTCGACTTCATCCGGGTGCCCCCGCCGGCGGCGAGGACGATGACGGTCAGCTGCTCAGTCACCCCGTCACAGTAATCGGACCCGGTCAGCGGCCGTCCAACCAGGCCAGCACCGCCAGCACGCGGCGGTTGTCGTCGGACGCCTGCGGCAGGTCGAGCTTGGCGAAGATGTTGTTGGTGTGCTTGCCGACGGCCTTCTCGGTGACGACCAGCCGGGCCGCGATCGCCGCGTTGGAGCGGCCCTCGGCCATCAGCGTGAGCACCTCGCGCTCCCGGTCGGTGAGCCGGTCGAGGGGGCGGCTGCGCGCGGAGACGAGGGCGGCGACGACCTCCGGGTCGAGCACGGTGCCGCCATCGGCGACCTGCCGCACGGCCGCGAGGAAGGCGTCGACGTCGGCGACCCGGTCCTTGAGGAGGTAGCCGATCGAGCCCTCTCCCCCGGCCAGCAGCTGTCGGGCGTAGAGCGGCTCCACCCACTGGCTCAGCACCAGCACCGGGAACGCCGGGCGGGCCTCGCGGACGGCGGTCGCCGCCTCGAGGCCCTCGGTCGTGTGCGTCGGCGGGAGCCGTACGTCGACCACCGCGATGTCGATGTCCTCGCGGGCCAGCGCCCGGGCCAGCGAGGGTGCGTTGTCCACCGCCTCGACGACCTCGATGCCGCCGGCCTCGAGGATCCGGGTCAGGCCCACCCGCAGGAGGGCCTGGTCCTCGGCGAGCACCGCCCGCAACGGCTGCTCCGTCAGGCTGTCCGGCACGGCACCTCCAGCTCCACCAGGGTCGGTCCCCCGGCCGGGCTCAGCACCCGGACGTCGCCGTCGAAGGCGTCCAGCCGCCGCGCGACACCGGCGAGCCCGGAGCCCGTGGCGTCGGCGCCCCCGCGGCCGTCGTCGCCGACCGTGATCCGGAGCCGGTCGCCGTCGTACCTGCCGGTGACCCAGGCCCGGCTCGCAGCCGCGTGCTTGACGGTGTTGGCGAGGCACTCCGCGACCGCGAAGTACGCCGCCGACTCGACCGGCGCCGGCAGCCGCGGGACCTCGACGGCCACCGACGTGGGGACGGGCAGGGCGAGCGCGAGCGCCTGGACCGCGCCGGCGAGGCCCCGGTCGGCCAGCACCGGGGGGTGGATGCCGCGGACCACGCTGCGCAGGTCGTCGAGCGCGTCCATGGTCGTCTCGCGGGCCTCGCGCAGCAGGGCCGCCGCGGCGTCGGGGTCGGTGCGGACGAGCTTCTCGGCGAGGCCGACGTTCATGCCGACCGACGCGATTCGGGCCTGGGCGCCGTCGTGGAGGTCGCGCTCGATGCGTCGCACCTCGGCGGCGTTGTGGTCGAGCGTCTCCGCCCGCGACTCCTCGACCTGCTCGACGCGCTGCTCGAGCCGGGTGACCCGCGAGTCGCCGAGCATCGCCCGCTCGGCCAGCGCCCGTGCCCGGACGAGCGGCGGGGTGACGAACCACCACGCCACGAGGGCCGGGCCGCTGAGGACCAGCAGGAGCAGCCAGATCCAGCCGGAGGCGGTGACGGCGAGGATCAGCCAGGTGACCGGCAGGGTCAGCAGCGCCACCGGCAGCAGCGACATCGCGAAGCCGCCCGACGCCGAGAACCACAGGAAGCCGACATTGCGCCACCGCGCCGGGTCGCGCATCCAGCGCACCGGTCGCACCAGGGCGGCGACCTCGCCGGAGCGGGCGTAGCCGGGGGTGATCTCCTCGTCCAGCAGGCGACCGCTGACCCGGCGGTGCAGGGCCGTGAGCCCCGCCGTCGCCGGTACGACGGCCTGGGCGAGCAGGATCCCCAGCCCCAGCGCCGGCCCGAGCGCCAGGCAGAGGACGGTCAGGATCGCGAGGGCCAGGCTCGGGACGAAGGAGGCGGCGTACGCCGCGGAGACCAGGGTCAGGCGCAGCCGGTCGAGGAGGCCGTCGGCGGTGAGCTCGAACGGCCGCCCGAGTCGGACCGGCGCGAGGATCTGCATCGTCGTGAAGTCTGTCATCGTCCGACCACCTGTGCGCGCACGGACGTGCGGGCGGCGCAGAGGGTGAGCGCCACGACGCCCGCCACGACGGCCGGGACCAGCCACAGCCCGCCGTCCGGGACCGCGCCCTCGTGCCGGGCGATCGCGAAGGGCACGACCGTCGTCAGGGCGGCGAGGGTGCCGAGCACGACGCCGATCGCCGCGACGATCGCCGCCTCGGCCACGACGGACCGCTCGACCTGGCGCGGGGTGGCGCCGATCAGGCGCAGCCGCTGCAGCTCGTCGCGACGGTGCGCGATCGCCGCGACGAACGCGTTGACCACCATGATCGCGGCGAACAGCGACAGCATGCCGACGACGACGTTGTTGAGCAGCGTGATCGTGTCGCTGTCGGGGTTGCCGGCCGGGAGGGTGCGGGCGTCGATGTCCACCAGCAGCAGCGTCCCGACGGCGGCCGAGGTCAGCACCAGCACCGGCGCGAGCACGCCGGCGAGCAGGTGCGCCCTCCGGGCCGTGTTGTACGACGCCAGGTGCCCGCTCGCGCCCGCCCGGCCGACCAGCAGGCCGGCCGGAGCGGCGAACCACCGCAGCAGCACCGGTGCCAGCACGGCGAGCCCGACGCCGACGAGGATCGAGCTCGACCCGCTCGTGGACATCGCGGCGTAGGGGTCCTCGTCGTGCGCGGTCACCGCGACGGTGATCACGGCCATCGCGATGCCGTAGCCGACGAGGACGACGGCGGCGAGGACCCGCCACCAGCGCATCCGGCCCTGCTCCGCGGCCGCCTCCCGGAGGAGGACGCCCGCGGGGCCGCGGGTCGCGCGCCGGGCCGCCACCCAGGTGGCCACGCCGGCGGCGACCAGCACCAGCACGGCGGCGGCGCCGACGGAGGCCGGGCCGGCGTCGTACACGGTGGCGTCGGCGACGAGCCCGCCGGATCGGACCAGGTCGAACAGGGCGTGGCCGGTGACGCTCGCGACGAGCGCGCCGAGCAGCGCGGCGAGGGTCGTCACGGCGGCCGTCTCGCGGACCACGAGCCGCCGGGCCTGGCGCGGGGTGGCCCCGACCGTGCGGAGCAGGCCGATCTCGCCGGCCCGCTGGTGGGTGGTGATGCCGACCGTCGAGGCGACGGAGAAGAGCACGATCATCGAGCCCCAGCCACCGACCACGGCGCCCAGGATGACGAGGGTGTCGGCGTCGGTGCCGCTCGCGGCGGAGGACGACTCGGCCAGCGTGGCGAAGGAGCCGATGAGGACCGTGCCGAGCAGGACCGCGAGGAAGGTGGCGGTCGCCGCGAACGGCCGCTGGCGCAGGCTGCGCAGGGCCAGGGAGTTCATCGGGCCACCACCAGGTCGTCGAGGTGCGCCATCTGGCCGGCGACCGCGTCGGCGGTGGGGTGGGTCATCCGTCCCGCGACGCGGCCGTCGACGAGGAAGACCACTTCGTCGGCGTACGACGCCGCGACGGGGTCGTGCGTCACCATCACCACGGTCTGGCCCATCTCCGTCACGCTGGAGCGCAGCAGGGCGAGGATCTGGCGGGCGGTGGCGCTGTCGAGGGCGCCGGTCGGCTCGTCGGCGAGGACCACCTCGGGGTCGGTCACCAGCGCCCGCGCGATCGCGACCCGCTGCTGCTGGCCGCCGGACATGCTGCCCGGCAGGTGGTGCGCGCGGTCGCCGAGGCCGACCCGCTCGAGCAGGTGGCGGACCTTGGCGCGGTCGGGCCGGTGGCCGGCGAGCCGGGCCGGCAGCGCGACGTTCTGGGTGGCCGAGAGGTAGGGCAGCAGGTGGAAGCCCTGGAAGACGAAGCCGATCCGCTCCCGGCGCAGGCGGGTACGACGGTCCTCGTCCCAGTCGGTGACGTCCTCGTCGCCGATGAGGACCCGGCCGGAGGTGGGCCGGTCGAGGCCGGCCGCGCAGGACAGGAAGGTGGACTTGCCGGAGCCGGACGGGCCCATCACCGCGGTGAAGGTGCCGCGGCGGAACTCGAGGTCGATGCCAGCGAGGGCGGAGATCGTGGCGTCGCCGGTGCCGTAGGTGCGGGTGAGGCCGTGCACGGCGAGGGCCGTGGCGGTGGGGCTGGTGGTCATGCGGTGCTCCTGGGAGTCGTCGGATCGGATGACTCCGACGCTAGGAACGCCGCGCCCCGGCCACGATGGGCCTGCACCGCCAGTGCGGGGTGGGGTTTTCCCCACCCCGGGACCACATCCGGCCACACGCTTTCCACAGTTCGGCGAAAGCGGGTGCGATCCCGGCCGATCAGGCGTATCACGGAAGAGAGACAACCGACCGACCGAAGGGAGCACGACGATGTGCGACCACAGCCCGCAGTGCCCGTCCGCAGGCGACGCCGACTGCTGCACCGCCCACGTGACGTCCGACCACAGCGAGCAGGGCTGGTGCCGCCTGTGCAACGGGGTGATCCTGTTCGACGACGGCGCCTACCTGACGCCCGACGGGCGCCCGATGGAGCTGCGCCGCTCGGCCTGACGGCTAGGCCGAGGTCCCCCGGAGCAGCTCGAGCACCGGCGCGAACATCGTCGACTTGATCGACTCGAGCGTCGCGACGTCCTTGCCCTGGAGAGGGGCGACCCGCGCGACGGCGTCGGCCAGCAGGCCCTCCTCGGCGGCCGTCGCGTCGACGATCCCGGCAGCCTCGGCCTCGGGCCCGCCGAAGCGCGCGCCGGTCGTCATCGCGTCGACCGCGGACCGCGGCGTGAGGCGGGCCTGGATCAGCGCCGCCATGCCGGGCGTGAACGGGATCCGGATGTCCACCTCGGGCAGGCAGAAGAAGCCGCGGTCCGCCCGCATCACCCGCCAGTCGTGCGCGAGCGCGAGCATCGCGCCGGCACCGAACGCGTGCCCGTTGACGGCCGCCACGGTCGGGACCGGCAGCGCGAGGAAGCGCGCGAGCAGGCGCTCGACCCGCTGCGCGTAGCCGCCGAACTCCTCGGGGTTCGCCATCGCCCAGTCGAGGTCGAGCCCGTTGGAGAAGAACTTGCCCCCGCCGGTGGTCACCAGCGGCGTCCCTGCCTCGACGACCCGGTCGAGCGCCGCCTCGACCTCGTCCAGCCAGGCGAGGGTGAACCGGTTCTCGTCGTCGCCGATCGTGAGCACCGCGATGCCGTCGGTGATGTCCAGCGTGGTCATGTCATTGCCTCCTGTGGCCTCCGGTCGGGCTGGCCCAGTGTGGCGGCAACGGCCCGGGAGCGCACTACCCTCGCCCCATGACGAACGCCCCGCTGGCCGATCGCCTCCTCGACGCCCAGGTGGCCTGGCTGGTCGGCCGGCTCACCGGCGACGAGCTGCCCGGCATGGTCGAGCGCGACCTCCGGGCCCTCCTCGACCTGGAGTCCCGGATCACCCTGGCCGACCTCGTCGACGCCGCGCGGGCGAAGCAGATCGTCCGTGAGGCCCTCGCCACCGTCCCGGCCAGCACGGGCGCCAGCACGATCGTCACGATGGTCGCCGACGTCGTGTACGACGGCCCCGAGGCGTCGTACACGCTGGGCGAGGTGGTTGCCCGTGAGGACGTCGAGCGGATCGCCACGGAGGTGCTGTCGCGCACCGACCTCCTGGCGCGACTGCTCGACGACGTGAGCGCCAGCCCGCTCGCCTCGAGCCTGGCCTCGCGCTTCGTCGGCCGCCTCGTCGGCGAGGTGCTGCAGTCGAACCGGGCCGCGGCGGAGAGGATCCCGGGCCTCGGCGCCCTGGTGGCGCTGGGCGTGGGGGCGGCCGGTGTGGTCGCCGGTGCCGCCGACAAGCAGATCGAGGGCGTCCTCGGGATGGGCGCCACCTTCGCGACGCGGCGCCTCAACCGCGTCCTCGTCGAGACCCTCAAGGACCCGGCGGCACGGGCCGCCGTCCTCGAGGTCTACGACCTGTACGCCGACCGCCCGATCCCCCACCTGCGCGACGCCGCGAAGCGCACGGACGTCCACCAGACCGCCGGCCTGCTGCAGGACGTCGCCATCTCGGGCGCCACCAGCGAGCCGGTGCTGGCGCTGGCCGACGCCCTCGTCGAGGCGTTCTGGCGGATCTACGGCGACCACCCCGCCACCGCGTTCGCCACCGACCTCGGCCTCGACCGCGACGCGCTCGTCGCCCAGGCCACCTCGATGGCGTCGGTCGCCGTCGCGGTCGCCCACGACAACGGCGACCTGGAGCGCCTCGTGCGGGAGCGGCTCGCGCCGTTCTACGCGTCCCCGGAGGTCGCGGCGATCCTCGACGAGTCCGTCGGGTAGGCACCGGGTAGGCACCGGCCGGCCACCGGTTCGAGCGTCGGGCTCAGTCGGGTCGAGCGGTCGCCCAGGCGACGCCCAGCTCGAGCATCGAGCCCACGCCGTAGTGCGACATCGCCTCGGAGAGGCGGCGGCGGCCCGTGCGCTCGGACAGGCCCAGCGCCCGCGAGGCCGCCTCGAGCGTCGCGCCGCTGCTCATCAGGGCGAGCAGCGCGTGCCAACCGGCGCCACCACTGTGCACCGGGACCGCGCGCTCCCACATCCGCTCGAACAGCCAGTCCGCCATGGCCGCGACCGAGCGGTCGCGCACCGCCATGACCGACGTCGGCCACCGCTCGCCCCACACCACCGGGAGCGCGACCGTCGTGGCGTCGGCCACCCAGAACCAGCTGGGCGGGTCGGCGAGGAGCCGGATCTGGACGCCGCCGGCCAGCTCCTGCGCGAGCCGCTCCTGGGCGTCGGGGTGGGTCGCGTCCGCGATCGAGGCGATCACGCGGGCGTGCCGGCCCTCGCCCCGGCTGGCCTCGTGCCAGACCTCTTGCATCGCCCGATCCGCGACGAAGAGGCCCGTGGCGTCGGGCAGCACGACATCGGTGCGCCGGAGGACCTCGCGCGCCTGCCGCGCGTGCCACAGGTCGACGACCGCCTCGGGACCGTGGAAGAGCTCGACGTCCCACGCGGGGTGGCCGGGATTCGCGGTCTCCCACTCCTCGGCCAGCGAGGGCAGGCGTCCGACGATCTCGGCCAGGTCCGCGAGCCCCGCGACGAGGTCGCCGGCGAGGCCGTCCGCCCGGCGCCGTACCACCTCCGCGACCACGGCGGCGGGAGCCGCGCACCGCAGGTGGTCCCCCCGCAGGACGACATACCCCTCGGCCTCGAGCTGCGCGAGGTCGTGCCGAACGACCGCCTCCTCGCGCACCGCCAGGGCAGCCAGCTCCGGCACCGTGCCCGCCCGGGTCCGCAGCGCGACGGCGAGCAGGTCCAGGGCGGACTGTCCGACCTGCCCGAACCGGTCGTGAGACATGGGTCGATCGTGGCACGGAGGTGGTGGCGGCGCCGTGCCCCACCCGGTCGATCCGGATCCGGGCTGGCCACTTCCTGCCATGGCCGGATAAGGACACACATTCCGGCGTCCGCGCCGAAAGAGTCGGTGCACGGGCCCACGACAGCGCCCTCGGACGAAGGAACACACATGCACGTACCTCGGGCACACCTGCCTCGCACCCGACGGGTCGGCGCGGGCATCGCCACCGCCGCCGTCGTCACCGCCGGCCTCGCCTGCCTCGGGCCGGCCCACGCCGCCGACCTCGCCGACTTCCCCCGGACGGTCGACTTCACCCCGACCGACCTCGTCGCCACCGCCGACGACCTGTACGCCGTCGGCTACGTCGGTGTCGACCTCGATGGCGACTACCAGTTCGACCAGCTCGACGGCTACGTCGAGGCAGCGGGCTCGGGCGAGAAGGTCTCCCTCGGCTCCGGCGCCTGGCCGACCGCCGTCAGCGCCAGCCCCGACGGCAGCACGCTCCAGGTGATCGGCACCCGTACGGACCAGGAGGCCCCCGAGAACGGGGCCGGCGGCCACCGCTGGACGATCGACACCGCGACAATGGCGGTGACCGCCTCGGCCGGCCTCGGCCCCGGCAACGTCTTCGACGTCGCCTCGGACGGCGCCGACACCTACGTCACCACCTCGCTGAACGACACCGCGACCCTGCGGCTGCTCGGCGGCGGCGAGGTCTCCCTCGGCGACTCGATCTCTCCGGAGCGTCTCGGAGTCCTCCCCGACGGCGAGTCGAGCCAGGTCGTCGTGGCCGGCTCGGACTACGTCGGGCAGGGGACGCAGGCGACCCTGCGCATGGTCGACGGCGACGTCGTCGGCCCGAAGGTGGTGCTCGGCCCCGACGGTGGCGCCGACGAGGGCGTCACCGGGATGGACGTCGACGAGGTCAACGGACTGGTCTACGTGACCACCTTCCGCAACGTCGAGGACGGCCCGCAGGAGTACGGCCTCAACGTCATCGGCCCCGACACCGATCTCTACGTCCCGATCGACTACCCGGTCTTCTCCGTCGCGGTCTCGCCCGACGGCGGAACGGTCTACCTCCCCGGCACCGGCGTCTCGGCGTACGACGTCGACCGGCTCACGTCGTACACGGAGGACGACCCGGCTCCGGCCGCCAGCCTCGGGGGAAGCGGCTGGGTCTCCCTCGCCACCGTCGATCCCAGCGGGCGTCTCTACGCCGCCATGGACCACGACGTCACCGACCCCGACACGGGCGAGACCCTGTCGACCACCAAGAAGCTGCACGCCCTCGAGGCTCCGCCCGCGCCGACCGGACTCGCGGCCACGACCTCCGAGTGGGACGCCGGCACCCTCCTGGCCTCCTGGACCGCGGCTGCCGGCACCGGGGGCGCCACGGAGGACTCGGTGACCTACCGGATCTCCCTCCAGGACCAGGCCGGCGGTGAGCCGGTCACCAGCGAGACCTTCCTGACCGAGGAGGAGCTCAGCGGCCTGCTGCCCGGGCACACCTACACCCTGAGCGTGGCGACCACGAACGGCGCCTTCACCAGCGCCCCGGCGACCACGACCTGGACCGCCCCGACGGCCGTGGCCGCTCCGAGCGCCGTGTCGGTGTCCGGCAACGTCGCGGTCGGGTCGCGGCTCTCGGTGCGGACCACTGGCGCCTGGCCGGCGGGCACGACGCTCTCGTACGAGTGGCGCAACAGTGCCGGCCAGCTGCTCGGCCGGTCCTCCACCCTGACGGTCGGCGCGGCCCAGGCCGGTCGGCGGATCAAGGTGTCCGTCACGGGTGAGCTGAGCGGCGCCGTACCGGCCACGGTGACCAGCGCCTTCAGCCCCACGGTGGCCCTCGGCACCCTCGCCGGCCGCACCCCGGTGATCAGTGGCACGGCCAAGGTGGGCCGCACGCTGAGCGCCACGGTGGGCACCTGGACCGCCGGCACCCGGCTCACCTACCGCTGGACGGCCAACGGTCGCACCATCCCGGGCGCGACGGCCCGGTCCTACCGACCGACCCGCGCCGTGGTCGGCCAGCGGATCCGCGTCGTGGTCACCGGCTCGAAGGCCGGCTACCGCACGCTGTCGAGGACGAGTGCCCCGACCGGCGCCGTCAAACGCTGACCCGACCGAGGGCGACGAGACGTGGCCCCCCACCCGGGGGCCACGTCCGGCCAGGAGCCGAGCTCCCCGGGTAGGAGTCGAACCTACGTCGCTTGTCCTGATTCAAAGTCAGGCGGGCCCTGCCGGCAGACCAACCGGGGATTGCAGGAGCCCAGCCTAGGGTGCTCGCGTCGTACCGGACCAAGTGGTTCCGGATCACCCGGATCCACAGCCATTGCGTCCGGTACGACGCGAGCCCGTCAGGCGTTCGGCGCCAGGCAGAGCAGCGTGTTGCGCTTCTCGTACTCGAGCGGCTGAGCGGGGTTGGCGCACTTGCCGCCGGCCTTCGCCACGGAGACGACCTTCAGGCTGCTCGGCTGTCCCTTCGTGTCGGCGCAGACGACCTTGGCCTCCTCGTTGATGTCGAAGCAGTCGCCCTTCTTGGCGTCGAGCACGAGGCAGAGGCTCACCAGCTCGTCGTCCGACCCGGCTCCCTTCGTGACCTTGTAGGTCGTCTCGTTGGTGCCACAGCTGCCGTCGTCACCGACGACCTTGTGACTGGACTTCGCGTCTCCGCACGTGGCGTCCTTGGCCTCGTCGTTGAGACCGTCCTTCTCGAAGTACACGCAGTCGCCGACGTCAGGCGCCTTGGCCTGCTCGATCTTCTCCTCGCCCTTGTCGCGCACGACATAGAAGACGATGGCGACGATGATCGCGACGCCGATCCCACCAAGCTTGCCCAGGAGGCTCTTTCCCACGGGTGTCCCTTTCCGAGTAAGGGCGGTCCCGAGTCACCCTCAGCGAATTTTCAGGATCACCCTCCCACAGAGAGGGCTCGCCAAACTCACTTGAGGAGATCACGTCCGATAACCATGCGCTGGATCTGGTTGGTCCCCTCGAAGATCTGGGTGACCTTGGCGTCGCGCATCATCCGCTCGACGGGGTACTCGCGGGTGTAGCCGTTGCCGCCGAGCACCTGCACGGCGTCGGTCGTGACCCGCATCGCGGCGTCGGTGGCCGTGAGCTTGGCGATCGAGGCCTGCCGGGAGAACGGGCGGCCGGCGTCCTTGAGCCGCGCCGCGTGGAGGTACGACGCCCGCGCGCGCTCCACCTCCGCCGCCATGTCGGCCAGCAGGAACTGCATGCCCTGGAACTCGCCGATCGGCCGGCCGAACTGCTCGCGCTCCTTGGCGTACTCCACCGCGTAGGCGAGCGCGCCCTGGGCGATCCCGGTGGCGACGGCGGCGATGCCGAGCCGGCCCGCGTCGAGCGCCGACAGGGCCACCCGCATGCCCGCGCCCTCCTCGCCGACGAGCTGGCCGGCGGGGACCCGGGCGCCGTCGAAGAGGACCTGCGTGGTGACGTCGCAGTGCAGGCCCATCTTCTTCTCCGGGGCACCGAAGCTCATCCCGGCGGTGCCGTCGGGCACGACGAATGCGGACAGGCCGCGCTTCGGGTCCTCGGACGTGCGGGCGAAGAGGATGTAGTAGTCGGCGCAGGACCCGTTGGAGATCCACTGCTTGGTGCCCTTGAGGACGTAGTCGTCGCCGTCGCGGACGGCGGCCGTGCGGATGCCGCTCACGTCGGAGCCGGCCTGCGGCTCGGACAGGCAGTAGGCGCCGAGCCAGTCGCCGGACAGCATCCGCGGCAGCCAGGCATCGCGCACCTCGGCCGAGGCGTTGGCAGCGACGACGGTCGCGGTCAGGGCGTGCACGCTGGTGCCGACGCCCACGCTCGGCCAGGCCGTGGCGATCTCCTCGACGACCTGGAGGTAGACCTCGTAGGGCTGGCCCCCGCCGCCGTACTCCTCGTCGAAGGGCAGGCTCAGCAGGCCCGACTTGCCCAGCAGCCGGTAGGCCGCCTCGGGGAACACCGCGGCCTCCTCGGCCTCCGCGACCTGCGGCGCGAGCTCCTTCGTGGCGATCTCCCGGGCGAGGGCGAGCAGCTCCTCGGCCTCCTCGGTGGGCAGCAGACGGTCGACGGTGGTGGCCATGCGAGCAACCTAGTCGCGCTGGCGGGGGGCGGCACCCTCGTCGGTGGGTGATCCGTAGGTGAGCTCGGTCCACTCCCCCACGTCGTAGCGGCCGTTGGTCTGGAGGGTGACCGACTGGATGCCGGCGGGACGGCCGTCGCGATAGGTGATCAGGGCGAGGTTCGCGGCCCGCCGCAGCTTGCTGCCGATGGCGATGGCGTACGCCGCCCCGCCCGTCGTACCGACCGTGTAGGTCCAGCCCACCCGCCCGTCGGTCGCGGTGACGGCGGTGGGCCCCTCCTCGACGTGGACGTGGCCACCGACGACGAGGTCGACGCACCCCCGCTCGAGGGCCTGGTCGCCGAAGTCGGCGTCGTGGACGAGCAGGGTGTTCACCCGGTCGCCGTCCTCGTCGGCGGCGCACACGGCGTCGGTGAGCCGCTCGGCGACCTCGGCCGAGGTCAGGCCCTTCTCGTCGCGCCAGTTGCCCAGTCCGCTGGAGCGCGGGTCGTCGACGCCGAGGATCCGCGACCCACCGGGGCCGTCGAGGACCTCGCCGTCGAAGTAGCGCCAGCCGAGCTGGCTCATGTGGCTGCGGACGAAGCTGCCGTTGTCGTGGTTGCCCGCGACCGCCCAGCGCTCGTCGAGGTCGTCGAAGGCGGCCGAGACGGAGTCGAGGGAGAAGGCCTCCCAGCGCTCCCCCGTCGAGGTGTCGTCGCCCGCGTCGAGGACCGCCGTCGCGCCCGCCCGGTCCGCGATCGCGCGCGCCACGGCGTCCATGCCGACGTTGAGGTGGCGGTCGGAGACCAGCACGGCGACGCTCTCGTCGTCCCCCGGCTCGCGCAGGTCGAGGTCGGCGGCGTCGTCCGCGGCCTTCGAGTAGAACGCCTGCCCCTGCTGGTAGCTGCTGACCGCGCTGGCGACCAGGCGCTTGGTCTCCTCCGTCGTGGCGTCGCCCATGATCTCGACGTCACGGGCCTCGTCGGGGAGGGGGATCTCGTCGCCGACGTACTCGGACAGCGAGATCCACCGCTCGGGCAGCGGGTCGTGCCGGCCCCAGGTGAGCGGCGCGACGAGCACCACGAGGAGCAGCAGTACGACGAGCACCGCGATGACGCCCCGCGCCGACGGCAGCTGCGCGACCAGGGCCCGGCGCCGCTCCCCACCGACCAGGAGCCACAGCGCGAACGGCAGGGCCGCCAGCACGGTGCCCTGGAGGAGGGCGGCCACTGCCATCGTGCGCACCGAGCGCACCACCACCGCGACCTGGCCCTCCGGCTGGGACGCGATGGCGGCGTACCGCGCGGTGAGCTCCTGGAGCGACGTCGTGTCGGTCTTGCCGAGCTCGATGTCCAGGCCGAGGCGCGATCCCGACGGGGCGCGCAGGTCGGGCAGGACCGGGCCGGTGCGCAGCACGACCTCGCCCGAGAAGTCGGGACTGATCGTCGCCTCGTGGCTGGCGAGGTCGATGGTGCGCTCGCTGCCGGTGAAGATGACCGCGGCGATGGCGAGCGCCAGCACGGCCCAGCCCAGCACACCGAGGACGATCCCCAGCAGGCGGAGCAGCGACGCGCGCGTCATCGGGACGGACCGGTCAGCGGCGAGCGCGGGCCTCGGAGATGGCGTACAGCGCGACCGAGGCGGCGACGCCGGCGTTGAGCGACTCGAGCACGCCGGCCATCGGGATCGAGAGCAGGCGGTCGCAGTTCTCCGACACCAGGCGCGAGAGGCCGTCGCCCTCGGAGCCGACCACGACCACGAGCGGACCGTTGGCGAGGTCGGCGTCGGCGACCAACTCCGGGAGGGTCAGGTCGCCGTCGGCGGCCAGGCCGACGACGAAGCAGCCGGCTTCCTGGTAGGCCTGGATCTGCCGGGTGAGGTTGACCGCCTGCGCGACCGGGCAGCGCGCGGCCGCACCGGCCGACGTCTTCCACGCCGCCGCCGTCATCGAGGCCGCGCGCCGCTCGGGGATCACCACGCCGTGGGCACCGAAGCCGGCCGCGCTGCGGACGATCGCCCCGAGGTTGCGCGGGTCCGTGATCGAGTCGAGGACGACGACCAGGGGCGCCTGCCCCGCCTCGGCCGCCAGCTCCAGCAGGTCGTCGGGGTGGGCGTACTCGTAGGCCGGGATCTTCGCGGCGAGGCCCTGGTGGACCGCGCCGTCGGTGAGCCGGTCGAGCTCGCCGCGGCTGACCTCGAGCAGGCCGACGCCGTGCTCGGCGGCGAGCTTGAACACCTCGCGGAGCCGGTTGTCGCGCTCGGCGCCCTCGGCGACGTACACCGAGGTGACGGGCACGCGCTCGCGCAGCGCCTCGAGCACGGAGTTGCGCCCGGCGATCCACTCGGCGTCGCCGGGCTTGCGGCGCGAGCCGCCACGACCGCGCTTGGCCTCCGCGGCCTTCTTGGCCTGCGCGATCTTGTGCGCCTTGTGGTACTCGCGCTCGGTCGCCTTCGGCGTCGGCCCCTTGCCGGCGAGTCCACGGCGGACCTGCCCACCCGACCCGGCCTGCGGCCTCTTGCTCGACTTGCGGATCGCGCCCTTGCGGGAGGAGTTGCCAGCCACGTCAGTGTCCTTGCTCTCGGTGGTCGAGTAGCCCGCCGCGAGGGACGAGCGACGGGCGAATCGAGGCCCCAGCCATGTCAGCTCACCGTCCAGGTGGGTCCGTCGGGGGTGTCGGTGACCTCGATGCCGGCCGCCTTGATGCGGTCGCGGATCGCGTCCGCGCGCGCCCAGTCCTTGTCGGCGCGCGCCTGGGTGCGCTCCTCCAGCAGTCCGGCGACGAGGGCATCGACGGCCGCGGTGAGCCGCTCCTCGCTGTCCGAGCCACCGGCGCCGGCCCACGCGGGGTCGGCCGGGTGCACGCCGAGCACGTCCAGCATCGCGGCGACCGCGCCCGCGGTCGCCGCGGCGTCCTCGCCGGCGGCGAGCTGGCGGTTGCCCTCGCGCACGGTGTCGTAGAGGACGGCGACGGCTGCCGGCGTACCGAGGTCGTCGTCCATCGCCGCGGCGAAGGCCTCCGGCAGGTCGCCGGACGCGGGCGAACCGGCACGGTCGAGGAAGGCCTCGATGCGGCGGTAGCCCACGGCTGCCTCGTCGAGGGCGTCGAAGGAGAACTCCACGTGCGAGCGGTAGTGCGCCGCCACGACGTAGAAGCGCAGCTCGGCGCCGCGGTAGCGCTCGAGGATGGCCGGGATGGAGAGCGTGTTGCCGAGCGACTTGCTCATCTTCTCGCCGGCCGTGGTGATCCACGCGTTGTGCATCCAGTACGACGCGAAGGCGCCGCCCGCGGCCCGGGACTGCGCCTGCTCGTTCTCGTGGTGCGGGAAGCGCAGGTCGACGCCGCCACCGTGGATGTCGAACGCGTCGCCGAGGTACTTGCCGGCCATCGCGGAGCACTCGATGTGCCAGCCCGGACGGCCGCGGCCCCACGGGCTCGGCCAGCTCGCGGTCTCCGGCTCGGAGTCCTTGCGGCCCTTCCAGAGGGCGAAGTCGCGCGGGTCGCGCTTGCCGCGCGGGTCGGCGTCGGCCGCGGGCTCCATGTCGTCGACGCCCTGGTGGGTCAGCTCGCCGTACGACGGCCACGACCGGACGTCGAAGTAGACGTCACCGGAGCCGTCCTCCGCCGGGTAGGCGTGGCCGCGCTCGATGAGCCGCTCGATGAGGACGATCATCTCGGGGATGTGCCCGGTGGCGGCCGGCTCGTAGGTCGGCGGCGCGACGTTGAGCGCGGCGTACGCCTTGTCGAGCTCGATCTTCATCGCGTAGGCGAGGTTGTACCAGGGTCGTCCCTGCTCGGCCGACTTCGTGAGGATCTTGTCGTCGATGTCGGTGATGTTGCGGATGAACGTGACCTCGAGGCCCCGGTGGCGCAGCCACCGCTGGAGCACGTCGAAGTTCACCGCGGAGCGCACGTGCCCGACGTGGGGCTCGCTCTGCACCGTCAGGCCGCAGACGTAGAGACCGACCTTGCCGTCCACAAGGGGCACGAAGTCGCGGACTTCGCGGGTCGCGGTGTCGTACAGCCGGATGCTCACCCGGCAAGTCTAGGGATCCGGCGGGGTCAGTCGCGCATCGTCAGGCTCAGCAGCCGTAGCCGCCGTCGACGTCCAGCTTCTGCCCGGTGATGAAGCCCGCGCGGGGCGAGGCGAGGAAGCACACGGCCTCGGCGATGTCGGCCGCCGAGCCGAAGGTGCGCAGCGGGATGTTGCCGCGGGTGACCTCGAGCGCGCGCTCGTCCAGCTCACCGCTGCTGATCAGCCGCTCGGCCATGCCGTCGGTCAGCATGCCGGGACCGACGGCGTTGACCCGTACGCCGTAGCGGCCCTCCTCCACGGCGAGCCCGCGCACCAGCGCCTCGACGGCCGCCTTGGGCGCCGCGGAGAGGCCGTCGCGGATCGGGAAGCGGGTGGTCGCGGCGGTGGTGACGGCGGTGAGCGAGCCCCGCGACTCGCGCAGGAACGGCAGCGCCGCGTGCGCGACGGCGAAGAAGCCGGCGGCGTCGACGGCGAGCTGGGTCGCCATGTCGGCCGGCGCCACGCGGGAGAGGTGGACCATCGGCACGTGCGGGCCGGCGGCGTACACGACCGTGTGGAGGCCACCGAGCTCGGCCGCGGCGTGGCCGACGACCCGCGGCACCTCGGCCGTCTCCGCCAGGTCGAGCCCGTACGACGCCACCCCGATGTCGACGGGACGGGAGCGGTGCGTCACCGCGACCCGGGCGCCGCGCTCCTCGAGCAGCTCGGCGATCGCGCGGCCGAGACCGCCCGAGCCGCCGACGACGAGGGCGCCACCGTCGCGGTCGGTGAAGTCCTGCATCCTCATCCCTTCGCGGTGACGTCGATGGTGTGCCAGCCGGTCGCACCGTCGGGCAGCACGTCGGCGACGGCGCCGGTCTGCACCTGGCCGTCGAGGTCGATGGCGCGGACCCGGATCCGGTGGTCGCCCTCGTCGACCCGGACGGTCGCGCGCCACTGCACCCACGTGTCGACGTTGGGGGTCGTCGCGAGCTCGGCGTCCTGCCAGGGCCCGCCGTCGACCTGGACCTGCACGCCGGAGATGCCGGTGTGCTGCAGCCAGGCGGTGCCGGCGCAGAGGAGCTCGCCGGCCCGGACGTCGTCGCCGTCGTGCGGGAGGTCGATGCGCGAGGCGATCTTGACCGGCCCCTGCTCGGCCCAGCCCTTGTCGGTCCAGTACGCCGTGATGTCGTCGAAGCGGGTGACCTCCATGTCGACGACCCACTTGGTGGCCGACACGTAGCCGTAGAGACCCGGCACGATCGTGCGGACGGGGAAGCCGTGCTCGATCGGCAGCGGCTCGCCGTTCATCGCGACGGCCAGCATCGCGTTGCGGCTGCGGTCGGTGAGCGCGGCGAGCGGGGTGCCGCAGGTCCAGCCGTCCTCGGAGGTCTGGAGCACCGCGTCGGCGCCCTCCTGCGGACCGGCCTCGGCGAGCAGCCCGGCCAGCCGGACGCCGCTCCACCAGGCGTTGCCGATCAGGTTGCCGCCGACCTCGTTGGACACGCAGTTGAGGGTGATCCAGTCCTGGGTGAGCTCGCGCTCGACCAGGTCCGCGTAGGTCAGCGTGATCTCCTTGTCGACCATGCCGTGGATGCGCAGGGACCAGTCGGCAGGCTCGATGGCGGGCTTGATGAAGGTCGTGTCGATCAGGTAGAAGTCCTCGCTCGGCGTCTGCCAGGGCGGCACGTTCTCGATGTCGAACGCGACGCCGTCCGGGACGGCCGGCGCGGTGACACCCTCGATCCGCAGCAGGCGGCGGCTCTCCTCCGCCCGTCGCCGCGCACTGCCCGCGACCCGGCCGACCAGGCCGGCGGCCGCGGCCAGCGCGGCCGCACCGCCGATCGCGACGAAGAAGTGGCGACGGGTGTGGGCCGGCTCGGCCGCCGGGTCCTCCTCCTCGACGACCTCCCAGTTGCGCAGCCACTCGGCGAGCACCGCGAGCGCGACCACCCAGACGAGCAGGCCGACGACGACCGGCGCGAAGTCGATGGGCGAGGGCGTCGGCTTGGTGGCCACGGCGACGACGGCGATCCCGGCCAGCACGGCGTACCCGGCGACGGCCGCCCACCAGCGCCGGCGGGCGAGGCGGCCGAGCAGCGCGAACGCCACGGCGAGGAAGAGCAGGATGCCGACGATCAGCACCTTCTTGTCGTCGCGGTCGAAGGTGTTGATCGCCCACTTCACGACGGCGCCGGGCGTGAGGGCCGTGAATCCCTCGGCGACCGCGACGACCGGCGACTCCCGCACGTGCAGCAGTGCCGCGGCGGCATAGCTCATCGCCAGACCGAGCGCGCCGGCCACCAGGCCGGACAGTGCCCACCAGGCACGGGAGGTCCTCACACCCCGATTCTTCCTCAGGCATGATCGGCGCGTGAACACCACCGGGCTGCGCGTCGGGATCGGCTCCGACGTCCACCGTCTCGTCCCGCGCGCCGCGGGTGCCCCTCCCCTCGCCCTCGGCGGCCTCCAGTGGCCCGACGAGGACGTCGTCCTGGAGGGCCACTCGGACGCCGACGTCGCCGCGCACGCCGCCTGCGACGCCCTGCTGTCGGCCTCCGGGCTGGGCGACCTCGGCAGCAACTTCGGTACGGCGGAGCCGGAGTGGTCCGGCGCCAGCGGCGCGGCCCTGCTCGGGGAGACCCGCCGGCGGGTCGAGGCGGCCGGGTTCCGGATCGTCAACGTCGCCGTCCAGGTCATCGGCAACCGGCCGAAGGTCGGTCCCCGCCGGGCCGAGGCCGAGGCGGCCCTGTCGGGCGTCCTGGGCGCGCCGGTGTCGCTGTCGGCGACCACGACCGACGGGCTCGGCCTCACCGGGCGCGGCGAAGGCGTCGCCGCGATCGCGACGGCGCTGCTGTCGTCGTAGGGGCGTCGGCGTCCTGACCTGCGACACGCTGTCGCAGCCGGCGGCCGGCGTGGCAATCTGGTCCTCCGACACCGACGTCGAGGGGGACCGCATGAGCGACCGCAACGTGATCACCGAGGACGGACTCCGCATCCACGTGACCGTGCGCGGGCGTGATGACGCCCCGCTGACCGTGCTGCTGTCGCACTGCTGGACCGCCGAGGAGTCGGACTGGCACTACCAGGTCACCGACCTGCTCGCCCGCTACGGCCACGACATCCGGCTGATCACGTGGGACCACCGCGGGCACGGCCGCTCCGACCGCGCGCCCGAGGCGCAGTTGACGATCCCGCACCTCGCGCGCGACCTCGGCCTCGTCGTCGACACCTACGCACCCGAGGGCCCGCTGGTCGTCGCCGGCCACTCGGTCGGCGGCATGACCATCACGGCCATCCCCGAGGAGCGGCCGGACCTGATGCCGCGCATCGTGGGCGTGCTCTTCGTCAGCACCACCAGCGGCGAGCTCTCGAAGGTCACCCTCGGCCTGCCGGCCGCGGCCGGCGCCCTGCTGCGCGACCGGCTCCCGTTCGTGCTCGCCAACCGGGCGCGGATGCTCAGCCTCAGCCGGCGCGAGAAGTACCCCGTCATCGAGCGCCAGGTCACCAAGCGGTTCCTGTTCGGGCGCCCGGCGCGCCCGCGCGACGTCGGCCACGTCGTCGACCAGCTCGTGCACACCCCGCCCGAGACGATGGCGGGCTTCTTCAGGGACATGATGGAGCACGACCGGATCGGCAACCTCGCGGCCTTCGACGACGTCCCGGCCACCGTGCTGGTGGGCAGCCGCGACCTGCTCACCCCGCCCGAGCACGCCGGCAAGATCGCCCAGGGCATCCGCGGGGCCCGGCTCCTCGTCGCCCCCGACGCGGGCCACTACCTGCCGTTCGAGCGGCGTGAGCTGGTCTCCGACGAGCTCTGCGTGCTCGTCGACCGGGCGCTGGCCCGTGCCGCCGCTCAGCCGTCCAGCGAGCGCAAGGCGCCGCGCGGCAAGCACCACGCCCGCGCCTGATCCGGCCTGAACCGGTCCGGGTCTCAGGCCGCGGGGACCTTCCGGCTGCCGATGAGTACGACGCCCTCGACCACCTTGACGTCATACGCCGGGACGGTCACGTGGTGGTCGTCGAGGCAGCGCCCGTTGCGCAGGTCGAAGGCGTGGCGGTGGGCCACGGACGCGACGAACGGGGTCTCCCCCCGCCGGCCGACGATGCCGCGTGAGATCCCGCCGGCGGTGTGCCGCGCGAACGGATCGTGGTTGCCGAGCGCGTAGACCGCGTCGTCACCGGTACGGAAGATCGCAATGGCCTGTCCGTGCACCAGCGCGGTCACACCGCGATCGACCTCCAGCTCGGCCATCCGGCAGACCGGCTGCCACTCCTCCGCGGCGCGGTGGCCCGGGCGTCCCGTCATGCAGCGAACGTAGGCGGCGACTGTTCTCAGCGACGTTTCGCCGTGTAACGGGCGTGAAAACAGGTGCTCTCGGCCGCGGCCGGCCGTCGACCGGTCCTCGCTAGGCTTCGCCCGTGCCGACTCCCACCGCCGCCGTCGTCGTGCTCGCCGCGGGCAGCGGCTCCCGGGTCGGCGCCGAAGTCAACAAGATCCTGCTGCCCCTGCGGGGGGAGCCGCTCATCGCCCGGTCCGTCCGCACCGCCCTGGAGGTGCCCGGCGTCGACCCCGTCGTCGTCGTGTGCCGGCCCGGCGAGCGGGCGCTGGTGGCGGCGGCCGTGCAACCGGTCGTCGAGGAGCGCGAGGTCCTGCTGATCGACGGCGGCGCCACCCGCCAGGCCTCCGAGCAGGCTGCGCTCGACCTGCTCGCGCCCCGGGTCGCCGCGGGCGCGGTCGACGTGGTCGCGATCCACGACGGCGCCCGCCCGCTGGCCGGGGTCGAGCTGTTCGAGGAGGCGATCGCCGTCGCGCGCGAGCACGGCGGCGCCGTACCCGCGTTCGACCTGCCGGGCCTGCTCCCCCGCTCCCCGGGACCGGCGGGCGGCACCGGGGCACGGCTCGCCGGCGTGCAGACCCCGCAGGCGTTCCGCGCGGCCCCGCTGCTGGCGGCCTACGCCGCGGCCAGCGCTACCGGCTTCGAGGGCACCGACACCGCCGCTGCCTTCGCCGAGTTCGCACCCGGCGCGGACCTGGCGATCCGGGCCGTGCCGTCCAGTGCCCGCAACCTCAAGGTCACCTTCGCCGAGGACCTCCCGGTCGCCGAGCGCCTGCTGGGGTAGTCCCGGGCCAAAAGCACCGGATCTCGCCGAATTCTGGTGCTTTTGACCCGGGACTACCGCTCAGCGAGGGTCGGTCAGGGCCTGCAGAAGCGCGATGTCGTCGTCCGAGCCGACGCGGCGGGCCTCGGGCGGGGCCTCGACGAGCAGGACCCGCTCGTCGCCGTACCGCTCCCGCAGCAGGCCCACCAACGCGACGAAGTCGGTCGACGGCAGGTCCTCCCCGTCGCCGAGGAGGTCGACGACGACCGCCGGCGGCAGCACGACGGGCGAGCAGACCATGACCAGTCCGTCGCGGTCGACGGTCGCGCCGAGGACGTCGCCACCTGCCACGGGCGCGACCTCCTTCACGGTGTCGGTGACCGGCCGTACGCCGACGACGACCCGGTCCTCGACGGCGGCCCGGTCCGCACAGGAGGCGAGGAAGGCCGGTGGCGTCATCGGGCACAGCGGGTCGTGCAGCACGAGGGCGTCGCCGCGCTCGGCGAGCACCGACCAGGCCACGGTCAGGTCGACGAGGTCGATCCCGGCCTCGCCGGCCGCCCAGGCGGCGGTGGCGACCAGGGACTCGCCGTGGATCAGGTGGAACGGAAGGGCGCCACGGCCCTCATCGACGACCACCCCGGCGGCGGGGACGGAAATGTCGAAGGCGTCATACGGTTCGGGGCTCATCAGAGTCCCACCGTATGACGCCTTCGATGGTTGGCGAGGAGGTGCCTCAGGTCGCTCGACCCGAACTAGCTGGCGAGCACCTCGTCGAGGATGGTCTCGGCCTTGTCCTCGTTGGTGTTCTCGCACAGGGCGAGCTCGGAGACGAGGATCTGGCGCGCCTTGGCCAGCATCCGCTTCTCACCCGCGGACAGGCCGCGGTCGCGCTCGCGGCGCCACAGGTCGCGCACGACCTCGGCCACCTTCATGACGTCGCCACTGTGGAGCTTCTCGAGGTTCGCCTTGTAGCGCCTCGACCAGTTGGTCGGCTCCTCGACGTGCTCCGCGCGGAGCACCCCGAAGACCCGGTCCAGCCCGTCCTTGTCCACGACATCCCGAACACCCACGAGATCGAGGTTGTCGGCCGGCACACGGACCACGAGGTCCTGCTGGGCGACAATCCGAAGCACGAGGTACTGCCGTTCCTGGCCCTTGATCGTCCGCATCTCGATGTTCTCGATGACAGCGGCCCCGTGATTGGGGTAGACGACCGTTTCGCCGACGGTGAAAGTCATATGAGCAAAACCCCTTCCTAGGGCACCTATCCTACCACGCCCCAACGGCTCACCAGAAAGCGTTTGCGCAGGTCAGCACGGCAATCGGGGCGGCAACGGTGGCTTGACAACCCGGGTGAGGTGTGCGTCCCGGGCACCGTCGGCCTGTGGGACAGATCACCCGACAGGGGTACGACGGCCGCCCCCGGGCCGGCGATCCGGCGGGCGTGTGGGATTGGCGGCCCGATCGGCGGGCCCGCGCCCATGCGGGCGGCCGGTGGTCAATACTGCTCGCCATGGCAAGGATGCAGCGCTGGAAGCGCAGTCGCTCTGCCGGGGAGGGAACAGGCCCGGACGCGGAGGTCGACGAGCACACCGACGAGGAGCTCGACGTCGACCCCGCCGACGAGGCCGGTGAGGTCGATGAGGCCGGTGAGGCCGGTGAGGTCGACGAGGTCGGTGAGGTCGAGCTCGTCGAGGAGCCCGACCCGGCCGAGCCGGACGTCGACCTCGACCCCGCCGCCGAGAGCGACGAGGACCTCGAGGACCTGGACGATGATGTCGAGGAGCTGGACGAGGAGCTGGACGAGGATCTCGACGACGAGCTCGACGAGCTGCCCGAGGACGGCCGACCGCTCCTGCCGAGCGCGACGGACAGCCGGTTCGGCGGCGGGCTGCTCGCCGTCCAGCTGCTCCAGGCGGCGCACGCCAAGCAGGCCATCACCACCGCGCTCGCGATGGGCCTCGCCGCCGCCGTCTCCGGTCGTCCGGCACGCGAGACCGCCGTCGTGCTGCTCACCGTGCTGGTGGGCCAGACCATCCTCGGCTGGCACAACGACATCGTCGACCGGCAGCGCGACCAGGCCCACGGCCTGACCGGCAAGCCCGTCGCGATGGGGCGGATCTCCACCGAGACGCTCTGGTACGCCCTCTTCGTCGCCGCACTGCTGCTCGTCCCGCTCGCGATCACGACCGGCATCAAGGCCGGCTGCCTCTACCTCGCCTCGGTCGCCGTCGGCCTGCTCGGCAACGTCGTGCTGCGCACGGGCTTCTTCTCGTGGTGGTCGTGGGCGGCGTCGTACGCACTGCTTCCGGCCTACCTGTCGTTCGGCGGCTGGGGCGGCCAGGCGGAGGGCAACCCGCCCGAGCCGGTCATCCTCGTCCTCGCCGCCCTGCTCGGCATCGGCGTCCACTTCATGCGCGCGGTGTGGGGCCTGGTGGCCGACCACGAGGACGGCTGGACCTACCTGCCGCTCAAGCTGGGACTGAAGCTGGGCGCGACCCGGCTGCTGGCGCTGTCGACGGTCTACACCGCGATCGTCGCGATCCTGATCGCGGTGATGGGCGCCAAGGTCGGCCTGAGCAAGTAGCGGCCATCCCGGACCGCTAGAGTGTGGCCGCTCACCCGGTTCCACCGGCCGCCCGGCGGCCGACCACGACAGACCAGCGGAGGCCTGCCGACATGCCCCACCTGCGCCCGACCGCGATCGCCGGACTCCTGCTGGCCCTCGTGCCTGCTGCCGCGACGCTCTCGTCCTGCGGCTTCGACTACCCCACCGACCGGGTGAACACGATCGCCGCGGGCGCGAACAACCGCGACCACTCCGTCGACGCGCTCGGCATCCGGGTGCTCGCCACCGCGAAGGGTGAGGGCCGCCTGATCGGCGCCCTGTCCAACAACTACGACGACGACGCGTCGCTCGAGTCCGTCTCGTCCCCCGACGGCACCGCCCGGGCCGCCGACTTCAAGGCCATCGAGGTCGCGGGCCGCGGCACGGTCAACCTCGCCAACGTCGACCCGATCGACCTCACCGGCGACTTCACCGCCGGTGACGTGATCTCCCTCGACCTGACGTTCAGCACCGGCGAGACGGCCAGCCTCGACGTACCGGTCGTCAAGAACTGCTTCCAGTACACCCAGGTGCCGACGCCCGAAGCCGCCCAGTCCGAGGCCGCCGAGTCGGAGGACACCGAGGGCGAGGCCGCCGAGGCCGGCGCCGAGGAAGAGGCCCACGCGGGCGAGAGCCACGAGGAGGAGGGCGGCGACGCCACCTTCAACTGCGCCGACGTCGCGCCGGCCCCCGAGGGTGCGCACTGATGACCTTCACCCTCGTGCTGCTCCGCCACGGCGAGAGCGAGTGGAACGCCAAGAACCTCTTCACCGGCTGGGTCGACGTCGCGCTGACCGAGAAGGGTCGCGGCGAGGCCGTCCGCGGCGGCGAGCTCCTCAAGGAGGCCGGCCTCCTGCCGGACGTCGTCCACACCTCGCTGCAGCGCCGCGCGATCAACACCGCCGCCCTCGCGCTCGACGCCGCCGACCGCCACTGGATCCCGGTGCGGCGCTCCTGGCGCCTCAACGAGCGCCACTACGGCGCCCTGCAGGGCAAGGACAAGGCGCAGGTGCGCGAGGAGTACGGCGAGGAGCAGTTCATGCTCTGGCGCCGCTCCTTCGACGTCCCGCCGCCGGACCTGGCCGATGACGACCAGTACTCCCAGGTGGGCGACCCCCGCTACGCCGACCTCGGTGACGAGATGCCCCGCGCCGAGGCGCTCAAGCAGGTCATCGACCGCCTGCTCCCCTACTGGGACGCCGGTATCGTGCCCGACCTGCGCGCCGGCCACACGGTGCTCGTCGCCGCCCACGGCAACAGCCTGCGGGCGATCGTGAAGCACCTCGACCAGATCAGCGACGCCGACATCGCCGGCCTCAACATCCCCACCGGGATGCCGCTGGTCTACGAGCTCGACGAGGACACCCTGGCGCCCACCGTCCCCGGTGGCCGCTATCTCGACCCGGAGGCTGCCGCCGCGGCTGCTGCTGCCGTGGCCAATCAGGGTCGCTGACCCGTCTGACGCTTCGTGCCAGTTTCACCGGCCGACCGGTGAAACTGGCGCGCTTGGACGACGAAACTCACGCTTGGACGATGAAACTTCGTCGTCCAACCATGAGTTTCACCGGCCGGCCGGTGAAACTCCCACCGTCAGCCCGCCAGCACCCCGTCCGCCACGACCGCGAGCATCGCGTTCGCCGCGGCGGGCTCCAGCTCGCTGTTGTCGACGACCGCGGCGACTCCGCCGACCAGCCGGCACAGCTGCATCGCGTCGACGTCCCCGCGCAGGGCGCCCTCCCCGGCCAGCGCGTCGATGACCCGCTGGTTGGCGTTGAGGTAGGTGCGGCACTTCGCCGCGAAGGGTGAGCCCTCGTCGCCGAGCGCGCTGGTGATCCGCCAGGCGGCGCCCTTGTGGCGGGTGAGGAACTCGACGTAGGACTCGAACCACGCCAGCAGGCGGTCGCGCGGAGTGCCGTCGCCGGCGAGGGCGGTGTCGGCGGCGGCCGTCACGGTCTCGACCCAGGCCTGGATGGCGGCGTCGTAGAGGGCTTCCTTGGTCGGGAAGTGGCGGTAGAGGGTGCCGACGCCGACCCCGGCGCTCTTGGCGACCTCGTCCATCGAGACGGCGTCGAAGCCCTTCTCGCGGAACAGCTTGCGGGCGATGTCCGCGATCCGCTCACGGTTGCGTACGGCGTCGGCGCGCAACGAATTCACCCATCTCCCTTGCTAAACGGAGACACCCTCCGTATCGTTGAGGACTAACCGGAGTCATCCTCCGCTAAAGCCTACCTCGACCTTCCCGGCCAGAACAGGACATCACCCTTGTCTTCTTCAGCAACCACCACGCCGCCCGCCGCGGCACCCCGGGCAACCGCCCGGACGACCACCGCCGCGGGCATCTACATCGTCCTCCTCGCCCAGCTGATGCTGGTGCTCGACTCGGCCGTCATGAACGTCGGCCTCCCCCACATCGCCACCGACCTGAACTTCGGCGCCGCGTCGCTGTCGTGGGTCCTCAACGGCTACGCCCTCGCCTTCGGCGGCCTGCTGCTGCTCGGCGGCCGGCTGGGCGACGTCCTCGGCCGCCTCTCGGTCTTCTGGATCGGGCTCGCGGTCTTCACCCTCTTCTCGCTCCTCGGCGGCCTCGCCACCGAGCCGTGGATGCTCGTCGCCGCCCGCGCCCTGCAGGGAGTCGGCGCCGCGATCGCCGCGCCTTCGGTGCTGGCACTGATCACCACCAGCGCTCGTGACGAGGCGGCCCGCAACCGGGCGCTCGCGCTGTTCACGGCCGTATCGTCCGGTGGCGCCGCACTCGGCATGCTGCTCGGCGGCGTCCTGACCGACCTGCTCTCCTGGCGCTGGACGCTGTTCATCAACGTGCCGATCGGCCTCGCCGTCCTCCTGACGGTCCGTCGCCACGTGGCGGACACGCCCCGCCGCCCCGGCCGCTTCGACGTCGTCGGCGCGATCAGCGCCACCGGCGCCGCCGTCGCCCTCGTCTGGACGCTCATCAAGGCGCCCGAGCACGGCTGGGGATCGGCCGCGACCATCGGCGGCTTCGTCCTCGCCGCGGCGCTGGTCGTCGTCCTTCTCGTCACCGAGGCGCGCCACAGCCACCCGCTGCTGCGCCTGGGCCTGCTCCGCAGCCGGACCCGCGTCGCCACCCTGGTCACCATGGCCGCGCTGTACGGCGGCATGCTGGCCACGTTCTTCCTGATGGTCCAGTACTTCGAGGAGGACCTGGGCTACGGCCCACTGCAGACCGGCTTCGCGTTCCTGCCGATCCCGCTCAGCGTGTTCACCATGTCGCGGATCACGCCCCGCCTGGTGGCCCGGTTCCGGCAGCCGCCGATCATCGTCGCCGGCGCGGTCGGCGTGCTCGGCAGCTTCGTGTTCCTCAACCAGATCGACGCCACGACGGGCTACTGGACCGGCGTCTTCCCGGCCCTGCTCGTGATGGGCCTGAGCATGGGCGGCAGCTTCATGCCGATCACCTCGCTCGCGCTGCAGGGCGTCGAGCCGGAGCACGCCGGTGCCGCCTCGGGCCTGCTGCAGACCATGCAGCAGCTCGGCGGCGCGGTCGGCCTGGCCGTCATCGCGTCGGTCTTCGCCTCGCACGGCGTGGCGGGCGACTTCCTCGTCGGGGCGCACGCCGGCTTCGCCGCGGCGTCGGTCATCGCCGCGATCGGCCTCGCCAGCGCCGCCTCCCTGCTGGCCCGGCCGCGCGCGGTCGTCGTACCGGTCCCGGAGCGGGCGGCGGTGGACGCGGAGGCGGCCTGAGGCCCCGCCGCACGACGAGCAGAGCGGCCCGCCCCTCCCGGGGCGGGCCGCTCCGTGTGTCGGTGGAGGATCAGGCAGCCGGGGCCGGGTTGTGGCCGGTGACCACGAAGACGACGCGGTTGGCGACGGACACGGCGTGGTCGGCGATCCGCTCGTAGTAGCGGCCGAGCAGGGCGATGTCGACCGCGGCCTCGACGCCGTGGCTCCAGTCGTCGCTGAGCAGCTCGGTGAAGCTGCGGCGGCGCAGCTGGTCCATCTCCTCGTCGTCGCGGCCCAGCGCGATGGCGGCCTCGACGTCGCGGCCGGCGATCACGTCGGTCACCCGGGCGACCATGTCCTCGGCGACGGTGGCCATCCGCTCGACGGTCGGACGGACCTCGGCGGGGATGGCGATGTCCGGGACCCGCAGCCGGGCGATCTTGGCGACGTGGACGGACAGGTCGCCCATCCGCTCGAGCTCGGCGACCATCCGCAGCGCGGCGACGACCGTGCGCAGGTCGCCGGCGACCGGCTGCTGCAGGGAGAGCAGGCTGAACGCGTTCTCCTCGACCTTCTCGCGGGCGCTGTCGATCTGGGCGTCCTCGCTGATGACCCTCTCGGCGATCGAGGAGTCGCCGGTCAACAGGGCCTGGGTCGCGTCCTTGACGGCCGTGCGGACCTGGCGGCTGATGCCGGCCAGGTCCTCGAAGATGGCGTCGAGCTCGACGGTGTACGCATCACGCATGGTGCGAGACTACGGTCGCGAGGTGTCGCGCAGGCGGTGCCCGGTGAACGCAGGATGAACATCGCGAAGCACGGCTTTCCCGATTCCGGGACGCACCAGCGCATCGCCGTACGATCGAGACGTGGACCCGACGACGCAAGCCTTCCTGGCTGCGCTCCTCGGCGCCGTCGTGGCAGGCGGTGCCATGCTCGCATGGCACCTCAGCGACCGCCAGCAGAACCTCTACAAGGCTCCTGAGGAACCGCTCCTCCCCGACGGCGTCGCGGCCGTGCTCTCCGTGCTGCGCAGCAGCGCGGTCGTCGTCGACGAGTCCGATGTCGTCCTCAAGGCCTCGGCGCCCGCCTTCGCGATGGGCTTCGTGCGCGGCTCGACGCTGCTGTCCGACGAGCTCGGCGACCTCATCCGGCAGGTGCGCCGCGACGGGCAGATCCGCGAGACCGAGCTGATCGTTCCCCGCACCACGGGCAGCCCGCGCCACGTCACCGCCCGCGTCGCGCCCCTGGGCTCGCGGCTGGTGCTGGCCCTCGTGGAGGACCGCACGCGCGAGCGCCAGGTCGACGCCGTACGCCGCGACTTCGTGGCCAATGTCAGCCACGAGCTGAAGACCCCGGTCGGGGCCATGCGGTTGCTCGCGGAGGCCGTCCAGGACGCCTCCGACGACCCGGACGCCGTCTACCGCTTCGCCTCGCGGATGCTCACCGAGAGCGACCGGCTCTCGCGCCTGATCCAGCAGATCATCGAGCTCTCGCGGCTGCAGGGCGACGAGCCGCTCGAGTCGCCGGTCCCGGTCTCGATCGACGACGTCGTCGCATCGGCCGTCGACTTCGTGAGCATGACCGCGACCGCCAAGGACATCTCCGTCATCGCCGAGGGCGAGGAGGGCCTCAAGGTCCTCGGCAGCGAGAAGCAGGTCGGCGCCGCGGTCAGCAACCTCGTCGCCAACGCCGTCGCGTACTCCGAGCCCAACTCGCGGGTCGTGGTGACCCGCAAGCGCGTCGGGCACAACGTCGAGATCTCCGTCATCGACCAGGGCATCGGCATCCCCCAGGGCGAGGTGGAGCGGATCTTCGAGCGCTTCTACCGGGTCGACCCGGCCCGGCACCGCTCGACCGGCGGCACCGGCCTGGGCCTGTCGATCGTGAAGCATGTGGCCGCCACGCACGGCGGGGACGTGCGAGTGTGGTCCGTCGAGGGCCAGGGCTCCACCTTCACGCTCTCGCTCCCCCAGCACCCCCACCAGGACGAGGGGTCGCCCTTCATGGGGCTGGCCCCGCTCGCGTCGTCGCCGGACCACCCGGACCGCCGCAGGCACGACCACCAGGAAGACCAGGAGGAACGCCCGTGACACGGGTACTTGTCGTCGAGGACGAAGAGAGCTACAGCGATGCCCTCGCCTATCTGCTCCGCAAGGAGGGCTTCGAGGTCGCCATCGCGGCCGACGGCAACGACGCGCTGAAGGAGTTCGACCGCAACGGCGCCGACATCGTGCTGCTGGACCTGATGCTCCCCGGCATCCCCGGCACCGAGGTCTGCCGCACCATCCGCCAGACGTCGAACGTGCCGGTGATCATGGTCAGCGCGAAGGACGACGAGGTCGACAAGGTGGTCGGGCTCGAGCTCGGCGCCGACGACTACGTCACCAAGCCGTACTCCCCGCGTGAGCTGGTCGCCCGGATCCGCGCCGTCCTGCGCCGCGGCGCGGGCGAGGAGCTGCTGCCCGACACCCTCGAGGCCGGTCCGGTCCGGATGGACGTCGAGCGGCACGTGGTGACCGTCGACGGCGTGGAGCAGCGCCTACCGCTCAAGGAGTTCGAGCTGCTGGAGATGTTCCTGCGCAACCCGGGCCGCGTGCTGACCCGCGGCCAGCTCATCGACCGCGTCTGGGGCTCCGACTACGTCGGCGACACCAAGACGCTCGACGTCCACGTGAAGCGCCTGCGCGCGAAGCTCGAGCCCGAGCCGAGCGAGCCGAAGTACCTCGTCACCGTGCGCGGCCTCGGCTACAAGCTCGAGGTCTGAGTCCGAGCGCGGGGACCGTCCGAGGAACGAGGACGGTCCCGATCAGCGAGGAGCACGCGTCACGAGACCGGGATGCGTCGTGCGGCAGTGCTCGCCGGCACAGGGACTGCACCGGGGCCAGGAGTCTCGTGACGGTCGCTGCGCGACCTCCTCGACCACCGGGCGAGCGTCGCTGCGCGACCTCCTCGGCCACCGGCGGGATCTCCGGTCAGACCGGGTCGGCCTCCGGCTCCGCCTCGACCTCGAGGACGACGTCCGCGGCCGGCTCCGTGCTGGCCGCGGTGGTCGCATCGGCCTCCGCGGCCCGGCCACCGGCGGCCACGACGCAACCGACGAGGATGAGCGGGAAGCCGACCATCATGCCGGTGGTGACCTTCTCGTCGAGCAGCAGCACGCCGAGGACGATCGCCACGGCCGGGTTGACGTAGGTGATGATCGTCGACCGGGTCGGCCCGGCCTCCTTGATCAGCTCGAGGAAGACGACGAACGCGAGCGCGGTGCACACCAGCGCCAGCACGGCCACGCTCCCCCACGCCTTCGCGGGCAGGTCCGTCGGCGGGTCGAGGACGCCGAACGGCGCGTAGACGAGGGCCGTGAGGGTCAGCGCGCAGGCCATCACGCCCAGGCCCGAGACGTCGGCGAAACAGCGCGCGAGCACGAGCGGGCCGGCGGCGTAGCAGATCGCGACGCCGAGCATCTCGGCCACGGCGAGCAGGTCGACGTGGTCGAGGTCCAGGCCGACCAGGCAGGCGACGCCCGCGAAGCCGAGCACGAGACCACCGATCTGCGCGGTGGTGAAGCGCTCCGCGTGCGCGGAGATCAGGAAGGCCAGCGCGCCGAAGAGGGGCACCGCCGCGACCAGCAGCCCGGCCAGCGAGGACGAGATCCGCTGCTCCGCGTGCCCGAGCAGCACCCACGGCACCATGATCTCGATGAAGGCGAACAGGGCCAGCGGCTGCCAGCGGGCCAGCACCGGCGCGACCTCGCGCCGGGCGAGGGCCAGCGGCAGCAGCACGAGCGCCGCGAGCGCCGTACGGAGGAACACCAGGCCCGCGGGCGAGACGTGCTCGACCGCGATCCGGATGAAGAGATAGGGAAGGCCCCAGATCACACACATCGCCAGGAACAGCGACCAGCCGCGCTTCGTCACCGGATCAATCTAGGGACCGGCACCGACATCCGTCGCGCGGGTTTTCGGACAACCCTCTCCGAGATCCCGCCACAAGAAGTCCGGCGAGCGATGTCGAGGACGGAGGTTCGGTTCCGTCCTCGGGGCGAAGGCGGCACGATGGCCGTCTCGGAACCCAAGGAGAGCGTCATGGCGAAGTACCTTCTGCTCAAGCACTACCGCCGCACCACCGGCCCGGCCAACCTGCCCGGCACCGACGTACCGATGGACCAGTGGACGCCCGAGGAGATCGACGCACACGTCCAGTTCATGCGGGACTGGGCGGCCGAGATGGCCGAGCGCGGCGAGTACGTCGACGGGCAGGCGCTCGAGCCGCGCGGCACCTTCGTCCGGTACGACGGCGAGGGCAGGGCGCCGGTGACCGACGGCCCGTTCCCGGAGACCAAGGAGCTGATCGCCGGCTGGATGGTCATCGACGTCGACTCCGACGAGCGCGCCTACGAGGCCGCCGCGTCGTTGTCCGCCGCTCCGGGCCAGGGCGGTCGGCCGATCCACGAGTGGATCGAGGTGCGGCCCTTCTACGGCGAGCCGCCCGTGGTCACCGAGTGACCGGCGACCCCGGCAGCGACGGGCTCGAGGACCTGCTGCGCGAGCTCGGGCCGCAGGTCCTCGGCGTCCTCGTCCGCCGCGGCAGTGACTTCGCGGCCGCCGAGGACGCCGTCCAGGAGGCCCTGCTCGAGGCGGTCCGGCGCTGGCCCGACGCCCGGCCGGACGACCCGAAGGCGTGGCTGGTCACGGTCGCCGGCCGCAAGCTGGTCGACGAGATCCGCTCGGCGGCGGCCCGCCGGCGCCGCGAGGAGCGCCTGCAGCACGAGCCGGAGCCGGGCCCGACGGAGCAGGCCGACGACACCCTGCTGCTGCTCAGCCGCTGCTGTCACCCGGCGCTCACCCCCGCGTCGGCGATCGCACTGACCCTGCGCGCGGTCGGCGGGCTGACGACGGCGCAGGTCGCGGAGGCCTTCCTCGTCCCCGAGGCGACGATGGCGCAACGGATCTCCCGCGCCAAGCGGACCGTGTCGGGCGAGCGCTTCGACCAGCCGGGCGACGTCACCGCGGTGCTGCGGGTGCTCTACCTCGTCTTCAACGAGGGCTTCACCGGCTCCGTCGACCTCGCCCAGGAGGCGATCCGGCTCGCTCGGCAGCTGTCCGCCGCCACCGACGACCCGGAGGTCGAGGGCCTGCTGGCGCTGATGCTGCTCCACCACGCGCGCCGGCGCGCGCGTCGTACCCCCGAGGGCGCGGTCGTGCCGCTCGCCGACCAGGACCGGTCGCTGTGGGACACCGCGATGATCGCGGAGGGGGTCGACATCCTCCAGGCGGCCCTCGCCCGCGACAGGCTCGGCGAGTACCAGGTGCAGGCCGCCATCGCCGCCCTCCACGACGACGCCGCCACCGCCGGCGAGACCGACTGGGTCCAGGTCGTCGAGTGGTACGACGAGCTGGTCCGCCTCGCTCCCGGCCAGCCGGTCCTGCTCAACCGCGCCGTCGCGGTCGGCGCCGCCGACGGCCCGCTGGCCGGGCTGCGGGCGCTCGAGCAGGTCGAGCAAGGCGTCCCGCGCCGCGACGCCGCCGCAGCCTGGCTGCACGAGCAGGCGGGCGACCTCGGCGAGGCGGCGCGGCTCTACGCCCTCGCGGCCACCCGGGCCGGCAATGTCGCCGAGCGCGACCACCTCACCCGGCAGGCGGCACGGCTCAGGAACCGCTGAACAGCATGTTGAGGTCGGTGCCGGGGGCGTCGGCGAAGCCGTCGAAGCTGCCCGCGGCGAGCTGCGCGGCGGCCGACTCGAAGCCCCGCCACGCGGCCTTGGCGAGCGCGCCGCCGACGCTGATCCGGCGGACGCCGAGCTCCGCCCACGCGTTGACGCCGAGCGGGCTGCGGCCCCCGACGAGCACGTTGACCGGCTTCGGCGCGACCGCGGCCACCACGGCAGCGACCTGCTCCGGGTCGCTGACCCCGGGCGCGTAGAGGCAGTCGGCGCCGGCAGCGGCGTAGGCGCGGAGGCGGTCGAGGGTCGCGGGGAGGTCGGGGTGGCCGGAGATGAAGCCCTCGCTGCGCCCGACCAGCAGCACGTCGGCACCGCTCGCGTCGATCGCCTCGCGGGCGGCGGCGATCCGCTCGACGGCCACTGCGACGTCGTACAGGGCACCGCCGGAGGCGTCCTCCACCGACAGCCCGGCCACACCGGTCTCCACCGCGAGCGCCACGCTGGCCGCGACCTCGTCGGCGCTCGCGCCGTAGCCGTCCTCGAAGTCGGCGTTGACCGGCAGCCGGGTCGCGCCGACGATGTCGGCGAGGTGGTCGAGCGTCTCGTCGCGGGTCGCCGAGCCGTCGGAGCGGCCGCGGCTCCACGCGGCGCCCGAGCTCGTCGTGGCGAGCGCCCGGAAACCGAGGTGCTCGAGGAAGCGGGCCGACCCGCGGTCCCAGGGGTTCGGCAGCACGAAGCACCCCCGCTCGTGGAGGGCGCGGAAGGCGGCGCGGCGCTCGGCGACCGGGTCGGCGGAGGTCATGGGGCGACACTAGGCCCTTCGCCGACAGCCGGCGTCACTCGCTGACGCCGGCCTCCAGCCAGCCCCGGAAGGCCTCCAGGTTGGCGGTCGACTCGCCCCGCTCGATCCGCCACTCCCACTCCTTGCGGATGGAGGACTCGAAGCCGAGCTCGAGGATCGTGTTGAACGACTCGTCGGCATAGGTCAGCACCGAGCCGAGCAGCCGGTCGAGGTCGTCGGTCGTGACCGACGACAGCGGCAGCCGGGCGTCGAGGTAGATGTCGCCGTGGTGGTCGATGCCGAACGCGACGGCGTACATCCGCATGTTGCGCTCGAGCAGCCAGCGGTAGACCCGCTCGAACTGCTCGTCGGGGCGCCGGCAGACGAAGGCGTGCACGCCGAGTGCGTGCGGGCCCAGGTCGAGGCGGACCGGGGTCTGCAGCTTCTTCTCGCCGGGCAGCGCGAAGCTGAAGGTGCCCTCCGCGGTCTCCTCGAACTCGATCTCGTTGGTGGCGAGCCAGTCGCGCACGACGTCGATCGGTTGGCTCATCGCAGGGCTCCCGCTTCCTCGCGCATCAGGGAGTGCGCGCGCTGGTAGACGGCCAGGGTCTGGGCGGCGGTGGCCTCCCACGAGAACTGCTCCGCCTGCACGAGCGCGCCGGCCGCCAGACGGTCGCGGTAGGCCGGGTCGGCGACCACGCGCTCCAGCGCGACCGCCCAGTCGTGCGCCTCGTGGCTGTCGACCAGCAGGCCGCTGTGCCCGTCGCGGACGACGGTCGTCAGGCCGCCGACGGCGGCCGCGATCACGGGGGCGCCGCTGGCCTGGGCCTCGGCGGCGACCAGCCCGAACGACTCGTTGTACGACGGCACCGCGACCAGCGACGCGGCGGAGTACCACCCGGCCAGCTCGGGCTGGGGCACCGGCGGCACGAAGCGGACCACGTCGTCGATGCGCAGCTCGGCGGCCAGGTTGGCGAGGGCCGTCGGGCGCTCGAGCCCGGAACCGGACGGCCCTCCGACCACCGGCACGACCAGCCGCGGGCGCAGCTCCGGGCGGCGCACGAGGAGCTCCGCGACCGCCCGCAGCAGCACGTCGGGTGCCTTGAGCGGCTGGATCCGGCCGGCGAACAGCAGCACGAGCGCGTCGTCGGCCAGGTCGCGCTCGCGTCGCGCCCGCAGCCGGTCGGCCGGCGACAGCGGCCGGAACACGCCGGTGTCGACGCCGGGGTGCACGACCTCGACGCGGGCCGGCTCGGCGTCGTACAGGTTGATCAGCTGCTTGGCCTCGAGGTCGGTGTTGGCGATGAGCACGTCGGCGGCCTCGACCACCTGCTCCTCGCCGATCACGCGGGCCTCGGGCTCGGGCGTGTCGCCCTCGGCGAGCGCCTCGTTCTTGACCTTGGCCATGGTGTGCATCGAGTGCACGAGCGGCACGCCCCAGCGGTCGCGGGCGAGGGCCCCGACCTGGCCGGAGAGCCAGTAGTGGGAGTGGACGACGTCGAAGTGCCCGGCGGGGTGGGCGGCCTCGGCGCGCAGCACCTCGCGGGCGAAGACGCAGAGCTGGCCGGGGAGCTGCTCCTTGCTGAGCCCCTCGAACGGACCGGCGTGCACGTGGTGCACCGTCACGCCGTCGGTCATCGCCACGACGGGATCGAGGGCGGAGCTGGTGGCGCGGGTGAAGATGTCGACCGCGATGCCGGAGGCGGCCAGCCGGCGGGCCACCTCGACGACGTAGACGTTCATGCCGCCGGCGTCGCCCGTGCCCGGCTGGTCGAGCGGGGAGGTGTGCAGGCTGACCATGGCCACGCGCTCGATCGTCGAGTCCGCCATGCCACCTCCTGCTTGAGTCCGGATTCCGCCGATAGGCCAACCCTCCCAGTGTGCCCGGCATTCCCGGTCCGCTGGATCCGGGGTCGGATGGCGTGGCGAGCGACGTCAGGCGGGTGCGATGGCAAGGCGCGGGCGCGACTGCGGTCCGGCCGACCGTCGAGCGTCCGCAACGCCGCCAGCGCGCCCGAATGACGGTGCTCGGTAGCCAGTCCGGCCCCGGATCCAGCGGTCCGGTTGGATGGGGGTCATGAGCAGCCGCATCGCCGTCGTCACCGGAGCCTCCAGCGGGATCGGGGCCGCCACCGCCCGCCACCTCGCGCGCGATGGCTTCGAGGTGGTCTGCGCGGCGCGCCGCGCCGACCGGATCGAGGCGCTGGCGGCGGAGATCGGCGGACGCGCGGTCGTCTGCGACGTCACCGACGCCGGCCAGGTCGCCGCCCTCGCCGAGGCCGTCGGCCCGCGCCTCGAGGTGCTGGTCAACAACGCCGGCGGCGCCTTCGGGCTCTCCCCCGTCGCCGAGGCCGACGTCGAGGAGTGGCGCCGGATGTACGACGTCAACGTGCTCGGCCTCATGCAGGTCACCAAGGCCCTGCTCCCCGCCCTGGTCGCCAGCGGGGCCGGCGTCATCGTCAACGTCGGCTCCCTCGCCGGCCGCCGGGCCTACGAGGGCGGTGGGGGCTACACCGCCGCCAAGCACGGCACGAAGGTGGTCACCGAGACGCTGCGCCTCGAGCTGGTCGACCAGCCGGTCCGGATCTGCGAGGTGGCGCCCGGGATGGTGCAGACCGAGGAGTTCGCGCTGGTGCGCTTCGGGGGCGACCAGGAGCGGGCCGACGCGGTCTACGCCGGCGTCGCCGAGCCGCTGGTGGCCGACGACGTCGCCGACGCGATCACCTGGGTGGCCACGCGGCCGCCGCACGTCAACATCGACGAGCTGGTGATCAAGCCGCGCGCCCAGGCGGCCCCGCACAAGGTCCACCGCGCCTGATCGTCCGCCCCACGACGCGGCGCAGCGAGCGCAGCGCCGTCATCGCGCGGCGCGCCAGCGCCCGGGGGACGCCGGTCCAGGCCGTCCGCGCGTCGATCGGGTACGCCGCGTGCGCCGGCAGCACCAGCGCCACGGCCGTGTGCTGCAGGTCGGTCACCGAGCTGCTGGAGGCCAGCCGGTGGCGCAGGCCGATCAGCCCGCCGGCACCTCCCGCGAAGGTTGCCGGGACCGCGACCGCGTGCTGCCGCGCGACCCGCTCGAGGAAGCGCGGCGGCGTCCGGTCCAGCTGGGCGTGCACCGCCGCGGGGACGCCCGCGGGCAGCCCGACCGTCGCCCGGGCCACCGCGAGGGAGCGCACGGCGGCCGGTCGCAAGGGCCGCTCCAGGATCCGCTCGTCGCGGCAGAGCCGGCGCAGGTCGGCCAGCGTCCGCAGCCAGACCCACCCCTCCCGGTGCGCGGCGAGGTGGCGCAGGGCGTCGTACCTGCTCAGGGTGGCGACGCTCGACCCACCGAGGGCGACCTGCTCCGCGCGCCCGAGGAGCACCTCGAACGGAGGGTGCGCGTCCGGGGTGATCTCGAGGCGCCAGTGCAGGTCGACGTCGGCGCCCTGACCGGCGTACGTCAGCGCATTGCCCCACCGGCCGACATGGCGCCAGGCCCAGCTGCCCGGCTCGACCCGGGCGCCCTCGCGCAACCGCCACCCCGCGTCCGTCAGCACCCGGTGCGCGACGTCCAGCCGGTCCGGCGCGACGAGGAGGTCGACGTCGCCGGGTCCGCGGGCATCGGCGCGGCCGGTCGTCTGGACGGCGAGCGGCTGACCCTTGAACGCCAGCACCCCGACACCGGCCCGGTCCAGCAGCTGCCACGCCCGAACCGTCTCCAGGGCCTGCAGCAGCGTGCGCTGGCGCGCTGCTGCTCGCCACGCGTCGAGGTGCCGGACCAGCCCGTCGGGCAGCCCCAACACCCCGGCGTACGACGCCAGCAGCTCCTCGACGCGGTGCCGCTGGACCGTCGCGAACAGCTCCCGCGGGTCGGTCCCGTCGAGCGCCACGGGCTCGACCGGCAGGCCCTCCTCGGCAGCCAGCGCGGCGCGGCACAGCGCCGTCACGACCGCGAGGGCGGCGTCGCCGGGAGCTGTCACGGGGTCGAGGGTGGCACCCGTCCCGCCGGGCCGGGGACGGAACGGCCGAATCGGAGCCGGCGAGGAGGCCGAGGGGAAAGGTAAAACTTCACCAAATCGAGGCCCGGGCCGTGCCCTCGGGGCTCACAGTTCCGTTTCAGAGGTCAACGGAGACTCTCCCTCCCTCCGTTTCCCATCCCGAGGAGCCGCTCATGAAGCAGACCTACACCCCGCCCGTGCTCGAGTCCCTCAGCCTCCGGGCCACCCAGGACATCGAGCTCGACCTCGACATCATCATCGGCATCGGCAGCTGAGCGCAGCCACCCGACTGGCCGTCGCTGCGGCCTGGGTACTGCTGGGGACCGCCCGGCTGCTGACGCTCGCCCTGCCCTCGACGGTGGTGCGCCACCTGCTGGGCGAGCGACGATCGCCGAGTGCGACGGGACCTGACCCGGGACGGGTCCCGTCGCCTCCCGGGCCGCGTGGGACCGGGCGCGCGCGGCAGATCGGCTGGGTCGTGCGCGCCGCCGCCGCCCGGACACCGTGGACGTCGGACTGCTTCCCGCAGGCGCTGACGGCGCGCGTCCTGCTGCGCGCCGCCCGCGTGCCGCACGTGGTCACCTTCGGCGTACGCCGCGACGACGCCGGTGCGCTGAAGGCGCACGTGTGGGTGGCCGCCGGCGAGGTCGCCGTGACCGGCGGCTCCGGCTCCAGCTGGACCGGCGTCGGCAGCCACGCCTGGGCCCCGCGCCGCCCCTGACTGCCTCCTGACCGCGTCCTGACTGCCTCGTGACTGCCTCGTGACCCCCGCCGCCGCGCGCTCCGCCATGTACTCCGGATACGGACTCCTCGTCGACAGCGAGCTGCCGCTGCCCGAGCTCGGCACGGCCGGCTCCGCCGGGGCGCCCGCGGACGTCGTCGTCCGGGGCGGCACCGTGCCCGCTCCCGGTCCGAGCGCCACCCTCCTCCCCCTCGGGCTCTGGCTCGACGGCGACCGGATCGGCGTCGACGTCCCCGACGTCGGGCGCTTCGCCGCGGACGCGGGCGAGCGGATCACCGTCGACGCCCTCCCCGGTACGCCGCCCGACGTGGTGCGCCTGTTCCTGCTCGGCACTGCCTTCGGTGCCCTCCTGCTGCAGCGCGGCCACCTCGTGCTCCACGGCAACGCCTTCCGCGTCGGCGACGCCTGCGCGGTGGTGCTCGGCCACTCCGGAGCCGGCAAGTCGACCCTCGCCGCGGAGATGCACCGCCGCGGCCACGACGTGCTCAGCGACGACGTCGTACCGATCGACGCCGCGGGGCGCGCGCTCCCCGGCTGGCCGCGGATCAAGCTCTGGCAGGACGCCCTGGACCGGCTCGGCCGCGACAGCGGCGACCTGCGGCGGATCCGCGCCGAGCACGCGAAGTTCCACGTCCCCCTCGACCGCGCGGAGCTCGGTCCGCTGCCGGTCCGCTGGCTCTACGCCCTCGACCGGTACGACGGCCCGCTCCGCATCACGCCCGTGACCGGCGCCGCGGTCTTCACGACGCTCCACGAGCACGCCTACCGCAACGAGCTGCTCGTCGGCGCGCACCGTCGTACCCACCTGGCGCGCAGCGCCGCGCTCGCCGCGACCGCACGCCTGGCCCGCGTCGACCGGCCCCGCGGCGTCGACTCCGTGGCGGCGTCGGCCGACGCGATCCTCGCCGACATCCACCACGACATCCACCACGACATCCACCACGACATCCACCACGACAGCCGTCTCGGGCCGACCGCAGCACGAGAGGAACGCCATGTGGCGACGAGCAGCTGAGACCACCCCCGACCGCGCCCAGCGGTGGGTCCGCGACGCGAGCCTGCAGGCCGTCGAGATGAACGGCGAGTTCGTGATGATGGGCGTGGACCAGGGCGAGTACTACGCCGTGAAGGGTGTGGCCGCGACACTGTGGCGCCACCTCGCCGAGCCCCGCGACCTCGACACGCTGTGCGCCCTGGTCGCCGAGGAGTACGACGTCACGCCCGACGCCTGCCGCGCCGACGTGGCCGCGTTCGTGGAGCGGCTCAGCGACAAGGGCATGGTCGTCGCGGCGGCGTAGGCGTCACACGCGCCCCACAGGCCACAGCGGTCGGGCAGTTCATGCGCTTGTCGGGGGTTGCAACACCCGACAAGCGCATGAATCCCCGGTCGACCGGGGATTCATGCAGACCCGCAGCCCTCACGCCAACGCACGATCCAACGCCGCCGCCACGTGCAGCGTCGTACAAGGGAAAACCGGGATCTCGGAGTCGGCCTGCCGGATGAGCAGCTCGAGCTCGGAGCAGCCCAGGATCACGCCACCGGCACCGGCGTCCCACAGCTCGCTGATCATGCCGACGACCGAGCGGCGCGAGTCGTCGATGACCTTCCCGTGGACCAGCTCGTCGTAGATGATCCGGTTGAGCTCGTCGTGGTGGCCGGCGTCCGGCACGAGGACGCCGAGGCCGTGGCTGGCGATCCGGTCGGTGAAGAAGGTCCGCGACATCGCGAACTTGGTGCCGAGCAGCGCGACCGTCTCGACGCCCTGCTCCTTGCACGCCTCGGCGACGACGTCGCCCAGGTGCAGCAGCGGGATGGAGACGGCGTCCTGCACCTGCTCGGCGACGCGGTGGAAGGTGGTGGTGCAGAGCATCAGGAAGTCGGCGCCGGCACGCTCGACGGACACCGCCGCGTCGCGGAGGATCGCGGCGACGCCGTCCCAGTCCTCTGCCTCCTGCAGCGCGGTGACCTCGGCGAAGTCGACCGACGCCATCACGGTCTTCGCGGAGTGGAAGCCGCCCAGCCGTTCCTCGACGCCGCGGTTCAGCGCCTCGTAGTAGGCCGCACTGCTCTCCCAGGACATTCCGCCGACGAGGCCGATGGTCTGCATTGGTGCAGTCTCCCGCACCGGCCGACCACATCCAACAGGACCCACCGCGGGGTGGGACGGCGAAAAGCCGCGACTTCCGCTGGGCGGAAGCGTGTCATCGACTTCACCCGGACCGGTTCCTACCTTGTGACGGCGACCACAACGGTCGAACGAGGCCGAGCCGGCCGAGTCGAGGAGGAGAGCCCCTTGTCCGCACCCGCCCCCACCGGGACCCCACGCACCGACACCGCGACCGGCGCCGCCGGCAGCAGCGCCAACCGGTGGCCCGTCCTGCTGTGCTGGCTCGCCGTCGCCCTCGACGGCTACGACCTGGTCGTCCTCGGCGCGGTCATCCCGACGCTCGACAAGACCGGCGCCCTCGGCTTCACCGCCGCGTCGCTGACGACGGCCGCCACGATCGGCCTCGTGGGGGTCGGCATCGGCGCCGTGGCCATCGGCCCGCTCGCCGACCGCTTCGGCCGTCGGATCACGCTGATCTCCAGCATCCTGCTGTTCTCGCTGCTGACCCTCGCCATCGCCGCCGCGCCGTCGATGGAGGTCTTCATCGCGCTGCGCTTCCTCGCCGGCCTCGGGCTCGGCGCGTGCCTTCCCACGGCGCTGGCCTTCATGAGCGAGCACGCGGGCGACCGTCGCTCCGGCTCCGCGATGACCCGGATGATGACCGGCTACCACGTCGGCGCCGTGCTGACGGCGCTCCTCGCGCTGTGGGCGATCCCGCGGCTGGGCTGGGAGGCGATGTTCGTCGTCGGCGGCCTGGCCGGCCTCGCCGTCGTACCCCTCATGTGGGCGAAGCTGCCCGAGTCGCACGCCTTCGTGGCCGCCAGCAAGGTCGAAAGGGCCCGTCCCGTCGAGGTCGTCCGCGGCCGCTTCCTGCTGATCAGCCTCGGCCTCTGGGTCGCCTCGTTCATGGGCCTGCTGCTCGTCTACGGCCTCAACACCTGGCTGCCGAAGATCATGTCGGAGGCCGGCTACTCCCTCGAGGGCGGCATCGGTCTGCTCCTCACCCTCAACGTGGGTGCCGTGATCGGCCTGTACGCCGCCGGCCGGATCGCCGACGCCCGCGGCAACAAGTCGACGGTGCTGCTGTGGTTCGCCGTCGCCGGCGTGATGCTCGCCCTGCTGTCCATCCGGATCGACAGCACCGTCGTCGTGTACGCCGCCGTCCTGCTCACCGGCGTCTTCGTGTTCAGCGCGCAGGTGCTCGTCTACGCCTTCGTCGGCCACCTCTACCCCGCCCGCGTCCGAGGGACCGCGCTCGGCATGGCCGCGGGGGTCGGCCGGGTCGGCGCGATCGTCGGCCCGTCGCTCGGCGGCGCGCTGGTGACGGCCGGCATCGCGTACCCGTGGGGCTTCTACGCCTTCACGGTGGCGGCCGCGCTCGCGTTCCTGGCCCTGCTGACGGTCCCCGCGCACGCTCCCGCGGATGCTGGGAGTAGCGCCTCGCGCGGATAGGCTGACCCCTCGTGTCCCAGACTCGTCGCACCGATCTCCGCAACGTCGCCATCGTGGCCCACGTCGACCACGGCAAGACCACCCTCGTCGACGCGATGCTGCACCAGGCAGGCGCGTTCAGCGCCCATGAGGCCGAGGGCGTCGCCGAGCGCGTGATGGACTCCGGTGACCTCGAGCGCGAGAAGGGCATCACCATCCTCGCGAAGAACACCGCGGTCCACTACCGCGGTCCTTCGGCGCAGGAGCTGGCCGACGGCGACATGGTCATCAACATCATCGACACCCCCGGCCACGCCGACTTCGGTGGCGAGGTCGAGCGCGGCCTGTCGATGGTCGACGGCATCGTGCTCCTGGTCGACGCGTCCGAGGGGCCGCTCCCCCAGACCCGCTTCGTGCTGCGCAAGGCGCTCAACGCCGACATGCCGGTGATCCTCGTGGTCAACAAGACCGACCGGGGCGACGCCCGGATCGACGAGGTCGTCGACGAGACCTACGAGCTGTTCATGGACCTGCTCGACGACTCGCACAGCCAGGACGCGCTCGACTTCCCGGTCGTCTTCGCGTCGGGCAAGGCCGGCATCGCCTCGCTCACCAAGCCGGACAACGGCACCCTGCCCGAGGGCACCGACCTGGAGCCGCTGTTCCGCACCATCCTGGAGACCATCCCGGCGCCGGAGTACGACGACGAGGCCCCGCTCCAGGCCCACGTCACCAACCTCGACGCCTCCCCCTTCCTGGGTCGCCTCGCGCTGCTGCGCATCAAGCAGGGCACGCTCAAGAAGGGCCAGAACGTCGCGTGGATCAACCGCGAGGGCGTGGCGAAGAACGTCAAGATCACCGAGCTCCTCGTGACCGAGGGCCTCGAGCGCAAGCCAGGCGAGTCCGCCGGCCCCGGTGACATCGTCGCCGTCGCCGGCATCCCCGACATCACCATCGGCGAGACCCTCGCCGACCCGGAGAACCCGGTCGCGCTGCCGCTCATCCACGTCGACGAGCCGGCCATCTCGATGACCATCGGCACCAACACCTCCCCGCTCGTCGGCAAGGGCGGCAAGGGCCACAAGGTCACTGCGCGCCTGGTGAAGGACCGCCTCGACTCGGAGCTGATCGGCAACGTGTCGCTCCGCGTCCTGCCGACCGAGCGCCCGGACGCGTGGGAGGTCCAGGGCCGCGGCGAGCTCGCGCTGGCGATCCTCGTCGAGCAGATGCGCCGCGAGGGCTACGAGCTCACCGTCGGCAAGCCGCAGGTGGTCACCCGCGAGATCGACGGCAAGCTGCACGAGCCCTTCGAGCGCCTCACGATCGACGCGCCGGAGGAGTTCCTCGGCACGATCACCGAGCTGCTCGCCAACCGCAAGGGCCGCATGGAGGGCATGACCAACCACGGCACCGGCTGGGTGCGCATGGAGTTCGTCGTCCCGGCCCGCGGCCTCATCGGCTTCCGCACCGACTTCCTCACCGAGACCCGCGGCACGGGCATCGCGCACTCGATCTCCGAGGGCTACTTCCCCTTCGCCGGCGAGATCCGCTCGCGCCAGTCGGGCTCGCTCGTCGCCGACCGTGCGGGCGCGGCGACGGCGTACGCCATGACCTCGCTGCAGGAGCGCGGCGTGATGTTCGTCGAGCCGTCGACCGAGGTCTACGAGGGCATGATCGTCGGCGAGAACTCCCGCGCCGACGACATGGACGTCAACATCACCAAGGAGAAGCAGCAGACCAACATCCGGTCCGCCACCTCCGACAACTTCGAGAAGCTCATCCCGCCGCGCAAGCTCTCGCTCGAGCAGTGCCTGGAGTTCTGCCGCGAGGACGAGTGCGTCGAGATCACCCCGGAGACGGTGCGCATCCGCAAGGTCGTCCTCGACCAGAACGAGCGCGCCAAGATGGCGAGCCGGGCCCGCAAGGGCACCCGCTGACCCTCGCGTCGGCGGCCCGGCCAGCAGGACTCCCGTCGTCCGCGGCCGGGCGACCCGGCACAGTGTCGGGGTGAGACCGGAGACCGAGGACCGCTGGCTGTTCGCGACCCTCGCGGCGATCAGCGTCGTCACGGCGGTGGTCAGCAGCCTCGGCGCACCGCTCGTCCCCAGCATCGCCACCCGGTACGACGTCCCGCTGGCCACCGCCCAGTGGGTGCTCACCTCCACCCTCATCGCAGCCGCGGCGGCCACGCCGGCGATCGGCCGCTGGGGCAGCGGCCGGCTCCGTCGCCCGGTCGTCCTCGGTGCGCTCGGCGTCGTGCTCGCGGGCGCGGTGCTGGCGGCGCTGCCGCTCGGCATGGGCGCGCTCATCGCCGGCCGGGCCGGACAGGGCATGGGCCTGGCCGTCGCACCGCTGACCCTCGCCGTCGCGCGCGACGTGTGGACCGGCGACCGGCTGGTCTCGCGGCTCTCGCTCCTCTCGATCGCGACCGTCGCGGGGGCCGGCCTCGGCTACCCGTTCACCGGCCTGGTCGCCGAGCACGCCGGCATCGCCGGCGCCTACGGCATGGGGGCGGCGCTGGTCGCCGTCACGCTCGGCCTCGCGATCCGCTTCCTGCCCCGTCAGGCGGACGGTGAGCCGCAGCAGGTCGACCTCGCCAGCGTGGTGCTCGTGGCGGTCGGGATGGTCGCCGTCCTGCTCGCCGTCAGCCAGGGCGAGGCGTGGGGCTGGCTGTCCGCGCCGGTGGTCCTGCTCGCCGCCGGCGGCGTCGTCCTCCTCGCCGGCTGGGTCCTGCGGACCCGCCACCTCGCCACCCACGGCGGCCAGCCGCTGGTGGACCTCCGGCTCGCCGGCCGGCCGGGCGTGCTCGGGCCCAATGCCGTCGCGTTCGCGCTCGCGGTCGGCATGTACGGGTTGCTGACGGTCGTCGTACTCCTCGTGCGGGCCGACGGCAGCGCCGGCTGGGGACTCGACCGGGGTGCCGCCGCCGCAGGTCTCGTCCTCGTCCCGTACGCCGTCCTCAGCGTCACCGGCAGCCGCATCGCGCTGCGCGTGGCCAGGAGGTTCGGCGCCCACCTGCTGCTCCCGATCGGCGCGACGGTGTTCGCGTCCTCGATGGTGCTGGTGGCGTTGCGCCACGACACGCTGCCGCAGGCGCTCGTCGCGATGGCGGTCGGCGGGCTCGGCAGCGGCTTCACCTTCTCCTCGCTGCCGATGCTGATCGTGCCCCACGTGCCGCGTGAGGAGACCGGCAGCGCGATGGCCTTCAACCAGCTGCTGCGCTATCTCGGCTTCTCGGTCGGCTCCGCCGTCACCGTCGCCCTGCTCGAGGTGTACGGCGGCCACGAGGCCGCGTTCCGCGCCACGGTCCTGACCATGGCCGGGATCTGCTTCCTCGCCGGTGCGGGCGTCGCCCTCGGCGGGCGACGGACTCCGGCGCGCGCCTGAGCCACGACCAGCGGATCCGTTGGCCTCGCTAGTCCCCACGGCTCTGACGAGAGGGCGGCACGGCACGGCCCCATCCGCTTGGATGGGGCCGTGCTCGTCGATCTCCAGCTCGATGCCCGCCCCGACCGTGCCCTGGCCCGGGCCCGGGAGCTGACCGCCGCCGGCGCGGCCGGGCTGTTCACCTTCGAGGGTCCGCACGACGTCTTCCTGCCGCTCGCCGCGATCGCCGGCCAGGTCGACGCGGACCTGATGACCAATGTCGCGATCGCGATGCCCCGCTCGCCGATGCACCTGGCCCACACCGCGTGGGACCTGCAGCTCATGAGCGGTGGACGGTTCCGCCTCGGCCTGGGCTCGCAGGTCCAGCCCCACATCGAGAAGAGGTACGGCGCCCGCTGGTCCCCGCCGGCCGCGCGGATGCGCGAGATCGTCGGTGCCGTGCGGGCGATCCTGACCGCGTGGCAGGACGGCACCCGCCTCGACTTCCGCGGCGAGCACACGACGCACACGCTGATGCCGCCGACCTTCGTCCCCGGCCCCAACCCCTTCGGCCCGCCGCCGATCCTGCTCGGCGCCCTGGGCCCGCTGATGACCCGGACCGCGGCCGAGGCCGCCGACGGCCTGCTGGTGATGCCCTTCCACTCCCACCGCCACTTCCACGAGCGGACGCTGCCCGCCGTCGCCGAGGGCCTCGCGCTGACGGGCCGCACGGCCGATGCCTTCGCCGTGTTCCCCCAGGCGATCCTCGCGATGGGCCGCACCGACGAGGAGCTCGCCACCGCCCGCGCCGGCGTCCGGGCCCTGCTGGCGTTCTACGGATCCACGCCCGCCTACCGCCCCGTGCTCGACGTCGAAGGGTGGGGCGAGCTCCAGCCGGAGCTGAATCGCCTCTCGAAGACCGGCGACGTCGCCTCGATGGTGCGCCTGGTCGACGACACCCTGCTGGCCACGATCGCCGTCACCGGCACCCCCGAGGAGTGCGCGGCCGAGATCAGCCGGCGCTTCGGCGGCGTACCGGGGGTCGCGGGGCGGGTCTGCTGCTACTTCCCGGGCCACGACCCGTCGGCGGACCAGGTCGCCGAGCTGGTGGCCGCGCTCGCGGACGCCTGACGGTCACGAGCGATCCACGGTTCGCGTCCTCTCGAGCGGCATCGGTGCCCTCGAGCCTCGAACGGTGGATCCGTCGTGCCTGTGGAGAGGACCGGCACGGCGCCGGCCGGACGGCGATGATCGACCCATGTCCCGCAACGCCGACCCGACTCGCGTGGTCCTGGCCGCGGGCGGGATCTGCGACGCCGCGACATTGCGGGCCGCCTGCTCGGCGCGCGGCATCCGGAGGGCGCTCGACGCCGGCGAGATCGTCTCCCTGCGCCGCGGGAGGTACGGCGTCAAGGGCATCACCGACGCCGATCGCCTCTCCGTCGAGCTGACCGCCACGGTCACCGGGCTGAGCGCGGCGCTCGCGTGGGGGTGGGAGGTGAAGCGGCCCCCCGCCCTGCCGGACCTCACCCTGCTGCGCGGCCGGAAGGTCACCGCGGAGCAGCGCCGCCGGGCAACGCTCCACTGGTGGGACCGCCGCCCCGACGACGTGGTCACCGACGCCCGGGGGGTCCAGGTCACCGGTCGCCTCTCGACGGTGACGACATGCCTGCGCACGCTGCCCTTCGACGAAGCGCTCTGCGTCGCGGACTCCGCCCTCCGTGGAGGCATGCGTCGCGCCGACGTGGTGGCCGCGCTGGAGCGTGGGCCGCGGACCGGGCGCACCGCCGCGCTCCGCGTCGCCGGGTTGGCGGACCGCCGTGCTGCGAACCCGTTCGAGTCCTGCCTTCGTGCGGTCTGCCTCGACGTCCGCGGGCTGACCGTGCGCCCGCAGGTGCAGATCGGGCCCTACCGCGTCGACCTCGCCGACGTCGGCCTGCGCATCGTGGTCGAGGCCGACTCGCGCACCTGGCATGCCGGTCCCGACGAGCACGACGCAGACATCCGCCGCTACACCACGCTCGTGCGCCAGGGCTGGGTGGTCGTCCGGTTCAGCTACAGCGACGTCATGGACGAACCGGGGTACGTCGCCGCGGTGCTCCGTGACGTCGTGGCGATGGCCGCGGCGGGTCGACGAGCCGCCTGAGGCACCCGCTCAGCGGCGGAAGGCCGGCTTCTCCTTGGCGAGGAACGCCCGCACGCCCTCGTTGAAGTCCGGTCCGGTGTAGACCTCCCGCAGCAGCGCCTCCTCGCCCTCGATCGACGCCTCGGCCGGGCGGGAGCGGGCGAGCAGCTGGTGCTTGGTGGTCTCGATCGTCACCCGCGACGCCTGCGCGATGCCGGCGGCGAGGTCGGCGACCTCGGCGTCCAGGGCGGCGGCGTCGGCGACCGAAGCCGTGATCGCGCCGGCGGCGTACGCACGGTCGGCGGAGACGAGCCGGGAGGCCAGCAGCATCTCGCGGGTCAACGACTCCCCGAAGATCGCCTGGCAGCGGTAGAGGACGGTGCCGGAGAGGGCGTTGCCGAGGGTGCGGGCGATCGGGTAGCCGAACCGCGAGGCCGCGGTGGCGACGCGGAGGTCGCAGTGCGTGGCGACGGCGAGGCCGCCGCCGACGCAGACCCCGTCGACGGCCGCGATGGTGACCTGGGGCAGGGCCCACAGGCGGTCGAACATCTCGCGGATCCAGTTCTCGTAGTCGACGGCGTCGGCCTCGAGGAAGTCGCTGATCTCGTTGCCGGCGGCGAACGCCTTCCCGCCCGCGCCGCGCAGCACGACGACGCCGACGGAGCGGTCCTCGGCGGTCTGCTCCCAGAGCTGGCGCAGCTCGCCGTACATCGCCTTGGTGAACGCGTTGCGGCGCTCGGGGCGGTTGAAGGTCACCTCGAGCACGCCGGGGCCGAGGCGGTCGCGGTCGATGAGCAGGTCGTCAGCGGTCACGACGGCGAGGGTACCGGCGGGCGGTTCCCGTCGATCACCGCCGGCTGGAACGCGAGAAGCCCCGCTCGCTGACCGCGAACGCCGCCACCACGCCGGCCACCGCGCCGAACAGGTGGCCCTGCCACGAGACGCCCGGCGTACCCGGGAGGACGCCCCACAGCACGCTGCCGTAGACGACCAGCACCACCAGCCCGATCACGATCTCCGACGGCTTGCGGTCCACGAATCCCTGCACCGCCAGGTAGGTGATCCAGCCGAAGATCAGGCCGGAGGCGCCGATGTGCACGGAGTGGTCGCCCGCGACCAGCCACACGGCCAGGCCACCGAGCAGCCAGATCACCGCCGTCGCCGCCAGCCCGCGGCCGATCCCGGTGGCGAGGGTCAGGAAACCCAGCACCAGCGCCGGCACGGTGTTGGCGACCAGGTGCCCCCAGCCCCCGTGCAGCAGCGGCGCGGCCAGGATGCCCGGCAACCCCTCCGCCTCGCGCGGCTGGATCCCCCACCCGTCGAGCCGGTGCGACGCCGCGACGTCGATCGCCTCGATCGCCCAGAGGAGTACGACGAACGCCACCGTCGCCACCCCGGCGACCTGCCATGCCGGCTTGTCGGCCGTCCTGAGGTCCATGCCGCCAGTGTGGCCGATCCGCCCCACCCACCGCCGACTTGCCACTTTGCTGGGTCGACTTGCCACTCTGGCGCGTCGAGTTGCCACTTCAAGGTACGGAACCGGCAACTCGACCCGACAAACCGGCAACTCGACCCGGCAGAGCGGCAAGTCGGCGAGGGGGGGTCAGGACCAGAGGGCGACCCAGTACTGGACGCCGAAGGGGGCGTCGTCGTACAGGACCTCGGCGTCGGCGAGCGGGGGCAGACCCGGGAGGCAGGCGGTGTCGGCCCACAGCTCCTCGGCGAGGACCGGGTCGATGTCGGCGAACGAGGCCCGCAGCGCGTCGTCGAAGGCGGCCGCGCGCTCGTCGAGGTGGCCGGGCGCCTTCTCGGTACGTCGAGCCGAGCCGTTGCCGACGACGAGGACGCCGGTCTCGCCCTCGTCGACCACCGACCCACCCGCTGCGGCCACCAGTGCGGCGGCGACGCGCGCGCCGGAGCCGCCCGTGGCCTCCGACGCGACGACCCGGACCCGCGGCCCCAGCCGGCCGACGGCGTCGAGGCAGGCGGCGCGGAGGTCGGCGACGGGGTCCTCGATCGACGTGTACGACGGCAGCAGGGCCAGCACGCCGGGGACGAGCGCGGTGGGGGGGCTCACTGCAGCCCCCGGATCGCGCGCAGTGGCGGGCGGCGGCCGGCGATCGACCACACCATGTCGACGGTCTGGCGGGTCTCCACGACCTGGTGGACGCGGTAGATCCGGGCGCCGGCGAGGGCGCAGACCGACGTCGCGGCGAGGGTCCCGAGCAGGCGCTCGCCGACCTCCAGGCCGAGCGTCTCGCCGACGAAGTCCTTGTTGGACAGCGACACGAGCACCGGCCAGCCGGTGGCGACCATCTCCCCGATCCGGCGGGTCACCTCGAGCGAGTGGAAGGTGTTCTTGCCGAAGTCGTGGGCCGGGTCGATGACGATCGACTCCCGCGCGACGCCGGCCGCCAGCGCCCGCTCCGCGTAGGCCACCGTGTCGGTGATGGCGGAGGCGACGACGTCGTCGTAGTCGATGCGGTAGGGCCGGGTCCGCGGCGTCACCCCGCCGGTGTGGGTGCAGATGATGGCGGCGTCGTACTCCGCGGCGACGTCGACGAGCTCGGGGTCCGCGCCGCCCCACGCGTCGTTGAGGACGTCGGCCCCGGCGGCACAGACGGCGGCGCCGACCTCGGCGCGCCAGGTGTCGACGGAGATCACCAGCTCCGGGTACGACGACCGCACCCGCGCGACGAAGTCGACCACCCGCGCCTTCTCCTCGGCGGGCGAGATCTCGACGCCGGGCGCGGCCTTGATGCCGCCGATGTCGACGATCTCCGCGCCCTGCGCGACCACCTCGGCCACGCGCGCGAAGGCGGCGTCCTCGGCCCAGGTCGCGCCCTTGTCGAAGAAGGAGTCGGGCGTGCGGTTGACGATCGCCATCATCAACGCCTCGTCGTCACCGAAGCGCTGGCGTCCGAGTCTCACAGGTAGGCCTCCGCGGGCGGTCGTTCGAGGGTGGGTACGACGTGCTCGACCGGCTCCAGGCCGCGCAGGTACTGCCGCAGCACCGCCTCCTGGTCGAGCCCGTCCACGCCGGAGCGGCCCAGGGCGGCCGCGATGATCTGGGTGGCCATGCCGCCGAGGTCGCGCAGCGCCTGGTGCCGGTGGGCGCGGACCCCGAGGTCGACCTGGGCGATCGCGGACGACCCGGCGGCGCGGGCGGTGTCGACCAGCGCGGCCAGCTCGACGGCGTACCCGGTCGGGACCGACAGCCCCGCGAACCACGACCGGCGCACGGCCCACTCGCCCGCCAGCGGCTGCACCAGGGTGCCGAGCTCGGGGAACAGCAGGGCGATGAGCGGGCGCGCGACGAGCTCGGTGACGCGGCCGCCCTCGAGCGGCCCGTCGGCGCCGGGCCGGTCGTAGAAGCCCTTGACCAGCTGGACCGCCGGGTCCGACAGCAGCGGGCCGAGCAGGCCGGGCACGAAGTGGGTGTCCCAGTCGTGGAGGTCGGCGTCCATGAAGACCACGAGGTCGCCGGTCGTCACGAAGAGCGACTTCCACATCGCCTCGCCCTTGCCGGGGTGGCTGCCGAGGTCCGGCCGGATCTCGGCGGCCCGGTGGACGCGCGCGCCTGCCGACTCGGCCACGGCATAGGTGTCGTCGACCGAGTCGCTGTCGATGACGACGATCTCGTCGACGAGGTCGACGGTCTCCATCAGCGCCTCACGGACCCGGCTCACGACCGCCCCGACGGTGGCCGCCTCGTTGCGCGCGGGGACGACCAGGCTGACCCGCTGCCCCAGCGTCCCCTTGGCCCCCAGCAGGCCCTCGAGGCTCCAGTCGTCCCAGTGGGCGGCGCGGATCCCCATGCCCGTCAACCTACCGGGGCCCCGGCGCGGACCTTCTTCGCAGGTTCGTTGTCAGAACCGACGACCCGGGGTTACGGTGAGGGCTCTCGGGAATTCGGCGGGCGCTCCCTCCCCCCAGGAGATTCCTATGAGCCTTGGACGTTGGCGACGCAAGGTGCGTTGCCTGGTGAAGCACGGCCCGCGCGGCTGTCCGCACATCGAGCGGCACTCGCGGCGACCACGCCGCCGGAGGCGGCAGGCCGAGGCGCCCGGCGGCCGGCACCGCCCGCCGGTCGAGATCATCAGCCCCGCCGACCTCGTCCGCTGAGCCCTACCGGCCCAGGTAGGCCGTGACCGCGTCCGCGATGGCGCGCCCGTAGCGTCGCCGGCCGGCGTCGCTCTCCATCAGCTCCGCGTCACCGGCGGCCCGCATGTTGCCGAGCTCCGCCATCACCGCCGGCACGTCCGAGAGGTTGAGCGTCCCGAGGTCGTCGCGCACGTCGATCCCCCGCTCCCCCCGGTACGACGACACACCGATCCCCTCCGCGACGAGCGCGTCGCGCAGGGCCCGCGCCAAGCGGCGCGAGGGGCGCTCGATGTCGTCGGTCCACCCCGCGCGCAGCGCCGGCCGGATGACGTGGAAGCCGGTCGCCGACTCGTCGAGGACGCCGTCGGCGTGGATGCTGACCCGCACGTCGGCGGTCGGACCGGGCTCGCCGGGGTTGCCGATCCGCCCCCGCTCGTCGACGCACGGACCCCACTCGTCGTCGGAGTCGGCGTCCCGGGTGAGCACCACGCGCGCGCCCCGCTGCTCGAGCAGGTGCCGCGCCACGACGGCGACCTGCCAGGTGAAGGTCGCCTCGGGGTAGCCGTCGTCGGTCGCGGTCCCCGTCGTGTTGCACTCCTTCTCGAACCCGCCCGCGTCGACCGGCTCCGCGATCTCCGCGGCGTGGTGGCGGTTGCCGAGCTGGTGGCCGGGGTCGAGGACGACGACCTTGCCGGCCAGCCTCCGGTCACTACCCTCGCCGGACCCCGAGGGCGAGGGTGCCGTGGAGCCGGCGCCCGGGGAGGCGGACGGCGTCGTACCGGGGTCGGCGGGAGGTGCCTCCGTCGCGCACCCGGCGGCGAGCGCGGCGACCAGCAGCAGCGCCGCCGCGCGACCCGAGCCCCGCGTGCGGATCACGCGTAGCCCAGCACGTCCTTGCGCTTCTCGCCCCAGGCGAGCGCCGAGGCGATCGCCTCGTCGAGCGAGAGCTCGGTCTGCCACCCGAGCAGCTCGCGCGCCCTGTCGGCGTTGGCGAAGGCGCCCGGGGCGTCCCCGGGCCGCGGGGGCGCCTCGGTCACCGGCACCGGCTTGCCGACCACGCGCTCGACGGCGGCGAGCAGCTCGCGCACGGTGACGCCGTCACCCGCGCCGAGGTTGATGTAGGTGTAGGTGTCGTCGACCTTCGACAGCACCGCGTCGAACTCCTCCACCGCGCGCACGTGCGCCCGCGCCAGGTCCCAGACGTGGATGTAGTCGCGGATGCCCGTGCCGTCGCGCGTCGGGTGGTCGGTGCCCGTGATCGTGAAGGTGTCGCGGAAGCCGAGGGCGGTCTGCGCCATGAGCGGGACGACGTGCGTCGCGTCGCGCACGTGGTAGCCGGTCTCGAGGTCGGGGTCGGCGCCGATCGGGTTGAAGTAGCGCAGGATGATCGCGCGCAGCTCGCTCGCCCGGGAGAGGTCCTCGAGGACCTGCTCCATCATCCGCTTGGTCCGTGCGTACGGCGACGTCGGCTCGACCGGGTCCTGCTCGGTCACCTCGAACTGCGGCGTCATCGCGTAGAGCGACGCCGTCGAGGAGAAGATGATCCGCGGCTTCCCGAGGGCGGTCAGCTCGTCGAACATCTCCAGCGACTTCGCGACGTTGTCGCGGTAGTACTCGTAGGGCTTCTCCACCGACTCCGGTACGACGATCCGGGCGGCCATGTGGATCGTCGCCTCGATGTCGGGGTGCTCCGCGACGATCCGGCGCAGCAGCGCGCGGTCGGCGACGTCGCCCTCGTAGAAGATCCGGTCGCCGACGTACTGACGGGGACCGGTGAGCAGGGAGTCGAGGACGACCGGGACGTGCCCGGACTCCTCGAGCGCCTTGGCGGTGATCGAACCGATGTAGCCGGCACCGCCGGTGACGAGGACCTTCATGCCCGCGACGATACCGACCGACGTCTGCCGGACCGTCCTCGCCGAGCCACCCGCCGACCTACCAGTCGTGCTTCTCGTCCAGCAGCCCCAGCAGGTAGCGGCCGTAGCCGCTCTTCAGCAGGCCCTGCGCCAGATCGGTCAGCTGGGCGTCGTCGATGAACCCCAGCCGCCACGCCACCTCCTCGGGCGCGCCGACCTTCGTGCCCTGTCGCGCCTCGAGCGCGCGGACGAAATTGCTCGCGTCGTTGAGGTCGTCGAAGGTCCCGGTGTCGAGCCACGCGGTGCCGCGCGGGAGCACCTCGACCTGGAGCCGCTCCTCCTCGAGGTACATCCGGTTGAGGTCGGTGATCTCCAGCTCGCCGCGCGCCGACGGCTTGAGCGACTTCGCCTTCTCGACGACGTCGGCGCCGTAGAAGTAGAGGCCCGGGACCGCGAACGGGCTGCGCGGCTTCTCCGGCTTCTCCTCCAGCGACAGCGCCCGGCCGTCGTCGTCGAACTCCACGACGCCGTACGCCGTCGGGTCGGCCACGCGGTACCCGAAGACCGCGGCCCCGTCGAGCTCGGCGAACCGGTTGAGCGCGATGCCCAGCCGGGCGCCGTAGAAGATGTTGTCGCCGAGCACCAGGCCCGCGCCCTCGCCGGCGAGGTGCTCCTCGCCGATCAGGAAGGCCTGCGCCAGCCCGTCGGGCGAGGGCTGCACCGCATAGGTGATCTCGATCCCGAACTGCGACCCGTCGCCCAGCAGCCGGCGGAACTGGTCCGCCTCGTGGGGCGTCGTGATCACCAGCACCTCGCGGATGCCGGAGAGCATCAACGTCGAGAGCGGGTAGTAGATCATCGGCTTGTCGTAGATCGGCATCAGCTGCTTGCTGATGGCGTGGGTGATCGGGTGCAACCGGCTTCCGGTGCCTCCGGCGAGGATGATCCCGCGCATGGTGGGGGTTCCCGTTCCTGTCGACGTCGGGGACTGCGGCGCCCAAGGTACTTGAGGAAGCGTCCGCAGGTGGCCGATCGCCCAGCGGGATCCGGCGCCGGTCCCTACACTGCTCCGCGTGCAGCGCATCCTCGTCACGGGTGGTGCCGGCTTCATCGGCTCCAACTTCGTCCACCACGTCGTCCGCAACACCGACGCGACCGTCACGGTCCTCGACAAGCTGACCTACGCGGCCTCCCGCGAGTCGCTCGCGGGCCTGCCGGAGGACCGGGTGCGCCTCGTCGTCGGCGACATCGCCGACGCCGCCGTCGTCGAACCGCTGGTCGGCGAGCACGACGCGGTCGTCCACTACGCCGCGGAGTCGCACAACGACAACTCCCTCGACGACCCCTCGCCATTCATCCGCACCAACCTGATCGGCACGTTCACCCTGCTCGAGGCGGTCCGCAAGGCCGGCGTGCGCTTCCACCACGTCTCCACCGACGAGGTGTACGGCGACCTGGAGCTGGACGACCCCAAGAGGTTCACCGAGGACACGCCGTACCAGCCGTCGTCGCCGTACTCCGCCTCCAAGGCGGGCTCCGACCACCTGGTCCGCGCATGGGTGCGCAGCTTCGGCGTGCAGGCGACGATCTCGAACTGCTCCAACAACTACGGCCCGTGGCAGCACGTCGAGAAGTTCATCCCGCGCCAGATCACGGAGGTGATCGACGGCCGCCGCCCGAAGCTCTACGGCTCCGGCGAGAACGTCCGCGACTGGATCCACACCGAGGACCACTCGTCGGCGGTGCTCACCATCCTCGAGCGCGGCCGGGTCGGCGAGACCTACCTGATCGGCGCCGACGGCGAGAAGTCCAACCTCGAGGTCGTCCGGATGATCCTCGAGCTGATGGGCCGCGAGGCCGACGACTTCGAGCACGTCACCGACCGCGCCGGCCACGACCTGCGCTACGCCATCGACTCGGGCAAGCTGCGCACGGAGCTCGGCTGGACCCCGCAGTACGCCGACTTCGGCTCCGGCCTCGAGCAGACGGTCCGCTGGTACCAGGACCACGCCGAGTGGTGGCGCCCGGCGAAGGCGGCCACCGAGGCGGCGTACGCCGCGAAGGGACAGTGACCGGGTGGCCGAGACCATCGAGACGACCCCCATCCCGGGGCTGGTCGTCCTGCGGCTCGCCGTGCACGGCGACGACCGCGGCTGGTTCAAGGAGAACTGGCAGCGCGAGCGGATGACCGCGCAGGGCCTGCCCGACTTCGGGCCGGTACAGAACAACATGAGCTTCAACGCCACCGTCGGCGTCACCCGCGGCGTCCACGCCGAGCCGTGGGACAAGCTGGTCTCGGTCGCCAACGGCAAGGTCTTCGCGGCGTGGGTAGACCTGCGCGCGGGTGACAGCTTCGGGGCGACCTACTGGACGGAGATCGACGAGCACGTCGCGGTCTTCGTGCCCCGCGGCGTCGGCAACTCCTACCAGTCGCTCGCCGACAACACGGTCTACTCCTACTTGGTCAACGACCACTACGTGCCCGGGATCGCCTACCCCGCGGTCAACCTGGCCGACGAGACGGCCGGCATCCCGTGGCCGATCCCGCTCGCCGAGGCGGAGCTGTCCGAGAAGGACCGGCACAACCCGCGGCTGGCCGAGGTCACGCCGATGCAGCCGAAGCGCACCCTCATCACCGGCTGCAACGGCCAGCTCGGCCGGGCGCTCGCCCCGCTCTTCCCCGACGCGACGCTCGTCGACCTCGACGAGCTCGACCTGACCGACCCCAAGGCGCTCGAGGCGTGGCCGTGGCAGGAGTACGGCCTGGTCCTCAACGCGGCCGCGTACACCGCCGTCGACCGCGCCGAGACGCCCGAGGGCCGCGCCGCCGCGTGGGCTGCCAACGCCGCCGCTCCCGCGGCACTCGCGAGGATCGCCGCGCGCCGCGGCATCACGCTGGTCCACTACTCGACCGACTACGTCTTCGACGGCGCCGAGGTCGAGGGCGGCCACCGCGAGGACGAGCCGTTCGCGCCGCTCGGCGTGTACGGCCAGACCAAGGCCGCCGGCGACCTCGCCGTCGGCACCGCGCCCAAGCACTACGTGCTGCGCACCTCGTGGGTGATCGGCGAGGGCCACAACTTCGTGCGCACGATGGCGAAGCTCGCCGCCGACGGCGTCGACCCGGCCGTCGTCGACGACCAGGTCGGCCGGCTGACCTTCGCCACCGAGCTCGCCCGTGCCACGCAACACCTCGTCACCAGCGGGGCGGCGTACGGCACCTACAACGTGACCAACGGCGGCCGGCCGCGCTCGTGGGCCGACTACGCCCGCCGCGTCTTCGAGCTGACCGGCCACGACCCGGCCCGGGTCAGCACCGTGACGACCGAGGAGTACGCCGCCGGCAAGGACCTCTCGCCGCGACCGCTCCACAGCACGCTGGCGCTCGACAAGCTCGCGGCGACCGGGTTCGAGAGCGCAGATGCCGACTCCGCCCTCGCCGACTACGTCGCCCATCTAGGCTGACGGGGTGCTCGCGCTCACCTGTCCGACCCAGTCCTACGACTGGGGCTCCACCCACGCCATCCCCGGCTTCCAGCGCCAGGAGGCCGACGGCCGACGCGTCGCCGAGGTCTGGGTCGGCACGCACCCCCTCGGCACCGCCCGGGTGCGCGGCAGCGACGGACAGGAGCGCCCGCTGACGGAGGTCTCCGGCGAGCTGGGCTTCATGCTCAAGGTCCTCGCCGCCGACCGCCCGCTCTCGATCCAGGTCCACCCCGACGCCGACCGCGCGGCCGCCGGCTTCGCCGCCGAGGAGGAGGCCGGCGTCCCGCTGGACGCGCCCCACCGGGTGTTCAAGGATCCGTTCCCCAAGCCCGAGATGGTCTACGCCCTCTCCACCTTCGACACCCTGGTCGGCCTGCGCCGCACCTCGGAGATCGTGCGGATCCTCGAGACCGTCGAGCACCCGCTGACCGACGGGCTCAAGGACGACCTGCTCGACAACACCGGCTTCACCGGCATCGTGCGCCTGATCGAGGGCCTGCTCGCCGATCCCCCGGCGCCCGAGGTGGTCACCGAGGTCGCCGCCGCCTGCCAGAAGGCGCTCGACGGGGGCCGCGACGTGAAGCGGGCCTACGAGACCGCCGTCGAGCTCGCCGAGTCCAGCCCCGGCGACGTCGGCGTGATCATCTCCCTGCTGCTCAACCGGCTCACCCTGCAGGCCGGCGAGGCGGCGTACCTCGCGACGGGCATCATCCACGCCCACCTGCGCGGCCTGTGCCTCGAGGTGATGGTCTCGTCGGACAACGTGCTCCGCGCCGGCCTGACCACCAAGCACATCGACGCCCCCGGCCTGGTCCGCTGCCTCGAGGAGGGCACCTCCCGCGCGGCCCGCGTCGAGCCGATGGTCTTCAACTACTCGACCGACGTGTTCAGCCCGTGCGGCGACTTCGCGCTCTCGGTCACCCAGAGCTCGCCCGCCGACCCCGCCGGCGTCGTGCTGCCCGCCTCGGGCGCCCGGCTGTTGGTGTGCACGGGCGGCGAGGTGGCCCTGGCCAACCGCCGCGACGAGGTGCTGCGGCTGGCTCGCGGCGACGTCGCGTACGCCGACGACAGCGATGGCGAGCTGCGGGTCGCCGGCACCGGCGAGATCGCCCAGGCCTTCGTCCCCGCGGCCGACGCCCGCGGGCAGCTGTTCGACCTGCTGTGACCGTCAGCGGCGGCGCAGTCCGGCCAGCGCCGGACGGACGTCGGCGAGGTAGACGAGTGCCGCGATCAGCATCGCGAGGTTGACGAACGCCAGCGGGATCGGCACCAGGTGCAGCAGCAGGCCGACCCCGAGGATCGCGCACCAGGTGGTCTTGTTGAGCTTGCCCGCCGCGTCGTAGGACTCGTTGGAGTAGAGCAGCGCGCTGACGAGCGCGAACATCTTCACGGCGAGGAGCACGATCCCGACCACGATGAAGATCCAGGCCTCGATCCGCCAGCCGAGCTCGAGATAGTCCGGCAGCTGGGGGAGGAAGACGTCGCGCATGGTGCCCCGATCCTACGTGGTCCCCCGCGATCGGCAGGCGTCCGCGCGATCCCGCGAAAACGACCGCGACCCCGGGGCCGGAGCCTCGGGGTCGCGGTGCGCGGGAGCGGGTCGGCTCACTTGGCGGCGGGAGCCTTCTTGGCCGGCGCCTTCTTCGCGGGGGCCTTCTTGGCGGCCGGAGCCTTCTTGGCCGGAGCCTTCTTGGCGGGAGCCTTCTTCGCCGGGGCCTTCGCGGCCGGGGCGGCCGGGGCCTCGCCGGAGCGGAGCTTCACGACGACGCCCTCACCGCGCTTGGCGAGGTCGGCGTACAGCGCGGTGGCGGTGGCGACGTTGCCGTCGTACGCGCCCTTGACGCTGCTCTGGACCTTGGCCGGGAGGGCCTTGGCGTCGGCCTGCAGCTCGGCGAGCTTGGCCTCGGCCTTGCCCTGCAGCGACTTCGGCTCGGGGAGCTCGAAGCCCTTGACGGTGCTCTGCACGTCGGCGACGCGGGTGGTGACGTCCTTGCGGACCTCGCTCACGCGGGCGGTCACCTTGGTCTGCACGTCGGCGACGTAGGCGATGACCTTCTCGACGGCCAGGTCGGTCGCGCCGACACCGGCGTAGATCGGCTTGGCGGCGGCCGGGGGGAGCTCCGGCAGGTCGATGGACTTGAGGTCGATGGTCGGGATCTCGAGCTTGGGGAGGTCAAGCTTGGGGAGGTCGAGCTTCGGCATTCTTCTTACCCTTCGTTGGTGACGCGGTTGTCGCTGTCGGGATCGATCTCGGTCGTGATCGGGGCGGTGCCCTCGGCGTCGGTCTCCGCACCTGCCGGCGTGGCGTCGTCCGCCCCGTCGGCCGCGTTCAGTGCCAGGAACGATGCGTAGACGTCGAGGAGCGACTGCTTCTGCCGCTCGGTGAGGCCGGTGTCGCTGAGGATGGCCAGCTCCACCGAGCCCCCGACGCCGTCGTCCGGACTGAGGATCCCGGCCCGGATGTAGAGCTGCTCCGCAGAGATCCGCAGCGCCTTGGCGATCTGCTGGAGGACCTCGGCCGACGGCTTGCGGAGCCCGCGCTCGATCTGGCTGAGATAGGGGTTGGAAACACCCGCCTGGTCGGCGAGCTGCCTCAGCGAGAGCCGCGCACCGACGCGCTGCTCCTTGAGGTAGTCACCGAGCGACCCGACGGTCTTCCCGACCTTTCCCTTAGCCATGTCCCCATGGTGCTAGCAATAGTTAGCAAGGTGCAAGCAGGCAGCAAGTGAAGTCGTTCACATGAGCCGTGTTACGGGTCGGCGCGTGCGCAGGGCGGGCGCGGTGCAAGGTCCCACCTGTCAGTCTTGAAATGGGATCAACTCACTCGACTCTGTACGATCGCGAGCGTGTCGAGTCCTTCCGTCCCGCAGCACTGCCCCACGCCCCGGGAGCTCGACGACCTGGAGCTGCTCACCTCGGGCGCCGCCGGCCCGATCGTCGGCTTCAACGAGCCGGGCAGCCCGATCACGCTCGACCTCCCCGAGGCGCTCGAGACCCACCTCGACGAGGGCCACGAGGTCGAGCTCGTCGACCCCGAGGGCCTCCCCCTCGCCCGGATCGCCCGCACCCTGCGCGGCCTGAGCGTCGAGCCCCTCACCCACGCGCAGTTCGGCGCCTTCCGCAGCCTGCACCTGCCGCCGGAGACCGCCCGCGAGCGCTACGCCGGCCGCACCGTCGTCCCCGTGACCGACCTCGTCACGGACACCCAGCTCGAGCAGCTGCGCGGGCTCGGCCCGGTCCTGCTCGCCGCCCTGGTGGGCGCCGGCACTCCTGCCGTGAGCCCCGTCGGCCTGCTGCGCGCGACCGTCCGGGTCGCCGGCATGCTCGACGCGGCCGTCGTGGCGATCCCCCTCACCGACCACGGCTCCGACGCCGACGCGGCCCTGCGCCAGTCGGTCCTCGCCTGGTACGCCGGCGCCGACGACATCGTCGAGCTGAAGCCCGGTGGCCGGACGCTGCCCGAGCTCGCCGACATCGAGGCGCAGGAGCGGCCCGCCCCCGCCGACCAGGGCCTGGTGCTCTTCTTCACCGGCCTCTCGGGCAGCGGCAAGTCCACGCTGGCCCGGGCGCTCATGGACCGCGTCCTCGAGCAGGGCACCCGCTCCATCACCAGCCTCGACGGCGACGTCGTACGCCGCAACCTCTCGGCCGGGCTCACCTTCTCCAAGGAGGACCGCGAGACCAACATCCGCCGGATCGGCTGGGTCGCGGCCGAGATCGCCCGCCACCGCGGCGTGGCGATCTGCAGCCCGATCGCGCCCTTCGACGAGACCCGCCAGCAGGTCCGGGCCATGGTCGAGCAGGCCGGCGGTCGGTTCTTCCTCGTACACGTCGCGACCCCGCTCGAGGAGTGCGAGCGCCGCGACCGCAAGGGCCTCTACGCCAAGGCCCGGCGCGGCGAGATCCCCGAGTTCACCGGGATCTCCTCGCCCTACGAGGAGCCCGAGGACGCCGACGTCCGGGTCGACACGACGGGCCGCACCATCGAGGCCGCCCTCGACGACGTGCTCGCCGGCCTCGCGGCCGCTGGGATCATGGACCTGCGCGGCACCCTGCCGACGCCCGCGCCGCCCGCCGCGCGACGCACGGCCGGCCGTCCGTCGCCCCGCGCCGTCACGACCCCGGCAACCGCCGAGGGCGGTCCGCTGCGGGTGCTCTTCATCTGCACCGCCAACATCTGCCGCTCGCCGTACATGGAGCTCCGGGCGCGGGCGATGCTCGCCGGCGCCACCGACGTCGAGTTCTCCAGCGCCGGGACCCACGGCTTCCGCTCCCACCACGTCGACGCGACGATGGGCGTCGTCCTGGCCGACCGCGGCATCGACGACGAGGCGGCCGAGTCGTTCGCGAGCCGTCGGCTGACGCGCGACATGATCAACGAGGCCGACCTCGTGCTCACCGCCGAGGCGTCGCACCGGGCGTTCGTGCTCGAGGAGGTCCCCGGCGCCTTCCGCAAGGCGTTCACGCTCGGCCAGTTCGCCGAGTCGATCGAGCGGGTCGACCCCACGCTGGTGGGCGCCGCGCTCGTGACCGCGGCCGGGCACCGCCGCGCCGGGGCCGTCGACGCCCACGACATCCGCGACCCCTACCGGCGGGGTCGCGCGGCCGCCGAGGCGTCCGCCGACCAGATCGACGCCCTGCTCAGTGCGGTCCTGCCGCGACTCACCTCCCAGACAGGCATCGCATGAACGACCTGATCACCCTCACCGCGCTCTCGATCGCCGCCGCGGGCTTCTTCGTCGGCATCGTCGTCGGGCTGACGGGCATGGGCGGCGGCGCGCTGATGACGCCGGCGCTGATCTTCCTCGGCGTCGGCCACACCTCGGCGATCGTCACCGCCGACCTGACGGCGGCCGCGATCTACAAGACCGGCGGTGCGATCACGCACGCCCGGGAGGGCTCCCCCAACCTGCGGCTGGCCGGCTGGCTGATCGCCGGCTCGGTGCCGATGGCGTTCATCGGGCCGTGGCTCGTCAACGCCGTCACCGACGACCCGGCGGACCTCGAGAAGACCCTCAAGCTCTGCATCGGCATCGCGCTGCTGTTCGCCGCGTCGACGTACGCCCTGCGCCTCTACATCAACCTCGGCCGGGTCCGCAGCGGCGGCATCCTCCCCGACGACAACCCGCCGATCCGGCCGCTCCCGACCCTGCTCGTCGGCATGCTCGGCGGGCTCCTGGTCGGCATCACCAGCGTCGGCTCCGGCTCGGTCATCATGATCGCGCTGCTGATGCTCTACCCCGGCCTGTCGGCCGTGCGCCTGGTCGGCACCGACCTCGTCCAGGCCGTGCCGCTCGTGCTCAGCGCGGCGCTGGCGAACATCGCGATCCACGGCCTCGAGTGGGACCTCCTGATCCCGCTGGTGATCGGCTCGGTCCCGGGCACCCTGCTCGGCTCGCGGATCGCGCCGCGCGTGCCGCAGTCGATCATCCGCCGCGGCATCGTGATCGTGCTGACCATGTCGGGCACCGCACTGCTCTTCAAGGCCGGCCTGCACCCCTTCGGCCAGGGCCACGAGACCCTCGAGGCCGTGCTCGTCGCCGCGATCGGCCTGGCGATGCTCTTCCTGGTGCCGCTGGTCTGGGGCGTGCTGCGCAAGCGTCACGGGCTGCCGATGTTCGGCGCGCCGACGGTCAGCGAGATCGAGGCGCTGGGCGCGGACGGCAACCGCCGCGGTCGCCGGCAACCGGCGACCGACGAGCGCTAGGTGTTCTGACCACGGACGTTAGGTACGGCGGGTCGGCTGGATCATGACGAAGACCTCCGGGTGAGGTGTGGAGCTACCACGCACCCACACCCACCACGGAGGTCTTCATGACCCACGCTAACGCCACCCTCACCCCGGCCGGACGGCTGCGTCTGGCCAAGCTCGTCGTCGAGCAGGGCTGGACCTATGCCCGAGCCGCCGAGCGATTCTCGGTCGCCATCACGACCGTCCGCCGCTGGGCCACCGTTACCGCCTATCCGGCAAGTCCGGCATGGTCGACCGTTCGTCCCGCCCGCACCGCCACCCGAACCGGCTGCCCCAGCGCACCGAGCGACGGATCGTGGGTCTGCGCGTGACCCGGCGTTGGGGACCGGCCCGGATCGCCTACCACCTCGGCCTGAACCCCTCGACAGTCCACCAAGTCCTGCGCCGCTACGGCTGCCCACGGCTGAAGTGGACCGACCCGGCCACCGGCACCCGGATCAAGACCTCCTCCCGCGACAAGAACCGCTACGAGCACGCCGCACCGGGCGACCTGGTCCACGTCGACATCAAGAAGCTCGGACGGATCCCCGACGGCGGCGGGTGGCACGCGCTCGGACGCGGCACGGCCCAAGACAACCGGGTGCACGCACGACGTAGTCGCGCAGCTCGTGCCGGCGCCTCACCTTCGCGGGGCTACGTCTACCTGCACCACGCCGTCGACGACCACTCCCGGCTGGCCTACTCCGAGATCCTCGCCGATGAGCGCAAGGAGACCGCAGCCGCGTTCTGGAAGCGGGCGCGACGCTTCTTCGCTGCCCACGGCATCACCGTGAAGGCCGTGCTCACCGACAACGGCTCCTGCTACCGCAGCCGGCTCTGGGCCAAGACGCTCGGGCGCCGCGTCAAACACCGCCGCACCCGCCCGTACCGGCCCCAGACCAACGGCAAGGTCGAACGGTTCAACCGGACCCTGCTCGAGGAATGGGCCTACGCAACCACCTACACCTCAGAAGCCGACCGCGCAGCGGCGTACCCCGGCTGGCTGCATCACTACAATCACCACCGCGGCCACACCAGCCTCAAGGGCAAGTCACCCATCGACCGCGTGCCCAACCTCCCGGGTCAGAACAGCTAGGGGTCAGCGGGCCAGCACGCGGTCGTGGTCGAGCCGGAAGGGCTCGTCCTCGGCGGCGGCCCGACCGAGAGCGAGGGTCAGCGCCGTGGCGGCGGCGACCCAGAGGGCTCCCAGTCCGAGCAGTGTCTCCATGTACCAACGGTAGGCACCGGGCCCGACGCAACCAACCCTCAGATCGGTTCAACCTGCAGGGACATTGGTCCCGGGCGTGTCGCCTTGACAGCCGACGGCCCCCGTCGGTCAGTCGCGGCCGTAGATGTCGCGCGTGTAGACCTTCGCCGCCACGTCGGACAGGACGTCGGTCTGCCGGTTGGCGATGATCACGTCGGCGCGCTTCTTGAACTCCCCCAGGTCGCGGACGACCTCGGAGTTGAAGAAGGTGTCGTCGTCCAGCTCGGGCTCGTGGACGATGACCTCGACGCCCTTGGCCTTGATCCGCTTCATCACGCCCTGCACCGACGACATCCGGAAGTTGTCGGACCCGGACTTCATGGTCAGGCGGTAGACCCCGACGACCTTCGGCCGGCGGGCCAGGATGTCGGCCGCGATGAAGTCCTTGCGGGTGGTGTTGGCGTCGACGATCGCGCTGATCAGGTTCTGGGGCACGTGGCGGTAGTTCGCCTGCAGCTGCTTGGTGTCCTTCGGCAGGCAGTAGCCGCCGTACCCGAAGGACGGGTTGTTGTAGTGCGAGCCGATGCGCGGGTCGAGGCCGACGCCCTCGATGATCTGGCGCGCGTCGAGGCCGTGGATCGAGGCGTAGGTGTCGAGCTCGTTGAAGTACGCGACCCGCAGCGCCAGGTAGGTGTTGGAGAAGAGCTTGATCGCCTCCGCCTCGGTGGCCCCGGTGAACAGCACCGGCACGTCCTCGTCGAGCGAGCCGTTGAGCAGCAGCTTGGCGAACTGGTGACCGGCCTCCGTGTCCGAGCCGACGACGATGCGGGAGGGGTGCAGGTTGTCGTACAGCGCCCGCCCCTCGCGGAGGAACTCCGGGCTGAAGATGATCGACGAGCCCAGGTGGCGCTCGCGGAGCCTGCTGGTGAAGCCGACCGGGATCGTCGACTTGATGACGATCGTCGCCGACGGGTTGGCGGCGATCGCGTCGGCGGTGACGCGCTCCACCGTGGAGGTGTCGAAGTAGTTGGTGACGGGGTCGTAGTCCGTGGGCGTCGCGATCACCACGAAGGACGCGTCGCGGTAGGCCTCGTCCTTGTCGAGGGTCGCGGTGAGCGACAGCTCGCGGGTGGCGAGGTAGTCCTGCAGTTCGGCGTCGATGATCGGCGACTCGCGCCGGTTGACCATCTCGACCCGCTCGGGATCGACGTCGAGCGCCCAGACGTCGTGGTGCTGGGCGAGGATGACGGCGTTCGAGAGTCCGACATATCCGGTGCCCACTACGGCGATCTTCACGACGCGAGCGTAAGGCCCGTTCCTTAACCTGTCTGCACATCCCGGTGAACGGCGCGGTGGCCCGGCGAGACGCGGCTCACTGCGCCGCTCACTCCCACACCGAGGCGATCGGCAGGCCCCACAGGCGCGGCCCGTAGCGGTGGCCGACGGACGCCGTGTTGAGCACGACGCCGCCGCGGAAGCGGGAGCCCGCGCGCCGCGCGAGCGCCTCCAGGCGGGCGAACTGGTGCGGCCGGAGGCCCGCCGCCGTCAGCACCTCCAGGCCGTAGATGCTGTCGTCGGGCAGCTCGACCACGAATCCGACCTCCAGCCCGTTGCGCTCACGCAGGTAGGAGACCCGGTGCTCGACGACGCTGGTCGCCTGCTGGCGGAGCAGCTCGGCGGCGACCATCGTGCGCAGCAGCGGCGCGAGCCGGGGCCGACCGGAGAAGGCGGCCAGGGCGGCAGGGTCGTGCCCGGCGAGGTGGCGGGCCAGCGCGGGGTCCTCGAAGACCACCTCGGGGCGACCGATCGCGCGCTTGGCCGCCGACGCCCGGCACCCCGGCAGCAGGCGCACCACACCGATCTCGACCAGCACGTCGACGTACGGCTGGACGGTGGTGCGGGGAATCCCGGCGGCCGCGCCCAGCCGGGCGTGGTTGAGCTCGCCCAGCAACGGGTCCGCCAGGGCTCTCAGCAGGGCCGCCAGCCGTCCCGGGTCCGTACGACGGACCGCGCGGGCCCGCCGGGCGAGGCGGCGCAGCTCGTCGTCGGTGACGGGGCGGGCCGTCGCGGCGACGTACCGCTCGACGTCCCAGGTGGTCCGCACCTCGCCCGGGACGGTTCCCCGGGAGCCCAGACGGGCGACGAAGTCGGCAGCCACGGGCGTCACCCTAAGCGGCTCCCGTGGAAAACTCGTCGATTTGTCTAACGAGGTCGCGCGAATGTCCCGGTGAAAGGCCGCGCATGGCACGATGCAGCCCATGTCCCAGACCCACAGCGACTACCGGCTGAGCCAGCTGGACCAGCTGGAAGCCGAGTCGATCCACATCTTCCGGGAGGTGGCCGCCGAGTTCGAGAAGCCCGTGCTGATGTTCTCGGGCGGCAAGGACTCCATCGTCATGCTCCGCCTCGCGGAGAAGGCGTTCTACCCGGCGAAGATCCCGTTCTCGATCCTGCAGGTCGACACCGGCCTGGACTTCCCCGAGGTCATGGAGACCCGCGACCGCTGGGTCGCCCGGCTCGGCGTGAACCTCGTGGTGGCGAGCATCGACGACGCGATCAAGAACGGGATCATCCCCGACGCCGCGAAGATCAGCCGCAACCGCCTCCAGATCCCGACCCTGCTGAACGCCATCGAGGAGAACGGCTTCACCGCCGCCTTCGGTGGCGGCCGCCGCGACGAGGAGAAGGCCCGCGCCAAGGAGCGCGTCTACTCCCACCGCGACGAGTTCGGCCAGTGGGACCCGAAGAACCAGCGCCCCGAGCTGTGGAGCCTCTACAACGGCCGCCTCCACGAGGGCGAGCACATGCGGATCTTCCCGATCTCCAACTGGACCGAGCTGGACGTCTGGGACTACATCGGCCGCGAGGGCATCGAGATCCCGAGCATCTACTACTCGCACCAGCGCCGCGTCTTCGTGCGCGACGGCATGCTGATGAGCGAGACCCCGCTCAACCCGCTGCGGGAGGGCGAGGTCGTCGAGGAGCGGACCGTCCGGTTCCGCACCTGCGGTGACATCACCCTGACCGGCTGCGTCGAGAGCACCGCGTCGACGATCGCCGAGATCATCGACGAGGTCGCCGTGGCCCGCAAGACCGAGCGCGGCGCGACCCGCGGCGACGACCGGTTCTCCGAGGCAGCCATGGAGGACCGCAAGAAGGAGGGCTACTTCTGATGGCCGGCACCAACATGGACCTGCTCCGCTTCGCGACCGCTGGCTCGGTCGACGACGGCAAGTCGACCCTCATCGGGCGCCTGCTGCTCGACTCGAAGTCGATCTTCGAGGACCAGCTCGAGGCGGTCGAGGCGACCAGCGAGGCGAAGGGGTACGACTACACCGACCTCGCGCTGCTGACCGACGGCCTGCGCTCCGAGCGCGAGCAGGGCATCACGATCGACGTGGCCTACCGCTACTTCGCGACGCCCAACCGCAAGTTCATCATCGCCGACACCCCCGGGCACGTGCAGTACACCCGGAACATGGTCACCGGCGCCTCCACCGCTGACCTCGGCCTCGTGCTCGTCGACGCCCGCCAGGGCCTGACCGAGCAGTCGCGCCGCCACGCGGTGATCCTGTCGCTGCTCCGCGTCCCGCACCTCGTGCTGGCCGTGAACAAGATGGACCTCGTCGACTTCGACCAGTCCGTCTACGACAAGATCTACGCCGAGTTCACCCAGTTCGCGACGAAGCTCAACGTCCCCGACCTCGAGGTCATCCCGATCTCGGCGCTGCAGGGCGACAACGTGGTGACCCGCTCCGAGAACATGCCGTGGTACTCCGGTCCCACGCTGATGCACCACCTCGAGCACGTCCACGTGGCCTCCGACCGCGACCTCATCGACGCCCGCTTCCCGGTGCAGTACGTCATCCGGCCGAAGTCCGACGAGTTCCACGACTACCGCGGCTACGCCGGCCAGGTGGCCGGTGGCGTGCTCAAGCCCGGTGACGAGGTCGTCGTACTCCCGTCGGGGATGACGTCGAAGATCTCGAAGATCGACCTGTTCGACCAGGAGATCACCGAGGCCTTCCCGCCGATGAGCGTGACCGTCCACCTCGAGGACGACGTCGACGTGTCTCGCGGCGACATGATCGCCCGGGTCAAGAACGCGCCGACCCCGAGCCAGGACATCGACGCGATGATCTGCTGGATGACCACCGCCCCGCTGCAGCCGCGGCAGAAGCTGGCCATCAAGCACACGACCCGCACGGGCCGCGCGCTGGTCAAGGACATCCAGTACCGCCTGGACGTCAACACGCTGCACCGCGACCAGGAGACCAAGGAGCTCGGCGTCAACGAGATCGGCCGCGTCACGCTGCGCACCACGGTGCCGCTGCTCGCCGACCCGTACTCCAAGAACCGCACCACCGGCTCGTTCATCCTGATCGACGAGGCCACCGGCGTGACCGTCGGCGCCGGCATGATCAACGGCTGACCGCACCGTCGTACGACGAACGCCCGCTCCCTCGCGAGGGAGCGGGCGTTCGTGCGTTCGGCGCGAAGTGTCGGTCTTTCTCCGCCGAAGTGTCAGTCTTTCTCCTCCGAGGTGTCAGTTCTTCTCCCTCGAGGTGTCACTGCTGCACGCTGCGCCCGTGCAGAAGTGACACCTCGACACAGAACTTGTGACACCTCGACGGAGAACTTGTGACACCTCGACGGAGAACTTGTGACACTTCGACGGAGAAACTGCGCCACTTCGCGGGCGGCGAGGAGCCGTCAGCGCTGCGGGCGGAAGTGCAGACCGACCTCGGGGTCGACGACGACCTCCTGCGCGGCGGGGATGCCGTCGACGACCAGCGGGGCGGCGACGTCGGTGTTGCGCTTCAGGACGGCGAGGGCGATCGGACCGAGCTCGTGGTGGCGGGCCGAGGAGCCGACGAAGCCGGCCGCGCGGCCGCCGTCGGCCGGGAGCACCTCGGTGCCGGCGGCCGGCAGGCGGTTCTCCGAGCCGTCGAGGTGGAGCAGGGTCAGCCGGCGCGGCGGGCGGCCCAGGTTGTGGACGCGCGCGACGGTCTCCTGGCCGCGGTAGCAACCCTTGTCCATGTGCACCGCGGACCACGCCGGCGCCTGCTCGGCGTCGAGCCAGCCGACCTCGTTGGGGATCGTCCGCTCGTCGGTGTCGACGCCGAAGCGCGGCTCACCGCGGGCGATGCGCAGCGCCTCGAAGGCCCACAGGCCGGCAGCCGGCCCCGCCGCCTCGGCGTACGCCGCCAGCTGCGCGCGGGGCACCAGGTCGTAGCGGGTCTCGGACCCCGGCCGCCAGGCGACGGCCAGGTCGGCGGTCACGTCGGTGATCTCGACGCGCATCATGAACTTCATCCGCTCGAGGAAGTCGATCAGCGCCGCGGCCCGGCCGGGCTCGGTGTGCGCCGTGAACGCCTCGCCGTCGTCGACGCCGGTGAAGGCGTGCTCGACGTGGCCCTGGGGGCTCAGCACGAGCGCGGACACCCAGCGGCCGGGCTCGAGGCCCTCGAAGAACTGCGTGGTCAGCGAGTGCAGCCAGGTCAGCCGGTCGGGCCCGGCGACACGCAGCACGTCGCGGTGGGAGAGGTCGACGAAGCCCTCGCCGGCCTCGAGCGCCTTCTGCTCGCCGAACAGGCTGCCGTAGTGGGCGGCGACGGGCGCGTCGATGCCGTCGCCTGCGACCGCGCCCGGCAGGGCGAGGAGCGGGCTGGGCTGGCGGTCGGTGGTCGTGGTCATGTCAGGTCCCGGTAGTGCTCGAGCAGGCGGGTCAGGGTGCCGAGCGCGGTCTGCATCTCCTCGATGTGGACCGGGTCGAGGGTCCGGAGCATCTCCTTGATGTCGGTGCTCGAGACTCCCGACGTGCGCGGCAGGTACCTCACCTCGCAAACGTCGGAGAGGTCGTCGAACTTCCCGGCCCAGTCGTCGCCCATCACGAAGACGTCGACGCCGTGCTCGATGATGTCGGCGCGCTTCTGCTCCCACGCTCGCTCGGGCAGGACCAGGTCGACGCCCTTGATCGCGCCGACGATGGCCGCCCGGTCGTCGTACGAGACGACGGACTTCTTGCCCTTGCCGGCGTTGAACTCGTCGGTGGAGACTCCGACGATGAGCCGGTCGCCCATCGCGGCCAGCCGCTCGATCAGCCGCAGGTGCCCGATGTGGAAGAGGTCGAAGGTGCCATAGGTCAGCACGGTGGTCATGAGGGCTCTCCTTCACAGTCGGCGCAGCGGCCGAAGACGGTGAGATGGCCGAGGTCGGGCACGAAGCCCTTCGCCTCGAGCACCGCGACGAACGGGGCCGCCTCGGCGGCGTCGACCGAGGTGACCGAGCGGCAGCCCCGGCAGACGAGGTGGAAGTGCTCGTGCCCGCGCACCGAGTGGTACGTCGGGGCGCGGTCTGACAGGTGGGCGTGGCGGACCAGCCCGAGCTCCTCCAGCACCTCCAGGGTGCGGTAGACGGTCGAGGCGTTGACCGTGCTCGCGGTCTCCTGGACCTTCGCCAGCACCTCGTCGGGGGTGGCGTGACCGAGCTCGTCGACCGCGCCGAGGATCAGCTCGCGCTGGGGCGTGAGCCGGTAGCCCCGCTCACGGAGGGCGGCGCGCCAGTCGTGGCCGTCGGCGCCCTCCCCGGCGTGCTCCGCCGGGTGGTCGGCCGGGTGGTCCGCGGCGTGGTCCGCCGGGTGGTGGCTATGCACGCTTGAGCCTCGCCCAGAGGTGTGGCTGCAGGGGCTGGCCCATCGCGGCCATGTCGAACGCATAGAGGAGGTCGCCCTCGACGTTGCCGTAGAGGCGCTTGCCGGCGACGTACTCCTTCGCGGTCTCGGTGCGGGCGACCGCGTCGGTCGTCCACTCGAACTTGCCGTTGTCGGCCTCGCCCTCCCAGATCTCCGCGATGCCCGTGTTGTGGGTCAGCAGGATCTCGAAGCGGCCGTCGCCGACCGCGCGGATGAAGCCGGTCTCGATGGCGGCGTCGCGGACCTTCTCGCCGTTCTCGTCGATCACCCAGGCCCGCGCCATGTAGTGGAAGAACGGGCGGCCGTCGTGGGTGAAGATCAGCTCCTGGCCGAACTGGAACGCATCGATCGTCGGGTAGTCGCCGTGGCCGTTGCCGCGCCACGTGCCGAGCATCCAGGCGATGGGTCCGCAGTTGGGGTGCAGGTTGTCGGGGAGTTCGAAGGCCACGACCGGCCATTCTAGGCTGCTTCCCATGGCACGCTCACTCGTCGTCAAGGTCACCTGCGGCACCGATGAGCCGGAGCGCTGCAACCAGGGGTTCACGGTCGCGGCGACGGCCGCCGCCTCCGGCGTCCCGGTGTCGCTCTGGCTGACCGGTGAGGCCGCCTGGCTGGCCGTCCCCGGGCGGGCCGCGGAGCTGGACCTGCCGCTGGCGACTCCCCTGTCCGACCTCCTCGAGACGGTGCTGGCGAGCGGGTCGGTGACGGTCTGCTCGCAGTGCGCCGCCCGCCGCTCGCTCGGCGTCGACGACCTCGTGCCGGGCGCCCGGATCGCGGGCGCGCCGGTCTTCGTCGAGGAGGCCCTCGGCGAGGGCGTCCAAGCGCTCGTCTACTGACGCAACACCAAATTTTCAGGACCGGTCACCAAGAAGGCGGCGGCGCCTCTAGGGTGTGCTCACACCACCGTGCACCCCCCTCCTACGCCACGGTGGTCCGGAGGCTCCCTCGGCGATGTCCGTCACCGCTTGTCCGGCCTGTGGCTCCCCACGGCTGAAGAACTACCGACCCTCGCGGCGCACCGGCCGGAACAACTTCCGGTGCCGTGGATGTGGGCTGGTCGGCTGGTCCGACCGCGCCGACCTCGTGCTCCCCGACACGGTCGGGCTCGACGAGATCAGTGTCGAGGAGCGCGCCGCGTGGGTCGCCAGCAAGCGCGACCACGCCGCCGAGGCCGCCCAGGTCGAGGTGCTCGACGAGCTCGGCGCCCGGCTCGAGGGGGGTCCGCAGGGCCGGCTGCTGTACGACATCGGCACCGGCGACGGACAGTTCCTCGCGGTCGCGAGCAAGCGTGGCTACCAGGTCCGCGGCAACGACCTGATGGAGGCCAACGTCGTCCTGGCCGCCCAGTCCCACGGCGTCGAGGTGGACCTCGGGGACCTGGCCTTCCTCGACGTACCCGCGCAGGACGCCGTCACCATGTGGTGCGTCCTCGCCCATGTCGCCGACCCCGAGGCGCTGCTGCAGAGCTCGTTCGACCTGCTCAAGCCGGGCGGCACGCTCTTCCTCCAGACGCCGCGCCGCTCCAAGGTCGACAGCGCGGCCCTCCGCGTCAGCGCCGCCGCCCGCGGGCGGATGTCACGCTGGGTCGACCGCCGCATCGCCCCGCACCACTGGCACCTGCACACCGCGCAGAGCATGTCCGCCGCGCTGCGCGCCGTCGGCTTCGTCGACGTCGAGGTCATCCCGCGCGCCCGCTACTCGCTCAACTCCGGCGCCTACCTGGCCTCGCTCGGCGTCCCGGCGCGCGCCGCCGGTGCCGTCGGTCGTACGACGGACCGGCTGATCGACCGCGGCTGGGCACCACGGATCGTGCTGGAGGCCTACGCCCGCAAGCCCGGCACCCTCGCCGCGCCGGCCGCCGTACCCGCGGTCGAGCAGGTCCCGGCCGACGGCGGCTCGACCGGCGGCGAGCCGAAGGGCCCGAAGCCCGGGGGCCTCGCGGCGGCCGGCTGAGCGACCGGCAGGATGAGCGCATGCGCGCCGTCCTGCAACGTGTCACGTCGGCATCGGTGGTCGTCGAGGGAAGGGTCGTCGGCGCCATCGACGCCCCCGGCCTGCTGGTCTACCTGGGCGTCACCCACGACGACGGGCCGGCCGAGGTCGCCTGGATGGCCCGCAAGATCCGCGACCTGCGGATCCTGCGCGACGAGCGCTCGGTGGCCGAGGAGGGCGCACCCGTCCTCGTCGTCTCCCAGTTCACGCTGTACGGCGAGGCACGCAAGGGCCGCCGTCCCAGCTGGACCGCCGCGGCGCCCGGTCCCGTCAGCGAGCCCCTCTACGAGGCCGTCTGCGCGGCGCTCGAGGAAGCCGGCACCCACGTCGAGCGCGGGGTCTTCGGCGCCATGATGGAGGTGTCGTCGGTCAACGACGGCCCGTTCACCGTGCTGCTGGAGACTCCGTAGCCGTCGATCTCAGGTGCGGGCGGGACGCAGCCGCAGGCCGAGCAGGTACATCTCGCAGCCCAGGCAGAACGCGAAGGCCGCGTTGAGGAAGGCCGCGACGATGGCGAAGCCGGCGAAGACCTGGCCGAGCAGGGTGGCTCCCGTCGCGAGGCCGATCGTGGCGACGAGGGCGAACACCAGGCCGACGGCCTGCGCGAAGCGGGGCGGCGCCGGGTCCTCGAGGTGGTCCGGCGGGGTGAGCCGCGGCCGGACGACGGAGCGGAAGAAGAGGCCGGTCGGGGTCTTCTGGACGCCGAGGCCGGCGCCGATCGCGAAGAGGACCGCCTGGGCGCCGGTCACCACGGCCGCGATGCCCGGGTGGGCGTCGGACAGCAGCAGCGCCACGGCGAGGACGACGAAGGTCACCGCCGCCGTGAAGCGGGGGCCGCGGGGGTCGATGCCGGTGGGTGCGTCGCTCATCAGGACTCCTGGTGGAGGGGAAGGGCCGCGAGGACCTGCTCGCGTCGCGGTGCACCGGCCGCGCGGGTGATCTCGTTGCCGGCGCGGTCGAGCACCAGCGTGGTGGGTGTACGACGGACGTCCAGCTCCCGGACCAGCTCCAGGTGCTGCTCGGCGTCGATCTCGACGTGGGCCACGCCGTCGTACCGCTCGGCCACGTCGGCGAGCACCACGCGGGTGGTGCGGCAGGGGGCGCAGAACGCGCTGGAGAACTGCACCAGCGTCGCGCGCTCCCCCAGCTCGGCACTCGGCACCGACGCCGCGACGCTCGCCCAGGCCGTCGACTCCTCGACGGCGGGCGCGGGCGCGGCCGCGGGCGCGCCGGCGAAGCGTCCGTCGACCCGACGGCGGTATAGCCCGAAGCCGGCCGCCGCGACGACGGCCAGGACGAGGATGACGAGCCCGGGGTTCACAACTGCCTCCAACGCCGACGGCGGCCCCCGGATTCCGGGGACCGCCGTCGAGTGGTGTGCGTCTCGCTACGCCCGCTCGTTCCTCGCGGGCCACTCGACGAACGGGGAGGGCCTCAGATCGAGATGAGGACCTCGGCGACCGAGCCGGTCTGCGCCTGCACGGCGCGGTCGACCGGGTCGGCCTTGGGAGCGAGCGTCCGCAGCGTCCACTGGCCGTCGCCCGCGAAGAAGCGGAAGTGGCCGGTGGCCGAGGTGGGGACCTCGGCGGTGAACTCGCCGGTCGCGTCGAGCAGGCGGACGTAGGCGCCGGAGACCGGCGTCGCGTCGTCACCCGTGCCGCGCACGACCTGGCCCTGGATCACGGCCTCCTTGGTCACGTTGATGCCCTCGGTGGAGAGGCCACCGACCGTCGCGCCGCACATCAGGCGTCACCGGGCTCGTCGCCGAGCGCGATCGGAACGCCGACGAGGGAGCCGTACTCGGTCCACGAGCCGTCGTAGTTCTTGACGTTCTTCTTGCCGAGGATCTCCTGCAGCACGAACCAGGTCAGCGAGGAGCGCTCGCCGATGCGGCACAGGGCGATCGTGTCCTTGGCCTCGTCGAAGCCGACCTCGTCGTAGAGGGCGGTCAGCTCGTCGTCCGACTTGAAGGTGCCGTCGTCGTTGGCGTTCTTGCTCCACGGGACGTTGACCGAGGTCGGGATGTGGCCGGCGCGCTGCGACTGCTCCTGCGGGAGGTGGGCCGGGGCGAGGAGGCGGCCGGCGTACTCGTCGGGGCTGCGGACGTCGACGAGGTTCTGGGTGCCGATGGCGGCGACGACCTCGTCACGGAAGGCGCGGATCGAGCGGTCCTGCTCCTGCGCCGTGTACGACGTCGCGGCGCGCTGCGGCAGCTCGTCGGTCAGCTCGCGGCTGTCCAGCTCCCACTTCTTGCGGCCGCCGTCCATGAGCTTGACGTCCTGGTGGCCGTAGAGCTTGAAGTACCAGTACGCGTACGCGGCGAACCAGTTGTTGTTGCCGCCGTAGAGGACGACCGTGTCGTCGTTGGCGACGCCGCGCTCGGAGAGGAGCGCCTCGAACTGGGCCTTGTTGACGAAGTCGCGACGGACCTGGTCCTGCAGGTCGGTGGTCCAGTCGAGCTTGATCGCGTTCTTGATGTGGCCCTTGTCGTAGGCCGAGGTGTCCTCGTCGACCTCGATGACGACGACCTTCGGGTTGTCGAGGTTGTCCTCGACCCACTGGACGGAGACGAGCGAGTTCTCGCGGCTCATGGTCTTCCTTACTGGGATTGCGCGGTTGATGGCGGTGCGGATACGAGCGGTGCTGCTGGGCAGCGCGACGGCACACGGGACACAGACGGTCCGGGGCGCAGAGGCGCCAAGAGCGACGGGGACGGCGGAACGGCCGGATTCAGAGACCCGTCAGCAGGGTCGACACAGCGCCGAGCTGACGCGGCAGTTGTCCACCGCGCGCCGCTTGGTCAGCAGCAGAGTCGTCGACATGGGGAAGAGACTAGGCGGCTTTGGCCCGCAGACCCATTCGAGGTTCCAAATGGCGAGACCGTTGTCCATGATGTGGGATGGCTGGCCCGGTGAGGCCCCTCAGCGCACGGTGCAGGACGACGGCACGGTGCCGTTCGAGCTGCTCGGGAAGGCCCCCGGCGTCACCGACAGCCGCACGTCGCCGGTCTGCTCCGGCCCGCTGCTCATGACGAACTCGACCGAGTGCCGCTCCTGGGGCTGGAACTCCAGGCCGATCCGGACCAGGCCACGACCGGCGAGGCGCTCCACGACCGGGTGGGCGACGCGCTGGCCGTCGATCGACAGCTCCGTGACGTCGCCGTCGACGGGCGAGGTCACGTAGATGACCAGCAGCTGGTCGCCCGGCTCCACCCGCTGGTGGCGGTAGCCCTCCCCCGTGATCGACGGGGGCAGCGCGCGTGCGTCGGGCGGGGTGTCGCTGTGGAAGTCGATCGCCCCGGAGATCACCTGGCGGTCGCCGACGCACGAGCGCGAGACCACGCGGGCGTCGTACTTGAGGTAGTACTGCATCTTCGTCGGGCCGCCGTCGTTGATGAAGATCCCGACGCCGGGGTCCTTGCTCGCCTTGTCGGAGAACTCGCCGGCGATCATGGTGCCGGCGATCTCGGCCTCGTTGTCGGCCTCGAAGCTGGCCATCCGGATCCGGCCCTCCATGACGCCGGTGACCAGCCCCCGGATCGACTCCGCCGAATCGCCGCGCCCGGCGGCGAAGGCGTTGAAGACGGCCTTCGCGACGGCCTGCTGGTAGTCGCTGTGGATCTCGCGGTCGTTGGTCAGGCGGTAGATCTCGTTCTCGACGCCCCACACGACGTTGCCGGAGTTGACCGGCCGATACCCCGGTACGGCGACCGGGCCGGTCCCGCGCAGCAGGTAGGACACCGCCACGGGGTCCACGAAGAACATGCCGTCCAGGCGCCCGCCGACCCCACGCTCCCAGCGCTTGCGGATGATCTCGGCGGACCGCTGGAAGTCCGGCGTCAGCGTGGCGTCGACCGCGGCCAGGTTGAGGATCCGCCCGAAGATGCGGTCCTCCTCGTCGGTGAGGGTCACGACCGGTGCGCGGCTGGTCTTCGCGAGCTCCGACATGTCCATCTGCTCGACGATGTCGACGCGGCCGTCCTTCATCCGCACCAGGGACAGGGCGCCGGGGAGTCCGCCGCCGCTGCGCAGCTCGGCGTTGTTCTGCAGGACCATCAGGTAGTAGCGCGGCCGGTCCGTGCCCATCATCCGCGGGATCATCCGGGCGGCGCGGTACGTCGACCCGAGGGTCCCGCGCGCGTCGTCGACCAGGGTGCGCAGCCGGTCGAACTGGTTGCGGACAGGGCCGACGAAGTGGCTGGAGTCGACCTTCGCCAGGGTCGTGGCGGCATCGTCGAACGCCTGCTCGCTGTGCCGGGCCGGCTCCTGCATCGCGGTGATCTGCTCGACCGGGAAGCGGCCGTCGTCCGGCTGGAAGGTCTCGGCCGTCACCAGGTCGGCGGCGTCGGCGATCGGCCCGAGGCCGTCGGTGCCGATGTCGTCGAGCACCTCGGCGACGGTGGCGACGCCCTCGGCGTCGTCGCCGAACACCGGCAACGCCTCGAGGACGGCCCAGGTCGGGCCGGAGGTGTGGTCGCGGGCCGACTCCGCGGCCTCGCGGTAGTCGGCCATCGCCGCGCGGGCGCCGTCGGCGTCGGCGCGGACCAGGGCGGCGCGCATGATCGTCGCGCTGTCCCGCACCTGCGCGAGGTCCCTGTTGGTCGCCCACACGGTCCAGACCGTCCACAGGACGGCGAGCAGCGCGACCACCCCGAGGCCGGCGAGCACCACCAGCCGGGGCCGCTCGCGGCGCAGCTGCCGCAACCGGCGCACGAAGCGCGACGCGGGAGTGGAACGGCGCCGGCGCCGGACCGGAGCGTCGAGGGATCCGTCGGTCACGAGGACACGCCCCGACGGCGGTTCTGGTGGTCACTCACCGGAAGGTGTGTGCTGTTGACTAGGATCACCTCACTTGTCCGTGGCACACGGTACCGACAGCAAGGGTTGGGTCTTGGACTTCAAGCAGTTTCTGGTCGTGCTGCGCCGTCGCTGGCTCACGGTGGTGCTCCTCATCGTGATCGCCCTCGGCGTCGCGGCGGGCATCACCTTCACGCGCACCCCGATGTACGAGTCCAAGGCACAGGTGCTGCTGACGGTCGACGTCTCCAAGGCGAGCGACTCCTACGCCACCTACTTCACCGTGACGCAGCGCGCGACGACGTACGCCAAGGTCGCGAAGAGCACGGAGCTCGCGGAGGAGGTCATCGACGACCTCAACCTGACGATCACGCCGGAGAAGTTCGCCGACCGGGTCAGCGCCGAGGTCGTGGAGGCCACCTCCCTGATCGAGATCAAGATCAAGGACGAGAACGCCCGCGACGCGCAGAAGATCGCGAGCGCCTTCACCGCGCAGTACACCGACTACGTCAAGAACCTCGAGCAGCTCACCGGCACCGAGGCGGCCGTCCAGCTCAAGCAGACGGACCAGGCGACGTACAACCCCGACAAGGTCAGCCCCACCACGCTGCTCAACTTCATCGTGGCCGGCCTGATCGGCCTCCTGCTCGGCATCGGCCTCGCGGTCGCCCGCGAGCTGCTCGACCGCACGATCCGCACGGCCGACCACGTCGCCGAGCTGACCGAGTCGCCGGTCCTGGCCAGCATCGGCTTCGACGGCGACATCCGCTCCGCGCCGCTGCTCACCGACCTCGGTGGCTTCGCTGCCCGCACCGAGGCCTTCCGCCTGCTGCGGACCAACCTGCAGTTCATCGACCTCGACCACCAGCCGCGCTGCCTCGTCATCAGCAGCGCCGTGCCCGGCGAGGGCAAGACGATGACGTCGACCAACCTCGCCGTCGCGCTCGCGCAGACCGGCCGCAACACGCTGATCATCGACGCCGACCTCCGCCGGCCCCGGGTCGCCACGACGCTGGGCCTCGACCCCGCGATCGGCCTCACCACCGCGCTCGTCGGCAAGACCGAGATCCACGACGCGATCCAGGTCCACGAGGCCAGCGGCCTGCACGTGCTCGCCAGCGGCGCCAAGCCGCCGAACCCGACCGAGATCCTGCAGTCGAAGATCACCCACGACCTGATCCGGCGCCTCCGGTCGTCGTACGACATGGTGATCATCGACGCGCCGCCGCTGCTGCCGGTCGCCGACGCGTCGGTCCTGGCCAAGCTCGCCGACGGCGTCATCGTCGTCGTGCGGCACGCCAAGACCACCAAGGACCAGGTCAACGAGGCCATCAACCGCCTCAACCAGGTCGGCGCCCGTCTCTACGGCGTCGTCGTCAACATGGTCGCGAAGCGTGCCGTCGGCTCGTATTACTACTACTACTACGAGGAGACCGCCCCGTCGGGACGCGGCAAGGGTGGCTCTTCCGGCGGTCGTCGCCGGGCCTGATCGGCACTGCTCGGGCGCCGGAACCCACCTGTTCCCGAGAAGTTTCGAAGACGTCGCATCAGTACTGATAAGCCCTGCTATCTTCGCCCGGTGACGACGACCCCCGACGAGCTTCGCGAGCTCTACCTCGACCTGATGAAGCGCACCCTGACGGGCGCCCTGATGGAGGACAACGACTCGATCCTGGGCGGTGTCCGGACCGCCGGATCCCCGTCACTGAAGAAGAAGCTGGCCAACGCGGCCGGCAGCGCGGCGCAGAAGTTCGGCTTCGAGATCTCCTACAAGAAGCCCTACGACCCCGCCCTGCGCGAGACCGGAAGCGACTGGCCGGCCCGCTCGGAGTCGATGATCGGCCTCAAGCGGATGCAGAACATCCAGGACGCGATCAGCGCGATCATCGAGGACGACGTCCCCGGTGACTTCATCGAGACCGGCGTCTGGCGCGGCGGCGCGTGCATCTTCATGCGCGCCAACCTCAAGGCGTGGGGCGACACCAAGCGGACCGTGTGGCTCGCCGACTCGTTCCAGGGCCTGCCGGCGCCGAACGTCAAGGACTTCCCGGCCGACCAGGGCGACACCTTCTACCTCCAGACCGGCCTGTCCGTCGGCGAGGCCGCGGTGCGCCACAACTTCGAGCGCTACAACCTGCTCGACGACCAGGTGAAGTTCCTCGTCGGCTGGTTCAAGGACACGCTGCCCACGGCGCCCGCCGAGAGCTACTCGCTCATCCGCCTCGACGGCGACCTCTACGAGTCGACGATCCAGGCGCTCGACGCGCTCTACCCGAAGCTGTCGCCCGGCGGCTTCTGCATCATCGACGACTACGGCACGCTGCCCGACCAGGCCGGCAAGGCGGTCCACGACTACCGCGAGCAGCACGGCATCACCGACGAGATCATCGACATCGACGGCAACGGCGCCTACTGGCGCAAGTCCTGACCCGAAGGGATCCACGTGCCTGCCCTCCGCAGCACCTCCCACCTCACCAAGCGCATCCGGCAGACGCCGGGCCTGTTCCGCAACTTCCCCACGGTCTTCTGGGACCTCGGGACGCAGCGGACGCGCTTCGCCCGCGACGAGATGACCCTGCACCTGCGCAACGGCTACCAGGTGACCATCCCGAACGCCGACGGTGCCCGTTACCCGATCTACGAGATCTTCGCCGACGACGCCTACGGCATGGCCGAGCTGACGCGGGGCCTGTCGCCGAAGGCGGCCGTGCTCGACATCGGCGGCCAGGTCGGGTGCTTCGCGCTCGCGGTGGCCGCCGAGCTGCCGCAGGCGACGGTCCACGTCTACGAGGCGTCGCCGACCAGTGCGTCGTACGCCGAGCGCAACGTGCGTGACAACGGCCTCGCCTCGCGGGTGAGCGTGCACGCCGCCGCGCTGGCCGGCGAGGACGGCGAGTTCTCGCTCATCGACAACGGCGACGCCAGCGTGCTCAACGGCATCACGGCGCGCGAGGGGAAGGAGGTCGTCGTCCCGGCGGTCTCCTTCGACAATGCGGTCGCCGCCGCGCGGGCCGACGGCAACCCCGTCGAGCTGGTGAAGATGGACGTCGAGGGCGCCGAGTACGACGTCGTGCTCCGCTCCTCCCCCGCGTCCTGGGCGGACGTGCGCGCGGTCGCGCTGGAGTACCACCCGGTGGCCGGCCACTCGCTCGACGAGCTCCTCGCCTTCCTCGCGCCCCTGGGCCTGACGCCGTACCACCAGGAGGACGGCACCGAGCCGGGCCTGGGGATGGTCTGGCTCCGGCGCGCATGACCTCCCGACGATGAGCCGGCTCCCGAGTCGCCTCCAGCCGCTGTGGCCGCTGGTCAAGCGGGGACACCGTGCCGGCGCGCTCGCGATCGGCGCCGTCTCCCGCCACACCACCGGGCCGCTGCGCGACGGGGTGCGGGCGGGGTCGGCGACGTCGCGCGCCACCGCGACCGCAGAGCCCGGCACGGTCACCTTCCACCCGGTGTCGCCGGCGGTCACCCTCGACCGCCCGGCGCCGCCGGGTGACCCCGCGGGCCTGACCTTCCTGTCCTCGCGCACCCGGACCGAGATCCCCGAGCGGTTCGTGCTCGAGCTGGCGGGCGGGCAGCTCATCAGCCGGCACGGCGCGGTCGTCACGGCGGGCGGCATCCTCGACAGCGAGACCAGCCACTACTTCGGCATCTCGTCGTGGCGCGAGCACCCCGTGTTCTGGAACCCGTGGCCGGCGAGGCCCGAGGTCGTCGACGGAACCGTGGCGGTGCTCTCCGCGCGCGGGACGGGCCACAACTTCTACCACTTCGTCACCGACGAGCTGCCCCGCATCGGCCTCCTGCAGGAGGCCTTCGCCGACGTCCGTCCGGACGTGTGGGTGCTCGACCGCCACACCGGCTACCAGAAGCAGCTGCTCGGGATGCTCGGCATCGAGCCGGACCGGGTGCTGACCCCCGGCCCCGGCTTCCACCTGCAGGCGAAGCGGCTGCTGGTGCCGTCGCTGCCCAACGCCGTGATGGACGGGCCGCCGGAGTCGCAGCGCTGGCTGCGCGAGAACCTGCCGGCCAAGGAGACCACGGGCCTGCCGGAGAAGATCTACGTCACCCGCGGTACGACGCCCAACACGCGCCGCATGGTCAACGAGGACGCCGTCCGGGCCGCGCTCGAGCAGCGTGGCTTCACCTGCGTCGACCCCGGCAGCCTGTCGGTGCAGGAGCAGATCGACCACTTCGCCGCGGCTCGCGTGGTCGTGGCCCCGCACGGCGCCGCCCTCACCAACCTGGCGTTCTGCCGCGACGGCGTGCGGGTGCTCGAGCTGTTCGCACCCGGCTACACCGTCCACTGCTACTGGGCGATGACCTCCAACATCCCCGACTCGCGCTACCGCTACCTCGTCGCCCCGACCCCGGTCGGCACGGGCGACAACGAGCTGATGCAGGACATCGAGCTGCAGCCGGGGCCGATCATGGACGCCCTCGACCAGCTGCTCGCGTCATGACCTCCGCGCCGACCGCGCTGGTCACCGGCGTCACCGGCCAGGACGGCATCTACCTCGCCCGGCGGCTGCTCGCGGACGGGCTGCGCGTCGTGGGGGTCGCCCGCCCGGGCAGCGCGAGCGGGCCGCGCGTGGCGGCGTACCTCCCGGGGATGGAGGTGCGCGAGGCCGACATCACCGACGGCGCCACCCTGCGGGCACTGGTCGCCGACATCGCGCCGCAGGAGGTCTACAACCTCGCCGCCCTCAGCTCCGTCGGTCGCAGCTGGGAGGAGCCCGAACTGACCCGCCGGGTCAACCTCGACACCGTCGTCGACCTCGTCGAGGCGGCGCACGCGCTGACGGCTGCAGGCCGCCCGGTGCGCCTCTTCCAGGCGTCGTCGGCCGAGGTCGTCGGCCAGGCCGCGGACAGCCCCTACGCCCGCGCCAAGGCCGACGCCGAGCGTGTCGTGGAGAAGGCCCGGGCGGAGGGCCTGCACGCGTCGTACGCCCGCCTCTACGTCCACGAGAGCCCGATCCGCCCGCCCGGCTTCGTGTTCCGCAAGATCACCCGCGGCGCGGCCGCGATCGCCCTGGGCCGCAGCGACGAGCTGACCCTCGGCACGCTCGACGTCCGGCGCGACTGGGGCCACGCGGCCGAGTACGTCGACGCATTCGTCCGCATGCTGCGCCGCGACGAACCGGTCGACCTGCCGCTCGGCACGGGCATCGACCACTCGCTGGCCGACCTCGTCGAGGTGGCCTTCGCCGCCGCCGGCGTCGAGGACCCGTGGTCGCGGATCGTCCAGGACCCCGACCTGGTGCGGCCCGCGGACTCCAAGGTGCTGCGCGCCGACCCCGAGCCGGCCGCCGAGGCGATCGGCTGGCGGGCGACGACGTCCTTCGCCGACCTCGTGGCGCGCATGGTCGAGGTCGACCTGGAGCGGGTGCGCAGCGGCGTCGAGGACGACCCGCGCTACCTCTGAGTCCTCCTTCGAGTCCTCCTTCGAGTCCACCTTGCGCGGTCGGAGTCCGGGCGGCCCCGGTCGCGGGCGTGGGACGTCATACGAAGCGGTCGCCCCAGCGCGCGATTCGCATGACGCAAACCCGCCCGACCGGTCGCGGGCGTGGGACGTCATACGAAGCGGTCGCCCCAGCGCGCGATTCGCATGACGCAAACCCGCCCGACCGGCCCCGGGCGTGGGACGTCATACGAAGCGGTCGCCCCAGCGCCCGGTTCGTATGACGCAACCCGGCGGCGACCCAGCAGGCCGACCGATCAGCAGGTCAGGCCACCGTCGACGGCCAGCACCTGCCCCGTGACGAACCGGTTGTCGGGCGAGACCAGGAAGAGCGCGGCCCGCGCGACGTCCTCGGCGTCGCCGAGGCGACCCATGGGGGTACGCCGCTCGATCTGGCCGAGCTGCGCCTCGTCGAGGCCGTGGCTCATCTCGGTGCGCAGGTAGCCCGGCGCGATGGAGTTCACCGTGATGCCGCGCGAGCCCAGCTCACGGGCCAGCGCCCGGGTCATGCCGTCGAGGGCGGCCTTCGTGGCGCCGTACACGGACAGGCCGCGGTAGCCGGAGATGCCGACGACCGAGGAGATGTTGACGATGCTGCCGCTGCGCTGGCGCAGCATCACCCGGCTGGCGGCGCGGGTGACATAGGCGGTGCCCTTGATGTTGAGGTCGACGACCGTGTCGATGTCCTCGTCGTTGAAGAGGCCGATCACGCCCTCGCGCGCGACGCCGGCGTTGTTGACCAGGGCGTCGATGCGGCCGAAGCGCTCCACGGCGTCCTTGACGTACGCCGTCGCGTCGGCCTCCTTCGAGACGTCGGCGACCGCGAACCAGAAGCGGTCGGGGTGCTCGCGCTCCCACTCGTCCACCTTGGCGCTGCGGGACCGTGCGCACGTCGCGACCGCGTAGCCCTCCCTCAGGAAGACGTCGATCATGCCGGCGCCGAGGCCCTTGCTGCCGCCGGTGATGAGTGCCACCGGAGTTGCGGTCATCCTTCGATCCTCCTGATCGTCTTGCCGCCCTTGGTCTCGAGGGCGGCAACGAACGTGATGCTGCGCGGGTGCCAGGCCCGCGGCAGGTCCTCGACGGCGGCCCGGACGGCCGCCTTGAGCTCGTCGTGGTCGGCGTCCGCCGACGGCACGATCTCGGCGGCGACGATGGCGCCGGTGAGCCTGTTGGCGCGCCCGAAGACGCGCGCCGCCTCGACCCCGGTCACCGCGGTGATCCGGTTCTCGACGGGCAGCGGGTGGACCTTCACCCCGCCGACGTTGATGACCTCCGAGTCCCGGCCGCGGAACTCGATGCGGTCACCGACCACCTCGACGAGGTCGCCGGTGGCGCGCCAGCCGTCCTCGGTGGCGACGTCGGGCTCGCCGACGTACCCGAGCATGCCGACGCCGGAGCGCACCCACAGCTGGCCGTCGACGACCTTGAGGGTGCCGTCGGGGTTGGCGTCGGAGTGCAGCCGGTCGGCGCTGATGCCGGGCCGGCCGTCGGTCACCGAGGCGACCGAGCCGAGCTCGGTCGACGCGTAGACCTGCGAGACGCGGGCGGTCGGGAACGCGGCGCGGACGGCGGCCAGCAGGTCCGGCGGGACCGCCTCGCCGCCCAGCGTGACCTGCTGCAGCGGGGGCAGATCGACTCCGCGGGAGCGAGCCTCGGCGAGCAGGAAGCGCCAGTACGTCGGCGTCGCGCTCACGCAGTCGACGCCGGGGTCGAGCAGCGCGGCGAGGCCGTCGCGGGGCTGGCGCGGGAAGGGTGCGACGAGCGTGGCTCCGCTGCCCAGGACGTGCATGAGCACCTGCACCCCGGACATCTGGTGCGGACCGTAGGCGAGCAGCCAGCGCTGGCCGGGGCGCTGCCGGGCGCCGGCGACCGTGCCGGACAGCACCCGCCAGTCGTGGCGGGCGGCCTTCGGCGCGCCGGTCGTGCCCGTGGTGCGGATCAGGAGCGGTTGGCCGGCGGACGCGGCGGGTGGCTCCCCCACGTGCGCCAGGAGCGCGTCGGGGTCGACGACCTGGAAGGACTCGCCGAGGTCCGTACGACGGGAGACGACCACGTCGTGGCCCAGCTGCGCCGCGTGGTCGGCGAGCTCGGCCGGGTCGGTGTCCGGCTGGTACTGGCAGGGCTCGGCACCGGCGAGGGCGGCACCGGCCAGCAGCGGCACCAGCCGCGCGGCGTCCTCCTCCACGACGGCGAACCGGGTGATCCCGCGCTCGACGAGTGCCGCGGCCACGTTGCGGGCAGCGGCGAGGACCTCTGCATAGGTCCACGAGCCCCGGTGCGTCACCACGGCCGGGGAGCTGGGCTCCCCTGCCGCGGCGCGCTCGAGGAGATCGATCATGCGGTCGCGGCGGCCTCGTAGAACGCGAGGACCTCGCCGACGGTCTCCGGCATCTCCTCGCCCGCGGAGAACGGGTCGGTGCCGAACTCGTCCTCGAGCATCGCCGAGAGCTCGGCGGCCTCGAGCGAGTCGAGCTCCAGGCCACCGCCGTAGAGGTCGGTGTCGCCCGGCAGCTCGGGGTCGAACGCCTTCTTGGCTCCGGTGAGGAACGTGGCGATCACTCCACGCACACGGTCTGCGGTCACGTCTGGGTCCTTCCGATCAGGGCTTGGCTGCGCCAAGGATGCCGTAGCCGAAGGTGCCGTCGTTCCACAGCCCTTCGAGGATGTCGCACGAGCGGACGAACTCGTCCCGTGCCTGCTCGCCGATGAGCTCCACGATCTCGTGCTCGTGGGTCGCGCAGTTGCTGCGCCAGGCCTCGAACGTCGGGAGCGTCTCGTCGGAGATGTCGGTCGCGTCGGTCACCTGCAGGCCGAGCTCCTCGAGCCAGCCGGTGTAGTCCGACAGGGGCAGCATGTGGGCGTCGCCGAAGGCCGCCCGCAGCACCGCGAAGTCGTCGCGCCGGGCCCGCACCTCGAGGAACGGGATCCGGCGGCGGTTGATGATGTCGCACAGAACGAGGCGTCCGCCGGGGGCGAGCACCCGCGCGGCCTCGGACAGCAGCGCCTTGCGGTCCCGCATCAGGTGCGAGGACTCCAGCGCCCAGACGACGTCGAAGGAGCCGTCCGGCAGGCCGTTGTCGGTGCCGTCGCGCTGCTCGAAGCGGGCACCGTCGAGCCCGCGGCTCGCGGCCAGCTCGGTGGCAGCGGCCACGCCGGCGCCGCTGGTCGTGATGCCGAGCACCCGGGCGTCGTACTCCTCGACGAGGTCGCAGGCCTGGCGGCCGGTGCCGCAGCCGACGTCGAGGACGCGGTCACCGGCGGTGATGGCCGCGCGCTGGAGCATCTGCGCGGTCAGCGCGGCGGTGGCCTGCTCGAGCGGCGTCGTCGGGGTCGCGAAGTATCCGTAGTGGAACTCCTCGCCCATGATCAGGCGCCACGCCTCGTGGACGCGGTCGTAGTGCTTCTCGGGCTCGTGGCTGGCGCCATCGAGATCGGTCGTGCTCAAGGTTGGGGGGCCCTTCTGAGATCAATCCGAACGTCGTCTGCGCGTCGACCGCTACAGTCGCGCCCATCCAACCACCTCAACGGGGGATGCGATGCGACAACTGATCTGCCTGCTGATGGTTATGCTCCCCGGCACCCTCAAACGGCTCGTGGCCTCCCGCCTGCTCGGCTGGGAGATCCACCCCACCGCCCATCTCGGACGCAGCCTGGTCATGGTCGACCGGCTCGTGATGGGCCCGCACGCGAGCATCGGACCCGGCAACACGATCCGCCACCTGTCCGAGCTGCGGATGGGCGAGGGGGCGACGATCTCGTCGCGCAACTGGATCGTCGGCGTGCCCAAGGGCGCGCCCGTCTACCCCAAGCACCCGCACCGCGACCCGTCGCTGGTGATGGACGACTTCGCGCTGATCACCGTCGGCCACAACATCGACGTCACCGACCGGGTCACCCTGGGCAAGCAGGCGGCCGTCGCGGGCTTCGGGTCGCAGATCCTCACCCACAACCTCAACCTGGTCACCGACCTCTTCCAGCCGGGCAAGGTGACGATCGGCGACTACGGCGTACTGATGTCGGGCTGCACGATGCAGAACAACACCGCGATCCCCAACCGCTCGGTGGTCTCGGCCGGCTCCGTCGTGGTCACCAAACTGAAGGACGAGCTCACGCTCTACCGCGGCAACCCGGCCGAGGCGGTGCGGACCCTCCCGGAGACGCTGAAGTTCTTCCACCGGCAGGGCCGCCAGCAGCAGGTCGAGGAGCAGATGACGGAATGGGCCAATGGGGCCTGAGGGTCACCTATAGGCTCTGCGCCCATGAAGCGCGCGCTGATCACCGGCATCACCGGACAGGACGGGTCCTACCTCGCCGAGCTCCTGCTCGAGAAGGGCTACGAGGTCCACGGGCTGGTCCGGCGCCACTCGACCCTCAACCGGTCGCGGATCGACCACCTGGGCGGCACCGAGAACCTCCACCTGCACTACGGCGACCTCACCGACGGCGTCAGCCTGGTCAACCTGGTGCACGCGATCGAGCCGCACGAGGTCTACAACCTCGGTGCGCAGAGCCACGTGAAGGTCTCCTTCGAGCTGCCGGAGTACACCGCCAACACCGACGCGGTGGGCACCCTGCGCCTGCTCGAGGCGATCCGGGCCGCCGGCATCGACTGCCGCTTCTACCAGGCGTCGACGTCGGAGATGTTCGGCGCGACCCCGCCGCCGCAGGACGAGGGCACGGTGTTCTACCCGCGCTCGCCGTACGGCGCCGCCAAGCTCTACTCCCACTGGGTGACGGTCAACTACCGCGAGGCCTACGACCTCTTCGCGGTCTCCGGCATCCTCTTCAACCACGAGTCCCCGCGTCGCGGCGAGTCCTTCGTGACCCGCAAGATCACCCTCGGCGTCGCGTCGATCAAGCTCGGCATCACCGACCACCTCACCCTCGGCAACCTGGACGCGATCCGCGACTGGGGCTACGCCAAGGAGTACGTCGAGGGCATGTGGCGGATGCTGCAGCACGACGAGCCGCAGGACTACGTCCTCGCCACCGGCATCGGTACGACGGTCCGTGAGTTCGCCGAGTACGCCTTCAGCCACGCGGGCCTCAACTGGGAGGACCACGTCCGCTACAACGAGGCCTACGAGCGTCCGACCGAGGTCGACGCCCTCATCGGCGACGCCTCCAAGGCGCGCGAGGTCCTCGGCTGGAAGCCGTCGACCGACGCGAAGGGCCTGGCCGAGCTGATGGTCGACGCCGACATCGAGCAGCTCGGTCGCCTGGTCGCGCACAAGCAGGAGGGCTGAGACCGGGGCGTCCCGGGCACGCGATGAAGATCCTCATCGACGCGATGGCCGCCGAGTTCGGCGGCATCCGGACCCTCATCGACGCCGTGCTGCTGCAGTGGCACGACGTCCACCCCGACGACGAGCTGCACGTGGCCGTGCCGGCCGACTCGACGATCGGCGCCGGGACCCCGCACACCCTGCACAAGCTCCCCGTCCCGCGCCCGTACGTCGTGGGCCGGCCGTGGGCGCAGACGACCCGCATGCGCTCGCTCGCGCGCCGGCTGCGGCCCGACGCGGTGCTGGCGACGGCACCGACCACGTCGGTGCTCTCGCTGGGCGAGGGCCGGCTGGCGACGATCATCCTCGACCTGCGCCACGAGCTGCGTCCCGAGCAGTTCAGCCGCGGCCGCCGGCTGATCCGGGCCGTCTCCTACGGCCGGACCTACCAGATGGCCGACTCGTTCATCGCCATCTCCCAGCGCAGCCTCGACGACCTCCACCGGCTGCACCCGTCGACCGCCCGCAAGCCAGCGGTCGTCGCGCACCTGGGCGCCGACCACGTCCGCGCCTGGCCGCAGCCGGACCGCACCGGGCCGGCGGTGTCCTTCGCCCACCACAGCAACAAGAACCCGGACCTGCTGCTCGACGCCTGGGCCGACCTGGTCGCCCGCGGCGAGAAGGCGCCGGAGCTGCTCGTGCTCGGGGTCGGCGGCGCCCGCAAGCCCGCCCTGCAGGCCGCGATCGACGAGCGCGGCATCGCCGACGTCGTGCGGCTCGCGCCCTTCCTGCCGGACGAGGAGTTCCAGCAGGTCATCGCCGCCGCGCGGATGATCGTGTTCCCCAGCGACTTCGAGGGCTTCGGCCTGCCGACCGTCGAGGGGATGGCGCTCGGCAAGCCGGTCGTGATCGGCCCCGAGCCGGCCTGCCTGGAGGTGGCCGGCGGTCACGCGACGGTGATGGCCGACTGGACGCCGGCGGCGCTCGCCGACGCCGTCCTGCGGGCGGAGTCGGTCGACGACGAGGCCCTCGCCGCTGCTCGCGCGTGGGCGGACACCTTCACGTGGGAGCGCACCATCCGTCGTACCCGGAGCGCGCTGGAGGGCTGAGACCGCAGCGCCGGTCCGGCGCGCGCCTCAGGCCGGCTGGTAGCCGAGCAGCTCCACGAGCCCGGGCGCGACCTCCTCGAGCGCGGCGTGGTGCCGCGGCTCGAAGACCTCCTGGTGGCGCGAGGCACGCTTGCGGTAGTGCGACTCGCTGTCGGCGCTGCGCTGCTCGAGGTCCTTGGCCCGCAGGGCGTCCCTCGAGGTGTCGTTGAGCACCGTTGCGAGGTCGGCCTCCGAGAGCTCGATGCGGCAGTGGGCGAGCATCGCGCGCACCGGGCCCTCCGCGTCGGCACGGACGTCCTCGAGGCGGAAGCGGGCGACCTCGGGGTCGTCGACCCCGGCCCACGACGCCATGGCGGCGAAGTGCTCGCCGCTCAGCTCGATGATGGTCATCATCGCGTCGCCCATCGACATCTGCTTCATCTCCTCGCGCAGCCGCTCGGCCTCCTCGAGGTGGGTCGGGCGGTGCGTCTCCACCGCCGACCAGTAGCCGGAGACCACCAGGTCGCGGGGGTCGCGGCCGAGGTAGACGAGCCGGTGCGGGTGCCGCTTCGGCAGGGCGAGGTACTCCTGGTAGCTGCCGTAGAAGCCGGGCACGAACGTGCCGGCCGGGAAGCCGTTGCGCGGCGGGGTCAGCTGGTAGTCGAGCTGCGGCAGGGTGATCGTGCCGGCCGCACCGCGCACCAGCGGGTGGTCGAAGAGGGCCTTGATCCACTGGCTACCGGCCTTCTGCGGTCCCGCAGCGATGATCACTGCCGGGTCCGGGACCGCGTGGCGTGCCTCCAGGGCCCGGCCGCGCGCCCGCGCGGCGAGGTGGACGGCGCGCTTGGCCGTGTTGCGCGCGGGGGGCCAGTTGAGGGTGCGGGTTGCCCACTCACGGGCGTCGAAGCTGGACATGCTCTGCTCTCTCGGATCGGGTGGCTCGGGGCGACGACGGCGGCTCAGCCGAACATGCCGCCGCGGCCCATGCGCGACGTCACGGCGTTCACGGCCTTGGGGAAGCGCTTCTTGAAGTTGCCGAACTCCTCCGGCATCGACATGCGCGCGCTCTTGGCCGCGTCGACCGACAGCTCCTTGGCGAGGGTCTTCCACGCGCTGCGTCGCCAGGCCGTCCAGGCGGCCGCCTGGGCGGGGTCGAAGGGCGACGGCGGACGCTGGCCGCTGCGGGCCTGCACCCGCCAGGCACGGCGGAGCCGCCGCGGGATCCGGCGGCCCTCGGTGTCGTTCCAGTAGCGGTACGACGGCGCGTCCGGGAGTCGCTCCTCGTGGCGCATCACGTCGGCGGCGTACTCCTTGCAGAGCTGGTCGACCGCGGCGCTCTCGGTGCGCATGTGCGCCGTCGACATGTCGAACCGCGTCGACAGCTCCTGCGGCCGGCTGGTGTCGAAGGCGTGGAAGTGGAACAGCCGGAGCCGGTCGTCGGTGCCGACGATGTGGAAGCCGTCGGCGTCCAGGCCGAGCGGGCGCTCGTGCAGGTTGACGACGCCGACGTTGTAGCCGTGGTGGCGCAGGCTGCGGGCCTCGAAGAGGTCGGAGCCCATGTCCATCCACTTCTGGTCGACGAACAGGCCGTTGAGGTAGTCGAAGAGGCAGTCCCACTGGAGGCGGGCCCACCACCAGTCCAGGGCCGGGATCGCCCGGCGGTCGAAGCCGCAGAAGCCCAGGTTGAACACGCCGACCTGGAGCAGGTGGCCCTCGGTCACGGGCGCCTCGGGCGGGATCGGGTGGAGGAAGTGCGGCGTCAGCAGCACCCCGCCCGTGCTCGCCGCGAGCTCGCCGGGGAGCTCCTCCATCGGCGAGGTCAGGTAGGTGTCGGGGTCGAGGTAGAAGACCTGCTCGCTCGTCTCCAGCAGGCGCTTGAAGAAGAGCGGCTTGATCGCGGTCGCGAACTCGACGAGGTCGTAGTACGTCGTCATGGCCAGCACGTCCTCGAGCGGCAGCCCGAGGAAGTCGGTGCCGACGATGCGGACGCCCGGCAGGTCGGGGAATTCCGGCAGGTCGTGGTCTCGCTCGTGCTGGGCGTCGATGAGCAGGACGACCAGCTCGCCGCGGTCGTGGCGCACGAGGCTGTCGGCGAGCGCCAGTGCCTTCGGCAGGTAGTTGGTGGCAAGGATCGTGCAGTACGTCGGGCCGGTCACGCCGGGAGACCTCCGGTGGGGGTGGGGGGTTGTTCAGGGGGTGGGTTCGACGCGGTGCCGCGCTGGGGTGCGGGAGCGGATGGACAACGCCGACCACCACATCAACGCAGCGAGGACGCTTCCGCTACTCACCCCCCAGTAAGCGCCGTACGCACCGTCGATGAAAACCCCGATCGTCCCGAGCACGAGGGTGACGACGGTGGAGGCGATGTCGATCGGGACGGTCACCGAGACCGCCTTCGACCCGATGAGGTGGGCGCGGGGGCCGGCGATCAGGCCCAGCGCCAGGATCTGGACGCAGGCCGGCAGCAGCAGCGCCTCGGTGGCGTCCCACGTGTCGCTGAGGACGAGCCGGCCGAGCGCGTCGGGCAGGACGAGCAGGATGACGGCGTTCACGGCGGCGACGGCGAGCGACACGATGACGGTCCGCCGCAGGTGTCCGCCGTCGCGGTAGCTGTCGGGGTCGTTGGCGACCTCGGCGACACCGGCCGCGACGGACGCGGTCTGGAAGGTCATGTAGGGCCGCAGCAGGAGGAGGACGCCGCGGACGGCACCCATCGCCTTGGCGCCGGCCACCACGGCGATCACCACGGAGAAGCCGAGGGTCGATCCCTGCAGCGCCACGAACGAGAGCAGGAAGCGCCAGGAGTAGTACCACCGCTCCCGCAGCCAGGCCCGTCCGCCCGCGAGCCGGGGCCGGTGCTGGGCGAAGACCAGCAGCGAGGCGGCGACACCGCTGCCGACCCAGCCGAGGGTGAACCACGGCAGGCTCTCGACGTCGCGCACGAGCAGCACGCCCACGACGCCGAGGATCAGCACCAGCCAGAGCAGGTCCAGCCACAGCGAGCGCCAGGGCCGCTGGGTCGCGAACCCGAGGTACCGACCGAGGTCGTGCAGGATCAGCCCCGGCAGGCCGGCCCCGAGGATGACCAGCTCGACACCCATCGGGACGTCCAGCCACCAGAAGACCCCGCCGATGGCCGCGACCAGCGCACCGATCGCGCCACCGACGATGAGGGCAGCCGAGATCGGCGCACCCGCACGGTGGCGGGCGTCGTCGGGGTGGACCATCAGCGGGTCCCCGACCAGGGACCTGTTCACGCCCTGCGCAGCGGCGTAGATCACCAGGATCATGCCGAAGTAGCCGAAGGCCGCGGTGCCCAGCAGGTGCGCGGAGAGCAGCGCGATCAGGATGTTCGACGCGCCCGACAGCACCTGGTCCACGACGACGACGCTCAGCCGCCGCCCGGCACCTTCAGCGCGCACGGGTCTCCTTCGTGTGGTCCTGCCAGCCGGCACGCAGCCTAGTGGGCAGTGCGCGGATCCGTGGGCTTGACGTCAGGTCTGGTCTCGAGTCCGGGGGCGTGACCCGGCCGTGGTCTACTCGTTGGTCGGACATCGCTGGGGGGCGTTGTCGAGGTCGAGTCCAGCTCGAGTTCCATCTATGAGGAGATACAGCATGAACGCGCCCGTGGACGTCCTGGTCGCCGGTGGCGGCGGTTTCATCGGAGGCCACCTGGTCGCCGACCTGCTCGCCCAGGGCAAGACCGTCCGGTCGGTCGACGTGAAGCCGCTCGACGAGTGGTACCAGGTCCACCCCGACGCGCAGAACAGCGTCGGCGACCTGTCGCTCCTCGACCAGGCCGAGGCCGCGACCAAGGGCGCCCGCGAGGTCTACATGCTCGCGGCCGACATGGGCGGCATGGGCTTCATCGAGAACAACAAGGCCCTCTGCATGCTGACCGTGCTGACCAGCACCCACATGCTCCAGGCCGCGCAGAAGTACGACGTCGAGCGCTACTTCTACTCCTCGTCGGCCTGCGTCTACGCCGCCGACAAGCAGACCGACCCGTCAGTGACGGCCCTCAAGGAGTCCGACGCCTACCCGGCGATGCCGGAGGACGGCTACGGCTGGGAGAAGCTCTTCTCGGAGCGGATGGCCCGCCACTTCCGCGAGGACTTCGGCCTGACCACCCGCATGGCGCGCTACCACAACGTCTACGGCCCCGAGGGCACGTGGACCGGCGGTCGCGAGAAGGCGCCGGCCGCCGTCTGCCGCAAGATCGCGGAGGCGGTCATCTCGGGCAGGCACGAGCTCGAGATCTGGGGCGACGGCGAGCAGACCCGCAGCTTCATGTACATCGACGACTGCGTGAAGGGCTCCCAGATGATCCTGGCGAGCGACCACGTCGAGCCGATCAACCTCGGCTCCGCCGAGCTGGTCTCGATCAACCAGCTCTACTCGATCGTCGAGGACATCGCCGGCATCAAGTGCGAGCGGAAGTACGACCTCTCCGCGCCGCAGGGCGTCCGGGGTCGCAACTCCGACAACACCGAGATCAACGAGGTCTTCGGCTGGGAGCCGTCGATCAGCCTCGCCGACGGCCTCGCGAAGACCTATGCCTGGGTCTACGACCAGGTCAAGCGCGCGCAGGGCTGAGATCCGCTCCCCCGTGCGCATCCTCGTCCACGACTACTCCGGGCACCCCTTCCAGGTCGAGCTGAGCCGCGAGCTCGCCCGGCGGGGGCATGCCGTCACCCACTCGTACTGTCCCGGCTGGGTGTCCGGCAAGGGACACCTCGTCGCCGAGCCCGGCGAGACCCTGACCTTCGACCCGGTCGGCCCGACCGAGCCGATCGCCAAGGACCGCTTCGTCCGCAGGGTGCTCGTCGAGGCGCTCGTCGGCTGGGAGCTGATCCGCCAGGTCCGTCGTACCCGCGCGCAGACGGCGATGCTGTCGAACGCGCAGATCCCGACCCTCGTCGTCTTCGCCCTCGGCATGCTCGTGCTGCGGCGCAAGTGGGTGCTCTGGCACCAGGACGTGTACGCCGTCGCGGTGAAGTCGTTCGCCGGCGACAAGCTCGGCCGGATGTTCCGTGTGGTCGCCGCCGTCTTCAGCGTCGCCGAGAGGTGGGTGTCGCGGCGGGCGTCGGAGATCGTGGTGATCGCCCCGTCCTTCGTCCCGGTCCACGAGGAGTGGGGCACCGCGGACAAGGTGACCGTGATCCCGAACTGGGCCCCCCTCGACGAGATCCGCCCGGTCCCCCGCAAGAACGACTGGGCCACCGAACAGGGCCTCGACGACACCGCGACGCTCCTCTACTCCGGCACGCTCGGCCTCAAGCACAACCCGACGCTGCTGGTGGGCCTGGCCCGCGAGGTGATCGACGCCGGCCGGCCGGTCCGGCTGGTCGTCGTCAACGAGGGACCCGCGGTGGAGGTGATCCGCGCCGAGGCCGAGCGCCTCGACGTGCCGGTGACCCTGCTGCCCTTCCAGCCCTACGAGCGGCTCTCCGAGGTCCTCGGCAGCGGCGACATCCTGGTGGTGCTGCTCGAGCAGCAGGCAGGCGCCTTCTCGGTGCCGTCGAAGACGTTGTCCTACCTGTGCGCCGGCCGCCCGGTGCTCGGCATGATGCCGTCGGAGAACCTCGCCTCGGCGCTCGTGACCCGCGCCGGCGGCCTGGTGGTCGCCCCCGACGCGGAGGCCCTGCCCGGCGCCGCGGCCTGGGCGGCGGGCGTGCTGGCCGACGACGAGCTCCGGGAGGAGCTGGGCGAGGCGTCCCGCGACCTCGCCGAGCTCGAGTTCGCCCTCGCCGGGTGCGCCGACCGGTTCGAGACCATCCTCGAGCGGAGCAGCCGGTGACGGGTCCCGTCGTCCTGGTCGGCCCGAAGACCCGGCTGGGTCGCGAGGTCGTCGCGCAGCTCTCCGGCGCGCCGCTGCTCGCCGTCGCCCGCGACGCGGCCGACGCGACCGTCGTCGCCGGATTGCCGGGCCTCGACCCGTCCCGTGTCGTCGACGCCGGTGCCGGTCAGCTCACCGAGCGGATCGCCGCCCTCGGCGACGGCCCCGTGCGCCTGGTCGTCACCGCGCTCGGCCCCGTGCATCCCGAGACCCCCCGGACGTCGTACGACGCCGCGGGGGTGGTGCGCGACCTGGGCTTCGTCGAGCAGGTGCTCGCGGCGGGCCGGCCGGTCCGGATCGTGCTGGTCTCGACCATCCTGGCCCTCGCGCCCGGCGCCGACCGCCGCTACTACGGCGGCTGGAAGGCACTCGTCGAGCAGCAGCTCCAGGAGCTCGTCGACGAGTGCAACCGCCGCGGTGGCCGGGCGAGCCTCTCGGTCCTCTACCCGGGCCGGCTCCTCGACGCCGCGGAGCGCCGTGGGCGCCTCCGGCTGCACACCAGCTACCAGTCGCTGGCCGCTCGCGCGCTGGCCGCCGGGAGCACGGACCGTGGGGTCGAGCGCACCGTTGGAATTGATTCTCGGATTTGGTTCTTGGTGAGGAGTATCTCTTTAGCACTTCGATCGTTGACGCCTTCAACGAGACGTTCCGTTCCGCCACCCCCCGAGCCCGGCGAAACGGACTAGTACTTCTCCGGGGAAGGTGGGTAGTCGATGCGGACGAAGCGTGTGTTCGACCTGTTCGTGGCCATCACCGCAGCCGTCGCGTGGGTGCCGGTTCTACTCGGATCAGCCCTCATGGTCCTCGTGATGTCGGGCCGTCCGGTGTTCTACCGGTCGAACCGCTGGGTGCGGTCCGGCCAGATGGTGCGGACGGTCAAGTTCCGCACGATGGTCAAGAACGCCGACAAGCTGGTCAACCGCCAGACGGTCCCCGTCGAGGGCGTCCGGTTCCTGAACATCCCGCCCGACTCGCCGCTCTACACGCGGCCGGGCCGGATCCTCGAGAGCCTGGGGCTCACCGAGATCCCGCAGCTGATCCACGTGGTCCGCGGCGAGATGAGCATCGTCGGCAACCGGCCGCTGCCGGAGAACGTCATGCAGTGCCTGCGCGACGAGTACCCCTACGCGGAGGACCGCTTCCTGACCCCCGCCGGCCTGACCGGTCCGGTCCAGCTCGTCGGCCGCGACTCGCTCAGTGACTCCGAGCGGCTGCGCATCGAGGGCGCCTACTGCCGCGCGGTCATGCACGGCTACCGCCTGCGCCTCGACTTCACCGTCCTGCTCTCGACCGTGCTGATCGTGGCCCACATCAAGCAGCCCCTGGACTACCAGGGCGTGATGGACCTGATCGACCGCCACACCAAGCCGACCCGCGAGCGCCGCCACCGCGAGGTGCTCGTCGAGGACGCCCGCGCGACCGACGTCGCCTGACGCTCCACCCCTCCACCGCAGGGACACGACGAAGGCCGCCCCCCATCGGGGGCGGCCTTCGTCGTACGTCGGGGGTGTCGTACGTCGGGGGTCGCGGCCGGGCGCCGCTGGTTTGCGTCATACGAAGCGAGCGCCCTGGCGACCACTTCGCATGACGTCTCCTGCGAGGGTCGTCGACGGCCCCGGGACGTCATACGGATCGGTCGTCCGAGCGACCACTTCGTATGACGCAGACCCGGAGCAGCCGACGCCGACCCGGAGCCACCGACGCAGACCCGCAGCCGGCCGACCCGAGCCGTCAGAGGGCCAGGCGGTGCCGGAAGTAGTCGATCGTCTCGCGCAGGCCGTCCTCGAGCGCCACGGTCGGCTCCCAGTCCAGCTCCTTGCGGGCGAGGCTGATGTCGGGGCGCCGCTGGCGCGGGTCGTCGGACGGCAGCGGGCGGTGCTCGATCCTCGACGGACCGCCGACGAGCCGGATGACGGCCTCGGCGAGCTCCAGCATGGTGTTCTCGGTCGGGTTGCCGACGTTGACCGGGCCGGTGAAGTCCGCCGGGCTCTCCATGAGCCGCCACATGCCCTCGATGAGGTCGTCGACGTAGCAGAAGCTGCGGGTCTGCTGGCCGTCGCCGTAGATGGTGATCGGCTCACCGCGCAGGGCCTGCACGATGAAGTTGCTGACCACCCGGCCGTCGTCGGGGTGCATCCGCGGGCCGTAGGTGTTGAAGATCCGCATCACCTTGATCTCCAGCGAGTGCTGCCGCCAGTAGTCGAAGAACAGGGTCTCCGCGGCGCGCTTGCCCTCGTCGTAGCAGCTGCGGATGCCGATCGGGTTGACCTTGCCCCAGTACTCCTCGACCTGCGGGTGCACCTCGGGGTCGCCGTACACCTCGCTGGTGCTGGCCTGCAGGATCCGCGCCCGGACCCGCTTGGCCAGCCCGAGCATGTTGATGGCGCCGTGGACGCTGGTCTTCGTGGTCTGCACGGGGTCGCGCTGGTAGTGGATCGGCGAGGCCGGGCAGGCCAGGTTGTAGATCCGGTCGACCTCGACGTACAGCGGGAAGGTCACGTCGTGACGCATCAGCTCGAACCGGTGGTTGCCCAGCAGTCCGGCGATGTTGTCCTTCGTGCCGGTGTAGTAGTTGTCGACGCAGAGCACGTCGTGGCCCTCGGCGACCAGCCGATCACAGAGGTGGGAGCCGAGGAACCCGGCGCCTCCCGTCACGAGCACCCGCATGTCAGTTCCTCGCCATCGTCTTGGGGGGTTCGGTGGTGGCCGCCGCGGCCGGCGTGGCCTCGGTCGTGCCGTCCTGGTCGTCGGCTGAGAGCCAGCAGATCGCGGCCAGGCACATCGGGATCCACAGCGTGCGGTCGTAGAGGCTCGGGATCAGCAGACCCCAGCCCATGTAGCCCCACACGGTGTAGCAGAGGCGGCGGTAGGGGCTGGCGCCGAACAGCGGCCGGGCGAAGGCGAACATCACGAGCAGGAACCCGAACAGCCCGAAGATGCCGACGCCGACGGCGACCTGCAGCACGTTGTTGTGGATGTCGAAGAGGTCGATCAGCCCGTCCCCGAAGAACGGGCTCGCCCAGAACCGGTCGACACCGCTCTCGAGCCCGGCGGTGCGGGCCTGGTCGGACCCCGACGCCGAGCCGCCGCCCAGCAGCCGGTCGATGGCCGAGGTGTCGCCGGTGAGCCGCAGGACGAACGGCAGGGCCGCCACCAGGGTCGCGCCGCACACGGCGTAGAAGAAGCCGGTGATCGCCGAGCGCTCCACGATCGGGATCATCACGACGAGCACCGCGACGACGATCGTGGCGCCCCGGCTGCCGCTGAGCAGGATCGAGATCCCGGTGAGGCCGGCGAAGCCGAGGATGACGGTCCTCATGACCCAGTGCTGGTACTCGAAGAACAGGAAGATGAGCAGCGCGATCGCCATGATCGCGGCCTCGGCGAAGTAGTTGGGGTGGTTCGTCATGCCGAAGTGCCGGCCCTGGGCGGTGATGCCGCCTGTCAGGATGCCGCCGGCCCAGCTGGCCATGTGGCCGAGCACGTAGGTCCATGCCAGCCCGCGGATGACCGTGCGGCTCGGCCGCCACAGCAGGATCGCGATCGGGAAGGCGATCATCACGATCAGCCAGAAGACGAGGGCGAAGGCGCTCTCGAGCGAGCGTTCGGAGCGCAGCGTCGCGACCATGCCGAACGCGAAGACGATCACGATGCCGACGATGTAGGTCAACGGCAGCTTCAGCCGGCCCCGGAGCATCTCCGGGAGCAGCAGCGCGAAGCCCACCACCAGCAGCGCGTCGGTCGGCGTGATCGTCGCGCCCTCGGGAGCCAGTCCCTTGTACGCCGGCGCCGTGAAGAAGGCGCCTGCCAGCGTGAGGATGCCGAGACGCGTCGAGCCGAGGACGCTCAGCAGGGCGACGTACAGCGCGACACCGACGGTGACCAGCGCGGTGACCAGGTCGCCGGTGTTGGCGAGGTAGACGAGGCCGACGAGGAGGGCGACGGTCACGAAGGTGATCGCGGCGTTGCTGCCCGCAGGCGCGACGAAGGGCCGGGCCACCTGCTGGGGGCGCGCGGTCGTCTCGTTGGGCACTGCTCTCCTCGGTCAAGCGGCGTCGGACGTCGAAGGCGACCGACCTCGGGGAGTCTAGTGGTCACCCCGGAAGTTGTCCGGGAATGCCCGGTGCTCCGGGTGCGTGCATCGCCAGGCGGCGGCACGACGGCATACCGGTCTCCGATGGTGGGGGCTTGCCGGTGTCCGGCCGGATCAGCCGCCGGCGAAGGGCGGCAGGAACTCCACCGTGTCCCCCGGCCGTACGACGACCGCGGCCGGGTCGCCCGAGGAGACCGGCCGCTCCCCCACCAGCACCGAGCACACCCGGACGACGTCGCCGAACCGGCCGCCGGGGTGGCGGCGGACCACCTCGTCGCGCAGCTCGACCAGCGTCATCGGTCCGCCGGCGTCGACCGTCTCCTCCGCCACACCGGCAGCGGAGCGGGCAGCGGCCCAGTAGCGGACCCTGATGACCTCGGTCTCATTCACCGTCGCGACCCTTCCCGGTTGCCGTGCTGTTTCGCTATCCTTCCCTACACGAAAACCGGCCGGGGCCCAGCGTTGCGTTTCGGTCTCTCGACACGGTCCTGCATGACCTGCAGGTGCCAGTGAGGAGACCCAGGTGAGCACTCTTCTGCTCCTGACCAGTGCCCTTCAGCCTTCCGCGGAGGTGCTGCCCGGCCTCGCGCTGCTCGGCCACCACGTGAAGATCCTGCCGGCCGAGGGCAGCGCCCTGCTCGAGGCGCCCGAGGCCGACCTGCTGCTCGTCGACGGGCGCCAGGACCTCGCCGGGTCGCGTGACCTCTGCCGGCTGATCCGCACGACCGGCACCGACGTGCCGGTCATCCTGGTCGCCACCGAGGGTGGCCTCGCCGTGGTCAACCACGACTGGGGCATGGACGACGTCGTGCTGCACACCTGCGGTCCGGCCGAGCTCGAGGCGCGCATCAAGCTCGCCATCGGCCGGCTCACCGCCGCGCGCGACGCCGCCGACCCGGACGCCCACGTGATCCGCTCGGGCGAGGTCGTGGTCGACGACGCGACGTACACCGCGAAGGTCGGCGGGCGCGTGCTCGACCTCACCTTCAAGGAGTTCGAGCTCCTCAAGTTCCTCGCCCAGCACCCCGGGCGGGTGTTCAGCCGCCAGCAGCTGCTCCAGGAGGTCTGGGGCTACGACTACTTCGGTGGCACGCGCACCGTCGACGTCCACGTGCGGCGGCTGCGCGCCAAGCTCGGCCCCGAGAACGAGACGCTGATCGGCACCGTCCGCAATGTCGGCTACCGCTTCGTGCTGCCGTCCAAGGACAGCGCGGCGGAGGCCGACGCGGCCCGGGTCGCCGAGCGCGAGGCCGCCGCGGCCGAGGGTTGAGGAGCGTCGGCTAGGGCCGAGCCTGCGAGGTCGGAGTGACGCGTCCCGGAACCCGGTCGTTGACCTACGACATCGGCCCGATCACGACGTGTGCCCCTTCTCGTCGAAGTGGTCGGAGAGGTGCATGAAGCGCAGCACCTCCTCGCGCAACGCGGGTCCCAGCTCGCCCCAGCCGTCCTTGTACCCGTAGACCGACGCCAGTGAGCGGGCGTCGTAGTCGCCGTTGAAGATGTCGACGTCGGCGCAGGTGATCAGCGACGGGTGCGCGACGCCGACGGCGGCCGACACCCGGGTGAGCTCCTTGCGCAGTGTGCGCAGGTAGACCGCGGCGCGCTCCGCCTTCGACACCGGGTCCAGGCCGCGCACGAGCCACGGGTTCTGGGTCGCGACGCCCGTGGGGCAGTGGTCGGTGTGGCACTTCTGGGCCTGGATGCAGCCGATCGAGAGCATCACCTCGCGCGCGACGTTGATCATGTCCGCGCCGAGGGCGAACGCCACCGTGGCGTTGTCCGGGAGTCCCAGCTTGGCCGAGCCGATGAAGGTGACGTCGTCGGTCAGGCCGAGCTCGGCGAAGGTGCCGTAGACCCGCGAGAAGCCCATCCGGTAGGGCAGCGAGACGGAGTCGGCGAAGATCAGGGGCGCCGCGCCGGTGCCGCCCTCGCCGCCGTCGACGGTGATGAAGTCGACGCCGCGCTGGCGTGGCTCCATCAACCGGACGAGCTCCTCCCAGAAGTCCATCGCGCCGACGGCCGACTTGATGCCGACCGGCAGGCCGGTCTCCGCGGCGAGCATCTCGACGAAGTCGAGCATCGAGTCCACGTCGTGGAAGGCGGTGTGCCGCGATGGCGAGGAGCAGTCCTTGCCCACCGGGATGCCCCGGATCTCGGCGATCTCCGGGGTCACCTTGGGCGCCGGCAGCAGGCCGCCGAGGCCCGGCTTGGCACCCTGGCTCAGCTTGATCTCCAGGGCCTTGACCGGCGCCGACTCGACCATCGCCTTGAGACGCGGGAGGGAGAAGTTGCCGTGCTCGTCGCGGCACCCGAAGTAGGCCGTGCCGATCTGGACCACCAGCTCCGCCCCGTTGCGGTGGTACGGCGAGATCGAGCCCTCGCCCGTGTTGTGCAGGCAGCCCGCGGCGGCCGCACCCTTGTTGATGGCCGTGATGGCGTTCGAGGACAGGGACCCGAAGCTCATCGCCGACACGTTGACCACGGACCCCGGACGGAACGCCTTCGCGCGGCCGCGGGGACCACCGAGGACCTTCGCGGCGGGCAAGGTCCAGTTGTGGTCCTGGTCGCTCGGCAGCTTGTCGGCGAAGGTGCGCTGCTTGATGTACGCGTGGCCCTGCGTGTGCTCGACGTCGACGTCGGTGCCGAAGCCGAAGTAGCTGTTCTGCTCCTTGCTGGACGCATAGATCCAGGTGCGCTGGTCGCGGCTGAAGGGCCGCTCCTCCTCGTTGCTGGTGACGATGTACTGCCGCAGCTCCGGCCCGATCGTCTCCAGCCAGTACCGGGCGTGGCCGATGACCGGGAAGTTCCGCTGGAGCGCGTGCCTCTTCTGGACCAGGTCGCGCACGGCGACGGCTCCCAGGGCCACGGCTGCCCCACCTACCGCGTGGCTGAGCTTCATGGGGCAGGTCTACCGTGTCGCCCTGTCGCATGTAAACGGTGGGAAACGTCGAGCACCGGGGCCGGTCCGGGGCGCTGTCCCCGGCCGTCGCCGCGCGAGATAGCGTCGAGACGTGCCCCCCGAGACGTTCCTGACCGGTCCCGCCGCGCTCGCCGCGATCGAGGCCGTCGCCGCGGCGGCGGGCATGTACGACGGCGCGGAGCCCCTCGACGAGGCCGCCCTGCTGCGTCTCAAGCACCACGGGCTGGACGGCCTCGACGCGCACGTCACGACCGACGGCTTCGCGCTGCGGCGGGGCACCGAGGTCGACCTCGTCGTCGCGCCCGAGGCCCGCGGCCGAGGCCTCGGCGCCCGGCTGGCCGACCTGGCCGTCGCCGCCCCGGGCGAGCTGACCGCGTGGTCCCACGGCGACCACCCCGCGGCGCGCACGCTGGCCGACCGGCTCGGCTTCGCCCGCGCACGGGAGCTGTGGGTCATGAGGCGCCCGACCGTCGTACCCCTGCCGGCGGTGGCGACGCCCGACGGGATCCGCATCCGCGACTACGGCGACGGCGACGCCGACGCCCTCCTCGCGGTCAACGCCGCGGCCTTCGCCCACCACGCCGAGCAGGGCGCGCTCGACCGCGACGGGCTGGCCGAGCGGATGGCGGAGCCGTGGTTCGACCCGGCCGGCCTGCTCCTGGCCGTCGACGACGACGGCGAGCTCCTCGGCTTCCACTGGACCAAGCAGCACGACCAGCACACCGGCGAGGTGTACGTCGTCGGCATCCAGCCCACGGCCCAGGGACGGGGCCTGGGCCGGCTGCTCACCGTCGCCGGCCTGCAGCACCTCGCCTCCCGAGGGGTGGCCGAGGTGATCCTGTACGTCGAGTCGGACAACGCGCCCGCCCGCCACGTCTACGAGAGCCTCGGCTTCACGCACGCCCCGGCGGACACGCACGTGCAGTACCGGCGGGCGTGAGCGCCGTGATCTGGAACATCCCGCGTAACCAAGCGACTGCTGAGTAGATTTACCTTCCATGAGCTCTGTCACCGACGACGAGCCCGGGTCCGAGGACTCCGGGCTCGACGAGTCGCGCTCGGGGCGCGGCAAGGGACGGAGGGGACGGTTGTGGCGCCGCCACGACAAGGAGACCCCCGTCGTCGGTGAGCTCGACGACGACGACCTTCAGGAGCTGCTGCGGCGCAGCCACACCTCCGGCATGGTCGAGGGCGAGGACGCGCCGGAGCCGACGGCGCCGGCGACCCACGAGCCGGCGGCCGACCTGCTGGACGAGGCCGACCCCGACAACATCGCCGTGCGCGTGGGCAGCCGCACCGGCCCCGCGGCGACCGCGCCCGATGACGTCGACGACGTCGACTGGCGCGCCCTGGTGTCACCCGCCGAGGAGGCCGCAGAGGCTGGCGACGTCGACGGGGCCGACGAGCAGGCGGAGGAGCCGAACCTCACCGCCGTGGACGACGCCGTGGGGGACGCCACGGACGAGGTCGAGCCCACCGCGGACGACGAGGCACCCGTGGACGACGAGGCACCGGTGGACGAGGCACCGGTGGACGAGGCACCCGTCGACGCAGCAGTGGCCGAGGAGGAGTCCCCGGCAGAGGAGACGCCCGCCGACGAGGCCGACGCCGACGAGCCGGCCGGGACCGACGAGGACGAGCCGGCCGAGGACGTCGACTCCGACGACGGTCCCCAGGGCGAGTCCGACGACGACTGGGCGGCGTTGATCGACCGCGCCGTCAGCCGCGAGGAGCCGGCACCGACCGAGGGCGGCCTGGCCGCCCGGATGGCGCGGGTCCGCCAGGACCCGTCGCTCGCCGAGTACAACGGCGAGGCGCCGCCCGCGTGGCCCACGCCCGAGCCGCTCGCCGACAGCGACGGCAGCACCATCGCCGGCGACGACTGGTCGGCGATCATCTCCCGCGCGACCCGGCCCGCGGTCGCGGACCCGCTGACCGACCCGCTCACCGGCCCGCTGGAGGAGCAACCCGTCGACGACGTGCTCGACGAGGCCGCCGACGCCCCCGCGCCGGACCCGCTCACCGATCCCCTCCCCGACCCGCTGACGGACCCGTACGACGAGCCGTCCGACGCCGACGACGCCGGCGACCAGCCTTCGACGGAGGCAGCCCACGACGAGGCCGTCGATGTCGTCCCCGAGGCCCACGGCGACGCAGCCACCGAGGCCGACGAGAAGCAGGCCGCTCCCGCGCCGGCGGCCCGCGCCACCCCGGGCGACCACCACACGACCGACGAGGAGGCCGGCCAGCGGGTCATCGCGGCCGCCGTCGACGGAGGTTTCGCCGAGCCGACCCCGGTCCCCGCGCCGAAGGGCCTGGCGCGGCTGCGCCGCCGCAACTCGCCCGGTTCCGCGCCGCGGCCCGAGGCGCGACCGTTGCAGGACTTCGTCGAGCCGCCCCTGCTCGAGGAGCCGATCCCGGACATCGACGGGCCGCCCGACGTACCGCGTCGCCCCGCCGAGGTCCTCGCCCAGGCCCGTGCGGAGATCGAGGCCGAGCTGGCCCCGGCCGTCGACACCGACGAGGAGACCGCCGAGGGCGTGACCGAGGCCCCGGCGAACGCCGACGTGGTCGCCGCCCTGGCTGCCCGGATGCGACGCGACGCGGAGCTGGCCGCCGCCGAGCAGGCCGCGGAGCGGTTCGCCGCCGAGGAGGCCGCCCAGCGGGCCCACGAGGCGCGTGCCGAGGCCGACCGACTCGCCCAGGAGCAGGCGCAGACCGCCGAGACCGCCCACCGCGCCCGCGCCGAGGCCGAGGAGCTCGCCCGCGCCGAGGCCGCGGCCCGTGAGGCCGCCGAGCGGGCCGCCCGTGAGCGCGCCGAGCTCGCCGACGCCGAGTCCGCCCGCCGCGAGGAGGCCGAGCGCCACGCCATCGCCCAGGCCGAGCTGGCCGCGGCCGCCCACGCCGAGCGTGAGGCAGCCGAGGCCCGCGCCCGCGAGCAGGCCGACCTCGCCGCCAGCGCCGCTGCCGCCCGGCAGGAGGCCGAGACGGCCGCGATCTCGTACGCCGACGCCGCGCGCCAGGCCCACGAGGAGCGCGCAGCGGCCGAGGACCGCGCCCGGGTCATGGCCGAGGCCGCCGCGGTCAGTGCCGCCGAGCACGCCGAGTTCGCCCGGCGCATGCTGGAGGAGCGCGAGGCCGCCGAACGCACCTCCGCCGAGATCGCCCAGGCACGAGCCCTCGCCGAGGAGGCCGCCCGCCAGCAGGCCGCGCTCGCGCAGGAGGCCCACCGCGCCGCGGAGGCCGCCGAGGAGCGTGCCCGCCTGCTCGCCGAGCAGGCAGCGGCCAGCGCCGAGGAGCACGGCGCCCTCGCCCGCCAGGCCGTCGACGAGCGTGCCGCGGCCGAGAACGCCGCGGCCGACCACGCCCGCCTCGCCCAGGAGGCCCACCAGGCCCGTCAGGCCGCCGAGCAGGCAGCGCTGGAGCAGGCCGAGCTCGCCCGGATCGCGCTCGAGACGGCCGAGGCCGCCGAGCAGCGCTCCGAGGAGGCCGCCGCGCGCGCCTCCGAGCAGGCCGCCGCGCGCGTCGCCGCCGACGAGTCCGCGGCCCAGCAGGCACAGCGCGCCCAGGAGGCGCACGAGGCCCGTCGACTCGCCGAGGAGGCCGCGCGCGAGCAGCTGGAGCTGGCGAGCGAGGCGCAGGCCGCCGCAGCCGCTGCCCACGCCTCCGCCGCCGTGCTGGCCGAGGAGAAGAAGGCCGCCACCGAGGCGCTCGCGCTGGCCGCCGAGTTCGCGGCCGAGGCCACCCACGCCCGTACCGAGGCCGAGGCCCGCGCCGCCAGCGCCCTCGCCGAGCTGGAGCAGGCCGCCGCCGCCCACGTCAGCGCCCTCGAGAACGTCCAGGCCGAGCTCGCCCAGGCCCGCGAGGCCGCGCTCGAGCACGCACGCGCCCGGGTCGAGGCCGAGCAGGCGGCCGCCGAGCAGGCGCAGGCCCGAGCCGCCGCGGAGGCCCGCGCGATGGAGCTGGCCGAGGAGCGCGAGCGCGCGCTCGAGGAGGCCACCCGGGCCCGCGAGGCCGCCGAGGCCCGTGCTGCCGAGCTCGCCCGGGCGCGCGAGGAGGCCATCGCCGAAGCGCTCCAGGCGCGCCTCGACGCCGAGGCCAACGCCACTGCCCAGGCCCAGGCCCGCGCCGACGCCGAGACCCGTGCCAGCGAGCTGGCACGCGAGCGGGAGGAGGCGCGCGCCGAGGCGGCCCGCGCCCGCGCGGAGGCCGAGGCCAACGCGTTCCACCTCGCCGACCAGGTCGCCCAGATCCGCGCCCGGCTCGACGCGCACGACGAGGCCACCCCGACACCGGTGCCGGTCGCCCACTTGGCCGCCGCGCCCGTCGAGGAGCCGGTCGTCGAGGAGCCGGTCGCCGAGGAGCCCGTCGCCGAGGAGCCCGTCGCCGAGGAGCCCGTCGCCGAAGAGCCCGTCGCCGAAGAGCCCGTCGCCGAAGAGCCCGTCGCCGAAGAGCCGGTCGCCGAAGAGCCGGTCGCCGAAGAGCCCGTCGCCGAGGACCCCGTCGCCGAAGAGCCCGTCGTCGAGGAGCCCGTCGCCGAAGAGCCCGTCGCCGAGGAGCCCGTCCACGAGCCGTACGTGCTCACCTCGGTCGAGGACGACGGCTCGGATGCCGGCATCCTCGAGGACGACGACTCCTACCTCGTGGCCTCGGCCGAGACCGTGGACACGGCTCCTGAGACCCCCGTCGCCGAGGAGACGCCCGTCGTCGCGGCCTTCGAGCGGCCGCGATCGCTCGTCGAGCAGTGGCGGGCCGGCATCGAGCCGGTCGACGAGGCCATCGAGCCCGAGCCGATCGTCGAGCCCGAGCCCGAGCCGATCGACGAGCCCGAGCCCGAGCCGATCGACGAGGCCATCGAGCCCGAGCCCGAGCCCGAGCCCATCGTCGAGCCCGAGCCGGAGCCCGAGCCGATCGTCGAGCCCGAGCCCGAGCCGATCGACGAGATCGTCGAGCCCGACGTCGAGCCGGTCGACGAGATCGTCGAGCCCGAGGTCGAGCCCGTCGACGAGACGACCGTGATCGAGGTCGCCGAGGAGCCCGCCGCCGAGGAGCCCGCCGCCGAGGAGCCCGTCGCCCTGCGCAAGCGGCCCTCGCACCACGACGCCGGCCGCGAGGCGGTCGCCGCGTTCGCCGAGGCGCCGGCCACGGACCGCAAGCGGATCCCGTTCCACTCCAAGCGCGGCAGCGGCAGCCTCGCCGTGGTCGCCCTGCTGATCGCGGTCGCCTGCGCGGCCGTGGTCGGCCAGATGGCGTGGAAGAAGACGATCCTGGACGACATCCCGTTGAGCGCGACGCTGACCGCCGTCGCCACCGTCCTCCTGCTCTTCGCCCTGCGGGCGATCAACAGCACCCGGGTCGTGGCCATCGACGAGCACGGCGTGCTCAAGGTGGCGGTCGGCGACTTCAGCAGCCAGTTCGACCTGACCAGCCCGAACACCAAGATCGAGCTGACCGGGACGCCGGGCTCACGAAACTGGCGCGTCAACATCCTGCGCCGCAGCATGTCCCCCGTCGCCATCGACAGCCGGATGGTCGACGCCCACACCTTCCTGGAGGCACTGCGGCAATGGCGACCGGACCTCTAGGGACTGACCCCGCCGCGGATCCTGCCGCGGACACCGCCGCGCTCGCTGCCGAGCGCGACGCCCTCGCCCGCCGCTGCGCGGACGCCGAGGCCCGGGTCCGGGACCTGACGGCCGAGCTCGCCGACGCCCACGCCCGGATCGCGTCGTACGAGAACGCCGACGGTGAGCACCTCTCCCTGTTCGACGGTACGACGGACGACCGCATCACCGGCGACGGTAGCGACCCGCGGGTGCTGTCGCTCGTCCTGGGCGCCACGGCCGTCGTCTCCGGCATGGTGGCGCTGCTGGCGCTCGTCAACGGCAAGCTCGGGACGCCGTTCGGCTTCATCATGGTCGCGCTGACCCTCGGCCTCGCCTGGGGCGCGGCCCGGACCAAGGTGGTCCCGGTCGAGGTCAGCGTCGTGCGCGGGATGGTCTACATCCAGCAGGGTGAGTCGTCGCACCGCTTCGACCTGCGCAAGCCCGAGACCGCCGTCGACATGGTCGGCCGTCCCGGCGACGCGGGCTGGGCGGTCCACTTCGGCCGCCGCGGGATGGACCCGTTCGTGATCGACGCCTCGATGGTCGACCCGGACCACTTCGCGCGGCAGGTGCGGGAGTACCGCCCCGAGCTCTGACGGGGCCCGGGCGCCGCTGTCAGCCGAGCGCCGTGCGCAGCCGGTCGGCGATCTCCAGGACGGCGGCGCGGCTGCTGCGCCCCACGCCGACGATGTTCAGGAAGCCGTGGATCTGGTCCACGAAGCGGCGCAGCTCGACCTCGACGCCGGCGTCGGCGAGCCGCCGGGCGTAGGCCTCGCCCTCGTCGCGCAGCGGGTCGAAGCCGGCGGTGACGACGTACGCCGGCGCCAGGCCTGCCGGGAGCTCGACGTCGAGCAGGTTGACCCGCTCGTCGGCGCGGTCCTCGGGCGTCGGGAGGTAGACGTCGTTGAACATCGCGATCGACTCGGCCGTGAGGTAGAGCCCCTCGCCGAACAGCCGGAGGCTCTCCGTGGCGCGGTCGGCGTCGGTGCACGGGTAGACCAGCAGCTGGAACGCGAGCGGCACACCGGCGCGCGCGGCGGCGATCGCGGTCCAGGCGGCGATGTTGCCGCCGGCCGAGTCGCCGGCGACGCCGATCCGCGCGGGGTCGACGCCGAGCTCGGCGGCGTTCTCGACGACCCACTGGACCGCGGCGAAGGCGTCGTCGAAGCCGCCCGGGAACGCGCGCTCCGGCCCGACGCCGTACTCCACCGCCAGCACCGGTACGCCGCTGACCTCGGCGAGCACCCGGCAGGGGCCGTCGTGGGAGTCGAGGTCGCCGTAGAGGAAGCCGCCGCCGTGGAAGAAGACCAGCAGGGGCTGGGCATCGGTCGCGGGACGGGCACCGTGCGGCAGGTAGTGACGCGCGGGGAGCCCGGCGACGGTGAGCTCGCGGGTCGCGCCGATCGGCTGGCGACCGGCGACGAGGGCGGCGTTGTCGCGCATCGCGGCACGGCCCCGGGCGATGTCGGCGGCACCGAGCTCGCTGCGCCGGGCGACCTGCTGCAGCCGCAGCATGAGGTGCAGGTCGGTGGCGAGGGTCTGGCCGTCCAGCACGAGCGGCCGGCCGGCGGCGAGTCGCTGCACGCGCTCGGGCAGGCCCATCACGGTCTTCACGGCGGCGGACTCGACGGTGGCGCGGAGGTTCACGTCGCCAACCTACTCGAAGGTAACTTCCCCGCTCCGCAGGGACACCTCCCGTTCACCCTCGACTGCCACACTCGTCACATGACCACGGAGCCGCACGTCGTCGACGACGACACCGACGTCACCGAGACGCTGAGCGTCGTGCCCGACGACGCCGCCGCCGAGCCGCCGTACACGCCGACCCCCGCGCTCGTGGAGCACATCGAGTCGGTGGACAACCGGTTCGTGGACCGCGAGCTCTCGTGGCTGCGCTTCAACGAGCGGGTGCTGGAGCTCGCCGAGGACGAGAGCCTGCCGCTGCTGGAGCGGGCGCGTTTCCTCGCGATCTTCACGAGCAACCTCGACGAGTTCTTCATGGTCCGGGTGGCCGGTCTCAAGCGCCGGATCGCCACCGGGCTCGCGGTCCGTGCCGCGAGCGGGATGATGCCGCTGGAGGTCCTCGAGGCGATCTGGACCCGCGCCGACGAGCTGAGCCAGCGCCAGGCGCGGGTGTTCCACGACAGGATCGTGCCGGAGCTGCGCGACCAGGGCATCGCCCTGGTGCGCTGGGCCGACCTGGACCGCGACGAGCAGAAGACCTGCAAGAAGCTCTTCAAGGAGCGGGTCTACCCGGTCCTCACCCCGCTCGCCGTCGACCCGGCCCACCCCTTCCCCTACATCTCGGGCCTCTCGCTCAACCTGGCCGTGCTGATCCGCAACCCGAAGACGGGCAAGGAGCACTTCGCCCGGGTGAAGGTGCCGTCGAACTTCGACCGCTTCGTCGCGCTCGGCAACGCCCGCTTCGTGCCGCTCGAGGACGTCATCGGCGCCCACCTCGGCCGGCTCTTCCCGGGCATGGAGGTGCTCGAGGTCCACACCTTCCGGGTCACCCGCAACGAGGACCTGGAGGTCGAGGAGGACGACGCCGAGAACCTCCTCGCCGCTCTGGAGAAGGAGCTGCTGCGCCGCAAGTTCGGGCCGCCGGTCCGGCTCGAGGTCGAGGAGTCGATCGCGCCGTCCGTCCTCGAGCTGCTCGTCTCCGAGCTCGACATCAGCGAGGACGAGGTGTTCCGGCTGCCCGGGCCGCTCGACCTCCGGGGGCTGCACTCGATCGCCGACCTGCCCCGCGACGATCTCAAGTACCCCTCCTTCGTGCCGGCCACCCACGCCCGTCTCGCCGAGGTCGAGTCGTCCGCGCCGGTCGACGTGTTCAAGGCCCTGCGCCGGCGCGACGTGCTCCTGCACCACCCCTACGACTCGTTCGCGACGTCGGTGCAGCGGTTCATCGAGCAGGCCGCGGCCGACCCGCACGTGCTGGCGATCAAGCAGACGCTCTACCGCACGTCGGGAGACTCCCCGATCATCGACGCCCTGATCGACGCCGCCGAGGCCGGCAAGCAGGTCCTCGTCCTGGTCGAGATCAAGGCCCGCTTCGACGAGCAGGCCAACATCCGCTGGGCCCGCAAGCTGGAGAAGGCCGGCTGTCACGTGGTCTACGGCCTGGTCGGGCTGAAGACCCACTGCAAGCTGGCGATGGTGGTCCGCGACGAGCCCGAGGGCATCCGCCGCTACACCCACATCGGCACGGGCAACTACAACCCCAAGACCTCGCGGATGTACGAGGACCTCGGCCTGCTGACCACCAATGTCGCCATCGGCGAGGACGTCGCGCACCTGTTCAACAACCTGTCCGGGTGGTCGCGCAAGGCGACCTACGAGGAGCTGCTCGTCGCGCCCGACTCCGTGCGGACCGGCCTGGTCGAGCTCATCCACCGCGAGATCGAGCACCACAAGGCGGGTCGCGCCGCCGGCATCCGCTTCAAGGCCAACTCGGTCGTCGACGAGCAGATCATCGACGCGCTCTACCTCGCCTCCGGCGAGGGGGTGCCGGTCGAGATCCTGGTCCGCGGCATCTGCGCGCTGCGCCCCGGCGTACCCGGCCTGAGCGAGAACATCACGGTCCGCTCGATCCTCGGCCGCTACCTCGAGCACAGCCGCGTCTTCTCCTTCGAGGGCGGCGGCGAGCCGATCGCCATGATCGGCTCGGCGGACATGATGCACCGCAACCTGGACCGCCGGGTCGAGGTGCTGGTGCGGCTGCCCGAGCAGAGCCGTGACGAGGTACGACGCCTGCTGGACCTGGCGTTCGCCCCGACGACCCAGGCGTGGGAGCTCGGCGCGGACGCCCGCTGGACCCGCAATGCCGGCACGGAGCACCTCCAGGAGACGCTGATCGAGCGGCAGCGCAACCGGCGCAGCAACAGCTGATGAACCCGCGACACGCCGTCTGACCTGCAAGGACGTCGCCGCGGGGCCGTGCCGTGGGCCGCGCCACACCGACCGGCACTGGCGCGGGTTGCGTTCACGGGACCGTGACCCCCTAGCATGATGGCGTTCTTCTCCGCCTCAACGGGAGTCCATGTGGGTCTGCGTCTGCGTCCGGTCGACACTTCTTTCTACGACCTCTTCACCCAGTCCGCGCAGCACCTGGTCGGTGGCGCCGAGCTGCTTGCCGAGATGCTGTCGGACAACTCCGACAAGGCGTCGGTCGCCGAGCGCATGCGTGCCGCCGAGCACGCCGCGGACGAGACGACCCACGAGATCGTGAAGAAGGTCAACAGCACCTTCGTCACGCCCTTCGACCGCGAGGACATCTACGCGCTGGGCTCCGGCCTCGACGACGTGATGGACATGATGGACGAGGCCGTCGACCTGATCCTCCTCTACGAGGTGAAGACCCTCCCGCCCGAGCTGTCCGAGCAGGTCGAGGTGCTCCAGCGGTGCGCCGAGCTGACGGCGGCCGCGATGCCGCGCCTGCAGTCGATGCAGTCGCTCGACGACTACTGGATCGAGATCAACCGCCTCGAGAACGCCGGTGACCGCAACCACCGCCGAATCCTCGCTGCGCTCTTCTCCGGTGAGTTCAAGACCATCGAGGTGCTCAAGCTCAAGGACATCGTCGAGTCGCTCGAGGGCGCCATCGACGCCTTCGAGAAGGTCGCCAACACGGTCGAGCAGATCGCCGTCAAGGAAGGCTGACCGGTCCAGCCATGACCCTCACCCTGGCGATCGTGATCGCCGTGGTCGTCATCGCGCTCGCGTTCGACTACACCAACGGCTTCCACGACGCGGCGAACGCGATCGCCACGTCGGTGTCGACGCGCGCCCTGACGCCGCGGATCGCGCTGACCCTGGCGGCGCTGATGAACTTCATCGGCGCGCTTCTCGGCCAGGAGGTCGCGAAGACCGTCGCCGACGTCGTCACCATCGAGGACGACACCGGCCACCTGCTCGTCGGCGTGCACCACGGGCTGGTCATCGTGATGGCCGGCCTGCTCGGCGCGATCATCTGGAACCTCATCACCTGGTACTTCGGCCTCCCCTCGTCGTCCTCGCACGCCCTCATCGGCGGCCTGGTCGGCGCGGCGCTGGCCGGCGGGGTGAGCGTCAAGTGGGACACCATCGTCCAGAAGGTGCTCATCCCGATGGTCATCTCGCCGCTCTTCGGCTTCTGCGCGGCCTTCCTCGTGATGACCGCGATCCTGTGGATCTTCCGTCGCGGCAACCCGCACAAGATCAACCGCGGCTTCCGCGGCATGCAGACGGTCTCCGCCGCCGCGCTCGCCCTCGGCCACGGCCTGCAGGACGCCCAGAAGACGATGGGCGTCATCCTGCTGACGCTGGTCATCGCCTACCCCGGCTCCTACGACATCGAGACGCTCCCGATCTGGGTCGTCCTCGCCGCTGCCGGCGCCATCTCGGCCGGCACCTACGCCGGCGGCTGGCGGATCATGCGCACGCTGGGCCGCAAGATCATCCACCTCGACCCGCCGCGCGGCTTCGCGGCCGAGTCGGTCGGTGCCGGCGTGCTCTACACGACCGCGTTCGTGTTCCACGCCCCGATCTCGACGACCCACACGATCACCTCGGCCGTGATGGGCGCCGGTGCGACCAAGCGCTTCTCGGCGGTCCGGTGGGGCATGGCCCGCACCATCCTCGCCGCCTGGGTCTCGACCTTCCCGGCCGCCGCGCTCGCCGCGTGGGCCTGCTACGAGATCCTCAAGCTCGTCCTCCTCTGACCGGTCCGGCCTGAGTCAGTCGGGGTCGATGGTGAGGCTGTAGCCCCGCCCCCGGATCCGTCGTACGACGGCGACCGGGCCGAGCCGTGCCCGCAACCGGGTCACGTGCATCGCGATCGTGTTGCCGCCCGGTCGGCGGCCGTGGGTGCCCCAGAGCGCGTCACCGAGCTCGTCGTCGGTGACGATGCCCGGTGAGTGCAGCATCAGCTCGCGCAGCAGCTCGAACTCCTTGAGCGGCAGGTCCGCGATCCGCTGGCCATTGACGCGCACCGTGAACGCGCTGGCGTCGAGCTCGATCGGACCGACCTCGACCCGCGCGTGCTCCGACACCGACCGGGGGCCGTGGGACATCAGCTCCCAGAGCGACTGGGCGGCGTACGGGCGCAGCGCGACGGCGGACGCACCGGCGAGCATCAGCGAGCCCACCCCGCTCCCCCTGCGCGCGGCGGCCGCGGGGTCGGCGAGCTCGCTGAGGTCCTCCGTGCCCGCGATGACGTAGGGCGAGCCGTGCCGCCGGATCAGTCCGACGAACTCCTCGGCCGGGATGCCCGGCGCCTCCGGCGCCACCACGACGGCGTGGGGGTCGGTGCGGCCGAACTCCACCAGGCCGTCCAGGGTCGAGGCCACCCAGGTCACGTGCACGCCGTGCCCCGCCATGCCCTCGGCGAGCGTGCCCTCGTCCACGGCGGGGTCGACCACCAGGAGCTGTGCCCCGGTCGTCTCCGCCCATCGGTGGAGGTAGGCGCGCACGGACTGACGACGGGCGTCGGTACGCCCGTCCCGCTTGCCCATCCCGGCTTCCGTTCGCGGTGTGCCGCCCCCGAGAGCGGTGGACACCGATCAGCCGAAGCGACCAGAGATGTAGGCCTCGGTCGCCGGGTCGTCGGGGTTCGCGAACATCTTCTTGGTGGGGTTGAACTCCACCAGGTGGCCGGGCTCGCCGGTCGCCTTGAGGTTGAAGAAGCCGGTGTCGTCGGAGACCCGCGCGGCCTGCTGCATGTTGTGCGTGACGATCACGATCGTGAACTCGTCCTTGAGCTCGTGGATCAGGTCCTCGATCGCGGAGGTCGAGATCGGGTCGAGGGCCGAGCACGGCTCGTCCATCAGCAGGACCTGCGGCTCGACCGCGATCGCGCGGGCGATGCACAGGCGCTGCTGCTGGCCGCCGGACAGGCCCATGCCCGGCTTGTTGAGCCGGTCCTTGACCTCGTTCCAGAGGTTGGCGCCGCGCAGCGACTTCTCGACCACCGCGTCCGCCTCGGACTTCTTCAGCTTGCCCGCGTTGAGCTTGAGCCCCGCCAGCACGTTGTCGTAGATCGACATCGTGGGGAAGGGGTTGGGCCGCTGGAAGACCATGCCGACCTGGCGGCGTACGGCGACCGGGTCGACCCCGGCGTCGTACAGGTCCTGGCCGTCGACGACGATCTTGCCCTCGACGCGCGCACCGGGGATGACCTCGTGCATGCGGTTGAGCGACCGGAGGAAGGTCGACTTGCCGCAGCCGGAGGGACCGATGAAGGCGGTGACCGCGCCGGCACGGATCGTCATGTTGACGCCCTGCACGGCGAGGAAGTCGCCGTAGTAGATGTTGACGTCGGAGACGTCGATGCTCTTTGCCATTGCTAGTCCCTCTCAGCCCTTCTTCGGGGCGAAGATCTTGCCGACGATGCGAGCCACGAGGTTCAGCACCACCACGATGATGATCAGGATGAAGGCGGCGCCCCAGGCGATCGCCTCCGCGGGGGCGTCGCCCCGCACGTTCTGTCCGTAGATGAGCACCGGCAGCGTGGTCATCGCGCCGTCGAACAGGTTCATGTTGGTGCGGTCGGTCGCGCTGGCGATGAGCAGCAGCGGCGCGGTCTCGCCGATGACCCGGGAGATCGCGAGGGTGATGCCCGTCAGGATGCCGCCGAGCGCGGTCGGGAGGACGATCCGCACGATCGTCTTCCACTTCGGCGTGCCGAGCGCGTACGACGCCTCGCGGAGGTCGTCGGGCACGAGCATCAGCATCTCCTCGGTCGCCCGGACGACGATCGGGATCATCAGCAGCGAGAGCGCCACCGACCCACCGATCCCGGACACGTAGGCCGGGCCGAACACCAGGGTGAAGAGCGCGAACGCGAACAGGCCCGCGACGATCGACGGGATGCCCGTCATCACGTCGACGAGGAAGGTGATCGCCTTGGCGAGCTTGTTCTTCTTGCCGTACTCGACCAGGTAGATCGCGGCCATCACACCGACCGGCACCGAGATGACCGCGGCGCCGAGCGTGATCAGGAGCGTGCCGATGATGGCGTGGTAGATGCCGACCGGCTGGTCGATCTGCGTCTTGAAGAAGGAGTAGCTGAGGAAGGTGCCGTCGATGCGGCCGGCGCCCTTGGAGACCACCCGCCACAGCAGCGAGACCAGCGGCACGACCGCGACGAAGAAGGTGGCCCAGATCAGGCCCGTCATCATCCGGTCGGTCGCACCACGGCGGCCCTCGATGAACAGCGACCAGAGGGGCAGCGCGACGAGGTAGGCGACGACGCCGACGACCACGCCGCCGACCAGGCCCATGCCGAGCACCATCAGCAGCAGGGCGAGCGCGATCGCGATGCCACCGACGATCGCCGGCGCGACCCGCGGGAGGCGGGGCAGGACGAGCGGCGTGTGCGCCCGCTCCTGGATCTCTTCGACAGTGGTCGTCATCGGGCCATCCGCCTCTCGCTGCGGCCGATGATCCACCGGGCCGCGAAGTTCACCAGGAAGGTCAGCAGGAAGAGGACGAGGCCGGTCGCCACCAGGACGTTGAGCAGGTCGGCGCTGCGCTCCTTGTACTTGAGCGCGATGTTGGCCGCGATCGAGGTCGGGCTGGACGTGGCGATGATGTTCCAGGACAGCCCGAAGCCGACCGAGAGCACCATCGCGACGGCCATCGTCTCGCCGAGCGCGCGGCCGAGGCCGAGCATGACGGCGGAGACCATCCCGGAGCGCGAGTAGGGGAAGACCGTCATCCGGATCATCTCCCAGCGGGTGGCGCCCAGCGCGAGGGCGGCCTCCTCGTGCAGCCGCGGCGTGCGGGAGAAGACCTCGCGGGTGATCGCGGTGATGATCGGCAGGATCATGATCGCCAGCACGATGCCCACGGTGAGCCACGACTTGCCGGCCGCGTTCGGCTCCCCGAAGAGGGCACCGAGCACCGGCCACGAGCCGAAGGTGTCGTGCAGCCATTCGTGCATCGGCACGAGCTTCTTCGCGAGGTAGAACGCGCCCCACAGGCCGTAGACGACCGAGGGCACCGCGGCGAGCAGGTCGATGACGAAGGCGACCGGGGTGGCGAGCCACCGCGGTGCGTAGTGGCTGATCACCAGCGCGATGCCGAAGGCGAGCGGCACGGCGATGACCAGCGCGATGATCGACACCGTGAAGGTGCCGACCAGCAGCGGGAAGACGTAGCCCAGGAAGCTCTCGGCGTGCGGCCCGTAGACCTCGGCCGGCTTGCTGAAGCCGGTCGCACCCTTGGCGAGGAGGAAGACGAAGACGCCGGCGAGGGCGCCCAGGATGGTGAGACCGGCAGCGAGCGCAGCGCCGGAGAAGATGCGGTCACCGATGCCACCGCGGACGCTCGCCCACGCGGCGGGCTGGTCCTCGATATCGGCGGTGCGGGCTGTCACTGGGTCACCTCGTGCTCAGGGTGCTCGGGGGGAAGCGGGATGGTGCGGGAACGCCGGTGGAGGGGTGCGGACGGGCCGGGCCCGTCCGCACCCCTCCGGGGCGTCACTTGGCGGAGATCTTGGCGACGATCTCCTGCGCCTTGGCGGCGGTGTCGGCGGAGAGCTTCGCGGAGCCGGCGAAGTCGGCCGCCTCGGCCTGGCCCTCGTCGGACACGATGTACTCGAAGTAGCCCTTGACGTTGGCGGCCTCGGCCGCGTCGTCGTAGGTCTCGCAGGCGATCAGGTACGACAGCAGGATGACCGGGTAGGCGCCGGCCTCGGTCGTGGTGCGGTCGACGTCGACGGCGATGTCGGTGGCGTCACGGCCCTCGACGACCGGCGAGACGTCGACGGTCTTGGCAGCGCCCTCGGGCGACGGGGCGACGTACTCGTCGCCGACCTTCACCGAGACGTGGGCGAGGTCGCCGGTCTGGCTGGCGTCGGCGTAGCCGATCGCGCCCTCGGTGTCGGTGACGGTCTTGACGACACCGGAGGTGCCCTCGGCGGAGAGGCCGCCGGAGACGGGGAACGCGTCCTCGGCCTCGTACTTCCAGTCGCTCGGCGCGACCTTGTTGAGGTAGTCGGTGAAGTTCTTGGTGGTGCCCGAGTCGTCGGCGCGGTGCACCGGCGAGATCTTGGTGTCGGGGAGGTCGACGCCCTCGTTCTGCGAGGCGATGGCGTCGTCGTTCCACTTGGTGATCTTGCCGGCGAAGATCTTCGCGATCGTCGAGGCGTCGAGGTTCAGCTCGGTGATGTCCGGCAGGTTGAACGCGATGGCGATCGAGGAGATGTAGGCCGGGACCTCGACGATGGTGCCGCCGCAGCGCTCCTTGGCCTTGGTGAGGTCCTCGTCCTTGATGTAGGAGTCGGAGCCGGCGAAGGACAGCGCCTTGCTGATGAACTGGCTGCGGCCGTCGGTCGAACCGAGCAGCGCGTAGTCGATGGTGAGGCCGCTGTTCTTGCCCTGGAACGCGGTCTTCCAGGCCTCCTGGGCCTTCTCCTGCGACGTCGCGCCGCCACCCTTGAGGTTGCCGGACAGGCCGCCGGACTCGCCGTCGGTGCCGGTGCCCTCCTCGTTGGAGGCGCCGCAGGCGCTCATCAGCAGGGCGAGGGCGGCAACACCGGGAACCGCGGCGTTGCGGATGGACTTGAAGTTCAAGGAACTTGCCTCTCAGAGGTGAGGGGCGACTCGTTCACCTGCCCCCCGATTCGTACTGGACACCGGTGAAGTTAGGCAGCGTCGGTAACGCAACCCTCCGGCACGTCTGAACGGCCGGTGAACAGTGGCGGTCCGGGTGGCGGCGGGGCGTGTCCCCCGTTACACCGCCGCCGGACGGGCCCTCCCGGCTACGCCGGCGTCGGACGCGGCCGGTGGCGCTCGACGGCGACCACCGCACCCTTGCGCACGTGCAGCACCAGCATCTCGGCAGGCTCGAGCGGACGGTCCTCGAACGCGCCGTCGAGCCCCGCGGCGTCGTACACGAGGGGCAGGACGGGGCGGTGGGTGCACAGCACGCCGCCCTCCTCGGCGTCGAAGAGCTCCTCGACGACCTTGTGCACCGAGCGGGCCGTGGCCCGCTCCTCGCTGAGCCGCGGACGCAGGTCGACCGGGTAGCCGGTCGTCTCCGCGTAGGGCTGGACCGTCTGAATGCAGCGGGTGCTGGTCGAGGTGACGATCCGGGTGACGTCGTAGGCGGCGAGGAGGGGGACGAGCCGGTCCGCCTCGTGCTCGCCGGCCCGCAACAGCGGTCGCGCCACGTCCTCGCCCCGCCACGTGCTGCGCGAGCGCGCCTGCCCGTGCCTGAGTACGACGACCGCCCGGGTCTTGCGACGCACCCGCAGCGCGTCGTCGAGGGTGCCGCGGTCGTGCTCGTAGGTCAGCCGCTCGCGCGCCTCGTCGAAGGGCACCCACGCCACGGCGTCGATCTCTTCGTTGGGGCGGTAGCCGGTCACGTCGTCGTCTCCGACGACGCGGCCCGTCCAGTAGTGGACCGTCTTCATCCGGCGCGCGACCGGGTAGCGCTGCGACGGCAGCGGCGGGCCGAGCCGCACGTGGAGGCCGGTCTCCTCGGCCACCTCGCGCACCGCGGCGGCGACCGCGTGCTCGCCGCGGTCCAGCTTGCCCTTGGGGAACGACCAGTCGTCGTACTTGGGACGGTGGACGAGGAGGACCTCGCGACCGGGTCGGAAGGCGACCACGCCGGCAGCGAGGATGTCGGGCACGGCTATAGGTTAGTGACCCATGAGGTGGTCCCGTCGTCGCTGGCTCGCCGTCGGCGCGGTGGTCGTGGTCGTCGTGGCGGCCCTCGTGGTCGTGTGGGTCGTTCGCGACGACGAGCGCAGCCGCCTCGACCTGGCGCTCGAGCTCGCGCCGGAGTCCAGCCAGCGATTCTCGTGGACGGACTGGTCGGCGGTGCGCGACGAGGTGGGGGCCGACCTGTCGGTGGACTCCTCGGGCGAGGACGTCGACGCCTTCCTGCTGGACGCCTACGACCGCGACCTGAGCAGCACGACGGCCCTCGACGAGTCCGCGGCGACCACCCAGGACGAGCTCGGCTTCTCCCCGGCGACGATCGACTGGGAGCTGTTCGCCCAGGGCGAGGACGGCGCCCTGGTGGCGATGGGCCTGCCCGACGGGTTCGACTACGACCGGTTGCGCGACCACCTGCGTGACGCCGGGTTCGACGAGCCGGCCGACGACGACGGCGTGTGGTTCGCCGGCGCGGACGGGCTCGAGCGGCTCAGCGGCCCGGTCACCCCCGAGCTGGGCGCGCTCGCGATCGACGAGGACGCCGGCATCCTCTACGGCAGCGACGACCGGGGCTACCTCGACGAGCGGGACGACCTGGCCCGTGGCGACCGGGACGACCCCGTGGCGCGTGCCGCCGCCTCCCTCGGTACGACGCCCGGCGCGGTCGTCTACACCGGCGACCACGCGTGCGGCGAGCTCGCCATGAGCCAGGCCGACCCGACGGAGCGGACCCGCGGCGCGGAGCTGATCGAGCAGGCCGGCGGCGTGCACCCGCTGACCGCGTTCGCGATGGGGGCCGAGCCCGGCGGCGACGTCCGCGTGGCCCTGGTGCTCGACAGCGACGACCAGGCTCGTGCCGACGCCGACAGCCGGTCGCAGCTCGCGGCCGGCCCCGCGCCCGGGCAGGGCGGCACCTTTCCCGAGCGCTTCGAGCTCGGGAAGGTGACGGCCGACGGCACGGTCGTGACCATGGAGCTGGCCCCGGTGGACGACAGCCCCGTGCTGTCCGACCTCACCACCGGGCCGGTGCTGTTCGCGGCCTGCTGACGGTCGGCGACGGCGGCCGCGGCGTACGCTGACCGCTCCCCGATCCCATCGACAGGAGCGCCGGATGTCCCGCTTCACGCTGCCGCCCGCCCACGTCCTCGAGGCCCGCGAGAAGCTGGTCCTCGACCACTTCCACGACGAGGTGCGCCAGGACTGGGACGCGACGCTGTCGACCTTCCCCCACCCTCACTACGAGCTCGTGGCGTCGATGACGGTGCACGACGGCGACGACGAGGTCCGTGGCTACTACCACGACACCCGGGTCGCCTTCCCGGACCAGGACCACGAGATCATCGCGCTGCGGCACTCCCACGACGCCGTGATCGTCGAGTTCTGGCTCACCGGGACCCATCTCGGGCCGTTGGGGAAGATGCCGCCGACGGGGTCGGCCCACCGGACCCGGATGACGGCGTACTTCGTCTTCGACGAGCAGGAGCAACTGGTCGCCGAGCGGATCTACTTCGACCAGCTGACGATCCTCAAGCAGCTGGTCGGCGGGCTCGACAAGCGCAGGCCCGCCGACCTGCTGACCCTCGGCCGGGTCGTCGCCGGCGCGCTGGGGATGGCGTCGGGCGACCCCGACCCCCGACTCACGGAGACGACGCCGCCCGACCTCGGGTGATCAGCCGGCCGCCGCCCGGAACGACCGCAGCCGCAGGCTGTTGCTGACCACGAACACCGACGAGAAGGCCATCGCCGCGCCGGCCAGCATCGGGTTGAGCAGGCCCGCGGCCGCCAGCGGCAGCGCCGCGACGTTGTAGGCGAACGCCCAGAACAGGTTGCCCTTGATCGTCGCGAGCGTGCGCCGCGAGAGCCGGATCGCGTCCACGGCGACCTGGAGGTCGCCCCGCACCAGGGTGAGGTCGCTGGCCTCGATCGCCACGTCGGTCCCGGTGCCCATGGCCAACCCGAGGTCGGCCTGGGCCAGCGCAGCGGCGTCGTTGACACCGTCGCCGACCATCGCGACGACCTTGCCCTCGCCCTGGAGCCGCTTGACCACGTCGACCTTGTCGGACGGGAGTACGTCGGCGATCACGTCCGCCTCGTCGATCCCGACCTCCGCGGCGACGGTCCGCGCCACCACGGCGTTGTCGCCGGTCAGCAGCACCGGCCGGAGGCCGAGCTCGCGCAGCTGGGCGATCGCGGCGGCCGAGGTGGGCTTGACCGCGTCGGCGACCACGACGACGCCGCGCGCCCTCCCGTCCCAGCCGACGGCGACGGCGGTGCCACCGGTCTCCTGGGCCTGCTCCAGGGCCGCCTGCAGCTGCGGCGGCAGGTGCTGGGACCACTCCTCCAGCAGGCGTGGCCGCCCGACGAGCACCGCGTGTGACGCGTCGCCGTCGAGCAGCACGCCCTGCACGCCGAGGCCCTCGACGTTGGCGAAGTCCTCGACCGCAGGCAGCGGACCGGCGTCGCGCGCGGCGTCGGCGATGGCCCGGGCGATCGGGTGCTCGGAGGAGTCCTCCAGCGCGCCGGCGTACCGGAGCACCTCGGCGGCGTCCTCGCCCTCGCCCGCGACGACCTCGCGGAGGGTCATCCGGCCGGTCGTGACCGTCCCGGTCTTGTCGAGCACGATCGTGTCGACGGCGTGCGTGGACTCCAGCACCTCCGGCCCCTTGATCAGGATGCCGAGCTGGGCGCCGCGGCCGGTGCCCACCATCAGCGCGGTCGGCGTGGCCAGGCCCAGGGCGCACGGGCAGGCGATGATCAGCACCGCGACCGCTGCGGTGAACGCGGCGGCCAGGCCGTTGCCGGTGCCGAGCCAGAAGCCGAGGGTGCCGGCCGCCAGCAGGATGACGATCGGCACGAAGATGCCGGAGATCCGGTCGGCCAGGCGCTGCACCTCGGCCTTGCCGTTCTGCGCGTCCTCGACGAGCCGCGCCATCTGCGCGAGCTGGGTGTCGGAGCCGATCCGGGTCGCCCGGACGACGAGCCGCCCTCCGACGTTGACGCAAGCCCCGACGACGGGGTCGCCCGTGGCGACCTCGACCGGAACGGACTCGCCCGTCAGCATCGACGCGTCGACCGCGGAGCTGCCCCGCTCGACGACACCGTCGGTGGCGATCTTCTCCCCCGGGCGTACGACGAACAGGTCGCCGACCGCCAGCTGCTCCACCGGCACCTTCGTCTCGGTGACGCCGTCGGGCCCGAGGACCGCGACCTCCTTGGCGCCGAGCTCGAGCAGGGCCTTCAGCGCCGCCCCGGCCCGCCGCTTCGAGCGCTGCTCGAAGTAGCGCCCCGCCAGGATGAAGGTCGTCACCCCGGCAGCGGCCTCGAGGTAGATGTTGCCGCTGCCGTCGCTGCGCTCGATGGTCAGCTCGAACGGGTGCTTCATCCCGGTCGTGCCCGCGGTGCCCCAGAAGAGGGCGTAGAGCGACCAGCCGAGCGCGGCCAGCGTGCCGAGGGAGATCAGCGTGTCCATCGTCGACGTGCCGTGGCGCAGGTTGGTCCACGCGGCCTTGTGGAACGGGAACGCGCCCCACACCACGACGGGCGCCGCCAGGGTCAACGAGAGCCACTGCCAGTTGTCGAACTGCAGCGCCGGGACCATCGCCATCGCGATGACCGGCACGGTCAGGACCGCGGAGACGAGGAGCCGCTGGCGCAGTGTGGCGACCGGGTCGACCTCCACCTCCGCCGCCGAGCCCTCCGCAGCGGGAGGCTTCGGCAGCGAGGCGCCGTAGCCGGCCGCCTCGACGGCGGCCACGAGGTCGTCGGTGGTCACGCCGGCGTCGTAGGTGACCTTGGCCTTCTCGGTCGCGTAGTTGACCGTCGCGGTGACGCCCTCGAGCTTGTTGAGCTTGCGCTCGATCCGGTTGGCGCAGGAGGCGCAGGTCATCCCGGTCAGCGCGAGCTCGACCTGCTGCTCGGGCGTGGCATCAGTGTGCGTGTCCACTGCTCTCCCCGTGCTCCTCGGTCGTGCTCTCCGCGGTACCCCCGGCGGTGACGGTGAACGCCGCGGTGCGGACGACGCCGTCGTGCTGGAAGTCGAGGTAGAGGTGATAGGTCCCGTTGCTCGGGACCGCGGTGTGGAAGACGACATCGGGCCCCGGGTCCGTCCTGCCGTCGCCGGGCTCACCGTCCGGGTGGACGTGGAGGTAGGCGAGGTCGCCGGTGCGCAGCGCGACCAGGTGGCCGTAGGCACCGAGATAGGGCTGGAGGTCGGTGACCGGCTCGCCGTCCTTGCTGACGCTGAGCGTGAGCCGGGCATCGGCACCGGCGCTCAGGTCACCGTCGAGGGTGACCTCGTAGCCGTCCACGGTCGCGGTCCTGGTGTCGCCCTCCGTCGTCACGGCCTCGAAGCGGCCGTCGACCGCGAGGTCGGTGCCGAGGGTGAGCGCCTCGGCGCCGGTGGCCTTGAAGTCGGCGAACACGCGCCACGTCCCGGGCGTCAGCGCGAGGTCGGTGGACCAGGTGCCGTCGCCGTCGAGGGTCGGGTGCACGTGCTGGAAGCCACTGAAGTCCCGTCGTACGGCGATCAGGTGGAGCCGCTTCTCGTGCTGGACGTCGTACGACGTCACGGGGGCGCCGTCGGGTCCGGTGATGGTGAAGCTCACCGGGACCGCACTGCCGGCAGCAGCCTGCGCGTGGTCGAGGGTGAGGGTGTAGCCGTCCTGCGACGTCATGAGTCCTCCCGGTATCTCGGTCGTCGCCCCGGCGGTCTCGTGCTCGGCGTGGCCCCCGGTGGCGTCGCCTGCGTGCGTGTCGTGGGTCGGCTCCTCCACGTCGACCGGGCCGAGGGCCCGGCCACCGAGGAGGGCGACGCCGAACACGACCGCGGCGACGGCACCGAAGCCAGCCAGCCGCGTCGGGGTATTCATGCGAGCTGGTAGCCGGCCTCCTCGAGGGCCGCCTTCACGGCGGACTCGTCGAGGGGGGCGGCGCTGGTGATCGTGACCGCACCGGTGGGCAGGTCGACCGCGACGTCCTCGACGCCGGAGATCTCCTGCACCTCCTCGGTGACGGAGGCGACGCAGTGGCCGCAGGTCATGCCGGTGACGGTGAAGGTCTGGGTGGTGCTCATCGGAGGATTCCTCTCGTTGGGGATGGACGGGACCGGGACGCGTCAGGAACGGACCAGGCGGGCGATGGCGTCGGAGGCCTCCTTGAGCTTGATGTCGGCCTCCTCACCTCCCTCTCGGGCGGCGTTCACGACGCAGTGCGCCATGTGCTCGTCGAGCAGGCCGAGGGCGACGGACTGGAGGGCCTTCGTCATCGCGGAGACCTGGGTGAGGATGTCGATGCAGTACTGCTCCTCCTCGACCATCCGCTGCAGGCCCCGCGCCTGGCCCTCGATGCGACGCAGCCGCTTGAGGTAGTCGTCCTTGGTGCGGTTGGCGATGTAGCTGTGCTGGTGCTCCGCGCCGGAGTCGCTGTGTGCCATGGCCCTCTGGTCCTTCGTGTGCTGGGAATCGACCTACCTCGGAAGGATACCCCCCTGTGGTATTCCGTGATAGCGTCCCGATCTGTCCGATACCGTACCCCCCTAGGGTACCAAACGCAAGAGGAGATGGAGATGTCAGTCCTCACCCCACCGCAGACCGGTCGCGGCAATCGCCGCTGGCTCGGCCTCGCGGTCATCGCCGCCGCCCAGTTCGTGGTCATCATGGACACGTCGATCATCGGCGTGGCCCTGCCCGGGATGCAGCGCGACCTCGGCTTCACGCCGGAGAACCTGTCATGGGTGTTCAACGCGTACGTCGTCGCCTTCGGCGGCCTGCTGCTCCTCGGCGGCAAGGTCTCCGACGTGCTCGGCGCACGCACCGTCTTCGCCGCAGGCTGGGTCGTGCTCGCGGCCGGCTCACTCGTGGCCGCCGCGGCCGGCAACGTCGAGGTCGAGCTCGCCGGCCGCGCCATCCAGGGCGCCGGCGCCGCGCTGATCGCACCCTCGGCACTGACCCTGCTGATGATGCTGTTCGGCGGCAATCCGCGCGAGCTGACCAGGGCGCTCGCCCTGTACGGCGCCGCCGCACCGGCCGGAGGCACGGCTGGCGTCTTCCTCGGCGGCGTGATCACTGAGTACCTCAGCTGGCCGTGGGTGTTCGCGATCAACATCCCGATCGCACTGCTAGTCCTCGCGCTCGTCCCCTTGTCCATGCCCGCCGGCGCCACGGGCGGCTCACGTCGCGTGGACGTCCTCGGCGCCGCCACGGTGACCGCCGGCCTGGCGGCACTCGTGTACGCCGTCGTCCAGGCCCCCGAGGTCGGCTGGGGCGCCGCTCGCACGTGGTGGGTCCTCGGGGCCGGCGCCGCGCTGCTCGCCGTCTTCGTCGTCCAGCAGGCCCGCGGCGGCGACCCGCTCCTGCGTCTGGGCATCCTCAGAGCACCCGGCCTCGCCGCTGCGAACCTCACTCAGCTCCTGCTCGGCGCCGCGTGGATCCCGATGTGGTTCTTCCTGAACCTCTACCTCCAGCAGGTGCTCGGCTTCACCGCCTTCCCCAGCGGAGCGGCGTTGCTGCCGATGACCCTGCTGATCATGCTCGGCATGGTGGTGCTGGCACCGAAGGCCCTCGCCGCGCTCGGCGTACGCACCACCACCGTCACCGGTCTGGTCCTGCTCGCCGCGGGCATGGCGTGGCTGGCGATGATCGACGCTGACGGCAGCTACGCCGTCGACGTCCTCCCCGCCTCGCTGGCCGCTGCTCTCGGCATGTCCCTGGCCTTCATCCCGACCCTCGGCACCGCGATCTCCGCCGCCCCGCCGGAGGAGGGTGGTCTCGCCTCGGGCATCGTCAACACCAGCTACCAGGTCGGCTCGGCCCTGGGCCTCGCCGTGATGACCGCCGTCGCAGCGGGAGCGGGCGCCGACCAGCTCGGCGACGCCGTGGCGCTGACGGAGGGCTACTCCGCGGCCTTCGTCGGCGCGGCCATCGTCGCGGCGGTTGCAGCACTGGCCACCGCCGCGCTGCTGCGCGGCCCGAAGAGCTGAGTCGGCGACGTCAGGCGGGCGGGCGCGAGACGCCCAGGATGCGATCGATCTCGTCGAGCGGGAGCCGCTCGTCGGAGGCGCTGGCCGCGATGATGAGGTTGGTGGTCAGCTCGACCTCGACCAGGAGGTCGCGGTCCTCGAGGGTCACGTCGAACTGATCAGCCATCAGTTCCTCCCTCGGGCCCAGACCGGAACGGTCAACTGATCCCATCTTCCCCCCTCGACCAACCCCTAAACCTCAAAGTTCAGCAAAAATTCGTGGAGCCCCGCCGACCGGCGGGGCTCCACGTGAAGACGAGGGTCTCCTCGATCAGGCTGGGCCTGGATCAGAGGGGACGAACGTTCTCCGCCTGCGGGCCCTTCGGGCCCTGGGTGACGTCGAACTCGACCTTCTGGTTGTCCTCCAGCGACTTGTAGCCGTTGGTCTGGATCGCCGAGTAGTGGACGAAGACGTCGTCGCCGCCACCCTCCTGCTCGATGAAGCCGAAGCCCTTCTCGGCGCTGAACCACTTCACGGTGCCCTGAGCCATTGTGCTCGTTACTCCTTGTGTCGGGGCGAGAGCCGCCACCTCGGCGACCCACAGCAGATGGAATGACACGTCGCTCCGACCCGTGATGGACACCACAAACCAGAATCGCCGTCGGCCACAATCTCCGCAGGCGTTGAACCTTCCGAAACTGCATCCGCTGCAAACACGACATTACCAATCCGCGCAGACAACGGAAGTCTCCCGCTGCATCGATCTCGCGATCTGCGATGAAGGTTCTGCTACGCAGCCGTGACGACGGCGGAAACAAGGGACGGGGTAGGCCGTGTCGGGCTCGAACCGACGACCCTCGGATTAAAAGTCCGGTGCTCTACCAACTGAGCTAACGGCCCGGGGGAACTCTAGTTCCCCGCCTTCGCGGCGCTGCAGTCGGCGCACAGGCCGACCAGCTCGACGGTGTGCGCGACGTCGGTGAAGCCGTGCTCGTCGGCGACCGCGTGCGCCCACCTCTCGACCGCCGAGCCGGTGATCTCGACGGTGCGCCCGCAGGAGCGGCACACCAGGTGGTGGTGGTGCGAGGTGCTGCAGCGGCGGTACGTCGCCTCGCCGGCCGGACTGTGCCGGACGTCGACCTCGCCGGAGTCCGCCATGGCCTGGAGGGTGCGGTAGACGGTGGCCAGGCCGACCTTCTCCCCCGACTGGCGGACGGCGTCGTGGACCTCCTGCGCGCTCTGGAAGTCGACGGACTCGCGCAGCGCCGCGGTGATCGCGATCCGCTGACGGGTCGGCCGCAGCGCGGTCGGTCGCTCGTCGGTGTCGGTCACGCGCCCTCCTCTGGGAGCCGGAAGTTTGGGAATCACTCTCAATCTACCGCGTCGCGCACGGTCCGTCCGGGTGGTGCCCACTGGCCCGAACGAACCATCGAACCGGGGACGGGCAACCGGGGACGCAGGACCGGGCGCCGGAGTACGCTCGAGCGCGGGAGAGGGAAAGGGAGGACTCTGCCCATGGGGAGCAACGACGAGTTCGGGCCGGACACGGAGACCATCCGGGCCTGGCTGGCGAAGCGCGCCACCTACGCCAAGGACGCGCGCGTCATCGCCGCACCCCGCGGCACCCTCGGCACCCTCGGCACCGACGTCCCGCGCGACCCCGGACCCTCACGCCCGACCCCCTCCCCCGTCGCCGAGGCGGAGCCCGAGGAGCAGGCGGACCCGCCCGCCGAGGTGGTCGACGCGCCTGCCGTACGCCGCCGGGCCGACGGCCCGCGCCCCGACAGCCGCGACGCCGGCCGCTCCGTGCTCGACGCCCTCGGCGCGAGCCCGCCGAGCCCGCCCACGCCGGCCCCCTCCGCCACGCCGACCGATGCCACCGCGGCCGGCCGCTCGGTCGTCGACGCCCTCGGCACCGACCAGCCGCCGGCCCGCAAGCAGCGCCGCGACCGCGCGAAGCCGGCGACTCCCCCCGTGCCCGCTGCCCCCGAGCCGCCGCGCACCACGGTGACCCGCCCGTCGAGCACGGTCCGGGTCAGCGCTCCGGCCGCCCGGTCGTCGTACCAGCCCTCGACGCGGAGCGCGCCGACGCCGCCGCCGCGCCAGGAGCAGCCGGTGCGCCGCGGCCGCTGGACCGAGCCCGAGGAGCACCGCCAGGCGATCGAGGCCACCACCGACGTCGAGTTCCCCGTCCGCAGCGGCATCCGCAGGTTCCTCGGCTTCGTGCTCCTCGGCGCGCTGCTCGCCACCGGCGCGGCGTCGTACTTCGCCAACAAGGACCGCAGCATCGCCGCGATCGGGATCGCCGGCGTGCTGGCCTTCCTCACGCTCGTCGTGTGGGCTGTCCGGGCGAGCTGCGTGACGACGAAGCTGGCCATCCAGCGCGGTCAGCTCATCGTGACGCGGGCCGGGCACGCGCAGCGCGTCGACATCAGCGGCGGGCACACCGTGATCGCGATCGTCGGCGAGCCCGGCGACCGTCGCTGGACCGTCCTCTTCGAGCGCCCCGGCCTGCCACTGGTCGTCGTCAACGCCGGCATGGTCGACCCGCACTGGTTCACCAGCGCGCTCTACCGACTCCGCCCCGAGCTGCGTCCGGGGTGGTCCGACCCCGAGGTGTCCGACGAGTACGCCGGGGTCACGCCGTAGCGATCCAGTAGCGCCGCTTGCCGTTGCGCACGTCCTCGAGGACGCCGCCGTTGGCCTCGATCGTGCGCCGGGACGCGTCGTTGTCGTCCTCGCAGGTCACCAGCACGCGGTCGATGCCGAGGCGGGCGGCAGCGGCGACCGCCAGGGCCAACGCGGCCGAGGCGTGGCCGCGGCGACGGGCGGCCGGCCGGATCGAGTAGCCGATGTGGCCACCCTCCTCGAGGAGGAAGTCGTTGAGCACGTGGCGCAGGTTGAGGAAGCCGACCACCTCGTCGTCCGGCCCGCCGTCCCCGTCGGTGATCCAGAAGTACGACGACGGCACCCGGGTCCCGTCGAGGTCGCCGGGCGCGGTGAGCTCGGTCATCAGGACGAACGCGGCGCAGCCCGCCTCGGTCGGCACCGGGTCGCCCTCGAGGAACCAGTGGCCGGAGCCGTGCATCTCCGTCGTACCGCCGAAGTCCTCGACCATGGCGGCCCAGCTCTGCCAGCGGGCGGTGTCGGGGTCCACGAGTGCCGTCATGGCACCCATCCCACCATCGGCCGGGCGGTCCCGGCGAACGGGATTCCGGCCCACCCAGAACAAGAACGTGTTCTACCCTGAGTGCCATGAACTGGCCGTTCCCGCCTGACGAGACCCCCGACCACGTCGTCGAGCACGAGACGGCCATCTGGGGTCCGCTGGCCGAGGCGGCCCGCGAGCTCGTCGACCTGTGCGTCATGTCGGACGTCGACCCCGAGGAGGTCGCGGCCGCGACCGCCGACGTCGAGGCCGCCGTCGCCCGCCTGCGCAAGGTACGACGCACGCAGACCCTCGGCCAGGAGCACCTGCCGGCCGGGCGTCGGCGCCCGTGGGGCAACCCCGTCATCGGGCTGCGGAACCCGATCGCTCCCCCGCTGCAGGTCCACAGCGTCCCCGAGGGCCGCTCGGAGAGCGACTTCCACTGCGGTCCCGCGTACGAGGGCCCGCCGGGGCTCGTCCACGGCGGCGTCGTGGCGCTCATCCTCGACCAGGTGCTCGGCCATGCCGTCGGCGCGAAGGGGCGCCCCGGCATGACCGGGACGCTCACGATCGTCTACCGGCAGGGCACCCCGCTCGGCGACCTGCGCGTCGAGGCGTGGGTCGAGCGCGAGGACGGGATCAAGACCTGGGCGAAGGCGCAGATGATCGGGCCCGACGGCGTCACCGCGGAGGCCGAGGGCGTGTTCATCCTGCCCCGGGCGATCCGGGAGCAGCTCGCCTGACTTGTCAGGCTGTTCCTGCACTTGTCAGGCGTTGCAACGCCTGACAAGTGCAGGAATCCCCGGTCGACCGGGGATTCATGCAGCAGCCGCGGGTTTCGACCCCGCGGTCACAGGCGCCCGCAGGCTCAGACCTTGACCCCGCGCTTGTTCTCGTCGCTGAGCCGGGCCTCCTCGGCCGCCTGCGCCTCGAGCTCGGCGCGGCGACGCTCGGCGTCGGCGTACTCACCGGGCTCGGAGACCAGGTCGGTCGCGCCACGGGCGAGCCGCTGGAGCGCGACCCGCGCGAAGATCTGCTGCTCGGTCGAGGTCCGCTCGGAGCGGCCCTTGCCGAGGAAGGAGACGGCCCACCGGATCACCGCGGTGACCCGGTTCTTGAAGCCGGTGATGTAGAAGAGGTGGACGACGAGCCACATCAGCCAGGCGATCACGCCGGTGAGGCGGAGCTTGCCGACCATCGCCACGGCGCGGAAGCGGCTGATGATCGCCATCGAGCCCTTGTCGAAGTACTTGAACGGCGGCTGCGCGGGCTTGCCCTTGAGGCGGCCGTCGATCTCCTTCGCGGCGTACTTGGCGCCCTGGATCGCGACCTGCGCGACACCCGGGAGGTTGTCGAGCGAGATCATGTCGCCGACGACGAAGACCTCGGGGTAGCCCGGCAGCGTCAGGTCGGGGTTGACGCCGATCCGGCCGGCGCGGTCGAGCGGGGCGCCGGTCTGGGCGGCGAGCTGCTGGCCGAGCGGGTTGGCCTGGACGCCGGCGGCCCACACCTTGGCGACGGCCTCGATCCGCTCGGAGCTGCCGTCCTTGTACTTCACGGTCAGGCCGCGCTCGTCGACCTCGGACACCAGTGCACCGAGCATGACCTCGACGCCGAGCTTCTCCAGCTTCTCCTGGGTCCACTTGCCGAGCTTCGCGCCGAACGGCGGCAGCACCTGCGGCGCGGCGTCGACGAGGATGACGCGGGCCTGGCGGCTGCTGATGGCCCGGAAGTCGCGGGTCAGCGTGCGGTGGGCGAGCTCGGCGATCTGGCCGGCCATCTCGACACCGGTCGGGCCGGCACCGACGACCACGAAGGTCAGCAGGTGGTCGACGTTCTCACCGCGGGCCGCACCGAGCTCGGCCATCTCGAAGGCGCCGAAGATGCGGCCCCGCAGCTCGAGGGCGTCGTCGATGCTCTTCATGCCGGGGGCGAACTCGGCGAAGTGGTCGTTGCCGAAGTAGGACTGGCCGGCGCCCGCGGCGACGATGAGCGAGTCGTACGGCGTCACGAGCTCGCGTCCGAGGACGTGCGAGGTGATCTGGCGGTTCTCCAGGTCGATCGCCGTGACCTCGCCCAGCAGGACCTGGGCGTTCTTCTGGTTGGCGAGCACCTCGCGGGTCGGGGGCGCGATCTCGCCCTCGGAGAGGATGCCGGTCGCCACCTGGTAGAGCAGCGGCTGGAAGAGGTGGTGCGTCGTCTTCGCGATCATCGTGACGTCGACGTCGGCGTGGCGCAGCGCCTTGGTGCCGAACAGGCCACCGAACCCGGAGCCGATGACCACCACCTGGTGCTTGTCGGACCGGGGGACGATCACGCGGTCGGACTGCTCCGGCTGGGTGTCGCCTGCTGCCATGACTTCCTCCTGGACGGCGTGGACGGATGTCGACGGCCGTCCACGGGGGTGCTTCGCGAGCGGCCTCGGTGCCGCTCGGTACCCATTCTCCCGCTTCCTCTCCGCGGGTCCCAACCCGCGACGACGGTCTGGTCGGTCACACTCCTTGGTGAGCCCTTCACGACCGTCACCAAATCAGCTCGGATCTGTTGGTTTGGTTGCGAGTTCAACCGGGTATCGCACTCGGGATCAGGCCTCACCGTCGACCACCACCCCTCGGGCACTGACACCGCGAAAGGTTCCTCCGTGCAGCACCGGCAGACCCTGGAGCTGGCCCCCGGGCCGCGCAGCGTGCACGACGCACGCCGCTGGGTCGTCGCCACCTGCCGCGAGATCGGTCGCGAGGACCTGGTCGACTGCGCCGAGCTGGCGATCTCCGAGCTGGTCACCAATGCCGTGCTGCACGGCGAACAACCCGTGCGGATGCAGCTGAGCGGGACCGCCGAGCACCCCCGCTTCGAGGTCCACGACGGCTCCACGATCCCGCCGCAGCCGGTCACCCAGGCCGGCGGCTTCGACATCGACGCCTTCGACCTCGACGCCTTCGACGCCCTCGACGAGGAGCAGCTCGCCGCGCTGACCACGGTCGGCCGCGGCCTCGACATCGTCGCCCGCGCCTCGGTCGTGTGGGGCGCCGAGATCGACGACGAGGGCAAGGCGGTCTGGTTCGAGCCGGCCACGGAGCTCTCCGAGACCGGTGGCACCGACATCCAGATCACCTACGCCAGCAGCCCGTTCGCGGAGGACCACACCCGCGTCGGCGAGGTCGCGGTCCAGATCAACGGCGTGCCGGTCGTCGCCTTCGGCCGCTTCCAGCGCCACTACCGCGACCTGCGCCGCGAGATCCGGCTGCTCGCCCTCGCCCACGAGGACGACTACCCGCTGGCCAAGGTCCTCTCGGAGCACTTCGACGCGCTCGAGCGGCCGCTGCGCTCCAACATGGGCCGCGAGCAGGTCGACGAGGCCAGCGGCGAGGGCCGCAACAGCGTCGACCTGCGCCTGCGGATGCCGCGCGAGACGGCGCGCCAGATCGGCGGCCTGATCGACCTGCTCGACGCGGCCGACGAGTTCAGCCGCGCCCAGCGCCTGCTGACCGCGCCCCGCGGCGCCGAGCAGCGCGCCTTCCAGATCTGGTTCCTCGGTGAGTTCCGGCGGCAGTCGGCCGGCGCTCCCCCGGTGGCCTGGCAGGGCGGCGCCGGGTCCGGCGCCCCGTCCCGCGCACTCTGACGCCGCGGCACTAGCCTCGGCCCATGACCCCGGGACCGCGGCACTTCCTCGCCGTGGCCGCGGGCGGAGCCTGCGGTGCCCTCGTCCGGTACGCCGCCACGCAGGCCCAGCCCGACGGGGCCGGGTTCCCGTGGACCACCTTCGCGATCAACGTCGTCGGGTCGGCGCTGCTCGCGGGCCTGCTCCTGCTGCCGGTGGCCCGCCGCTCGCCGGTCTGGGCCGCCGCGCTCGGCCCCGGGGTGCTCGGCGGCTTCACCACGTTCTCGGCCACGTCGGAGCAGGTGCGCTCGCTGCTCGCCGACGGCCGCACTGGGCTGGCCGCGGCCTATGTCGTCGGCACCCTCGCCGCCGGGCTGGTCGCCGTGGTCGTCGTGGGTGGGCTCGCCCCGTCACTGCCGGCGGAGGACGAGCTGTGACGGCGCTCCTGGTCGCGCTGGGCGGCGCTCTCGGCTCGGCGCTGCGCTACGCGCTCGGCCAGCGGTACGACGACCGGTGGCACCACGGCACCCTGGCGGCCAACACCGTGGCCAGCCTCCTGCTCGGAGCCTGCGCAGGCTGGGCCCTGCACGGCAGCGCCCTCGCGCTGATCGGCACCGGGTTCTGCGGCGGCCTGTCGACGTACTCCTCGCTGATGGTGCAGTCCCGCGACCTGGGTCCGGCGCGCGGCGCGGCGTACCTCGTCGGGACGATCGCGCTGGGCCTCGGTGCCGCCACGCTCGGATTCACCCTCGCGGGGTAGTCCCGGGTCAAAAGCACCGAATTCCAGCGGATCTCGGTGCTTTTGACCCGGGACTACCGCAGCTCGTCAGGCGTAGCCGAGGTCGTGGAGGCGGTCGTCGTCGATGCCGAAGTGGTGGGCGACCTCGTGGACGACGGTGATCCGGATCTCCTCGGTGAGCTCCTCGACGTCCTCGCACATGTCGAGCAACGGGCCGCGGAACAGGAAGATCCGGTCGGGCAACTGCGGGAGCAGGCCGCCCTCGCGCTCGGTCAGCGCCACGCCGTCGTACAGGCCGAGGAGGTCGTCGGGCTCGCCCTCCGGCGGCTCGTCCTCGACGAGGACGACGACGTTGTGGACCAGCCGGGCCAGCTCCTCGGGGATTTCGTCGAGGGCGGCGTCGACGATGGCGTCGAACTCCTCGGGGCTCATCTCGACCGGCACGCGCGCCATTCTCGCCGACCGCGCCAACGACGCGACCCGCGCGCTGGCAGGATGCGTGCCATGTCGTCCTACGAGCCGCCGGCGGAGTATCCCGGCTACCCGAACCAGCCCGGCTACGGACAACCCGCGTACGGCCAGCCCGCCTACGGACAGCAGCCCGGCTACGGGCCGCCGGCGGGCCCGTGGCAGGCCGGCGCCCAGCTGGGCCTGCCCGACGGCGTGGTCATCGCCTCCCAGGGCCGCCGGGTCGGGGCCTACTTCCTCGCGATCCCGCTCGCGCTGCTCACCTGCGGCATCGGCTACCTGGTCTGGGGCGCGATCGTGTGGGGCAGAGGCACCAGCCCGGCGCTGCAGGTGCTCGGCATGCGGGCGTGGAAGCCGGAGCGGCGCGGCGTGGCGGGGTGGGGCGACATGGCCGCGCGCAACGGGCTCGACTGGCTGATCTCGATGATCACCTGCGGCATCTCGAGCATCGTGTCGTTCGTGATGTTCCTCAGCGACGAGCCGCTGCACCGCACGTTGGCCGACCGCGTCGGCGGCACGGTCATCGTGCACGACCCGCACCGCCGCCTCGGCTGAGCACGGCGCCCGGCGCAGGACGGGCGAAAACGACAAGAACCGCTCCGGTGATCCGGAGCGGTTCCTCTCTTCTGCGACCCCGACGGGACTCGAACCCGCGGCCTCCGCCGTGACAGGGCGGCGCGCTAACCAACTGCGCTACGGGGCCAGGTTGCTCTCCGTGCAGTTTCCTGCGCGGCGAAGCGGATGGAACTCTAACCCATGGCCGTCCCCGGCTCCCAATCGGGAGCGAACCCGGCGCACGACCCGCACCCCCAACCGGATTCGAACCGGCGTACCCGCCGTGAAAGGGCGGTGTCCTGGGCCGCTAGACGATGGGGGCCCTCCGCTGCGGGACGAGGCCCGCAACGGCTCGGTCAGCATAGTGCGCGAGTCCCGGCACACGCCCATCCACACGGGCCCGCGGGACACCTGCCGTCCACGAGGTGCCGCCGCTTTCGTGACTTCCGAGTCCCTCCGGTAAGGTGTGCGACTGCCCGGCCAGGTAGCTCAGTTGGTACGAGCGACCGACTGAAAATCGGTAGGTCGGCGGTTCGACCCCGCCCCTGGCCACGCGCAATCGAAGGGCCCCGCAGCAGTGCTGCGGGGCCCTTCGGCATTCCCGGCCGGACGCCGGCTCGCCGCCCCTTGGACGGACTGTGCGCGCTCACAGTCGGCATCCCTATTATCTCGATCGTCTTGATCGACTAACAAGGAGATGCACCCATGCCGGACCCGTCCCCCCGTCCTGCCGGCCTGTCGCGTCGCGGGCTCGCCGGCGCTGCCGTCGGCGCGCTCGGCGCCGCTGCCGTGGTGAGCGCGACCAGCGAGACCGCCCACGCCGAGCAGCCGTTCCAGGCCATCGCCCGCAAGGGTCCCCGGCCGCGGCCGAACTTCCTCGTCATCCTCGCCGACGACCTCGGCGCCGCCGACCTGAGCGTCTACGGCTCGCCGGACATCAAGACCCCGAACCTCGACGCCCTGGCCGCAACCGGCGTGCGCTTCACGCAGGGCTACTCGGCCGGCGCGGTCTGCTCGCCGACCCGGATCGCGCTCTACACCGGCCGCCACCCGGGCCGGATCCCCGGCGGCCTGCAGGAGCCGATCGGCCAGGTCAACGACCGCGACGGCATCCCGCCGGAGCACCCGACGCTCGCCTCGCTGCTCAAGGGCGCCGGCTACTCCACCCACATGGTCGGCAAGTGGCACGGCGGCTTCCTGCCGACCTTCGGCCCGCTCAAGTCCGGCTGGGACAGCTTCTACGGCAACTACTCCGGCGGCATCGACTACTTCAGCAAGTACGCCCACACCGGCGCCTACGACCTGTACGACGGCGAGCAGCTCGTCGAGGACCCGCGCTACTACACCGACATCCTCACCGAGAAGGCGATCGGCGTGCTGCGCTCGGTCAAGGACCAGCGCGAGCCGTGGCTGTTCAACCTCAACTTCACCTCGCCGCACTGGCCGTGGGAGGGCCCGGGCGACAAGGCGGTCAGCGACGAGATCACCGCGAAGGTCAAGGCGGGCAACCCGCAGGCGCTGTTCCACTACGACGGCGGCTCGCTGGAGAAGTACAAGGAGATGGTCGAGAACCTCGACAGCGCGATCGGCAAGGTGCTCGCCGAGCTCCGGCGCACCGGCCAGGACCGGGACACGGTCGTGCTCTTCGCCAGCGACAACGGCGGCGAGCGGTACAGCTACAACTGGCCCTTCACGGGCGTGAAGGCGAGCGTCAACGAGGGCGGCATCCGGATCCCTGCGATCCTGTCGTGGCCCGGCCGGCTCCCGAAGCGGACCGTCGACGACACCCCCGTCTCCACGACCGACTGGACCGCGACCTTCCTCGAGCTCGGCGGCGCGGAGCCGGACGCGGCGTACCCGCTCGACGGCACCAGCCTCGTGCCGCACCTCTTCGAGGGCGAGGAGGTGCCCGAGCGCGACCTGTTCTGGCGGACCCGCAACGGGCGCGCGCTGCGGCGCGGCGACCTCAAATACGTCCGGTCGGGCAGCACCGACTACCTCTACGACCTCGGCGTGGACGCACGGGAGCAGGCCAACCTGGCCGCCAGGCGACCGGCGGACCTCGCCGAGCTGCGGACCGCGTGGGAGAAGGTGAACGCGACCCTGCTCGCCTACGCCTGAGCGGTGGCGGCGCCCGCCCTGCGCAGCGCGGGGCGGGCGACCAGCCAGTAGAGCAGGGTGCCGAGCAGGCCCAGGAGCACCATCAGCAGCACGTAGACCAGCTTGCTCTGGTCGGCGGCCTCCCACGTGGAGTCGGGGATCCGCAGCGCCTGGACCAGCACGGCCAGCCAGAGCACGAAGAGCCCGACGACCGCGAGGCCGATCAGCAGCCCCCCGAGGACGACGGCGAGGCCGAAGGCGTCGCCTGAGCGGTCACCGCGCTCCTCGGCGGCGACGGGGACCAGCAGGGTGAGGGAGCTCGCGATCACGAGCCGCATTCTGCTCCTCAGCGGGCCGGGAAGGCACGCATCTCGGCCAGGACGGCGGCGCGGTCCTCCGCCAGCACGAAGCCGGCGGCGATCGCCGCCTCCGTCGCCGCCGTGTACGACGCCCGGTAGTCCTCCGGCGAGGCCCACCGCCGATGCAGGTCGGCCTCCGGCAGGGCCAGGGTCCGCCCGAACAGCCCGCAGATCACGGACGCACCGGGCGCGTCGCCGGCCAGCACCTCCACGGCCGCCTCGACGACCGGCGTGCGGACGCCTCCGCGGACGTTGCCGACCTCGTCCCTGACGAACGCGCCGTCGCGCACCTCGATCGGCGTCGCGGACGGCGCCGCCGGGCCACCGCGCGCCCAGGCCACCAGGTGGCGCAGGGCCGCCCGGACGACGTACACCTGCTGGCCGCGGTTGACCGGGTCGGGGCAGCCGAGGAAGGCCTCGAACTCGCCGATCTGGAAGAGGTCGGCGTGCGCGGCGCCCGCGACCTCCCAGACACGCAGCAGCGGACCGTCGGGCTGGCGCGCGGGCAGGTAGTTCATCCGGCCGAGCAGGTCGCCCTCGGTCTGCACGACCATGACGGGCACGTCGAGGTCGCGGCGGATCGGCGTCGGGACGCCGCTCTCGCGGGCGGCCAGCAGGTCGATGCCGCAACCCGCCTTCCCTGCCGGTGCCGCGACGTCGCCGCGGCTGTGGATGAGGAAGCCGTCGAAGAAGCGGTCGTGCGGGTGGACCTCGTTGACGTGCGTCGTGAGCAGGTACGCCGACTGGGACTCCCCGATCGCGAGCACCTGGTCCGCGCCGACCAGCGCCGCGACCGCGCGGGCGGTCTCCGTGAAGATGCCGTGCGCGTGGAGGTCGCCGGGGTGGTGGAGCCCGCCGTAGCGGTCCGGGTCGACGCCCTTGAGCCCCTGCAGCGCGGCGCCCTCGACGGCGACCACGGCGGAGCCGCCCTCCACGCCGTTGAACTGCGCCGAGACGCCGGCCCACGCGTGCCCCTGCCGCACGAGCTCGTCGGCGAGATAGGTCCAGTCCGGAGCCGCGTCCGCGCCCGAGCTGACGTTGAGCCACTCCACGACGAGGGTACCGCTCGCGGGCGCGGACTCCGGTCGCCGGAGGACCACGCGGGTGCTGAACGGGGCGGGAGTGGTGCCGCTGGCGGCGTACTCGACCTCCGACCAGCCGGCGGCCGCGAGGTCGGGTCCGGGGCGCGCGGAGGTCAGGGCGAGACCGTTGCCGCCGGTGAGCGGGGTGAGGGTGACGCGGGGCACGGGGAGATCATGCTGCATCGCCGCCTGCATGGGATCCTGCGCGGGTGCTGCCCGCGTTCGAGATCGTCGCCCGCCACCGCCCGGTGGAGGTGGTCGGGACCCCGCTCCTCACCGAGGTGTACGACGACCCGGCGGCTCAGCAGTCGAGCACCGGGAAGCTGCCCCTGCTGGCGCCGTTCGCGGCGGTCGAGGTTTCGCTCTCGTCCCGCGGCGGCGGGACCGCGGCGAGCCTCGCCGGCCCGGACGGCTCCCAGTTCTCGTCGGTGATCGACCAGGGCCGGGTCTGCATCACGGTGCGCTCGGGCGACCGGGAGAGCATCCACCGCAGCCGGCGCCACGGCAGGACCCGCTCCCCCGGCCGCCTCGCGCTCGCGCTGACCGGCACGCACGTCTCGGCGCTGACGCTCGAGGGCGGCGCCTGGGTGGTCCGGGCGCGGGTCGACCTGTCGGCGTCCGGCACGGGCGCGATCCCCGACGTGCGCGACCCCGGCTGGCTGGCCGGGGTGACGGCCTCGTGGTCGTCCACGGAGCCCGGCGCCGTCACCGGCTGGACGGCCGGGACGTTCGGGCAGCTCGGGTTGCGCGACATCAGGCTGGTGACCTGGGCCGACGGCTCGGCGTACCGCACGGACGACGGCTCGGTGCTGCTCTCTGCGACCGCTGCGGGACCGGGGTTCTTCGGCACGGCACACACCTCTACGTGGACTCTCAACGCACAAGGGGGGGTGCGGCGCGGTGCCGAGCTGTACTTCCAACGACCCGACCGTCCGGGAGGCTACGGCGACCATGCGACCCACGTGGTCCGCGACGGCGACCGGTGGCTGGTCGCCACCAGCACGTGGTCGGACTTCCCCGCCGACCCGGGGGCGCGCGCGGACGCGCGGGTCGCGGTCACGCTCGCCGAGACGACCGCCGACCTCACCCGCGGCCAGCACCTGCTGACGACCCGGGCGCTCGACCTGCCGACCGACGGCCCGAGCGTCGGCGTCTGGGACCCGCACCTGGTGCGCGACGACGACGGCTCGTGGCTGGTCGGCTACGTGAGCGCGCGGCGGTTCTTCGACTTCCACCCGGTGCTCGCGGCCGGACCGTCGCTCGACGAGCTCACCCTGCGCGGTGCCGCGACCGACCGTACGGCGACCGAGGGCACCACGCTGGCGCGCCTGGACGGCGCGTGGCGGGTCCTCGCCAGCGACGGGCGCGACAACAGGCGCGCCGTGCGCGGGCGGTTCCCCGTGTTCGACACGTCGATGCGCGAGGTCGGCACCGTGGACGCGCCGTACCCGACGAACATCCCGTGGCCGACCATCGTGCCGCCGGACCCCGACGAGCCGGGAGACCGCTGGCGGCTGGTGACCTTCGACGGGACGCCGTCAGGAGGCGCGCTCGTGGGCTACGGGACCCACGGTGACCTGCTGGTGCTGCGGGGCACTCGATGAGTGCCGCCACGCATCACTTGCGCGGGTCGTAGTCCGCCCACTTGTCGAGCACCTCGTCGTCGACCTCGTCCTCGACGCGGTCAACGGGCTCACCGTGGAGCTCAGCGGCCAAGGCCGAGAGGTCCGTGTCGTGAGTGCGGTACTTCAGGTCGCGTGCGACCTTCGTCTGCTTGGCTTTCGCTCGGCCGCGGCCCATAGGGTCCAGCCCCCTCGCACACTTGGCCGGGAACCCTCCGGGCCCCGGACTGCTGAATCAGAGTCTCGTGGGCACAACGGTACATGGCCGGTGGCTGTTCCCGCACGTCAGGGCGCCCGTTCGGACGCGCCGTGCGGCGAAGGTCACCAGCGGGGTCACCAGCCGGGGTGCTGACCCACCAGCTCGACGGTGCCCTGCTGCGCCGGGTCGACCCCGACCTCGCCCGCGACCCAGCTGTCGATGCCGAACTCGCCGAGCCGCGCCAGGGCCGCGTCGACGGAGTCCGGCGCCACCAGGGCGACCATGCCGACGCCGCAGTTGAGGGTGGCCTCGAGGTCGGGCTGGGCGACCTCGCCGACCCGGCGGACCACGTCGAAGACGGGCGCCGGGGTCCAGGTGGAGCGGTCCAGGGTCGCCTTCAGCTCCGGCGGCATGACTCGCGCGAGGTTGTTGGCGAGGCCACCACCGGTGATGTGGGCCATCGCGTGGGTCTCGGTCTCGCGGGCGATCGCCAGGCACGGCTTGGTGTAGATCCGGGTCGGCTCCAGGAGCTCCTCGCCGAGCGTGCGGCCGAACTCCTCGACGTGCCGGTCCACGGTCCAGCCGGCCTGCGTGAAGAACACGTGGCGGGCCAGGGAGTAGCCGTTGGAGTGCAGGCCGCTCGCCGCCATCGCGATCACGACGTCGCCCTCGCGGACCAGGGAGGCACCGAGGAGCGCGTCGGCCTCCACCACGCCGGTAGTGGCGCCGGCGACGTCGTACTCGTCGGGGGCGAGGAGGCCCGGGTGCTCGGCCGTCTCCCCGCCGACCAGCGCGCAGCCGGCCTCGACGCACGCCTCCGCGATGCCCTTGACGATCGCGGCGATCCGCTCGGGCACGACCTTGCCGGTCGCGATGTAGTCGGTCATGAAGAGCGGCTCGGCGCCGCAGACGACGAGGTCGTCGACGACCATGCCGACGAGGTCGAAGCCGATCGTGTCGTGCTTGTCGACCATCTGCGCGACCGCGACCTTGGTGCCGACGCCGTCGGTGGAGGTCGCCAGCAGCGGACGCTTGTACGACGTCAGGGCGCTCGCGTCGAAGAGGCCGGCGAAGCCGCCGAGGCCGCCCAGCATCTCGGGCCGGCGGGCCTTCTCGACCCATTCCTTCATCAGGTCGACGGCGCGGTCCGCGGCCTCGATGTCGACGCCGGCACGGGCATAGGCGTTCTCAGCCACGGTTCCCCTTGGTTCGCTCACGGGTTGTTGAAGACAGGAAGCGCCTCGCCGTGCGTGCTCGGCTTGAGCGTCGCCTCCAGGAGGTGCTTGCCGAGCAGGCTCTCGTCGGGCAGCTCGATCGGGTACTCACCGGTGAAGCAGGCGGTGCACAGCGTGCTCTGCTGCTGGCCGGTCGCCTCGACCATGCCGTCGAGCGAGATGTAGCCGAGGCTGTCGGCACCGACACTGGCGGCGATCTCGTCGACGTCGAGGCCGTTGGCGATCAGCTCGGCGCGGGTGGCGAAGTCGATGCCGTAGAAGCAGGGCCACTTGACCGGCGGGCTCGAGATCCGCACGTGGACCTCGGTCGCCCCGGCCTCGCGCAGCATCCGGACCTGGGCGCGCTGGGTGTTGCCGCGCACGATCGAGTCGTCGACGACGACGATCCGCTTGCCGCGGATCATGTGCTCCAGCGCGTTCAGCTTGAGCCGGATGCCGAGCTGGCGCAGCGTCTGGCTGGGCTGGATGAAGGTGCGCCCGACGTACGCGTTCTTGACGAAGCCCTGGCCGAACGGGATGCCGCTCTCGAGCGCGTAGCCGGAGGCAGCGGGCGTGCCGGACTCGGGGACCGGGATGACCAGGTCGGCGTCGACCGGGAACTCGCGGGCCAGCTGCCGGCCCATCTCGACGCGCGCCTCGTGGACGCTGCGGCCGGCGATGGTGGCGTCGGGACGGGCGAGGTACACGTACTCGAACACGCAGCCCTTGCGGCGCGGCTCGGCGAACTTGTGGGAGCGCAGGCCGTCCTCGTCGATGACGAGGAGCTCGCCCGGCTCGACCTCGCGGACCACGCTGGCACCGACGGTGGCCAAGGCGGCGTCCTCGCTGGCGACGACCCAACCGCGGTCGAGGCGGCCGAGCACCAGCGGGCGGATGCCCTCGGGGTCGCGGGCGGCGTACAGGGTGTTCTCGTTCATGAAGACGAACGAGAACGCACCCTCGACCTGCGGCAGCAGCTCCAGGGCGCGCGACTCCAGCGACTGGTCCGGGTGGTGCGCGAGCAGCGCGGTCACCAGGCTGGTGTCGTTGGTCGACGTCTCGAGGTTGCGGGCGTGGATGTCGAGCTCGCCGTCGTCGCTCGGCAGGTCCTGCACCATCTCCGCGAGGGCGGCGGTGTTGATCAGGTTGCCGTTGTGGCCGAGCGCGATCGAGCCGTCCTCGGTGGGCCGGAAGGTCGGCTGGGCGTTCTGCCACGTGCTCGCACCGGTGGTGGAGTAGCGGCAGTGGCCGACCGCGAGGTGGCCCGCGAACGACTCGAGGGTGTTCTCGTCGAAGACCTGGGACACGAGGCCCATGTCCTTGTAGACGAGGATCTGGCGCCCGTTGCTGACCGAGATGCCGGCCGACTCCTGCCCGCGGTGCTGCAGGGAGTAGAGGCCGAAGTAGGTCAGCTTGGCGACGTCCTCACCCGGGGCCCATACGCCGAAGACTCCGCACACGGCTCCAGCGTACCGGCGAAGTGGCCCCAGACCTCAGTTGGCGAGGCTGCGGCGAGACGAGCGCTCCACCACGGCCGTGGCGACCTGCGCGGCCTGGGCGCGGATCTCGGGGATGGCGGTCGACTCCCACAGCGTGCCCTTGCGCGGCGGACCGACGAGGTGGAGGTCCGGGACCGGGTTGCCGGCGGCGTCGACGACCTGCCCCTCGGCGGTCGTGTCGAGGCCGAGCGCGAGGCGGTCGGGACGGACCGTGCCGCGCGCGAGGAGCGACTGGAGCAGGGGGTCCGCGCTCTGGCGGACGTCGGAGAGGGGGCCGGTGCAGTTGACGACCGCGTCGACGTCGTACGACGTGGCGTCGGTGGTCGTCACGCGACATCGCTCGCCCCGGTCCTCGGCCGTCGCGATGCTGCTGGCGCGGACGTGGAGGCGGCCCTCGTAGCGGTAGCGCTGCAGGCGCAGGGCGACGTCGGGCGCCATCCGGTGGCGGCGCACCTCCCAGTCCCGGGCGTAGACCTCGAGGAAGCGGACCCGCTCGGCGTGCGGCAGCCGGCGCCACAGGTCCTGGGTCGCGGGCCGGACGCCGTCGACGACGGCGCGCCAGTTCACGCCGCGCTCGGCGGCGGCCGCGCACTCCTCGGCCAGCGCCGTGGCGATCTCGTCGGCGCTCACCGGGCCGGGCCCCTCGGGGACCTTCGTGACCCACGCCGTGTGCGCCTGGCCGACGTGCGGCTTCGGCAGCAGGCCGTTGCGGCTCAGCATGGTGACCTCGCGTCCGGGGCCGTCCTCGAGCAGCGTGATCACGGTGTCGATGGCGGTCAGGCCGGTGCCGACGACCACGACGGAGGCATCGGCGGGCAGCGCCCGCAGGCGGGCCAGCTCCCACGGGTTGGCGACATGCCACGGCGCCTCAGGGAGGGCCTCGCCCGTGGTCGAGGCGACCAGCGGACGGGGCGGCTGGTTGCCGTGGGCCAGCACGACGGCGGAGGCCTGGCTGCGCGAACGCTCGGTGACGATCTCGAAGCCGGTCTCCGTCGGCACGACGTCGAGCACCCGGCCGGCACGCACCCGGAGCCGGTCGTCGGCGACGTCGGCCAGCCGGTCCTGGAGGTAGATCGCGTAGTCGGCCCGGGGCAGGAAGCCCTGCGGGTCGCTGCTGCGGCCGGTCCGCAGCGCCCAGTCGAGGAGGTCGGACGGCGAGTCCGGGAAGGCGCTCATGTGCCGCGCCCGGACGTTGAGCAGGTGACGTTGGTCGTTGGTGCCGTAGGCGATCCCGCGCCCGACGATGCCGCTGGCCTCGTGGATGACCACCTCGAGGTCCGGGTCGTCGGAGCGCACCAGCAGGTTGATCGCGGTCAGCACGCCGCTGGCGCCGCCACCGATCACCGCCACCCGGTTGCGCTGGCCGACCTGCCCGGGCTGCGGCGTACCCGCCTCCGTCACCGTCATGCGAGTGAGTCTAGCGAATCACTTGACTTTGGGCCGAGTTGCCAGTTTGGCGCGTTGACTTGCCGATATGGCGGCTTGAGTTGCCAGTTCTGTCGACCCACGCAGGCAGAACCGGCAACTCGGCGGACCAGACCGGCAAGTCGACCGGCCAGACCGGCAACTCGACCGGCCAGACCGGCAAGTCGGCGGGTGGGGGTCAGGCGCCGAGGTTGCGGAGGAGGAGGGCCTCGGCGAGCAGGACCTTCTCGAACTCGGCCAGGTGCAGGCCCTCGTTGGGGCCGTGGGCGCGGGTGTCGGGGTCCTCGACGCCGGTGACCAGCACCGACGCGGCAGGGAAGCTCTCGAGGAACTCCGCGATGAACGGGATCGAGCCGCCGACGCCCATGTCGACCGGCGGGGTGCCGTCCCAGGCCTCGGCGAAGGCGGCGCGGGCGGCGTCGTACGCCGGGCCGGTGGCGTCGATCGCGATCGGCTCGCCGGTGTCGACCACCTTGGTGGAGAGCTCGGCGCCCCAGGGGACGTTCTTCTCCAGGTGGGCCTGGAGGCAGGCGACGGCGTTCTGGCCGGTGTCGCCCGGCGCGATCCGGACGGTGACCCGGGCGCGGGCGACGGGCGAGAGCGTGTTGGAGGCGCCGTCGACCTTGGGGGCGTCGAAGCCGGTGACGGTCACGGCCGGCTTGGTCCACAGCCGCTCGACGGCGGGGCCGCTGCCCACCCAGGACAGGCCGGGGATGGCGCCGGACTCGGCGCGCAGCCGCTCCTCGGGGTAGTCGACGTCGGCGGCCGGGCCGCTGACGAGGCCCTCGATGGCGGAGCCGCCGTCGGCGTCCCAGAGCGTGTCGAGCAGGCGGACGAGCGCCATGATCGCGTCGGGCTCGAGGCCGCCCCACATGCCCGAGTGGACGGCGTGGGTGAGCGTGCGCAGCTCGACGTCGACGCGGATCAGGCCGCGGAGGCTGGTGGTCAGGGCGGGCACGCCGATGTCCCAGTTGCCCGAGTCGGCGATCACGATGACGTCGGAGCGCAGCCGGTCCTCGTACTTCTTCAGCAGCTGCGGCAGGGTCGCCGAGGCGACCTCCTCCTCGCCCTCGATGAAGAGGCGGACGGTCACCGGCAGCTCGTCACCGAACGCCCGCAGCGCGGCGAGGTGGGTGATGATGCCGGCCTTGTCGTCGGCGGCACCGCGGCCGTAGAGGCGGCCGTCGCGCTCGGTGGGCTCCCACGGCGGGCTGTCCCAGTCGGCGTGGTCGTTCTCGGGCTGGACGTCGTGGTGGGCGTAGAGGAGCACCGTCGGCGCGCCCTCCGGTCCCTTCTTCTCCCCGATCACGGCGGGCGGGGCGCCGTCGAAGGCGCGCACGATCTCGACGTCGACGCCCTCGGCGGCGAACAGCTCGGCAGTGACGCGAGCGCTCTCCTCGACCTGGTCGAGGCGGGCGGGGTCAGCGCTCACGGACTGGATGCGGACAAGTGCCTCGAGGTCCGATCGGACACCCGGCATGAGGCCGGCGAGACGCGTACGCAGGTCGGTGGTGGTGACAGGTCCGGTCATGGGCCCAACCTATGACAGCCCCGCCCCCGCGCCACATCCGGCATGATCGACCGATGACGCTTTCTCGGAGCATCATCGCGACCGCCGTCGGCACCCTCCTCCTGCTGGGCCAGACGGCCTGCTCGGGCGGCGAGGACAGCACCGACGACGACGGCGACGGGGACCGCGGTCCGACCTCCTCCACCGCCGGCGACCAGGAGCCGGCGCAGTTCCGCAAGGTCGTCGCCGCAGGCGCTCCCTCGGCCTGCACGACCAGCCCGACCGCCCAGCCCGCGCCGGACTCGACGACGACCGCCTGCGACCTCGAGGGAGTGGCCTACCAGCTCGGCCCCGCCGAGCTCGTGGGCGGTGTCGACCGGGCCGAGGCCGCCGAAGGACCCGACGGCGGATGGCTGATCACGATCGACCTCGACACCGAGGCGGCGGCCACCTTCGCCGACCTGACGACCGAGCTCTCGGGCACCGGCCAGCAGGTCGCGATCGTCTCCGGCGGCACGATCATCAGCGCGCCGACGATCCAGGCCCCGATCACCGACGGCCGGGTGCAGATCGCCGGCCCCGAGATCTCCCAGGTCGAGGCACTCACGCTCGCCGACGCCCTCGAGGCCGACTGAGCGACCCGTCAGAGCGGGAGGTACGACGACAGGTCGGTCCGCTCGCCGCTCGCCCGGACCCCGCCGGACTCGACCGCGGTCGGCCAGGCGAGCGCGCCGGTCGCCAGCGCGATCCACGTCGCGGCGTCGGTCTCGATGACGGCGGGCGGCGTACCGCGGGTGTGGCGGACGCCCTCGATGACCTGCACGGCGGCGTAGGGCGGCACCCGGACCTCGACGGACCGGCCGGGCGCGCGCTCCTCGAGGACGGCCAGGAAGTGCTTCACGAGCAGCTTGAGGTCGGCCCGCTCGGCGGTGTCGGCAGCCATCCGGTCGAGCGCCTCGGCGACGGCGGCGGGGTCGGCGGGCTTGAGTCGCGCGGGCATCAGTCGCCCTCGGGGAGGTCGGGATAGGGCTGCACGAGCAGGAAGACCGAGTAGGTGTCGCGGTCCTCGCCCTGCGGCGCGGCGCGGCCGGCGTCCCGGAACCGCTCGACGACCTCCTCTACCTCGCGGGCGAGCTGGTGGGCCTCGTCGGCGGTCAGTCGTACCGACCACTCGGAGATGTTGCGGCGCTCGCTCTCCCCCTCCGTCTCGGCGAAGGCCCGCTCCACCAGGTGCTGGCCCCACTCGACGGCGTTGCGGCGGAACACGGTGTACGCCGCCCGCCCGCCCGGCTGCGCGAGCATGTCGGCGGTCCGGAACCTGATCCCGTCGGGGTCGACCAGCCGCCAGACCCGGTCGCGGCGGTCGCGGCCGGCCTCCGGGTCCTCCTCGACGAGGCCGTACTTCGCGAGCTGGCGCAGGTGGAAGCTGGCCTGGTTGGCCGGCACGTCGATGCGGCGGGCGATGTCGGCGGCGCGCAGCGAGCCCGCGGCGGACAGCTCGTGGAGGACCCGGTTGCGCGTGGGATGCGCGATCGCGCGGAGGATCCGCGGGTCGTCGTACAGGACCATGGCGGCAGCCTACCGGCGATGCGCACCACTAGTTGCGCAACAACTCTTGCGCAATTGTTGTTGCGCAACATACGGTGCGGGTATGCCGTCGTACCGGACCCTCGCCCGCAACCGCGACTTCACCGCGCTCTGGGTCGGGGCGACGGTCTCCGAGCTCGGCAGCCGGGTCACCACCTTCGCGATGCCGCTCGTCGCCTACGCGATGACCGGGTCGGCGCTGTGGGCGGCGGCGGCCGAGGCCGTCTTCCTGCTCGGCATGGTGGCCATGCTGCTACCGGCTGGGGTCCTCGCCGACCGGCGACACCGGCTGCGCATCATGCGCTTCTCGCTCGGGTCGGGCGCCCTGCTCTACGCCTCGCTCGTCGTCGCGGGCGCGACCGGACTGCTCACCCTCCCCCACCTGCTCGCCGTGGCCCTGCTGACCGGGATCGCGACCGGCCTCTTCGCCCCCGCCGAGTACGCCGCCATCCGCACCGTCGTGGCCACCGACGAGCTGCCGACCGCGCTGAGCCAGCAGCAGGCCCGCCAGCACGTCGCGGCCCTCGTCGGCGGCCCGGTCGGCGGCGCCCTGTTCGGCCTCGCCCGCTGGGCGCCCTTCGCCGCCGATGTCGTCACCTACGTGCTCGGCTGGCTGCTCCTCGGCCGGGTCCGCGCCGACCTCTCCCCGACCTCCCCGACCTCCCCGACCTCCCCGACCTCCCCGACCTCCCCGGCCGACCGGGCGCGCCCCCTGCACGACCTCGGCGACGGGCTCCGCTTCCTCTGGGGGCGCCCCTTCCTCCGGGTCCTGCTGCTGTGGTCGCCCGCGGCCAACCTGGCGATCAACGCCCTCTTCTTCACCGCCCTGCTACGGCTCGTCGAGGCGGGTTTCCCGGCGTGGCAGATCGGCCTCGTCGAGACGGCGATCGGCGCCTGCGGGATCCTGGGCGCGATCGCGGCACCCTGGCTGATCGACCGCTTCCACACCGGCCGGCTGACCGTCGCGATCGCCTGGAGCTTCGTGCCGCTCTCCATCCCGCTCGCCCTCTGGAACCATCCGTGGGCGATGGCGCTCGCCGCGTCGTTCGGCCTGTTCCTGAACCCGGCGGGCAATGCCGGGGTCGGCTCGTACCGGTTGGCGATCACGCCTCCGGAGCTGGTCGGCAGGATGCAGTCGACGATGCAGTTCGCCTCGATGGTCACGATGCCGCTCGCGCCGGCCCTGGCCGGTGGCCTGCTGGCGGTCCTCGACGGCCGCGACGCGGTGCTGGCACTGACCGGCCTGACCGCCCTGGTCGCGCTGATTCCGACGCTCTCGCTGTCGGTCCGCTCGGTCCCGCGCCCCGCCGAGTGGCCGCGGCTGCCCGATCCCGAACCGGCGCCCCAACCGGCGCCCGTACCGATCGGCTGAACCCACCCGGACACCCGCACCGTTGCTGCCACAATGACGCCCATGCGTCTCCGTCGCCCCGCTGCAGCCGTGCTCGGCCTGCTTGCCGTCCTGCCCACCCTCGCCGCCTGTGGGGGCGACGGGAGCGAGGTCAAGGTGGGCGACATCGTGGACGCGCGCACGGACGACCAGTTCGTGTCCGAGGGCAAGGCATCGTCGATCGCGCTGCCGATCGGACGGCTCGAGGTCAGCGCCGGGCGGCCCACGACCAAGCTCGCCGCCAACGACACGGCCCAGCTCGAGGCGGTCGACGCGCCCGACGGCAGCACCTTCGTCCCGATCACCTGGCAGTACGACGCGGGCACGTTCGGCGACTACGACGACTACCTCGAGTCGGACGCCACCCCGGTCGTCGACCTGGTGGCCGACAAGGTGACCTACCGCATCCCGGCGCCGGAGCCGAGCGGGACCGGGGCCGACTCCTTCTACGTCCTGGTGGAGGGCGACGGCAAGGACGCCAGCCTGGAGGTCGACTTCGACGGCGTCAGCCAGAGCGTCGACCTCGCCACCGGCGACCGCGACGAGGGCGCGGCGGCCGGCCTCTACGACCTCAAGCCCCGCCGGGAACGCACGGCCTCCTGCACGGCCGACTCCGAGTTCGACATCGAGCCGCCGTCCCGGCTGTCCGACTACGCCTGCAGCGTCACCCGCACCGCCCGGCTCCCGTACGCCGGCGGGCAGTGGGCCGAGGACGGCGAGACCTGGCTCGCCGTGACCGTGCGGACCACCCTGCGCCGCTACGACCAGATCAACACCGACCGGCGCTCGGGCGCGGTCTACCTCGCCGGATCGGTGGAGAGCACCTTCCGGATCGGCAAGACCAAGCCGACCGAGGTCCTCGAGGACAAGGCGCTGACGACCTGCCCGGACGAGGTCCGCGGCGGCTGCGTCGTGGTCTACCACCTGATCTTCAAGGCCGGCGAGGACACTCCGTCCCGGCTGAGGATGGACCAGACCTACGTCCTCGCCCTGAGCGGCGTCTGGGGCGGCTCCGAGGGCAAGGACTCGGTGAAGCTGACCAACGAGGCCAGCATCAAGCTGCGCTGACGGATCAGCCGGCCGGCCAGGTCAGCTGCAGGACCACCGGCCCTGCCGACGAGGCGAGCTCGAGCTCGGCGTCGATCGGACCGCCGTCGGGTGTCCAGCCATCGTCCTGGGGCCACGGGATCGGGCTGGCACCAGCGCCACCCACACCGGCGACGGTCTTCGTCGTCCAGTGCTCGCAGGCGGGGCACTCGTTGCTGCCCGAACCGGTCCCTCCCAGTGCGACCGTGCTTCGCCGGAACTCGAAGTACTGACCCGGGTCCGGGTAGACGACCGCGATCAGCGCGGCCTCGACACGGTCCCGCACCTGCTGGACGTCCAGCCGCACGCAGGCCCGCCCGGCGGCAGTCTCCGCGCAGGTGACGGCCGCTCGCGCCTCGGCGACCCCTGTCCGCACCGAGCTGGCGAGAGCGAACTGGCGCAGCCCCCGGTCGGTCTGGACGACCCAGCCGTCGACCATCCGCGCCGACGAGGCACGCCAGGGCCCGACCCAGCGCGCCGTCGACCGCGGGCAGGCCGACGCACCGCAGGCGGGCCGGTCGACGCTCGCCCCGGGACTGCGTTGGCGCAGCGTGAGCGGCTGCGCCCAGTGTCCGGCGGACGGTGTCACGCTCACCCGGCTCCGGTAGTGCCAGGCACCGCCGTAGCGGGCCTTCTGCTTGACCGCGCAGATCTGCATGCCCGGCTCGCTGGCGCACCGGTAGTCGGAGACGTCCCAGCGAACGGCCGCCTGGGCTGCCGCGGCCGGCAACAGAAGGGCGACGAGCGGCAGCAGGAGGACGACGAGCAGACCGGGACGGCGACTCACACCACCACGATAGCCTCGGTCAGCGGCCGAGCGCCGCCGGCAGCGTCGCGGTCCAGGCGGCCCGCAGCTCGTCGAGGGCGACCTCGAACTGACCCTCGACCGCGAGCACGTCGCCACCCGTCGTACCGAGCTCGGTGGCGGGCACGCCGTGGCGGGCCGCGACCGTCATGAGCTCCTCGACCTTGTCGGCGGGCACGGTGACGATCGCGCGGGCGGTCGACTCGGAGAACAGGCCGACGAAGGCGTCACCCTCGAGCGCCACGCGCGCGCCGACGCCGCTGACCATCGCGGCCTCGGCCAGCGCCTGGGCGAGGCCGCCGTCGGACAGGTCGTGCGCGCTGGTGGCGACGCCGACGAGGTCGCGCAGGGCGAGGGCGAGGTTGTGCTCATTGGCGAGGTTGACCGCCGGCGGCCGGCCACCGAGGTGGTCGTGCACGACGTGCGCCCACTCCGAGCCGGAGAGCTCCTCGTGGGTGGTGCCGAGCAGGACGATCCGCTCGTCCGCGGCCTGGAAGGCCGAGGGGGTACGACGGCGCACGTCCTCGATCACACCGAGGACCGCCACGACGGGCGTCGGCAGGATCGCGGTCTCGCCGGTCTGGTTGTAGAGGCTCACGTTGCCGCCGGTGACCGGGATGCCGAGCTCGAGGCAGGCGTCCTTGAGGCCCCGGCAGGCCTCGGCGAACTGCCACATCACGGCCGGGTCCTCGGGCGAGCCGAAGTTGAGGCAGTCGCTGACCGCCAGCGGCTGCGCGCCGCCGGTGGCGACGTTGCGGTAGGCCTCCGCGAGCGCGAGCTGCGCGCCGGCGTACGGGTCCAGCTTGGCGAAGCGGCCGTTGCAGTCGGTCGAGATGGAGACACCGAGGTGGGTCTCCTCGTCGACGCGGACCATGCCCGAGTCGGCCGGCTGCGCGAGGACGGTGTTGCCCTGGACGTAGCGGTCATACTGGTCGGTGATCCACGACTTGTCGCAGAGGTTCGGGCTGGCGACCATCTGCAGGAGGGTCGCGCGGAGCTCGTCGCCGGTGGCCGGCCGGGCGAGCGCCTCGGCGCCGTCGGCCTGCAGGGCGTCCTGCCAGTCCGGGCGGGCGAACGGGCGCTCGTAGACCGGGCCGTCGTGCGCGACCGTCCGCGGCGGGACGTCGACGACGGTCTCGCCGTGCCAGTCGATGACCAAGCGGCCGGTCTCGGTGACCTCGCCGATGACCGAGGCCTCGACGTCCCACTTCGTGGTGATCGCGAGGAAGGCGGCGATGTCGTCGGGCTCGACGACGGCCATCATCCGCTCCTGGCTCTCGCTCATGAGGATCTCCTCGGGCGAGAGCGTCGAGTCGCGCAGCGGCACCTTGTCGAGGTGGACGTGCATGCCGCCGTCGCCGGCGGACGCGAGCTCGGAGGTCGCGCAGGACAGGCCCGCGCCGCCGAGGTCCTGGATGCCGGCGACGACGCCGGCCTTGAAGAGCTCGAGCGTGCACTCGATGAGCAGCTTCTCCATGAACGGGTCGCCGACCTGGACGCTGGGGCGCTTGGCCGGGCCGTCCGCGTCGAAGGTCTCGGAGGCCAGCACCGAGACACCGCCGATGCCGTCGCCGCCCGTGCGGGCGCCGTACAGGACGACGAGGTTGCCCTCGCCGGACGCCTTGGCGAGGTGCAGGTCCTCGTGGCGCAGCACGCCGATGCAGCCGGCGTTGACGAGCGGGTTGCCGAGGTAGGTCGCGTCGAAGACGGCCTCACCGCCGACATTGGGCAGGCCCAGGCAGTTGCCGTAGCCGCCGACGCCGGCGACGATCCCGGGCAGCACCCGGTGGGTGTCGTCGGCGTCGAGCGGGCCGAAGCGCAGCGGGTCGACGACCGCGACCGGCCGGGCGCCCATCGCGATGATGTCGCGGACGATGCCGCCGACACCGGTCGCGGCGCCCTGGTAGGGCTCGACGTACGACGGGTGGTTGTGGCTCTCGACCTTGAAGCTGACGGCGTAGCCCTGGCCGATGTCGATGACGCCGGCGTTCTCGCCGATGCCCGCGAGCATCGGGCCGATCGGGGTCTCCTGGGGGATCTCGCCGAACTGCCGCAGGTGCACCTTGGACGACTTGTAGGAGCAGTGCTCGCTCCACATGACCGAGTACATCGCCAGCTCGGCCCCGGTGGGCCGGCGGCCGAGGATCTCGCGGATCCGGGCGTACTCGTCGGCCTTCAGGCCCAGCTCCGACCAGGGCTGCTCCCGGTCCGGGTCACCGGCCGCCACGGCCACGGTGTCGAGGGTCGAACGAACGGGTGCGGAAGCGGTGTCGGCCACGGGCGCCAATCCTATCGCCGCTCCCGGCGGATCACTTCTTCCGCTCCCCCATGAGATCGCCCACCGGCCGGGTCGCGAGCTGCCGGAGCACCTCGTCGCGGTCGGCGGCACTGTGGCCATACACCGTCACCGACCACGGCGCGTCCCGGTAGAGCAGGGCGACCTTGTACTCCCAGTCGCCGCGACGCGGCGAGATGTACCACCGGAAGAAGTCCCGCCAGCGGGTGACCGCGCCCTGCACGTCCTGGGCCGAGTACTCCGCGTGGGCCGCGTCCCAGTCCGACCACTCCGAGTAGTGCACGCGGACCTGGCCGCCCGACGACGCACGCACCCGGCAGTCCGCCTCCGCGCCACGGTTGCCCATCGTGGCGCTGCAGCGCGGCCCGTCGGCGTCGGGGAAGACCCACACCAGGCCCTCGGCGCCCCGCGGCTTCCCGCAGTCGGCGACGTCCTCGGCCGGCCTACCGTCCCAGCACGTGTACGACGCCTCGCCGGCCGTCTGCGTGACGGGGTCCTCCGCCCCGGCTCCGGTCGGCGTGGCGTCGGCCGCGCCGTCGGACGCCCGCTCCCCTCCCCCGGCCGCGGGGTCGTCGTCACCGCCCGCCAGCAGCAGCGCGGTGCCGACGCCGACCACGACCGCGAGCACCGCGGCCAGGAGCACCAGCAGGACCGACCGTCCGCGGCGGCGCCCGCCCGGCGGGCCGACCGGCGGCGGCGCTGCCGGGAGCGGGACGACCGGAGGCGGCGCGAACGGCTGTGGTGCCGGGGGCGGCGGGGGCGGAGCAGCGCCCGGGGACGCCGGGAGGGTCACCTCGGAGGCCTTCTCGAAGGACACCGGCTGCGTCGGAGCCGCCGGCGCGACGCCGCAACGCGAGCAGGGCTGCACGAGGTCGGCTCGCGGCGCCCCGCAGTGGGTGCAGAAGTTCATGGTCGTCCCCCTGGTCCGGCCTGCACGTCGAGGTCCTGGAGCGCGTCGACCTGGCTGCCCGGCACCGGGCCGAGGCCGAGCAGGTCGGTCACCAGGTTGGCCACGGCCGCGTTGCGCACGGGCGGCACGGCGTCGTACGACGGTTGTGCGTCGCCCGGATCGGCGTAGTCCGGGTTGAGGACGTACAGGTCCTCGGCGGCGACGCCCGGTCCCCAGACCACGAACGGCACCTGGAAGTCCACGAGCGCGCTGGCGTCGCCGTGGTCCTTCCCGCCGGGCGGCCCGCCGTGGTCGGCCGTCACCACCACGATGGTCTGCGCGGCCCGCCTCGGGTCCTCCTCGATCGCGTCGACGACCCGCCCGATGGCGTCGTCGGCCCGGGTGACCGCGGCGTCGTAGGCGGGGCTGTCCCACCCGCTGGCGTGGCCGGTCGCGTCGGTGAGGCCGATGTGGAGGAAGACGAGGTCGCGGCGGGCGCCCTCGAGGTCGTCGACCACGGCGTCGGTGAGGGCGGCGAGGTCCTCGTCGACGACGAACTCGTCGATCGTGCCGGGCCACGAGCGGTCCCACATCCGGAACTTGGTCTTGCCGGCGAACACCGCCGAGCTGCCGCCGGCCGCGTGGATGACGGAGAAGACCGAGGGCACCCCTGGGCGGACGTTGCGCGGCGAGTCGACATTCCAGGTGACCCCGTGACCACCCGCGGCGGCGTCGATCCGGCGGCCGGTGACCATGCCGGTGTGGTTGGGCAGCGTGACGGTGCGCTCGACGGCGGTGCGGGCGTTCAGGGTCCCGGCCCCGCCCTCGAGGAGGCCGGTGAGGACGGGCATCTGCTGGGGTGTCACGGCGTACGACGCCAGCCCGTCCACCGACACGACGACGACCCGGGGGTGCCGGGGCAGCCGGGCGGGGCGGCTCTCCGGTGCGGGGCCGCTGGTCGTCGGACCGCTGGGCGCGGAGCCGGCCGGGACGTCACCGCCACCCTGCGCCGGTGCGTCGTCGCGGGACCACCAGAACGCGGCGCCGACGAGCAGCAGGACGAGCGCGACGAGGGCCGCCACGTGGAGGGGCCTGGCCTCCGGAGCCTTCGAGGTCGCCGGCACGGGCGCGAGCGTATCGATCAGGATGCGCGGGCGCTGGCCGACGGGGAACCTCGCGGGAAGTCACCTCGCGGCCGGAGGATTTCCGGCCGCGAATGAACTACACGGTTGTAGTTCGCCCCGAACCCTGTTACTGGTGTGAAAGTTGTGGTTATCGTGACGTGGCTTCCGACAGCCTGATCCGTCTTCCCCTGGAGTTGTCCGCCATGTCTGCCCGGCTCGCCCCCTTGTCCGCCCTGCTCGCGGCGGTGCTCGCAGTGACGCTCCTGGGACCCCTGCGCGGTGACCGCGAGGACGCGACGGACCAGCCCGTCGACCTGCTCTCCGCGAGCACCAACCGGCCGACCCCCGGCAGCTTCCGGGGCTATGGCTTCGACCAGTGCCTGGCGCCCAGCCAGGCCAAGATGGACGCCTGGATGGAGCATTCGCCGTTCATGGCGGCGGGCATCTACATCTCCGGCAACTCCCGCGCCTGCCGCGACCAGCCCAACCTGACGGCGACCTGGGTGCGCAACCAGCTGGCGCGCGGGTGGCGGCTGCTGCCGATCACCCTCGGCCCGCAGGCGAGCTGCTCCACGCGCTACCCGAAGTACGGCTCCCGGGTCGACCCGGTGATCAGCGCCGACCCGACCGACGGCTACGCCAGGGCCAAGGCGCAGGGCAAGCTCGAGGCCGATCGGGCCGTGACGGTCGCGAAGGGCCTCGGCATCGTGCCGAGGAGCACGCTGTTCTACGACCTCGAGGCCTTCGACATCGGCAACGGCGCCTGCAAGGCGTCGGCCATCCGGTTCGTGCACGCGTGGACGCAGCGACTGCACCAGCTCGGCTACAAGTCGGGCTTCTACTCCAGCGCCGGCTCCGGCATCAAGATGATCGACTGGGTCTACCAGAACTACCCGGAGACCTTCGCCCTGCCGGACACCCTCTGGATCGCCCGCTGGGACGGCAACGCCAACACCTCCGTCAGCACCGACTACCTGTCCTCGAAGGCCTGGCTGCCGGGCGGCCGGCTGAAGCAGTACCAGGGTGGCCACAACGAGACCTGGGGCGGCGTGACGATCAACATCGACCGCAACTTCCTCGACCTCGGCACCGGCATGCGGGTCGCGGGCGAGACCCACTGCGGCGGCGTGGCCGTCGACCTGCCGGCCTATCTCGCGATCAAGATGCCCACGTCGACGTACACGCCCCCGGCGGACCGGGTGAAGGCGCTGCAGTGCCTGCTCACCGAGAAGAAGCTCTACGCCGGCACGATCAACGGCCGCTACGACCTCGCCACGCGCCGGGCGGCGTACGCCTGGCAGCGCAGCCGCGGCTTCGCGACCAACTCGACGTGGGGCCGCCGCGACTGGATCACGCTCACCACGGCCGGGGCGACGCCGGTGCTGAAGTACGGCTCGACCGGCGCCTACGTGCGCCGCGTCCAGCGGGCCCTCAGCGCGGCGATGCCCGACCGCAAGGTCCAGGTCACCGGTGTGTACGACGCCGCGACCGCGGCCCACGCGGGTGCCTACCGGCGCCAGGTCGGCATGTCGTCGTACAACATCGTCAACACGGCGACCTGGGCGAAGCTCCAGGCCGGGAGGTTCTGAGCCGGCGGCCCAGGATCAGGCGAAGGCCTTCTCGACGAGCGAGGTGAAGAAGCCGAGCCCGTCGAGGCCGCTGCCGGTGAGCTCCTCGACCGCGTGCTCGGGGTGCGGCATCAGGCCGACGACATTGCCGCGCTCGTTGGTGACGCCGGCGATGTCGTTGAGCGAGCCGTTGGGGTTGACCTCGAGGTAGCGCGCGACGACCTGGCCCTCCCCCTCGATCCGGGCGAGCGTCTCGGCGTCGGCGACGAAGCCGCCCTCGCCGTTCTTCAGCACGATCCGGATCTCCTGGCCCTGCGTGTAGGCGGAGGTCCACGGGGTCGTGGCGTTCTCGACGCGGAGCAGCTGGTCGCGGCAGACGAACTTGCGGTGGTCGTTGCGGATCAGCGCGCCCGGCAGCAGGTGGGACTCGCAGAGGATCTGGAAGCCGTTGCAGATGCCGAGGACGGGCATGCCGCCGTTGGCCGCCGCGACGACCTTCTCCATGACCGGCGCGAACCGGGAGATGGCGCCGCAACGGAGGTAGTCGCCGTAGGAGAAGCCACCCGGCAGGATCACCGCGTCGACGCCCTTGAGGTCGGCGTCGCCGTGCCAGAGGGCGACGGCCTCGTTGCCGCCGATGCGGACCGCGCGCTGCGCGTCGACGTCGTCGAGCGAGCCCGGGAAGGTGACGACGCCGACCTTCACTGCTGGCCCTCGACGCTGACGGTGTAGTTCTCGATGACCGGGTTGGACAGCAACGTCTCGGCCATCTTCTCGACCTCGGCGATCACCGCGTCGGTGACCTCGCCGTCGATCTCGATCTCGAACCGCTTGCCCTGGCGGACGTCGGTCACGCCGGTGAAGCCCAGCCGGGGCAGTGCGCCCTGGACGGCCTTCCCCTGGGGGTCGAGGATCTCGGGCTTCGGCATGACAGCTACGACGACTCGGGCCACGGCCTGCAGTCTAGGGCCACCGCCGCTCGCGGCTCGATTCGGCGGGGTTTTCGGACGCCCCTCGCGGGGGATGACATCGGTCGTCGTACTCAACGTCCCGGGGGAGAGACCATGGCCACCGAGCTCGCCGTCGAGCTGTCCGACCTGCGCGGCTGGAGCCGCCAGGTCGACCGCGCCGGAGATGACTGCACCACGTTGTCGTCGTACATCGCGACCCAGGTGCCCGATGGCGACTTCGGTCGCATCCTGTCGCTGATCAAGGGCGACTACGAGTCGATGGCCCGCACGGTCGAGCAGGCGCTCGCCACCGACGGCACGCGGCTCGGCCTGACGGGCGACTCGCTCGGCAAGACGCTGCGCCACTACATCGACACCGACGAGCACGTGTCCCAGAGCTTCGGCGTCGGCGCCCGCATCACCGACGACGGCAACGTGGCCGCGGCCTTCACCGACACCGGCGTCAGCACGGCCGCGCCGCCGAGCGTCAGCGGGGAGACGCTGCCCGAGGTCAGCTTCGGCTGGCTGTTCGACAAGGCGTGCGAGCTGATCAGCTGGGTGGGCGGCCCCGACCTGCGCGCGTGGGTCACCGAGCAGATCGCCGGAGACGTCGCCAAGGCCTCCACGCAGGCCTCGGCGTGGGCCAACGCCGCGACCGCGATGCGCGCCGTGCAGGGCAACCTCGACCGCGGGGACGGCGCGATCGCGCTGACCTGGAAGGGCGACGCGTCCGTCGCTGCCGGCGCCTATCTCGACCAGTGGATCAGCTCGCTGCGCGAGCAGGCGGCGTCGATGGACCAGATCGGCCAGTACCTCCTCGACATGGTCGAGCAGTCGGTCGAGATGGCCCAGGTCGTCGTCGACATCGTCAAGGAGATCATCAGCATCATCAGCGCGGGCTGGTCGATGGCGTCGATCCCGATCTACGGCCAGATCAAGCTCGTCGACAAGGTCAAGGACGCCATCAAGCTCGTCAACGACGCACGCAAGGTGATCACCGTCTTCTGGAACACGATCAAGCTGGTGGTCGACAGCATCAAGCTGACGATCACGGTGTTCGAGAGCGAGTCCCTGCCGGCTGCGCCCTCCCTGCCCGGGGTGCCCGCGTGAGCATGCCCTACCCGCAGCCGGCGGCCGAGCGGGCGTGGCAGGAGCTGCGGGCGACGCTGGCCCGGGCCCGCGCGAACCTCGACCGGGTCCGGGCGGTGCCCACGACCACGCCCGAGGAGCGCCGCGAGCTGCAGCGGGTGGCGGCCTCCGGCGCGCTCGGGCCCGAGATGCGCGAGCTGGCCCGCCACGTCGAGGCCGGGCGCACGACCTGGGCCGACGTGTTCGAGGGGACGTCGCCGTACACCGACCTGCTGCGCCCGCACCTGGACCGGATGGTCGCGCTGCACGGCGAGAGCGTGCGGCGACAGATCGAGGCGGACCCCGAGTTCGACCCGATGGCCCCGCACGATGACATGTGAGGATGGCGCGGTGTCGACCGAAGACGGCCACCGGACCGGACCGCTCGCCCAGGCCGGGGTGGCGATCGCCAGCCTCGCCGAGGCGTGGCTGCGCGACACCGCCTACGTCGCGGTCGGCCTGCTGGCCCTCGTCACCGTGGTCTGTGGCTTCGCCGCCGCGGACGACCTCGCCTACGGCGTCCTCGGCCTCGTCGCCGGCCTCGGCGCCTTCGGGGTGCCCACCGCAGCGGTGGTGCGTCGGGCCACGGCGAGCCAGGTGTGGCTCGCCCTCCTGATCGGTGCTGCGATCGGCGGCGGCGGGCTGGCCCTCATCCTCTCGGCCTGACCGGGCCGACCGAGCGTGTGCTGTCCGGCCCACCGGCAGGGCAGACTGGCTGCATGAGCACTCCCTCCCGCCCCGTGCCCGGCGCGTCCCCGCTCACGCTGGAGTTCCCCCAGTCCCTGGCCGTGTACGACGACTACGAGTCCGCGCAGCGCACGGTCGACTTCCTCGCGGACGAGAAGTTCCCGGTCGAGCACTGCATGATCGTCGGCACCGACCTCAAGCGGATCGAGCGGATCACCGGTCGGCTGACCACCGGCCGCGTGGCCCTCGGCGGGATCATGTCGGGCCTGTGGCTGGGCCTGTTCGTCGGCCTCATCTTCAGCATCTTCACCGAGGAGAACACCCTCGCGGTGATCGTGTCGACGGCCGTGATCGGCGCCGCGTTCGGCGTGATCATGGCGCTCGTCGGCTACGCCCTGTCGGGCGGCAGGCGCGACTTCTCGTCGGTCAGCGCCGTCGTCGCGACCCGCTACGAGGTGCTGGTCGAGCACAAGGTGGCCGCGCAGGCCCGGGAGCTCCTCGCGAAGCTCCCGGGCGCGCTGCCGAACCCGTTCAGCTGAGAAGGCGGCGTCCGCCCACCCGTCGCTGTCGGCCTGCCGCCAGACCGAGGTAGGACCTACGGAGGGCAACCGCGGCGCGGCAGCGTGGCGCCCGGGGCGGAGCCACGTCGGGGCGCGCCCGCGGGCCGAGCGCAGCGAGCGCCCGTGCGGTGCGCCTCGACCGGCGACACGCTCGCGCGATTGAGCTAGCTCAGCTCGCGCTTGAGGATCTTGCCGGTGGCGGTCATCGGCAGGGCCTCGACGATCTCCACGATGCGCGGGTACTTGTACGCGGCCATCTGCTCCTTGCCCCAGGCCACGATCTCCTCGGGGGTGGCGGAGGCACCCGGCTTGAGGATGACGTGCGCCTTGATCTCCTCGCCGTGGCTCTCGTGCGGGACGCCGATGACGGCCGCGAGGGAGATCGCCGGGTGGGTCAGCAGGACCTCCTCGATCTCGCGCGGGTACACGTTGAAGCCGCCGCGGATGATCATGTCCTTGGAGCGGTCGACGATGTAGTACCAGCCGTCGGCGTCCTTGCGGCCGAGGTCGCCGGAGCGGAACCAGCCCTCGTCGTTGATCGCCTCGGCGGTGGCGTCGGGCCGCTTGTAGTAGCCCTTCATGATGTTGTGGCCCTTGATCGCGATCTCGCCGATGCCGTCGGGGTCCTTGACCTCCTCCCAGCTGTCGGGGTCGATCAGCTTCATCTCGACGCCGGGGATCGGCGTACCGATGGAGCCGACCCGGATGTCCTGGCCCAGGCGCGAGAAGCTGGCGACCGGCGAGGTCTCCGAGAGGCCGTAGCCCTCGAGGATGGTCACGCCGAAGCGCTCCTCGAACTGGTGGTGGACCTCGACGGGGAGTGCGGCACCACCCGCGACCGCGACGCGGAGGTTGGCGGCGAGGGTCTTCACGTCGACCGTGTCGTCGAGCGCGTTGAGCAGGCCCCAGTACATCGTCGGGACGCCGGCGAAGAAGGTCACCGACTCCTTGAGCATCAGCGCGATGGCCGGCGCGGCCTCGAAGCGCGGCAGCATCACGACGGTCCCGCCGAACGCGAAGCCGCCGTTCTGGATGACGGTCTGGCCGAAGGAGTGGAAGAGCGGGAGCACGCACAGGAAGGTGTCGGGCCGCTCGGGGTCCGCGCCGAAGAGGTCGGTGCCGGCGAGCGCGTTGTCGCGCATGTTGCGGTGCCGCAGCTCGGCGCCCTTGGGCTGGCCGGTGGTGCCCGAGGTGTAGAGGATGACGGCCGTGTCGTCGTCGTCCACGTCGACGGTGTCGAAGGTCGGCGCCTGGCCGGCGAGCGCCTGGCCGAAGGTCTCCGTGCCCTCGATCGGCGACGGCGCGGCGGGGTCGGCGGTGACGACGAAGAAGTGCTCACAGCCGTCGGCCTGCTCGAAGCCGGCGTGGGCCTCGGCGCCGATCGGCAGGTCCGGGGTGCCCTGGAAGGCGAAGTACGCCTTCGCGTCGGAGTCGCCCAGGTGGTAGGCGACCTCGCGGCCCTTGAGCAGCACGTTCAGCGGTACGACGGTCGCGCCGGCCTTGAGGATGCCGTAGTAGATGATCGTGAAGTACGGCAGGTTCGGGCAGCTGATGGCGACCTTGTCGCCCGGCTGGATGCCCCGCGAGACCAGCAGGTTGGCCACCTGGTTGGCGGCACCGTTGACCTGCGGGTAGGACAGGCGGGTGTCACCGAAGACGATGGCGGTGCGGTCGGGGTAGTTCTGGGCACTGTTCTCGAGGAATCCGGCGAGGTTCGTCATGGCGCACAACCTACGTGCCGCCCGTGACCGCGGTCACTGTGCGCGGGACCAGACCGTGCCGACGGGCGATGTGCCCGGGACCAACCCGGGCCGCGCTCAGAAGGTGGTGCCGGTGAGCCGCTCGTAGGCCTCGATGTAGCGCGAGCGGGTCCGCTCGACGACCTCGGGCGGCAGCGGCGGCGGGGCCTCGCCCGACGCCTTGTCCCAGCCGCTCTCGGCGGACAGCGCCCAGTTGCGCACGATCTGCTTGTCGTACGACGGCTGCGCGCGACCCGGCTGCCAGTCGTCGGCGGGCCAGTAGCGCGAGGAGTCCGGGGTGAGCACCTCGTCGGCGAGCACGATCGGACCGCCGGCGCCGGTGACGCCGAACTCGAACTTGGTGTCGGCGAGGATGATCCCCTGCTCGCGGGCGATCCCCTCGGCGCGGCCGTAGACCTGCAGCGTCAGGTCACGCAGCGCGGCGGCGGCGTCGGCGCCGACGGTGGCGACCACGGCGTCGTACGACACGTTCTCGTCGTGGTCGCCGAGGTCGGCCTTCGTGGCCGGCGTGAAGATCGGCTCGGGGAGGCGGCTGCCGTCCTCGAGGCCGGCCGGGAGCGCGATGCCGCAGACCTCGCCCGACGCGCGGTAGTCGAGCAGGCCGGAGCCGGTGAGGTAGCCGCGGGCGACGCACTCGACCGGGAACATGTCCAGCCGCTCGCAGACGACCGCGCGACCGCGGACGGCCTCCGGGACGTCGGTGGAGACGACGTGGTTGGGGACGAGCGAGGCGAGCTGCTCGAACCACCACAGCGACATCCGGGTGAGGATCTCGCCCTTGTCGGGGATCGTCGTCTCGAGCACGAAGTCGAAGATCGAGAGCCGGTCGCTCGCGACCATCAGCAGCTTGCCGGTGTGCGGGCCCTCGGTGACCTCGTAGAGGTCGCGCACCTTGCCGGAGTGCAGGTGGCGGTGGCCGGGGAGCTCCGGGGCGGGCGGGATGTTCGCGAGCGTCACGGGTGACAGCCTATTGACCGTCCGCCGCCTCAGTCACAGCCGAGCCCCTGCTGGTACTCCGCCGGCACCCGGCCCCGGCCCACCTCGACGGACATCTCCCAGACCACCTCGGGGTAGTCGCCCTCGGCGTTCATCGCCCGCAGGACCGGCCACTGCCGGCTCGTGCCGAGCGCGTCCTGGGCGCGCTCCACCCCGGCCGCGTCACCGCGGTCCCTGGCCTCGATGAAGGTCTCGATCCAGCCGCACACCACCGCACCGGCGACGTCGGCGCCCAGGTGGTACGGGTCGGCCTCGGTGGACTCGATGTCGCCGGCGGCCAGGCCGGGCGGGAGGGGAACTCCCGCCAGCGCCTGTCCGATCGCGTCGTCGCGCTCCGCGCCGGTGACGAACCTGGCCGGCAGGTGGTCGTCCAGGTCGGCGGCGGCGATCGCGGTCAGCCGCGTGAGCAGGGCGTCGAACGAGGCCCGGTCCATGCCCGAGCCGCGGACCTCGAGGAAGACGTCGCCGTCGGGCCGGCGGATGACGGTGTGGTCGGTGGCGTCGTAGGCCCACAGCAGGGCGGGCAGGCCCAGCAGCGTGACCTGCTCACCGGGGTCGACCTTCGGGTCGGCGATCCGCTCGCGGTCGGCGACGTACTGCTGGTGCAGGTCCGCCTCCTTCCAGCGGATCTCCACCTGCTCGTCGCCCTTCTCGTAGTCCAGCGAGCCGTAGCCGGGCTGCACCGTGGCCGACTCCAGCTCCCAGCCGGGCTGGTCGAGCACCGCCAGGGTCCCCTTGCCGGGGGCGGCGAACGGGGGCTCGGTGACCAGGTCGGGGCCGTCCGCGAGCAGGCGCGGCAGACCGATGGCGCCGGCGATCACGACGGCGGCGGCCACGGCACCGGCGGCCGGCAGCAGCCAGCGGCGGCGCGCGGTGGGCTCCACCTCGGGGGCGGTCTCGGTGGACAGGCTCATGATCTCCTCCAGCAGCTCGGCGCGGCCCTCGTCGAGGGACAGGCCGGCGACGCCGGCATCGGTGATCGGGCGGTTCATCGGATCCCCTCCTTCGGGCCGATCGGGGCGGTGTCGCTGGGGAGATGTCCGGCCGGCGCCGGATCGTTGCCGAGCAGGTCGCGCAGGCGCGCCTTCGCTCGGGACAGTCGGGGGCGTACGACGGTGCCGGGCAGCCCGAGGACCTCGCCGATCTCGCGCGGCTCGAGCCCCTCCCACAGGTGCAGCTGCAGCACCTCCTCGTCGCGGGCGCTGAGCCGCGCCATCGCGGCCGTCACGTCCGCCCGGTGCACGACCTCGTCGGCGAGGTCGGCCATCGCCTGCGCGACCTGGACCCGCAGCCGCTGGCCGAGCGCGGCGCGGCGGGTGTCGCCGCGACGCTGGTTGGCGAGCGTGCGCCGGGCGACGCCGTAGAGCCACGGCCGGGCGGCGTCCCCGGCCGGCACGTGGGCGAGGCGGCGCCAGGCCACGAGGAAGGTGTCCGCCGTCGCGTCGGCGGCGTCCTCGGGACGGTCGGTACGACGCAGCGTGAAGCCGAGCACGGCGTCGAAGTGCGCGGCATAGAGCCGTCGGAAGTCGTCCTCGCGGGCGGCGGTCTCCCTCATGCCCCTCCCATGTCCGGATCGAGGACGATCGTTGCACCCCCTCTTCATGTGTATCTAGACTTGGTTACATCACTTAGCCCCGTGGAGGCGCAGATGACCCGGCAACCCCGCCCCGACTTCCTCCTCGTCGGCGCGCCCAAGGCCGGCACGAGCGCGCTCCACCTCGCCCTCGCCGCCCACCCCGACGTCTTCGTGACGACGCCCAAGGAACCGAAGTTCTGGCTCTGCGAGGGCGCGCCGCCCCCGCACTGGGGCGGGCCCGGCGACCGCCACTCGCAGCAGGAGTGGGTCTGGCACGAGGAGGCCTACGCCGACCTCTTCCGCCCGGCGCCACCGGGCAGCGTCCGGGGCGAGTCGACTCCCTTCTACCTCTGGCACCGCGGCGCCCAGCGGCGGATTGCGGATGCCCTCCCGGACGTCAGGCTCGTGGCCGTCGTACGGGACCCGATCGACCGGGCCTACAGCAACTGGATGCACCTCTGGTCCGACGGCCTCGAGCCGGAGGCGGACTTCGAGACCGCGTTCGCCCGGCAGGACGAGCGGATCGCCGCCGGCTTCGCGCCCTTCTGGCGCTACCGCGACCTGGGCCTGTACGGCGAGCAGCTGCGCGACCTCTTCAAGCTCGTCGACCCCGCGCGGGTGCTGATCGTCCGCTACCGCGACATCGTCGACCACCCGGTCGAGACCGTGGACCGCACCTGCCGCTTCCTCGGCATCCGCGAGGGGCAGGTCACCGGCATCCCGCGCGACAACTCCCGGCCCTATGTCGCCCCCGGCTGGCGCCCTCGCGTCTTCGGGCCGGCGGTCCGGGCCGGCGCGTGGGCCGGGCAGTTCGCGCCGCCGGAGGTGTGGCGGCGGCTCAGCGTGCCGGTCGTGGCGCGCCTGCAGACCGCCGACGCGCACCGCCCGTCACTGACGCCGGCCCAACGCGAGCGCCTGCTGCCCGCCTTCGCCCGCGACATCGAGCTGCTCTCGGACCTGACCGGCGAGGACTTCTCCGACTGGCTCTCGACCCGCGACCGGGGCTCCTTCGCCCAGCGCGCCGCCGCCCGCTGACCCACCCCCGCGCCGAGTTGGCCGTTTGGCCCGCCGAGTTGGCCGTTTGGCCCGCCGAGTTGGCCGTTTGGCCCGCCGAGTTGGCGATTTCGTCCGCCGAGTTGGCGGTTTCGCGCGCCGAGTTGGCGGTTTCGTCCGCCGAGTTGGCGGTTTCTACGGACCGAACGGCCAACTCGATCGACCGAACGGCCAACTCGATCGACCGAACGGCCAACTCGATCGACCGAACGGCCAACTCGACCGACCGAACGGCCAAGTCGACCGACCGAACGGCCAAGTCGGCAGGCTGGGTCAGCGCACGACGGTGACGAGGTCGTGGGCACCGTCCGGCCGGGCAGCCTCGACGTAGAAGCGCACCCGCCCGTCCGGGAGCGGTACGGCGGAGGCGTAGCGCCAGGCGCCGTCACTGTGCGGCGACGAGATCGGCGGGCCGTCCACGGCGACGTAGCGGGCGCCGTCCCAGGTGGCCACGCCCGTGGTCTCGAACCAGTTCGAGGCGGCGTCCGGCCGGCCGTCGTACAGGATCGTGCGGGGGCGTCCGTCGACGTCGGGCAGGACAGCGGTGGCGCGGGCGCCGCGGGCGTCCCACTCCCCCGGCCGGCCGGCGAGCACCTCACCGTGGTCGGTCCAGGAGAGGCCGTCGGGGCTGCGCAGCAGGCGGCTGGTCATCCGGTCCTCGTGGCCGGTGTCGGTGAGCGGGTGACAGCACAGGAGCATCTCCCAGCCGTCGGCGCCGTGGGTGACCACGGGGTCCTTGACGGCGACGGTGTCGTCGCCCGGGAGCACCAGGACCCGCTCCCCACCGGGCAGCTCCTCGGGGGTCGCGGCGGTGAGGCTGTCGACCCACCAGTGCTTGGAGCCGGGCGTCGCGCAGGACAGGTAGAGCCGCCAGCCGACGCCGGGGACCGGCACCAGGACGGGTCGCTCGAAGGACTCGCAGCCGAACGCGTCGCGGTGGACCTCCGCGACCGGCGTGAACCGCTCCCCGTCGTCCGAGCGCGCGACGACAACGCTGACCCCGCGGCCCTCGTCGAGCGGTCGGCGGACCCGGTAGGTGAGCCAGAAGGTGCCGTCGACCAGCACCGCGCTGGCCGCACCGGCCCAGTTGCCGGCGCCCGGCGCCGGGGCGGGTACGACGACCCGCGCGTCGTCGTACGTGGGCACGGTGAGGGCAGCCAGGCTCATGCGCCCATGATACTCGACCGAACGACTCGACATTGGGGGTCGATGCACGGGCCCCGAAGGGCGAATGGCACAGTGTCGCCATGACGGAGTCCGCGCAGACCCCCGACAGCACGCTCGCCCACGGACCGGTGGTCTGGGAGGACGAGGTCTGGATCCTCGCCCGGCACGACGCCGGCGACCTGCTCGGCCTGACCCTCCACCACCGTGAGGACGAGGGCCTGGGCCAGCTGTCCGACGAGCACGCGTCGCAGCTGGGCCGCATCGGCAACCGCTTGATCCGGATCATCGAGCACCTCCCCGAGGCCGGCCGGGTCACCCTCGGCCGCGTGCCCGGGGCCCACGTCCAGCTCACCTTCGAGGTCGCCGGCGTCTCGGTCGACCAGCTCCACGACGTCGCCGTGAAGCTCGCCAACTGGGGCGGCGACGCCCGCGCCTGAGGAGGCCACCACCATGTCGGTCGTCAAGATCAACGCCATCCACGTGCCCGAGGGCGCCGGCGCCCAGCTCGAGGAGCGGTTCGCCGCCCGAGCCGGCGCCGTCGAGGGATCGGCCGGTTTCCTCGGCTTCCAGCTGCTGCGGCCGACGGCCGGCGAGGACCGCTACTTCGTCGTCACCCACTGGGCCGACGAGGAGTCCTTCGCCGCGTGGCGCGACGGCCAGGGCCAGGCCGCGCACGCCGAGAAGCCCGGCGAGGCGCCGCGCAAGCCGGTCGCGACCGGCGCCGACCTGCTGGAGTTCGAGGTCGTGCTGGACGTGAAGCCGGCCTGATCCGGCCGTCCGCGCTCAGGCCCCGCCGGCCAACTGCGCCGCCCGGCGCAGGTCCGCGGCGACCGCGGCCCTGCTGGCGAGGGTGACCAGTCGCCCGACGCCGATGCCCCGCACGCTGAACTCGGCGACGACCGCGGACCCGTCCTCGGCCGGCGAGAAGAAGAGCGCCAGCTCGGCACGGAACGGGCCGCACCGCCCCTCCTCCACCCACCGCACGCCCGGCTCCGCGAGGGTCGTGCGCATCCGCGGCCGGACGCCCGGCACCACGGTGACGTCGGTCCAGGTCGTGCCTGCGGCCGTCGCGTCGCCGTCCACGGGTACGACGTCCGCGACCGCGCGCAGCGACGACTGCCACGCAGGGCGGTTGCGCGGGTCGGCGAGGTAGGCGAACGCCCGGTCCGCCGGGACCGGGAAGGCGACCTGGATCCGGCTCAGAGGATCGCGCCCGGGTTGTACGCCGCCGCCGCGGGGTTGGCCTCGACGATCGCGGCGACCTTGCGGACCACCGCCTGCGTCTGGGCGACGGCCGCGCCGGTGAAGGTGATCGGCTCGGCGACCAGCGACTGCAGCTGCTCGGCGGTGAGCCCCAGGCGCTCGTCGGCGGCGAGCTTGTCGAACACGTCGTTCTCGGCCTGGCCCTGGCGCACGGCCAGCGCGGTGCCGACGGCCGCCTCCTTGATCGCCTCGTGGGCGACCTCGCGGCCGACGCCGTTGCGGACGGCCGCCATCAGCACCTTCGTGGTCGCGAGATAGGGCAGGTAGCGCTCGAGCTCGCGCTGGATGACCGCGGGGAAGGCGCCGAACTCGTCGAGCACGGTGAGGAAGGTCTGGAACAGGCCGTCGACGGCGAAGAACGCGTCGGGCAGCGCCACCCGTCGTACGACCGAGCAGGAGACGTCGCCCTCGTTCCACTGGTCGCCGGCGAGCTCGCCGACCATGGAGAGGTAGCCGCGGGTGACGACGGCGAGGCCGTTGACCCGCTCGCAGGAGCGGGTGTTCATCTTGTGCGGCATCGCGGAGGAGCCGACCTGACCCTCCTTGAAGCCCTCGGTGACGATCTCGTTGCCGGCCATCAGCCGGATCGTGGTGGCGAGGTTGGACGGGGCGGCGGTCAGCTGGACCAGCGCGGACAGCACGTCGAAGTCGAGGGAGCGCGGGTAGACCTGGCCCACGCTGGTGAGCACCCGGTCGAAGCCGAGGTGGCGCGCCACGCGCTGCTCGAGGTCGTCCAGCTTGGCGGCGTCACCACCGAGCAGGTCGAGCATGTCCTGCGCGGTGCCCATCGGGCCCTTGATGCCGCGCAGCGGGTAGCGCCCGAGCAGGTCGTCGACCCGCTCGATCGCGATCATCAGCTCGTCGGCGACGGTGGCGAAGCGCTTGCCGAGGGTGGTCGCCTGGGCCGCCACGTTGTGCGACCGGCCGGCCATGACGAGGGTCTCGTACTCACCGGCGAGGCGGCCGAGCCGGGCGAGCGTCGCGATCGCGCGGTCGCGCAGCAGCGCCAGCGACTGCTTGACCTGCAGCTGCTCGACGTTCTCGGTGAGGTCGCGCGAGGTCATCCCCTTGTGGATGTGCTCGTGGCCGGCGAGGGCCGCGAACTCCTCGATCCGCGCCTTCACGTCGTGGCGGGTGACCCGCTCGCGGGCGGCGATGCTGGCGAGGTCGACACCCTCCTCGCCCTGCGCGGCGACCTTCTCGTAGGCCTCGATCACGCCGTCCGGGACCTCGATGCCGAGGTCCTTCTGCGCCTTCAGCACGGCGATCCAGAGCTGCCGCTCGAGGACGATCTTGTGCTCGGGCGACCAGATCTCGGCGAGGTCGGCGGCGGCGTAGCGGGTGGCGAGGACGTTCGGGACGGTCACGGTGCGCCATTCTCCCATGCCCGCGGCGCCACGAGGAACGAGCGGCGGCGGCCCGGACTCAGCGCAACGGCCGGACGAGCACCATCTCGCCGTCCTCGTTGGCCCCGCGCACGCCGGTGAACCCGGCCTTCGCCGCGACCCGGAGGCTGGCGGCGTTGTCGGGGGCGATCGAGGCCCGCACCCGTACGCCGGCGGCGTCGGCCCGCTCCAGCAGGGCACCGAGCGCCTCGGTCGCCAGGCCGTAGCCGCGTGCGGGCGCCACCAGGCCGTAGCCGACCTCCACCTCGGGCACCCCGTCGTCGGCCGGCTCCGGCGGCCCGAAGAAGCCGATCGAGCCGATGACGAGCCGCTGCTTCAACGACACGATCGAGCGCGGGCCCCACGGGTCGCCGTCGCGCCAGAGCGACGCGGCGCCGAGGTCGTCCTCGCGCGGGAAGTCCGGGTGCCAGTCGGGCTGCCGCTCGCCCGCGCGCAGGGCCGTGACGGTGGCGGCGTCCCACAGGACCAGCGCCAGCCGCGCGGTGGTGACGCCGACCGGAGCGCCGGCGGGCTCAGTCATCGAGGCCCACCGCCCTTCCGTCGTACGACGCCAGGGCGGTGGCGAGCGCGACGAGGTCCTCGCGCCACGGCTCCTCGGGGCCGGCCGGGAGGATGTCGTCCCAGTCGACGGCGAACGAGCCGAGCACCGAGGGCAGGCCGGCGGTGCGCGCCATGAACCAGACGTGCAGGTGCTCCGCACCGTCGCCGACCCGCATCACGTGGCAGCGGCCGATGTTGGGGAGACCTTCGACGATGCGGGCGATCCGGACGGCGAGCCGGCCGTACTCGGCCGCCATCGCGTCGTCGAGGTCGTCGAAGTCGAGGTGCTCCCACGGCTCGAGCATCACGACGAGCGGCAGCCCGCTGCGCTCGGCGAGGTGCTTGAGCCGCCACCGGTCGTTGGTCCAGATCAGCCCGGCCGGCTCGGGCGTGCAGATGGTGCAGTCGACACCGTCCTCCCCCATGCGCGGCTTCTCCGGGGCCGGCGCGGCCAGCGGCTTGGCGGCCAGCGCGCCGTCGACGACCTCCCACGGGAAGATGTCCCACTCCGCGACGGACGGCAGCGGCATGCGGCCGTCCGCGTCGGCGGCGGCCATCACCCGGGCGTGGACCTGTTCGGCGGACTCAGCCATGGCGCCACTCTGCCAGCCCGCGCGGCGCGTCAGTCAGCCAGGATCCGCTGCCACCACACGACGTCGATCCACCGGTCGAACTTCCGGCCGACCTCGCGGAGCACGCCCTGGCGCTCGAACCCGCACGCGCGGTGGAGCCCCTCGCTGGCGTCGTTGGGCAGGGAGATGCAGGCCAGCGCCGTGCGGACGCCGCCGGCCGCCATCCGGGCCAGCAGGTCGTCGTACAGGGTCCGGCCGAGGCCACGGCCCGAGGCGGCGGGGTCGAGGTAGATGGTGACCTCGCGGGTGCCGTCGTAGGCGCCCTTCGGGCGGAACTCCGAGGAGTAGGCGAAGCCGAGGACCGTGCCGTCGTCGTCCGCCGCCACCAGGAAGTGGTCACCGGGGTGCGACGAGGCGAGCAGCCCCTCCCACTTGCCGCGCGGCGGCGGGGTGAGGTCGAAGGTCGCGGTGCCCTCACGGACCTCGCGGGCGTAGATGGCCGCGACAGCATCGAGGTCACCGTCCGTGGCGACCCGGATCGTGGCCACCGCTCAGTCCTCGGTGAGCGAGGCGCCCTCGACGACGCCGAGCGGCTCGGCGGCGATGTCGGAGCGGCGTTGCAGGCCGTCGAAGCTGATCAGGTCGGCGGCGGCGTAGGCGCGGGCGCGGGCGTCGGCGACGTCGTACCCGACCGCGCGCACGGCGAGCACGCGGCCACCGGCCGTGACGAGCCGGGGGCCGTCGGGACCTTCGGCGAGGGAGGTGCCGGCGTGGATCACGTCGACGTCGGAGACACCGTTGGCCGCGCCGACGCCGGTGATGACGTCGCCCTTCGAGGACGACTCGGGGTAGCCGGCAGAGGCGAGGACGACGGTCACCGAGGCGCCGTCGCGGAAGGTCGGCGCGGGTACGTCGGCGAGGCGGCCCCGCGCGGCGGCGGACAGCAACTCCCCGAGGGGCGACTCGAGGACGGCCAGCACCGGCTGGATGTCCGGGTCGCCGAAGCGGCAGTTGAACTCGATCACCCGTGGGCCGCTCTTCGTCAGCGCGAGGCCGACATAGAGGCAGCCGACGAAGGGCGCTCCGCGGCGGCCCATCTCGTCGAGGGTCGGCTGGACGACCTGCTCCATGACCACGGACGCGAGGTCCGCGGGCGCCCAGGCCAGCGGCGAGTAGGAGCCCATGCCCCCGGTGTTGGGACCGCGACCGCCGTCGAAGATCCGCTTGAAGTCCTGGGCGGGCTGCAGCGGGTACGCCGTCGTGCCGTCGCAGACCGCGAACAGCGAGACCTCCGGCCCGTCGAGGAACTCCTCGATCACCACGGTGCCGCAGGCCGCGGCGTGCTCCTCCGCCTCGGCCCGGTCGCGGGTCACCACGACGCCCTTGCCCGCGGCGAGTGCGTCGTCCTTCACGACGTACGGCGCCCCGAACTCGTCGAGCGCGGCGGCGACCTCCTCGGGGGTCCGGCAGGTGCGCGAGCCGGCGGTCGGCACGCCCGCAGCGGCCATGACCTCCTTGGAGAAGGCCTTGGAGCCCTCCAGCTGCGCAGCGGCGGCCGACGGCCCGAAGACCGCGATGCCGGCGGCCCGGACGGCGTCCGCGACACCGGCCACGAGCGGCGCCTCGGGGCCCACGACCACCAGGTCGGCGCCGACCTCGGTCGCCAGCGCGGCCACGGCGTCGCCGTCCATCGGGTCGACCTCGTGCAGCGTCGCGAAGGCACCGATGCCCGGGTTGCCCGGCGCCGCGTGCACCTCGCTCACCGCGGGGTCGCGGGAGAGAGCGAGGGCGAGCGCGTGCTCGCGGCCACCGGTGCCGATCACGAGGGTCTTCACGGGGGTCGATCCTATTCGGGAGCGGCCGGGCGTCAGGCGCCGAGTCCGTTGCGGGACAGGAAGTCCAGCGCGGCGTCGGCGACCTCCTGCCAGTGGCTGTCGATCACCAGCGAGTGGCCGACGCCGGGGATCTCCACGATCTCGGTCACGTGGTGCTGGTTCTTGCGCTGCTTCTTGAACGCCGCGTTGGCCATCGCGAAGGGGACGATGTGGTCCTTCTCGCCGGTCACCACCAGGAGCGGGCCGCGGTCGGCGTTCTTCTTCGCCGCCTTGGTCTTCGCCGCGGGGTTGAAGTTGGCGGTCGCGGCCTGGAAGAGCGGCCGCCCGGGGGCCGGGGTGTGGAAGCCGTCGTAGAGGGCGCGAGCCTCCTCCTCGGAGACGGCGTTGGCGAAGCCGTAGCGGAACTCGTCGAAGGTCAGGGTGACCGTGCGGCCGTAGTTCAGGGGGTTGCCCAGGACCGGGAAGGCCGCCTTGAGCGAGGAGAAGGGCAGCGGCAGGACGCCCTGGCTCGGGGCCGGGTCGATGGTCACGGTGCCGGCGGCGATCCCCCGGCCGGCGATGATCTGGACGAGCAGTCCGCCGAACGAGTGCCCGATCACGATCGGCTTCCGGTCGAGGCCCTCGATGACCTCCTGGACGTGGTCGGCGACGTCGCGCACCGAGGTTCCGGCGAGCGAGCCCTCGTTGGCGAGGGCGGCGGCGACGTCCGCCTCGTCGCCGGGCCAGTCGACGGCGACGGCGGCGTACCCGCGGTCCTCGACGTAGGCCTTCCAGGCGTCCCAGCTGCTGTGCAGCAGCCAGAGGCCGTGGACGAAGACGACGGGCTGGCGGCCGGAGGCGTTGGCGGCGGCGACCTCGGCGGCCTCGCGGGGGGTGACGGTGCTGGCGGTGGTGTTCATGGCTTCCTCCTGTAGGATGTAGAAAGAACGTTCGTTCTTTTTCTTGTCCAACTGTGGAGGATCGCGATGCATTCCGTCAAGAGGGGAATTCGTAGGATCGGTCCCGTGCCCGACGCTGCGCCCCCGACCACCAAGGTCTCCGAGCCCCGCGAGCGCCTGTTGCGTACGGCGACCCGGCTCTTCTACGAGGAGGGCATCCACGGCGTCGGGGTCGACCGGGTGCTCGCCGAGGCCGGGGTCACCCGGGCCACGATGTACCGCCACTTCCCGGGCAAGGAGGCGCTCGTCGTCGCCTACCTCGAGCACGAGGACGCGGTGATCCGCGGGCTGTTCGCCGCCGCGGCCGAGGAGGCCGCGGCCCGCGACGCCGCGCCGGCCGAGCTGCTCGCCCTCGTCATCGACGGGGTCGCGCAGGATGCCACCCGGCTGCACACGCGAGGCTGCCCGTTCATCAACGCCAGCGCCGAGTACCCCGACGCCGAGGGGCCGGTGCGGGCCGTCGTACGCACGCACCGGGAGTGGTTCCGCGGCACCCTGACCGAGCTGGCGACGGCAGCCGGCTCGCCCGATCCCGCCGCCACCGCCGCGTCCCTGGTGCTGCTGCGCGACGCGATGCTCGTGGGCGGCTACCTCGACGGCCAGGACGTGGCGACGGACTTCCGCGCGACGGCCCGGAAGGTCGCAGGCCTCGACGCCTGACCCGGCTGCCGGGTTGCGCGGCGCCGGGTTCGGGCAGACTTGCGCCACACCGTTCCACCACAGTCACCAATCTCGGGGGTTTCCATGCGCGTGCCGAATGTCGGCGAGGAGTTCGGCCGGTACCGGCTCGACCGGGTGCTCGGCCAGGGCGGGATGGGCATCGTCTTCGCGGCGACCGACCCCCGACTGGGCCGCACCGTCGCCCTGAAGGTGATCACCGGGGTGCTCGCGCAGTCGCCGGAGTTCCGGGCGCGCTTCCAGGCGGAGGCGGCCGCGCTGGCGCGCCTCGACTCGCCGTACGTGATCGCGATCCACGACCACGACGAGGTCGACGGGACGCCGTACATCGTCACCCAGTACGTCGACGGCGCCGACCTCGGCACGCTGCTGAAGGACCAGGGCCCGATGCCGGCCCGCCAGGCGCTGCTGCTGTGCGCCCAGCTCGCGCGCGGGCTCGGCGACGCCCACCGGGTCGGCGTCATCCACCGCGACGTGAAGCCCGGCAACGTGCTGCTCCGCGGCGCCGGGACCGACGACGTGCACGCCTACCTCTGCGACTTCGGCATCGCGCGCTCCGACGGCATCGACGGCCCCGCGCCGACCGCGACCGGCATGGTCGCCGGCACCTGGTCCTACCTCTCCCCCGAGCGCACCGCCGGCCTTCCCGCGTCACCGGCCAGCGACCTCTACGCCCTCGGCTGCCTGCTCTGGACCTGCCTCACGGGGCACGAGCCCTACCAGGGCACCGACGTCCAGGTCGCGCTCGCGCACCAGACGGCGCCGATCCCGCAGCTGCCCGGCTCCGGCCAGCTCGTCGACGGCCTCAACGCCGTGGTCGCCAAGGCCCTCGCCAAGGACCCCGCCGAGCGGTACGACGACGCGGCGGTCCTCCGCGCCGATCTCGAGCGCCTCGCGGCGCTGGCCACCGACGAGACCATCGAGGCGCCGGTCTCCGCGCCGGGCGCGGTCACCGCCGTACGGCCGACCGGGCCCGCCGCGCCTCCGCCGCCGCCCCCGCCGCCGAGCCCCGCGGGCAGCGGCGGCGCGGCCCCCACGGCGCCGTCCCAGCCGCGCAGCCCCCACAGGCGGCGCGCCGGCCTGTTGATCGGGGTCGGCGTCGTGGTGCTCGCACTCGTCATCGGCGGCATCGCCTGGGCGCTGCTGCGCGGGGACGACGACGGGGCGGACGGCGACGAGGCCGCCAAGGAAAAGCCCGCGGGGACCTTCGGCGACCGCAACGGCGACGGCTACGGCGATGTCGTCCTCACCCAGGCACGCGACGGGCTGGAGCCCCCGTCCGCGGTCTACACCGTCCCGTCGAACGGCAAGCAGTTCGGCACGCCCGTCCGGGCGCTCCCCGCCGCACCGAGCTTCATCACCACGGTGGGCGACGTCGACGGCGACGCCCGGGAGGACGTGGTGTGGGTCGACGAGGAGGACGACGTGCTCACCGCCACGGTGCAGCCTGCCGAGGGCGACCCCTGGACCAGCCGACTGACGCTCGACCCGGCGTGGGAGATCAGCCGCGCCTCCGCCGTGCTGGGCGACGTCGACGGCGACGGCCTCGACGACCTGGTCCTCCTCGGCGACACCGAGGGCGGGGTGGGGGTCCACGTGTCACTTGCCGGGGACAAGGAGTTCGAGCCGCCGTCGCAGTGGTACCGCTCGCCGCACGCCGAGGCCAGCGGCTTCGGCACCTGGCTGTGGACGGGCGACATGGACGGCGACGGCGACGACGAGGTCCTGCTCTGGACCGATGCCGAGGAGGACGAGGAGCCCGTCCGCGGCCGCATCGACATGCTCACGGCCAACGAGACCCGCGACGGGTTCGAGCAGCTGGCGAAGGAACGGGAGTTCACCGACCCGAAGGTCAACCCGGGCATCGCACCGTGGATGATCGGCGACGTCGACGGCGACGGACGTGACGAGATCGTGGCGGTCGGCATCATCCCGCTCGGCGGCGGCGCCTACGACCTCGGCGGCCGCCTCCACACCTACGAGCTGGACGGCGACGAGATCCCCCAGCGCCAGTGGTGGCGCAACCTCTCGGAGACCGAGCTCAAGGATCCGGCCAAGAACGTCCAGGGCATCGCGCTGCGCCTCGGCATCAGCGACGTCAACGGCGACGGCAAGGCCGACGTCGTGCAGTTCGTGGAGGCCCTCGGCCCGAACGGCAAGGAGGCCAAGGACGAGGAACGCGCGCTGCAGCTGTGGGTGATGCTCTCGGACGGCACCGCGTTCGGCGACCCCCAGCTGTGGAGCACCGTCGACTGCAGCACGCAGTGCGCCGACAACTGGACCATGCTGAGCGGCGGCTGATCGCCCTCAGAGCCGGGGCAGCAGGGGCTGGATCGGCAGCTCGAGCACGAAGGTCGGCCGCCGTCCGTCGCCGGGAGGCAGGTAGGTCACGTCGCCGCCGTGGCTGCGGGCGATCTCGCGCACGAGATGCAGGCCGATGCCTGCGCCACCGGCGGGACCGGCGTGCGCGTACCGGTCGAAGAGCCGGGGCTCCAGCCGCTGGTCGACGCCGTGGCCGCTGTCCTCGACGAGCACGCGGACACCGGACTCGATCCGCTCGCCCGTCAGGTGCACCGGGGCGCGGCCGTGCCGGACCGCGTTGTCGAGCAGGTTGTCGAGCGCCTGACCCACCCGCGCGGCATCCGCGACCAGCTCCGCGTCCTGCGCGACCTCGACGGTGACGCCCTCGTGCGGGTGCACGGCCCGCGCGCGATCGGCCGCCGCCAGCAGTGCTCCGCGCAGCGACATCCGCTCCGGCTGCAGCGACAGGGCGTCGGCGTGGGTGTCCGACGCAGCGCGCAGGTCGCCGGCGAGCCGCTGGATCCGCTGGGCGCTGCTCGCCATGGCCTCGACGAGCTGGGCCCGCTGGGCGGGGTCGTCGACCTGGTCACCGAGCAGCAGCGCCGCCGCACCCTCGACCACGGCGGCCGGCGTCCGCAGCTCGTGCGCCGTCACCGCCAGCAGGTTCGCCTGCTGCTCGATCGCCTGGCGCCGCTGCTCCTCGCGCCCGCGCTTCTCGGTGTGGTCACGGGTGACCTTGGCGAAGCCCCGGTGCCGGCCGTCGTCGTCGAAGACGGCGGTGATCACCACGCTCGCCCAGAACCGGGTGCCGTCGCGGCGCACGCGCCAGCCCTCCTCGGCGTACGAACCGTCGCGCAGGGCGAGCTCGAGGTTGCGCTCGGGGTGGCTGTCGAGACGGTCCTCCTCCGGGTAGAACACCCGGTAGTGCTGGCCGACGATCTCGCTCTCGGTGTAGCCCTTGATGCGCTGCGCGCCGGCGTTCCAGCTCGCGACGCAGCCGCCGGGATCGAGCATGTAGATCGCGTAGTCGGCCACGGTCGTCACCAGCAGCCGGAACATCTCCTCGCTCTGCCGCAGCGCGACCTCGGAGGTGATGTCCTGCACCTGGGCGAAGACGTAGAGCGGCGCACCACCCGAGTCGCGGATCGGCGTCAGGCTCACCCGGAGCGTGCTCGCGCCGTCGTCGAGGACGAGGGGGTGCTCGAAGGTCGCGAAGTCCTCGCCCTGCTCGACGATCCGGAGGAGCGCGTCGTCGAGGTGGTCGCCGTGCTGCCGGGTGAGCACCCCGTAGTCGAGCCCGACGAGGTCGTCCGGCTCCCGGTCGACCATCGCGGCGAGCTGGTCGTTGGCCCGCACGATCGTCCCGTTGAGCGTGAGCGTCGCCATGCCGATGGCGGCCTGGTGGAAGACCTCGCGGTAGCGCTCGAGGTGCTCGTCGAGGGCGGCCTGGTCACGTAGGGCGCGCTCGTCGCTGCCACCGGCGACGCGCAGGCCGCCGGCCCGGCCGACGCCGGCAGCCCGGCCCGCACCGCCGCCCGCGACCGCCTCGAACGTGTCCGCGACGTGCCGCCACAGGCGCTCGGGGAGCTGCTCGATCGGGATCGACTTCTCGATGAAGTCGGCCGCACCGAGGTGGCGGGCGCGCTCTGCCAGGCCCCGGCCCTCGAACCCGGTGAAGACGACCACCTTGGTCCGGGGCGACACGGCGAGCACGAGCGGAAGGGCCTCGAGGCCGTCCAGCACCGGCATCGACGTGTCGAGCAGCATGAGGTCGGGCTCGTGCTCGTGCGCGAGCATCAGCGCCTCGCCACCGTCGCCGCCCTCGCCGACCACGTCGAACAGGCCCGAGGCCTGCAGGCGCACGCCGACCAGCATCCGCAGCTCCGGTGAGTCGTCGACCAGCACCACCGTCGCGCGCTCTGCCACCCGGGCCTCCTGCCGCTGTCCCTGCGTGCCCCACACACGCTCAAGGCCCTGTGCCCACTACGGGGCGTCACATACCCCTCGGATCCGATGGATTTTCCGGACCGCGTCAGCGCAGCGGGTGCCGCACGACCGCCTGCTCCCGCTCGGGGCCGACGCCGACGACCGAGATCCTCGCGCCGGAGCGCGCCTCGACGAACTCGACGTACTCCTGCGCGGCCTTCGGCAGCTCCTCGAAGCTGCGGCAGCCGGAGAGGTCCTCGGTCCAGCCCGGGAGATTCTCGTAGATCGGGACCGCGTGGTGGAAGTCGGTCTGGTTGACCGGCATCTCGTCGTGGCGGACCCCGTCGACGTCGTACGCGACGCAGACGGGGAGCTCGGGCAGGCCGGTCAGGGTGTCGAGCTTGGTGAGGACGAAGTCGGTGACGCCGTTGACGCGGGCGGCGTACCGGGTGATCACGGTGTCCATCCAGCCGCAGCGACGCGGGCGTCCGGTGGTGGTGCCGTACTCCCAGCCGGCCTTGCGGAGGAACTCGCCGTTCTCGTCGTGGAGCTCGGTCGGGAAGGGGCCCTCGCCGACGCGGGTGGTGTAGGCCTTGGCGATCGCGATGACCTGGTCGATCCGGGTCGGCGGGATGCCGGTGCCGGTGCAGGCACCGGCCGAGATCGCGCTGCTCGAGGTCACGAACGGGTAGGTGCCGTGGTCGACGTCGAGGAGGGTCGCCTGGCCCGCCTCCATGAGGACGACCTCGTCGCGGTCGAGCGCCTGGCTGAGCAGCAGGCCCGTGTCGCAGACGTACGGCGCCAGCCGCTCCGCGTGGCCGAGCAGCTCCTCGACGGTCTGCTCCACCGACGGCGCGCGGCGGTTGTAGATCTTGGTGAGGATCTGGCCCTTGAGCTCGAGGGCGCCCTCGACCTTGGCGGCGAGGATCTTCTCGTCGAAGAGGTCCTGCACGCGGATGCCGATCCGGTTCATCTTGTCGGCGTAGGTGGGGCCGATCCCGCGGCCCGTCGTACCGATCCTGCGGGAGCCGAGGAAGCGCTCGGTGACCTTGTCGATGGTGCGGTTGTAGTCGGCGATGACGTGCGCGTTGGCGGACAGCTTGAGCTTGCTGGTGTCGACGCCGCGCGCCTCGAGGCCGTCGATCTCCTGGAACAGGACGTCGATGTCGACGACGACGCCGTTGCCGATGACCGGCGTGCAGCCGGGGGTCAGGATGCCGCTGGGCAGCAGGTGGAGGGCGAACTTCTGGTCGCCGATGACGACCGTGTGCCCGGCGTTGTTGCCGCCGTTGAACTTCACGACGTAGTCGACCTGGCTGCCCAGGTGGTCGGTCGCCTTGCCCTTGCCCTCGTCGCCCCACTGGGCGCCGACGATCACGATTGCAGGCATTGGTTGCTCCTCGCCACGGACGGAGTCCCTCCGTCCCTCCTGGCGGGACGGCTGCTCAACGCACCACTTGTTGTTGATGGTGTCGGTCAAGCAAGAAGCCCCGGCAAGGACCGGGGCTCTCTTGCGGCGCAACGTTACCAAATCGCGATCGAACGGCTAGATTCGTGCGAAACGAGAACACGTTCTACCTTCGACCCGACCCCGACCCGACCCCCGACCCGACCTGCAGGAGCACGCCATGGGCGCCAGCCGCGAGACCATCCTCGAGACCATCCAGAGCTATGTCGACCTCGTCGCCACCGGCTCGTCCGCCGACGTCGTCGCGCTGTACGCCGACGGCGCCACCGTCGAGGACCCGGTCGGCTCGGAGGTGCGCACCACCCGCGAGTCCATCGCCGAGTTCTACGCCGCTCTCGACAGCCTGGAGCAGACCTCGAAGCTGCTGCACGCCCGGGTCTCCGGCAACGAGGCGGCCTTCGCGTTCGAGCTGGTCACGAAGGCGGGCGATGCGACGTACACGCTGGCGCCGATCGACGTGATGACGTTCGACGACGACGGGAAGATCACCAGCATGCGGGCGTTCTGGAGCGGTGAGGACATGGTGGTCGGCTGAGGCGGGAGTTTCACCGGTCGGCCGGTGAAACTCACGGTTGGACGACGAAGTTTCATCGTCCAGGCGTGAGTTTTGTCGTCCAAGGTCGGGAGTTTCACCGGTCGGCCGGTGAAACTCCCCCGAGCCGCGCCGCCACCTCTGCGACCACCGCCCGCGCCAGCGTCTCCGGCGTGTCCCCCTCCTCCTCGGGTACGACGCCGTGGACGTCCCCGCTCGCCAGCAGGTCGAGCGCGCCGACCTTCTGCAGGGCGGCCATCTCCGCGGCACGGGACGGGTCGCCGTGGACGATCACGCTCGCGCCCTCCGGCGGCAGCGGGGACAGCCACCCCCGCGAGGTCGCGAGAACGGTGCGGGCGGGCAGCAGCGCGAGCGCTCCCCCGCCACACCCCTGGCCGAGGATCACCGAGACCGTCGGTACCGACCGGGTGACCAGGCCGGCGATGCAGCGGGCGATCTCGCCCGCCATCGCGCCCTCCTCGGCGGCCTGCGACAGCTCGGCGCCGGGGGTGTCGACGACGGTGACGAGCGGCAGCCGCAGCTCCTCGGCGAGCTCCATCGCCCGTCGCGCCTCCCGCAGCGCGCCGGGCCCCATCGGCGTCGCGGCGCTCTGCCGGGAGCGGTCCTGCCCGACCAGGACGCAGGGCTGGCCGTCGAGACGGGTGAGCGCGACCAGGACCGAGTCGTCGCGCTCGCCCTCGTCGGTGCCCTTGAGCCGCAGGGTGCTGCTGGCGCCGTACCGGAGCAGGTCGCGCACGCCCACCCGACCATCGGCACGGGTCGCCTCGATGTCGTCCCAGACCGGGTGGCCGAGCGTGGTGCCGACGGCGACCGGAGTGCGGCGCTCGAGCGTTGCGGCCGACGGCGGGTCGACGAGGACGCCGAGGGCGTGGTCGACGAGCGCGGGCAGCTCCTCGGCCGGTACGACGGCGTCGATGACCCCCTTCGCGGCGAGGTTCTCCGCCAGCTGCACGCCCTCGGGGAACGGCTCGCCGTTGAGCGCCTCGTAGACCTTCGGACCGAGGAAGCCGACGAGGGCGCCGGGCTCGGCGACGGTCACGTGGCCGAGCGAGCCCCACGACGCGTAGACACCGCCGGTGGTGGGGTGGCGCAGGTGGACGAGATAGGGCAGGCCGGCGGCCTTGTGCTCCATCAGCGCCCGGGAGATCTCGACCATCTGCACGAACGCGCGGGTGCCCTCCTGCATCCGGGTGCCACCGGACGACGTGCTCGCCAGGACCGGGAGGCCCTCCGCGGTGGCGCGGCGTACGGCGGAGGCGATCCGGTTGGCCGCGGCGATGCCGATCGAGCCGGCCAGGAAGCCGAACTCGTTGACGACGAAGGCGACCGGACGCCCGCGGACCGTGCCCCGCCCGGTCAGCACCGACTCGTCGGTGCCGGCCTTCTCCGCGGCCCGGGCGAGCTCGGCGCGGTACTCCTCGGGGTGGCCGCTGAGGTCGATCGGCGCGTCCCACGACTCGTAGGAGTCGGCGTCGAGCACGAGCGCGATCAGCTCACGGGCGGTCCAGCGGCGAGAGGTCCCCATGGGGCGGAACAATAGGGTGATCACGTGACAGCGGACCGCGGGCTTCTCGTGATCACCAACTCCGACGCCGGTACGGCCGACCAGGAGGCCCTCGACGCAGCGCTCGCCGTGCTCCGGGAGCACGCCACGGTCGAGGTCGCCGCGACCTCCTCCCCCGACGAGCTCGACGACGTCCTCGGCGGCGTCGGCGACCGCACCGTGGTCGTGGCCGGCGGCGACGGGAGCATCCACGCCGTGGTCGCCGCCCTCCACCGCCGCGGCGCCCTCTCCGGTACGACGGTCGGCCTGGTCCCGCTGGGCACGGGCAACGACTTCGCGCGCACCCTCGGCCTGCCCCTGGATGCCGCCGAGGCGGCCGGGGTGGTCGCCTCGGGACGGGAGCGACGGATCGACCTGGTGGTGGACGACCAGGACGAGATCACGGTCAACAGCGTGCACCTCGGCGCCGGCGCGGAGGCCGGCGCGAAGGGCGCGCGCTGGAAGGAGCGGCTGGGCTCGGTCGGCGTCGGCAAGGTCAACCTCGGCAGGCTCGGCTACCCGATCGGCGCGGTGCAGACGGCGCTCAACCCGCCCACGCTGCGGGTGCGCGTCGAGGTCGACGGCGAGGTGGTCGCCGACCTCGACGAGAAGGTGCTCATGGTCGCCGTCGGCAACGGCGCCTCCGTCGGCGGCGGGACCGAGCTGACTCCCGACGCCGACCCCGGCGACGGGGAGGCCGACGTCCTCGTCGCGACCCCGGTCGGCACGCTCTCGCGGCTCGGCTACGCGCTGCGGCTGCCGTTCGGCCGGCACGGCGAGCACGCCGACGTACGGATCGTCCGCGGCAGCACGGTCCGGGTCACCGGCACCCCGTTCGACTGCAACAGCGACGGCGAGATCGACGGGCCGTTCCGGGAGCGCACGTGGCGGGTGCTCCCGGCGGCGTACACGATGCTCGTGCCTGCCTGAGGCCGCACTAGGCTTGCGCCTCGTGGCACGAGGACAGCAGAACCAGCAGGAGCCCAGCGACTGGGTGACCCGGACGGCCGACCTGGCGCTCCGGCACGCCGAGCAGGTCAACGGCGGCACGCTGCCCGACCTGGTCACCTGTGCGTCCGGCATCAGCCCGTCGGGGCCGATCCACCTCGGCAACCTGCGCGAGTTCCTGACCGTGCACTTCGTCGCCGAGGAGATCCGCCGTCGCGGCATCAACGTGCGCCACCTGCACAGCTGGGACGACTACGACCGGTTCCGCAAGGTGCCCGCCGGCGTCGACACCGCCTGGAACGAGCACATCGGCCGGCCGCTGTCGGCCGTCCCCGACCCGACCGGCGAGTTCGCGAGCTGGGCCGAGCGCTACAAGGCGCCGCTGCGCGCCGCGCTCGCCGACCTCGGCTGCGACATGGTCGAGGTCAACCAGACCGAGATGTACCGCGCGGGCACCTACCGCGAGCAGATCCTCACCGCGATCCGCAAGCGCGGCGAGATCGAGACCGTGATGTCCCGGTTCCGCACCAAGAAGGCCGCCGACCCGGTCGAGGAGGGCGAGTCGACCGCCGAGGAGGACACCGGGCACGGCGCCAGCGAGGACCTCGCCCGGTTCCCCTACAAGCCCTACTGCCGCGGGTGCGGCCGCGACACCGTCACCCTGACGTCGTACGACGACGAGACCACCGACCTCGCCTACACCTGCGACGTCTGCGGCGACTCCTTCGTCACCAACGTGGCCACGCAGGACGAGGGCAAGCTGGTCTGGAAGGTCGACTGGCCGATGCGCTGGACCTTCGAGGGCGTCCACTTCGAGCCGGGCGGCGTCGACCACGCGACCCCCGGGTCGTCGTACACGGTCGGCAAGGAGATCGTCGGCCCGATCTTCGGCGGCACCGCCCCGAGCTTCGTCGGCTACTCGTTCGTCGGCGTCGCCGGCATGCCGAAGATGTCGTCGTCCAAGGGCGGCGTACCGACGGCGGCCGAGGCGCTGCGGATCCTCGAGGCGCCGATCCTGCGCTGGCTCTACGTCCGCCGTCAGCCGAAGCAGGCGTTCAACGTCGACTTCGGCCAGGAGGTCCTGCGCCTGTACGACGAGTGGGACGCCCTCACGAAGAAGGCCGCCGTCCCGGAGAAGCGTGACGCCGCCGTGCTGGCGTGGGAGCGCGCCTCGGCGACGTCGAGCGCCGGCACGCTGCCGACCCCGGCGGTCGTCGTACCGTTCCGGATGCTGTCCTCCGTCGCCGACGTCACCGCCGGGTCCCGCGAGATCACCGCGCGCACGGTCGGCGCGAGCGAGGCCGACCTCGAGCCGCGGCTCACCAAGGCGGCGACCTGGATCGAGTCCTATGTCGACCCGGAGGACCGTACGACGGTCCGCGAGACGGCGGACGCCGCACGCCTGGCCGGGCTGAACGAGGACGAGGAGCTCTGGCTGCGCCAGCTGCTCGACCGGCTGCCCGACTCGTTCGCCGACACCGACGAGCTGACCACGCTGATCTACGGCGTGCCGAAGCTGGCGCGGGGCCTCGCGCTCGAGGACGCCCCGACCGACGAGGTGAAGGCCGACCAGAAGGCCTTCTTCAAGCTGCTCTACGAGCTGCTCGTCGCCGCCGAGCGCGGTCCCCGGCTGCCCACCCTCTTCGCGGCGCTCGGCCCGGAGAAGGTGCGCGCGCTGCTGACGCCCTGAGCCTGGACGAAGAAACTCACGCTTGGACGACGAAGTTTCGTCGTCCAAGCGTGAGTTCTGTCGTCCAGGCGCGGGAGTTTCACCGGCCGGCCGGTGAATCTCCCGCCACGGCCGCCGCCGGCGCCCCACCGAACCCCGCGTGCTTCGGCGCCTCGTAGAACAGCACGGCGACCAGCCCGACGGCGTACATCGCGGCGGGCAGCCACAGCGCGTCCTGCATCGCGCTGCTGAACAGCGCGGCGGCATGCGGGTCGGCGATCTTGTCCGCACCCGCGTCGCCGTGCGCCGCGGCGCCGGGGAGGTAGTGGGCGAGCCGGCTGTCCATCAGCACCGCGATCGCGGCGGCGCCGAGCACGGAGCCGACCTGGCGGGTGGCGTTGTAGACGCCCGCACCGGCGCCGGCGAGGCTCATCGGCAGGTTGCGGTTGGCGGTGGCGGCGGTCGGCGCCCAGATGCAGGCGTTGCCGATGCCGATCACGGCCATCGCGACACCCAGCTCCCAGATCGCGACGTCGGGCTCGAGCCGCCAGAGCAGGAGCAGGAAGCCGACGAGGCTGACCGCGAAGCCAAACCCGGTGACGATGCGGGGGTGGAGGCGGTCGGTCAGCTTGCCGACCGGCTGGGCCAGGAAGATCGACATCACGGCCATCGGCAGCATGAGCAGCGCCGCCTGGGTCGGCGAGTAGCCGCGGACGGCCTGGGCGTAGAGCATCAGCGGGAAGCCGAAGGCCGCCGCGATCGAGCCCATGCAGGCGATCGCGACGTTGGACACGGAGAAGTTGCGGTCCTTGAACAGGCTCAGCGGGACCAGCGGCTCGGCGCGGTTGAACCGCTGCCACAGGATGAAGGCCGCGAGCAGGACGGCGCCACCGGTGATCATCGCGATGATCCATCCGGCCCAGTCCTCCTGGTGGCCCTCCTGGATGCCGAAGCAGAGCAGGAACATGGCGGCTCCGGAGAGCGCGACGCCCAGCCAGTCGAACTTGTGCGCATGCGTCGGCAGCGCCGGCACCAGTCGCCACGCCATGACGAAGGCGAGGACGCCGACGGGGATGTTGACGAAGAAGATCCACTCCCAGCCGAGGCCGTCGGTGAGCACGCCGCCGAGGATCGGGCCGACCACCATCGCGACACCCGCGGTGGCGCCCCAGACGGCCATCGCGCTGCCGCGCTGCGCGGGCGGGAAGATCCGGGTGATGATCGCCATCGTCTGCGGCGTCATCATCGACGCACCGAAGCCCTGCACGACCCGGGCGACAATCAGCGCCTCGACCGTCGTGGTCAGGCCGCACCACAGCGAGGCCAGGGTGAAGACGGTGAGGCCGGCGAGGTAGAGGTACTTCGAGCCGAACCGGTCGCCGAGCCGTCCCGTGATGAGGACGGGCACGGCGTAGGCGAGCATGTAGGCGCTGGTGACCCAGACGACGTCGTTGACCGACGCGTCGAGGTCCTCGATGATCGTCGGCGTCGCGACGGTCACGATCGTCAGGTCGACCAGGATCATGAAGAACCCGATGACGAGGGCCCACAGGGCCGGCCACGGGGTCGACCCCTCGGTGGGGGTGCTGGTCTGCGGGGGCGCGCTCTGGGTCACGATCCGAGTCAACACCCGCGCGCCGACATCGTCTTCCCCGGGGGACACAATGGCTCCATGAGCATCACGCCCGGCGCCGACCTCATGGCCGGCCCCCCGCCCACCCACCTGCCCGTCGACCCCGCCGCCGAGCTGCTCGCGGCCGGGGAGACGCCCGCTGCCGTCGTACGCCGCCTCCCGTCCTCGCCCGTCGCCTGGGCGACCCTCGCCGAGCAGGCCCGCGACCAGGGCGCCGACGACGTGACCGTCTACGCCTACTCCCGCGTCGGCTACCACCGCTCGCTGGACCTGCTGCGCCGCAACGGCTGGAAGGGCAACGGTCCCGTGCCGTGGGAGCACGAGCCCAACCGCGGCTTCCTGCGTGCCCTCGCCCTGCTCGCCCTCGCGGCGCGCGCGATCGGCGAGACCGACGAGTGGGAGCGCTGCTCCGCGTTCCTGCGCGACTCCAGCCCGACGGCGTACGACGAGCTCCTGGGCTGACTCCCGATGCCCGGGGACCTGCCTCGTCTGGGTCCCCGGGTGTGGTGGGTCTACCTCGCGGTGGACCCACCCAAGACGGTCGCCCAGCTGTCCGACGAGGCTGGGATCGTGCCGTCGTCGGTCCGCACGCACCTGCGCCGCCTCGAGCGGGCGGGGCTGGTCCGGCCGACCCGGGAGCCCGGCGCCGAGCCGATGTGGGAGCAGGCGCGCGAGCTCGACCCGGCGACCCGCTACCGGATCGTCGGCCGGGTGCAGCGCGGCCGGCTGGTCGAGCCGCGGGACGCGCTCGCGCCCGAGCACGAGCGACCGCGGCGCTGGTGGTGGCCCCGGGGCCGCTGAGTCAGCGTCGGCGCGACCGCCGCAGCGGGTCGACCACCAGGGCGTCGACCACGGCGGCCAGCGAGGTCAGCCAGAGGCGCACGTCAGCCCCGCACGGTGAAGTACACCGCCAGCAGCACCAGGATGATGCCGAGGATCGCGGCGATGGGCAGGTCGTTGGTCCGCGCGGCGCGGTGGGCGCGGGTGGCATCGGGCCGTTCGCCCACCGGGACGGGCTCGGTGGCGCGGTGCTTGTGGGTCAGTGGGGTGGTCCGCATGGGATCTCCTTGTCCGAGACGTACACACCACCGGACGGGACCGGGGCGCGTTCATCACGCGATTTCGGAGGAATCTCCCGGGACGCGTTCTCGGAACCGGTCACGGCCGGTCTGTCGGCCGGTCGGCCTGCCGATCTGCCGGTCGGCGGGTCCGGGCATGACCCACCGGAGCAGGAGCCGGAGCCGATCAGTCGAGGATGAACCCGAACAGCGGGCTGTCCGGCGGCACCTTCTGGACCCGCAGCCGCGAGGCCTCCATCCGCTCCAGCAGTCCGGCGAGGTCGTCGCGGTGCTGCATCTCGAGGCCGACCAGCGCGGGCCCGGTCTCCCGGTTGTTGCGCTTGGTGTACTCGAAGAGCGTGATGTCGTCGTCCGGGCCGAGCACGTCGTCGAGGAAGCGACGCAGCGCGCCCGGCTCCTGCGGGAACTCGATCAGGAAGTAGTGCTTGAGGCCCTCGTGGACCAGCGCCCGCTCGACGATGTCGGCGTAGCGCGAGACGTCGTTGTTGCCGCCGGAGACGACCGCGACGACCTTGCTGCCGGGCTCGAGGCCGGCCCGCGTCTCGTCGAGGCGCAGCGCGGACGCGGCGAGCGCTCCGGCGGGCTCCGCGATGATGCCGTCGACCTGGTAGAGCGCGAGCATCTCGACGCAGATCAGGCCCTCGGGGACCGCCGCGAGCGACAGGTCGACGGACGAGCGGGCGCCGGAGACGGCCTCGTAGGTCAGGTCCCCCACCCGTCGTACGGCGGCACCGTCGACGAACGGGTCCACGGACTCGAGCTCGACGGGCCCTCCGGCGGCCAGGGCGGCGGCGAGGGAGGCGGCGCCGGACGGCTCGGCCGCGATGACCTTGACGCCCGGCACCCGCTCCGCGAGGACGGTCAGGCAGCCGGCGATCAGGCCCGCGCCACCGACCGGCAGGACGAGGGCGTCGGGCTGCCAGCCGAGCGCAGCGGACTGGGCGAGGATCTCGGCGGCCACCGTCCCCTGGCCGGCGATGATCCCGGGGTGGTCGAACGCCGGGATCACGGTCGCGCCGGAGGCGGCGGCGAAGTCGGCGGCGGCGACGGCCGCGTCGTCGTACGCCTCGCCGGCGATGACCACCTCGACCTGCTCACCACCGAGGGCCGCCACCCGGTCGCGCTTCTGGCGCGGCGTCGTGCGCGGCAGGAAGATCGTCGCGTGCACGCCCGCGCGGGCGCAGGCGAAGGCGACGCCCTGGGCGTGGTTGCCTGCGCTCGCGCAGGTCACGCCGCGGGCCCGCTCCTCGTCGGTCAGCCCGGCGAGCACGGTGTAGGCGCCGCGGGCCTTGTAGGAGCGGACCGGCGTGAGGTCCTCACGCTTGAGCCAGACGTCCAGCCCGGTCAGGGCCGAGAGCCGGTCGGCGCGCTGCAGCGGGGTCGGCGGCACCACCGACGCCAGCAGCCCGGCCGCGCGGTCGACGTCCGCGGTGGTGGGGAGGGACGCTTCAGCCACCGTCAGCCGACGGTCTTCCCGGCCGAGCGGAGGTTCTCGCACGCCTCGACGACGCGCGCGGCCATGCCCGCCTCGGCCGCCTTGCCCCAGGCACGGGGGTCGTAGGCCTTCTTGTTGCCGACCTCGCCGTCGACCTTGAGGACGCCGTCGTAGTTGCTGAACATGTGGGCCGCCACCGGGCGGGTGAAGGCGTACTGGGTGTCGGTGTCGACGTTCATCTTCACCACGCCGTAGTCGACCGCCGCACCGATCTCCTCGGCCGTCGAGCCGGAGCCACCGTGGAAGACCAGGTCGAACGGCTTCGAGCCCTCGGGCAGGCCGAGCTCCTTGACGACCGCCGCCTGCGCGTCGCGCAGGATCTCCGGGCGCAGCTTGACGTTGCCCGGCTTGTAGACGCCGTGGACGTTGCCGAAGGTCAGCGCGGTGAGGTAGCGGCCGTTCTCGCCGACGCCGAGCGCGCGCACCGTCGCCAGGGCGTCCTCGGGGGTCGTGTAGAGGTGCTCGCCCATGCCACCGTCGACACCGTCCTCCTCGCCGCCGACGACGCCGACCTCGATCTCGAGGATGATCCGGGCAGCGGCGGCCTTCGCGAGCAGCTCCTCGGCGATCTGCAGGTTCTCGTCGAGCGGTACGGCGGAGCCGTCCCACATGTGCGACTGGAACAGCGGCGCCTCGCCGCGCGCGACGCGCTCGGCGGAGATGTCGAGCAGCGGGCGGACGAAGCCGTCGAGCTTGTCCTTCGGGCAGTGGTCGGTGTGCAGCGCGATGTTGACGGGGTAGCTCTTGGCGACCTCGGCGGCGTACGCGGCGAACGCGACGGAGCCAGTGACCATGTCCTTCACGGTCGGGCCGGAGAGGTACTCCGCACCACCGGTCGAGATCTGGATGATGCCGTCGGCCCCGGCGTCCGCGAAGCCCTTGAGGGCCGCGTTGAGCGTCTGGGACGAGGAGACGTTGATCGCGGGGAAGGCGAAGGCGCCGGCCTTGGCGGCGTCGAGCATCTCGGCGTACTTCTCGGGAGTGGCGATGGGCATGCTGGTGGGCTCCTGCGGCAGTGCGGGTGCGGGTCGACTTTTCTCAACCTACCGTGACAACCGTTCGGTGGTGGGCGGCGTATCCCCCGATGACGGACCATCGACCCAGACGCACCCGGAGGCGACCCGATGCAGGACCTCATCGAACGGCTCGACGCCGAGCTCGGCCGTGCCCCCGACCCCACCTTCGACGTCGCCGGCACGCTCGCCTCCGGCCGCCGCGCGGTACGACGCCGCCGGCTCGCCGTGGGCGCCGCCGGCCTCGCCGTGGCGGTGGTCGTGGGCGGCACCGCGGCGCTCGCCTTCGACAGCGGCGGCACCTCCCGCGGCCGCGACGGCCACACCGCCGACGGGCCGACGGGGAGCCCGTCGGCGACGGTGACCAGCGACACCGGGACGTCCGCCGGCGAGGACCAGGTGCCCCTGAGCATCGGCATGGACGGCGTGGTCGATGCGCCCGAGGGCGCCGACGTGATCGAGCGGGGGCACTTCACCGCGAGCACGGGCGCCGAGGCCGAGATCCTCCACTACTCCATCGACGGCTCGGAGTACTACGCCTACGCCGCGACGGCCGACAGCAGCGTGGGCTGGACCCGGCTCCCCGCCCAGGGCCTGAGCCTGCGCGAGTGGGCCGAGCAGCAGCTCACGCGCCGTGAGGACGACGGCTCCGCCGACCGCGCCTGGGTCCGCCTCGACGAGCGCTGGCGGGTCCGCGGGCTGCCCGGGGTCCGGGTCGTCGAGCAGGTCTCCGACCCCGGCCTCGGGGAGAACTTCGCCGGACCCGGGGAGCCGACGGCGGTGGCCGAGGTCGTTCGTGACGGCCTGACCTACTTCCTCGCGATCCGCAAGGCGCCGGACGGTGCGACGGAGGCGATCCCCTACCGCAAGGACACGAGGATCACGACGCTCGCCGCCTTCCTCTCCTACGCCCGCGACCAGTACGCCACCAACGAGCAGGGCGGCAGCGAGGGACTGCGGTGAGGCGCGCGGAGCGCGAGGCGGCGTACGTCGAGTTCGCGACCAGTCGCCGCGACCAGCTGCGGCGGATCGCCTACGGCATGTGCGGCGACTGGCACCAGGCCGACGACCTCACCCAGACCGCGCTGGTCAAGCTGTACGTCGCGTGGCCGCGGATCACCCGGCACGGCACCGAGGACGCCTACGCCCGCAAGGTCCTGCTGAACGTGGCGATCGACGCCTCCCGCCGCCCGGCCCGCCGCGAGGTCCCGACCGACCGCCTGCCGGACCTCGCGGCACCGGCGGGCGTGGGCGTCGAGGATCGCGGCTCGCTCGTCGCGGCGCTCCAGCAGCTGCCCGCCCAGCAGCGGGCGACGGTGCTGCTGCGTCACTGGCTGGGGCTGTCGGTCACGGAGACGGCGGCCGAGCTCGGCATCTCGGAGGGGACCGTGAAGAGCCACACCTCGCGTGGGCTCGGCGCGTTGCGGGAGGCGATGGCGGCCGCCGACGCGTGAGCCAGGCCGCGGCCAGGCCGACGGAGGCGCCGGCGAGCGTCTCGACGAAGCGCGACCCGAGCAGCTCGCCGAGCGGCTCCGGGTGGGCGAGGTCGGTGACGAGCAGGGCGAGCGGGGTGATGAGGACCAGCGCGAGCCCGTAGTGCCGGGTCACGACCAGCTCGGTGCCGGCCTGCAGCACGGCGACCACGAGGATCGTGGCGACCGCGGACAGCGGCAGCACCAGCAGGAGACCGGCGAGCACCAGTCCGAGCAGGGTGCCGACGACGCGGTGCACGCCACGGGCGACCTGCTGGCGCAGCGTCGTCGCCGCGAGCGGTACGACGGACGCCACCATCGCCCAGTACGGGTGGGCGATGCCCGTCGCGGTCATCAGCCCGCCGGACAGGAGCACGACCACCACGCAGCGGATCGCGTGCAGCCGCTGCCGGCCGGCCGGAAGCGGAGGCAGCGGCGGCGGGTGGTCCGGCACGTCGCCGCGGCGTACCTCCACGGCGGTCTCGACGACCGCGAGCCCGACGGCGAAGGCAGCGGTGGCCAGGCAGGTGCCGATCGCGAGCGGGACCCGGTGCGGCTCGATCGGGACCGACGCGCAGGTGGCCGCGGCGAAGACGAGGAAGACCGGTCCCGGCGGTCGCCACCGCCAACGGTCCGACGCGGCGGCACCGATCCCCGACCACACCGCCGCCGCCAGCACCGCCCACCAGGCGCGGTCCTCGCCGGTGGCGACGAGGGTGCCGCTGGCGACGGCACCGGTGAGCAGCCCGGCGAGCGCGACCTGTTGGCGCCAGCGCCGGCGGTGGGGGACGGCGCCGCCGTAGATCGCCGCGAAGGCGCCGAAGGTGGCCGCGGCGCCCAGGTCCATCGCGTCGGCGGCGTGGAGGACGAGCAGCGCGACGAGCAGGGTGCCGCCGGCTCGGATCGCCGCCCACCGGGTGACGGGCGGTGGGCCGACGTGGCGCAGCTCGTCGACCAGCTGGCCGCCGAGGTGGCGAGCCCGGGCGACAGCCGTCATCCCCGCCACGCCTCGTCACTGGTCAGGTCGGCGTGCTGGCGCACCCACGAGTGCATCGCGATCGCCGCGGCCGCCGAGGCGTTGATCGAGCGGGTCGACCCGAACTGGGCGATCGAGAAGGTGCCGTCGCAGGCCGCGTGCGCCGCCTCGGAGAGCCCCGGACCCTCCTGCCCGAAGAGGAAGCAGACCCGCTCGGGGATCTCCATCGTCTCCAGGTGGGCGGACCCGGGAAGGTTGTCGATGCCGAGCAGCGGCACCTGCCGCTCGGCGAGATAGGCGTGCAGCTCGTCGACGGTCGGGTGGTGCCGGACGTGCTGGTAGCGGTCGGTCACCATCGCCCCGCGCCGGTTCCAGCGGCGGTTGCCGACGATGTGGACCTCGGCCGCGAGGAAGGCGTTCGCCGAGCGGACGATCGTGCCGATGTTGAAGTCGTGCTGCCAGTTCTCGATCGCCACGTGGAAGCCGTGGCGCCGGGTGTCGAGGTCGGCGACGATGGCCTCCATCGACCAGTACCGGTAGCGGTCGACGACATTGCGCCGGTCGCCCTCACGGAGCAGCTGCTCGTCGTACACCTCGCTGCCGGGGCCCTCCGGCCACGGTCCCGGCCAGGGGCCGACGCCCACCTCGGGCTGCCCGTGGGGCATCGGGTCGTACGGCGCCCGTTGCTCCTCGTCCACGGGATCGACCCTATCGAGCACATTGCTGGGTACCGACAGGTAGCGTTGCCGCGTGAACTCGCTGGTCGCGACCCCGCTCGTCGTGCCGATGCTGCTGGGCATCAAGTGGCTCGATCCGGAGTGGTTGCAGCACGAATACGGCAACACGTTCATCTGGATCGCCCTGGCGATCGTGTTCGTGGAGTGCGGCCTCTTCTTCCCCTTCCTGCCGGGCGACACGCTGCTGTTCGCGCTGGGCCTGTTCATCGCGGGGAGCAACACGACCGGCTACTCCGTCATCGGCATCTCCAACGAGCCCGTCGAGCTCTGCATCGCGATCGCGCTGCTCATCGTCGCGGCGTTCGCAGGCAATGTCGCCGGCTACGAGATCGGGCGCAAGCTCGGTCCGCCGCTCTACGAGCGCGAGGGCCGGGTGCTGAAGAAGAAGTACTTCGACAACACCAGTGCGTTCTTCGACAAGCACGGCAACAAGGCGCTCGTGATCGGCCGGTTCGTGCCCTTCGTGCGGACCTACATCACCGTCGTCGCCGGCGTCACGATGATGGAGCGACGCCGCTTCTTCCTGTGGAGCGCCGTCGGTGCCGTCCTGTGGGTCGTCTCGATCACGCTGCTCGGCTACTTCCTCGGAGCCGCGATCCCCGCGCTCGGCGAGAACATCGACTACGTCACGCTCGCCATCCTCGCCTTCTCCGCCATCCCCCTCGCGTGGGAGTGGTGGCGGCACAAGCGGCCCGCCGCGAAGCGCCGCAAGGCGCTCGCCCAGCCCGCGGAGGGGACGGTCGTCGAGGAGCGATGAGTCCTGCTGTCGGCGGGGGTCACTAGGTTCGGCAAGCACCTTCCACCCCGACCGACCAGGAGCGCACCGTGGCGATCAACCTCAACCCCTACATCAACTGGCGCGGCCAGGCCCGCGAGGCGATGGAGTTCTACCAGTCCGTCCTCGGCGGCGAGCTCAACGTGATGACCTTCGCCGACATGGGCGGCACCGCGGCGGAGGTCGCCGCGGCCGAGGGCGAGAGCGACTGGGTCATGCACGCGGCCCTGTCCGTTTCCGACTCCGTGCTCCTCATGGGCGCCGACCACCCCAAGCACGTGCCCGGCGAGCCGCAGACCCAGCAGGTCAGCATCAGCGGCCCGGCCGAGGACGGCGACACCCTCCGCAGCTGGTGGGAGGGCCTCTCCGACGGCGCCACCGTCATGCAGCCGCTCGAGCAGGCGGCGTGGGGCGACAGCTTCGGCATGCTGAGGGACAAGTACGGCGTCGACTGGCTGGTCAACATCGGCGGGGCTCAGGCGGGGTGAGCTGAGGGGCTGCATGAATCCCCGGTCGACCGGGGATTCATGCACTTGTCAGGGGTTGCAACGCCTGACAAGTGCAGGCATTGCCCTCCCGGTGTGACAGGTGTGCTTCGTGTGACCTCGTCAGGCCTGGGCAGCCGCCCGCGCCGCGTCGAGCTCGGCCTTGGTCAGCACCGCGCGGACCTCGAGCTCCACGTCGGCGAGCGGGTTCTCCCCCGCCGGGCTGCGGTCGATGGCGCACACGACGGTCTCGACGATCGCGCCGGCGGAGCGCAGCGCGTTCGTCGCGTCGCGCACCGCGCCGCCGGTGGTGATGACGTCCTCGATCAGCACGATCCTCCTGCCGTCGAAGGCCGGGCCCTCGGCGAGCTTGGCGGTGCCGTACTCCTTGGCCTTCTTGCGCACGAAGACGACCGGGATGCCGACCAGCTGGCTGACGGCCGTCGCGATCGGGATGCCGCCCATCTCCAGGCCCCCGAGCAGCTCGGCGTCGCCGGGCAGCAGCTGGGCGACCTCGCGGGCCACCCGGGCGAGCAGCTGCGGGTCGGCCTCGAAGAGGTACTTGTCGAAGTACTCGTTGCTGACCTGGCCCGAGCGGAGCGTGAACTCGCCCGTCAGGCGGCAGGTGGCGTCGATGTCGGCGGCGAGGGCGGTGTCCGTGGTCGTCACGGCCCTCAGGCTAGTGGCTACCGGATCCGCCCGAACGAGGTCGTCCGGTAGGTCGGCCGGTAGCCCGCCGCGCTGATCGTCACCCGTACGGCGACGCTCCGGCCGCGCCAGGCCCGCTTCAGGAACAACCGCCTCCCTGTCGCGCCGGCGACGACCCGCCCGCCGACGTACCAGCGATAGGCGGCGCGCAGGTGGTGGGCCGTCCCGGCAGCGGAGTAGCGGGGCGCGCTGACGCCGATCCAGCGACGCACGCGGGGCGTCGAGGGCTCGAGCCGCACCGGCCAGCGCGCGATCCAGGAGCTCACGATGGTCCCCGGCGCAACGACCGCCGTGGCCGGGGACGCCGAGGAGCCGGGTCCGGTGAACGGCTGCGGACAGTCGGCGCAGTCGTAGACGAAGGCGGCGCCGACGACCACCCTCAGCCGGTGGCCGACGTCGGCGGGTCGTACGACGTAGGTCGGGGACGTGGCGCCCACGATGTCCTGGCCGGAGCGGGTCCACTGGTAGGTGTGGGCGTAGACGAGGGACGGCGACCACGCTCCCGCCGTGGCCGCCAGCGTGCGGCCGACGGTCGCCGTGCCGGTCACCACCGGCGCCCCCACGGGGATCGGCGTGCCCGCGTGGCTCCAGACGCTGGCGCTCTCGACCGGCGTGCCGTCGTACACCGAACCGGGGCCGGGAACCGCCCGGACCGAGTAGGCATGGCTGGCGACGACGGGCCAGGTCTCGATGGTGTACGTCGCGCCGGTCGCCCCCTCGATGGGGACGCCGTCGACGTACCACTGGAAGTCGGTGCCGGCGGACGGGTCCGACCACACCACGTCGGAGTGCGCGGTGAGCGTCCCACCCCAGACGGCAGGACCGCTGATGCTCACGCCACCACCGACCCGGTCGACGGCGAACCCGAAGGTGTGGGTGCCGACGTCCGCGCCCTGGCTCCCGAGCTCGAAGGCCAGCACCCCGATCGCTCCTGGGCGCAGCTCCGCGCCCCAGGACCGCATGTTGTCGAACGAGAGCGCGTAGCCGTTGCCCGGAGCGTCGACGAACCGCACGGCGTACTGGTGGAGCCACGGTGGCGCGATCAGGTCGAAGCGGAACACGCCGTCGGCGTCGAGGACCTGCACGGGCACCGAGGTGAGCCGGGACCAGCCCTGGGGAATGCCCCAGTCGCCCCCGTCGTAGGCCCAGAGCTCAGCCACGACCCCGGCGGTGGTGTGTCCGGCGGGCGCAGCGACACGGCCCTGGAAGGGATACAGGGCGAGGTCGCCCAGGAGTGCCCGCGGGGCCGCGGTCGTGGTCTGGCCGCCGACGACGCTGACCGTTCCCCCGTCGTGGAGCTCACCGACGGTGCACTCGTCGACCGGCTCGTCGCCAGCCCCGGAGGGCCAGTTGGACCCGTTGCAGACCATGCCGGCGAAGTAGGTGCCGAACACGATCGAGTAGTCGCCCGCGGCCAGGCCGTCGACCTCGAAGGACCCGTCTGCGTCGGCTTCGTCGGTGGCGACGAGCGCCGGATCGGTGGCGGAGCGGACGATCACCCGCACTGCACGCACGTCGTAGCCGCTCGGAACGCTCACGCTCCCGACGATCGACCCCGTTGCCGAGGCCGCGACAGGAACCGCGGCCCCGACCGTGGCCCCGACTGCAGCCAGCGTCGCGGCACACGCCACCGTCAGCGCCGTCAGCGCCGTCCCGAGCCTCCCTCTCACCCGGCCATTGTTCCGGACATCGCTGCCGGTCGCGGCGAAATCGGGGCAACCGGGCACTAGGGTCGGACCCGTGCCTCCCGCAGCCCGTCGCGTCGCCGGCATGGGCGAGACGATCTTCGCCGAGATGTCCGCCCTCGCGGTCCGCACCGGGTCCGTCAACCTCGGCCAGGGCTTCCCCGACACCGACGGCCCGCCGGCGCTGCTCGACGCCGCATCCGCGGCCCTGCACGGCGGCGCCAACCAGTACGCCCCGGGCATCGGCGTCCCGGTCCTCCGGCAGGCCATCGCTCGCCACCAGCAGCGCAACTACGGCATCGAGCTCGACCCCGACCGGCAGGTCGTGGTGACCACCGGCTGCACCGAGGCGATCGCGGGAGCGCTGCTCGGCCTGGTCGACCCCGGCGACGAGGTCGTCGTCCTCGAGCCGTACTACGACTCCTACACCGCCATGATCGACTTCGCCGGCGGGGTACGACGCCCGGTGACCCTCCGCGCGCCCGACTTCCGCCTCGACCCCGCCGAGCTCGAGGCCGCCGTGGGACCGCGGACCAAGCTGATCCTGCTCAACACCCCGCACAACCCGACCGGCCGCGTGCTCGACGCCGACGAGCTGGCCGCGGTCGCGCGGGTCGCGCAGCAGCACGACGTGCTCGTGGTGACCGACGAGGTCTACGAGCACCTCACCTTCGACGACCACCGCCACGTGCCGATCTCGACCCTGCCGGGCATGGCTGAGCGGACGCTCACGCTGTCGAGCGCGGGGAAGTCGTTCTCGGTCACCGGCTGGAAGGTGGGCTGGGCGACCGGGCCGGCCGAGCTGGTCGGCGCCGTGACCGCCGCGAAGCAGTGGCTGACCTTCACCTCCGGCGCCCCGCTGCAGCCCGCGGTGGCCGCCGCGCTGGACGAGCAGCACGAGTTCCCCGTCCGGCTCGCGGCCGACCTGCGCGACCGGCGCGACCAGCTGGTCGGCGGGCTGCGCGAGGCCGGCCTGACGTCGTACACGCCGGAGGGGACGTACTTCGCGACCACCGACGTCAGCGCGCTCGGTTGGCGCAGCGGGGGCGACTTCTGCCGGGCACTGCCTGAGCGGGCGGGGGTGGTCGCGATCCCGTCGGAGGTCTTCTACGACGACCCGGACGGTCCCGGCGCGGGGCGGCACCTGGTGCGCTGGGCGTTCTGCAAGCGCCCCGAGGTGATCGACGAGGCGGTACGCCGGCTCGCAGCCGCCGACCTCACGGCCTGAACCACCCCGCTGCGGGGAAGCACACGACGGAGACCTCTCGGGTGGAAGGCGGCAGCGGTGCAGCAGGTCGGCAGGTACACCCTCACGGCGACCCTCGGGGCCGGCGGCTTCGGGACGGTCTACCTCGCGACCGACCCCGCCACGGGTGAACAGGTCGCGGTCAAGGTCCTCGACTGGCCCGACCACGACGACCGGCGGGCGATGTTCCGCCAGGAGGTCGCCGCCCTGCTGTCCGTGGCCAGCCCGCACGTCGTCCGGGTGCGCGACGTCATCGACCAGCCGGGGCTCGCGGCGATCGTCACCGACTACGTCGAGGGCGCCTCGCTGCGGCAGGTGCTCGACCGGCAGGGTCCGCTGACCGGGCCGCAGGCGCTGTCGGTCCTCAGCGGGGCGCTGCGCGGGCTCGCCGCCGTCCACGCCGCCGGCCTGGTCCACGCCGACCTCAAGCCCGAGAACATCCTGCTCGACCGCTCCGGCAGCTCCCGGCTCATCGACTTCGGCATCGCCGGTCCGCCGCGGGTCCTCGGCGGGCCGGACACGTGGATCGGCACGCCCGCCTACCTGGCGCCCGAGGTGGTGCTGGGCCAGCACATCGACCTGCGCTCGGACCTGTACGCCGTCGCGGCCACCCTCTTCGAGCTGCTCGCGGGCCGTCCGCCGTACGTCGGCCCGAACCCCGTCGCGACCGCACTCCTGCACGTGCAGGCCCCCGTGCCGGACCTGCGTGCCCTGCACGCCGGGGTGCACGAGCACCTGGCCGTGCTGTGCGCGCAGGACCTCGCCAAGGACCCGGTCTGGCGCCACCAGAACACCCCGGCCTTCCTGGCCAGCCTGGACCTCGCGGCGACGGCCGCGTTCGGTCCCGACTGGGCCACCGGTACCGCGGTGGCTGGCGCGACCGCCTCGGTCGGTGCGCTCGTCGGCGCGACCCTGGCCCTGCTGCCGCACGCCGGCGTCGGCATCCTCGGCGCCGCCCCGATGGCCGGGCCACTCGCCGCCGCAGCGCTCGGCGCCGCAGGGTTCGCGGGTGGTGGCGCGGCCGGCGGGCTGGCCGGCGGCGGCTTCGCCGGAGGAGGAGCCGCGGGCGGGCTCGCCGGAGGAGGAGCCGCGGGCGGTCTCGCCGGCGGTGGTGCCGCGGGTGGCCTCGCCGGGAGCGGTGCCGGGGCCGCCGGGACCCTCGGCGGCGCCGCCGCGGCCGGCGCCGGCGGGAGCGGTGTCGCGGGGACGGGCGGCGGCATCGCGGCGAGCGCCGGCGGGGTCAAGGCCGCGATCGCCGCCGCGGCGGCGGTGGCCACGATCGGTGCGGGCGCCGCGACGGTCGTCCTCCTCGACGACGACGAGCCGGCGGCCGCCCCGCCGCCGGTCGCGGTCGGTGACGTCTTCGCCTACCTGACAGCAGACACGAGCCTGGTCGTGATGAAGGGCGAGGACGAGGTCGGCAGGTTCCCCGATGCGACAGCACCAGCCTGGAGCGGCGACGGGCGCTTCCTGGTCACGACCTCCGGTGGGGACGTGGTCCTCGTCGATACGCGGGATGGCGGCGCCGACCGGTCCCGTTGCGTCGCACCGAACGGGTGCACGGAGGCGACCATCTGGGACGACGGCCGCGTGGTCGCCATCGACGGTGCACAGCTCGTCACCTTCGGACTCCCCGATCTCGCGGACCGCACCGTGCTGGCCGACGCGCCCGGGCAGGTCGTCTGGAATGACGTCCTGGCCACGGGTGACGACGTCCTCGCTTTCGGCTTCGACGAGGGGCGCGAGGGCGAGGGCTACCGCGGTGGACCTCCCGCAGTCGCCCATCACATCACTGAGAGTGGCGCTGTCGAGCCCGTTGCCGGCAGCCTGCGCTCGGTCTCCCTCTGGGGAACGACTCCGGTGCTCAGCACCCGATCGGCGTACGGCGGGACCCGGGCAGCCGTCATGAACAGCGGGAGCGGCGGCGCCTGTGTCTACGGCAACACGATCTTCCTGGTGGACCCCGCCGATCCCGGACGTCAGGTGGAGACGGATGCGAGCGCCATGGTCGCCTTGGCGCCCGACGACCACGACGAGCAGGAGTACCAGGTCGTCACCGACCTGTGGTTCGACGGCTCCGGCGTGCTGCACGCCAGCGGCAACAGCGGACTCTGCGACTTCAACGGCGGCTCGCGACCGGGGGTGCCGCAGCAGATCTGGCGCCTTGACGGAACGACCTGGGTCCCTGAGGACGACCGGCCACTCCTCACCGCGCGCACGCTCCCGTCGGGCAACCGTCTCGAGCTGGCCCGCGTGACCGCCACCGACCTGGCCGCGGAGGTCGCGCTCCTGACCCTGGTCGACGCCGACGGCAGCACGGAGATCGCCGACGACGCCACGCGTCTGTTCACTCCTCAGGTCAAGGAAGGAGTTGCTGTCGCTGCGCCAGCGGCGGCGACACCCACTGAGCTCGCGGGCGACGACGGCGTCGGTGCTCTCGTCGACGGCACCGGAGACACCTCAGCCCTGGCCACCCTCCCCCGCGACTTCCAGTCCTTCATCGGCAAGCTCGCCCGCACCCAGTACCGGCAGGCGCGTCGGGGCGGGTTCACCACCAGCGACTGCGACGAGTCCTCGACCTGGGTCAACGTCTCGTTGTACGACGCACGCGGGTTCGCCCGCGGAGGTGTCGGCGCCTGCGGCGGTTACGCGGCCCTCTGGGCGAAGGTCGGCGGCACGTGGCGGGAGATCCTCGGCACGCAGGAGAGCTGGGACTGCGCAGACCTGGTGAGGTACGAGGTGCCGGCGTCGCTCATTGCCTACGAGGGACACGCCGAGTGCTACTCCTACGCCGACGGCAACGGTCCCTACGACTACTACCGACCGTGACGCCTCAGCCGGTACCAGCTCACGACCTCGGGCCGCAGCAGCAGCCACGTGCCGACGCCGAGCACGCCCGCGACGACCACCAGGGGCGGACCGCTGAGCGTCATCACCAGGGTGAGCATCGTGGCGCACACGCCGGACACGGCCAGCGCGATCCGCGCCCAGTTCTGGCCGGTGAAGGCCAGGACGGCGAGCACCAGCGCCGCCATCGCCCACAGCACGAGCCCGGCCGCGATGACGAGGAAGGACGCGACGAACTGCTGCTCGGTGATGCCGCTCGAGGCGACCAGGTCGGGCTCCTGCTTCTTCAGCTCGGCGAAGAACTCCTCACCCTCCGCGGCGACGACCAGCGCCAGCAGCGTCATCAGGACGACCGTGAGCGCGGACAGCACCCAGGTGAGGATGCACGCGGCCAGCAGCGCCCCCGGACGTCGTACGACGTCAGGCCGGTGGGCGGGGAGCCGGTAGCCCGGCACCGGCGGGGCCGGCGGCGGACCCTGGGACGGATCGGCCGGCGCGACCGGAGGAGCCTGTGGCCCGGGCAGGGTGGGGCTGCCGGAGCGCATCGCCGCGACCCGGGCCGCGCGGCGGTTCTGGTAGGGCTGCAGCCACGGACGCCCGGCGTACCAGTCCCGGGTGGGCTGGGCCCAGAGCAGGCCGATGCCGAAGACCGCCATCGCGGCGACGACGACATTGCTCGCCAGGGCACCGAGGAAGAGAAGCGGCGCCAGCACCGCGAGGGCGATGCGGGCGCTGAGCGAGCGCTGGAAGACCTGGAAGCCGAGGATCGTCGACGCGGCGGCGGCGCCACCGCCGACGATGCACAGCACCCGCAACGTGGTCACCAGGCCGTCGACGGTCATGCCCTCGAGGTTGTTGGTGGAGAGCCAGGTCTCGATGCTGCGCTGGGCCTCGAGCGTGTGCAGGGTCGAGACCCGCTGCCACGCGGCTGCGATCAGCAGCAGCGAGCCACCGATGATCAGCACCCCGGCGAAGGTCGCCTGGGGCGGTCGGGGCTGCTTCTCGCTCATGACCCCATTCCACCAGACCGCACCACGCCTCGGGGGCGCCGGGCGGCCGGTCCGGCTCGGCTCGAGGGCAGCTCAGTGGCAGGGAGCGCCCTCGCAGCAGGGGCGGATGTAGCCGCATCCGTCGCACCGCTCGTGGGAGGTCTCCCAGCGCATCATCGTGCTGCAGTTCGGGCACGGCTCGGTCAGGTCAGCCATGGGGAAAGGCTAGGCCCGGCGCCGCCGGTCGCCGGGGCGACACGGCAGGTGGGCGGACAGGCAATTCATGCACTTGTCAGGTGTTGCAACGGCCGACAAGTGCAGGAATCCCCGGTCGACCGGGGATTCCTGCACCTCACGACCCGCCACCTCAGCCGGCGAGCACCAGCCCGTCCTCGCCCCGCTCGACCTTCACGGAGCCCCCGTCGGAGACCTCGCCGGAGATCAGCAGCCGGGCGAGCGGGTCACCGATCGCGTTCTGGATCAGCCGGCGCAGCGGCCGGGCGCCGTAGGCCGGGTCGTAGCCGGTGTCGGCCAGCCAGGCCCGTGCGTCCGGCGAGACCTCGAGCGAGATCCGCCGGGCCGCGAGCCGCGACTCCAGGGACCGGAGCAGCAGCTCGACGATGTGGCCCAGGTCGTCCCTGGTCAGCGCGTCGAAGGTGACGATCTCGTCGAGCCGGTTGAGGAACTCGGGCTTGAACGACTGCCGCACGACGCCCAGCACCGCCTCCTTCTGCGCCTCCGGGTCCATGGTCGGGTCGACCAGGAACTGCGAGCCCAGGTTGGAGGTGAGGATCAGGATCGTGTTGCGGAAGTCGACCGTGCGGCCCTGGCCGTCGGTCAGCCGGCCGTCGTCGAGCACCTGCAGCAGGATGTCGAAGACCTCGGGGTGCGCCTTCTCGACCTCGTCGAGCAGCACGACGGAGTACGGGCGGCGGCGGACCGCCTCGGTGAGCTGGCCGCCCTCGTCGTACCCGACATAGCCCGGAGGGGCACCGACGAGCCGCGCGACGGAGTGCTTCTCGGCGTACTCGCTCATGTCGATGCGGACGATCGCCCGCTCGTCGTCGAAGAGGAAGTCGGCGAGCGACTTGGCGAGCTCGGTCTTGCCGACACCCGTCGGGCCGAGGAAGAGGAACGAGCCGGTCGGCCGGTTGGGGTCGGAGATCCCGGCCCGCGCCCGTCGTACGGCGTCGGACACCGCGCGCACGGCCTCCTGCTGCCCGATCAGGCGGGCCCCGATGACCTGCTCCATCTCGAGCAGCTTGGCGGTCTCGCCCTGCAGCAGCCGGCCGGTGGGGATGCCGGTCCAGGCCTCGACGACCTCCGCGATCTGGGTGGCGCCGACCTCCTCGCCGACCAGCTTCTCGTCCGGCGTCTCGGCGTCCTCGACGGCCTCCACGGCCTTGATCTGCTGCTCGAGCACGGGGATCTGGCCGTAGAGGATCTCGCTGGCGCCGGCGAGGTTGCCTTCGCGGGTCAGCTTGTCGGCCTCGATCCGCAGCTGGTCGAGCTGGCGGCGCAACGCGCCCTCGCCCTCGAGCTCGGACTTCTCGCGCTCCCAGCGGACCTCGAGCCCGCGCAGCTCCTCCTCCTTGTCGGCGAGGTCGGCGCGCAGCGCCTCCAGCCGCTCGCGGGACGCGTCGTCGCTCTCCTTGGCGAGCGCGAACTCCTCCATCTTGAGCCGGTCGACCTGGCGGCGGAGCTGGTCGATCTCCTCCGGGGAGGACTCGATCTCCATCCGCAGCCGCGACGCGGCCTCGTCGACGAGGTCGATGGCCTTGTCCGGCAGCTGTCGGCCGGTGATGTAGCGGTCCGAGAGGGTCGCGGCGGCGACCAGCGCGGCGTCGGTGATCCGTACGCCGTGGTGCGCCTCGTACTTCTCCTGGATGCCGCGCAGGATCTGGATGGTGTCCTCGACCGACGGCTCGCCGACGAAGACCTGCTGGAAGCGGCGCTCCAGCGCGGGGTCCTTCTCGATCGACTCGCGGTACTCGTCGAGCGTGGTGGCACCGATCATGTGCAGCTCACCGCGGGCGAGCATCGGCTTGAGCATGTTGCCGGCGTCCATCTGGCTGTCGCCGCCGGCGCCCGCGCCGACGACCGTGTGCAGCTCGTCGATGAACGTGATGACCTGGCCCTCGGACTGGCGGATCTCGTCGAGGACGGCCTTGAGCCGCTCCTCGAACTCGCCGCGGTACTTCGCGCCGGCGACCATGCCCATGAGGTCGAGGCTGAGCACGCGCTTGTGCTTGAGGCTGTCGGGGACGTCGCCCGCGACGACGCGCTGCGCGAGGCCCTCGACGACGGCGGTCTTGCCGACGCCGGGCTCGCCGATGAGGACGGGGTTGTTCTTGGTCCGCCGGCTCAGCACCTGGATGACGCGACGGATCTCCTGGTCGCGACCGATCACCGGGTCGAGCTTGCCCTCCTCCGCGGCGGCGGTGAGGTCGACGGAGTACTTCTCGAGCGCCTCGTACGTCGACTCGGCGTCCTGCGAGGTGACGCGACGGTTGCCGCGGACGGCGGTGAGGGCGTCGCGCAGGGCGTCGGCGGACAGGCCGGCGTCGGTCAGCACCTGGCGGGCCGACGACTCGACGGTCGCCAGCGCGATGAGCAGGTGCTCGGTCGCGACGTAGTCGTCCTTCATGGACGCGGCGAGGTCGAGCGCGGACGCGAGCACGCGGGTCAGCGCGGCGGATCCCGCGGGCTGCTGCACCGTGGCGCCGCTGGCGCGCGGCAGCGCGTCGCGGGCGGCGGACGCCGCGTGGACGACCGCGGTGACGTCGACGCCGGCCTTGGCGACCAGGTTGGCGGCGGTGCCCTCCTCCTGGAGGAGCAGGGCGACGAGCAGGTGGACCGGCTCGACGGTGGTGTTGCCCGCCGTGGTGGCGGCGAGCTGGGCGGCCTCGATCGCCTCGCGCGCACGCGTGGTGAACTTGTCGGCCCCGAACTGGGACATACGGCGACTCCTTGGGTCAGTGGCTCCATCGTGGCCGGATTTCTCCGACCGGTCACTAGGCCCAACGTCCCTAAAGTTGAGTCTGTTCCACTCAACTTTGAGAATTTCGGATCAGGCGTCGACGTCCGGCGGTGCCTCGTGCTCGGGCAGGTCGTCGCTCGACGCCGTCTCCTCGTCGACCAGCGCGAGCTTGCAGAACTCCTCGCCGAAGGGGGTCAGGTGGATGCTGCGACGGACGACCTTGGCGAACTTGACCGAGTGCAGGGCGGCCAGCACGTCGGGCTGCGCCTCGAGCACCTGGTACTCGAGGTGGTCGTGCACCGCCTCGCGGGAGAACCACACCAGGCCGAGCCGGAAGAGGTTGTTCAGGTACGACGGCACCTGCTCCAGGTAGCGCAGGCCGGCCCGGGGCCCGACCATGTTCAGCCCGGGCGCCACGAGCTGGCTGCTCACCATGCCGATCGGGCCGCCGGTGCGGATGTCGACGCTCGGCTGCGGGCCGTTGCGCAGGAGCATCACCAGGATCCGCGCCTCGTCGGGCGCGAGCTCGTCGAGGATCCGGTCGAAGGCGGGGTGCCGGTCGTCCTGGCTCCAGACGTCACGGGACTTCTCGAGCAGCTCGTTGCCGCGCTCGCGCAGGGTCTGCGGACGGTTGGCGACGACATGGCCGTCGACGACCGGCGAGGACGTGGCGGCCGGACGGGAGCCGGCGCCGCCGAGCGACTCGCCGGCCCGGGTCAGCGCGGTGGCCACCGGCACGCCGCCGGAGACCTGGCGGGCGACCTCGCCGAGGGCGTTGACGTAGCTGCCGACGTCGCGGATGAGCGAGGCCGCCTCGTCGCGACTGGTCACCGCCTTGCCGACGCGCATCCAGTTGCGGGTCGTCAGGCGCACGCCCCAACCGGCCGTGTGCAGCGCCGCCGAGCCGGCCACGCGGGCCAGGCCCGGCAGCGACTCCGCGACGGCGGGACCGGTCAGCGCGGGCAGCCGCGGCAGGCCCTCGTCGTCCAGGCCCGCGTCGGTGGTGTTGTCCTTGGCCACGCTCACATCCTCCATCAACGACCGGTCCGCCGGTCCGCTCCGCGTCTGGCTCGTCACACTGCCCCCGCCGCCGGCATCAGTGGCCCGGCAGGCCGGGGATCCAGTGCCAGACGAACAGCCCGACGTGCAGGAAGCCGCCGGCGGCGCCCATCACGGCGCCGTGGAGGTAGAGCATCCACTCGTCCTCCTTGATGGCCGAGCGCATCATCTCCACGAAGTCCTTCGGCGGGAGCTCCTTGGTGCGCCGCGCGATCAGGACCCGGATCTTCTCCGACTGCTGCTTGCTGAAGTCCGCGTCGCGGAACGGCGTGATCGTGCGCCCGACCGCCTCCATCGCGAAGGAGTCCTTGATGCTGTCGTAGCGCCGGCCGCCCATCGCGACGTTGACCGCGCCGCGCAGCGGCCCGGCCGCCTTGTCGATCGCGGGCCGCATGGCGGTCGCGATCATCTGGCGGGTCCGGTCGCCCCGCGGTCCGTCCATGAGGAAGTCGCCGATGCGCTCGAGCGTGATGACGTCGTCGGCGATGATCCGCGCGTAGACCTCGGCGCACTCGTCCTGGCGGCGCAGGAACAGGCCCTGCACCTTGATGCCGAGGATCCGCTTCTCCTCCGGCGGGTCGAAGATCAGCCACATGCCCAGCAGGTTGGTGGTCCACCCGACGAAGACGCCGAGGATCGGCAGCAGCCACCAGATCTCGAAGGTCACGTCGATGATCGCCACCGGGATGCCCAGCAGGAAGCCGAAGATGAAGCCGAAGGCGACCATCAGGTTGAGCTCGCGCTGGCCGACGTCCTTGAACACCCGGACGACGAGCTCGGGGTTCTTGCGGAAGTGGTCGATGACCATGATCTTCGGGTCGAGCAGCTGGTTGATGTGCACGCCGATCTCGTCGGTGATCGTCTTGACCACCCCCGGCAGCTGGGCCTGGACCCTGTCGATGACGGCCTGGCGGACGGGCTTCGGCAGGTCCCGCCACAGCCGCGGGTGCTCGCGCATCATCACGTCGTGGACCAGCTGCGGCAGGTCGGGACGGAACACGTTGACGATGTGCTCGGCGATCTGGTCCGGCTCGAGCTGGGCGTAGAACTCCGCCGGCGTGCCGAGCTTCGCGATCACCTTGTCGACGGCGATGCTGCCCATCTTGGCGGCGCGCGCCGGGACGATGCCCTGCCAGCCGACGCCGCCCTCCATCAGGCCCGGGATCTCCTGGACCTTGCGCGGCATGATGCCCGCGATCTCCCTGAGGCCGGGCACCCGGAAGCCGTGGAAGTTGATCGGCTTGAAGAGCATCCACAGGCCCGACCAGTTGATGAGCCAGCCGATGACACCGGTGAAGATCGGGATCGAGACGAAGTAGATCCAGTTGACGTGGTGGGCCCAGTCGGCAAGCCCGTCCAGCACTGCGTCCACGCGCACCTCTCGTCCTCCGAGTCCCGCTGAGCCTGGTGAGCCCCATTCCGTCAAACGGTCTCGACGGCCTGAGGTTAGTGCCTGTTGTGGCGAATGGCACAGGGATCTCAGGTCACGGTGTCGCAGGAACTGCGACACCGTGTGCCCAGCGGCTCGGCAGCTCAGTCCTCGGCCACGAGCCGCACGTCGTCGGCCACCGGGCCGAAGTCGCCGAAGGGCTGGACCCGGAAGGAGATCCGCGCGGTGACCTGGTCCTGCTCGACGAAGCCGAAGGTGCGCGAGTCGTCCGACCCGCCCCAGTTGTCGCCGAGCAGCCAGAACCGCCCGTCCGGGACGGTGACCCACGCCGGCTCCTTGCCGCGCGGCAGCGTCGTACCGTCGTCGGCGCAGCAGGGCTCGACCTTCTCGCCGACGCGACCGGACCAGGCCGGGTTGTCGACGACGTACACCGTGTCCTCCCCCGCCGGCTTGATCCGTACGACGGGCGGGTCGCCCACGGCGCTCGCCTGGACCCGGTCGCCCGGCATGCCGATCACCCGCTTCACGACAGGGATCTCGCGGTCGCCGAGGGTGCTCTCGACGATGTCGAAGCGAGCCACGTCGTCCTTGCCGAAGGGATTCACGACGAGGCGGTCGCCGTCGGCGAGGGTCGGCTCCATGCTGTGCCCGGACACCTTCACGGAGAACGCGAGCACCGCGATCACGACCAGCATCGCGGCGAAGAAGACGACCAGCGCGGCGACGCCGAGCGCGGTGCGGAGCCACCTGCGGCCCTCGGCACGATGAGTCACGGCGCGAACGGTACGTGATCGGCCGGGCGGCCGGCGCCCCCTTCGGCAGGATCTGGCGAGACCTGAGAAAAATCTGTTACTCACTGTCGCGCACAACCGGTGTTGTGTGTCACACTCCGTCACGCTTGGCCAAGGACATGGGGATGCGGCCAGCGTCCACCGCCGGTTCGGGAGGGATCGGCGGACGTGTTTCCTTGGGAGGGAAATGTGAAGAAGGAAATCGGTATGGGCCGCACCCGCATGGGTCGGTTCGCAGCCGTGACGGTGCCGGCCACCCTGCTGACCGCAGGCCTTGGCGTCGCCATGTTGCAGGGAATGGTCGGCGCCGTGCTGTCGTCGGCCGACGGGTTCACGCTCAACAGCGACCGGATCACCAGCGACGGCCTCAAGGCCCGCACGGGATCCGCCGACGTCGCAGGCGGCGACCAGGCCACGCTCTACGCGGAGACCGGGTCGAACACCAACGCCAGCGGCATCGAGGTCGTCACCCCGGACGTGACCCTGCCCCTGCTGGGCATCGGTGCCCACCTCGAGGTCACCTCGACGGACACCACCATCGCCCTCGGGTCGGTGGGCCTCAACGCCAAGACGCTGAACACCCCCAACGGTGCGACGCTCGGCAGCACCACCATCGGTGTCGCGCAGTCCGAGGCGGGCTTCGCCAACACCACGACCGACAGCGGCTACGTCGCCGACGGCTTCGCCCTGACGAGCTCCTCGGCGGACCTGCCGAACGTCAACGCGACCGCCTACGCGATCACGCTGGAGAGCCTCGCGCTCGACAACCTGTCGCTCTCGGTCGCGCTCGGCAACTGATCAACTCCTGATCCAGCCGACGCCACGACCGACCGCCTGATCAGCGGACGGTCCTCTCAGCACTCCCTCGTGGGGGCGCGCCGGCGCGCCCCCACGAGGCCACCGCCTTGTCGCAAGGACCCTCGCATGACTGACATCTCCGCCGTCACCGGCACCTCCGACGTCGCCGTCGACGTCACCACCCCGGCCCCCGCGGCCGGCCGGCCGACCCGGCTGCGGCACGGGTTCACCCGCTTCCGTCGTACCCGCCCGTTCTGGGGATCGCTGATCCTGCTCGCGGGCGCCTACTTCATCGCCCGCCCGCTGCTCGGCGGGACCTTCGAGTTCTACACGACCGTCGGCGTCCGCAGCATCACCCCGCTGCTGCTCGCCGGCGGGATGGCCGCCGCCGCGTGCATCGCGCTCGTGGTTCCGGCCCAGCGGCACTTCCCGGCGATCGTCGCGATGATGCTCGCCGTCGCCTCGCTGCCCCTCGCCAACCTCGGCGGCTGGCTGGTCGGCATGGTCCTCGGGATCACCGGCGCGGGGCTCGTCTTCGCGTGGGCGCCGTACACGGACAAGCAGCTGGCGCGCTTCGCCGAGCGTGACGCGCGGCGCCAGGAGAAGCGCGACGCGCGCCGGGCCCGGCGATGACGGACCGCCGCAACCGCCTCCCCGACCGGGTACGACGGGCGGCGGCCGCGCGCTCGTCGGCGATGGTCGAGCGGGCCGAGGTCCGGCAGGGCACCCGCCGGCGAGCGCTGGTGCCGCTCGCCGGCGGGCTCGCGGCACTGATCGGGATGTTCCAGCTGGTCAGCAGCAGCGTGCTGGCGGTGAACTTCACGACCGCCGACCAGGAGTTCCAGCTGTACTCGAACTACCTGCAGGGCGCGCAGGCCGCCGGCTTCCTCTCGACCAACGACAGCTCGACCGGCGAGGACAACGGCGTCGCCGAGCTCGGGATCAGGTCGGCCAAGCTGGCGGGCCTGTGCGCGATCGCGCACGAGGACGTCCCCGTCGTCGGGGAGGTCACCTTGATGATCCTCGCCGGCGTGCCGGTGCGCAGCAGCTTCACCAACGGCGCCAACACGACGACCGACGGCGCCGGCAACGCGCTGACCTACGACGCCAACGGGCTGCTCACCGGCGGCAACCACATCACCGCCAGCAACCTGTTCCTCAACTCCCGCTCGCTCAACGGCTTCGGCAACCTCATCAGCGGCATGAACCTCGGCCAGAGCGCCGACACCGTCGACGACACGGCCGGCATCGCGTGGCCCAACGGCCAGGCCCAGCCCGCGGCGGGCGACTTCGGCCTGACCGTCGACCGGATCAACATCGGCGGTCTCGGCGGCGACACCTACGGCATCAACCTGCAGGGGGCGATCACCTTGCCGAACCTGAAGATCAAGGTCATCAAGGGCCACAAGACGCAGGCCGACTGCCCGAGCCAGGCGGCCGGCTGATGGGCGCGCTGCAGGCCCTGCGGTCGGCCCGGACGTGGTTCCGGGCCTTCCGTCGTACCCGTCCGTTCTGGGGCGGGCTGTGGTGCATCGCGGCCGGGGCGTGGATCGTGCGCTCGATGTTCTTCACGTTCGTCCTCGCGGTGAGCGGTGGCTGGAGCTACTCCGCCGGCTACATCCTCGGCGGCGCGCTGGTGCTCTTCGGGCTGGTCGCGTGGTTCGCGCCGCACTACCGCGCGCTCGTCGGGGTGCTCGCCGTGCTGCTCGGGCTCGCGGCGTTCGTGGCGGCCAACCTGGGCGGCTACCTGCTCGGCTCGGTGCTCGCGATCCTCGGCGGCTCGATGGTCTGGGCGTGGGGCGAGAAGGCACCGCGACGCTCCCGTGGCGGACGCCGTCGCGCCGCCGCGGTCGCCACCCCCGGCGCGTCGTGAACCTGTCCGTACGCCGCCAGCGGTGGCTCGTCCTCGGCGCGATCCTCGTGGTCGCGACCGCGTCCGTGCTGCTGCCGCGCACCGGCGACCGCGCGCTCGGGCAGGGCCGGAGCAGCGCCTACCAGCCGTTCGCCTGCGACCAGCCGGGCAGCGCCGACCCGCAGCAGCGGCGCCAGGAGGTGCAGCTCGACAACGGCGCGGGCGACTTCAACGCGGCCGGCCGGATGCACCCCTGCCTGGCGGGCGTGCGCTGGCACCTGCAGTCGGGCAGTGTCACCACGTCCGACCCCGGTCTCGCGATCGGGCAGATCCGCACGGCGTACGGCCGGAAGTTCCCGAACACCGTCTACTACGCCGCCGCCGGCTCGCGCACCGACCTCTACCAGGTGGCCTTCAGCGGGCTGCAGTTCTGCACCGGCGACACGACACCCGTCGCCGCCTGCCCGGCGTCCGGCACCAACGACATCCAGCTGTACGCCGACAGCGGGGACGCGCCCGCGCCGAAGTCGGCCAGCAACTACCGGCTGACCATCGACCCCGACCAGGCGATCACGATCGGCGGCTCGGGCGTGTGGACCGAGGTCCTGGCGACCGCGAACAGCTCGTTCACGGTGCCGGTCGCGCAGCTGCCGACGGCGACCCACCTGGCCTGCGGTCTCGTCGGCGGTACGGCGCGGGGCGGCTTCCTCGGCATCGGGGGCACCTGCGAGCTCAGCGCCTCGGACTTCGCCGGCGACCTCGCGCAGTGGCTCGGCGGCGGCGAGAACTACACCCTGCTCGGGGTGAACCTCGACTTCTACTACCTGGTCACGCACCGGCAGAACCCGTCGGACCCCTACACGCAGGTGCCGGTGGACGGGTCGGGCAACCCGCTCAACTCGATCCAGCTGCCGAACACCACGATCTCGGTGAGCTGATGGGGGCGACAGTGCCCGGCGTCGTCCACGGAGGGACGCGGTGGGGGCGGATGTCCGTCGTACTCGGCACCGGGCTCGCGGCGCTCGGCGCCCTCGCGACACTGACCTGGCAGCAGGCGCTCGGCTTCGACACGACCCTCGTGATCCAGGACGGCAACGCGACCTTCTCGACGTCACAACTGACCGCCGACGACGCGGCCTTCGGGATGGCGCCGGTCCGGCTCGGCAACGGCCAGTGGAAGAACCTGCTGCGCGCCGGGTTCGCGACCGCCAGCCTCAACGGGCTGTGCGTGTCGAAGACGGAGACCGTGGTCGGCAACATCAGGTACACGGTCAAGCTGACCGCCGGCGACGGCGGCGCCGGGCCGGAGACGAAGGCGGCGAACGCCGCGCTCGACGTCACCTCGCTGCGCGGGGCGGGCATCAACCTGCAGGGCAGCACGCAGATCGGCCAGGCCACGACCGACCTGACGACGACGCCCGGCGCGGCGCCGTACGAGGCGAACCCGTTCGGCGTCCCGCAGACGTACGACGGCGGCTTCTTCGGCCCCGGCACGACCGGCCCGCAGGCCTACTCCGGCACGGGCAACGGCGGCCACGTCAACGGCCAGGGCTTCACCGGGATCGACGCGACCCGCGGCGCGCTCACCCATGTCTACGGTCAGCTCTGGCAGGCCCAGGTCACCGGCAACATCACCCTGCCGAACCTCACCATCCGGGTCTACCCGTTCAAGGACGACATCGGCTTCAACGCCAACGGCACCCCGAACACGACCCCCGACGGCATCGACGACCGCTCCTGCTGGACCGAGGCCCGCCAGGGCACCTACCCGAAGTAGCCGCCCGCGGGCTGGCCTCGTAGGCGCGCGAAGTGTGAGGGTTTCTCCGCCGAAGTGTGAGGGTTTCTCCGCCGAGGTGTGTGACTCTCTCCGCTGCGCGCTGGAGACGGTGTCACACCTCGATGGAGAACTTGCGCCACTTCGGCGGAGAAAACCTCACACTTCGCGGGAGATCAGGTGCCGCGGCGCCAGACGACGATCGACTGGCCGGAGGGGGGTTGCGGGAGGGCAGGCAGGCGGGTGGGCGGGGCGGGGCGGGCGGCGACCGCCTGGCGCAGCGCCTCGTGGGCCGCCTCGAGCTCGGCGACCAGCTCGGCGTTGCGGGAGCGGAGCGCGGCGACGGCGTTCTCGAGGTCGAGGATCCGCTTGACGCCCTCGATGCCGATGCCGGCCGCGGTCAGCTCCGCGATCTCGCGCAGTCGCTCGATGTCGCGGTAGGAGTAGCGCCGGCCGCCGCCGCCCGTGCGGCCCGGGGTGATCAGGCCGACCCGCTCGTAGGTGCGCAGCGTCTGCGGGTGCAGCCCGCTGAGCTGTGCGGCGACGCTGATCACGAAGACAGCGTCGTCGGGAGCAGGCGGGGTGGGCTGCGGCGGCCGTCGCGTGGCCATCAGGACTCCTGGGCCCGGGACTCGAACAGGCCGGCCCGCAGCGAGCTGCTGGCCGACGCCGTGGCGGCGGCGTACGCCTCGAGGGCGGCCTTGGCATCGGCGTCGAGCGTCGCCGGCACCTGGACCTCGACGGTCGCGAGCAGGTCGCCGCGCGAGCCGTCGGCCTTGGCGGCACCCTTGCCGCGCACCCGGAAGGTGCGCCCGTTGGGGGTGCCGGCCGGGATGCGCAGCGTGACCGGGGCGCCGCCCATCGTCGGCACCTTGATCTCCGCGCCGAGCGCGAGCTCGGCGAAGGAGACGGGTACGTCGACGGTCAGGTGGTCGCCCTTGCGCCCGAAGACCCGGTGCTGGGTGACCTTCACGGTGACGTAGAGGTCACCGGCCGGCCCACCGTTGTCGCCGGGGGCGCCCTTGCCGCGCAGGCGGATCCGCTGGCCGTCCTTCACCCCGGCGGGGATCCGGGCCTGGATCGTGCGGGTCGCCTGGCCCAGGCCGCTGCCGTGGCAGGTCGGGCACGGGTCGTCGTAGACCAGCTGGCGTCCGCCGCAGGCGGGGCAGGTCTCGTTCATCGAGAACGCGCCGCCGACGGAGGCCGTGACGAAGCCGGTGCCCTCGCACACCGGGCAGGCGTGCGGCTTGGTGCCGGGCTTGCCGCCGGTGCCGTGGCAGGTCGGGCAGGCACCCTCGGAGCTGATCCGCAGCGACACCGTGACGCCCTCGAGCGCCTCGGTGAAGCCGATCGTCGCGGTCGTCTCCAGGTCGGCCCCGCGCGAGGGACGCGGCGCCCGCCGGCCGGCGGAGAAGCCGCCGCCGAACAGGTCGCCGAACAAGTCGCCGAAGCCACCACCGCCGCCCCCGGCGCGATCGCGGAGCAGGTCCTCGACGTTGACGCTGCCACCGAAACCGCCGCCGTAGCCGCCGCCCGCCGGGAAGCCGCCGCGGCTGAAGAGCTCGCGCGCCTCGTCGTACTTCTTGCGCTTGTCGGCGTCGCCGATGACGTCGTAGGCCTCCGCCACCGCCTTGAACTTCTCGTGCTTGGCGGTGTCGTCGGGGTGCGAGTCCGGGTGGTTGGCACGCGCGAGCTTGCGATAGGCCTTCTTGATGTCGTCCTGCGACGCGGTCTTCGCGACGCCGAGCTCCTTGTAGAAGTCCTTCGTGGCCCAGTCGGACCGGATGCCGTCGTCACTCATCGCGCACCTCCCTTCCGTTCAGTCGTGTCGTCGTGGGTCGTCAAGCCGGGTCGACCACCAGGACCTGCGCTGCCCGCACGACCCGGTCGCCGATCTTGTAGCCGGCCTTGGCGATCACCTTGCAGGTGGTCACCTCGACCTCGGCGTCGGTGCCGATGTGCGAGAGCGCCTCGTGGACGGTCGGGTCGAACGGGTCGCCGACCTCGCCGAACTTGACCAGGCCGAGCCCGGCGACGACGCGCTCGAGCTGCTCGGCCGTGGCCTTGAAGCCGCCCTCGAGCGGCTCGTGCTCGCGGGCCCGGTCGATGGTGTCGAGGACGTCGATGATCGGCGTGAGCGCGGCGTACGTCGCGTTCTCGCGGATCAGCTCACGGTCCCGGTCGACACGGCGCTTGTAGTTGAGGAACTCCGCCTGCAGGCGCTGCAGGTCGAGGGTCCGCTCCTCGAGCTCCATCTTCGTGACCGTCAGCTCGTCGGCCTCGGCCTCCGGGACCTCGGGGCCCGCGGCGCCCTCGGCAGCCTCGGCCGCCGGGGCCTCGTCGCCCTCGGGCGAGGGAGCTGCAGGCTCCTGCAGCTCCCCCTCCTCCGGGTTGAGGTTCTCCTCGGTCACTTGGCGTCGCCCTCGGTGTCCTCGTCGACGATCTCGGCCTCGACGACGTCGTCGTCGGCCTCGCCGGTGGCGCCGGTCGTGCCACCCGCGGCGGCCGAGTCGGCCTCGGCGGCGGCGTACATCGCGGCACCCATCTTCTGGCTGGACTCACCCAGCTTGGAGATGGCGGCGGTCAGCGTCTCCGCGTCGGTCTCGGCGTTCTCGAGGGCACCCTTGAGCGCCTCGACGTCCGTGGTGACCTCGGCCTTGACGTCGTCCGGGATCTTGTCGCCGTTGTCGGCGAGGAACTTCTCGGTCGTGTAGACGAGCTGGTCGCCCTGGTTGCGGACCTCGACGGCCTCGCGACGCTTGGCGTCCTCCTCGGCGTACTGCTCGGCCTCCTTGACCATGCGGTCGATGTCGTCCTTCGACAGCGCGCTGCCGCCGGAGATGGTCATCGACTGCTCGCGGCCGGACGCCTGGTCCTTGGCGGAGACGTGGACGATGCCGTTGGCGTCGATGTCGAAGGTGACCTCGATCTTCGGCACGCCGCGCGGGGCCGGCGGGAGGCCGGTCAGCTCGAAGTTGCCGAGCGGCTGGTTCTGCGACCACATCTGGCGCTCGCCCTGGGCGACCTTGATCTCGACCGACGGCTGGTTGTCGTCGGCGGTCGTGAAGATCTCGGACCGCTTCGTGGGGATGGTGGTGTTGCGCTCGATGAGGGTGGTCATAACGCCGCCCTTGGTCTCGATGCCGAGGCTGAGCGGGGTGACGTCGAGGAGCAGCACGTCCTTGACCTCACCGGCGAGGACGCCGGCCTGCAGGGCGGCGCCGACGGCGACGACCTCGTCCGGGTTGACGCCCTTGTTGGGCTCCTTGCCGCCGAGCAGCTCCTTGACCAGGTCGGTCACCGCGGGCATGCGGGTCGAGCCGCCGACGAGGACGACGTGGTCGATCGCGGAGACCGCGACGCCGCCGTCCTTGAGGACGTTCTGGAAGGGCGCCTTGGTGCGCTCGAGCAGGTCGGCCGTGAGCCGCTGGAACTCGGAGCGGGTCAGCCGCTCCTCGAAGTGCAGCGGGCCGTTCTCGCCGTGGGTGATGTAGGGCAGGTGGATCGTGGTGTCACTGGACGACGACAGCTCGATCTTGGCCTTCTCCGCGGCCTCCTGGAGGCGCTGGGCGGCGATCTTGTCCTGGGACAGGTCGACGCCGTTGGCGTCCTTGAACTTCTTGACCATCCACTCGACGATCGCGTTGTCCCAGTCGTCACCACCGAGGTGGTTGTCACCGCTGGTGGCCTTCACCTCGACGACGCCCTCGCCGATCTCGAGGAGGGACACGTCGAACGTGCCGCCACCGAGGTCGTAGACGAGGATCGTCTGGTCGTCGCCCTTGTCGAGGCCGTAGGCCAGCGCGGCGGCGGTGGGCTCGTTGACGATGCGGTCGACCTTGAGGCCCGCGATCTCGCCGGCCTCCTTGGTGGCCTGGCGCTGGGCGTCGGAGAAGTACGCCGGGACGGTGATCACCGCGTTGGTGACCGTCTCGCCGAGGTAGGCCTCCGCGTCGCGCTTCAGCTTCTGCAGGATGAACGCCGAGATCTGCTGCGGCGTGAAGTCCTTGTCCACCGGGTCGCCGATGTGCTGGGTCCAGTCGGTGCCCATGTGGCGCTTGACGGACCGGATGGTGCGGTCGACGTTGGTGACCGCCTGGCGCTTCGCGACCTCGCCGACGAGCACCTCACCGCTCTTCGCGAAGGCGACGACGGACGGGGTGGTCCGCGCTCCCTCCGCGTTGGCGATGACCGTGGGCTCGCCGCCCTCGAGGACCGCGACGACGCTGTTCGTCGTACCGAGGTCGATGCCGACAGCTCGTGCCATGTGTGTTTCCTCCGTTGTCTGTGGTGCTGGTGTTCAGCTCGGGATTCAAGTTAGTTGAGCCGGATGGACTCAAGTCTGACACAGGGCACAACGGAGGGGTACGCCGGGTTGTTCCAGCCTCCGCCGACTTTCTCCGACGACCGCCCGACCCTCCTTTCTGATCATGTCGGCCACCACCCGGTCGACCTACGATCGGAGGGCCGGGGGTGCCACCTGACCCTCGCGAGGGGGGCGGCCATGAGCCCGGAACAGGTGTCCCGCAGCCATGCCATGTGGGACCGGATCAGTCGGGGAGAGCTCAACGCCGCCGCCACCGACGCCCAGCTGCTGCTCTCCTCGCTCGAGGACCCGGCCGACCGGGCCGAGGTGCACGCGGCGCTCGGCCTGGTGCTGCAGCGGGTCGGTCGCATCGCCGAGTCGCGCGACCGCTTCGCCCGCGCGGCCGAGCTCACCCGGAGCGAGCCCCGCGTGCAGGCGTCGTACGTCGCCGACGAGGCCGGCTCGCGGTTCCTGCTCGGCGACCTGGCCGGCGCGGCGAGCGGGGCCGAGTCCGCGCGGCGCCTCGGCGAGCGCCACGCCAACCGGTTCGCGGCGTGCGAGGCGCTCAACACCCTGGCGGCCGTCGCCCTCGCCGAGGGCCGCACGACGACCGCGCTGCGCCTGACCCGCGAGGGCGTGCGGCTGCAGGCGGGCGAGCGCGAGAGCAGCGGCGGCGCACCGATGTCCCACCTCTACCTCGGCCTCGCGCTCGTCGAGCTGGACCGCTTCGCGGAGGCCGAGGCCGCCTTCACCGAGGGGCTCACCCGCGCCGCCGCCGCGGGTGCGGCCGGCCAGCTCACCTGGTTCCACTGCATGCGGGGGCTCGCCCGCTTCCTCTCCGGCGAGTGGGACGCGGCGACGGCGGACACCCGCGCGGCGCTGGAGGCCGCCGAGCGCACCGGCACCCTCATCGCCCGGCCGCTCGCGCGCGGCATCGTCGGCCTGGTCGAGGCCATCCGCGGCAATGTCGCCGTCGCCGGGCACCTCGTGGCGCCCCACGAGGGCACCCTGATCGCGGTCGGCCTGCCGGGCGAGGAGTGGCTGGCGATGGCCCGGGCCGCGATGGCCGAGGACGCGGCGGCGGCGTACGAGGCACTGGTGGAGGGCTGGCTGCACACCCGCCGGACGCCGTACTTCCTGAGCTGGCGGGCGCTCGCCCCGGCCGTCGTGCACCACGCCGTGCGCCGCGGCGACCACGCGCTCGCGGCGGACGTGGTGGGGGCCGCCGAGACGGGGGCCGAGCTCGCCGGCGACGTGCCGTCGGCGCGCGGTGCGGCACTGCGCTGCCGCGCGACGGTGGACGGTGACGCCGAGGCGGGGCTGGCGGCGATCGAGGCGCTGCGGACGTCGGGACGGCCGTTCGCGTTCGCCTCCGCCGGCCTCGAGGCGGCGCTGCTCCTCCACGCCGCCGGGTACGACGACCGCGCCCGGGCCGTGCTGCGCGAGTCCGCGGACGCGTTCCACGGCCTGCGGGCCACGCCCTGGCTCGCCTACGCCGGTCAGCGGATGGCGCAGCTCGCCGGCGAGCCGCCGGCGCCGGCCCGCCCCGCCGTCGCCCCCGGCTGGGAGCTGCTGACCCCCACGGAGCGCGACGTGGCGGTGCTGGTGGCGAAGGGGATGTCGAACCCCCAGATCGGCGCGGCGCTGTTCGTGTCACCCCGCACCGTGCAGACCCACACGTCGCACATCTACGCCAAGCTGCGGATCTCCTCGCGGGTCCAGCTGTCCGCGCTGCTGCACCAGCACGGCCTGGACTGAGATTTCTCCGCCAGTCGGCGGATGCCGGCGACCGGCCGCGCGCGGGACGCTCCTCGCATCGGTTCTCGGGTCCATCCACACCACCGCAGGAGCTCCTGATGAAGCGATCCACCTCCCCCGTCACCCACTCCGGGACCCAGCAGCGCTGGCAGGAGATCCACCGCCGCCACGCGGTCCTGCGCCGGGTCATCGACACCGGCCGGATCGACGAGGGGGACCCGGAGCTGCACGCGGCCTTCCCCGACCGCGACGACCTCGTGCGGGCGCTGGTGCAGCACTGGACGACCCTCATCGGGGGCTGCGTGGACTTCGCGCTCGAGGTCGGCGAGGAGAACGACAGCGTCGAGACGCTGCGCGAGGCCCACCGGGCGGCGATGCGGCGCGAGCCCGCGCTCTACCCGCTGATCCTGCACACCACCCGCGGCCCGCTCGGTGCGGCACTGGTGGAGCGCGAGTACCTCCGGCTCGCGTGCGCCGTCGGCATCGCCACCCCGGGTACGTCGGGCGCGGCGGCCTCGCACGAGGTCGCGCAGATCCTGGACGGTGTCCCGACGCCGGTCGCGGCGCCGCGGCCGTCGCGGCTGCGCTCGGCCTTCGAGTGGATCGCCGGCCCCGCCACCGGCCAGCACCCGGTCCAGGAGCTGCTGCACTGAGCGTCACCCACCACCCCTCGGCCCGGTCCACGTCACCGGGCGGGAGAGCCGCGGCCTGCCCTACGCGAACAGGCCCGCGAGCTGGACCCGCCCGGTGACGTCGCACTTGCGGCAGGCGGACGCGAGCTGGGCCTGCACGGTCCGCGGCGAGACGCCCAGCCGCTCGGCGATCAGCTGGTTGGTCAGGCCCTCGACCGCGAGGCGCACCACCCGCTGCTCGCCGGGCGTCAGCAGGTGCCACGGACCCGACCGGGCCGGTGCCGCCGCGGGCTCGCTGGAGACCCGCACCAGGTCACGAGCCACCTCCGCGCTCCACGTGGTGGCGCCCAAGCGGTGGAACACGGCCGACGCCTCCCGGAGGGCCGCCATCCGTCGTACCGGGTCGGGGGCGGTGCGGGCCGCGGCGACGCACCCGAAGGCGAGCGGCAGCGGCCGGCCGGCGGTGCGCAGCAGCGCCAGCCCCTCGTCGAGGCCGGCCGCCGAGCCGGAGAGCGCGGCCGCGCAGCACAGGGCCGTGGCCCGGGCGCTCGCCGTGCCAGCGGCCTCCGCCACCGCGCCGACCCGGGCGCTCACCGCCTCCGCCAGGGCCCGGTCCCCGCGCTGCACGGCGAGGGCGACGAGCGGGTGGGCGAAGACCTTCCAGGCGAGGAAGCTGGGCATCCCCCGCAACCGGAACCACGCCTCGCACAGCGCGTCGTAGCGCTCGTCGTCGTCCGCGCTCGTCGCGGCGACCGCCAGCGCGACCCACTCCTCTCCCAGCCCGCCGCCGGGGCCGAGCCGGTGCGAGCGTGCCCGCGCGATCAGCACCCGGGCGTCGCCGACGTTGCCGCGCAGGCCCTCGATGCAGGCCGCGATCCCCCACGCGAGCGGCCGGGCGGCGAGGGCGCCGGTGGCCTCGGCGCGCTCGAGCGAGCGGCGCGCCTCGTCACGGGCGGCCTCCCAGCCGCCGTCGATGAAGTGGAGCATCGCCTGGGACGCGAGGTACCACGCCAGCTGGCCGGTGTCGCCCTCCTCGAGCGCGATCCGCACGCCCTCCGCGATCGCCGCGTGCGCCTCGTCCATGCGGTCGAGCTCCGCGAGCACCATCGCCAGCAGGACGTGCGCCGTGGAGCGGTACTCCGCCTGGCCGATCCCGTCGTCGTCGTACGACGCCGCGGCCTCGGCGCACGCGAGCGCCTCCGCGAGCCGGCCGCGGCCCAGGTGCACCGCGGCGAGCGTGGTGCGGGACTGGCGCACGGCGAAGTCGATCCCGTGCTGCTCAGCGAGTACGACGGCCTCGCTCGCCTCCGCCTCGGCCTGCTCGAGCGAGCCGGACAGGACGCTCGACAGCGAGGCGACCGCCAGCACGAGCGCGCGGTCGGGACCGGACTGCCCGACCAGGGTGAGCGCCCGCGCGAACTGGTCGCGCGAGTCGGCCATCAGCCCGGTGCGCTGCATCATCAGCCCGATCGCGGCCTCGACCCGGCCGCACTGCACCCGGTCGGTGCTGATCGTCAGCAGGCGCGTGGCGAGGGCGAAGGCGCCGTCGAAGTCGCCCGCCTGGATCCGCACCCACAGGTCGAGCTCGAGGTCGGAGACCGCCGGCTGCTCGCCCATGGTCCATCGTCCCCGCCGGGCCGGGGAGCTGCCAACCGGAGGAAACGCCGGTCGCTCGGTCAGCCTCGATCCACCGGCCGAGGCTCAGCCGACGGTGACGCGGATCTCGTTGCTGACGGTGCCGTCGTCGCGGTCGATGACGCGGAACCGGTTGAGGCCGCTGACGCCGGTGAAGATGTAGCTGGAGAACGTGCCGTTGGTGACCCCGACGCTGGCCGGGAAGTCCGCCCACGCGCCGTCCTGCCACCGCTGGAGCCACAGGATGGCGCCCTCACCGCCGGGGTAGACGCCGCTGAAGTAGATCCGCTCGCCGGAGCTGACCGTGGTGTCGACCGCCTGAAGCGAGATCTCGCCGGCTCCGGGGGACGCGGTGTCCGTGGCCTCGGTGGTCTCGCTCTCCTCCGGCTCCTCGGTCGCGTCGGAGGTCGCGGTCGACTCCGTCTCGGGGTCCTCGGTGTGCAGCGTGATGAGCGGGCCACTGGCGCCGTCGGTCTCGGCCGGGGTCGGCAGGTACATCGAGTCGTGGGCCGACGAGCCGCCGCCCGCCGAGCTGTCGCCGCCGCCGAAGCCGAGCACCTTGGTGCCGACGAGGGCGGCCAGGGCGAGGATCAGGCCGACGCCCAGGCCGACGGCGACCAGCGCCACCAGCCCGTTGAGCACGGGGCGGTCGGCGTGGGGCTCGTTCGGGTGGCTCACGCGGCCCATTGTCCGGGAGCCGCCAAGAAATCAGAAACCGCGCGTCCAGACGACCTTCTCGTGCAGCCGGCGCGAGCGCCAGCCGGCGTCGGTGCGCACGAACGTGTGCTGGTACAGGCCGCCGACCTCGACGACGCGCTCACCGCCGCGACCGTCGGCGATGCGCATCGGGTTGTGGAAGTACGCCGTCACGGCGGCCTCGTCACGCGAGTCGGCGAAGTCGAAGGCGAGCTGCCCGAGCATGTGGATGCGGTGCGTCGAGAAGCCCGGGAGCGCCTCGGCGAGCCACGCCTTCACCACCGGGTACGCGTCGGCGACGCCGCCGCTCTCGGTGTAGTCGATGTGCGCGTCGGGAGTGAAGACGGTGTCGAGACGGTCGAAGTCGCCCTCGTCGACGGCGAGGGTGTAGCGGGTGATCGCGTCGGCGATCTCCGCGCGGTCGCTCAGCTCCTGCAGGTCCACGGGGCTCCTAGCGGGGTTCGAGGACGACGACCGGGATCTCCCGGTCGGTCCACGCCTGGTAGTTGTCGAAGTCGGCGTAGAGGTCGACGAGCCGGGGCCACAGCGCGGCGCGCTCGTCGGGCGCGGCGACCCGCGCACGCACGGCCCGGCTGCGCTCGCGCGGCACCGCGACCGTCGTGTCCGGGCTCGCGACGAGGTTGTGGAACCACTGCGGGTTCTTCGGCAGGCCGCCCTGCGAGGCGACGACCACGAGGTCCTCGCCGTCGGCGAGGTAGAGCAGCGGGGTGGTGAACCGGGTGCCGCTCCTGCGGCCCACGTGGTCGAGCAGCAGGACGGGGACCGGCTTGCGCCAGCCCGCGCCGATCCGCCACTTCGCGCCGATCCGTCCGTTGGTGAGCCGGTAGACCGCGACGTTGGCCCGGGCGCCGTACTTGATGATCTTCGCGACGATCGGCTTGTCGAGGCCGTCGGGCTTCGGCTTGGTCGCTGCCATGGGACTCACTCTGGCACAGATCTAGAACACGTTCTAGTGTGGGCCCATGCGCTTCTCCTTCGCCGAGGGCATGACCCAGGCCAGCTACTACGCCCCGCTCGCCCAGGCCTGCGAGGCCGCCGGCTACACCTCGATGACGATCGCGGACAGCCTGATCTACCCGCAGGAGTCCGACTCGAAGTACCCCTACACCGACACCGGGGACCGCGAGTTCCTGCTCGGCAAGGAGTTCATCGAGACCTTCATCCTCTGCGCGCACCTGTTCGCGGTCACCGAGAAGATCCGGCTCACGCCGTTCGTGCTCAAGCTCCCGATCCGCCCGCCGGTGCTCGTCGCCAAGCAGGCCTCGTCGCTCGCCTTCCTGTCGGGCAACCGGCTCGGTCTCGGCGTCGGCCTCTCGCCCTGGCCCGAGGACTTCGCCGCGCTCGGCGTCCCGTGGGAGCGGCGCGGCAAGCGGATGGACGAGTGCATCGACATCCTGCGCGGGCTCACCCAGCCCGGCGACGAGCCGACCTTCTTCGGCTACCACGGCGAGTTCTTCGACATCGAGCCGCTCCAGCAGTGCCCCGCCCCGACCGAGCGGATCCCGCTGCTCGTGGGCGGCCACTCGGACGCGGCCCTGCGCCGCGCCGTACGCAAGGGCGACGGGTGGATGCACGCCGGCGGCGACGGCGAGGAGCTCGACCGGCTGCTGACCCGTCTCGCCGAGATCCGCGAGGAGGAGGGCGACACCCGCGACGACTTCGAGGTGCACGTGATCTCTTACGACGCCTACACCCTCGACGGCATCAAGCGGCTCGAGGACAAGGGCGTCACCGACTGCATCGTCGGCTTCCGGGTCCCGTACATCAAGGGGCCCGACACCGAGCCGCTCGAGACGAAGATCAAGCACCTCGAGCAGTACGCCGAGAACATCATCGCGAAGGCCAACGGCTGATGTCCGGGTCGGCGTCCCTCGGGCTGACCGCTCCCCTGCAGGCCGCGATCGCGGAGGCCGAGGAGCTGATCGCCAACGCCCCGTTCATCCGGACCGAGGCGGACCGGCTCGAGGGCTACGACTACCTCGCCGGCCGGATCCGGATGGCGATGCAGACGGCCTTCGACTACGACCTCGAGCAGCCGGTCTTCATCAACCCGACCCACCAGTTCTCGCGCCAGGGCCTCGACAACCCGGACGCCGTGTACTTCACCGCCTACCTGCGCGAGGGCGTCTCGTACGTCATCCGGGGCAGGCGCGGCACCTCGGCCGACCTGTCCTTCCAGGTCATGGGCGGCAGCTACAGCGCGGACTCGGCGGCCACGTCGCTGATGGCCTTCGACGACCGCGAGCTCGACGTCGCCGAGGACGGGTCCTTCGAGTTCACCTACACCGCCGAGACGGGCGCCAAGACGCTGATCGTGCGCGAGGTCTTCAACGACTGGGACAACGAGACGCGCGGCACCCTGACCATCGAGCGGGTCGACACCATCGGCCAGCCGCGGCGGGCGCTGAGCGCCGACCTGCTGCGCAAGAAGTACGAGGTGGCGGCGCGGTCGCTCACCAGCTCCATCCAGACGTGGTTCGCCTTCCCCCACTTCTTCCAGTACAAGGAGCCGGTCAACACCCTCACCGCACCGGCCTCCACGCCCGGCGGCCTGTCCTCGCAGTTCTCCTCGATCGGCCACTACGAGCTCGGCGAGGACGAGGCGATGGTCGTCAGCGTCCCGCGCTGCGACGACTGCACCTACCAGGCGATCCAGATCGGCTCGGACTGGTACGCCTCGACCGACTACGAGACGCACCAGACGTCGCTGACCAAGGCGCAGGCGCACACCGACGACGACGGCGTGATGCGCTTCGTCATCTCGGAGCAGCCGCCGGCCCTGCTCGACGGCACCCCCGCGCCCGCGGCGAACTGGCTCGAGACCACCGGCCACCGCACCGGCCCGATCATGCTGCGCTGGCAGCAGCTGACCCGTGCCCTGTCGGCGGCCGACGGTCCCACGGTGGAGGTCGTGCCCGTGGCCGAGGTCGCCAAGCGGCTCCCCGGCCTGGCCGGCCTCACGCCCGAGGAGTACGCCGACCGGATCGCCGCGCGGCAGCGGGCGGTGGCGCGCCGGATGATCTCCTAGGGCGGCGGCGGGCGTGGGTCGTGTGCCTGAGACCCCGTGATCCCGATGTCTCAGGCACACGACCCCGCGACGGATCCGCTCAGGCGGGGATCCAGTCGAAGGTGTCCGGGTTCGGGCCCTGGCGACCTGCCTCGCCCTTGTCGAGCGCGGCGATCGCGGCGACCTCGTCAGCGGTGAGGGCGAAGTCGAAGACGTCGAAGTTCTCCGCCAGGCGCGCCTTGCTGAGCGACTTCGGGAACACGATGTCGCCGCGGTCGAGCGCCCAGCGCAGGAGCACCTGGGCGGGGGTCTTCCCGTGCGCCTCGGCGACCGCGAGCACCGCGGGGTCGGTCAGCTCGCCACCACCCTGGCCGAGCGGCGACCACGCCTCGACGTGCGCGCCGTGCCGCAGCGTGGCCGCCCGCGCGGCCTCGTTGGCGAAGTACGGGTGCACCTCGACCTGGTTGACCACGGGGACCACACCGGTGGCCGCGACGATCCGGTCGAGGTGGTCGGGCTGGAAGTTGGAGACGCCGACCGAGGTGGCCAGGCCCTCCTCCCTCAGCTCGAGCAGCGCCTCCCACGTGGAGACGAAATCGCCGTCGTACTGCGTGGGCAGGGGCCAGTGGATGAGCAGCAGGTCGACCCGGTCGAGGCCGAGCTTCTCCAGCGAGACGCGCGCGGAGTCCTTCGCGTCGGCGGGCCGGTGCCGGTTGTTGTTGACCTTGGTGGTGACGTAGACGTCGTCCCGGGCGAGCCCGGAGGCGGCGATGGCTGCGCCGACGCCCTTCTCGTTGCCGTACATCTGCGCGGTGTCGACGTGGCGGTAGCCGATCTCGAAGGCGTCGGACACGACGCGCTCGACGTCGTCCGGCGACACCTGCCAGACGCCGAGGCCGAACTGGGGGATGGACGTGTGGTCGTTGAGTTCGATCCGGGGAGTGCTCACGCCTGGGACAACCGGTCGGGCGCCGGACTATTCCGGCAACGCCTCTCCACGACCTCTTCCCCAAAACTGAAACACGTTCTAGTGTGTGCCCATGGTGGATCTGCTGACCGACAAGGTCGTCGTGCTGTCCGGTGTCGGCCCGGGACTGGGTCGCTCGCTCGGCGAGGAGGCCGCGAGGATGGGCGCCGACCTGGTGCTCGCCTCGCGCACGCCCAAGCGGCTGGAGAAGATGGCCGAGGTGGTGCGGGCGCACGGACGCCGCGCGCTCGTCGTACCGACGGACATCACGGACGAGGACCAGCGCAAGCAGCTGGTGGAGGCGGCGCTCGACGAGTTCGGCAAGGTCGACTGCCTCATCAACAACGCGTTCGGCATCCCGCCGATGGACCCGATCAGCACCCTCGACCTCGAGGGCCTGCGCAACGCCAACGAGACCAACGTCTTCGCGCCGCTGCGGCTCTCGGCCCTCTTCGCCGACGCGCTGGCGCAGACCGAGGACAAGGTCGGCGGCTCGATCATCATGGTCAACTCGTGCGTCATCTACAGCAGCCAGCCGGAGTACAGCGGCTACAAGCTGTCGAAGGGCACGCTCGAGCACCTCGCGCAGTCGCTGGCGACCGAGCTCGGCCCGCGCGGGATCCGGGTCAACAGCGTCGCGCCGTCGTACATCTACGAGGACGTCAACAAGGCCTACTTCGACTGGATCGCGCAGGAGTCCGGGCGGACCCACGAGGAGGTGTACGCCGAGAAGGCGGAGCCGACCGACCTCAAGCGGCTCGCCACCCCGGACGAGGTCGCGCGCGCCGCGCTCTTCCTCGCCTCCGACCTCGCCTCCGCGGTGACCGGACAGATGCTCAACGTCGACTGCGGCGAGTTCCACGCATGAGCCAGGCCATGAGCGAGCGCCAGCGCGACGACGTCGGCACCTTCGAGGACATCTGCGCCGCCGCCACCCGCACCACCGGCCTGACCGACTTCGGCTTCGCCGACGCGCCCGGCCACGAGGAGGCCTTCCGGATCCTCGTCGAGGACCTGGGCTCCCCGGAGGCCGGGCTCACCGGTACCGGCAACTACTTCATGCGCTCGCAGGTGAAGAGCGCCCTCGTCGCCCGGTTGCTCACCCAGGCGCGGTTCACCGAGTTCCCGCAGCACGCCGACGTCGTCATCGAGCGGCCGATCTTCGTCCTGGGCCTCCCCCGCACCGGCACGACGGCGCTCAGCCGGCTGCTCTGCGCCGACCCGGCTCACCAGGGCCTCGAGATGTGGCTGACGGAGTTCCCCCAGCCGCGCCCCCCGCGCGAGACGTGGGAGTCGGACCCGATCTTCAACGCGATGCAGGCGGCCTTCCGCGAGCACCACGTCACGAACCCCGAGTTCATGGGGATCCACTACTCCGACGCCACCGAGCCCGAGGAGTGCTGGCGGGTGCTGCGGCAGACCGGGAAGTCGATCGGCTTCGAGTCGCTGGCCCACGTGCCGGCGTACTCCTCCTGGCTGGCGACCCAGGACTGGACCGACGCCTACGAGCGGCACCGGCAGAACCTGCAGCTCATCGGGCTCAACGACCAGGACAAGCGCTGGGTGCTGAAGAACCCCTCGCACCTGATCGCGCTCGACGCGCTGATGGAGGTCTACCCGGACGCGCTCGTCGTGATGACCCAGCGCGAGCCGGTCACCTCCGTCGCGTCGGCCTGCTCGCTCTCCGCGGAGGCCACGGGCGGCCACTCGACGACCTTCGTCGGCGAGACCCTCGGCCGCGACCAGCTCGGCCACCTGACCCGCCAGTGGCACGCCTTCTGGCAGGCCCGCAGCAAGTACGACGAGAGCCAGTTCTTCGACGTCGACTACCGCGCCTTCGTCCAGGACCCCGTGGGCACCGTGGGCGCCATCTACGACGCCTTCGGGCTGACCTGGAGCGACGCGGCGCAGCAGGAGGTGCGCCGCCTCGACGAGGAGTCGCGCAGCGGCCCGCGCCGGCCGTCGCACAGCTACGACCTGGCCGACTACGGGCTGACCGAGGCGGAGATCCGGGAGTCCTTCACCCGCTGAGCGCACGTAGCCATGCGCGGCAGCGCGGCGGGAGGCGCCGCCGGGCAGCTTGCTGCCCTCCTCGCGCCGGAGACGCGCTCGCGCCAATGATCAGACGCGCTCACGCCAAACAGACCGCGTGGCAGCGCGGCGGGAGGGTTCGACGGCAGCTTGCTGCCTCCCGCCATCACGCCGGAGACGCGCTCACGCCAAACAGAGCGCGTGGCAGCGCGGCGGGAGGCGTGCGACGGCAGCTTGCTGCCTCCCGTCATCACGCCGGAGACGCGCTCACGCCAAACAGAGGCAGAACGGGTGACCGGCCGGGTCGAGGTAGACCCGGAAGGTCGTCCCCGGCTGGTGCTCGTGCTTGGTCGCCCCGAGGCCGACGACGACCGCCTCCCCCTCGTCGAGGTCGTCGACGTCGACGTCGAGGTGGACCTGCTGCGGGACCTCCTGGCCGGGCCAGGCCGGTGGTCGGAAGTCGTCGACCCGCTGGAAGTGGATGTGGTGGTCCCCCGAGGAGACCGTGGCCCAGCCGCCGTCGGGGTCGATCTTGGGCGACCAGCCGAGGACCGCGCCGTAGAACTCCGCGAGGAGGATCGGGTCGGGGCAGTCGAGGACGAACTGGGGATTGCGTGCGATGGGCATGTCCCGACGCTAGGCACGACCACCGACATCGCCGCCGGGCGTGGGCGCGGGGGTCGAGCAGGCGGTCGTCCACAGGCTGACGGAGGCCGGGTTTCGTCCACAGGCCGGGCTGCCCACGCTGCCTGCATGAGTGTCCACCGCGTCGTCGACCACCAGCTCTCCCTGGCGCTGCCGCGCCACTGGCCCACGCGCGAGCGACCCGCGCCGGGCATCGTGCTCGAGGCACGCTCGCCGGTGGTGCCGGCGAGCGGGCTCGCGCCCGCGCTGGTGGTGCGCACGGTCCCGCTCGACGACCTGCCCGCACCGCCGGCCGGGGTCGAGGTCGAGGACGCCGACGAGTTCGAGCTGGGTGGCCGCAGGGTCGGCTACGAGCGGCTGGGGCACGCCGTCGGGGCGACCGAGGTCGTCACCGACCAGTGGACGTGGATCGTCGGCGACACGGCCGTCGTGGTGGCCGGCACGGTGGCGCGCGCCGACTACGCGGACTACTGCGACGTGTTCGAGGACGTCGCGGCGACGGTCGTCCTCACACCGACCGGCGCCGGCGGACCCGGATCCGTGCGCCTCGCCGGGGCACGCTGGTGATGTTGCGGACCTTGGGCACGTCGTGACCGACCGCGCTGACGTCGTACCGGCTGAAGACCTCGCGCAGCACCTCCACGCCCTCCATCAGCGAGAAGCCGGCGCCGATGCAGCGCCGGACGCCGCCGCCGAAGGGGATCCACACGTTGAGCGCGGGCGCGTCGCCGCCGAGGAAGCGCTCGGGCCGGAAGACCTCGGGGTCGGCGAAGTTCGACTCCTGCTGGTGGCTCATGATGATCGACGGCCCGACGGTCGCACCGGCCGGCAGGTCCCAGCCGCCGACCGTGGCCGGCTTCATCAGGGTCCGCACGACCATCGGGATGATCGGGTGGAGGCGCATCGACTCCTTCAGCACCGCCTCCAGCCACGCGTCGTCGCCCTCGTCGGCCGCGCGCTGCGTGCGGGCGAGGAGGTCCGGGCTGCGGCCGACCTCGACCAGGGCCCACGACAGGGCCGACGCCGTCGTCTCGTGGCCCGCGAGCAGCAGGGTCACCAGCTGGTCGCGCAGCTCGGTGTCGTCGAGGCCGCTCGTCGGGTCCTCGGGGTCGGTGGCCGCGAGCAGCCGCGAGAGCACGTCGGTGCGGTCGCCGAGGTCGCTCGCGCCGCGCCGCTCGCGGATCTCGGCGTACATCAGCCGGTCGAGGTCGACCTGGTTCTCGACCGTACGACGCCACGGGCCGAGCTTCTGCAGGCGCGGGTAGGCCCAGCCGAGCAGGATCGCGGGGTTGATCTCGACGGTGTGGTTGACCGCCGGCCGCAGCTGCGCGAGCCGCTTCTCGTCGGTGACGCCGAAGACCACGCGCAGGATGACCTCGAGGGTCAGGGAGTTCATCCGCTCGAGCGCCCGGAAGGTCTCCCCCTCGCGCCAGCCGTCGACCTCGGCGGCCGCGACCTCGGCGACCATGCCGCGGTAGCCGCGCAGCGCGTGGCCGAGGAAGGCGGGCATCAGCATCTTGCGGGCCCGGTGGTGCTCGCCCCCGTCCTGGAGCAGCAGCGAGTGCTCGCCCATGATCGGACCGAGGATCGCGTTGCCCTTGCCGGCGTGGAACACCTCGGGGTCGGCCGCGAAGATCTCCTTGGTGACCTCGGGCCGCGTGAAGAGGACCAGCGGCCGGCCGCCCGGGATCAGGTTCACGGTGTAGGCGTCGCCGTACCTGCGGTGCAGCCACGGGTGGAACTGGTGCCGGAAGCGCATCAGCGCCACCGTCTGGACGATCGCGGGCCAACGCGGACCGGGCGGCAGCGCGTCCATCGGGACCGGCGGCAGGTTGCTGCCGCCGACGACGCTGGTGTGCCGGAACCGGCGCAGCGTGAGGTCGCGGGTGTCGGGGGTGGTGCGCTCGGCTTCGATCGTCACCCGGCCGACGCTACGCCCGGCTGGCGAGCCGGGCGTCCTGCTACGGGAGGAGATCGTCGCGGCGGGCGATGGCCGCCGCTTCGGTGCGGCTGGCCGCCCCGAGCTTGCCCAGGATGTTGGAGACGTGGACGCTGACGGTCTTGGTGCTGATGAACAGCTGCTTGCCGATCTCGCCGTTGGAGCGGCCCTCGGCGACGAGCGCCAGGATCTCCACCTCGCGGGCGGTCAGCCGCGCCGCGGGGCTGTCGGTGGCGGGCGTCGCGGACCGCGCCGCGCCGAGGTCGGACACGAGCAGCGGCGCACGGAGGCGGTCGGCGATCGCGCGCGCCGCCTCGGCCTCCTCCGCCGCGGCAGCGGTCTCGCCGACCAGCCGCAGGATCTGGGAGTACGCCGCCCGCACGCGCGCCTCCTCCGGCACGTGCCCCAGCTTGGTGACGCTCTCGAGCGCCTCGACCCATGCGCCGACGAGCTCGTCGCGGGACGACGCGTCGCCGCCGAGCCAGCGCACGCGCAGGTGCTCGGCGCGCAGGCGGGCCTCCCACATCTGGCCCTCGACGCCCCAGCGCCCCGGCCCGGACCGGAACCGCTCGGCGACGGTGCGGCCGTCGACCAGGAGCTGGTCGGCGCGCTGGAGCAGCGCGCGGCGCTCCGCGGCGCTGGCGGAGGGCAGGGCTGCCGCGATGGCCGCGAGCGTCAGCGAGGACAGCCGGACCCGCGCCGCGAAGTGCTCCTGCCAGATCCGGCCCAGGACGCTCACGACCTCGTCGTAGGCCGCGATCGCTGCGGCGGCGTCGCCGCGCCAGCCGTTGACGTCGATCTCGACACCGGCGCTGAACACGCCGACACCGCCCTCGTCCTCCCACAGCGAGCGGAGGCTCCGGACGCGGTCGAGCACGTCCTCGCCGCGGGCGGCGAGGATCGAGAACCGGGACGGCGCGATGATGCCGAGCGGGATGACCGGGCCGGCCCCGTCGGCGACGGCGTCGGTCAGCGCGAGCGCCTCGTCCCAGGCGCCCGTGATCAGCCGGATGCTCGCGAGCTGCCAGCGCGACTCCATGACATAGGGCGCCCAGGGCGTGCCGGCCCGCGCGCCGGCCTCGACGCCCGAGGCGAACCAGCGGGCGGCGACCTCCCACTCGGCGGAGTCCTGGTAGGACCGCCCGAGCAGGAAGCGGCCCCGCAGCTCGGCCTGGAGCGCACCGGCCTGCTCGGCCCGGGCGACCGCGGCCTCGAGCGCGGCGCGCAGCGCCTCCTGCTCCGTGCCGACGACCGTCTTGACGTGGAGCCCGCTCAGCGTCGTCACGACCTCGGAGGCGAGGACCGGCATGGCCAGGCGCTCGGCCAGGCCGAGCGCCTCGGTGGCGAAGGACTCCGCCTCGTCCTCGCGGCCGACGTTGGCGAGCACGCGGGCGTGGGCGATGAGCACCTTGGCCCGCATCGGGCTCTCGCCCTCCGGGGCGAGCGCGAGGGCCTCGGCCGACAGGGCCGCCGCGTCGAGGTCGTTCTCGGTGACGGTGAGGAGCTCGGCGTACTGGCTGAGCAGGCGGCAGCGGGCGAGCGGCGCGGTGTCGGCGGGGGTGCGCTCGAGGTGCTCCTTCAGGAGCTGGCAGGCGCGCTGGGCGTCGCCGCCGGCGACGAGCGCGTCGGAGGTGCGCGCGGCGATCTTGGAGGAGTCGATGCCGAGGCGCTCGGCGCGGTCGGCGTCCTCGAGCAGCTCGAGCGCCTGCTGGAAGTGGTCGGCCGCCTCGTCGGGACCGCCGACCGCCATCGCCTCGTCGCCCGCCTCGATGCTGGCCTCGACGGCGCGGTCGAGGTCGTTGCTGCGGCGGGCGTGCCGGGCCAGCTCGGCCGCCGTGCCGCGACCGGCCGCCTCACCGAGGGCGGTGACATAGCGCGCGTGGAGCCGGACGCGCTCGCCGGGGAGGAGGTCGTCGTACACGGCCTCGCCGAGGAGGGCGTGCCGGAAGGTGTAGTGGCGCGCGCCGGCCTCGAGGACGTTCATCTCGACCGCCTGGCGCACGCCGGCGTCGAAGTCGGCCGGGGCCAGGTCGGTCGCCGCCGCGAGCAGGTCGTGGGTGATCCGGCGACCTGCGGCGCTGGCGACGCGCACGACCTGGCGGGCCTCGTCGGAGAGTCGGTCGAGCCGGACGAGGAGCACGTCGGCGAGGTCACCCGGGACGTCCTCGCAGTCGCGGTCCTGCTTGGAGGCGACCAGCTCCTCGACGAAGAAGGCGTTGCCCTCGGCGCGGTCGATGATCGAGGCCACGGCGCGCTCGTCGAGGCCGTCGGGCGCGAGCTCGCGGACCAGGGCGCGCACGGAGTCCTCCGGCAGCGGCGAGAGGGCGAGCCGGTCGACATTGGGGATCCGCGACCACTCGGCGACCTGGCGGCGCAGCGGGTGGCGGCGGTGCAGGTCGTCGGAGCGGTAGGACACCACCACGGCCACCGGGTTGGTGAAGGCGCGCGTGAAGAGGAAGCCGATCAGGTCGCGGGTGGACTGGTCGGCCCAGTGCGTGTCCTCGATGACGAGCAGCACCGGCGCCTCGGCCGCGGCGGCCTCCAGGAGGGCGTGCACGGCCTCGAACAGGCCGGCCCGGTCGCCGTCGTGGCCGGGGACCTCGACGGCCGGACCGACCTCACGGGCCTCGCCCCCGACGCGGACGCGGCGCCCGGGGAGCAGCCGCTCGATCGCGCCGTGGGACGCCACCTGCTGGGCGACCTCGGGCAGCTCGTCGAGGATGCGGCCGACGACCTCGCTGAAGGGGAGATAGGGCAGCGCGCTCTCGCCGAAGTCGAGGCAGTGGCCGGCGTAGACCCGCCATCCCTCGACCTTGGCGCGATCACGCAGCTCGATCAGCAGCCGGGTCTTGCCGACCCCGGCGTCGCCCGACAGCAGCACCGCTCCCGGTCGTCCCTGCCAGCGGCGGCCCGCGGACGCGAGGCCCACCAGCCGGCTCAGCTCGGCGAGCTCGGAGTCACGCCCGACCATCGTCAGGCTGCTGTGTGCGGCCACGGGGACCATCATGGCCCCCGGCACCGACAGGGTGGTCGTCAAGGTGTGGTGAGGGTGGCGGGTCAGCGGGACCGGCGCTCGACGGTCGGGTCGGCGGCGGCCACGCGACGCAGCCAGGACGACCGGGTGCGTCCGGCACGGCTGGCGGCGACGCCCCTGACGGCGCGCTGGCGGCGGTAGTCGTTCTCTGCGGAGATGAAGAAGTCGTTGCTCATGACGTAGAGACTCGTCTCCTGAGGTAGGCCCGCACATCGGGCAACCTCCCTATCTGTCGGCTCCGAACCTCACCTGAGGGGGTCGGACCCGCCTGAGGGTCGGTCTGAGGTGGGATAGTTCGTGAGTTGCCGAGGAGGTCGGGTGGAGTTCGCAGAGGTCGTACGACGACGCCGGATGACGCGCGCCTACGCTCCCGACCCCGTCGACCCCGCCGTGGTCGAGGCCGCCCTGGCGGCCGCCACCCGCGCCCCGAGCGCCGGCTTCTCCCAAGGCTGGGCCTTCGTCGTGCTCGACACCCCGGACGCGGTGCGCGGCTTCTGGCGCGCACAGACCGACGCGGCGGCCGACGGGGGCAGCCCGGACCGCTGGCTCGCCGGGATGATGACGGCCCCGGTGGTCGTGGTCCCGTGCAGCCGCCGGTCGGCCTACCTGGACCGCTACGCCGAGGCCGACAAGCGGCGCGCCGGCCTCCACGAGCGCGACGAGGACCGGTGGGCGATGCCCTACTGGCACCTCGACACCGCGATGGCCTCGCTGCTGGTGCTCCAGTCCGTGACCGACGCGGGCCTGGGCGCCTGCTTCTTCGGGCTGGTCCCCGACCGGGTCGAGGCCGTGAAGGAGCGGCTCGGCCTGGTCGACACCGCCGACGAGGAGGCGCCGCACCCGATCGGTGCGATCACGATCGGGCACCCGGCCCCGCCGGCCGACCGGGCGGCGGGTGCACGGGGGTCGGCGAGCCGTCGTCGTCGTACACCGTGGCAGGAGGTGGCCCACCGCGGCCGCTGGGGCGCGGGCTGGTCGACTGACGCCGACGGGGAGGCCGCCGGATGAGGCCGAGCCCGGTGGTCACCCACCTCACCGCCGACGACCTGCGCCAGAAGGAGCCGGTGCTGCCGCGGATCGCGCGGCTGCTGCGGCCCTACCGCGCCAAGATCGCGATGGTGCTCGTCGCGGTCGTCGGCGCGGCGTCGCTGCAGGCGCTGGCGCCGTTCCTGACCCGGGCGGTCTTCGACGACGCGCTCTTCCCACTCGACGGCGGCGGCCCCGACCTCGGCCTGCTCGGCTGGCTGGTCGCGGGTCTGTGCGCCATCCCGGTCGCGGTCGCGCTCATCGGCATCTGGCAGATGTGGCTGACCTCGACCGTCGGGAACTCCGCGATGGCCGACCTGCGCGGCGACCTGTTCGAGCACCTGCAGAAGATGGAGCTCGCGTTCTTCACCGCGACCAAGACCGGGGCGATCCAGTCCCGGCTGGCCAACGACGTGGCGGGCGTGCGCACCGTCCTCACCGACACCGCGACGACGATCGTGCAGAACTCCGTGACGGTCGCGGCGGCGCTGGTCTCGATGCTGGTCCTGTCGTGGCAGCTGACCGTGATCACGCTCTTCCTGATGCCGTTGTTCGTGGTGCTGCAGTTCCGGGTCGGCCGCGTCCGCCAGCGCCTCGCGCGACGCACCCAGGAGTCGCTGTCGGAGATGACCGCGATCACCGAGGAGGCCCTGTCGGTGAGCGGGATCCTGCTCGCGAAGGTGTTCAACCGGGCCGACTCCGAGGTCGACCGCTACCGCGAGGCCAACCGCCGCCAGACCCGCCTGCAGGTGGAGCAGGCGATGACCGGGCGCACCTTCTTCGCCGTGGTCCAGACGTTCTTCGCGATCACGCCGGCGCTGATCTACCTGTTCAGCGGCTGGCTGATCACCGGCGACACCCCCGTCGGGGCGGGCGAGAGCGCGCTCACCGCGGGCACCCTCGTCGCGTTCACCACGCTGCAGGGCAGGCTGCAGATGCCGCTGCTGCAGCTGATGCGGGTCACCCTCGACGTGCAGACCTCGCTCGCCCTGTTCCGCCGGATCTTCGAGTACCTCGACCTCGAGCCCGCCATCACCGAGCGCCCCGGCGCCGTCACCCTCGACCCCGACGCCGTCCGGGGCCGGGTGGAGATGCGCGGCGTCCGGTTCCGCTACCCCGAGCCCCGCTCCCTGTCCGGTACGACGAACCGCGACCGCTTCGGCGAGAGCGGGGTGCGGATCGAGGCGGACCCCGATGGTCCCGGCGCCGCACCGGTGACCTCCGGGTGGGCGCTCGACGACGTCTCGCTCGTGGTCGAGCCGGGGCAGCTCGCCGCGATCGTGGGTCCGTCGGGCAGCGGGAAGACGACGGCGACGTACCTCGTCCCGCGGTTCTACGACGTCACCGAGGGCGCGGTGCTGATCGACGGCCACGACGTCCGCGACCTCACCCTCTCCTCGCTCGCCGACGCCGTCGGGATGGTGACCCAGGAGCCGTACCTCTTCCACGGCACCATCCGCGACAACATCGCCTACGCGAAGCCCGACGCGACCGCCGACGAGATCGAGCGGGCCGCGCGCGACGCCAACATCCACGACCGGATCATGGGCTTCCCCGAGGGCTACGAGACGATCACCGGCGAGCGCGGCTACCGCCTGTCCGGCGGGGAGAAGCAGCGCCTCGCCATCGCCCGCGTGCTGCTCAAGGACCCCGCCATCCTGATCCTCGACGAGGCCACCTCCGCGCTCGACAACGAGACCGAGCGACTGGTTCAGGAGGCCCTCGAGCGCGCCACCCGCTCGCGCACCACCATCGCCATCGCCCACCGCCTCTCGACGATCCGCTCCGCCGACGTCATCTTCGGCCTGGAGGACGGTCGCCTCGTCGAGCGCGGCACGCACCACGAGTTGATGGCCGCCGGTGGCCTCTACAAGCGCCTGTACGACGAGCAGTTCTCCCGTGAGCCGCACGGCCGGCCGGCCTGCGACAGCCGGCGGGCGGACGTCTCGTTGTAGCGGGGCCCTACCTGGTCGGCGCTGCGCGGTAGTCCCTGACGAAAAGCACCGAGATGACGTGGTTTCCGGTGCTTTTCGTCAGGGACTACCGCAGCACAGCCGCTCACGCGGTGCGGTAGCGCAGCCACCGGTCGGCCTGGTCAGCGCTGAGGGCCCGGCGTGCCTCGACGGTCGAGGTCGATGTCCACCACGTCGGCGGGTCAGCGGTCCAGGAACGCGGGCCGGTACGACGTGCGGCTGATCGGTACGCGCGCCAGAGCCGAGCCAAGAAGTCGCCGGGCCGGTCTCCGGACATCCACCGCACCATCTCCACCCCGTGGGACGCGAAGACCTCGTCACGGGCGCGGTCGCTGCGACGCTGCTCGCGGCCGAGGTGGACGACGCCGTCGTAGTCGGCTGCCACCCCTGCCGCCACGTCGATGACGTCGGGGGTCCCGATGTGCCGTCCCTCCCTGTCGAACAGGGGGACATTGGGCTTCAGCAGAGCTCCTTCGACCGCAGCCGCCCACAGCAGCCGGAGCCTGGTCTCCTGCGGGGACCAGGCGTTCTCCTGACCCAGGGTCAACGCCTGCCGCGCCTGCGGCACCCCCGTCCACGACGACTGCCCGCCGATGACCTCGCCGACCTCCGCAACCGATGCAAGGTCCGAGTACGCCGCCATGTCGAGGACCTGGACCGCAGCCAGCAGGGACGGCGCGTAGCGCATGGCGAAGGAGACCGACCACGCCGCATTCGTGACCCGAACGCCGTCGACCGTCAGCATCGCGTGCTGGCCAGCGCCCTCCCCGCACACGACCAAGCCCCGCTGCGGGCGAATGTCGAAGGTACTGATCAGCAAGTCGACCGGGAGCCGGCCACCAGTCGCGTCCGTTCCCGCGAACCACGTGCCGCCCAGCCACCGCAGTGCGGCCCAACCGGTCACCGCGTGCGGCGGCCCGAGGACGACCGAGGCCTCGAGGATCCGCTGCTCGACATCGCTCCCGTCGATCTCAGCCGGGACGTAGAACCCGCGGCTCGAACGGCGGAACCTCACGCGGTTGCGCGCCTGTCCCCGCGTCGGTCCGTCCCGACCCGTCGGATCCAGCCGGACCGGTCGCACCAGGCCCGGACGAGGCTCCTCCCATCGCACCATGCCGGCAGGTTGCGCCCGCCGTACGACATCGCGCGCCGTCGCTGGCCGGCCCTGTGGACAACGATGCTCCTCCACAGGGCAGGACGCTCCAGGTGGCCGATCCCGCTGCGGTAGTCCCTGACGAAAAGCACCACAACGCGACCGATTCCGGTGCTTTTCGTCAGGGACTACCGCACGCGACGCACCGACATCAGGGCTCCACGAGTCCCGCCCGGATCGCGTAGCGGGTCAGCTGGGTGCGGTCGTTCATCCCCAGCCGGGCGAGGATGTTGGTGCGGTGCTTGTCGACCGTCTTCTCGCTGATCGTGAGGATCCGCGCGATCTCGCGAGTCGTTCGTCCCTCCGCGACCAGCTTGAGCACCTCGTCCTCGCGCGGCGTGAGCACGGTGGTGGGGACCCGCTCGCCGCGAGCGACCCGATCGAAGTAGTCGCGGACGATCGCGCCCATGGCGCCGGGGTAGACAAAGGCCTCGCCGCGCATCGCCGCCCGGCACGCCTCGACGAGGTCCTCGTCGACGACGGACTTCAGCACGTAGCCGCTGGCGCCCAGGCGCAGCGCCGAGAAGAAGTACTGCTCGTTGTCGTGCATCGACAGCATCAGCACCCGCGGCGGGTCGGGCCGCCGGGCGATCTCACGCGCCGCCTGCAGCCCCGTCATGGTCGGCATCGCGATGTCGAGGACGACCAGGTCGACCTCGGTCTGCCGCAGCAGCGCCACCGCCTCCGCCCCGTCGGCCGCCTCGGCGACGACCTCGATGTCGGGCTGCTGCTCGAGGATGAGGCGCACCCCCCGACGGACGAGGGCGTGGTCGTCGGCCAGGAGGACCCGGATCGGCGTCACGCGACACCTCCGGTCGGGACGAGCAGCCGGACCGTCGTACCCGCACCGCGCGAGCGCACCTCGAGGGTCCCGCCGACCAGTGCCGCGCGGTCGCGCATCCCGGCCAGCCCGGTGCCGTCGGGCGTCCCGGCGGCGAGCCCGCAGCCGTCGTCGGCGACCTCCAGGGCGACGCCCGTGCCGAAGCGCAGCAGCGACAGCTCGACCCGCGTGGCCCTGGCATGGCGGACCACGTTGGTGAGCGCCTCCTGGGCGACGCGGTAGACCACGACCTCGGCATCGTGGCCCAGCTCCGGCAGGCCGGGTCCGAAGGTACGACGGACGGCCGGCCCGCCGTGCGCGGCGACATCGGTGGCCAGCGCCGCGAGCGCGGCCTGCAGGCCGAGGTCGTCGAGCACACCGGGGCGCAGCTCGCGCGCCACCCGTCGTACGTCGTCCAGACCGGACCGGGCGCTCTCGCGCAGGAGCGCCAGCTCGGCGCGCAGGTCGTGCGGGGCGCGGTCCTCCACCTGCTTGAGCCCCAGCAGCACCACCGTGAGGCTCTGGCCGACCTGGTCGTGCAGCTCGCGCGCGATCCGGTGGCGCTCCGCCTCCTGCGCGGCGAGCGCCCGGGCGGAGCTGGATCGTCGCTCCCCCTCGAGGCGCTCCAGCATCGCGTGGTAGCTGCGGACCAGCTGCGCGCCCGGACCGTCGCCCTCGGCGGTCAGGCGGCGCCCCACCCCGCCCAGCTGGACGGTCGCCATCTCCCGGATCACCTTGTCGACCGGCGCCAGCGCACTGCGCAGCAGGACCGCCGTCACCAGCAGGACCAGGCCGAGGCCGGCGACGAGGACCAACGCCTCCGAGACCACGACCTGCCGCGAGACCCGGGCCGGCGAGAGCAGCAGGACCGACACCGCCGCACACAGCACCGCGCCGTTGATCAGGCACACCTTCCAGTACAGGGACGAGTTGACGGGCCGCACGCCTCCACCCTCCCCGAAGGACGGGGCTGAGCAAATGGGGGGCGGACCCCATACCGCCGCGACGGCTCCGGCGGTTCGCTGGAGCCATGCCGCCGCCCCTCGCCCGTCTCCGACGCACCCTCGGCCGTTCGCTCGCCGTCGGGTACGACGGATCCCGCCCCCGGGGCGAGGGCGGCGGCACCCAGCACGCGCTGCCGCTGACGGTGCGCGGTCCCACCGCGGACGGCGCCGACGTACGGCTGCTCGTGGAGGCGATGGTCGCCGCGGGCCCGGCGGCGCCGGCCGACCCGGTGCGGGTGACGCGCGCGCTCCTGCTCGCCGCGGCACGGCGATGGCTGGCCGCCCACGACCTGCCGGACCTGCCCGAGGGCCTGCCCCACGCCCGGGACGCCCTGGAGCACGCCGTCGGCGAGGTGTTCGACGACCTGGACCTGCGCCTCCTGCGCCTCGACGTCGTGTCGGTCGAACACCTCCTGGCCTCCCCCTCCGGCGCCGATGGGACGGGGGTCCCGCGATGACGGCAGCCGCCGAGCTGGCGGTCTCCGTCGGGATGCTCTGCGCCGCCGTGGGCTTCGCGGTGGGGCTCGCGATCGGCCGCGGCCGCCAGCCGCGGTGGGCGGAGAAGGGCAGCTTCGTGCACAAGGTCTCGATCGGGTTCGCCACCCTCGACCGGATGGACGCCGTCCTGCTGCGCTTCGAGGTCGAGGAGGAGTCGCGGCTCGCCGGCGTCGAGGTCGGCGAGCTCAGGCTCCCGGTGGGATCGGCCGTCGCGCTGGTCACGCGCGGCGACGCCGTACTCGTGCCCGGCGACCGGACGGTCCTGCGCCGCGGCGACCAGGTCCTCGCCGTCGCCGCCCTGGGCCAGGTGGCCGAGGTCGAGGAACGCCTGCGCGCGGTCAGTCGCCACGGCCGGCTGGCCGGCTGGTACGAGACGCTCGAGCCGGTACGACGGGGCGCGGCGTGATCCTCACGTCGGCCGCCCTCTCGATCTTCATCGTCGCCTACGCCCTCATCGCCACCGAGCGGGTCCACCGCGTCGCGGCCGCGCTCGGCGGGGTGGCCGCGATGGCGGCGATCGGCCTGGTCGACGCCAACTCGGCCTTCTTCCACCACGAGACCGGGATCGACTGGAACGTCATCTTCCTGCTCTTCGGGATGATGGTCATCGTCGGCGTCCTCAAGCAGACGGGCCTCTTCGAGTTCCTCGCGCTGTGGGCTGCGCGCAAGTCCGGCGGCCGGCCCTACCGACTGCTCGTGCTTCTGGTGCTGATCAGCGCCACGGTCGCCCCGATCCTCGACAACGTCACCTGCGTCCTGCTGGTCGCACCGGTGACGATCGCGGTCTGCCGTCAGCTCGGGCTGCCGTCGGCGCCGTACCTCATCTCGTTGATCCTCGCCTCCAACATCGGCGGCACGGCCACGCTGATCGGCGACCCGCCCAACATCATCATCGGCAGCCGGGCCGGCCTGACCTTCGACGACTTCCTCGTCCACTCGCTGCCGCTGACGGTGGTCCTGCTGGTCCTGTTCGTGGTGATGGCCCGGTGGCTGTTCCGGAAGTCGTTCGGGGAGCCGGTCGACGTCGCTCACGTCCTCGCCGACCTGGAGCCGCGGGACGCGATCACCAACATGCGGATGCTGGTGCGGTGCCTGGCCGTGCTGGCGCTGGTGATGGTGGCCTTCAGCCTGCACACGGTGCTCCACCTCGACCCCTCGATGGTCGCGATGATGGGTGCCGGTGCGACCGTGCTGGTGTCGCGGACCGAGCCCGAGGAGTTCCTCGAGGAGGTCGAGTGGGGGACGCTCGCCTTCTTCATGGCGCTCTTCGTGCTCGTCGGCTCGCTCGTCCAGGTGGGGGTGATCGGGCGGATCGGCGAGCTCGCCGCCGACGCGATGGGCGATCGCGAGCTGCTCGCCGCCACCGCCCTGCTCTTCGGCTCCGGCGTGGTGGGCGCGTTCGTCGACAACATCCCCTACACGACGGCGACCGTCCCGATCGTCGAGGACATGGTCGCGGCGACCGGGTCCTCGGGCGCGGACAGTCCGCTGTGGTGGGCGTTCGTCTTCGGCGCCGACCTCGGCGGCAACGCCACGGCCGTCGCCGCCGGTGCCAATGTCGTCGTCCTCGGCATCGCGGCGAAGTCCGGGGAGCCGATCAGCTTCTGGCAGTTCACGAGGTACGGCGTCGTGACCACCGTGATGACCCTCGTCGTGGCGTGGCTCTACGTCTACCTGCGCTACTTCGTGCTGGCCTGACGCCGCTGTCCGCGGTTCAGGCCAGCCCGAGGATCCGTACGCACTCCAGCGCGACGTAGAGCTCGGCGGCGTCGACGGGACGGGCCAGGTCGCGGCCGGTGACCTCCTCGAGGCGGCGCACCCGGTAGCGGACGGTGTTGCGGTGCACGTGGAGCTCGCGGGCCGCCGTCGAGGTGGAGCCGCCGGCAGCGAGCCAGGCGCGGGCCGTGTCGATGACGACGGCGCGGTCGTCGGGCGGCAGGGCCAGCACCGGGGCGAGGACGGCGTCGACCAGCGCGCGGGCCTGGTCGGGGCTGCTGGCGAGGAGGACGGCGAGCGGGTCGCTGCCGAACCGGCCGACGTCGACCGTGCCCGGTGAGACCGCCGCGCAGGCCACCCTCGCCTGGCGCCGCGCCTCCTGGACCTCGTCGAGGCGGGAGACGACGTCGCTGACGCCGACCCGTGCGCGGGCCAGGCCGCGCAGCAACTCGACGAGGTGCTCGACGCCGAAGCCGAGGCGGAGCGCGACGACGCCCTCCTGGTGGTCGTGGTCGAGGCGCCACGCCGAGCGGACATTGGTACGACGGAGGACGCGTTCGACGTCGGCCAGGCCCTCCGCGCCGGGCGCCGGCGACTCGGCGGACACGACGACGTACTCACTCGCGCGGCCGAGGTCGAGCATGCCGGCGGTCTCGCCGACATAGGCGGTCGCGTCGGCGTCGCCGTCGAGGAGCGAGCCGACGAGCACGGCGCGCATCTGCCCGTCGCGGCGGGCGCGGTCGGCCATGGAGCGGCGGTAGGCGTCGGTGACGTCGGCGGCGAGCTGGTCGCTGACCGCCCAGATGTCGGCGGCGGCGAGGAGCAGGAGGTCGCGGTCCTCCGGGTCGGCCCGCTCGACGAGCACCTCCCAGATGAACCGGGACCCGACCCGGAAGGCCTGGAGGACCACCGCGTAGGGCACGCCCTGCTCGGCGCGGACGGTGCCCGTCTCGGTGGGCGTCTCGGTGGCGGTGACGTCGCCGGCTAGGTTGCCGAGGATGTAGCGGGTGTTGACCACGCACGAGGCGACGAGCTCGTCGTGGGACACGGTGTCGCCGGCGTCGTACACGGGGATCTCGGCGCGGATCCGCTCGGCCATCGCCGCTCCGAGCTGGTCCGACTCGGGGAGCAGGCGGGCGCTGAGCTTGCGCACCTCGGCGTTCACGTCCGGACCATCCACGGTTCCGAGCGTAGGGCCCGCGTTGTGCAGGTGCACACATGATCACCGGGAAAGTCGGTGCGCACAGCCGAAGCGGTCGACCCCTCGGCGACGGGACGCTTGTGCAGTCAACCCGGAGACCCCGAGGAGCACCGATGAGCACGAACCCCGCCACCCTGGCCGACACCGCCGCCCCGCTCGACGTACTGCTCGTCGACGCCGCGCTCGGTCCGGTCCGCCGCTTCCTGCCCGACATGTCGACGGCGCGGTGGGCGGTCTCGATGGCGCGCCGGCCGCGGCTGACCGCGCGGCGCCTGGGCGGACTCGCCGCCGAGGCCGGCAAGGTGGTGCTCGGGACGTCCGAGGTCACGCCGAAGCGTGGCGACCGCCGCTTCACCGACGCCGGCTGGACCGAGAACCCGTTGCTGCGCCGCCTCGTGCAGCTCTACCTCGCGGGCGGCCGCACGGTCGACCAGCTGGTCGACGAGGCCGACCTCGACCCGCGGGACCGCAAGCGGGTGCGCTTCCTGGTGGAGAATGTCGTCGAGGCGATGTCGCCGAGCAACGTGCCGCTGGTCAACCCGGCCTCGGCGAAGGCCGTCATCGACACCGCCGGCCTCAGCCTGGTCCGCGGCGGCACCCAGCTCGTGAAGGACCTCGCCTCGGCCCCGCGGATCCCCGACATGGTCGACACCTCGGGCTTCACCCTCGGCGACAACATCGCGGCCACGCCCGGCTCGGTGGTGTTCCGCAACGACGTGCTCGAGCTGATCCAGTACGTCCCGCAGAGCGACGAGGTGCGCGAGGTGCCGGTGATGATCGTCCCGCCGACGATCAACAAGTTCTACGCGGTCGACCTCTCCCCCGGGCGCAGCCTCGTGGAGTTCAGCACCCGCAACGACCGGCAGATGTTCGTCATCTCGTGGCGCAACCCTGACGCCCGCCACAAGGACTGGGACTTCGACACCTACGTCGGCTCGATCCTCGAGGCGCTCGACGCCGTCGAGGAGATCACCGGCAGCGCGCAGACGATGCTGGCCGGGATCTGCTCGGGAGGGATCCTCGCGAGCATCACGGCGGCGTACCTCGCGGGCATCGGCCGGCAGGACCGGCTCGCCGGCCTCGTGCTCGCCGTCACGGTCATCGACAACCACGACTCGGGCACCGTCTCGGCGCTCACCGACCCACGGATGGCCGCGCTCGCGAAGGCGCGCTCCGCCCAGAAGGGCTTCCTCGACGGCCGCTCGCTCGCCGAGGTGTTCGCGTGGCTGCGGCCCAGCGACCTGATCTGGAACTACTGGGTCAACAACTACCTGCTCGGCAAGAAGCCGCCTGCCTTCGACATCCTGTTCTGGAACGCCGACACCACGCGGATGTCAGCCGGCCTGCACGCCGACTTCGTCGACATGGCGGTCGAGAACCAGCTGATCCGAGCGGGCGCGCTGAGCGTCCTCGGCGTCCCGATCGACCTCGGCAAGGTCACCGTCGACAGCTACATCGTCGCCGGCATCGCCGACCACATCACGCCCTGGGAGAACTGCTACCGGACCACCCAGCTGCTCGGGGGCGCGACCCGGTTCATCCTGTCGACCAGCGGCCACATCGCCGCCCTGGTCAACCCGCCGGACAACCCGAAGGCGTCCTTCCACACCAACGACGACCACGGCGCCGACGCCACGACCTGGCTCAAGGGCGCGGAGACCCACCAGGGCTCGTGGTGGAACGATGTCGCGCAGTGGCTCGACGAGCGCACCGGCGAGCTCAAGCCCGCTCCCAAGGAGATGGGCTCGACCCGCCTCAGGCCGCTCGCGGACGCCCCCGGCACCTACGTCTTCGACAAGTGAGGTCTCCCGCGTTGGACCGCCCCCTCGAGCTGCGCCAGCTCACCGTGCTCGGGCACGAGATCCGCGCCGCGGTGCGTCCCGGCACCGAGCCCGGTCCCCCGCTGCTGCTCTGCAACGGGATCGGTGCCAGCCTCGACCTGCTGCAGCCCTTCGTCGACGCGCTCGACCCCCGGATCGGTGTCGTGCGCTTCGACGTGCCCGGCGTGGGCGGGTCGCCCGACCCCAAGGTGCCCTACAACTTCGCGCTGCTCGGCGTGGGCGTCGCGAAGATGATGAGCCAGCTCGGCTTCGACCGGTACGACGTCCTCGGGATCTCGTGGGGCGGCGGGCTCGCCCAGCAGCTGGCCTTCCAGCAGCCCCGCCGCGTCCGGCGCCTCGTGCTCGTCAGCACTGCCACCGGGTCGCTGATGGTGCCCGCGCCGCCGAGCGTGCTGCGCAAGATGGTCACCCCGCAGCGTTACCGCGACGCCGACTACGCCGTGCAGGTCGCCGCCGAGCTCTACGGCGGGCAGATGCGCGACCGACCCGACGACGTACGACGCCTCATGCACGCGCACTCGCGCGTCGGCTCGCGGCGCGGCTACCTGCTCCAGCTGCTCGCGGGGGCGGGCTGGTCGAGCCTGCCCGGGCTGCCCTTCATCCGGCAGCCCACGCTGGTGCTCGCCGGCGACGACGACCCGATCATCCCGCTCGTCAACGCCCGGATCATGACCCGGCTGCTGCCGCACGCGACCCTGCACGTCTACCCGGACGGCCACCTCGGGCTGGTCACCAGCGCGGACACCCTGGCGCCGCTGATCGCGGGGTTCTTGCGGCCGGAGGGCTGATCAGAAGCCGGCCGGTACGACGTGCGCGTCCGGGCCGGGGAAGGCGAGCGATTCGTGGCCGTCGTCCCACCGCACGAGGTACGGCGGCCCGCCGTCGCTCCCGCGGACCTCGAGCACCTCGGCCTCGCGCCGGTGCTGCGCGTCGGAGTGGCTCTCCACGACGAGCCGGTCACCCACGTTGGCGTGCATGACTCCACCATGCGCCCGCTCCGGCCGCAGGCACAAGGGTGGGTGGCCGGCCGTGCCTACGCTGGAGTGCATGGAGGAGGAGCCGGACCGCGACCAGCCCGCGGACCCGCGCGCGGAGAGGGCCGCCGCCCGCGCCCGGATCGAGCAGCAGCAGACCTGGGTCGACCTGCAGGTGCGGCAGGCGATGGAGCGCGGGGACTTCGACAACCTCGCCGGCGCGGGCAAGCCGATCCCCGACCTCGGCACCAGCCACGACCCCGACTGGTGGGTGAAGCGGCTCGTCGAGCGCGAGCGGATCACCGTCCTGCCCCCGGCCCTGCAGCTGCGCAAGGACGACGCGGAGCTCGACGCGCACCTCGACACCCTCGGCTCGGAGCGCGAGGCGCGGGCGTTCGTCGAGGACTTCAACGCCCGGGTCATCCGGGCCCGGTACACCCCCGTCGACGGCCCGCCCCTGATCACCATGCCCCGTGACGTGGAGGCGACGATCGAGGCCTGGCGCGAGCGCCAGACCGCCCGGCGCGCCGAGCGCGCCGCCCTCGCCGCCGTCACCGACGCTGCAGCTCCCAGGCGCCGCGGATGGCTGCGCGGAGCGCGGCGGCGTCGCCGCTGAGCAGCGCCTGCACCTTCAGGTGGCGCTCGTAGCGGGGCGGGACGCCGAAGGTCTCCGGGTGCTCGGCGACCATCCGCTCCCGCTCCTCGAATCCCGCGCGGACCACCAGCTCGCCCGGGTCGACGAGACGAGCGACGAGCCGGTCGTCGACGTACCAGGCGGGGTGCTGAGGGGTGCCCTTGCGCTTGCAGCCGGGCAGCGAGCGGGCGAACGCGTCGACCTCCTCCGGCGTCATCGCGCCACGGTACGACGACCGGACCGTCTCGGCGAGACATCCGTCATACCCGGACGGGGTGACTCACGGGTAGGTTCAGCAAACGTGAGTCACAAGAGCGCCAAGGACTTCTTCCGACCGCTCGCCGTGGGTGCCCCGGCCCCGCTGCGCGAGATCCCCGCCCGGCCCAGCCGCGCCATCCACTTCTTCGACCCGTCGAACGAGAAGATGGCCGCGAAGATCCCCGACATGGTCGGCACCGTCGACGTGCTGCTCGGCAACCTCGAGGACGCCGTCAAGGCCGACAACAAGGTCGCCGCCCGCGAGGGCCTGGTGCGGATCGCCCAGGCGACCGACTTCGGTCCGACCCAGCTGTGGACGCGCATCAACGCGCTCGACAGCCCCTGGGTGCTCGACGACCTGACCACGCTGGTGCCGGCGATCGGCGACAAGCTCGACGTGATCATGGTCCCGAAGGTGCAGGGCGCCGAGGACATCCACTACGTCGACCGGATCCTCGCCCAGCTCGAGGCCAAGGCCGGCATCACCCGCCCGATCCTCATCCACGCGATCCTTGAGACCGCCCGCGGCGTCGCCAACGTCGAGGAGATCTGCGGCGCCTCCCCGCGCATGCAGGGCCTCTCCCTCGGCCCGGCCGACCTCGCGGCCGACCGCAAGATGAAGACCACCCGCGTCGGCGGCGGCCACCCCGGCTACCTCGTGCGCGAGGACGCCCCGCGCGGCGAGGACGGCCTGCCGGACCTCGACGCGAAGCGTGCGATCTTCCAGCAGGACCTGTGGCACTACACGATCGCCAAGATGGTCGACGCCTGCGCGACGCACGGGATCTACCCGTACTACGGGCCGTTCGGCGACATCAAGGACACCGTCGCGTGCGAGGACCAGTTCCGCAACGCGTTCCTGCTCGGCTGCGTCGGCACCTGGTCGCTGCACCCGGTCCAGATCAAGATCGCCAACCGCGTCTTCTCCCCGAGCGTCGAGGACATCGCGCACGCCCGCCGCGTCGTCGCCGCCATGGGCGACGGCACCGGCGCGGTCATGATCGACGGCAAGATGGAGGACGACGCCTCCCTCAAGCAGTGCCTGGTCCTCGTCGAGCTCGCCGAGAAGCTGGCCGAGATCGACCCCGACCTCAAGGCCACCTACGACGCCATCGAGACCCCGGAGGCCTGACCCATGACCGAGTTCAAGCCGCTGCGCTCCGTCCTCTACATGCCCAGCTCCAACGAGCGGGCGCTGGAGAAGGCGAAGACGCTGCCCGCCGACGCCATCATCTTCGACCTCGAGGACGCCGTCGCCCCCGACGCGAAGCCCGGCGCCCGCGAGGCCGCCGCCGCGGCCGTCGCCTCCGGCGAGTACGGCCGCCGCCACCTGATCATCCGGGTCAACGGCATCGGCACCGAGTGGCACGACGAGGACATCCGGGTGGCCGCCAAGGCGGGCCCGGACGTCGTACTCGTGCCCAAGGTGAACTCCGCCGAGGAGGTCCTCCAGCTCGTCGACGCGCTCGCCGCCGCCGGCGCGCCGGAGAAGACCAAGCTCTGGGCGATGGTCGAGACCCCGATCGGCATGCTCAACGCGCTGTCGATCGCGACCGCCTCCGAGCGCCTCACCGGCTTCGTGATGGGCACCAACGACCTGGTCAAGGAGCTGTACGCCGAGCACGTGCCCGGCCGGCAGCCCGTGATCACCGGCCTGGGCCTCGCCCTGCTCGCGGCCCGCGCCGCCGGCATCGTGATCATCGACGGCGTCTACAACGACGTGAAGAACATCGACGGCTTCCTCGCCGAGGTCGAGCAGGGCCGCCAGATGGGCTTCGACGGCAAGACCCTCATCCACCCCGGCCAGGTCGAGGGCGCCAACACCGGGTTCGCCCCGAGCGAGCAGGCCGTCGAGGACGCCCGCGGCCTGATCCAGGCCTGGGAGGACGGCAAGGGCTCCGGCGTCGTCACCTACAACGGCAAGATGGTCGAGAGCCTGCACGTGGAGTCCGCCGAGCGCACGCTCGCGATCCACGAGGCGATCGCAGCCCTCCAGGGCTGATCCACGCACGTCCCGGACGGGGTCGTGTGCCTGAGGCAGCGGATATCCGTGGCCTCAGGCACACGACCCCGTTCGCCTTGAAGCAGGATGGTCGGATGGACAGCGAGACCCGCACCTACCGCACCGGCGACCGCGAGGCCGTCCTCGACCTGACCCGCGACTGTGCGTCGTACGCCGCCGGCCGCGGGGACGGACTGCTCCACGTCTTCGTCCCGCACGCCACCGCCGGCATCGCGATCCTCGAGACCGGCGCGGGCAGCGACGACGACCTGCTCGCGGCCCTCGCCGACCTGCTGCCCGCCGACGACCGGTGGCAGCACCGCCACGGCTCCCCCGGCCACGGCCGCTCGCACGTGATGCCGGCGCTCATCCCGCCCTACGCCACCGTCCCGGTCCTCGACGGCCGGCTCGCGCTCGGCACCTGGCAGAGCATCTGCCTGGTCGACCTCAACGTCGACAACGAGGTGCGCGAGGTGCGGTTCACCTTCCTCGCGGGCTAGGAGACCAGCGCTGCGAGGGCGTCGGCCACCGCGACCTGGTGCGCCGCGTAGGGGTGGAGCGGGGCACCCGGACCGACGGGCCTGAGCCCGGCCACCCACGGCTGCGGCGCGCAGGCGTCGTGGCCCTCGCTGGCGCTCCACATGTCGACATAGGCGACGCGCGCGGTCCGCGCCCCGTCCTCCACGGCGGCGGCGACCCGGCTGTTGACCTCGTGCACGAAGGGCACCTCGTCGGGATCGAGCGGCAGAGCCTCGCACGTCCCCCGCGCCGGGACGAGCTGCGGGTACCCGATCACCACCAGCTCGGCGCGCGGCGCCCGCTTCCGGATCGCGCGGACCGAGCGCACCGTCTCCCGCGACAGCTCCGCCAGCTCGGCCCTCAGGCGGTCCTCCGCGAAGCGCTCGTCACCGACGCACGAGCGGGCCCGCTGCTCCTGCCCGAGCTGGCCGAGACCGACGCACTGGCTCGCGAGGGCCGCGAAGAGCCCGCCGTCGTTGGCGCCGATGCTCAGGGTGACCAGCTCCGTGCGGGAGGTGACGGCGGCGAGCTGGGCAGGCACGCCGACCAGGGGCTGCGGCGCGTGCAGGTCGCGGCTGGTCGCGCCGGCACAGCTGACGTCGGCGAGGTCCAGCCCGAGGCGCTCGGCGAGGAGGTGCGGGTAGTTCGCGTCGGTGCGGAAGCAAGCGCCCGGCCCGGTCGGCTCGCCCACGCCCGGTGCTGCAGTGAAGGAGTCACCGAGGGCGACATACGACAGGCCCAGCGACTGCTCCGGCGTGGTCGTCACTGACGGGCGCACGGTCGCCGGGGCCGGGGAGCCGCCGCCCTCGCCCGACGCGGAGGAGGAGCAACCCCCGAGCGTGAGGGCGCAGAGCAGTGCGCCGGCCGCCCGCAGCCGCGCGCTCACCTACGGTCCCGACACGGTGGACTCGAGCAGGTCGGCCACGGCCGCCTGCTCCTCCGCGTACGGGTGGTACGCCGTCCCGGCCTCCGCCGGGCGGAAGCCGGCCACCCACGGCTCCTGCCCGCAGATGTCGTGGCCCTCGGAGGCGGCCCACACGTCGACGTACTCGGCCCCGGCCTTCTCGGCGGCCTCGGCCTGCGCCTCGACGAACTCCTGCAGCACGCCGCGCCCGAACGCGTAGTCGCCCTCGGCGAGGGGCAGCAGGGCGCAAGTGCCCTGCGCGGGGATGATCTGGGGATAGCCGACGATCACGACGCGGGCGTGGGGTGCCCGGTCGAGGATCGCGCCGACGGTCTCGACGATGCCGGCCTCGACGCCGTCGAAGACCTGGGGCAGCACGTCGGGGTTCTTCTGAGCGAGGTCGGAGCACGGGGCGCCGGTCGGGTTCGTCGTGGCGAGGCGGGCGCAGCTGACGACGAGGTTGCCGTAGACCGAGCCGTTGTTGGCGCCGATGCTGAGGGTCACCAGGTCGGTGTCCTCGGTGACCGCGTCGACCTGCGCCGGAACGGTCTCGGAGCCGACGACCTGCGGCTTGGTCATGTCGTCGGTCTTCGCGCCTCCGCAGCTGACGTCGGTGAGCTCGAGGTCGAGGGCGCCCGCGAGCAGCGTCGGGTAGTTGCCGTCGGTGCGCAGGCAGCCCGCCGGGCCCGTCGTCGTACCCACGCCGGGCGCGGAGGTGTAGGAGTCGCCGAGGGCCACGTAGCGGTCACCGGCCTCGATCGGCTGGCGGTTGGCGCTGGCGTCCGGGGAGTCGTCGCCATCCTTCTCGGCCGTCGTGCAGCCGGCGGCCAGCAGGACCGGCACCACCGCCGCCGCCATCAGCCCCCGAGTGGCCCACGACCTCATCCGGATTCCTCCTCCACACCGAGCGCAAGGGTCAGCGCGAGGACCGTAGCGGGATCCTCCAAACGATCGCCGTAGAGCTCGCGGAGCTGGGTCATGCGGTAGCGGATCGTCTGCGGGTGCACGAACAGCGCGGCCGCCACGTCGTCACGCCGGCCCTGGTGCAGCAGCCACGCCCGCAGCGTCTCGCGCAGCTTGGCGGCGGCGGCGGGGCGCAGCTCCGCCAGAGGTGCGAGTACGACGGCCCGCAGGTCCTCGAGCGCCCGCGGGTCGGCGGTCAGCACCAGCCGCGGCAGGTGCAGCTCAGTGTCGCCGGTGAGGCCGAGGGAGCGGGCACGGACCGCCCGGTCGAAGGACTCGCGGACCTGCATCCACGGCCGCGGCGGCCCGACGAGCGCGTCGCGGCCGCGCACGGCGCGCAGCAGCACGGCCCGGGCCCGGTCGTGCGCGTCGGGGACCATCAGCAGCGCGTCGCCGTCGAGGTCGGGCAGGTCGGCGGTCAGCAGGGTCCCGCGCTTGAAGGTCTGCAGCAGGGAGCCCGCCTGCGACTCGTGGACGAGCACGGCCGTGAGCGTGGTCGGCGGCGTCCACTCGGCCCGCTCCGCCGACGCCAGCACGGTCGCCTCGGGGGCGCCGACGAGCAGGTGGCGCGCCAGCCGTTCCGCCATCCGCTGCCGGATCCGGCCCTCGGTGGCCGACTCGTCCTGGTGGCCGGCGACGCTCGCCGCCGAGAGCTCGTCGATGTAGGCGAAGACGAGCTCGGCGAAGGACGCCATCTGGGCCGGGTCGATGCCCTGCTGCACCGCCTTCGCCGACAGGTGCTGCCAGGAGACCCGCGCACCGATCCGGTACGCCGACAGGAGCGCGTCCGTCGTACGCCCGCTCCTGACCTCGCCGCGCCCCAGCTGGTAGGCGCCGTCGACGGCGGAGGCCCGCGGCGCGAGGGCGTCCGGGCCGCGCCGGTCGCTGATGAGGGAGAGGAAGCCGCCGAGCGCGACCTGCACGGCGCCGCGGATGGTCTCGCCCATGGGCCCGCTGAAGGCGTCCTCGTAGGGCGGCACCTCGCGGATGATCTGGTCGACCACGTCGTCGGCGACCGTCGCCAGGTCGGCGCGGATCGCGGCGACGGTCTCCGGCGGGAGCAGGACGCTCTCGCCGGCCCGTGGCCTGCGCAACACTCGACGCGGCATCTCGCCCTCTTTCACTCCCTGCGAACAAAAGGAGCCGGAAGATTCACCGACTGTGGTCATGAGTTTAGCGGCCCGAGTTGGGAGTCTGGTGGTGTGAGTACGACGACCGCCGGCCCCCTCGCGGCCGCCCGCACCGGGCGGCTCTCGTCCGGGCTGCGCAACCTCCTGGACGCGGCAGTGACCCCGCTGTCCGTCGACGACCTGCTCGACCACTTCGCGCCGCTCCGCCCCGGCGCCGCCTCCGGCCTGCAGGGCCGGATCGTGGCCGTCGAGTCGGAGACCGCCGACGCCGCCACCATCGTCATCAAGCCCGGCCGGGACTGGGCCGGGCACATCCCGGGCCAGTACGTCCGGGTCGGCGTGGACGTCGACGGCGTGCGCCTGTGGCGCACCTACTCGCTGACCCACGGCCCCCGCCGTGACGGCCGGATCTCGATCACCGTCAAGGCGATCCCCGGCGGCGCGGTCTCGCAGCACCTCGTGCGCACCGCCCGTCCGGGCCAGATGCTCCAGCTCGCGCAGGCCGAGGGCGACTTCGTGCTGCCGCAGCCGAAGGCCGGCCAGCGGCAGAAGCTGCTCCTCGTCACCGCCGGCTCCGGCATCACCCCGGTGATCGGCATGCTGCGCAACCTCTACTCGCGCAACGAGGGCGAGGCCCGCGCCGCCTACGACATCGTCCTGGTGCACTCCGCGATGGCGAAGGACGAGGTCATCTTCGGCGCCGAGCTGCGTGCGCACGCCGAGGCCGGGCGCCTGCGCCTCATCGAGCGGCACACCGACACCGACGGCCTGCTGACGACGGCCGACCTCGAGGCCGAGGTCCCCGACCTGACCACGCGCACGGCGTACGCCTGCGGGCCGGCCGGGCTGCTCGACACCCTCGAGGCCTTCTACGACGAGCGCCGGCTCACGCTCCACACCGAGCGCTTCCGCCCGGCCGTCATCGCGGCCGACGCCGACAGCACCGGCGGCACGGTGACCTTCACCGGCTCGTCGGGCGTGAGCGTCGAGGCCGACGGCTCGACCCCGATCCTCGACGCGGCCGAGTCGGCCGGCGTGCTGATGCCGAGCGGGTGCCGGATGGGCATCTGCATGGGCTGCGTGCTGCCGATGAAGTCCGGCGTCGTCCGCGACCTGCGCAACGGCGAGCTCACCGTCGCCGTCCCCGGTGAGACCCACCCGGACGGCGTGAAGATCCAGACCTGCATCAGCGCCGCCGCCGGCGACTGCCACATCGACCACTGACTCCCCCCACCCACGAAGGAGCCACACCCCATGACGACTGTGACCAACAAGGCCGACAACCCGATCGCCCACCTCTCCCCCGAGGACATCGAGGCGCTCGGTGCCGAGCTCGACGCCATCCGCCAGGAGGTGCTCGACGCGCGCGGCGAGGAGGACGCGGCGTACATCCGCAAGATGGTCGACGTGCAGCGCAAGCTGGAGCTGGCCTCGCGCGCCGCGCTGCTCGTGAGCATCTTCCCGCCCGCCTGGGTCGCCGGCACCGTCGGCCTCTCGGTGGCCAAGATCCTCGAGAACATGGAGATCGGCCACAACGTCATGCACGGCCAGTGGGACTGGATGCGTGACCCGAAGATCCACTCGACCACGTGGGAGTGGGACAACGCCTCGACCGCCGAGGGCTGGAAGCACTCGCACAACGAGATCCACCACACGTACACGAACATCGTCGGCAAGGACAACGACCTCGGCTACGGCATCATGCGCGTCGACGAGGAGCAGCGCTGGTACCCGCTCTACCTCGCGCAGCCGCTGTGGAACTTCATCAACGCGTGCTTCTTCGAGTACGGCATCGCGGCGTACGACCTCGAGCTGGGCCGCAACCTGCGCACGCCGAAGGAGAAGCGCAGCGAGGAGTTCAAGCGCAACCTCGGCAACACGCTGAGGAAGATCCGCAAGCAGGCGACGAAGGACTACGTCGTCAACCCGGTCCTCGCCGCGCCGACCGGCTCGTTCCTGCCGGCCCTCGCCGCGAACTTCACCGCCAACGTCGTGCGCAACCTCTGGTCGCACTCGGTCATCATGTGCGGCCACTTCCCCGAGGGCGTCGAGACCTTCGAGCTGAAGTCGATCCCGGAGAAGGAGACGCGGGGCCAGTGGTACCTGCGCCAGATGCTCGGCTCCGCCAACATCTCCGGCTCGAAGCTGATGCACATCATGACCGGCAACCTGTCGCACCAGATCGAGCACCACCTCTTCCCCGACCTGCCCAGCAGCCGGTACGCCGAGGTCGCCCCGAAGGTGAAGGCGGTCTTCGACAAGTACGGCCTGAACTACCACGAGGCGCCGCTCCCGCAGCAGGTCTACAGCGCTTGGCACCGCGTCGTGCGCCTGTCCTTCCCGAACGGCTGGCTCGCCACCACGAACACCAAGAACCTCCCCAGCCAGCTCAAGCTGCTCTACGCGATGGCGACCGCCGACAAGCGCAAGCGCCGCGTCATGCAGCGCCTCCTCGAGAGCGCCGCCGCGAAGCAGGAGCTGGCCAAGGCGGCCTGACCCTCCACGCCCCGGACGTCATGCGATCCGGTCGCCTCGGCGGCCGCTTCGCATGACGTTCGTGGTTACTGGCGGGTAGCATGGCGCCATGAGCACCGTGACCTGCACGATCACCGACGGCATCGCCCACGTCCGGCTGGACCGTCCGGACAAGCTCAACGCGCTGACCCTCGAGACGCTCGAGGAGCTCGTCGCCACCGCCCACCGGCTGCGCAAGGACAAGACCCTGCGCGCCGTCGTCATCAGCGGCGAGGGCGACGCCTTCTGCGCCGGCCTCGACTTCGCCTCGGTCATGCGCAGCCCCGCCGGCATCGCCAAGGCGTTCATCCCGCGGCCGCTGCGCGGCACCAACCTCTTCCAGGAGGCCCCGTGGGCCTTCCGCCGGATCCCCGTCCCGGTGATCGCGGCCGTGCACGGGCACTGCCTCGGCGGCGGCCTCCAGATCGCCCTCGCCGCCGACTTCCGCGTCGCCACCCCCGACTCGCGGTGGTCCGTCCTCGAGGGCAAGTGGGGCCTGATCCCCGACATGTCCGGCATCCAGGCGCTCAAGGAGCTCGTCGGCATCGACCAGGCCAAGCTGCTCACCATGACCGCCGAGGTCTTCGACGGCACCCGCGCCCACGAGCTCGGCCTGGTGACCCGCCTCGACAACGACCCGCTTACCGGGGCGCTCGCGATCGCCAACGAGATCTCCCGCAAGTCGCCCGACGCCGTCGCGGCCGCCAAGCGCCTCTTCAACGACACCTGGACCGCCTCGGCCCGTCGTACCTTCTCCCGCGAGCGGATCGAGCAGGCCTACCTGCTGGCCGCCCGCAACACCAAGGCGGCCCGCGAGGCGGCGTTCAAGAAGGCCGAGGCGGTGTACGGCCCCCGCGGCCGCTGAGAGGACGTCCGCGGAAAAGTCTCCACATCTGTCGTATCTGGCCGATCTCGTTCGTGGTCCTTATGAAGACACACCACGACGCCAGGACGAGGAGACAGGGCCATGTGGACCACCGAGCAGACCACCCAGCAGTACCTCAGCCACGACCTGCCGTGCCCGGCCTGCGGGCACGCGGTGCACACCTACCTGGCGTGCAGCGACACCTGCGACTGCGCGCCGACGGTGATGCCGGGCACCGTGCCGCTCGCGGCCTGAGTGCCCTCCCCGTCAGAACAGCAGCGCCGAGCCGACGACGGCGGCGAGCAGCACGAGGGCGAACAGGCCCGCCCAGATCCGGGCCCGGACGCGTTCCGGCAGCGCGGCCGGCGCCGGCGGCGTCGATGGCAGGGCCTGGTGGTCGAAGATGAACGACATCGCACATCCCTTTCGTCCCGAGATCTGCCCAGCGTAGGGCCTCCTCCGGACCGGCTGTCGGAGGGTCGGCCTCCCGGGCTCGGCGGCCGGCAGGAGCGGGACGGGGTCAGGGCCGGCGCACCCTCCGCGGCCGGAGCAGGACGGCGTACAACGCCGCCCAGGCCGCGAAGGAGTAGAGCAGCCAGAGCACCGGCAGGGCGAGTGCGTCGACGCCGGCGCGCCACCCGCGGCGGCGCGCGAGGAAGGCCGCCGCCACGATCGTGACCGCGCCGACCACCAGGACCACCTCCCCGATCGCGACCGAGGCGGCGTTGCCGGCGAGCGATCCGACCATCCCGCTGCTGCGCAGGGCCGCTGCCACGCCGCCACCGAGGACGACGGGGTAGCTGAGGAGCAGCAGGATGGCGCCCAGCCGTGCCGCGACCGCCGAGGCCTCCTCGGCCGGCCGCTCGGCCCCGCGGCGCAGCAGGGCGACGGTGCGGGTCGCGACGTCGAGCACGTCCTGGCTGAACGCATCGGCCTGCTGGTCCCACCACGCGAGGGCGTCCGGGGCCGAGGCACGCACCGAGCTCGAGTCGAGGGCCTCGATCCGCGGGGTGGCATCGCCGTTCCCCCGCGGCCCGCCGCGCGACAGGAGCAGGCCGAACCCACCCAGCCGGCGCAGGAGCCGCATGTTGAAGTGCACGGCGGTCACCTCCGGCGAGCGGGCGGGGCCCCGCCCGCTCGGGCCGCCGAAGCCGAGCGCCTCGTCCGCCTCGGCCATGCGGTCGAGCGCGAACGGCTGGGACCCGCTCCGCCGCGCCACCCGCAGCCCGACGAGGGGCGGCGCCGGCGAGGCGCCCGCGAGTCGGGCGGCGAGGTCGCTCTCGAAGACCTCGACGGCCCGGCGCAGCTGGTCCGGGGCCGGCCGCTCGTCCTGGTCGTAGGCGACGACGTAGCGCCCGCGGGCCAGGGCCAGCCCGTGGTCGCACGCCTGTACGACGTCGACGAAGTCCGCCATCGGCACGCGAGCCACCCGCACCCAGCCGCGCGGGCTGGTCGCCCGGAGCGCCCTGAGGGTCTCGACGTCCTCCTGCGCCACGACGATGATCGCGTCGGTCCGGTCGCGGGGGTAGTCGAGGGCGCGGAAGTTGTCGAAGAGCTCCTCCAGGCCCTCCCGGCCGCCGCAGACCCGCACGATCACCGTGTAGAGCGGCAGCTCGCTGTCGTCCACGACCGCCGCCAGCCCGGTGCCCGTGGAGGAGCCCGGCCCGTCGAGCCCCGCCAGGAGCGCGTAGCCGGTGAGCACCTGGATCACCCCACCGACCAGGAAGGCGGCGGCAGCGGCGAGCAGGAGCACGGCGAGGACGTCGAGCGGCACCAGCACCGCAGCGGCCATGGCGACCGGGGCGCCGACGGCCGCGAGGGCGATGTGGATCGGGTGGACCAGCCGGGCCGGCGGCGTACGACGGGCGCCGGCGAGCCGCTCCACCCGCGCCGCGATGGCGACGCTGTCGAGGTCGTCGCCCCGGCACGACGCGAACTCGGGCTGGCGTCCCGGGAAGTGGTCGAGCACCTCGGCCACCAGGTCCTCGGTGGGCGGGACGGACGAGGCGACCACGACGGATCCGTCGTCGCCCAGCTCGCAGGCGATCCACCCGAGCTCGACCGTGCGCTCCAGGTCGAGCTCGACCAGGAGCGCTCCGTCGGGCGGGTCCGCGACCAGGTCCCGGCGCTCCTGCCGCCACGACCGCTCCAGCGCGTCGTAGAACTCCTCCGCCGTGAGGTGGCCGGCCTCGACCAGGTGGTCGCCGAGGTAACCGCCCTGACGGCGCTGTCGATCGGTCGCCGAGGCGAGCTGGGAGGCATCCAGCAGGCCCTCGGCGACGAGCCATTGCGCGATCGACACCATCGCAAGCCCCCCAGCCACGGATTCACCGTCCGGCGCGCCGGTGATTCCGTCACCTCAGGGTAATTGCGGGCGGCGCGACGCACGGGCAGTCGCGCGATCCTTTACCTGCGGCTCATTGCCGCCCGGTCAGGGGTAGCGGAGGTCGACGGTCTCCTCGCTGATCTCCCACAGCACGCGGGCCGCCTCCTCGTCCCTCGCCAGCCGGCTCCGGCCCACCTTGCGCGGCGCGCCACCGAGCTGGCCGGGGCCGGCCGGGCCGACGAAGGTGTTGCCGGGCAGGTCGGCGGTCGCGGCCATCAGCGACGGCCAGGCACCGGCCGCGGCCGACTGGGCGACGGCCCGCACCCCGGCGTCGAGGATCGTGGCGACACCGCCCGACGAGCGGCCGTACTGCCCGTTGGCGGCGAGGTGGGTGCCGGAGAAGCCCGGGTGCGCGGCGAGCGCCCGGACCGGCAGGCCGGCCTCGCGCAGGCGCCGGTCCAGCTCCGCCGTGGCGTAGAGGTTGGCGAGCTTCGACTGGGCGTAGACCCGCCACTTGCTGTAGCGACCGATCTGGTCGCGCGGGTTCCCCAGCGGCGGCTTGAGCGCGTAGTTGTGGAACAGCGACGACACGTTGACCACGCGCCCGTCGCCGCTGTCGGCGATCTGGGGCAGCAGCAGGCCCGTCAGCAGGAAGGGACCGAAGTGGTTGGTCGCCATCTGCAGCTCGAGCCCGTCCGCCGTGCGGGAGTACGGCGTCGCCATCACGCCCGCGTTGTTGACGAGGACGTCGATCGCGCCGATCTGCTCGACGGCAGCGGCCGCGGCACGCACCGACGCGAGGCTCGCGAGGTCCAGGTGCAGCGCCTCGAGCAGGGCGTCGGGCACCTCCCCGCGGATCGCACCGGCGGTCTCCTCGACCTTGGCCGGGTTGCGGCCGGCGAGCACCACCCGGGCCCCGCGGCGGGCCAGCTCCAGCGCGGTGTGGTGGCCCAGGCCGCCCAGCGTCGGCCCGGTGACGACGACGGTCCGCCCGGTCTGGTCGGGCAGGTCGGCGACCTTCCACTTCTCGGACATCGGCCGTCCTCTCAGGGGGTCGTGGCGAAGTGGTCGACGATGCGCTGCCCGAGCTCGCTGTCGCCGGTGATCCGGACGCCTCCCGGCGCCGCGGCACGACGGCCACCGGCGAGCACGATGAAGGACTCCCGGTCCATGTCCAGGCGCACCGTGGGCTGCTCCGGTACGACGGCCAGCGTCCGGCCGCGGCCGTCCTCGCCGATCTCGACCGCGACGGGCGCGCTGCCCTCGACCGCCAGCACCGCCGTCGTACCGACGGGAGGGGCGACGCGCTTGCCGACGACGAAGCCGAAGGCCTCGACGAGGTAGTCGGCGGTGTGCTGCGCGCCGGCCGTGTCCATGCCGCCGGGGCGTCCGACCGCGCGTCGGATGTCCTGCTCGTGCATCCACACGTCCAGCGGTCGGTTGCGCAGCAGCGTGCGGGTGCTCCAGCCGATCATCCCGAAGATGCCCGGGGCCGGCGCCGCGGCGTCCGTCGGAGGCTCGGCCACCAGCGTCGCGTGGCGCGCCGCCGTGCGGTTGCGCAGCTCCTCGACGATCGCCGTGGGGTCGGCGTCGCGCCGGGTCACCACGCCGATCTCGGTGAACTGCCCCATGGGTCCGGTGACGTGCGGCAGGTCGCCGATCTCGGCCTGCTCGTCGGGCCCACCCGCGAGCAGCGACTCGAGGTGCGCCGTGTGCGAGGCGACGGCCTTCACGTCCCAGCCGGCGAGGTCGGTGGGTGTCGTCCAGTCCTCCGGGTCCAGCTCCTCCAGCAGGGCGAGGAAGTCCTGCACGGAGCTCCACCACGCGTCGACGTACCCGGCCAGCAGCTCGGAATCGCTCACGGCGCCGACACTAGCGACTCGGCGTGCGCCGGGGAGGGTTCCTACGACGCGGACACGTCGAGCAGCCGGGCGAGGGACGTCAGCGTCTCCTCCCAGCCCAGCCGTACGCCGCCCGCCACCGCCGCGCCCTCAGGCCCGACCCCCGACAGCCGGATCGTCAGGTCCACCCGCGTGCCACCGGCATCCTCGGCCAGGGCGACGACCTGGACCAACCTGAAGAGAGGCACGCCGTCGGCGTCGAGCGGCGACAGCTCGAGCTCCAGGCGTCGGACGGGATCGACGGCCAGCACCTCGCCGGCCGCACGGTGGAGCGTCCCGTCGCCCTCGCGCAGCACGATCGCGACCCGCCCGCCGACCCACGGCTCGACGATGGCCTCGGCGACCTCGAAGTGCTCAGGCGCCCACCACCGTCGTACGACGTCCGGATCGGTCCACGCCCGCCAGACGTCCGCAGGCGCGGCGGCGACGTCGACGCCGACCTCGACCGTCCGGTCGGTGACACCGGCCGCGATGCCGGCCTCCTCCGCGGCGATCGCGCGCTCGTACTGCACCAACGCATCGTCGGAGGGGCTCCCCACCGCGACCGCTCCGAGCCAGTCGGCCAGACCGCGCAGCCGTCGGCGATCGAGCGCGACGACCCGACGGCGCCCGAGCTGGTGGACCGACACCACACCCGCCGCCTCCAGCGCCTGCACGTGCCGCGTCACCTGGGGCTGCTGGGCCCCGGTCCGCTCGACGAGCTCACCGATGGTCCGGGGCGAGGCGGCGAGGTGCCGCACGATCTCGAACCTCGTCGGCTCCGCCAGGGCCGCCAGCACCCGCTGCTCATCCACGACCGGATCCTCTCGCACCCTTGACATATGCGTTTCAACGCATACATTAGTGGACATGAACGCATCCCTCAACGACCAGCTCGCCCTCACCCGCGAGATCGCCGCGACCCCGGACACCGTCTGGGACCTCTGGACCACCGCCGACGGCATCAGCCGGTGGTGGGCCCCCGACGGCTTCCGGACCGACGTGTCCACCATCGACGTCACCGAGGGCGGCGACCTCGTCTACACGATGACCGCCGTCGACCCGGCCCAGGTGGCCTTCATGGAGCAGCACGGCCTGCCGTTGGCCACCGAGTCCCGCAAGCGGTTCACGGAGGTGGCCCGCCCGCAACGGCTCGGCTACGTCTCCCTGGTCGACTTCGTCCCGGGCACGGAGCCGTACGAGCACCTCACGACCGTCGACCTGGCGCCGACCGACAGCGGAACGCTCGTGACGATGACGATCGACCCGATGCACGACGAGGAGTGGACCCAGCGCATCGTCGCCGGCCGCGCCAACGAGCTCGACAACCTCGCCCGCCTGGTCGAGCGCGGCTGAGCAAGGAGCCCGCGGCTACGACGCGGACACCTCGATGTGGTCGTAGGCCCGGTCGAGCCGGTCCGAGCCGTAGCAGGACAGCTCCTCGGAGTTGCCGTTGGCGATCGGCCCGTCGCTGGAGCAGGTGATCTGGCCGACCTCGACGTCGCTGCCGTCGACGAAGGTGAAGGTCAGGTAGGCGTACTCGCTAGAGCCGTCGTCGCGCTCGTTGGTCGCCTCCAGGCCGACGATGGTCTCGCCGCTGTACTCGTCCTCCGGCGCCTGGACCCGCCAGCCCTGGGCGTACTCGACGCCGTCGATCTCGAAGTCCTCGCCCACGTCGACCGTGATCGGGTTGTCGCGGCCCCCGGTGCGGGCCGGGTCCCAGTCGTCGATGGAGTCCTCGACGTTGTTCGCGATCACGGCGATCGCGGCGATGATGCCGCCGCAGAAGAGGATCACGACCAGCACGATCGCGCCGATGATGATCGCGATGGCCTTGCCGCTGCCGCCGCTCGACGGCGGGACGGGGCCTCCGTAGCCCGGGCCCGGTCCGTAGCCCGGACCGCTGCCGTACGGGGGGCAGCCGCCGCCGCTGCCGTACGGGTTCGGCGGCGGGGCGACCGGCCACTGCTGCTGCGGCTGCTGCGGACCCGGCGCGACCGGCGGCTGCGGCTGGTGCGGCTGCTGCGGCGCCGGTCCGGGAGCGCCCTTCTCCAGCGAGGGGCGCTGCTGCGGGGCGTGCTGGGTCGGCTGCTGGTCCGGGGGCGGCTGCGTCACGCGCCCTTCCTACCCCGCACCGGCGCCCGGGAACCAGCGGGTGGCCGCGAAAAGGACGACGGCCGCCCCGGCAGAGCGGACGGCCGTCGTACGGGTGCTTCAGCGGATCAGAAGGCAGCCTCGTCGAGCTCCATGACGTCGAGGTTGGTGCCCTTGGCGATCGTGAGCTCGGCCGACACGCGCGGCAGGTTGAGCTGCGCGAACCACTGGGCGGCAGCGACCTTGCCCTCGTAGTAGGCCTTGTCCGAGCCGGCGTCGCCGCCGAGCTTGGTGAGCGCGACCTCGGCGCCGCGGAGCAGCAGCCAGGCGCAGACCACGTCACCGAGCGCCATCAGGACGCGGGTGGTGTTGAGGCCGACCTTGTAGATGTTCTTGATGTCGTCCTGCGCGGACATCAGGTCGTTGATCATCAGGCCGACCAGCGCCTCGGCGTCGGCCAGCGCGTTCGCGAGGAGCTCGCGCTCGTTCTTCAGCCGGCCGTTGCCCGCCTCGGACTCGATGAACGACTTGATCTCCGCCGCGAGGTGGCCCAGCGCCTTGCCCTGGTCCTTGACGATCTTGCGGAAGAAGAAGTCCTGGCCCTGGATCGCCGTCGTGCCCTCGTACAGGGTGTCGATCTTGGCGTCGCGGACGTACTGCTCGATCGGGTACTCCTGCAGGAAGCCCGAGCCGCCGAAGGTCTGCAGCGACTCGGTGCCCAGCAGCACCCACGAGCGCTCCGAGCCGTAGCCCTTCACGATCGGGAGCAGCAGGTCGTTGACCGCCTCGGCCAGCTCGTCGCGCTCACCGGCGGCCTTGGCGAGCTGGACCTTGTCCTGCCAGGTCGAGGTGAAGATGACCAGCGAGCGCATCGCCTCGGCGAAGGACTTCTGGGTCATCAGCGAGCGACGCACGTCGGGGTGGTGCGTGATCGTCACGCGCGGCGCGGCCTTGTCGGCCGACTGCGTGAGGTCGGCGCCCTGGACGCGCTCCTTGGCGTACTCGAGCGCGTTGAGGTAGCCGGTCGAGAGGGTCGCGATGGCCTTCGTGCCGACCATCATGCGGGCGTTCTCGATGACGTCGAACATCTGGCGGATGCCGTCGTGGACCTCGCCGAGCAGCCAGCCCTGGGCGGGCTCGCCGCCGCCGACCTGCGGGTCGCCGAAGGTGAGCTCGCAGGTGTTGGACACCTTGATGCCCATCTTGTGCTCGACGTTGGTGACGTAGACGCCGTTGCGCTCGCCCGTCAGCTCACCGGTCTGGTGGTCGAAGTGGTACTTCGGGACCAGGAAGAGCGAGAGGCCCTTCGTGCCCGGGCCACCGATGCCCTCGACGCCCTTCGGGCGGGCGAGGACGAGGTGCATGATGTTCTCCTGCAGGTCCGACTCGGCGCTGGTGATGAAGCGCTTGACGCCGGAGATGTTCCAGGAGCCGTCCTCGTTGGGCGTGGCGTAGGTCTTGCCCGCGCCGACGTCGGAGCCCGCGTCGGGCTCGGTCAGCACCATGGTGGCGCCCCAGAGGCGCTCGACCATGATCTCGGCGATGCGGATGTCGCGCTCGACGCCGTTGGCGTTCTTGAACACGACCGAGCCCATCGACGGACCGGTGCAGTACATCCAGATCGGCGCCTGCGCGCCGAGCACCATCTCGCCGCTGGCCCACACCAGCGACGGCGGCGCGGTGGTGCCGCCGATCTCCTCCGGCAGGCCCAGGCCCCAGAAGCCGGACTCCATCCAGGTGTCGTACGACTTCTTGAACGACGCCGGGAGCGGCGCGGTGTTGGTCTTCGGGTCGAACACCGGCGGGTTCCGGTCCGAGTCGACGAAGGACGCCGCGAGGTCCTCGCGGGCGATGCGCTCCACCTCGGAGAGGATCTCGCGCGCGGTGTCGGCGTCCATCTCCTCGTAGAGGCCGGTGCCGAGGTAGTCCTGCACGTTGAAGAGCTCGAAGAGGTTGAACTCGATGTCGCGCAGGTTGCTCTTGTAGTGGCTCACTGTTCCCACCGTTTCCAGATCGGAATGCTTCGTTGGTTGGCGGCTACTCGCCAGTAACTTCAATGATACGGGCGGTGCTAACAGGCGGCAAGCACGGAGTACGACGAATCGCTCACACCGGCCCCGCGCACGTCCCCGCCACTGGAATCGCCACCGGGACGACTGGATCGAGTGATTCGGTCGACCAATCTGCGAGACTGGACCCATGCGCGTCTCCGCCAAGTCCGACTACGCCCTGCGCGCCCTCATCGCCATGACGGAGCGGTCCGACGGCCGCGCCGTGAGTGCTGAGGAGCTCGGCCGCCTGCAGGACATCCCCCACGGCTTCCTCCAGGCGATCCTCGCCGACCTCCGCCGCGCCGGCATCGTGATGTCGCAGCGCGGCCAGTCCGGCGGCTGGCGGATGGCCCGCGAGGCGGCCACGGTCTCGGTCGCCGACGTGATCCGCGCCGTCGACGGCCCCCTCGTCTCCGTCTACGGCCTGCGTCCCGAGGCGGTCAACTACAACGAGTCCGCCGAGGTCCTCCAGCACGTCTGGATCGCGGCCCGCCGCGCCCTGCGCGAGGTCTTCGAGGACGTCTCCATCCAGCAGCTCGCCGACGGCCAGCTCCCCGACGCCGTCACCTCGCGGACCGCCGACGAGGACGCCTGGGCCCCCCACTAGTTGTCTTGCGCGAGCGCGTCTCCGCTCCGGCAGGGGGCAGCAAGCTGCCGTCGCTACGCTCCCGCCGCGCTGCCGCGCCGTTGGTCTTGCGCGAGCGCGGCTTCGCCGCAGGGCGGGCAGCAAGCTGCCGGTGACGGCTCTCGCCGCGCTGCCGCGCCGCAGTTGACCGCCGTAGGTCAAGACCTGGCATGGCGGCAAGCCGACAGTTCCCGAGCGGGTGCGCGAGCGCGTCTTCGCCTTGTCTTGCGCGAGCGCGTCTCCGCTCCGGCAGGGGGCAGCAAGCTGCCGTCGCTACGCTCCCGCCGCGCTGCCGCGCCGTTGGTCTTGCGCGAGCGCGGCTTCGCCGCAGGGCGGGCAGCAAGCTGCCGGTGACGGCTCTCGCCGCGCTGCCGCGCCGTTGGTCTTGCGCGAGCGCGGCTTCGCCGCAGGGCGGGCAGCAAGCTGCCGGTGACGGCTCTCGCCGCGCTGCCGCGCCGCAGTCGACCTCCGTAGGTCAAGACCTGGCATGGCGGCAAGCCGACAGCTCCCGAGCGGGTGCGCGAGCCCGGCTTCGCCGGCTTGGGACCCGGTCTCGACTTCGGGCCCGTTCGCTCAGCCCCTCTGCTGAGCCACCGATGCGGCTGGCATGCGCCGTGTCCTGCTCGCCCTCGCCCTCGGGTTCGCCCTCGTCGTACCGGCCGTCACGGGGATGTCCGGGGCGCCCACCCAGGAGGAGCGCTGCCCCACGAGTGACACGCTCGACTGGACGCTTCCCGGCGCCTGCCAGCACGTCGACGAGGCGCCGCCGGGCGTGGACCCCACCCAGCCGGTCTCGACGGCCGAGCTGAGGCAGCGTGACGGCGGCGGTGCCGAGGCGTACGCCGCGGCCGAGGAGCTCGGCGTGCCCGCGCCGGCCCAGGCGGCGGCCGCCAGCCCGGCCGTGACCTGCGAGGGCGATGGCAGCAGCGGCTACCGCACCCAGGCGATGTACGTCGTCGAGGCCGGTCGGACGAACCGGTTCGCCGCACTGCAGGCGAGCTTCCAGCTCTGGGCGGCCGGCGTCGACGACGTGATGAACCGCTCGGCGGCCCTGACCGGCGGGGTCCGGCACGTCCGCTTCGTCACCGACGCCGCCGGCGGCACCTGTGTCGCACGGGTGCTCAACGTGACCGTGCCGGCCGGCTCGATGACCTCCTTCGGCGCGACCGTCTCGGCGGTGCAGGCGCTCGGCTACACCGACCCCGCCCGCAAGTACCTGATGTGGACCGACGCGACCGTCCTGTGCGGGGTGGCGTCGATGTACCCGAACGACGCCGACGGGCAGGGCAACCCCAACAACGGCAGCTACGCGCAGTACGCCCGCATAGACGCGGGCTGCTGGGGCTTCGGCGACGGCGCCGCCCAGCACTCGGTCGAGGCGCACGAGCTGCTCCACACGCTCGGTGGCGTCATGAGCACCGCCCCGCACGGCACCCGCGCCGGCCACTGCTGGGACGAGTCGGACACGATGTGCTACGCCGACGGCGGCGGGTTCGCGATGCAGCAGGTGTGCCCGGCCGAGCGGGAGTACCTCCTCGACTGCAACAACGACGACTACTACTCGACGTACCCGGACCCGGGCAGCTGGCTCGACGGCCACTGGAACGCTGCCGACTCGCGGTTCCTGATCGGCGGCGGCAACGGGAGCGGCGGCGGGACGCCCGGTGCGCCGACCGTGCTCGGGGCATCGATCGCGGTCAACAACCCGGCGGTCCCCGGTCTCGGCACCCAGGCGTCGGTGACGCCGTCCCTCCCGACCGGTCGCACGGTGACGGGCGTGCAGTGGAGGTCGGCGAAGGCGGACTGCACCTTCACGGCCCCGACCGCGCTGCAGACCGAGGTGGCCTGCAACGCCACCACCAGCACCGCGACGACCGTCACCGCGACGATCACCGACTCGACCGGTGCCACGAAGTCGGTGACCAGCCCGCTGACCTTCGCGACGGGCACCGCCCGGCCGGTGACGATCGCGCTCGGCGCGGCGGGCCAGTCCCCCGCCGACGGCGGCACCGCCGCCGTGTGCACCGGCGCTGCGTTCCCGCTCACCGCCACGGTCGTCGACACCGCGAGCGGCCGGCCGGTCAAGGGCCTGGCGACCTCGCTGACCAAGCAGACCGCGACGATGACGGCGCCGGCCAGCGCGGGCGCCCCTGTCACCGCGACGACCGGCATCGCGACCCAGCCCCAGACGGCCACCGTCAGCACGACCTACCGCGGCCGCACCACCGCCGGCACCGTGTACGCCGCCGCCGGGCCGGCGACCCTCGTCGCGTCCCCGGCCCGGTGCACCACCTCGGCGACGGCGGAGCTGGCCGAGGACAGCGTCTGGTACGGCGACCCGGTCACCCTCTCCGGCACCCTCACCGCCACGGCGGGCGGCGCCACCGTGGTGCCGTCGGGCGTGAGCCTGGCGGCGCGGCTCACCACGCCGGCCGGCAAGGTGCTCTCCCTCGGCACCGCGAAGACCACCACGGACGGGACGTTCTCGCTCGCCGTGAAGCCCACCGCGACCGGCACCGTGAGCGTGTCGCTGCCCGCGGGGACGTCGTACACGGGGGCGACGGCGGACGCCGGGACGATCACCGTGGAGGTGCCGGCGACGCTGGTCACCGGCGCGGTCGACAAGACCGACGTCGGCTACGGCCAGTCGGTCGTGGTGACCGGGACGCTGCGCCGCGACGCCGGCGGCACGGAGACACCGCTGGCGAGCAAGTCGGTCAGCGTCCTCGTCACGCCTCCGGGCGGCACCGCGGTGCGGGTCGGCTCGGGGACGACGAAGGCCGACGGCACCTTCACCGCGACGGTCGCGCTCAAGGTGAGCGGCGCCCTGTCCGTGTCGTTCGCGGGCACCACCGGCCAGCCGGCGGCCAGCGCCTCCGTCGGGACGGTCACCGCCGGGACCTGGGCCACGGCGGTCACCGCCAGCGCCTCGGCCTCCTCCGTCGCGGCGGGCGGGTCGGTGACGATCTCGGGCAGCGTCGCCCGGACCTACGCCGGCGCCACGTCGCCGGCGTCCGGCGTGCGCGTGAAGGTGACCTTCAAGGCGACCGGGAGCAGCACGACCACGCTGGTGTCGTCGGTGACGACGACGGCGACCGGGACCTTCACCGCACGGGTGTTCCCCAAGGCGAGCGGGACCTGGACGGTCACGCTCTCGGACGTGCCGGGCTACGCCAACGACAGCAGCGACCCGTTGACGGTGTCGGTCAGCTGAGCGCCGGCGCCGGGCCGAGGCCGGTCAGGCGACGTCGTCGAGCTGCTTGCCGAGCTTCTTCTTGAGCTTGCGGCGCTTGCGGTCGAGCTCCTCGAGCCGGACCTCGAGCGAGGCGTTGCGGCGGGCGAGCCGCTCGAGCTCGCGCCGGGCGTCCGGCAGGGACTGCACGACCGGCGTGGCGTTGGGGACCGCGTCGAGCCGGAGCGACGTCGTACCGAAGCCGACGAGCCTGCCGAACGCCTTCCAGACGTCGGCCGGCTCCATGCCGTCGGTCTCGACCACGTGGAGGCGCTCCGGCTTCCGGACGGCGGCGGACCAGCGGCCGACGGTGGCGGCCTCGTCGTCGTTGCCGGTCGTCACCACGACGTGCACCTGGTGGCCGGCGAGCGCGTCGACGAGGAGCGCGACCTGCTCGGTCGTCGCGGAGGCCAGCAGGGCCTGGCTGAAGACGAGGTCGGCCCTCGTCCTCTGCGCGCGCCGGACGAGCCGGGTCCACTGGCCCTCGACGTCGGCGCGCTTGAGGCCCCAGGCCTTGTGGGAGCGGGTCATCTCGACGCCGGCGCGGAAGCTCTCCGCGGGCGTGCGGGCGACGGAGGCGACACCGAGCTCGACGAGCGCCTCGTGGTGGTGGGCGAGCGCGGGCTCGATCACGTCGCCGGCGCCCGGCATGCCGACGTGGATCCACGCCTTGAGCTTCTTGGCCATGCCAGCACGGTGGCACCGGTCGATGAGCGGACCGTGAACCGTCGGTGACGGGACGGCATGGGGCTCGGTGACAACCGTCACCCCGAGAGGTAGAACCTGTTCTAGATTGGGCCTACGATGGCCCGCATGATCACCTCCGACGCGATCGTCTGGAATGCCCCGAACGACCCGCACCCGGCGCGCGCGGCCTCGCAGCGCTCCTACTCCGCCGTGGCCAAGGGCGACCTCGCCGAGTGGCTGACGGTGTACGCCGAGGACGCGGTCCTCGAGGACCCGGTCGGCCCGTCGATGTTCGACCCCGAGGGCAAGGGCCACCACGGCCACGCCGGGATCTCGGCGTTCTGGGAGAAGGCGATCGCGCCGATCGCGACCTTCGAGTTCCAGATCAACGACTCGTTCGCCAACCCGGGCAGCAACACCTGCGCCAACATCGGGCGGATCCGGACGTCCTTCGCCGACGGCTCGCACACGACGACCGACCTGATCATGGTCTACGTCGTCGACGACGACGGCCGGGTGAAGTCGATGAAGGCGTTCTGGGAGCCCGACCGGACGATGGCCAGCTTCACCGCCGCGGGCTGAGGTCCGCTGCGGTCGGGGTCGGGCATGCTGGCCCGGTGACCGACCTCGTCGAGCAGCACGTCCCGACCCCGCTCGGCCGCCTGCGCGTGCAGGTCGGCGGCGAGGGCCCGGTCATGCTCTTCTGGCCGAGCCTGCTGATGACCGGCGACCTCTGGCTCGGCCAGGCAGCGCACTTCTCCGCGACCCACCGGGTGGTCCTCGTCGATCCGCCCGGCCACGGCGGCAGCGAGCCGCTCACCGCGCCCTTCACCTTCGCGGCCTGCGCCGACACCATCGCCGCCGTCCTCGACGCCCTCGGGGCGGAGTCCGCGGACGTCGTCGGGAACTCGTGGGGCGGGATGGTCGGCGCGACCTTCGCCGCCACCCACCCCGACCGCGTCCGGCACGCCGTCCTGATGAATGCGACCGCCTCGCCGGCGGGCCGGCGGCAGCGGCTGGAGTTCGGCCTGATGCTCCGGGTGGCGCGCCTCCTCGGCGGCATCCGCCCGCCGCTCACGTCCCGCGCCCTCGCCGCCTTCCTGGGACCGACCACGATGCGCGAGCGCCCCACCGTGGTCGCGGCCGTACGCCGCAGCATCGAGTCGGTCGACATCACCTCGGGCGCGTGGGCGGTGCGCAGCGTCGTACCGGACCGGCCGGACCAGCGGGCCCTGCTGGCCTCGATCACCGCGCCCACCCTGGTGGTCGCCGGACGGGACGACGCGACCTTCCCGGTCGCGGAGACCCGGGCGATGGCGCAGGCCATCCCGGGCGCACGGTTCGAGGTGCTGGACGGCGTCGCCCACCTCGCCGCACTGGAGGACCCGGCGCGGGTCAACGCGCTCGTCGACCAATTCGTCCGCGACTGAGAAGGGTTGGCACGACCAGCCGCAGGACAGGATGCGCCCATGCGCCGCACCTTCCTCCGCACCGCTCCCGCCCTCCTGCTGCTCGTGCCGCTCGCGGCCTGCGGCGACGACGACCCGGCCGCCCCCGACGCCGCTCCGCTGGGCGACGGCATCGCCTGGCGGGACGGGGCGACGGTCCACTTCCCGGGAGGCGAGGAGGTCGACAGCGGCCAGGAGGACGGCCAGGCGTGGCGGACCAGCGACGGCGTCGTCATCACCTCCTGGGACGGAGGCACGGTCTACGTCACCCCGGACGGCTCGGTCTCCGACCTCGACATCCCCGAGGAAGCCCAGGTCGCTGCGGACCCCACGCAGTCGGTGGTCGCGTGGGCGAAGGTCCAGCCCGGTGACGGTGTCGTGCACGTGCTGGACCCCGCGACAGGCAAGGAGCGGGCAGCGATCAGCACCGACTACGACGACGCCACCGAGCTCTCGATCGAGGGCGACCGGATCTGGCTCCACAGCAGCGAGCTCGCGAGCACTCTCGAGATCGACTGGCCCAGCGGCAAGGTCACCCGGTCGCCGCTGAAGTACGTCCGCAGCATCGGCAGCCGCTACGCCGTGGTCGAGGGCGGCAACGAGAACTACGTCGAGGCCGGTGCCGCGAAGCCGGGCGTCATCGACCTCGAGACCCGCAGGATGGTGCTCCGCGGCTGGGACTGGGGCCTCAGTCCCCGGAACACCTACGCCACCAGGGAGCTGAGCGACGGCGATGCGAGCACCGCCGACACCAGGATCGGCGTGCTCGACCTCGCGACCGGGAAGTACGTCGCCCGGCTCGCCGCCCGTCCCGACGACTCCAACTGGCTCAACTGGGCGTGGACGCTCGACGAGAAGACGATCTACTGGTTCGAGGGCAACGAGCTCGTGCAGTGCGCGAGCGCGACGTTCACGTGCACCAGGAGCAAGGTCGACGCGACGTTCCCGTCGGTGCTGTAGCCGGGCACCCGTCGTTCGCCGCGGGCGGCGGAAAACGGGTGGCGCCGTTCCTTAGGGTGGATCGACGTGAGCCCCCTGACCGAGCAACAGATCCGCGCCTCCTTCGTGAACTGCTCGAAGGGCGAGGCGAAGCGGCTCAACGTGCCGCGCCAGCTGACCGACCTGCCGTGGGACGACCTGGACTTCCTCGGCTGGCGCGACCCGCAGTCGCGGACGCGCGCCTACCTCGTCGCGGAGCGGGCCGGCTCGTTGACCGGCGTGGTGCTGCGGGCGTCCGACGGGAGCGGCGGCGTACCGCGGAAGAACCTGTGCACGATCTGCCTCACGCCGCACTCCGCCGGCGGCGTGGTGCTGCTGGTCGCGCCGCGGGCCGGGAAGGCCGGCCAGAACGGCGACTCCGTCGGCACCTACATCTGCGCCGACCTGCAGTGCTCGCTGTACGTGCGCGGCAAGCGGGTGACCGACCAGGGCAAGCTCCCCGAGTCGCTGACGCCGGAGCAGAAGGTCGCCCGACTCAACGAGAACCTCGACGCATTCCTGCGTCGCGTCGGGTGATCGACGGCGTCAGCTGGTCGCGGCCTCGATCCAGTTGACCAGCGGGCGCAGCCGGCGCCAGTCGTCGCGCACCCGGTCGAGCAGCTCGGCGGTGTGCACGAACGGCTCGAAGCCGTAGGAGCGCATGCCGAGCACGGTCTTCATCTTCAGCAGCTCGATGCGGGGGTGCTCCTTGTCGTAGCCCCGGGGCACGGTCTTGAGCCGCTCCCCCGCGACCTCGAAGCCGCCCTTCTCGAGGTCGCGCAGGATCCGCTGCAGCGCCTTGCCGGTCTTGTCGTCGGCCATCGCCTCGCGCAGCGCCGCCAGCCGCTCGCCGCCGGCCTCGTAGATGCCACCACCGACCCGTACGCCGGGGGCCGCGACCTCGACGTACCAACCGGTGGCCTGGGCGACGCCGACGAAGGCACCCTGGTGCGTCTTGTAGGGCGTCTTGTCCTTCGCGAAGCGCACGTCACGGTAGGGGCGGAACACCTTCGCCGGCCCGAACTCCTGGGCCAGCGCGTCGGTCAGCGCGACCATCGGCGCCTTCACCTGCTCGGTGTAGACGTCCTTGTGCGCCTCCCAGAACGACTTCGTGTTGTCGACCTCGAGGTCGTCGTAGAAGTCGAGGGCGGCGACGGGGAAACCGGTGAAGGCCATGCCCGAAGCCTAGGAGACTGCACGGATCCGATAGCCCTGGTGGGCCGGACAAGTCGGCCGGACGCGCCTAGCCTGAGGACCGGAGGGCTTGGCCCCCAAGCCCGGCACCAGAGAGGGCAAACGCGTCATGAAGAGACTGTTGGTGAGCTTCGCCGCCGCCGCTGGGCTGGCGATCGGCGTGTCGGGCACCGCGTACGCCGGCGAGGTCAACGGCAACGGCGAGGACATCCCGGCCCCAACGCACGCGGCATCCGAGTGCGTCTTCTCGGGACAGGACACCCCCGATGCCGTCGAGGGCAACCCCGAGGGCTTCGACGACGACGTCCTCGCCGTCCGCGGCAACCAGAGTCCCGGCGGCAAGGACCGCTACCACGGCGTCCAGAGCTACGGCTCCTTCGTCCGGGCGCACCTGAAGGCCTTCGTCCCGTCACCCGGCCAGGCCTGCAACCCCAGCTGAGACCCGGCCCTTCGTCGGCGCCCGTCGTCAGGAAGGGACGGCGGGCGGCCGATCCACGACGCGCGGGAACGGGACGTTCCACCGCAGCGCGTGCTGGATCGCGACGACCATCGCCTCGTCGTCCATCGGGTCGTCGGCGTCGTACCAGACCGTCGTGCGCTGGCCGTCCAGCAGGATGCCGTGTTGCGGGACGGTCATCCGCCGGTGCAGGCGGTAGGTGTGGTCGCCGATGACGAAGCCGAACGTCACCGTCGTGATGACGTTCGAGGCCTCCTCGACGTCATGGGGATCGAGGCCCGAGTCGAGCACGGTGGCCGGGACCGCCGCACCGCGGGCGATCAGGTCCAGCTCGCGGCGGTAGCGGCGACGGCGCCGTCGTGCACGCGCGGAGGCGAGGACCATCGCGACGGCACCGGCCGCGGCGAGGCCGGCCGCGCCGACGACGTACCCGCCGGCGACACCGAGCTCCCGGGCCGCGAGGAGGAGGCCGATCGCCGAGGCCGGGAGGGCGGTCCCCCACGCGTGCAGCTGCCCGACGGAGAGCGGGTGGCTGTCGGCCATGAACGACCACATCACCCAGCCGACGACAGCGACCACGAGGCCGCCGATGGTGATCATCCCGATGTCGTCGCCGGCGACATAGGCCGCGGGCGCGTCCTCGTTGGCGTCGATCACCGTGCAGCCGATCCCGTAGCCGGCGAGCACGCCACCGACCAGCAGGAGGGCCTGGGCGAGCGTCAGCCCCACCCCGTGCGAGGGGCGCGGGGTGAACGTGAACGGTGGCGGCTCCGAGATGGCCATGCGCCATGAGACCGCCTCGGCACGCCTTTCGGCAAGGGGTCTCACCAGTGACCTCCGATACTGGGGCCATGGCGAAGCGATGGAGTGACCTCGACCCCCGCGCCCGCAAGGCGATCCTCGTCGTCGGCGCGATCGACGGCGCCCTGAAGACAGTCGCGCTCATCGACCTCAAGCGCCGGACGGCCGAGGAGGTACGCGGCTCCCGCAAGGCCTGGGCCGCGGCCCTGACCTTCGTGAACTCCGCGGGCGTGCTGCCGGTCGTGTACTTCGTCCGCGGTCGTCGTACGACGGGCTGAAACGGCCAACTCGACGGGCCAAACCGCCAACTCGACGGGCCAAACCGCCAACTCGACGGGCCAAACGGCCAACTCGACGGACGAAACGGCCAACTCGACGGGCCAAACGGCCAACTCGACCGGCGGCGCGCTCGCGCCCGGTGGGCTGCAGTGTCGGCTTGCCGCCAGACCAACCCAGCCATCCGCCGGAGACAACCGCGGCGCGGCAGCGCGGCGGGAGCGAAGCTCCGGCAGCTTGCTGCCCCCGCCTTCGCGAAGACGCGCTCGCGCCATCAAACAGAGCGGATGACGAGGTTCGAACTCGCGACATTCAGCTTGGGAAGCTGACGCTCTACCAACTGAGCTACATCCGCATGCCCCGCCTTCGCGGAGCGTGGAGGATGCTACCCGATGGGTGCGAGGGAGGGACGCTTCGGCTCCACCCCGTCGCCGGAGGAGCGCCCGGTGACGCGGCGCTGGACCCACGGCGCGAGGTGCGTCCGGGCCCAGGCCAGGTCGGCGGCACGCTGCTCGCGCGCGCTGAGGACGGGTACGACGGCGGGCGCGATCGGCTGGAGGTCGTGGGCGACGCCCAGGGCGTCCAGGGCGGCGATCGCGATCTTCTGGTGGCCGACGGCGTTGAGGTGGAGGCGGTCGTCGTCCATGACCTCGGCGACGGTCCAGTCCCTCATCCGCCACATGTCGACGATGCTCGCGCCGTGCTTCTCGGCGATCTCGCGGACCCACTCGTTGAAGATGGCGGTGCGGCCGCGGATCACCTTGATGACGCCGTTGAGGCCGGGGTCGGCGATCGTGAACATCAGGACGTGGGCACCGGCGGCGCTCATCCGGCCGATCGCGTCGTCGTAGGTGGCGGCGAGGGCGTCGATGTCCACCTTGGGCCGCAGCACGTCGTTGCCGCCGCCGTGGATGGAGACCAGGTCGGGGCCGAGGGCGAGCGCGGCGTCGACCTGCTCGTCGATGATCGCGGGCAGCTTGCGGCCGCGGATGGCGAGGTTGGCGTAGCCGAAGTCCTTGCCGGCGGCGGATGCGGCGGCGGCCAGGCCCTCGGCCGTGCGGTCGGCCCAGCCGCGCAGGCCGTTCGGGCGGGCCGGGTCGGGGTCGCCGACGCCTTCGGTGAACGAGTCGCCCAGTGCGACGTACTTGCTGAAGGTCACCTCAGCATTCTGCGCCCGTGATCAGGGCCACTCGCAACCGGCACCGGCAGGTAGGGTGCGGTCCGTGCTGCTCAGCGACCGTGACATCACCGCCGAGATCGACTCCGGCCGGATCGGCCTGGAGCCCTACGACCCGGGGCTGATGCAGCCGTCGTCGGTCGACTTCCGGCTGGACCGGTTCTTCCGGGTCTTCGACAACCACAAGTACCCCTCGATCGACCCGGCGGCGGACCAGTCCGACCTGACCCGCGTTGTCGAGCCGGAGGGTGACGAGCCGTTCATCCTGCACCCGGGCGAGTTCGTCCTGGGTTCGACGTACGAGGTCGTCACGCTGCCCGACGACATCGCCGCGCGCGTCGAGGGCAAGTCGTCGCTGGGCCGGCTGGGCCTGCTGACCCACGCGACCGCGGGCTTCGTGGACCCGGGCTTCTCGGGCCACGTCACGCTCGAGCTCGCCAATGTCGCGACGCTGCCGATCAAGCTCTACCCGGGCATGAAGATCGGGCAGTTCTGCTTCTTCCGGCTGTCCTCGCCGAGCGAGCACCCGTACGGCTCGGAGAAGTACGGCTCGCGCTACCAGGGCCAGCGCGGCCCGACGCCGTCGCGCTCGTTCCAGAACTTCCACCGCACCTCGATCTGAGGCGGTCACCGAGGTTAGGTTAGCCTGACCTCATGACCGTGGAGAACACGTACGTCGCCAGCCTGCCGATGCTGCTCACCGAGCTCGAGGTGGTGCGGGCCGAGCGTGTCTCGCCGTCCTTCGTGCGGATCGAGCTCGGCGGCCCCGAGCTGGCCGAGTTCGGCACCCCGGGCCCGGTCCTCGACCAGCGGATCAAGATCGTCTTCCCGAACGCGGCCGGCACGCTGCCGTCGTTCGCCGATGCCGACGAGTCCTGGTGGACCACGTGGATGGAGATCCCCGAGGACGAGCGCGGCTCGATGCGGACCTACACGATCCGCGACGTCGTCGGCGAGGGCGCCGACACCCGGTTCGTGGTCGACATCGTGGTGCACGAGGCCAGCGGCCACGACGACCCGCTCGACGGTGCGGGCAACCGGTGGGCCCTGCAGGCCGCGGCCGGGCAGCGGCTCGTCGTCATGGCACCGCGGCGCGGCCACGAGTTCGGCGGCATCGAGTGGTCGCCGGGCGCGGCCGACCGGCTGCTGCTGGTGGGCGACGAGACCGCCGCGCCCGCGATCCGCGGCATCCTGCGCGACCTGCCGGCGGACGCGAGCGGCGCGGCCTTCCTGGAGGTGCCCGTCGACGGCGACGTGCTCGACGACGTCGTCGCGCCCCCGGGCGTCGAGGTGACCTGGCTCCCCCGCAACGGCGGCGCGCGCGGCGAGGAGCTGCACGCCGCCGTCCTCGCCCACCTGACCGGCAGTGCGCCGGCCGAGGCGATCACCGTGGGCGACGACGAGATCGACCCCGACCTCTGGGAGACCCCCGTCTACTCGTCCTCCGGCGAGCAGGTGGCCGACGCGACTGCCGTACCCACGGACGGGTCGCCGTTCGCGGGCCTCTACGCCTGGATCGCCGGCGAGTCCAAGGTCGTCACCGGCCTGCGCCGCAAGCTGGTCAACGACCTCGGCCTCGACCGCAAGCAGGTGGCGTTCATGGGCTACTGGCGCGAGGGCGTCTCGATGCGCTCGTGACCACCCGGGGCGGTCAGGGGCGCACCGGCAGCGTCACCGAGGACGGGTACGACGGACCGGTGTGCACCGTCAGCGGCACGAGCTGACCCAGCAGACTGGTCAGCGGCGAGAGCAGGTGCGGGACGTCGAACGCCTGCACGGCGACCCGGAGCCGGTGGCCGGGCTGGACGACCGCACCGGTCGGGAAGACCTCGACGTCGACCGGCGCGACCTGGCCGGAGGCGAGGTTCTTCTGGGTCGCCTTGGTGAACGGGTGCCACGGCTGGATCAGCTTGCCGTCGAGGTAGCGCGACCTGGTCGTGTCGAGCGTGCGGTGCGAGACGACCTGCCAACCGCCGGTGATCCGGCTGACCGAACCGTCGGGCGCGACGTCCTCGACCGCGACCGACAGCATCCCGTCACCGGTCGGCGTGGAGACGTAGAGGCGCGCGTTGATCGGCCCCTGGAAGCGGACCGGCGTCGACACCGGCGCGGTGTCGAAGGTGAGGCCGCCCAGGTCGTTGAACCGGTTGTTGGTGAAGCACGGGAAGTCCTTCAGCAGCAGGCTCGGCACGCCCGCGGTCCACTGGTTGGCCGAGCGCGTGCACAGCCCGGTGACCGGGACCGGCGGGACGATCGAGGTGCCGGCGGCCGGCGTACCGGTGGCGAGGCGGCCGGAGGTGCCACCGACGCTGGACGTCCCGGACAGCTTGTACTGGCGGGCCGACAGGTCGGAGGCGATCCACCTGTCGCGCTTCACCCAGCGGCCGGAGCCCTGCTCGTAGTAGGTCAGCGGGGCGATCTTGTCGAGCTGCCCGTCGCGGCCCTTGATGTAGTGGTCGAACCACCGCAGCTGCAGCTCGGCGAGCGTGCCGTAGCCGGCCTTGGGGACCTCGGCGCCGGAGGAGCCCTGCAGGTGGTCCCACGGGCCGAGGATGAGCTTCACCGGGACCCCGTTGCGCTGCAGCCGCTCGAAGTCGAGCGGGGTGCCGCGCTGGAAGAGGTCGTGCTCGCCGCCGACGAGGAAGGTCGGCACCTTCACCTTGTCGATGACCGAGATCGGCGAGCGCTCGCGGTAGAACGGCCCGTCGTACGCCGGGTCGCCGCCGAGCAGCGCCTGGACCGCGAGCGGCAGGGTGAACCCGAGGCCACCCATCAGGTGGTCGGTGGCCATCTTGAAGCCGGCCTCCGGCTCCTGCAGTCCGTACGCCGGCGGGAAGACGCCGGTCGCGGTCACGAGGCCGAGCCACAGCGGGATGAACCCGACGTCGATCTGGCCGCCCGAGGCGACGACGTCGCGGTAGACGTCGGCCGCGGGCACCTGCGGGAAGATCGCCTTGAGGCCCCGCGGCTGGCGGGCGGCGGCGAAGAGCTGCGAGATGCCCATGTACGACGCACCGGTCATCCCGACCTTGCCGTTGCTCCACGACCGGGTGGCGGCCCACTCGACGATGGCGCCGGCGTCCTTGCCCTCGCGGGCACTGAAAGCCGCCCACTGGCCCTGCGAGGAGCCGGTGCCGCGGGCGTCGACGGTGAGCTGGGCGTAGCCGCGCTTGACCAGGTAGGCCGGGTCGGCGCCGGACAGCACCGCGCCGCCGCCGGCGGAGAGCAGGGTCTTGTTGTAGGCGGTGATCGTCACGATCACCGGGAGGCGGGCGGCGACCGGCTTGCCGTCGGCCGTGGCCGGGCGGGTCAGGTCGCCGCGGAGGATGACGCCGTCGTCCATCCGGATCGCGAGGTCACGCGTGGTGACCGTCTTCGCGTACTGCTCGGGACGGGGCGTCCAGCCCGTCGCGGCGGCCTGCGTCGCCATCGGCGCCGTCGGCGTCGCGGCGGCCGGCGCCGCATCCGGTACGGCGAGCGCCGGGCTGCTCGCGGGGACGGCGACCGCGGCGGCGAGCACCGCGGTGACCAGGGCTGCGGCAGGGCGCGGCAGGCGGACGTTCATCGGGATCTCCCTCCTCCGGGCCCTTGCGGACCCGGAGGAGCAACGAGGGAGGTGCGACGGGCGTCACGTCGTGCCCGACCGGTTCCGGCAACGCCTCAGAAGGCGCTGGTGGTCCGGCGGGACCGGGCCGCCTTGGCCCGGGCGACCAGGCGCTGGCGGCTGGCGCGGCGGACCCGGTCGTCGATGTCCTGGCGGACACGCTGCTCGTGGAGCATCTCGAACATCGTTCTCTCCTCTGACGGGATCGGACTGGATCGGGCGGGTCAGGCGGGGACGAGGGCGACGTCACCGGACACGGTCGTCGCGCGGATCTCGACGTGGTCGGCGCCCGGCTCGGGCTGGCCCGCGGACGGCAGGGTCGAGCTGACCCGGCCGGTGATCGTGGTGATGTCGGTCCACACCGGCGTCCCGACCGGGACGCCGACGAGGATGTCGCCGGACGCACCCTTGGCGCTGATCCGTCCGCGGCGGGCGTTGCGCACGGTGAGGCGGCCCGATCCCGTCGTACTGGCGATGTCGTCCTCGGACTCCAGGACCTCCAGGTCGCCGGACCCGGTCTTGACGACGACCGAGCGCGAGGCGTGGCCGATCCGGACGTCACCGGACCCGGTGGAGATCGAGGCGACCCCGTCGGCGGCGTCGAGCACGATGTCGCCCGAGCCGCTGCGGATCCGGACGTCGCCGGCGACGGCCGCGATCGCGACGTCACCCGAGCCGGTGTCGATGACCGCGCTGTCGGAGATGCGGTCGAGGCGGACGCCGGCCGAGCCGGCCTTGATCCGGGTCGCCGCGACCTCGCCGGTCACGTCGATGTCGGCGCTCCCGCTCTTCACGACGAGCTGGCTGCCGGTCGGGACCTCGACCTCGATGTCGAGGGACTGGTCGCCGCGGAACAGGCCGCCGGCACGCCACTTCGGCGCCAGGACGCTGACCTTGCCGCGGTCGTGGGTGATCGTCGCCTCCTCGGCCCGGACGCCCGCGACGCGGACGTGGGTGGTGGAGGTGGCGGTGGCGACCACGACGACGCGGCCGGAGCCGTTCTCGACGTACAGGTGGACGGGGTCGGGGGTCTCGAAGGTACGGACGAGGGGTTCGCCGTTCATGTCGTGCTCCTTGGGATCTGGGGGATGGTCAGAGCCAGCCGGTCATCCGGCGGTTGCCCGGCTTGCTGGAGAAGGGGAAGTCGCCGCCGAACGGCACGCTCGACAGGTCGACGTCGACGTGGATCGCCCGCTCGCTGGTGGCGCCGCGGATCAGGTTGACCAGCCAGGTGTTGAGCGACTGGCCGGCCTGGGCGGCGAAGTCGTCGGCGCGGTTCTTGAGCGACTCGGGAAGCCGCAGGCTGACCCGGGCCAGGCCCTCGTCCTCGCCCGCGGGCGGCACCGGCGGCACGGGCGCCGCCGGCGGGGCCGGCGTCGGAGGCGTGGCCGGCAGACCGGCGTCGACGACGAAGTCGAGGTCGCGCCCGTCGAGGCGGACGTCGACGCTGCCGTCGGCCATCGCCGCGGTGATCTCGGCGGCAGCGTGGCTGATCGCCTCCATCACCGCGAGCCGGACCGCGGGGTCGAGCGCGTAGCCGAGCCGCTCGGCGATCTCCCGCGCCTCGGGGCCGGCGCTCTCGGCGGCGGCCTGGAGGTCGCGGCGGAGGCTGTCGACGTACGGCGTGATGTCCATGTGCATCACTATGACGTCACAATGACGTCAAGTCAAGGGCATTGTGGCGTCACATGACGCCATAGATGGCGCCACCCTCGTCGATCCAGAGCAGGACGTACCAGCCGTCGCAGGCCGTGCCGGGCCCGGAGACGCGCACCACGTCGCTCGTCGCCGCGCGGTACGCCGGGGGCAGGGTGTCGTCGTGCCCGCAGCCCGGGAGGCCGGCCTCCACCTGGAGCTCGCCCTTCGTGTGGAAGATGCGCGCGACCGGATCGATGCCGCAGTCGGGGAAGCCGAGCCCCGAGCACCCGGACCACCGGGCGCGGTCCGTCGGCTCGTCGACCCACGGCGGGGAGAAGCCGCCCGTCATCCGGCGGACGCGGTCGGCGAACCTCGGTGGGCTCTGACCGTTGCGCGCCCACCGGATGAACCGGTCCGTCGCCGCGGAGCGGGCAGGCGACGGCTCCCGTCGCACCGCCGGGTCCTCGCTCCGTCGCTCTCCGATGCTCGGCCGCTGCGCCGGCTCCGGCGGCACCTGCCTCCCGTCACCCAGCTGCCGCGCCACGACCCACGCGGCGCCGGCGACCAGCACGACGCAGGCCGCCACCGCGACCAGCGCCGACCAGCGTCGGTGGCGGCGCGCCTCGGGCAGCCCGGTCAGGGTCAACGGCGCCGGGCCGTCGACCTCGATGGTCGCGGCCGCGGCGCCGAGCAGCCGGCGGGCCTCGCTCTCGGTCACGGCGTCCTCGCTCATGGCGTCTCCTCGGTGGCGACGAGCGGGGCGAGCGCCCGGAGCGCGCGGGCGGTCCGTGACTTCACGGTTCCGGGGGCGACGCCCAGCGCGCGGGCGGTGTCCCGCTCGGACAGGTCGGCGAAGTAGCGGAGCACGAGCACCTCGCGGTGCTCGGGACTCATCGCGGCGAGCGCCCGCCGCACGGCCACGCCCTCGGCCCAGGCCGGGTCGGCGCCGGGCCGGTCGGGCAGGTCGGCGCTCGGCAGCTCACCGTTCCAGCGGCGCTGCCGGGCGTCGTACAGGGTGGTGACGAGGACCCGGTGGACGTAGGCGTCGGGGTGGTCGGCGGCCGCGACCCGCGGCCACGACCGGTAGCACTTCAGCAGCGCGGCCTGGACCACGTCCTCCGCGTCGGCCGGTGGGCAGCCGAGGAGCACGACGGTCCGCACCAGTCGCGGGCGTCGCTGTGCGACGTACGCACTGAAGTCCATGCCGGGCGCCTCCTCGGGTCACCCAGTGTGACCGGCGAGGGGGGCCGGTTGGTTCCGAACGAGGGAGTTCTCCACACCCCCAAGTGCGCAGGCGTGGCGCCGCTCCGCGCCGGGCAGGGCCACGGCATGCGCCCCATCGAGAGGATCCTGGCCGATCAGGACGGCGTCGTCAGCAGGCGGCAGGCGCTCGCCGCCGGGCTCAGCGCGAACGACGTACGCCGGCGGCTCCGGCGGCGGGAATGGGCGGTGATCCATGACGGCGTGTACGTCGACCACACCGGCCCGCTCACGTGGCGCCAGCGGGCGTGGGCGGCCGTGCTCGCCTGCTGGCCGGCCGCTCTCGCCGATGCGTCCGCCCGCCGAGCCCACGAGGGGCCGGGTCGACACGGCGTCGACGGCCGCGCCGAGATCCAGATCGTGGTCGACCACCGACGCAAGGTCAGGCAGCCACCGGGTGTGGACGTCCGCCGGATCCGCAGGTTCGAGCAGGTCGTGCAGTGGAACCTCGGACCGCTCCGCATGCGGTACGACGACGCGATCCTCTCGATCGCCGACAACGCGGCCACCGACCTCGCCGCGATCGCGGTCCTCGCGGACGCGTGCGGCGGCCGCCGCACGACGGCGGATCGCCTGATCGTCGCGCTCAGGGGGACGGCACGCCTGCACCGTCGCGAGTGGCTGGCGCAGGTGCTGAACGACGTCGCGGAGGGAACCTGCTCGGTGCTCGAGCACGGCTACCTGACGCGGGTCGAGCGGCCGCACGGCCTACCGCGCGGGCTGCGCCAGGTCGAGGCGCGCGACAGCGCGGGGCGACGGCTGTTCCGCGACGTGCGCTACGGCGGCGAGCGACCGCGGTGGCGCCAGATCGTCGAGCTCGACGGGCGCCTCGACCACTCCTCGGTGGCCGACCGGGACCGTGATCTCGATCGCGACCTCGATGCCGCCGTCGACAGGGAGCACACGGTGCGGCTCGGATACGGGCAGGTGTTCGAGCGGGCTTGCCGCACGGCGTCGCGGCTCGATCTTCTCCTTCACCGCCATGGGTGGCGTGGCTGCGCCCACGCCTGCCCGGATTGCCCTGCGGAGATTGCCTGGCGTGGCCAGCCTCGCCCGAACGACGAAGTGGGGAACTTCTGAGTCACACCGTGACTCAGAACTTCCCCACTCCAGCCAGTGCTCAGCCCAGGCCGAGGATCTCCGCCGACCGCTCGCGCATCTCGACCTTGCGGACCTTGCCGGTCACGGTCATCGGGAACTCCTCGACGACCATGACGTAGCGCGGGATCTTGTAGTGCGCGAGCCTCCCGGTGGCGAACTCCTTCACCGCAGCCGCGTCGAGCGGCTCGGCGCCGGCTCGCATCCGCACCCACGCGCACAGCTCCTCGCCGTACTTCTCGTCGGGGACGCCCACGACCTGCACGTCCTCGACGTCGGGGTGGGTGTAGAGGAACTCCTCGATCTCGCGGGGGTAGATGTTCTCACCGCCGCGGATGACCATGTCCTTGATCCGGCCGACGATGTTGCAGTAGCCGTCCTCGCGCATCACGGCCAGGTCGCCGGTGTGCATCCAGCCGTCGGCGTCGATGGCCTCGGCGGTCTTGGCGTCGTCGTTCCAGTAGCCGAGCATCACGGAGTAGCCGCGGGTGCAGAACTCGCCCGGCTCGCCGCGCGGCACCGTCTCCCCCGTCGCCGGGTCGACGATCTTGATCTCGACGTGGGGGGCGGCCCGACCGATGGTGGCGGTACGACGGTCGAGGTCGTCGTCGACGCGGGTCTGGCAGCTCACCGGGCTGGTCTCGGTCATGCCGTAGGCGATCGAGACCTCGGCCATGTGCATGTCGTTGACGCAACGCTTCATCACCTCGACCGGGCAGATCGAGCCGGCCATGATCCCGGTACGGAGGGTGCTGAGGTCGAACTCGGCGAAGTCGGGGGCGTTCTGCATGGCGATGAACATCGTCGGGACGCCGTACACGGCGGTGCACCGCTCGTCCTGGACGGCGCGCAGCGTGACCGACGGGTCGAAGCCGGGCGCGGGGATCACCATGGTGGCGCCGTGGGTGACGCAGCCGAGGTTGGCCATCACCATGCCGAAGCAGTGGTAGAAGGGCACCGGGATGCAGAGCCGGTCCTGCTCGGCGAAGCCCAGCAGCTCGGTCACGAAGAAGCCGTTGTTGAGGATGTTGCGGTGGCTGAGGGTGGCGCCCTTCGGGAAGCCCGTCGTGCCGCTCGTGTACTGGATGTTGATCGGGTCCGTCGGCCGCAGGCCCCGCTGGCGCTCGGTGAGCGCGTCGGCCGGGAGTCCCTCGCCGCCGGCCACCAGCTCCTGCCAGTCGTCGGTGTCGACGTACACGGTGCGCTCGAGGCCGGGCACCTCCCCCTTCGCGGTGACCTCCTCGACCATGCCCCGGTAGTCGGACGTCTTGAAGCCGGTGACCGTCAGCAGCAGGCGCAGACCCGACTGGTTGACGGCGTACGCGAACTCGTGGGTGCGGTAGGACGGGTTCACGTTGACCAGCACCGCACCGGCCTTGGCGGCGGCGAACTGCACGATGGTCCACTCGGCGCAGTTCGGCGCCCACATGCCGATCCGGTCGCCCGCGGCGATGCCGGCCGCCATCAGGCCCCGGGCCAGCTGGTCCACGGCGTGGTCGAACTCGCGCCACGTCCAGCGCCGGCCGGTGGCGACCTCGACGAGCGCCTCACGGTCCGGCCACTGCCCGACGGTGCGCTCGAGGTTGGCGCCGATGGTCTCGTCCAGCAGGGGCGTGGTGGTCTCGCCGGCGGCGTACGACAGCTCCGTCATGGGTCCATGGTGCCGTGTGGGTGAGCGCGGTCACACCCCTCGAAGGTGGGTGGGGCGGTCCGCTGCATGAATCCCCGGTCGACCGGGGATTCATGCACTTGTCGGGGGTTGCAACGCCCGACAAGTGCAGGAAAGCCCCACCCGGTGTGACGGGTGGGGCTCCTGCGATCGCTCGCGACTCAGAGGTCGAAGAGGGACTCCGCGGCGTTGATGTCGACGTCGGTGCGGGGCTGGTGCGCCTCGCCCGAGTACGACGCCGGGGCGGCCGACTGGGCCGGGGCCTCCGGCGCGGGGGCGGCCGGGGCGGGCTCCTCCTCCGCAGCGGGCTCCTCCGCAGCGGGCTCCTCGACAGCGGGCTCCTCCGCGGCCGGCTCGGCCACCTCGGCCTCGGGCTCCGCAGCCACTGCCTCGGGCTCCGCAGCCGCAGCCTCGGGCTCCGCAGCCGCAGCCTCGGGCTCCGCGGCCGCAGCCTCGGGCTCCGCCGCCGCACCCTCGGGCTCCGCAGCAGGCGCCTCCGGCTCAGCCGCCGGAGCAGGGGCCGCGGCGGCAGGACGCTCGACAGCAGCGGCCTCGGGGGCCTCGATGTCGAAGAGCGAGCCCATCGCGTTGATGTCGACGTCGGTCTTCGGCGCGCTCGCGGCACCGCCGGACGCAGCCGGGGCAGCGGCAGCAGGGGCACTGGCAGCAGGGGCAGCAGGCGCGGCCGGCTCGGCAGCGGGCGCCTCGGCGACGGCCTCGGCCTCCTCGTCGCGGGCCTCGGCCTCGACCGGCTCGGCCTCGGGGGTCGGCGCCGGAGCAGGAGCAGCCGCCGCCGGGGCAGCGGGAGCGGCCGGGGCCTCGATGTCGAACAACGAGCCACCGGCGTTGAGGTCGACCGACGGGGTCGGCGGAGCGGCGGCGACGCCGCCCTCGACCTCGGCCTGGACGACCTTCTCCTCGGTCGGCACGGGCGCCGACTCCATCTCGGCGGCGGGCGTCGCCTCCGCCTTCGGAGCCTCCGCCTTCGGAGCCTCCGCCTTCGGAGCCTCCGCCTTCGGAGCCTCCGTCTTCGGTGCCTCCGCCTTCGGAGCCTCCTCGGCCGGCGCGATGTCGAACAGCGAGCCGCCGGCACCCAGGTCGGCGGCCGGCGTGGCCTCGGCCGCGGGCGCGGGCTTCTCCTCGGCGGCCGGGGCCGCCTTCTGCTCGGCCGGCGGGGCGGCGTCGAAGAGCGAGCCGCCCTCGTCGAACAGCGAGCCACCGCCGGCCGGAGCCGCCTTCTCCTCGGCCTTCTCCGCCGGCGCTGCCGGTGCAGCAGACGCAGCCGGTGCCGCCTCGGCGGGAGCGGAGTCGAACAGCGAGCTCGAGTCGTCGAACAGCGATCCGCCACCGGCCGGGGCCGCGGGCTTCTCCTCCGCCGGCGCCGCCGGAGCAGCGGCCGGGGTGTCGAACATCGAGCCCGGGTCGTCGAACATCGACGAGCCGCCGGACGCCTTGGCCGCGGGGCCGACGTCCTCGGTCGCGGCGACCGTGTCGTCCGTGAGCGTGACGTCGCCGGCCTCCGGCTCGGCCTTGGTCTCGACCGACTGCTTCGCCTCGGCCGGAGCGGCTGCGGCGGCCGCGGCCTTCGGCTGCAGCGGCGCACCCTCGCCCGGCTTGAGCTTGGTGGCCTGCTCCCCCTTGACCGACGCGAGCAGCATCTGCGCGACGTCGAGGACCTCGACCTCCTCGCGCGCCTCGCCGTCGGCCTGCAGCTTGGTCAGGCCGTCGGAGATCATCACGCGGCAGAAGGGACAGCCCACGGCGACCTGGTCGGCGCCCGTACCGACGGCCTCCGCCGTGCGGTTGAGGTTGATCCGCTCGCCGATGTTCTCCTCCATCCACATGCGGGCGCCACCGGCGCCGCAGCAGAAGGACCGCTCGGAGTTGCGCTCCATCTCGGCGAACTCGGCGCCGGGGAGGATCTGGAGCAGGTCGCGCGGGGGCGTGTAGACCTGGTTGTGGCGACCCAGGAAGCAGGGGTCGTGGTAGGTGATCTTGCGGTTGTGCGCGCCGGCGCCCGTGGCGACCGGCGTCAGCTTGCCCTCCCGCACGAGCCGGTTGAGCAGCTGCGTGTGGTGGATGACCTCGAGCTCGATGCCGAGCTCGCGGTACTCGTTCTTGAGGGTGTTCATGCAGTGCGGGCAGGTGGAGACGACCTTCTTGGCCTTCGCCTCGGTCAGCACCTCGATGTTCTGCTGGGCCAGGCCCTGGAACACGAACTCGTTGCCGGCGCGGCGGGCGGAGTCACCGGTGCACGTCTCACCGTTGCCGAGTACGCCGAACGAGACGCCCGCCAGGTCGAGGAGTTCCGCGACGGCGCGGGTCGTCTTCTTGGCCCGGTCCTCGTAGGCGCCGGCGCAGCCGACCCAGAACAGCCAGTCGACGGACTCGAGGTCCTCGATCTGGTCACCGACGACCTTCACCTCGAAGGGCAGGTCCTTCGCCCAGTCGAGGCGGGCCGTGGCGGACATGTTCCACGGGTTGCCCTTGTTCTCGAGGCCCTTGAAGAGGCCGTTGAGCTCGGAGGGGAAGTTCGACTCGACGAGCACCTGGTAGCGGCGCATGTCGACGAAGTGGTCGACGTGCTCGATGTCGACCGGGCACTGCTGCACGCAGGCACCACAGTTGGTGCAGGCCCACAGGGCGTCCTCGTCGACGACGAAGTCGCCGCCCTCGGGGTTGTAGAACCAGTCGTCGACGCCGTCGGACTGCTCGTGCTCGGTCTTGCCGACGAGCGCACGCGGCTCGGCGCCGCCGGCGACGGCGTACGCCTCCTCGCGCATCGCCATCATCATCAGCTTCGGCGAGAGCGGCTTCTCGGTGTTCCACGCGGGGCACTGCGACTGGCAGCGACCGCACTCGGTGCAGGTGGTGAAGTCGAGGATGTCCTTCCAGGAGAAGTCCCAGATGGAGCCGACGCCGAGGGTGGCGTCCTCGTCGAGGTCGTCGACGTCGTCGAGCGTGATCGGCTTGCCGCCGGAGGTCAGCGGCTTGACCGCGCCGAGGGCCGTGCGGCCGCTCTCCTCACGCTTGAACCAGATGTTGAACCAGGCGGTGAAGCGGTGCCAGGCCACACCCATCGTCAGGTTGCTGGAGATGACGATCAGCCAGATCATCGCGGAGGTGATCTTGACCATCGCGATGAAGTAGATGATGTTCTCGAGCGTCCCGATCGACTCGTGGCCGGTCGGGTAGAGGTTGCCGAAGAACTGCGAGATCGGGAAGTGGAAGCCGTCGGCGTGCTCGGCGGCCTCGCCGCCGTGGGCCTTGGCGAGGTTGTACTCGGCGCCGCGGATGAAGAGGATCGCGGAGCTCTCCAGGAGCACCATCGCCTCGACGAAGTAGGCCTGCCACATGGTGGAGCCGAAGAAGCGGCTCTGGCGCCCGATCTGCGAGGGGCGGTGGGTGAGCCGGTAGATGATCAGCGGGATGATCGCCAGCGAGCCGAGCAGGCCGAGGATCTCGGCGACCCACTCGTAGAGGAAGAACTTGCCGAGGACGGGGATCGTCCACTCGGGGTCGAACAGCTGCGGGAACGCGGCGGCGACGGCGGTGGAGAGCGCGATGAACGCCGCGAAGGCGAACCAGTGCAGGATGCCGACCCACGTCCACTGCAGCATGCGCGTGTGGAGGACGGTCTCCTTGAGCATGGTCACGGTCCGGCCGACCGGGTTGCCGGTGCGGCCCGGCGCCGGCTGGCCCTTGCGGATCACGCCGAGCATCGCGGAGACGGCCCGGGCCGTCAGGGCGATGGCGACCACCGAGATGGCCAGCGAAATCACGATCGCAACGGTCTGCATGGGCGAATCTCCACTCGTCTGCAGGTTCAGGACACGCACGGGTGCGCGGGCCGAGCCTATTGCCACCATCGGAGATCGCGAACCGAAGGCAAGCCTTACCAATGGGTGGGGCGACAGGGCCGACGACCGGATCCTACCGGCAGGTAACTTCCGGTGGGGCGTGACGAATGCCTCAGGTATGCCTCAGGAGAAGCTGAGCCCGGTCACCCGGCCCGCCTTCGAGAAGGTCACCTTCACGGGCACCTTCGCCCGGGTCGAGGTCTTCGCACAGAAGGAGTACGACGTCCCGAGCCGCTGGTAGGGCTGGCCCACCGCGCGCAGCACGGCCTCGGTGGTCATGCCGATCGTCACCCGGCTCCGGACGGTGGAGACGCCCAGGCGCTGGTCGGCGTTGCGGCACGAGTCGGGCTTCACGCCGTACGCGCGCTCCCACATCTGCAGATAGGCCTCGGCCCCGCGGGCCATGTCGTCGACGATCTTCTCGCCGTCGCCGGCGTGCTGCGCCTCCGCGACCTGGCGTAGGTCCTCCACCCAGTCGGGGTAGAGGCCGTACTGCGCCACGCCGTCGACGTTGATGTCCCAGGTCCGCTCGCCGGCCTGCTGCCGGTCGACCTGGACGCCGCCGAGTCCGGTGAAGGGGTAGCTGACCGGGTTGGGGACGTCAGCACCGCGGGGGTTGCCCTGCGCGCCGAGGCCGTTGATGTCGGCACCGAAGCCGAACCCGAAGTAGTAGCGCGGGTCGGCCCAGCCGAGGTGGCGGCGCCACTTCGCGACGAAGCCGGTGGAGTCGCCTGCGTACGGGGTGATGAAGCCGCCCGCCTTGTAGATCCGGGGGTAGGTGTCGGGCGTCGACCACGAGTGGCTGGAGATCACGCCCGGGTAGGCGAGGTCGTCGATGACGTCCATCGAGGAGGAGCGGGCCTTGACCGAGAGGTGGTCGGGGTCGAAGACCATGCCGCGCTTCGCGAGGCCCTCGATCGTGTGCACGCCGAGCTCGGTGAGGCCGCGCTTGTTGCAATGGGCCGGCGGTCCGTAGAGCGGGGTCGCCGGGAGCAGTCCCAGGACCTTCCCGATCGCACCGAAGAGCGCGTCCTGCTGCCCGGCACTGAGGTCCGGCAGGACGCCGATCTGCGGGTTGTCCGCGGACTCGCCGTCCGCCGGCTCGCAGTGCTCCATCGCCCAGAACGAGCCGGTCTCGAGGAAGTTGGCGGTGTTGACGAGCGGCCCGATGGCACCCGCGTCGCCGGCGACCCCGGCGAGCGCGTTGTCGAACTTGTTGACGAGCTCCATCTGTCGTACGCCGAGGGCGTGCATCTCGTCGAGGTTGGCGTCGATCTCGGCCTTGGTGCAGGCCGGGAAGTCCTTGCCCAGGACCTTCTTGTACGTGCAGCCGAACGGGATGGACGTCTCGATGCCCATCACCACGGCCATCTTGCCGCTGTTGATGACCCGCCGCGCCTCGAAGGGGTCCTTCACGATCCGGTAGAAGCCCTTGCCCGGGCCGCCGAACTGGGCGTCGATGTAGTCCTGCATCTTCAGCATGTCGCTGGCCTGCAGGCGGATCGAGTCCATGTCGTCGCAGGAGTTCTTCTTCATCGGGTAGAGCTGGCAGAGCTTGTTGTTCTCGACCAGCAGGTTGACGAAGAGCCGCTGCCCGCCGCGCCACGCGCGCTCGAGCCACCGGTAGTAGGTGCCCTCGTGGGTGAGCGACTCGGGCGCCGGCCAGTCCTTGAAGGTCGGCCAGCCGACGGGATCGTGCGACGGTTCGCCGGAGAGCACCGACTCGAGCAGCGCACCCTTGCCCTGGGTGAGCGTGTGGTCCTGGCAGTCGACAAGGGCGTACGGCGCGCCGTAGGTGTGCCACGGACGGCCGCAGTGCACCTTGCCGCCGAGGAACTCGAACGCCATGCCGTGGGTGTGCGCGTCGACGAAGCCGCGCACCTCCTGGTAGGTGGTCTCGCCCGCGAAGGGGTCGCCGGTGACGTTGATCGCCGCCTCCGGGTACGACGGGCAGCCGCTCGCCGTGCGCAGCGCGAAGGTCGTGCCGGCGCCCGGCACGAGCTTGCCGCCGGCGACGGTGAGCGCCTTCCCGGCGCCGACGTCGAACCGGTAGCCGGTCCCGGCCTTCGTCGCCGTCCAGTCGGCCGCCGGGCTCGCCTTGGCAGCGACCTTCACCGCCCCGTTGACCACCGCGAGCTCGCCACCCGTCGTGTGCAGCAGGTAGCCGCCGAGGCGGGTGGCCTTGAAGTAGTAGGGGCCGAACCTCGCCAGACCGGCGGTCAGGGTGTAGCAGCCGCCGGCCATCGCGTAGCGGTCGGCCGGCACGGCCGTGCGGGCGGGGTAGGCGGCGACGCCGACGAGCTCGGGGTCCGGCAGTGCGCGCTCGGCCTCGACGTACTCCTCCGCGGCGGCGCGCTCCTCGGCGGTCGTCGGGTCGACCGCCTCGGCCTCCTCACCGACGGCGAGGCCGCGGGAGACGTCGTTCTTGGTCGCCGGGTCGTTGTGGTCGTGCGGGGCCAGCATCGCGTCGTCGTGCGGGATCCCGCGGTCCGACTTCTGCTGCTCGGCCGCGGCCGCGAGGCTCGTCGTGCTCCCGGGGCCGGCGCCGGCCACGGGGACGACGGCCGCCACGCCGATGACCCCCAGGGCCGCCGTGACGGCCAGTCCGACCCGTCGCGACGCTGCCGAATCGCGCAATCCGTCCATGCCGACCTCCCTGACCGTCCCCATGTCCGAGTGACACCGATCACTCAACGACCGAGCACGGGGAGGGTAACACCAAAACGTGACACTTGTTCAGGTTCGTCTCGCGTGAGGGGCCGCCGGGCATGATGTGCGCACCGACGGGAGAAGGAACACCCATGACCCGCATGCGCGCCGCCTCGCTGGCCCTCGCCCTCACCGCCGCCCTGGCGCTCGCCGCGTGCGGCTCCGACGACGAGCCGGAGTCCGACGGCGACCCGACGACCAGCGCGACGCCCACGAGCAGCGCTCCCACGACGAGCACGACGACGCCCTCCGCCGGCGGGAAGTACGCCGCCGCGGTCAGCGAGACCCGCGAGGACTCCGTCTACCCCGACATCGGCGACCCGCTCGTCGACGCGCTCCACTACGACCTCGGGCTGGCCTGGGACCCGGCGAAGGACCGGCTCACCGCGCACCAGACGCTCACCTTCCGGGCCACCGGCGACTCCCCCACCATCCCGCTCGACTTCAACGAGCAGCTCGGGATCTCCGAGCTGACCGTCGACGGCGAGCCGGCCGACCACGAGGTCGACGGCACCCACCTCACGATCGACCACCCGATCGAGGCCGACCAGCGCTACGAGCTCGCCCTCACCTACGCCGGCACCCCGGAGCCGGCCCCGGCCCCGAGCACCCGCCAGGACTTCACCCAGGGCGTCGGCTGGAGCATCACCGACGAGCACGAGACGTGGACGCTGCAGGAGCCCTACGGGGCGTTCACCTGGTACGCCGTCAACGACCAGCCCGCCGACAAGGCCTTCTACGACTTCACCCTCACCAGCCCGGCGCCGATGTCGGGCGTGGCCAACGGGCAGCTGACGAAGTCCACCGAGGAGGGCGGGACGTCGACGAACACCTGGCACCTCGCGGAGCCCGCGTCGTCGTACCTCGTCACGGTGGCGTTCGGCGACTTCCAGCACACGGACCTGACGTCGTCGAGCGGCGTCCCGATCCAGGTCTGGACCGACGCCGACGGCGACCCGTTGCCCGGCGGCACCGACACCGCGCCGGCGGCCGTCGACTGGCTCGAGAAGATCCTGGGCCCCTATCCCTTCGACTCGCTGGGCATCCTCGTCGTCGACAACGACAGCGGCATGGAGACCCAGACCATGATCACGCTCGGCGACAGCGACTACAGCCTGTCCCCCGCCGTGGTCGTCCACGAGGCCGCGCACCACTGGTACGGCGACACGGTCACCCCCGCGGACTGGTCCGACGTGTGGATGAACGAGGGGATGGCGATGTACCTGCAGGGCATGTGGGAGGCCGAGCAGGAGGGCGTCACCATCGCCCAGAAGATGGACGAGTGGGCCGGCTTCGAGGTCCAGCTCCGCGAGGGCGCCGGACCGCCCGCCGCCTTCGACCCGAAGCAGTTCGGCGACGGCAACATCTACTACGGACCGGCGCTGATGTGGCAGGAGCTGCGGGAGAGGATCGGGGACGACAAGTTCTTCGCGATGCTCCGCGAGTGGCCGGCCTCGCAGGAGAACGGCAACGCCGACCGCCAGGAGTACTGGGACTGGATCGAGAGGACGACCGGCGAGGAGCTGTCCGACTTCTTCGACGACTGGCTGCTGGGCGAGGAGACGCCTCCGCGCTGACCGCGCCCTTCCCACGAGACTGGAACACGTTCTACTCTCCCGGGATGCGCCTCCGCTCCCTGGCCGCGACCGCTGCTGCCGGCGTCCTCGCCCTGACCCTCGCGTCCGCCCCGTCCGCCACCGGGTCGGTCCGCACCGACGGCACCCTCGACGCCGACGGCTTCGCCCTGCCCGGGCTGCCCGCGCTGCCGACCATCCCCGGCCTGCCGATCCCGCCGCTGCCGACCGACCTGCTGGTCCCCCGCTTCACCGGCGCCGCCGTCACCGCACAGCCGCTCGACGCGCCGCCGGTGCCGCAGAACCCCTGGCTGGCCCCGAACGGTCGCAGCAGCATGCACAACGACGCCTACAGCACCGACGCGTACGCCGTGTCGGGGCCGACCGGCCGGGCGCTGACGATGCGGACGGCGTCGTACGGGATCCGGGAGTGCGCGACGATGGCCTTCGACTCGCACGACCGCATCGTCGGTCTCTGCGGCGGGCTCGAGGGCTTCACCATGATGGTGATCGACCCGGTCACGCTGCGCCCGGTCTCCCAGCTGCAGCTCTCGGCGCGCGACCTCGGCAAGGCCGCCAACCCGTTCACCGACCTGTGCGGCGGCACCTACTTCTTCCTCGACGGCCAGGACCGCGCCTACGCGACGACGACCCGGTCCGCCATCGCCGAGGTGCAGGTCGGCGCCGACGGCGGGCTCAGCAAGGGGCGCACGTGGCCGCTGACGTCGTACCTCGGCGCCGACGACTGCCTCGTGGCCACGGGCGTCGACTGGTCCGGTCGGGTCTGGTGGTTCAGCCAGCAGGGCACGGTCGGGACCCTCGACCGCGCGACCGGCGCGGTGAAGGCGCTCGAGCTGCCGGACGGCGAGGGCATCTACAACTCGGTCTCCAGCGACGAGACCGGCGGCGTCTACTTCGTCTCGACGCACCGGTCCTACCGACTCGACGCGGCCGCCGACGGCACGCCGGAGATCACCTGGGCGATCCCCTACGACCGCGGCTCGGCGAAGAAGCCGGGCATGCTCTCCCAGGGCTCGGGCACCTCGCCCACCCTCATCGGCGAGCGGTGGATCGCGATCGCCGACAACGCCGACCCGCAGAGCCACGTCATCGTCTACGACCGCCGACGCGGCGTACCGGACGGCGAGCGGGAGCACTGCTCCGTGCCGGTCCTGCAGGGTGGGGCGAGCACGACCGAGAACAGCCTCGTGGCAGCGGGCAATTCGCTGATCATCGAGAACAACTACGGGTACGCCGGTGTGCAGTCCACGCTGCTCGGGAAGTCCACGACGCCCGGCGTCTCGCGGGTGATGATCGACGACGAGGGCTGCCACGTCGCGTGGACCAACCCGACCGTCGCCCCCACGTCGGTGCCGAAGGCGTCGCTGGGCAACGGGCTCGTCTACGTGTACTCGAAGCCGCCCCGCAAGGACCTCCTCGACGCCTGGTACGTCACCGCGATCGACATCCGGACCGGTGAGACCCGCTGGAGCCGGCTCACCGGCACCGGCATCCAGTGGAACAACCACTACGCGGCGATCTACCTCGGCCCGGACGGGGCGTTGTACGTCGCCACGATCGTCGGCCTGATCCGCCTGGCGGACGGCTGAGTCCCCTTCGACCGTTCAGGCCGGCGCGCGACCTGCCGATCTGGCGGGCATGTCCGAGGCCGTGGAGGGTGCCCTGTCGGCGGAGCCCGTGCTCCCCGCGACGGGGGCGGACGCCTTCGCGGCGTCGGCACGCAGCGTGGTCGAGTACCTGAGCCGTCGTACGCCGCTCGCCGACTGGTCGGTCTCCCGCGTCGCCGGCGGCGAGCAGGTGCACGTGCACGTCCACCACGACGCACTCATCGCCACGGGCGACCGGGTGCCGTGGGACGACACCTTCTGCCGCCAGATGACCGACGGCGCCGCCCACGTCGTGCACGACGCGGTCCGCGACCCCGACTACGCCTGGCTCCCCGACGCCGGTCCCATCCGGGCCTATGTCGGCTTCCCGATCACCGACGACGGCGACCTGTTCGGGATCCTCTGCGGGGTCGGCAGCTCACCGCTCGCCGACCTCCCGCCGTTCGACGCCGACCTCGTCGAGCTGCTCAGCTCGTTGCTCTCCTCGCAGGTGGGCATCGCGCGGGCGGCCGACCGCGAGCGCCGCCGGGCGACGATCGCGGTCGCGCTCGCCGCGACCGACGAGCTCACCGGACTCGTCAACCGGCGCGGCTGGGACACCCTGGTCGCCGACGCCCAGCAGCGGATCGAAGCGTTCGGCGACCCGGTCGCCGTGGCGGTGGTCGACGTCGACGGGCTCAAGACGACCAACGACACCTTCGGCCACGCCGCGGGCGACGACCTGCTCCGGCGGACCGCCGCGGCCCTGCTGGCCGCCGGGACCGACCAGGACCGGGTCGCCCGCTACGGCGGCGACGAGTTCACGGTCCTCACCAACAACGTGGCGGTCGCCGACCTGGCCGACCACTACGCCCGCTTCGAGCGGTCCCTCGCCGAGCACGACGTGCAGGCCTCGCTCGGCCACGCCTGGACCGGGCCGGGCGACCGCACGGTCCTCGAGGCGTTCCGCCTCGCCGATGCCTCGATGTACGACGCCAAGCGGTCCCGGCGTCGCTGACGCCGCGGGCGTCGGGTCACCACAGGCAGCCGGAGGCGGCCTCGAGGGCGTCGTCGACGACGGCCGGGTCGGGCCGCGCCCCCCGCTCGACCGCGGCCAGGGCCGTGGCGCCGTGCTCGTCGACCAGCGCGCGGGCCGCGCACGCGGCGCTCCGCGCATCCAGACCCGCCTCGTCCTCCAGCACGTGCGCGATCCGCGCGACTGCGTCGCGGCCTTGCTCCTCGGGCCGGTCCCGGGCAGCCACTGCTGCCACCACTGCCACCGTCGCCACCGTCGCGCCGGTGGCGAGGGCGAGCGCCGCGGCCGCCACCGGCCACCCGCGCCGCCGGTCGCGGGCCGGCCGCCGCAGCAGGTCGCGGACCTCGGCCGCGGAGCGGGCGTCCCGCAGCGCTCGTGCGACCGGTCCCGCGGCAGCCTCGCCCAGGCAGGCCTCGAGCAGGCGGCGGAGCCCGGCGAGGTCGCCGCGGACCCCCGCTCCTCCCGCGGGTGCCGCGATCCCGAAGTCCGCCAGGTAGGCGACGGTGTCGGTGCCCCGGTGGCGCAGCAGCACGTTCGACGGCTTGATGTCGCGGTGCACGAGGCCGACGCGGTGCGCCTCGGCGAGGCCGTCGGCGACCTGCGCGACGATCGCCGCGGCCTGGCCCGGCGGCAGCGGGCCGTGCCGGAGCAGGTACCGGCCGAGGTCGCCGTCGGGCACCAGCTGGGTCGCGATGAAGAGCTGCCCGTCGAGCTCGCCGTGCGCGAAGACCTGCACGACGTGCGGCGAGTCCAGCGACGCCTGGGCCCGGGCCTCGCGGACGAAGCGGGTGCGGAACTCCGGGTCGCCGGCGAGTCCGGGCACGATCACCTTGAGCGCGACGTGGCGGTCGAGGGCGGTGTCGAGGGCGTCGTACACGGTGCCCATGCCGCCCTGCCCGAGCCGCCGCACGATCCGGTACGGGCCGAGCTGGTCAGGTGGTCCGAGTCGCGCGGGCGGCACCGGTCCGTTCTACCCGCTCCCGACATCTGGTGCGTCCGCCCATCCCCAGCCCCTCCGCCGACTTGTCACATCGAGCCGCCGACTTGCCACTTTGGCGGGTCGAGCTGCCACTTCCGTCCGGCGCCGACGAGGAAAGTGGCAACTCACTCGGTGAATGTGGCAAGTCGGCGCGACAAAGTGGCAAGTCGGCGGTCGGAACGCCCAGGCCGGGTCAGAAGAGGAGGGCGGTGCCGGGGTCGCTGATGATGCCGGCGACGTCGGCGAGGAACTGGGTGCCGGTGGCGCCGTCGACGTGGCGGTGGTCGAAGGACAGCGACAGCGTCATCACCTGGCGGGGGACGACCTGGTCGCCGACCACCCACGGCTGCGGCTTGATCGCGCCGAGGCAGAGGATGGCGGACTCGCCGGGGTTGATGATCGGCGTACCGCCGTCGACGCCGAAGACGCCGATGTTGCTGATCGTGAAGGACCCGCCGGCGAGGTCGGCCGGCTGGGTGCGTCCCTCGCGGGCCGTCGACGTGAGGTCCTCGAGGGCCCGGGCCAGCTCGACGAGCGAGAGGGCGTCGGCGTCCTTGACGTTCGGGACGACCAGGCCGCGCGGCGTGGCGGCGGCGATGCCGAGGTTGACGTAGCGCTTGACCACGACCTCCTGCGCTGCCTCGTCCCAGGTCGAGTTCACCAGCGGTGTACGACGAAGGGCGAGCAGGCACGCGCGGGCGGCCACGAGCAGCGGGCTGACCTTCACCTCCGCGAACTCGCGGCGCTCCCGCAGCCGGTCGACCAGCTCCACGGTGGCCGTGGCGTCGATGGTGACCCAGGTCGTCGCGTGGGGCGCGGAGAAGGCGGAGGAGACCATCGCCGCGGCCATCTGCTTGCGCACGCCCTTGACCGGCTCGCGGGTCTCGCGCGCACCGGCCGCTGCGGTGCTGGTCGCGGATCGGCCGGCGGCAGCGAGCACGTCGTCCTTGCTGACGGTTCCCCCGGGGCCGGTCGCGGGGACAGCGGTCAGGTCGACGCCGAGGTCGCGGGCGAGCCGGCGGACCAGGGGCTTGGCGAGGGCGCGGACGGCACCGGGGTCTCGTGACGGTCGCTGCGCGACCTCCTCGACCACCGGGGCGTCGACCACCGGGGCGGCGACCACCGGGGGCTCCACGACCGGGGCCGCAGGCACCGCGTCGCCCTTGCGCGCCCGGCGCCGGAGCGTGCGCTGCTTCGGCCCGTAGCCGACGAGCGTGGCCTGGCCGGCGGGCGGGACGTTGGTGTCGATGACCTCCGGACCGCGGGCGGGAGCGGGCGCGGGGGCGGCGGCGCCCTCCTCGCCGATCCGGATGATCGGCGTACCGACCTGGACGGTCTCGCCCTCGGCCGCCAGCAGCGCGAGCACGGTGCCGGCGAAGGGCGAGGGCAACTCGACGACGGACTTGGCGGTCTCGATCTCGACGATGACGTCGTTGACGGCGACGACGTCGCCCTCCTTGACCCGCCACGCCACGATCTCGGCCTCGGTGAGGCCCTCACCGACGTCGGGGAGCTTGTACTCGCCGGCAGTCTGGGTGCTCATCGCGGTCCTCCTCAGTAGCCGAACGTGCGGTCGACGGCGTCGAGCACCCGGTCGAGGTCGGGCAGGAACATGTCCTCGATCCTCGCGGCGGGGTACGGCGTGTCGTAGCCACCCACGCGCAGCACGGGCGCCTCGAGCGAGTGGAAGCACTCCTCGGTGACCCGGGCGGCGACCTCGGCGCCCAGGCCGAGGGTCACGTGCGCCTCGTGGACGACGACGAGCCGGCCGGTGCGGCGTACGGACTCGTACACCGGCGCGAGGTCGAGCGGCGAGAGCGTGCGCAGGTCGATGACCTCGACCGAGCGGCCCTCCTCGCCCGCGACGGTCGCGACGTCGAGGCAGGTCGACACGGTCGGGCCGTAGCCGACGAGCGTGACGTCGGTGCCAGGACGGACCACGCGCGACTCCCACAGCGGTGCGGCGGGCGCGCTCTCGTCGACGTCGGCCTTCGCCGAGTGGTAGAGCCGCTTGGGCTCCAGGAAGATCACCGGGTCGTCGCACGCGATGGCCTGCTGGATCATCGTGTAGGCGTCGGCGGGGTTGGAGCAGGTCACGACCTTGAGGCCCGGCGTGTGGACGAACTGGGCCTCCGGCGACTCGCTGTGGTGCTCGACCGCGCCGATGCCGCCGCCGTAGGGCACCCGGATCACCATCGGCACCTTCACCCGGCCCTGGCTGCGGAAGTGGAAGCGCGCCACCTGGCACACGATCTGGTCGTAGGCGGGGTAGACGAAGCCGTCGAACTGGATCTCCACCACCGGCCGGTAGCCGCGCAGCGCGAGTCCGACGGCCGTGCCGACGATGCCCGACTCGGCGAGCGGGGTGTCGATGACCCGGTCGTCGCCGAAGTCCTTCTGCAGCCCGTCGGTGATCCGGAAGACGCCGCCGAGGGTGCCGACGTCCTCGCCCATCACGAGCACCTTGTCGTCGCCCTCGAGGGCCTTGCGCAGGCCGGCGTTGAGCGCCTTGGCCACGGTCATCGTCACCATCTCAGAGCACCTCCGCGAAGGACGCGACGTGGGCGTCGTACGCCGCCTGCTGCGCCGCGAGGTCGGGGGTCGTCTCGACGTGGACCAGGTCGAAGATGTCGCGAGCCACCGGCTCCGGCAGCTCGTGGCAGACGCGGCGCATCCGTACGCCGAGCTCGTCGGCCTCGTCCGCGATCCCCGCGACGTAGGCGTCGTCGGCCAGGCCCTCGGCCCGCAGGTACGCCTCGAGGCGCGCGATCGGGTCCTTGGCCTTCCACTGGTCGACGTCGGCGCTGCGCCGGTAGCGGGTGGGGTCGTCGGTGGTCGTGTGCGCGCCCATCCGGTAGGTGTACGCCTCGACGAAGGTCGGTCCCTGGCCGTCGCGGGCCCGCTGCAGCGCCGCCTGCACGACGGCGTGGGTGGCGAGGACGTCGTTGCCGTCGACGCGGACCCCGGGGAAGCCGAAGCCGTGCGCCCGCCGGTAGAGCGGGATCCGGGACTGCCGCTCCAACGGCTCCGAGATCGCCCACTGGTTGTTCTGGCAGAAGAACACCACCGGCGCGTTGTACGACGCCGCGAACACCAGCGACTCGTTGACGTCGCCCTGCGAGGTCGCCCCGTCGCCGAAGCAGGCCATCACGGCGGTGTCGCGCTCGGGGTCGCCGGTGCCGACGGCGCCGTCGCGCTGGACACCCATCGCGTAGCCGGTCGCGTGCAGCGAGTGCGCCCCGACCACGATCGAGTAGAGCGCGAAGTTGTGGTCCTTCGGGTCCCAGCCACCCTGGTCGGTGCCGCGGAACAGGCCGAGCAGGCGGACCGGGTCGATGCCGCGGCACCAGGCGACGCCGTGCTCGCGGTAGGTCGGGAAGGCGAAGTCCTGCGGGCGCATCGCACGCCCCGCACCGATCTGGGCGGCCTCCTGGCCGAGGAGCTGCGGCCACAGGCCGAGCTCGCCGTGGCGCTGCAGGGCGGTGGCCTCGATGTCGAGGCGGCGGACCAGCACCATGTCGCGGTAGAAGCCGCGCAGCTGGTCGGCGGAGAAGTCGAGGTCGAAGACCGGATGGTGGACCCGCTCGCCCTCCGGCGTCAGCAGCTGGACCAGCTCGGGCTCGTCTTCATCGGGAGCAGGTCCGAAGACGGGGTCGGTCATTGCACCACTCCTGGGGGCCGTCGCCGTCGGGGTCACCGGGGCGGGGTGGGGGTACTTCGGCGGCCCGACTCTAGCCACAAGGGTGGGTGGCTGTGGGCCGGACCACAGATTCACCTTCCACGATACTCGCGGCCCCGCCCGAGCGGTCGTCATCTACTGGCGGGTAGCCCCGTCAGGCGTACTCGCGCGACGGCTCGTGGCCGCCGTCGTACCCCTCGTGGCCGTCGTAGCCGTCGTAGCGGTCGTCGCGGCGACGGCGCGGCCACAGCGAGCCGGCGACCAGCACGAGGCCGACCGGGGCGGCGAGCAGGAAGGTCCTCGCGTACGGCGTCAGGGAGCCCAGCACCGCGTCGAGCATGATCCGCACCATCGCCTGGCTGCCGACGTCGGCGCGGTCGACGGCGAGGTCGGTCAGGGGCTCCACCGCCAGCATCACGAGCCCGGCGCCGAGCGCGCCGCCGAGCAGCGCGAAGCCGGCCGTCCGGGCGCGCCCCCGCCACCCGGTGGCGACGAGCACCGCGAGGCCGACGAGGGCCGCCCACGCGAAGGGCAGCCAGCCGGCGGCGCTGTGCGTGGTCCGGTAGGCCGGTCCGCCCTCCGCCACCTTCGCCCGCTCGACGACGGGCACCTGCAACGGGACCGTGGGCAGCAACCCGACCGGGATGCCCCGGTCCTCGAGCACCAGCAGCACCTGCGCGACCACCGGGCCGGCGTCGACGGTCAGCGAGCCGCTCGTGTCGGCATCCGGGTCCTCCAGCAGGTCGATCACCTGGCCGTGGAGGTCGCGGTTGGCGTCGCGCCAGATCTTCGGGAACTCCCTGCTCTCGACGACCTCGTTCGCCGCCGCCTGCGCCCAGGTGTCGACGGCGCCGGGCAGCCCCACCGGCACGTGCTGCTGCAGGGCGGCGACGGCCGCCGCCGCGGCGGCGTCGGCCATCACCCGGCGCACGGCAGGGTCGTCGGCGAGCGGGGCCACCGTGTCGAGGTACTCCTGGCGGTCGTCGACGCGTTCGGTGACCCAGGTGGTGGCGATCGCCAGCGGCGCGACGAGCGTCGCGAGGACGACGAGGAGGAAGGCGGCGAAGGACCTCACGGCGCCGGGTGCGTCAGCACTCGTCCTCGTCGTCGGCGTGGTCGTCCTTGACCTTCCAGTCACCGTCCTCCTTGCAGAGGAGAGCGGTGCCCTCGTCGTCGTCGGTCTTCTCGCCGCCGAAGGCCTCGACGGCCTTGTCGTTGTCGCCCTTGTACTCGCCCTTGGACGTCCAGTCGACACGTGCGGTGTCGCCGTCCTCCTCGGCGTCCTTGATGTCGTAGGTGTACTCCCAGTCGTCGAGGATGTCCTCGAAGGACTCGCCCGCGGCGTCCTCGAACTCCTTGAAGGACTTGTCCAGGTCCTCCTGGGCGGCGTCGACGTAGTCGTCGCAGTTGTCGACGTCGTACTCCTCGAACTCGTCGTCCTGCGCGTCCTTCGTCGACAGCTCGCACAGCGTCTTCACGTCGGCCTCGGACTGGGCCTTGAGGTAGTCCTCGGTGACGCTCTTGGGGTCGCTGCCGCCCACCACCTTCACCAGGACGAAGACCGCCACGATCGCGAGGACGAGCAGCGCCACGAGCCCGCCGATGATCGCGAACAGCTTGCCCTTGCCCTTGCCGCCACCGCCGCCGGTCGGCTGGCCGTAGCCCGGGCCGCCGTAGCCCTGCTGGCCGTACGGCTGCTGCTGGCCGGGCTGGCCCCAGCCCGGCTGCCCGCCCGGCTGCCCGCCTGCCTGGCCCGGCTGGCCGTACGCCGGCTGGCCCGGCTGCTGCCCGTAGGGCTGCTGCTGCGCGGGCTGGCCGTAGCCCGGCTGCGCGCCACCCTGGTTGAAGTCGGCAGCGCGGTTGGGGGCGACCACGGTCGCCTGGTCGGTGGGACCGGGCGTCGGAGGGGTCGCGGGGGCGCCGGACGCGCCGCCCTCGGGAGGCTGGGTGTGCTCGGTCCACTGGGTGCCGTCCCACCAGCGCTGGCCGCCCTGGCCGTCGGGGTACCACCCCGGAGGGGTCGAGGGCTGGTTCGGGTCAGACATCGGCAACTCCTTGTGGAGGCGGGCGGGACCGGCCGCGCGGGCCGTGGAACGGTCGGGCGGTCATCATGTCATTGCTGCCCGCTCGCGCGGGGCTCAACCGGCCTCAACCCGCGTCGACGCCGGCCACCCGCCAGTCGCCGTCGACCTCGACCAGCTCGACGGTCCCGCGGTCGTAGGCGCCGCCGCCCTGCCACAGCTCGTCGAAACCGGACTGGTCCTCGCCGTGGTAGCGGAGCTCGACGACGTACTCGACGCGCGCCCGGCCGTCCTCCTCGTTGAGCGCCTGCACCGTGACCTCGACATCGGTGTCGTCGGCGTACGGCAGGAACGGGTTGTCGGTGCTGGCCTCCTTCGCCGCGTCGGCGTAGGCGGCGCAGTCGGCGAAAGGGTGGCCGCCGTAGAGCTCGGCGTCGCGCCACTCGAGCGTCGCGAGATCGCACTCGGCGCGCCAGTCGCCGCTCCACTGCGCCCGCAGGTAGTCCTCGGCCACCGCCTCGGGACCGGAGCCGCGCAGCGCCAGGACGAGCGCCACGACCCCGCCGGCGAGGGCGAGCACGACGAGCGCCACGACCCCGAGGACGGTACGACGCCCGGGTCGCCTCATCGCGCCAGACCGGCCACGAAGTCGAGCTTGTCCAGCACCGGGTCGGGGATCACGAACGGGTAGACGTCGTCCTTGCCCATCGAGCGGTTGATCTGGTTGAGGGCGACCGACAGCGGGATCCACACGGCCCGCACCAGGTCGTGGAAGACGCTGAACGCGGTCACGTCGACGGTCGCCAGCCCGTGCGCCGCGGCGGTCTCGCAGGTGTCGCTGATGTGCAGGTAGTGCGCGAAGGTCTCGGCGAAGTCCTCGAACGGGTGCATCGTCGCGTAGGTCGTGATGTACGACGACTCCCACCCCGCCGGCGGGCCGTCGGCGTAGTGGCGGTCGATCGCCGCCTGGTAGTCAGTGGTCTCGTCGCCGAAGAGCTCGCGGCAGCGGGCCAGCCGCTCGGGGTCCGCATCGGTGACCAGCCGCCACTGGACGAAGTGCCCGACCTCGTGGCGCAGGTGGCCGAGCAGCGTGCGGTAGGGCTCGTCGAGCTCCTGCCGGATCCGCTCGCGGCGGGCGTCGTCGGACTCGGCGAGGTCGATGGTGATCACGCCGTCGGCATGCCCGATCACGACGTTCTCGTCGACGCTGGACAGCATGTCGAAGACCAGCCCCGTGGTGTCGAAGCCGAGGTGGTCGAGCTCGACGAGGAGGTGCCGCTTCGCGGCCTCTGCCGCCGGGAACTGGGCCATGCCCTCGGCGTCGGTCTCCGCGGGTCGGGTCCGGGTCAGGTCGCAGGCGGAGCACTGGCCGCCCTCGAGCGGCGCGAGCCAAGTGCAGCCGGAGAGGTTGAGGTTGGCGCACACGTGCCAGACCAGGCCGGTCGGGTCGACGTACCGGCCCTCGGCGTCGAGCGGCACGATGTCGCGCTCCTCACGGGAGAAGCCGAGCGGGGTGCCGCAGGAGACGCAGACGGAGTTCTCGAAGAAGAGCGGGTTGCCGCACGTGCGGCAGCTGAAGGAACGCACGACCCGGTGCGCCCGCCCTCAGTTGTTGGCCGTGATCAGCCAGACGACCACCACGCACGCGATCAGCGCGAGGGCCGTGATCAGGCCCATCACGAAGCCGATCGTGCGCTTCGCGCTGGCGGGCGGCGGCGGCAGGCCGGGGCCGCCGTAGCCGGCGGGCGGGCCACCGTAGGCCGGCGGCTGGCCCGGCACCGGGCCGGGCGCTCCCCCGCCGAGATAGGCGGGCGGCGGCGGGGCTCCCGGCGCTCCCTGCGGGGGACCGGGCTGAGGCGGGACACCGTACGGCGGCTGGCTCATGGCACCACCCTAGTGCCGCGTCCGGGTAGTTGTGGAACGTTTGGCGTGCGCACGGTGCGTGCATCGCAAGGCGCCGGCGCGCAGCCATACCGGGTCGTCTCGCAAGCGTCGGCAACGCCGCGAGGTGCGTGCTGTGGGTGCGCGAAGCGCTTCAGAACTTTCCGGACGCGGCACCAGGAGGGCCGGGCGCCTGACTCCACCTCTTCCGGGCGATTCGGCCGGGCGGGGCAGGTAACACGCTGTTCGCTCGACTACCCGGCGGTTGTCGGCACGTTTCCGCGCGTTTCACCGCGTGTCGGTGCCGAGAAGTGCCGGGTAGTGCGGCGAACAGCGTGTTACAGCACGGCCGGGCCGAGCGGCGCGACGTCCACCGACACCGTCAGCCGCGACGTCTTCGCCTCGGTGAAGATCACGCCCTTCAACGGGGGTACGTCGCCGTAGTCGCGCCCCCACGCGAGCGTGACGTAGCGGTCGTTCTGCCACTGGTCGTTGGTCGGGTCGAGGGCGAGCCACTCGTCGCCGCCGAGCCAGACCGCGACCCACGCGTGCGAGGCGTCGGCGCCGACGACCCGCTCCTTGCCGGGCGGCGGCTCGGTGGCGAGGTAGCCGCTGACGTAGCGGGCGGCCAGGCCGTGGGCGCGCAGGGCGGAGAGCGTGAAGTGGGCGAAGTCCTGGCAGACGCCCGCGCGCTTGGCGAGGATCTCGGACACGGTCGAGGTGACGGTGGTGGCGGCCGGGTCGTAGTCGAAGTCCGCATGGATGCGGTGCATCAGGTCGGTGACGGCCTCGCCCACCGCACGCCCGGGCAGCAGGGAGTCGGCGGCGTAGTCGCGGGCACCCGCGTGGACCGGCACCGCCGCGCTGGGCAGCGCGAAGTCGGTCGCCTGCCAGGCGCCCGGCGCGGACGGCGCGACCAGCGGCCGCACCGACTCCCACGGCCGGGCGGCGGCGTCCTCGTCGACGGCCGGCGGGACCACCTCGACCTCGCCGCTGCCGACGACGACCAGCTCGTCGTGCGGCGTGGTGACCTGGAAGTAGGTCACGGTGTTGCCGTAGTAGTCCGCGTCGCGGCTGAGGTCGCCGGGCTCCGGGGTCACCACGACGTCGTACCCGCGCACCTGCTGCCACGGCAGCTCCCGCGGGACGAGGTGACCGATGCCGAGGCTGTCGGTGACGTCGTCGTCATAGGTGTACGTCGTGCGGTGCTCCACCCGGTAGCGCGTCATGTCGTCGCCTCCGTGAGCGTCGGGAGCACGCCGAAGCTGCGCGGGCGCGGGCCGGTGGCGAAGTGCAGGTCCCGCACGGCCTCGGCGATCCGCTCGAGCTGCCCGGTGACGTCGTCGAGGAAGGCGACCAGGTGCGGCCGCTGCACGCCGCCGATCGCGACGAGCGCCGAGACGTCGGTGCCCTCGACCTCGGCGATGAGGTCGTCGAGGAGCCGCTCGGGACGGGTCGAGCCGGTGGAGGCGACCTGACCGGCCACGTGCTCCTTGAGCCGGTGGAGGGCGAAGACGAGGGAGCGGGGGTTCTCGGGGTCCATCAGGAGCAGGTCGAGGACCCCGGCGGGGCGGACGTAGTCGCGGTAGCGGCGCCGGTGCGTCACGGAGCTCTCCGCGGCGGTGAGGACCGTCGCGAGCACCTCGCGGTCGACGTCGAGGCCGCGCCGCTCGGTGGTCAGCCGGAGCAGGTGGCACAGCTGGAGGCCGCGCTCGAGGTAGCGCCCGGCGGCGGCCATGTGCCAGCCGGCGTCGCGGATCATGCTGGCCGTCACCCCTTGCAGGGCGAGGACCGCGGTCAGCATCCGTCCGGCGGACTCGGCGACCTGGTGGCTGTGGTGCGAGCCCTCCAGCACCGTCCGCGCGCGGTCGACCGAGCCCATCGCCCGCCAGGCGTCGGCGGACATCTGGTCGCGCACCCCGGTCAGCGCGTCTCGCAGGCCGGCCAGCGAGTGCGCGGCCGACCCCGGTCGTTCCTCGTCGAGCAGCACGGAGCGCAGGTCGGCCTCGTCGTCGTCCTCGACGCGCCCGGTGAGCCGGTGGACCGCCGACATCGTCACCTCGAGGCTCATTCCGCCGGTGGTCCGGGGGCGGGTGCGGTAGTCGGCGACCAGCACGTGCGCGGCGAGCACCAGCCGCAGCATGTCCTCCGACCGCTCGGCGTAGCGGCCGAACCAGAACATGTCGTCGAGGACGCGCGGCACCGTCGCCGGCAGCGAGCGCACCGCGGTCATCGGGAGGACGTCGGTGAGGCCCTGGTCCGGCTGCGTCGTCTCGTCCTTGAGAACCCACACGTCCTTGCTGGCGACGGTCCGGTCGCCGTCGCGCGCGGTCGCGAGGCCACCGAGCAGCGGACGGTACGCCGACCCGTAGCGCAGCGTGAACGCGCGCAGCAGGACGTCGGCCGGCTGCGCGGTGCGCCCGCGCCAGGTCGGCGACTGCGAGAGCTGGAGCCGCTGCTGGCCCACGAAGGCGTGCGGCCGGGCCCGCACGGTCACCCGGATCCGCTCCGGCGAGGCACCGGCGAGGGTCAGGTCGGAGCCGTCGATGCTGCGCACCACGAGCTCGTCGAGGTGGTCGAGCACGTGGTCGAGGCCGTCGGGGTCGCCGCACCACCAGGTCGGCACCGACTCCAGCCGCAGCGGCTCGCCGAGCAGGTGCTCGCAGGCGGCGGGCAGGAAGGGCAGCAGGCCGGGGTTCTCGAGCACCCCCGAGCCGAGCCCGTTGACCACCCGGACCCGCCCCCGTCGTACGGCCTCGGCGAGGCCGGCGACGCCGAGCTGGGAGTCGCCGCGCAGCTCGAGGGGGTCGCTCCACGCGGCGTCGACCCGGCGCAGGATCACGTCGACCCGCTCGAGGCGCTGCGGCGTCTTCATCAGCACCCAGCCGTCGCGGACGGTGAGGTCACTGCCCTGGACGAGCGGGAAGCCGAGGTTGGAGGCGATCGCCGCCTGGTCGTAGTAGGTCTCGGAGTGCAGCCCCGGACTGAGTACGACGACGCGCGGGTCCGGCAGGTCACCGGTGGCCGACTGCAGCAGCGCCGAGCGGAGGGCCCACAGGTAGGGCGCCATCCGGTGCAGGTCGGCCTCACGATAGAGCTCCGGCATGACCCGGCTCAGCACGCGCCGGTTCTCGAGGGCGTAGCCGAGGCCCGAGGGCGCCTGGGTGCGGTCGCCGAGCACCCGCCACGCGCCGTCGCCGTCACGGCCGAGGTCGGTCGCCGAGAGCACCAGCGGGCGCGGGTCGCGCATCGAGGGCCGCGCCATGATCCGGGTGAATCCGCGGTGGCCGAGCACGACCGCCGGCGGCACGATCCCCTCCGCCAGCAGGGTCTGGTCGCCGTACAGGTCGGCCAGCACGGCGTTGAGCAGCTCCGCCCGCTGGGCGAGGCCGACCTCGAGCTGCTTCCACGACGAGGCGTCGACGATGAGCGGGACCGGGTCGAGCCGCCAGCGGGTGGGGCGCTCGCCCGGGCGGGAGTAGGTGACGCCGTCGTCCTCGAGGAAGCGGGCGATCTCCTCGGCGACCCGGCGCATGTCGTCGCCGTCGATCTGCGTGGCGACCTCGGCCAGGCGCTTCCAGGGAGCGCGCAGCGAACCGTCCGGCCCGACGACCTCGTCGTACCGGCTCGTGACCTCGTTGTCACCGCCGTCGTCACCGGGCCCCGCCAGGGTCGGCTGGGTCAGTCCCGCGGCGTAGTCCCGCAGAACCGTCACGGGCGACCCCGGGCGGTCCGCGAGGCGACCCGGCGCAGGTCGAGGGTGTGCGGGTACTCGGCCGAGGCGACCTCGCGCTGCAGGCGCCGGAGCGCGGCGACGTCGAGCTTGCCGGCGGTGTGGCGGCGCGGCTCGAAGCGGGCCGCGCGGCGGGCCTCCGCCTCCTGCGCGTTGACCGGCGGGTGGTCGTAGTTGCGCCCGCCCGGGTGGACCACGTGGTAGGTCGCGCCGCCCAGGCTGACGCCGGCGTCGACGTCGACCACGTCGAAGGTCAGCGGGGAGTCGACCGGGATCGACGGGTGCAGCGCCGACCAGGGCGCCCAGGCCTTGTAGCGCACGCCGCCGTAGTGACCCGTGGGCGCGGGTCCGGGGTCGACGGCGGTGAGCGGCACGGGAACACCCTGACACGTCACCAGGTGGCGCTCGGGGTCCATTCCACGCACCGTCACCTGGATCCGCTCGACCGACGAGTCGACGTAGCGTGCCGTCCCGCTGCCGGTCGCCTCCTCGCCGAGCACGTGCCACGGCTCGACGCCCTGGCGCAGCTCCATCGAGATCCCGCCGGCGACATCGGCGAAGCCGATCCGCGGGAAGCGGAACTCGGTGAAGGGCGCCAGCCACGCGGGGTCGAAGTCGATCCCGGCCGCGGCGAGGTCGGCGACCACCTCGTGGATGTCGGCGATCGCGCCCTGCGGCAGCAGGAAGTCCTCGTGCAGCCGGGTGCCCCAGCGCACCAGGGGCGCGGTCGACGGGTCGATCGGGCTCTCCCAGAACATCGCGACCAGGCTGCGCACGAGCAGCGCCTGGACCAGCGCCATCTCCGGGTGCGGCGGCATCTCGAAGCCGCGCAGCTCCAGCAGGCCCAGCCGGCCGCGCGTGGAGTCGGGGCTGTAGAGCTTGTCGATGCAGAACTCCGCGCGGTGCGTGTTGCCGGTGAGGTCGGTCAACAGGTGGCGCAGGGCCCGGTCGACCAGCCACGGCCGCGGCCCGGCGTCGCCGTCGGCGGCCTCCGCGACCAGCCGGGCCACCTCCGCGCAGGCGATCTCCATCTCGTAGACCGCCTCCGGCCGACCCTCGTCGAAGCGCGGCGCCTGGCTGGTGGGTCCGATGAAGCGGCCCGAGAAGACGTACGACAGCGAGGGATGCCGCTGCCAGTAGGTGATCAGGCTGACCAGGAGGTCCGGGCGCCGCAGGAGCGGGCTGTCGACCGGCTGGTGCCCGCCGAGGGTGAGGTGGTTGCCGCCGCCGGTGCCCGTGTGGAGCCCGTCGAGGTCGAACTTCTCCGTCGACAGCTTCGCCAGCCGGGCCTCGGAGTAGAGCGTCGTGGTGAGGTCGCTCAGCTCGGCCCAGCTGCGGCTGGGCTGGACGTTGACCTCGATGACACCGGGGTCGGGCGTGACCGACAGCTGCACCAGCCGCGGGTCGGGGGGCGGCTGGTAGCCCTCGATGACGACCGGCGTCGCGGTCGCCCGAGCCGCCGCCTCGACGACGTGCAGCAGGTCGGCGTAGTCCTCGAGCCGCGTCGTCGGCAGCAGGAAGACGTGGACGTGCCCGTCGCGCTCCTCGAAGGCCAGCGCCGTGCGGTCGGCACCCTCCGGGTCCGCGAGCACGACGGCCGGCACGCCCGCGACGAGCGGCTCCCCGGCCTCGAGGTACGACGGCTGGGCCGGCGCCTCGGGGTCGACCCAGGCGATCGCGTCCAGCGGCAGCCGGAGCCCGACAGCGCTCGTGCCCGGGGTGAGCACGAGCCGCCCGCGGCGGAAGCGCCACACCGGGCTGGTCCAGCCGGTCTCCGCGGTGGCCAGCGGGAGCACCCAGCCGGTGGGCTCGGTGACGTCGGCGTCGAGCCGGGCGACCAGCTCCGCGTCGGGGTCGTCCGTGTCGTCGGTGGCCGGCCGGTCGCCGTACGGCTGGGCGACGTGGGTGGCGAGCGCGGTGAAGGGGTCCTCGTAGGCGGGGCGCAGCTGGTCCTCCGGCAGCCCCAGCAGCCGGGTCACCTCGGCGCCGAAGGCGTGGGCCCGGGGGTCTCGCGACGATCGCTGCGCGACCTCCTCGACCACCGGGGTCGCCCACGGGTCGGCCAGCAGCGCCGGGTCGCCCCACAGCGGCTCGCCGTCGCTGCGCCACTGCAGCGAGATCGCCCAGCGCGGCAGCGGCTCACCCGGGTACCACTTGCCCTGCCCCCGGTGCACGACCCCGCCGTCGGCGTACAGCTTCTGGAGCCGGGCGGCCAGGTCGACGGCCAGCCGGCGCTTCGCGGGCCCGTCCGCGTCGGTGTTCCACTCGGGCATCGAGGAGTCCTCGAGCGAGACGAAGGTCGGCTCGCCACCCATCGTCAGCCGGACGTCACCGGCCTCGAGCCGCTTGTCGACGGCCGCGCCCAGCTCGTCGATGCGCGCCCACTGGGCCGGTGTGTACGGCGCCGTCACCCGCGGGTCCTCGTGCACCCGGGTCACGGTGTTGCTGAAGGAGAAGGTCACCTCGACCGGGTCGGTGGCGCCCTCGATCGGCGCGGCCGAGCTCGGGTGCGGCGTCGCCGACAGCGGGATGTGGCCCTCGCCGGCGAAGAGCGCGCTCGTGGGATCCATCCCCACCCAGCCCGCGCCCGGCAGGAAGACCTCCGCCCACGCGTGCAGGTCGGTGAAGTCCTCGGTCGGACCGGTCGGCCCCTCGATCCCCTCGGTCGCGAACGCGTCGGGCGCCAGCTGGACGAGGTAGCCGGACACGAAGCGCGCCGCCAGGCCGTACTGCCGCAGCAGGCTCACCAGCAGCCACGCCGAGTCGCGGCACGACCCGATCCCGCTCGCCAGCGTGTGGTCCGGCGTCTGCACGCCGGGCTCCATCCGCACCGAGTAGGCGACGTCGCGGTGCACGGCACTGTTGAGGTCGGCGAGGAACTGCACCGTCGGTACGCCGTCCGCGGGCAGCTCCGGCAGGCCGCGGCGCCACTCGTCGGCCGCCTCCGCGTCGGTCACCGGCCGCAGGTAGGGCGTGAGGTCGGCGGCGAGCTGCTCGTCGTACGCGAAGGGGAAGCGCTCGGCGTACTCCTCGATGAAGAAGTCGAACGGGTTGATCACCATCAGGTCCGCGACCAGCCCGACCGTGATGTCGAGCGTCTTGACCTTCTCGGGGAAGACCAGCCGCGCCAGCCAGTTGCCGAACGGGTCCTGCTGCCAGTTCACGAAGTGGCCCGCGGGCTCGACCGTCAGCGAGTACGCCTCGATCGGCGTGCGGCAGTGCGGCGCAGGCCGGAGTCGTACGACGTGCGGCGCCACCGCGACCGGCTCCGCGAAGTCATACGTCGTGCGGTGCTCCAGCGCGACCTTGATCGACATGGAGCCAGCCTAGGGACACCCGGGCTGCCGCGGGTTTCGGCGATGTCACGGACGCCGGGGTAGAGCGGGCGTGCCAATGGCCCCGCCGACTCCGGCGGGGCGTGGGGCGTGGTGGTCAGTGGCCGTCGAGCGGTGTCGTGCCGGCGGGGCCGACGTGGAAGTGGTGGCCGTGGGGGCTGGTCCACAGGTAGTGGCCGGGGCTGGTGACCTGGTAGCGCCAAGTGCTGTGGGTCTTGGCGCGGTGGTGCCGTCGGCAGAGTGGGACGAGGTTGCAGGGGCAGGTCTTGCCGCCCGCGGCGTGGGGTGGGGCGTGGTCGAGGTCGCAGCGGACCGCTTGTTGGGGGCAGTTGGGGAACCGGCAGGTGTGGTCGCGGAGGCGGACGCGTCGTTGGTGGCGGTCGGGGATCTCGTACGAGTCGACCGGAACGCAGTCGGCCAGGTCGATGACCGGTGGGACGATGACGGTGGAGCCCGGGACCTGGAGCCATTCCCGGATCTGTGCGGTGGTGACCGGGCAGCGGCCCTCGTCCCAGCGACCGACGGTGTTGGTGGTCGAGGAGGTCGCGCAGCGACCGTCACGAGACCCCTGTGCCTGTGCTGTCAGGGCGGTGTCGGTGATGTGGACGTTCAGCTCCACCCGACGACCGGGGGCTTGGGCGAGGACCTCACCGGTGGTCTCGTCGGCGATCAGCAGGTCGAGGGCCAGGTCGCGGCGGGCGATCGCACCGACCGCCTTCGCCCGACGCACGTCGAGGCTGGACTCGTCGCCGAGCTGGCCGCGCAGGTGCGCCTCCCGGGCGACGGCCTGGTTGAAGTCGTGGCCGTCGGCGGCATCGAGGTAGGCGTCGAGGTGCACGCCGCCGTGTGCGTCGACCTCGTCCATGTGGACGTCGCAGTGGCGGCGGTCGTTCGCGGCTTGGCGTTCAGCTTCTGCACGTTCGGGGTCGAACCGGAGGATCGCCTCGGTCACGAGGCGTTCGAGCTGCGCCCACCCGACGCCGCCGACGGCGGCGTTGAGGTGCCGGTCCACGAACCCCGCCGCCTGCTCGGGGAGGGAACGGGTGAGGTCGGCGATCCTCTGAGCCCGCCACGGCGCGACCCGGCCGTCCACCACGGCGGCGTACAGCAGCGGGAGGCGCCAGGCGCACTCGACGACCTGACCGACATACGACCGCCCACCCTCAGGGGTCCGGCCGAGCACCGCGATGAGCTCCATCAGCTGGAACTCGCTCACGAGCGGTGCACCCGGGCCGGCGATCGGGACACCGGTGTCGAGGTAGCCCTCCGTCAGGGTCGCGGCACCCTCAGCACCATCGACGATATTGGCGCCGGCCCAGGCGACGATGTTCATCCACTCCCGGACCAGGAGATGGTCACGGACCTCGGCGTCGTCAGCGATCCACGACAGCAACGACGCTGTCGAGACAGTTGTCGCGGTGCCGCTGGTTCCGAGATCCATGACTGGATTCTCCCATCGACCTCCGACACAACGAAGCGACGGAAACCCGCCTGTGGACAGGGGAAAATCCATCCGGCGCATGTGAAGAACTAGTCGTGCGACGAGTGATCACGAGGCCGCCGGACCGCACCCGACCGCGGGACCCAGCCCCGCACCCAGCCTCCTCGTCGCTGCGTTTGAAGACCCGACCACGCACCCAACCGAAGGGCACAGCAGGTGCACCGGAGCAAGGGGTCTCGAGACGGTCGCTGCGCGACCTCCTCGACCACCGGGCGGACGGCACCCGACCGCCGAACTCAGCCCCGTACCCAGCCTCCTCGTCGCTGCGCTTGAAGACCCGACCACGCACCCAACCGAAGGGCACAGCGGGTGCGCCGGAGCCAGGGGTCTCGAGACGGTCGCTGCGCGACCTCCTCGACCACCGGCGGTCACTCGGCGGTGTCGTCCGACCCGTTGATCCGCCACACGCCGTCGACCTTGACCAGCGTGAAGGTGCCACGGTCGGCCTCGCCGGCGATGGTGATGTCGACGGGGACGGAGGCCTTGCCGGCCGCCTCGTCGACGTCGGCCTTGCCGACGGTGTACTTCAGCTGGCTGGAGAAGGGCGTGATCTCCGACGGGTCGCAGCTGCCCTCGTCCTTGATGTAGGCCTCGGTGACGAGGTCCTCCGCCGTGGCGCAGTCGCCGTTGACGAAGGCCGTCATGAAGGCCTCGACGACGGACATCGGGTCGTTGGCGACCGCGTCGGCGGTGCTGGTGCCGCCGGGGGTGGTGGCCGTGTCGGTCGGGTCGCCGGTCGGGTCGTCGGTCGAGGAGGTGCTGTCGGTCGGGTCGTCGCCGCCGCTGTCGATGGCGTACGACGCCACGAGCCACGTCCCGTCGACCTGCTCGAGGTTGAAGACGTAGTCCTCCGTGCTGCCCTCGTTGTCGAAGCTCACGGGCACGGTGGCCTCGTCGCCGTCGATGACCGGGTCGCCGACCTCGGAATCGACGTCGGAGGTCGAGAGCAGCCGGAACTCCGCGGCGTTGCACGGGTCGGCGGCCTGCGCGGTCTCGGTGAGGAAGGTCTTGGCCTTGTCGCAGTCGGCATCCCCGGCCGCGGCGATCAGGCCCTCGACGACCTTGTCGGGAGCCGCGCCCGTCGACGCCGTCGTGTCGTCGTCACCCTTCTCGTCGCCGTCGTCGTCGCTGTTCGTCAGCAGCACGACCAGCGCGACGACCACGCCGACGAGGAGCAGCGCACCGATCACGCCGAGCGCGACCAGCAGGCCCTTGCCCTTGCCTCCCGAGGCAGGCGGTGGCGGGCCCCACGGACCTCCGGGCGGCGGGCCGGACGGGCCACCGCCCGGGGGCGGGAAGCCCGGCGGCGGGCCCTGCGGCGGGCCGGACGGCGGCGGGAAGCTGGTGGGCGGGACGGCGCCGTACGGCTGGTTCGGGTCGCTCATCGGATCACGGCTCCAGGAAGTCGGAGGCCCAGGACTCGAAGCCCTCGGGGTCGGTCGGGAAGTCGGACAGGAAGTCGCTGGGGAACTCGGTCGGCAGGTTGCTCGGCAGCTCGGGCAGGGGCGGCGCCTCGGAGGTCGGCTCCTCGCTCGGGAAGTCCGAGGGCTGGATCGTCGGGGTGTCGAGGGACGACGACGGTGCGTCCGGCGTCGTCTCGGTCACCGACGGGCTGGTCGCGTCGTCGGTTCCCTTGTCCTTGTCGTCGTCGTCGCGTCCGAGGAGCAGCAGCACGCCGACGACCACGACGGCGACCAGCACCAGCGCGCCGAGCACGCCGATCGCGATGCGCAGGCCCTTGCCGCCCCCGACCTGCAGCTGCTGGAGCTGCGCGGTCGCCGGTGGCGGTCCGGGCCGCGCCGCCGCTGGTACGACGACCGTCGAGTCCCCCGCGATCGGCGCGGTGTCGGGGCCGACCTGCTCCCCCGCCCCGGCCTCACCGCGGACGTGGTCGGTCCAGCCGTTGCCGTCGAACCAGCGCTCGCGGCCGCTGCCGTCGTCGTACCAGCCCGGCTGGCTGGGCGTGGGTCCGGGCACCGGAGCTCCTGGGGGGTGGGTGGACTGCAGTGGTGGACACCGTATCCACCCGGAGACCCGCTCAACCGCGGGACCGGGAAGGCGGGACCGGGAAGGCGGGAACCTAGGCCGCGGCCGTTCCCGGGTCGACGACCTGCCCGCCCGTGACCAGCTCGAGGTCGCGGCCGAGGGTGATGTCGAGCGGGTTGGTCAGGCAGCGGACCGAGCCGCCGCCGAGGTGGAACTCCGAGACGTCGACGAGGGCGACGTCGAAGCCCAGCGTGTCGAGCCAGTTGCGCACCCGGCGGGGGCACTCCGGCATCACGACGGTCCGGTCGACGACCACGGAGTTGGCGCACCAGCTGCCGATCGCCTCCTCCTCGCTGAGGATCACCGGCTGCGGGACGAGGTCGAGCAGCGCCGCGGCCGACTCCTCGTCGAAGGCCGACGGGCAGACCAGCGCGTGGTCGTCGTCGAGCGGGCAGAAGGCCAGGTCGAGGTGGTACATCCCGGGGTGCGTGATCCGCACGCCGCGCACCTGCACCCCGAGGTCGTGGGCGAGCTGCTTGAGCGCGAGCTCGTCGGTGCGGGGGCCGTGGCCGACGACCAGGTCGCCGCGGAACGGGAAGGCGTCGCCGGCCTCGAAGTGTGCACCGATCCCCTCGCGACCGATGTACGACGGCGCGAAGCCCTGCGACTCGAACCATGCCCGTGCCGCCGGGGTCTCGACCCGCCGCTGCGGGTAGCGCATGTGCGACAGCACGACGGAGCGGCGGCCGGGGCCGGTCCAGTCGGGGCGCAGCGCGACGAGGCCGAGGTTCATCGCGTAGACCATGTCGGGCGCCTGCGGCAGCGCCGGGACCTCCTCGACGGTGGCGCCGAGCGAGCGCAGGGTGCCCGCGAGCGCCTGCCACTGGTCCCGGGCGCGGACCGGGTCGGGCTGGACGGCCGGGTCCATGTACGGGTTGATGGCGTAGTCGATCCGGTACGACGACGGGTCCACCATCGCGTAGTGCCGTCCCCACTCCAGCGTCGCCGAGCTCATCGCCCCTCCTCCAGCAGTCCCTGTGGTGCCCATCGGCACGCCCACCCCGAATTGTCAGACAATCTGACAAGAAGGACAGGATAGCGTCCGCACCGCGGGACCGGGAAGCGAACCCCCGCCTGCGTGTCCCGAGGCGGCAGAATGGAGCCCATGCCTGCCGCTCCCGCCACCCGGAAGGCGTTCACCACGCTCAGCGTCGAGCACGCCTCGACCGTCTCGCGGGTCGCCGCCGAGCTGCGCCGAGCGGTCTTCGAGGGCGAGCTCGAGAGCGGCACGCCGCTGCGCGAGATCGCCCTGGCCGAGTCGCTCGGGGTCTCCCGCCCGACCGTGCGCGAGGCGCTCACCGTGCTCGTCGCCGAGGGCCTCGCCACCCGTGAGCCCAACCGCGGCGTCAGCGTGGCGACTCCCCGCGCCGAGTCGGTGCGCGACGTGTGCCGCGCCCGCTGGGTGCTCGAGGGGGCAGGCGTGCAGGCGTGGGAGTCCGCCGACGCCGTACGACGCCAGCGGGTCCGCGACACCCTGGACTCCTACACCGCGGCGGTCCGCGGCGGCGAGGCGTCGTACGAGGAGCTCAACGAGCGCCACCTGTCCTTCCACGTCTCCCTCGTCGAGCTCACCGGCAGCCCGCGCCTGGTCCAGATGGCCGAGGCGCTGATGGACGAGCTGAAGCTGGCGCTCGCCCAGGTCGACCGGCTCAACCGCAACGCCCACGACGAGGCCGAGTCGCACGAGGGCCTGGTCGAGCTGCTGGAGGCCGGCCGGCTCGAGGGGCCCGACGGCGCCCACGAGTTCCTCCGCAAGCACATCGAGGACGCCGAGGTCGAGATCATCGAGGCCCTGCGGTTGGAGTAGGCGGAGGCCGTCGCGCAGGCGATCCGGCCGGCACAGAAGCTGCACCGGGGCCGGGCGTCTCGTGACGGTCGCTGCGCGACCTCCTCGACGAGCGGCGGGGCTGCGCGACCTCCTCGACGAGCGGCGGGGCTGCGCGACCTCCTCGACGAACGGCGGGCTGCGCGACCGCCTCGACGAACGGCGGGCTGCGCGACCGCCTCGACCGACCCGGCAGACTGGGCGCATGATCGCGTTCCTGTCGCGCTGGGCCATCACCACCGCCGCCCTCGCGCTCGCCGCTCAGCTCATCGACGGCATCTGGTTCGAGGGAGCGACCCGCGGCAGCGCGGAGGTCGAGGACAAGATCGTCGACCTCGTGATCGTGGCGCTCATCTCCTGCGCGATCACCGCGTTCGTGAAGCCGGTGCTGACGATCCTGTCGATCCCGTTCATCCTCGTGACGCTCGGGCTGTTCCTCATCGTGATCAACGCGCTGCTGCTGCGCTTCACGGCCTGGCTGGCCGACGGCGTGGGCCTCGGCTTCCACGTCGACGGGTTCTGGCCGGCGGTCTGGGGCTCGATCATCATCAGCGTCACGACCTGGTTCCTCGACGCGATGGTCGGGGTCGAGGACGAGTGACGGCCACCCTCCCGGCACCGCGTACCCCGGGCCGCTACCGCATCTCCGTCGTCTGCCTCGGCAACATCTGCCGCTCCCCCATGGCCGACGTCGTCCTCAACGCGCGCGTCGCCGACGCCGGCCTCGACGACCGGGTCACCGTCGTGAGCGCGGGCACGGGCGACTGGCACGTGGGCGACGCCATGGACCACCGCGCCGCGGCCCTCCTCACCGACCGGGGGTACGACGCCAGCAGGCACCGCGCGCAGCAGGTGCTCGCGCACTGGCTCGACGAGCACGACCTCGTGCTCGCGATGGACGCCGCCAACCTGGCGGACCTGCGCGCCCTCGCCAGCGGCGTGGTCGACGGGGAGCGGCTGCGCGCGTTCCGCGACTTCGACCCGGAGGGGGCGGGCGACGTACCGGACCCCTACTACGGCGGCGACGCCGGGTTCCGCACGGTGCTCGCGATGGTCGAGCGGACCGCCGACGAGATCGTCGCCGGCCTGGAGCGCGTCGTCACCGGCTGACAAAGGGAGCACCCGTTCTTTGTGGGGTATCCCCTCGTCGCCCGCCGAGGGGCGGCGTAGATTGCTAGGACGTCCTAGTAATGCGAGCGAACGGAGCGGGGAATGACGGACATCCAGCGGGTAGGCGTCGTCGGTGGTGGCCTGATGGGCTCGGGCATCGCCGAGGTCAGCGCCCGGGCCGGCAAGGACGTCATCGTCGTCGAGTCGTCCGCCGCCGCGGTCGACGCCGCGCGCAACCGCCTGGAGGCCTCGCTCAAGCGGGCCGAGAGCCGCGGCAAGATCGAGTCCGCGGACGCTGTGCTCGCCAACATCCGCGTCGTCGACGACCTCACCGAGCTCGCCGACCGCGACATGGTGATCGAGGCGATCATCGAGGACGAGCAGGCCAAGACCGACCTGTTCCGCCGCCTCGACGAGATCGTCACCAGCCCCGAGGCGATCCTGGCCTCCAACACCTCCTCGATCCCGATCATGAAGCTCGCGGTCGCCACGAAGCGCCCGACCCACGTGCTCGGCGTCCACTTCTTCAACCCGGTGCCGGTGCTCAAGCTGGTCGAGCTGGTCCCGTCGCTGATGACCGCCGAGGCGACCACCGAGCGGGCCCGCGGCTTCGTCCAGGACGACCTCGGCAAGAACGCCATCGACTGCCAGGACCGCGCCGGCTTCGTCGTCAACGCGCTGCTGATCCCGTTCATCCTCTCGGCGATCCGGATGCTCGAGTCGGGCTTCGCCACGGCCGAGGACATCGACCAGGGCTTCGTGCTGGGCGCCGCGCACCCGCAGGGCCCGCTCGCGCTCGCCGACCTGATCGGCCTCGACACCACGCGCGCGATCGCGGAGTCGCTCTACGAGGAGTTCAAGGAGCCGCTCTACACCGCGCCGCCGCTGCTCAACCGCATGGTCGAGGCCGGCCTGCTGGGCCGCAAGACCGGGCGCGGCTTCTACACCTACTGACGCGCGCCGACCGGCCCGCTCAGGAGAGCTTGCCGACCGCGCTCGCAGGGACGCTGAGCTCGTTGCCGGCATAGGTGACGGTGTAGCCGTTCGTCGACAGCGCGGTCGCGAGCCCGATCGTCGCCTTGCACGTCGCGATCGCCGTCGACTCGAAGGGCCCCGGCCCCTCGTGCTCCACGGTGACGCCGGAGCACATCACCTTGCCCGCGACCGAGAAGGTCAGCGTCTGGCCCGGGTACCCGGTCGTCAGGTAGCCGGGACCGAACGGCACCTGGTGCAGCAGCTCCGCGCGGAAGGTCGTCGGGACCAGCCCGAGGAGGCCCTTGGCGACCTTGGGCGCCGTCAGCTGCACCGGCTCCCGCAGCACGTCGAAGGTCTGCGTCTGCCGCGGCGCGGGCTGGAACTCCTCGTCGCCGGCCTGGTCGGCGTGCACGATGCAGGTGCCCGGCGCCGTGACCCAGACGGTGATCCGGCCCGGGGTCTCGATGTCCCCGAAGACGCCGGGGGTCGCGTGGCAGGCGGTGCTGGCCGGGTCGACGGAGAACTCCACGAGGAGGCCGGACGTCGCGGAGGCGTAGGGGACGTAGTCGCCGAAGTCGTTGGTGTGCACCCAGTCCTGGCCCACCGGCGCCGTCGTCTGGAAGGTGATCGACTGCTCCTGCCGCGGGTCGTCCGGCACGGGGTCGGCGGCGGCCGCCCCGACGCTCGCGGGGACCGCGAGGGCGACGAGCACGGCAGGGACGAGCGCGCGGGCGATCTTCACGAGGACCTCCTGGAGCAGGCCGGACGTCGGCCGGAGACCCGCTCAGGCTAGTCCCGGACGGAGCCCGGCGCCCATGGATCCGAAGGCAAAGAATCAGCAGCTGGTGATCCCCGGGCCGGCCGACCGCACGACCGCCGGCCCGGGGAAGTGCGTCACGCCAGCAGCGCGTTGACCGACTTCTGCTCGGTGTAGGCGTCGATCGCCGAGGCACCGAGCTCGCGACCCCAGCCCGACTGCTTGAAGCCGCCGAAGGGCATCGCCGCGTCGAAGGCGTTGTGGCAGTTGATCCAGACCGTGCCGGCCTTGATCTGCCGCGCCGTGCGGTGCGCCTTGGTGACGTCCCGGGTCCAGACCGAGGCCGCCAGGCCGTACGGCGTGTCGTTGGCCGCCGCCACGACGCCCTCCTCGGCGTTGAACGGCGTCGCGACCACCACCGGCCCGAAGATCTCCTCGCGATAGACGCTGAAGGACGAGTCGACGTCGACCAGCACGGTCGGCTCGACGTAGTAGCCCTCGTCGCCGTGGCGCCGGCCGCCGGTCAGGGCCCGGGCACCGTCGCGGAGCCCCTGGTCGACGTACCCGAGGACGCGGTCGAGCTGGGTCTGGGAGACGAGCGGGCCGACCTCGCTGGTCGGGTCGAGGCCGGGCCCCAGCCTGCTCGCCGCGGCGACCTCGGCGACGCCCTGGGTGAACTCCTCGAAGATCTTGTCCTCGACGAGCAGCCGGGTGCCGCTGGTGCAGGTCTGGCCGTGGTTGAAGAGGAAGCCCGACGCCGTGCCCGGGATGGCGAGGTCGAGGTTGGCGTCGGCGTACACGACCTGCGGGCTCTTGCCGCCGAGCTCGAGGCTGACCTTCTTCAGGTTGCCCTTGGCGGCGTCGACGATCAGCTTGCCGACCTCGGTCGACCCGGTGAAGGCGATCTTGTCGACGTCGTCGTGCGCGGCAAGGGCGGCGCCCGCGTCGCCGTACCCGGTCACGACGTTGAAGACGCCGTCCGGCAGGCCGCAGTCGGCCATGATCTCGGCGAGTCGCAGGGCGGTGAGCGGGGTGTCCTCGGCCGGCTTGAGCACGACCGTGTTGCCGCAGGTGAGGGCGACCGGGATCTTGAAGGCGGCCATCAGCAGCGGGAAGTTCCACGGCACGATCGCGCCGCACACGCCGACCGGCTCGCGCAGCGTGTAGGCGTGCCACTGGGTGCCGGGCGCCCACGGCACGGACACCGGGATGGTGCGGCCCTCGATCTTGGTGGCCCAGCCGGCGTAATACTGGAAGAGCTCCGCGACCCAGGTGACGTCGACGGCCTGCGCCACCGCGGCGGACTTGCCGTTGTCGAGGGCCTCGAGCTGGGCCAGCTCCTCGGCGTGCTCGTAGATCGCCTCGCCGATCCGGAAGAGCAGGCGCTGGCGCTGGGCCGGCGTCCACAGCGACCACTCGCCCTCGAAGGCCTTGCGGGCGGCGCGCACGGCACGGTCGACGTCGACCGCCTCGCCGTGGGCCACCTCGGTGAGCACCTGGCCGGTCGCCGGGTCGCGCGTCTCGAAGGTGCGGCCGGAGGCGGCGTCGGTCCACGCCCCGCCGATGAACAGGCCCTTGGGCCGGGACAGCCACTCCCGCACCTGGGGCAGGACGGCGGTGTCGGTGGGCACGAGCAGGTCGGTCATTTTTCCTCCGTTGGCGTTCGACTCGATCCGTGTGGACCGAGCGTCGTCCGCCAGCGGGGACGGGGGTGTTCAGGTTCTGGACATTCGTCCGGCGTCAGCCCAGCAGCCGGTCGAGTACGACGGGCAGGTCGGCCAGCGCGGCCAGCGACTCGACCCGCGCGCCGGCGCGACGGGCGAAGCCCCGGGCCTCGTCGTCGTCGCTCGCGGGCGCGATCACCAGCAGCTCGTCGAGGGCGCGGGCGGCCGCCGTCGGGTCGACGTCGTCGGTGACCCGGCAGTCCGAGAGCAGCACGGTGATCCGGCGGCGGGCGCGCGCCGGGGCGAGCTGCTCGCGGGCGGCGCGCAGCGCGGCGTCGAGCGAGGTCATGCCGTGCCCACGCAGGCCGAGGACGCGCTCGACGGTACGGCGGGGCTCGGCGGGCGAGGCCAGGCCCACGACGACCTCGGCCCGGCGGTCGAAGGCGATCACGGACAGCTCGCCGCCGGACTCGGCAACCCGCAGGGCGCACGCGGCTGCGGCCATCCCGGCCGTGGCCAGGCGCTCGCCGTCCATCGACCCGGAGCGGTCCACGAGCAGGCACACCGCGGTCGACGGCCGCTGCCACACGAGCGAGGTGAGCTCGTCGAGGGCCGCCGGCCGGCCCTCGGCCCGGGCGACGGCGACGGCCTCCAGCGACGCGTCGAGGTCGAGGTCGCCGCCCCGGTCGGCGCGGGTCGGGCGCAGCCGGCCCGCGCCGATCCGGCCGCTCGGTCCGCTGCGGGCGCGCTCGACGACCAGCCGCGGCACCAGCGCCTGCACCTTCGCGCGCAGGACCGGGTCGGTGGCCCGGCTCATCAGGGCGAGCAGCGGGAGCACCCCGTCGGGGTCCTCGGCGACGGCGGCCTCCACCGCCTCCACGTCGAGCTCGCCCACCTCCGGGGAGAGCTCGGCGAAGCGCTGGTTGCGCGCGAGCTCGTCCCGCCCGTGGGTGCGGTCGGGGCGGCCCCGGCGCGACGCCTGCGGCTGGTCGGCCGGCGCCCCGGCCGGCTGGGGAGCGCCCGCCTCCGGAGGAGACGGGCTCAGGCTTCCCCCGGGTCGGCTCCGTCGTCGCCGGGCCGCGGTCCGAAGACGGCGGCGTACAGCTCCTCGATGACGTCCTCCGGCCTCCGGGTCGACGACTCGTCGACCCGGATCCGGCCGCTGAGCGCCACCAGTGCGGCGTCGAGGCCGACCTGCCAGTCGTCCTCCGCGACACCGCGCGAGCGGGCGAGCTGGTGGTTGATCCCGGCGAGGTCGATCGCGCCGCGCACCGACGAGCCCACCCGCAGCTCCCGGTGGCTGCGGGTCGCGCGCACCAGCGCCACGGCCCGGTCCCGCCAGGCGTCGGAGGGGAAGGGCGCCCGCAGCGCGACGATCCGCGACTCCGCCTCGGCCGACTGGTAGCCCATCGCGATCCGGCAGGTCCGGTCGTGGACGGCGCTGGACACCCGGGCCGTGCCCACGGCGTCGTACGGGTTCATCGCGGCGACCACCCCGAAGCCCGGAGCCGCGCGCACCAGCCCGAGCCGGGGTACGACGATCTCCCGCTCCGACATGACGGCGAGCAGCGTGTTGAGGGTCTCCTCCGGCACCCGGTTGAGCTCCTCGACGTACAGCAGGCCGCCCGCACGCATCGCGGTGAGCAGCGGCCCGTCGACGAACACCTCGGGCTGGTAGCCACGGCTGAGGACCAGCGCGGGGTCGAAGTGGCCGACCAGGCGCGCCGGGGTGAGCTCGGCGTTGCCCTCCACCAGCGCGAAGGAGCTCGCCCGGGACGCCGCGACCCGGCGGAGCAGGGTCGTCTTGCCGGTCCCGGGCGGCCCCTCGAGGACGACATTGGCACCGCTGGCCAACGCCGCCTCGAGCAGCTCGGTCTCCCGCTCCCGGTCGACGACCCCGCTCCCGGTGACCCCGCTGTCCTCGGTCAGGGTGGTCACGAGTGGTCGTGGACGACGACGCCCCGGACGTTCTTGCCGTTGAGCAGGTCGTCGTAGCCCTCGTTGACCTGCTCGAGCGTGTAGGTCCTGGTGAGGATCTCGTCGAGCTTGAGGTCGCCGGACTGGTAGAGCCCGAGGATGCGCGGGATGTCGACGGTGGGGTTGCAGTCGCCGAAGAGGCTGCCGCGCAGCTGCTTGCGGTAGAGCGTGAGCACCGAGCCGGGCAGCTGGATGTTGGTCTCCTCCAACTTGTTCAGCCCGGTCAGCACGACCTTGCCGCCCTTGCCCACGGCGTTGAAGCCGTCGGCGACGATCTCCGAGGTCATCAGGCCGGGGGTGAGGATGGCGGAGTCGGCCATCTGGCCGCGGGTGAGGTTGGTGATCGTCTCCATCGCCAGCTCGGCCGACTCGAAGGCGTGGGTCGCGCCGAGCTCCATCGCCTTCTCCCGCTTGTTGGGGAGCGGGTCGATGGCGATGACGTTCTTCGCGCCGGCCAGGGCGGCGCCCTGGACGGCGTTGATGCCGATGCCACCGACGCCCATCACGATCACGGTCTCGCCGGGCTTCACCTCGGCGGTGTTGACGGCCGAGCCCCACCCGGTGGGGACGCCGCAGCCGACGAGGACGGCCTTCTCCAGCGGCAGGTCGTCGTCCACCTTGACGCAGGAGTTCTGGTGGATGACGCCGAACTGGCTGAACGTGCCCAGCATGCACATGGCGCCGTACTGCCCGGCGGGGCCGGTGATCGGGAAGCGCTCGCCGGGCAGGTAGCCCTCGAGGATGGTGGCGCCCATGTCGCAGATCGACTGCTGGCCGTTGGCGCAGTAGCGGCAGGTGCCGCAGTTCGGGATGAACGAGCACACGACGTGGTCGCCGACCTTGACCCGGGTGACGCCGGGACCGACCTCCTCGATGATGCCGGCGCCCTCGTGGCCCAGGACCATCGGCAGGCGGGCCTCGAGGTCGCCGTGGGCGATGTGGACGTCGGAGTGGCAGAGGCCGGCGTGGGTGTAGCGGATCAGGACCTCGCCCTCGCGGGGCTTGTCGAGGGTGAGCTCCTCGATCTCGATGGGCTTGCCGGTCTGGTAGACGACTGCGGCCTTGGTCTTCATGGAGTTCTCCTGGGTGGGGCGCCGGGGCGTCGGCGGATGGGACGTGACGCCGGCCACACTCGCAACGACGGGCGCCGGTGGATGTTCAGAAACTGGACAACCGGGTGCCAACCCCCTGCCGTTTACTGTGACCGCGGTCACGAGGCCGCAGCCGAGGAGGGACGCGTGACGACAGGAACGGACGAGCTCCGCGACCCGATCGCGAAGTCGTGGCAGCGCGCCACGATGGCCGGGCTGACCCCGGGCAACGCGCTGGACCACCTGACCTACAGCGACGTGGACACGTCGGGCCCCCTGCTCTCGGCGGCGTCGGCGGTGCTCGACGAGCTCAACGACCAGCTGCAGGGGACGATGTTCTCGACCCTGCTCGTCGACCGCGAGGGCCGGATCGCGCAGCGCTGGTGCGGCGACCGCGGCGGTCGCCGGGCCTTCGACAACCTCGGCCTCGATGTCGGCGCCTCGCTCCTCGAGGAGGCGGTGGGCACCAACGCCCTCGGCACCGTGCTGGAGACCCGCACGAGCATCGCCATCAACGGTGGTGAGCACTTCGCCGTGCCGCTGCGGCGGTTCAGCTGCTACGGCCACCCGATCTTCCACCCGACCACGCGCCGGATCGAGGGGGTCCTCGACATCACCGCGCTCATGGAGGAGGCCAGCCCGCTGCTGCCGCCGCTCGTGGCCCGCGCCGTCGCGGACATCGAGCAGCGCCTGCTCGACCGCAGCCGGGTCTCCGACAAGCAGCTCCTCGCCGCCTTCCAGGCCGCCGGCACCCGGCGCCGCGCCGTGGTCGCGATCGGGCAGGACCTGTTCATGTCCAACCAGGCCGCCTCCGACCTGCTCGGCTCGACCGACGTCGCGCTGCTGCGGATGCTGGTCGGCGACCTGCACGACAACGCCGACGTGGACCTGACCCTTGAGTCCGGGCTGGAGGTCCGGGTCGAGGCCAGCCGGGTCGGTGGCGCGCGCGGCGGCGCCCTGCTGCACGTCGAGCCCCGCCGCGAGCTGCGCGTCGCTCCGCGGGCGGTCCGTCCGGACCTCGCCCACGCGCCGGTGCTGGTCTCCGGCCCGCCGGGCTCCGGCCGGTCGACCGAGGCGCGACGCAGCAGCGAGGTCCAGCCGGTCACCGTCCTCACCGCCGCCTCGGCCCTGCTCGACGGCGCCGAGGCCTGGGCCCGCAACTTCGGCGCGCTCGTACGCGCCGGCCAGGGGACCGTCTGCGTCGACGGCATCGACCTGCTGCCCGACGACCTGATCGACCTCGTCGCGACCCACCTCGCCGAGCGGAAGGCGCCCCGGCTCGTGCTGGTGTGCGGTCCGGTCGAAGGCCTCTCGGGGCGAGCCGCAGCGCTCGCCGGGGAGTGCACCGAGCGCCGCGTCCTCGCGCCCCTGGCGAGCCGGCCGCACGAGCTTCCCGAGCTGGTACGACGGATGCTGGCCGACCTCGGCGCCGGCTCCTCGCTGCACTTCACGCCGGGCGCGCTCCGTGCCCTCTCGGCCCAGCCCTGGCCCGGCAACCTGCGCGAGCTGCGGGCCGTCGTCGACCACGTCGTACGCCACCAGCGCACCGGCGCCGTCGTCCTCGACCAGCTGCCGGAGGCCTACCGGGCCCAGGAGCCGACGAAGAAGCTGGCGCCGATCGAGCATGCAGAGCGCGCCGTCATCGTCGAGGCCCTGCGCGAGCACGACGGCAACAAGGTGAAGGCCGCGCAGTCGCTGGGCATCTCGCGCACCACCCTCTACGCGAAGATGCGGGCGCTGCGGATCACGGTCTACTGAGACCGGATCCGCAGCGCCCGCACCCGCGGAGGCCGTCAGCGCGCTGACGACACCTCCGCGGGCAGGTGGCGCCGGCGACCCGCCAGCCGTGCCACCAGGACCCCCACGGCGAGCACGACCTCGAGCCCGGCGACCAGGCTCGCGACGTGCATCAGGTCCCATCCCTCGCCGTGGAGGTGCGCCGCCACGTGGCCCGTCGCCGCGTGGGCCGCCCCGCCGTGCGCGGCGGGGCCTCCCGTCGTGCCCATCACCAGCAGGTGGAGGGCGACCATCGCGGCGGCGGTGCCGGCCGTCCACTCCCACGCCCGGGAGTCCGACGTCCGCCACAGTGCCGGCACGCAGCGCAGGCAGGCCAGCGCCGCAGCGAGCATGAGGAGCACGGCCAGCGGCGGCATCGCGCCGAGCGCCGCCACGTGCAGGCCGACCGAGACGACCGCCAGGCCGGCAGCGACCCGGCCGGCCACCAGGCCGGTCACTTCATCCCCCGGCAGTGCGGGGTCGTCCCGGCCGGAACGTCGAGGGCCGGGTTCCGGTCGAAGAAGCCGACCGGCTTCAGCGTGAAGCCGGTGTAGTCGACCGGCATGACCGGCCAGTCCTCCGGGCGGGGGAAGTGCGTCAGGCCGAAGGTGTGCCAGAGGACGATGTCGGCGCCGTCGATGTCGCGGTCCTGCTCGACGTACCGCTCGAGGCCGTCGGTGCCGGGCGACTGGTTGACGATCTCGCCGGCCGGCCAGCGGTGGCCGTCGTCGTGCGCGCTGACCCACAGGTGGTGCGTCCCGAACGCGCCGCGCCTGGCGATGACCGAGGACGGGTCGGCGAGCAGGGTCGGCTGGCCCTCGGGGTGCAGCGCGTAGCCGACGGGCTGGCCGAGCCGGTTGGTCCGCTCCGGGTTGGTGACCAGCCAGGTCCGCGAGGCGAGGTTGTCCGCGTGCCGCCGCGCCTCGAGCTCGGTGCGCAGCCGGGTGTGCTGCTGGCGGAAGGCGTTGCCGTACGGGTTGACGTCGCTGACCGGCACCCGCACCGCGTCCACCTCGTCGACGGCGTTGGTGTGCCCGTCGACCGCCATGTCGAGGCGGGCGGAGAAGAGGTGCTGGTGGAAGGGAGCGCCCAGCCCGGGCGCCATCTCGGTCGCGAACCCGTCCGGCCCCGTGTACGCCGACGTGAACACGATCCCCGTCGCCTTGGCCTCGAGCTCGATGGTGCCGTCGAGGTAGAGGTACCAGTAGAAGCCGTAGTCGTAGTTGCCGATCGTGAGGAAGAAGGAGATCACCAGGCGGCGCTGGCGCCGCGTCTCGGCCATGCCGTTGAACAGGTCGGTGTGCTTCCACAGCACGCCGTAGTCCTCCTCGTGCAGGCAGATCGCGTTCGTCAGGGTGCGTGGCTCGCCCTTCTCGTCGGCGATCACGGCGTCGACGTAGGTGATCTCACCGAGGCAGTCGCAGCCGAGCTCGAGGGAGTTCGTGTAGCGACCGAAGATGTACTCGCCCTGGTCGAAGTAGTTGATCCAGTAGCGCGAGGGCGCCGGGTCGCCGTACGGCACGACCATCTCGGGGATCGAGGCCCGGTTGACGATGGGGCGCACCCCGCCCGGGGCGGCGTCGTCCTTCCACCCGAGCTGGTGGAGGACCAGGCCCTCGCGGACGTCGAAGGTGAACCGGAACTGCCAGTTCGCCCACTCGATGAGGTTGTCGGTGACGGTGAAGCTCGGGCCCTCGGGCTGGGTGATCTCGATCGGCTTGAGGTCGGTGCGGGTCGGCGACCCGTGCGGCTCGGCGTTCCACTCCCCCCGCTCCATCGGCACGTCCATCATCGCGTTGTCGGCGACGGCGAAGACCGCCCGCTCGGTCAGGTCGACGTAGGCGCAGACGCCGTCGATGGGGTGCGCCCACGGCAGGTCGGCCTCGTCGAGCTGCAGGAAGGCGAGCACCCGGCACATGCGGCGGCCCTGCTCGGCGGGGTCGCCGAAGTTGCCGGCCGACAGCGGCACCGCGCGGACCATCGCGGGGTCGATGCCCCGCTTCGCCATCGCGGCCAGCCAGTCGTCGCTGGCCAGCAGGATCTGCTCGATGTCCTCGAACTCCTCGTCGAGGATCGGGCCCTGGCCCTCCGCGAGGGCGTCGATCGCGCGCGTCGACTCGACGGCACCCGCGCTCACGTCGACCACGACGCTCGTCGCGGCGCCGGAGGCGCGGTCCACGAGGATGCTGGCGACGGTACGACGGAACGGGTCGCCCTCGGCGTGGGCCAGCAGCTCGGCCTTGGGCGCCTCGAGCAGGCCGACGTAGACGAAGCGGGTGTCCGGCCCGAGCAGGCCCGCGGCGTCGACGACCTCACGGTTGGCGCTCACCTCCTCCGCGGTCAGCAGGGACAGGGGGTGCGCGGTGAGCGGCGCGGTGGGCGGCGCGGTGGCGGCCGGGCGGGTCGGGGTGGCGGTCATGGTGGTCTCCTCGTGTCGGGATGGGTGGTGGAGGGCGGGGTCGGGCCGGTCAGGGCTGCGCGGGGGCAGGGACCGGGTCGGGGACGGCCTGGCGTCGTACCGCCAGGGAGAGCAGGAGGCCGGCGGCGAAGGCGCCGATGAGGAGCGCCTTGAAGCAGGTGGCGACCGTCGCCGAGCCGCCGACGAGCAGGGCCAGGTTGTCGACCGTCATCCAGGCGAAGGCGGCGAGCCCGCAGATGGCGACGGCCGGGGCGATGACGGCCTGCCAGGGCGTGGCGAGACCCGGGTGGCGACGGAAGTAGGCCACCACCGCGACCGAGGTGAGCAGCATCAGCGCGATCAGGCCGACGACGGACACGGCCGCGAACCAGGTGAACACCTCGAGCACCGGGTCGAGCTGGAAGGCCAGGCAGAGCGCCAGCAGGACCGCACCGACGACCGACGTGGTCAGGGACGCGACGTGCGGCGAGCCGTGGTGCTCGTGGGCGCGGCCGAGCGCCGCCGGCAGCACCGCGACCTCGGAAGCGGGGTCGCCGAGCGTGTGGAGGTAGCGCGAGATGACGTTGTGGAAGGCGAGGATCGCCGCGAACACGCTGGTCACGAGCAGCACCTCGACGACGTCGCCGCCGAAGCCGCCGAGCACCGTCGTGGCGGTCTCGCCGAGCATCGTGCCCGGGTCGGCGACCGCGCGGGCCACGGCGCCCTCGTCGCCCCACCACGAGACCAGCGCCCAGGCGGACAGGGCGTAGAAGCCGCCGATCAGCAGGAGCGCCGCGTACGTCGCCCGGGGGATCGTCCGGTCGGGGTCGCGCGCCTCGTTGCGGAAGATGGCGGTGGCCTCGAAGCCGATGTAGCCGGCGACGGCGAAGATCAGCGCGATCCCCGGGGCGCCGGAGGTGAATGCCGACGGGTCGAGGGCGGTGCTGGCCAGCCCCTCGTCGCCGCCGCCGCGGACGACCACCACGACGTTGAGGACCATCACGACGGCGACCTCGGCGACGAGCAGCACGCCGAGGACCCGGCCCGAGAGCTCGATGTGGCGGTAGCCGAGCAGCGCGACGACGACCATCACCGCGACGCTCCACACCCCCCACGGCAGGTCCGGCCCTCCGTGGTCGGTGACCAGGACGTCGATGGCGCTGCCGATGAAGCCGTAGACGGCCAGCTGCACGGCGGCGTACGAGACGAGCGCGAGGAAGGCGGAGCCGACCCCGGCCGGGCGGCCGAGCCCCCGGGCGACGTACGTCGAGAAGGCGCCGCCGGCGTCGACGTGCCGGGCCATGGTCGTGAAGCCGACCGCGAAGAAGAGCAGCACGACCGTGCAGACGACGTACGACGCGGGGAAGGCCGCACCGTTGCCCGCGGCGATGCCGATCGGGACGGTGCCGGCGACGACGGTCAGCGGGGCGGCTGCGGCGACGACCATGAAGACGATCGCGCCGACGCCGAGGCTGCCGGAGAGCCGGTGGTGACCGGCGGACGGGGTGGTGGACATCGGTGCTCCTTGTCGGGACGGGCCGGGATCGGCGCCTCCACGCTCGGCGGCGGACGTCTCCGTCCGGTCTCCGCCGGGTGAAGGTCTCCGCACCGCGGATGGGAACGGAGACGGGTCGTTCCGGGCGTGATGCAGCTCACTGTGCGCCGTCCCGGGGGCCGCGCTGTTCAGAAACTGGACAGCGTCGGGCGAACGGGATGACCGGGCGGACGGGCTTCTCACTCGGCCGCGCGGGACCCCCGCGGGTCGTTCTCATTCGACCCCGTCCGCGCGGTCGCGGATTCTCATTCGGACCCCACACCGGGTTCACACCGACGTAGCGACGGGAGGCCCGTCAGGCGCTAGCGTCGGCCTCGATGGACGGTGCGGACACCGGCTCCGGCCGGACTCTCGAGGGTGACCCGGTCGCGGCGCGGCTGCGGCCGTCCTCGCCTGTCGGCGGGCTCTCGCGCCGGACCCTCGCCTTCCCCCAGGTCCTGGCCCAGTCGGTCGCCGCGGTCGCACCGTCGGCGGTGATGGTGACGCTGCCCCTGCTCGCCCACCCGACCGCCGGCAGCCTGACGCCGGTCGTCTTCCTCGCCGTCGCGGCGCTCATGGTCGCGGTCGCCGGCTGCGTGAACTCCTTCGCGACGCGGATGGTCGCGCCCGGCGGGCTCTACAGCTACACCGTCAAGGGCCTCGGTCCGCGCGCCGGCCTGGTCGCCGGGCTCTCGCTGGTGATCGGGTACGCCGGCGCAGCGGCCGCCAGCGTCCTGGGCGCCACCGAGTTCCTGCTCGCCCTCCTCGACGACCTCGGCATCGACCCGTCCGGATCCGGCGCGGCCCGTCCGCTGGCCTCGCTCGCGCTGGCCGCGGCCGCGGGCGCGGTGATGGTCCGTGGCGTGCGCCTGTCGGCCGGCGCGGTGCTCGTGGTCGAGGCGCTCGCGATCTCGACGGTGGTGGTCGTGCTCGGCGTCGCGGGCTGGACCGACCTGCGCATCGACGCCGGTCTCGGGAGCTCGGTCCCGGACGGCCACTGGGGCCTCGTGCTGCTCCTGGCGCTGGTCGCCTTCGTCGGGTTCGAGTCGGCGACGACCCTCAGCAGCGAGACCCGCCGTCCGTTCAGCGCCGTACCCAGGGCGGTGCGGTGGACGCCCGTGGTCGCCGGCCTGCTCTTCGCCGGCGCCGCGCTGCTCGTGACCCGCGACGGCTTCGTCGGCACGCGCGGCTCGGGGCTGGCCTGGGACCTGTCCGGGGGTGGTGGGGCCGGGCCACGGCTCGCCGAGGCGCTGCTGCACCTGGGCGTGCTGGGCTCCTGGTTCGCGTGCGCCTGCGGCTCGACGACCGCCCTGACCCGCACGCTGTTCACGATGGCCCGTGAGGGCGTCCTGCCGGCGCCCCTCGGACGCACCCACCGCCGCTGGCGGACCCCCGCCCTGACCCTCGTGCTGGCCAGCGCGCTCGTCGGGGGCTCCGTCGCCGCGACCACCGCCCTCGGCGCCGCCCCGGACGACGTCTTCGTGTGGCTGCTCTCGCTCTCCGCCCAGGGGTACGTCGTCGCCTACGCCTTCTGCGTCGTCGCCGCCCCCGTGTTCCTCCACCGGATCGGCGAGCTGCCCCGGGCCGGGTGGCTCGTCCCCGCGCTGACCGCCACCGTCATGGCCGGCATCGTGGTCGCCGGCACCGCCCTCGACCCCGGCCGGTTCAGCCGTCCGGCGGTCGTCTACCTCGCCCTGCTCGCGACGGCGCTCGTGCTGACGCTGCTGCGGCTGCGGGCACGCGGCGTCCGGCTCGCCACCCTCGGCCTGTACGACGAGACCACCGAGGCCGACCTGCTGACCCGGCGCCGGACGGTGTGGCGAGGAGGCGGGCGTGGTTGACAGCTCCCCGATCAGCGGACGCCAGCCCAAGGCCATCCAGAACGCGCTGGCCGTGCTCGAGGCGGTCGCCCTGTCCGGCAGCGGCGTGACGGCCAAGCAGATCGCGGCGCGCCTCTCGATGCCGCCCGCGACGGTGTACCGGATCCTCAACCTGCTGGTGGCCG